>NZ_VJXY01000031.1:53664-89750 GCF_014831675.1 Komarekiella delphini-convector SJRDD-AB1 | reverse complement strand
GCTTGGGAAAAGGAGCGTAACCAGCAGAAAGCTAAAATCGATTGGCGTTTTGCAGCTTCAGATGCCAGAGTGAAATTCCAACGGTTATATCCTAATTTACACCTGTCATAATTTTCTTGGTTGACTAGTAGGGATATTAGCTACTTCTTTGAATCAATTAGTTGAATGGGTGGGAGATTACACCCAGGAACTAAAGCTAGCTCACCAAAGTCTAGAACAACGGGTAGAAGAACGAACTCAAGAACTAGAACTAGCTCGCCAAAGTTTAGAGCAACGCGTAGAAGAACGAACTCAAGAACTTCAACAAATATTGCAAGACTTAAAAGAAACCCAAGGACAATTAATTCAAACAGAAAAAATATCTTCTCTGGGGCAGATGGTAGCAGGTATAGCTCATGAAATTAATAATCATGTCAACTTTATTTATGGTAATATTCAATGCACTAATGACTATACTCAAGACTTACTTAATTTAGTGAATTTATATCAGCAACAATACCCAGATCCTAATTGGACAATTGAAGAAAAAATAGAGGAAATTGATTTAAATTTTATTAATAAAGATTTACCCAGTCTACTTTATTCTATGAAAATGGGGGCTCAACGCATTCGGGAAATTGTGTTATCTTTGCGGAACTTTTCCAGATTAGATGAAGCTGATATGAAAGATGTAGATATTCATGAAGGGATTGATAATACCTTGTTAATTCTAAATCACAGATTTCAGTCAAAAATTGAAGTAATTAAGAACTATGGAGATTTACCATTAGTTGAGTGTTATCCGGCACAATTTAACCAGGTATTTATGAATATTCTGAGTAATGCAATAGATGCTTTGCTAGACCAAAAACATCAATCGGATAAAAACAAAAAAATTATTATAAATACATTAAAGATAGATGATACTTTCATCCACGTAGGAATCAAAGATAATGGTTCTGGAATTCCACCAGAGATTAAAAATAAACTATTTGACCCTTTTTTTACAACGAAGCCAGTAGGAAAAGGAACGGGGTTAGGTTTAAGTATTTGTTACCAGATAGTTGAAAAACATAAAGGAAAAATAGAAGTAACCTCAGAATTAGAACAAGAGACAAAGTTTATAATCGTCTTACCGATTAAAACAGAAATAAACTAGTAATGTTATTATACGAAAAACGTAGAGTTAAAAATTACCCATGCTTTGACTGTCGAAAGTAATTGCACAATTGAGCGATACTATCTTTCTTGCGGATAGAGGTATTTTAGCTTTTACTATATAAATTTATAAGTGATACGTTAAGAACTCATGATACACACACTCTCAAGCGTACTAGCAAATTATGCAAAGCTGCCTTAGCTGAAGGTGCTTCTGGCAGTGTACTTAATTCATACGCCTCTTGTAATTGATATCGTAGTCGCTCATATTCCTTCTGATGAAAATTCACATTGAAATCAGACAAATTAGAATTTTCTAAACCTGACAGCTTTTGGACGATCAAATCAGGTATATATGGCAAATTAAAGACTTGATTTAACTGAATTAAGTTAGACTCAATAATTCCTGTTTGCATCAAATAAATTCCTGTCAGTAGCACTCGATAAACATAAAGTAATGGTTTGACTCGATGTGGTTGTTCTTTCTCAAAAAGTTTCCATTGTGTTGCAGCAAAACCAATATAATGGTAACTATGGTGGCGAGTAATGCAATTTTTAGCAATAAATTTCAATTCCTCATGTTCTGGAGAAGTTGTTAATATTAAAGGTGAATACAATTGTTCTAACACATAACCATTTTTTTTAAGGAGCATCAAAAAGAATTTTTTGACATCATGAGTTACTAAATCAATTTCTAAAGCTTCACAAACTTCTGAAACTTCAATAGTTTCATTCCCAGTTTCTAATCCTATTACTTCTTGCACTGGTAAAATATGCACACCACGCAAGTCATAATCAGAATCAGGTGACGGAAAGCCATATAAATGGGAACCACTGATAATTGTGAATAAAAACGGGTAAGGCTGCTGCCAAATAATTGTGCTAATAGAAGGTGGAATATTCATAATGTGCCGTTTACTTGCTTATCTAGGTTCGCCTGTTTCTTTAGAAAAACTTCTGTATAAACCAGAACATTCTTTAATAATTCAGAGTTACCAACCCCGCGAAATGACCTCTGGAGTAGTAAATGCAGATGGCTTCGGTATGGGTTGGTATCATAATCAAAAAGATACTGAACCTTTTATCTATAAAAACACGCTGCCTATTTGGAATGACGTCAACTTGCCTAGTCTCAGCCGTTATGTTGAATCAAAATGTGTACTCGCTTATGTTCGTAGTGCTACACCAGGTCAAGCTATTGATTTTTCTAATTGTCAACCGTTTAATGAGCAACAGTTGTTATTCATTCATAATGGACGAATTGAGAATTTCCGCCAAACATTACACAGAAAAATTCGCAGCACTTTGACTCAAAATCTCTATGAAAAAATCAATGGGAATACTGATTCTGAACACATTTTTGCGCTATTACTTTCCCAAATAAAAATCAACAAGCATCGGCCTCTACAATATGCTTTACGCACTACATTATTAACACTTTTAGAGATGGCAAAACGCTATCAAGTAGAAGTTTCGGCAAATGTAGTTTTTAGCGACGGACATCGCCTGATAGCCTCTCGCTTTACTACTACTTCCCCTGCTCCATCTCTGTATTGGATACGGGATGATCTAATTTTCCCCAAATCTGTAATAATTGCCTCCGAACCACTATTTATTGGTAATTGGACTGCTTGCCCAGAAAATAGCATCATCAGTGTGAGAGAAGATTGTGATATCCAAGTTGAGCAAATCTAGTGTAAAAGAGACTATTTTTCAAGCCTTTCATGAATGTCGCACTAAAACCCTTTCGTTGTTCCAGGATGTAGACCAAGCCACATTCTCTAGTCAGCCTCATCCTGACTTTAGCCCCGTTGGTTGGCACTTAGGGCACATTGCCTATATTGAGTCTTTATGGATTTTAGAGCGCGGTGCAGGTTTGCCATGTTTTTTTCCGCAATACCGTAAACTTTTTGCAGCTGACGGTTTACCCAAGTCACAACGTGTCCAATTACCAAATTTAGAGGAAATCCTCTACTACCTGGATACAGTTAGAGAAAAAGTCTTGGAATACATACATGTAGATGATATCGAGCAGCAAGAACGTCTTTGGCGCTTTTTAATTCAGCATGAAAGTCAGCACTGCGAAATAATTACTATGGTGCTGGAATTAGTTAAGAGACAGGAGGCAGGAGATAGGAGGCAGGAGGCAGGAGATAGGAGGCAGGAGGCAGAAGATAGGAGTCAGGAGTTAAAGTTTGTTAGTTTGAACCCTGAACTTTGGACTTTTGACTATACAAAGCTAGTGAAAATGGTTTGTATTCCAGCAGGTGAATTTGAGCAGGGTAACAACTCAATTGATGCTTTAGATAATGAGCAACCTGTACACAAAGTATACTTAGACACTTACTGGATTGATCGCTATCCCGTCACTTGTGGACAGTATCGGTCATTTATAGAGGCGGGAGGTTATCAAAATCCTCGCTGGTGGTCTAAAGCTGGGTGGCAATGGCTAAAAATTGAGCAGGTAACACAACCTTTTTACTGGTGTGGCGAGCGCACCTGGGATAATCACCCGGTTTGTGGTGTCAGTTGGTACGAAGCACAGGCCTATTCCCGGTTTGTTGGTAAGCGGCTACCCACAGAAGCCGAATGGGAAAAAGCAGCAAGTTGGGATGCAAGAGCTAGTCACCGCCGCACCTATCCTTGGGGAGATGAAGAATTAATGACCCCAACCCAGAATTGTAACTGCGATCGCCTGATTGGCAAAACAACCGCAGTTGATGCCTACCCCGGTGGACAAAGTGCTTATGGTTTATACGATACTCTGGGAAATGTCTGGGAGTGGACAGCCTGCTGGTTTGATGGCTACGAGGGTTTTCAAAGTTACCCTTACTCAGGCTACTCAAAAGTTTATTTTGACCAACAGCACCGTGTTTTAAAAGGTGGCAGTTGGGCAACTCGTCCCTGGGTGCTACGTTCTAGTTTTCGCAATTGGTATCATCCCAACGTACGCCAAATTTTCGCCGGGTTTCGCTGTGCTGCTAGCGAAGTAAGCTCATCCGTGCGTAAGTAAAAACAGACCTCTTACAGATTTTACTACGCAAAACCGTCCCTCTCGCCTGTCCCAGAGGGACTAGGCTTAAACTAAAGTTTAAGGTAGGAAGAGGTTTATCCAAAAAATACCTAACAGCTTAATCAATGCTAAGTAAGGAAAAATCCTTAAATCTAGCTTTAAAGCTGGAATAATATAGCACAAGCGTGATGTTATGGGATATGGCTATGTGTTTCACTGGCTGGAGTAAAAAGTTTGCCCTCAAAAGTAACTTAAATTACGCCAGATATACGGAGGTTTAATGTCAGTATCTAAAGCTGTTAGCAACCAGTCTTCTCAAAACAGCATTGAAAAACGCTTGCAGATACAGCGTTTAGTAGAGGCAACCCCAATAGTTGCGCCTAATATTGGGAGTGATGTAGTTAAGGGATTAACTCAAATACCCAAATCTCTACCCCCCAGTTACTTCTATAATGACCGTGGTTCTGAGCTGTTTGAGCAAATCTGTAATTTACCAGAATATTACCTGACGCGCACAGAAACAGCGATTTTACAGCAGTATGCTAGTGAAATTGCCATCATGACTGGTGCTTGTGAATTGGTAGAACTTGGTAGTGGCAGTTCTACCAAAACCCGTATTTTACTAGATGCCTACCAGCAGTTAGGCTATCCTCTGCGTTATATACCGATTGATGTAAGCGCAGGTATTTTAGAAAGTAGTGCTAAGCAGTTACTAGTAGATTATCTCTCACTGCAAGTTTGTGCGATGGCAGGAACCTACGAATTAGCCCTTGCACAACTCCTAGTAACACAATTACCTAGTAGGATGGTTTGTTTTATCGGTAGTACTTTAGGTAATCTCAAACCTCAAGAATGTGATGTCTTTTTCTCCCAAATTATAGATGCTTTGCAAGTGGGTGAGTATTTTTTATTGGGAGTGGATTTACATAAACCGAAAGATATTTTAGAACCAGCTTATAACGATAATCAAGGGATAACGGCAGCGTTTAACCTAAATATGCTGGAGCATTTAAATCAGCGATTTGAGGGTGATTTTGATACAGCGCAGTTTGAACACTGGGCATTTTATAACGAAACTGAGCATCAAATAGAGATGCATTTACGAAGTCTGCGATCGCAAACTGTAGAACTACGCGCTCTCAACCTCAAAATTAATTTTGCCGCAGGTGAGACAATCCTCACCGAAATCTCTCGTAAATTTGACCTCAACACTATCAAGCAGCAACTTACTGCCAAGGGTTTAGTACCTCTGCAAGTGTGGACTGACACCAATCAGTGGTTTGGTTTATTGCTGTGTCAATTGCAAACAGCATAAATGATTTTGGCATTTTGAGGACTTATCACTGTCTATTATTAACTCAAAAATGTTGGATCGTTTTGCATTTTTTAGTCTGAACTCCAGTACTTAATGTAATACGCTTGGGATAAGATAATTTACACACCAATAACCTGTGTAGAGACGTTGCAATGCAACGTCTCTATATGCATGAAATCTGTACAAACAATCCTTAACTGAACTGTATTGGTACTTAATGTATGGCTAGTTAATTTTGTCTATAGTAGTCTGCTTTGATTTTTTAACTTACTTGTGTAGGTAACGGGGAATCGGAAAAAAGCTTCTTCGAGTTTGAGTTTTTAAGCGCAAGCGCAGGCTACGCTAACAAAAATAAAATAGGAGTTTTATATTTACTTACTAACTGTTTTTCTTAATATTAATACCATAAAACTACACTTTTGTAATTATAATTTTTTCAATAGTAACTATAGAAATTATTAATAGTACTAATTGTTAATTAATTGCAGAAATAGTATTTACTAGAATTTAATACTTGCGATATAAATTGATGTCTTAGTAAATCAATTAAGTAAATTTTTTTTGATATGAAAAATTTAAAGTTAACAAGATGCTCTTGCTAAATCTACTTTAAATTTCTTTATCAATCCCATTTAAACATCGCAATTAAGTTTTTCCTTATTTCATATGTATTGGGAGTTATCATGGCAAAACATCTACTAGTTCCTGCTGGTGGAGTGGGCTTTCTATGGTTAATTGTTGGGTTATCACCAGTGCAAGCCCTTTCTAATTTAGAGATTGCAGATCAAAACGTAGCAATTTCTCAACATGTTGACAGCTATGAAAAACTGGATTTTCATAAAGGTAATTTAGGCAATACTATTTCTAGGGAATTGCTAATAGCTAATGAAAGCCAAAAAGATTTTTCATCAGCGAATCAACAGCAAAAAAGCGAAAATGTAGAGTTAGATTTTGCTAATAACTCTTCGCAGCCAATCATACCACAATCTGCAAATTTATCTCAACCATTAGACGAACTTGCACAAGTAACATCCGTATCCCAATTGTCTGATGTACAGCCGACTGATTGGGCCTTTCAAGCACTACAATCTTTGGTTGAGCGCTATGGTTGTATCGCTGGTTATCCCAATCTAACCTATCGCGGTAATCGGGCGATGACTCGCTATGAATTTGCGGCCGGCTTAAATGCTTGTTTAGATCGAATCAACGAACTAATCGCTACTGCAACTGCTGATTTGGTCAAGAAAGAAGATTTAGTCACATTGCAAAAATTACAAGAACAATTTACTGCGGAACTGGGGACATTGCGGGGTAGAGTGGATGCGGTAGAAGCTCGAACGGCAGAACTAGAAGCAAATCAGTTTTCTACTACTACCAAACTCAATGGAGAGGTAATTCTCGCTGGTATTGGTGCTACTGGCGGCGCTCCTGATCGGGGCGACCCTAACATCATCCTAGTAAATAGAGTGCGATTAAATCTCACCACTAGCTTTACAGGTAAAGATTTATTAATTACTGGATTGCAATCTTATAACTTTTTGGGTGGGGCCGATGGACAGGGTAGCCTGCAAGAAAGTTTAGGATTGGCTTCGCCTATTTTAAGTGCAAGTAGCGCTCGTACCAGTTTTGAGCCTCAGTTTCCTGGGATAAACGTCAAGAATTTGTCGAGTGTTGGCGCCAACAGTGTGGAAATTTATAAATTGCTGTATATCTTTCCCGTCGCTGAGAAATTAACTTTGTTTGCGGGAACTGCGGCGGAAACATCTGATGCTTTCCCAGTAATCACACCTTTTTATGGTGAAGGACAAGAGTCAATTTCTCGTTTTGGCGGCTTAAATCCTGTGGTACGGGTTTCTGGCGGGACTTCGGGTACTGGTTTAGCATCGGCGGCGGGATTTATCTTTAATATTTCCCCGAATTTGGATTTAAGAGCCTTGTATGGCAGTGTAAATGCCAACTTACCCCAAAAATCTCCTAATGAGGCACTACCAGGAGTTTCTACTACACCTTTAGGAGCAGGTTTGTTTAGTGGTAGTAGTGTTGTAGCAGCACAGTTAACCTTCAAGCCAAGTTCTGATCTTGATATCGGTCTAAACTATGCTCACAGTTATCATGAAATCAACATTTTAGGTACAGGATTAATTAGAGATGATATTGGTGCGTTAGGTGGTGTTGCGGCTGGGACACCTGTGGCACTCAACTCTGTTGGGGGTACGATGACATGGCGATTTTCTCCCAAGATAGCCTTATCTGGCTACGGTGCAGCCATGTTTGTTGATGATTCTTCTAATAGCGTGAATGCTTCCACTACCTTTACAAGTTGGATGGTGGGAGTTCACTTTAAAGACTTATTCAAGTCAGGGAACAATGCAGGTATTATTTTTGGTCAGCCACTTTACCGTAGTGATGCTAGTGGTTCTGCTCAACTTGGTGAAAATCGAGCTACTCCTTACCATTTAGAAGCGTATTATCGCGTTAAATTGAATGATAATATCAGTATTACCCCTGGTGCGTTTATTCTGTTTAACCCAGAGGGTAACAGCACAAACGAGACAACAACTGTAGGTGTACTTCGTACTACTTTTACGTTTTAACGAAAAAAGAGAGTGGGAAGTAGGGGGGAAATATAGAGTTCTTGTCATGAAGGGCATAGTAGTACAAGTCTACCTAAAGCCGAGATTTGTACTATGCCAACGGCAAGGTTTAAACCCTTATTGTTTCGTTGCAACTAGTCTAAAGTTCGGTTAATAAGCCAAGGATACGAAAAGTACGACTTTGGAATTAGTTTTGTTAACCATTCAGACAATAATACAAACTTCATCTAACTTACGAGTGAAGTTTTACAGGTTTCGCGTAGCTAGCATCAAATGAACATAAAGCAGAGAATCCACTACCTTTAGTCTCTAACTCATTTTTGAGGGTTTCTTTAATAGGTTGAGATGAGTTGTTTACCCAGCAATACTTCCCGATTAATGAAGTGTTGATAGAGGGTAACGGTTGGCGACTATGGAGGAGAGGGCGATCGCTTACTTGACTTAAATCAATTTAAGGAAGAATCTCAATATGATGACGATGCCACTTTCTACGCGATGCATTGCAGAATTTATTGGGACATTTGTGCTAGTACTCGGTGGATGCGGTAGTGCTGTTTTTGCAGCTACATTTCCTGATGCAAAAGCTAATGAACTAGGAATTGGTTTTGTAGGTGTGGCTCTGGCATTTGGCCTAACAGTGCTGACTATGGCCTACGCAATTGCTCATATTTCCGGTTGTCATCTTAACCCAGCTGTATCATTTGGGCTGTGGTCAGGAAACCGTTTTCCTAGTTCTGATCTGCTTCCATATATCATTTCTCAAGTACTGGGAGCAATAGTAGCCGCAGGCCTGGTTTATTTAATTGCCACTGGTAAATCAGGATTTACACTTTCTGGTTCTAATCCACTAGCGACAAATGGTTTTGGAGAGCATTCTCCCGGCGGTTATTCATTTGTTGCTTGTTTCATTACAGAGGTTGTACTTACCTTCATTTTTTTAATTGTAATTTTAGGTGCAACCGATGGCCGCGCTCCCAAAGGTTTTGCACCTATTGCCATTGGTCTAGCACTAACACTCATTCATTTGATCAGCATTCCGATAACTAATACATCGGTTAATCCTGCTCGTAGTACTGGCCCTGCTCTTTTTGCTGGTGTAGAATTATTCGGGCAACTTTGGATGTTTTGGGTAGCTCCAATTTTAGGTGCAATATTGGCAGGCATGTTCTATTCCAAAGTTTTAGGTGAATCAGGAGCGCAAGTTGTGGGTGACGTTCAACCAAGATAGCGTTTTAAAGGAAATCACTGAATCTGTTGAGAAGCTAGGAGTTAGAAGTTTTGAATTTCTAACTTAAACTTTTTATTTCGCTCAACAACCATATTTTCTCCTCTACCGAAAGGACACAGGAGCAGGCATCAGTCAATATGCCCTATGTTTCAGCCGAGTCTATCGGTTAGTTACAAGCCCCATCCCCTTGTGGGTGGGGCAGTTGACTATTCTGTCGCCATACCGACAGCTTGCAAACTTTGACATTGGCTGCACAACCCAAAAAACTCTAGGGTATGGTAAAAAATTTTAAACTTATGGCTGGATTCTAACTGGTCTTCTAGGTTATGAACCGGGCATTGATTAATCGGAATTGAAACGCCACATTGCAGGCAAGTTAGGTGGTGTTTGTCTTGCTGCGCTAGGCTGTATAAGGCTTCACCGTTAGCCAATGTCCGCACTTGTACCAAGCCTTCCAATTTTAAAGCTTCCAAAGAGCGGTAAACTGTTGCTAAACCCATGCTCTGATTGCTATTACGTAGTTCTACGTAAATATCCTGGGCGGAAATGCCTTGTTTGATAGTTTTTAGCAGGTTCAAAATCCGCTCTTGACTGCGGGTGCGTATGGCTCTCATAGACAATAGGTTAAATTTGCCACTGTAGTTGAAGCTGTTGGACTGGCTAACTGATAGATTAACTCTAACCGCTTCGTAATCTTATTTTCACTCAGTTGGAACAGAAAGTTATAGTATAGCGATCGCAGGATTCAGCAAAAGCCCGTGCAAAGCAAGTATTTAGCCAAAATTTTCGTGACGCTTCGTCCTTCAGTCTTAGACCCCGCTGGTGTGGCTGTACAATCCGGTCTTAAGCAACTAGGATACGACAACGTTGAACAGGTGCGGATTGGTAAGTACATTGAACTAACCATCACCTCGACAGAAGAGAAAAAAGCGCGTCAAGACCTTGACCGTATCTGTGACCAGATGCTAGCAAATACCGTGATTGAAAATTATCGCTTTGAGTTGATTGAGGTCGAAACACAAACGGGAGTCTTTTAGGGATTGGGGATTAGGCACTGGGGAACTCGGGGCCCCCTCTGGGGATAAGGGGCAATGGGGACTGGGAAATAACTAACTGTTCCAATGCTCAATGCTCTATTCTCCAAATGACAAATACTTCGGCTCCTTTCGGCTCCCTTCTCTACGAGAGGCTGCGCCCTAAACGTAGCTATGCCGCAGGCTTTACGGCTCCGCTCAGGACAAGCCGCTCAGTACAAGTGACAAATGACAAGTGACAAATGACAAAATTCGGCATTATTGTTTTTCCAGGTTCTAATTGCGATCGCGATGTTGCTTATGTTACCAGAGACTTGCTGGGGCAACCAACTCGCATGGTTTGGCATCAAGAAACGGATATTGATGATTTGGATGTTGTTGTCATACCTGGTGGTTTTAGTTACGGGGATTATCTCCGCTGCGGTGCGATCGCGCGGTTTTCGCCTGTAATGCAACAGGTTGTAGAACATGCCCAAAAGGGTAAGTTTGTCCTCGGTATCTGCAACGGGTTTCAGGTATTAACTGAAGCTGGCTTACTACCTGGGGTATTGACAAGAAATCGAGATTTGCATTTTATTTGCGATCGCGTTCCCCTGAAAGTTGAGCGTACCAATCTCTCTTGGACGCAAGCTTACACCACTGCTGAAGTTATTACTTTGCCTGTTGCTCACGGAGAGGGGCGATTCTACGCCAACGAAGCAACTTTATCAGAGATTGAAGATAACGGACAAGTGGTGTTCCGCTATGAAAAAGATAATCTCAACGGCTCACTAAACAACATTGCAGGGATTTGCAATCGTCAAGGCAATGTCTTAGGGATGATGCCGCACCCCGAAAGGGCATCTGATGTAATGTTAGGGAATAGTGATGGCTTGAGGTTGTTTCAAGGATTGTTAGAGAAAGTAGCAGTATTGTCTTGAAGTTAATATTCGTGCCTTTAATAATAAAAAACCATGCTCTTTTCAAGACAGGGGTATGGTTTTTCGCTATAGGGAATAAAACATTAGTAAAGCTACATAATTTGCTGTAAATGCAACACAAATCCAGGCAACACATTTTCTCCTGATAAACTAATAGGATTGTTTAATATTTCTACATCTTTGTCTGGACGATAAATTTCTACTCGCTTGTTTTTCCGGTCGATTAACCAACCTAATTGAGCGCCATTTTCGATATACTCTTGCATTTTATCCTGTAAATCTTTTAGGGAATCACTAGGAGAGCGTAGCTCTACTACAAAATCAGGACAAATTGGGGCAAATTTTTCCTGTTGTTCTGAAGTTAGAGCATTCCAACGCTCAATTTTTACCCAAGAAGCATCTGGAGAGCGTTCTGCACCATTGGGTAGGATGAAGCCAGTTGAAGAGTCAAAAACTTCGCCTAAATTCCTCTCAGAGTTCCAAATATCAAGTTGAGTGGTGATTTTAACATTACGCCTGCCAGTATCACTACCTGTAGGTGGCATAATTAATAATTCCCCTGATGCTGTGCGCTCAAATCGATAATCGCGGTTTTTCTGACACATCTGGAAAAATTGATCATCTGTCAAGTCGATTTTCAATTTGAGTGTAGAGGGTAAAGTAGTTGTCGTGGCGTCCATAGACTTATCCCAGCATCTTACTTTCTAGTTTAGTGAAATGTGGTAAGCGATGTCTACGACTGGCTACGCCTACGCACTTTCTCAAAATCTCAACTGTGCGATTAGGGAATTAAAAAAACACAACATTCAGATTAAAGAATAGGCAACGCAACTGGAATTGTAAAGTGAAATTGGCTACCCTGGTCTTTACCCGGAGACTCAGCCCAAATTTTTCCTCCCAGATTATCGATAATGCAACGACAAATTGCTAAACCTAATCCGGTTCCTCCCACAGTGCGTTGCAAAAATCCTTCTTCTTGATAAAAGCGCTCAAAGATAGATTCTAGCCGATTAGATTCTATACCTCGACCTGTATCCGCAATAGTGACTTTTAACATAGAAGTCTTATTGGAATTCTCCAAGGCTGCTTTACCTCCAACGTCTTCGGAACTGATGAAGTGAGCACGAATTGTGACTTGTCCACTTTTGTCGGTAAACTTACAGGCGTTATCGAGTAGCTTACTTAAAACTTCGATCAGTCCTTCTCCGTCTACCTGAATTAAAGGCAAATGCTGGGGTAATTCTACAATAATTTTGGGTAATTTCTGACGCGATTCTAGTCCACTTAAAGCCAAATCTAGGTATTCTTGAAGGCAAATTGGCTCTGGTTGCCAGCGCACCATCCCACTTTCCAAACGAGATAAGGTGATAAAGTCCTGGATCAGCTTACGCAAACGCTCTGCATCGTCCAAAGCAGTTTGCAGCATCATTTGCTGCAAATCTGGTGGCATTTCTAGTTCTGTGACTAAACTTTCTAAGCAAACACGAATGGTAGATAAAGGAGTACGTAGTTCATGTCCGACAATGGCAGTTAAGTTACTTTGGGTACGCTCTAAGTCTACCAGTTGGCGATTAAGAGTTTCTAAGTTGGTATAAGCTTGTGCCTGCATTAAGGCGACTCCGGCTTGAGTAGCGATCGCTTCAACTAAAGCTATATCATCCTCTGTCCACAGATAAGGCTTTGGCTGGTGCAATTCCAGCATTCCCAGCCAGGTTCCCTGATAGCGAATGGGCACTAATAAGCAAGCCCGGATTTGCCACTGCGCTAGTTGCGTTTTTAAGTCTGGGTGTGACTGCAAGCCTAAGTCCTGGGTGATATCGGCAATAGCTAGAATTTCTGACTGGTTTGCGCTATTGGTTCGACTTTGCGCCAAAGCAGTTTGAAACAGTGGATGATCTGCCAATGACCAGACTTCCCCTTTCAAAGAGGGTAATTCAGCAGGTGTTGACTCATAAGCAATTGGCTGTTGGCTATCTGGCTGCTCAAGATAAAGTAAACAGCGGCAATGGCTAAAGGCTTGACCTAATTCTGTAACAGTAACATTCAGAATCTCTTCGGCGTTCAAAGAGCGACGGATCGAAGTAGCGATCGCATTGAGTAGGCGCTCTTTACGCTCCTTGCTGGCGATCGTGCGATAAGCTTTCAGTAGCCTGTATTGACTGGCTTGCAGATATGTAACTAGGCGGTTGACAAACAGTTTAGGGCCAAGCTCTAATACCCGATTAGTTGATGTCTGCGCTTGCGATTCATCCAGCAAATGATAGCGCCGCTGTGCTCGCTTAATTTTAGAGGCTAGTTTTGGTTGATAAGCCAAAATCCGCTCTAACATCAGTCGGGCTGCATAAATGCTAACTTGGGGGTCAAAAGTCCAAATCCCCTGAAATTGTCTTAACTGGTCTAGTGATGCTGAGTCTACAGGTGAAGCGTGCTCTCGACAAATCACACAAGCTGAATATCGCCGACCAATTACGATCAAATGCCACTCCTGAGCTAATTCGTTGTCAGGAGCAAAAGGGATAGTTGCATAAGGGGCTGAAGCAGCACCAAAGTTAGTCTCTGGTGCTGCTAACACGTAAACATGGTCAGTATGCTGAGCAATTTTCTCATACCGAGGAATTTCCTGGCGATAAAAACGCTCCTGCTGAAAATTGGCAATCACTAGGGGTCGATCTGTCCCTGCCAATACTAGGTCTTCTATGGCGTGAGAAAGAGCCGTCAGCGAAGACTTGAAATAGATTTGAGATTGTAGATGTGGTAGTACTTCGCACAAATCCTGCAACAGGGAATTCGAGACACTCATCAGTAGTTAGATTTGAAACTGCCTTTGATAATGAGCTTTTAATAAACAATGGGATTTTTTTCGTTAAGACCGTCATTAGTCATTTGTCTTTTCTAAATAAACCCGAATGACTAATAACAAACACGAGAAGTCTCAGAGGAGTAAAAATAATTCTTTATTTGTTAACCTACCTCGACTAAGCTACGTTCAGGTAAGGTTGCTCCGCTCAGGAAGCAGTAGCGTAAATCCACTTGAGTCAGGTCTACTTCCGTGAAATCTACGTCACTTAAATCAGTTTTGAACAAAATAGCTTTGGTCAGATTAGCATGACTCAAGTCTGTCTTGCTTAAGTTTGTCCCAGTCAAATTTGCACCCCTAAGATTTGCCCCTGCCAGAAAAGCGCCGCTGAGATTGGCATAGCGTAAGTCTGCACCACTCAAATTTGCACCGCTAAGGTCGGCATTACTTAAGTCTGCTAAGCGTAGGTCTGCCTTGAGTAAAGAGGCTTTGTGCAAATCTACCTGATTAAGCTTCGCCCGAATTAGGTTGGCGGCCTTTAAGTTTGCCCAAATTAGATTTGCTCCACTAAAGTCGGTTCTCCAGAGGGCTGCCGCAGTCAAATTGGCTTCAATCAGATTTGCCCCACGCAAATTAGCCTGAGATAGAGTCGTATTAGCTAGATTAGCTTTATCTAGATTGATGCCAGCTAAACATACCTCGCTCATATTGAGTGAGTGCAGGCTTACATAAGTGAAATTTCTTTCTCCTGCACAATAGCGTTTGAGAAGTTCGTCAGCATCCATATAGCCTGCCTCCAAATCTCTATTTATTACCAGTAAATTACAGTATTCAATTGAAAATTGCTGAAAATAGCGTTTTTTAACAGAATTTTGAAAATTTTGTCCCGATATTGGAACTATTTAACTCTTTTTGCTTAAGCGTGACGAGGTGGCGATCGCTAACTCGCTCACGCTTAAGTAGGCTGGAGCGACTAACCTAACGCTCTATTTACGTACTAGGTTGAGCAGTTCTTTAGGAGAAGCTAACAAGTCAATCGCAACGAAGAAGATTTTGCCTTGGGGATTTAGTAAAAACCGCCATGCAATATTCATCCCTACACTGGCGCCAAACCAGGGAGTTTGGACTTTACCCGTAACTTTAACCTGGGTATACCCATCTTCCACTGGCTCAGATACACCACGCTCTGGCATCATTTTTAGTCCCTGGCATTCTTCACGCATATAAGCGCGGATTGCCTCCTGACCAACAATTGGTCTTTCAAAAGGAGGTTGCAGAGCACCATCGGACATGAATAGGGCCACAGCCGCATCAAAGTCATTGGCATTCATGTTATTGATATAGCCCAGCACCGTAGGATTACTGATGCCTTCAACGGTAACTTTAGTCCGAAATGCTGGTGCAGTAGGAGGAGCGACGGGTTCTGAGATTTTTTTGTAACTACCTGGAGCATTTGGATCAAATCCCATGCTAACTACGGTATTGCGTAGGATCGTGATTTGTTGGCCTGGGTCGGCTTGTCGGATCGCTTGCAGCACATCGGCAGCCTTAGCAGAAAGCTTATAGCCTTCTGGAATAGGAGCGACGATTCCCTGAGCCATCCATTCTCCTAACTGATACCAAAAGCCCAACTTGATGTTTACAGTGAAGGATGCATAGGAACGGCACAGAGGAGTGTCAGCACGGTTAGCCAAATCATACATAACTCGTGTTTGAGCATCAAAAGGCATTTGCTTGATTTGCTCAAGTAAGCCTTGCGCCAGAACCATGTTAGCTGCCCCTGGAGCCGCAACCGTAATAGATCTACCCATCTCGGTATAGGCAAACCAAAGTAATGCTAGTTGATCTTCAGCATTGAGCTGAGAGAACGATTCAATGACAGTTGGAACAACGTCAGCAACTAAAGTGCCGGGAAAAATACTTTGAGCCGACTGGATGGTAAAAGACATGGCAGGAATTTCAAAAAGAAAACTAAAAGTACTGTCAAATTTGAAAAATCAAATGTGCAAAAAACAAAAGGAAAATGCGCTACACACAACAATTCTGTTGCTCTTGAGTTAGATACTCGGCAAAGCAATTCACAGGCTTAACTGTATAGTTATTCAAAAAGCCTTAGTTAGCAGTGGTTTAACGCATTCGTGTTGTTTTTGTATCTTTATGTAAAGAAACATAACAAGTTTGTTACAAATAAGCAATGATTTCTTAGCTATATATCTATAAGTTCTATTTATAAGATAGATAAGATTTGCTTAAGTTATAAAAAACACCTATATTCCAAGTATTGAAAGTCGCTCAAATTTCTTCAAGAACAATAGTTATTAGGACTAGCCCTTTGAAAGTGTGTTATTTTGCAACTTTTTCTGGTTTAGAATCTAGCCCTTTCAAGATCTAAATTGAAAAGATGTATTTTTCTTAGTGTCTTTGTGCCTTAGTGGGTGGTGAAAAATTTGACTTTTGAAACACAAAGACACTAAGACACAAAGGTGAAAAGTCTACAATTGGGCAAAATTTTCTGGTATTTTTACCCACCTTGAAAGAATTAGTCTTACTACCTTAAAAGTGCTAGTTTTTAGATATTTAGAAATAGCAAATTAAGGACTTATCAAGCCTTTCTTTGTTTGTAAAGAGGAGTTGAATTTCAACGCAAGCAACGAATCGCTTCTAAAAGTCCTCTGGCTTTATTCAGTGTCTCTTCGTATTCTTTCTCAGGCTCAGAATCAGCCACCAAACCCGCACCGGCTTGCACGCTTACTGTATTATCATGCATTACCATTGTGCGAATTGCTATAGCACTATTCAGTTGCCCTTCAAAATCATAATATCCATACACACCAGAATAAACGCCTCGACGGCTAGGCTCTAACTCATGGATAATTTCCATTGCCCGAATCTTAGGTGCACCGCTGACCGTACCTGCTGGGAAGCAAGCTTTTAGTAAATCCCATGCGGTTTTGTTTGGTGCTAATTTACCCACAACATTGCTGACAATGTGCATTACATGGGAGTAGCGTTCAACTACCATTAATTCATCAACTTTCACGCTACCGCTTTGGCAAACACGCCCTAAATCATTGCGCCCTAAATCAACGAGCATGACGTGTTCAGCAATTTCCTTGGGGTCTTTAAGTAAATCTTCAGCTAGCTCTGCATCTTCTTGGGTTGTTTTACCCCGTGGACGCGTCCCGGCAATCGGGCGTACTGTTGCTATCACTCCACCATCTGGGTCTAGTTCTGCTTTCACCATCACTTCTGGACTGGAACCGATGATTTGCCAATCTTGAAAATGAAAGTAAGCCATGTAAGGCGAAGGATTAATCTGACGCAAGGAACGGTAAAGCGCAAATGGGTCGCCTGTGTATGCCGTTGATAATCGCTGAGAAATTACGACTTGGAAGATATCGCCTGCTTTGATGTAGTCTTTTGCTTTTTGGACATTGGCACAGAAATCAGGGCGGGTAGAGTTGCTGGCGTATTCCTCTACTCCTGTGTTCTCCTCCTCTGCTCCTTTAGTTCGTGGGGGTGTCCATGCCAATTTGGTATTTTGCAGCGATAGGGGTAGAGATAGCTTATTGAGCATTTGAGTGACGCGATCGCACGCTTGCTGATATGCTTCCTGTAAATTGGAGTTACGCAAATCAGCATAGGCGATCGCCCAAATTTTTCGCTTCACCTGATCAAAAATTAACAGGTGGTCAACCTGCATCCACAATCCATCTGGAATATTTCTCTCGTCTGGTGGATGAATTGGGACACGCGGCTCTATCCAGCGAATCAATTCATAACCCCAAAATCCAAACAATCCGCCAATTCCTGGCGGCAGTTGCGGTAACTTGACTGGCTGATAAGGTTCTAGACATTGGGCTAAAGCTGTAAAGGGGTCGCCTTCAAACATCACCTGCGAACCGTCGCGGTGTGTTTGGGTCGTGTTATTGTCCCTTGCTTCTAAAATCCATAGCGGATCGCAACCCAATAAACTGTAGCGTCCGAGTTTTTCCCCACCTTCCACCGATTCCAACAAAAAGCTATAAGGCTGACCTGCACATACTTTATACCAAGCAGATACGGGCGTATCTAAGTCTGCTACCCACTCTTGATACACCGGAACAAAGTTGCCTTGTTGGGCTAGGCTGGAAAACTGGGAAAAATCAGGAAAAATCATAATTTTTCAATGGTAATTGGCAATAGGTAATAGATTAATTGGTAATTGTTTTTCTTACCCATTACCCGTTACCCATTACCCATTACCCATTAACTACTAACAGCTAATTATGGAGCGTCGTAAGGATAAACGCCGCTAAACTTAAGTTTTGCTGGACTGGGGTTTTCGCCAATACGGCGGTCTACGTAACGTACTTTTTCGCGGCCTTCGTTTACCTTTTCGGGGAACACACCATCAGCCGGGTGAATGAAAGTGGTTTCTCCGTTGGGTAAAATCCGGTAGATTTTGTAGTTAGTAATTTTGAACTTTCTGAGTTGACCGCCTAAAGCGATGCATTGCTCTTTTCGAGCTAAGTGCAGGAGATTTTCGCCGTTTCGCATAGTGGCAGCACCACCTGTAGGCAATTCAAATACTTGGTCTTTAGGGCTAGTCCAAGTAATAGCGTACTTTTCTTCTTCTTTTGCTTTTGTTAGCAAGCCGCCAGTGTTGCCACCATATAGCGGAGTTTGTCCAGAGAGTGTTTCTGCCATAGAGTTGTCTCTCAACGTTTTTAGGGCATCGTAACACCGCCATCAGGATCATATTGCGATCGCGTCATAGACTGTAACAGTTTTTATAAAAAGGCGTTGGGAAAACCCATTCTTTCTCGGTAGGTGATGAAAGACGCCTTTTTAGTCCGTTGACGGTTGACGGTTAACAGTTAACTGTCAACTGTCTTTCGTGTTATCCCATCCTCTTTTAGGAGAGGGATGAGCTTAATCAAGAGTCATTTGTTATTTGTTAAAAACCAATGCCCAATGTTTCATAACTATTTACTCTTGACTTTTGACCGTTTTTCTTCTTTGCTACCCTGAACGATGGGAATGGTGAAATGAAACTGACTACCTTGGTCTTTGCCAAATGACTCTGCCCAAATTTCACCACCCCAGCCATTGACAATTTGGCGGCAAATTGCTAATCCCAGTCCAGTACCACCAGTGGTACGTCGTAGTGCGCCTTCTTCTTGATAGAAGCGGTCAAAAACTACTTCTAGACGATTGGGTTCAATGCCGCGTCCGGTGTCAGCTACGGTGACTTCCACCATCTGATTCTTGTTCCGAATAGCTTTAATAGTGATTTCTCCTTGTGCTGGCGTAAATTTACAAGCATTGTCTATGAGTTTTGCTAGTACCTCCACCAGCCAATCACCGTCAGCTCTCACTAAAGGTAAGTCTTGAGCTATTTGAGTTTTGATTTGAGGCGGCTTTTCTGTTGAGGAGCGGCTGCGATTTCGGCTGAGTGCTAGATCTACACACTCTTGTAAAGTCAGTGATTCTGGATGCCATTCAACTCGACCACTTTCCAGATTGGAAAGGGTGAGGAAATCTTGTACTAGTTTTCGCATCCGTTCGGAGTCGGAAAGAGCAGTGTTAAGCATCACCTGCTGCAACTCCAAGGGCATATCCGGCTCACTGGCGAGGCTTTCCAAACACACTTGAATGGTGGATAGGGGGGTACGCAGTTCGTGCCCGGTGATGGCTATGAGGTTGCTGCGGGTGCGATCCAGGGCTTCTAGCTGTTGGTTAAGTTCTTCTAAATTGGCGTAAGCTTCCGCTTGAATCAGAGCTGCTCCCACTTGAGTGGCGATCGCTTCTACTAAATCCAATTCCCCAGATTGCCAATCGTGCGGTGGCATCCGGCAATAGTGTAACTCTACAATGCCCAACAACCGCCCTTGATAAAATACTGGTTCTATCAGCCAAGAACGAATAGCAAACTTTTTGGCGATTAAGGAAAGTCCCGCCGAGTTAGTAACACGATGGTCAGTCAGCGTATCGTTAACACAGACGCCCTCGCCCTGTTGGACTATTTCCCGAAATAGGGGATTTTTGTCTAACTCCCAGGTTTGCCCGCGAACAGATACAGTGCCAGGAGTTAAAAACTCATGTTCAATTACAGCTTGACTATCGATAGCTTGAGCGCGGTAAATTAAACAGCGACAAGCTTCTAGGTGTTGCCCTAATTCTTGTGCTGCTACCTGGAGAACTTCATGAGGATCAAGCGATCGCCGAATGGCAGTACTGATCGAATTGACCAATCGTTCTTTGCGTGCTTGGGCAGTAATTGAACGGTAGGCTTTGTGCAATTTGTACTGACTAGCTTGTAAATAAGTTACTAAGCGTTGTACAAAGGGGTCTGTGTCAATGTCACAAGCATATTCGCTGACTTGTTCAGCTCCAGAGTAGCTTCTCGGCTCACCTATGCCAAACCTCTGGCGGGCCTTTTCAATTTTGCTCGCCAGTTCTGGTCTGTAAACCACAATCCTGTCTAAAATCAATTGGGCTGCTTTGAGGCTAACTCCCCTTTCCGATGTCCATATACCCTCAAATCTTCGCGCTGTATCCATATCCAGATTCGGGCTTAGCTCTGGTAATTGGCTATTTTTGGCAATAGAGCCAAGGCTTTCACGGCAAACCAGACAAGTGGCATAGTTGTCAGCAATTACTATTAAATGCCACTCTTGACTTAAACCATCTTCTGGCTCAAAAGCTACCTTTTCATAGAATTCCGAACTATTGGCAAAATCTGTTTCTGGAGCAGACAATACATATACTTGATTGCTTCGCAAAGCAAGTCGCTGGTAGCGATGAGCTTCTTGGCGGTAAAATCGCTCTCGCTGAAAGCTAGCAATTACGAGGGGTTGAACTAAAGTCGCAGCCAAAACCTGATCTTCCATTGCGTGGGAGAGCGCCGTTAGTGAAGCCTTGAAATATAGCTGGGGCCGCAGGTAGGGTAGGGACTTTAGCAGATCACTCAGCACGGAAGTCGAAATGCTCATGAATTATCGTTAAACGCCCAATCTCGACAAGATCTATCCACGTCACAGCTGCATTGTACAAATTACAAAGGACTCTCAAGTTAATTAGACAGTTGCAATATGTAAAGAATGCTAAAAAGCACTTTTTGCCAATGCAAGCGGAGCACTTTACTACCATAAAGAAGGAGCATGTGCAGCTTTATTTACAAATTTAAAAGTCTTGATTAGTAAATATAGCTACAGCGGCAATGCATTAGTATTTTGCCCCCTGACGTGCCGTAAGTATAGATGTAGCACATCCATTTGCCATAGCCGCTTTGTTCCTCACCTAAGTTTTCTTTATCCATTGGCTAGCATTGTGATGTTTCAAATAGTAGGCTACTAAGCCCAATATACATTCTCGCTCAGCTTTGCCATTAGGTAGCGGTGGCAAAGAACCGAGAAATATAGAAAAAGACAATTAAACAAAAGGGTTGACCCCCGTTAGCTTGTATCGAAATTCTCTATTTCCTTACGGTAAGCCATCTTCTGGGCGTTTATGTGGGATTTGGTCTCCTAAATTAGATAGAGAGGCAAACAGGAGAAATCAGACGAGCCTACTTGTTGGGGGACATTGGTGGATTTTACGCTCAAGGACAATCATACTTGTCAGACATAGGTTGTTAGTTCTTTAGCGTCAAGTTCATAATCGATGAGTAGGAAAAAGGTTACAAGATGGTGCTAAGGTAAAAACTTGTACTTGTAACCCATAACTCTCAAAGTTAGAAGGTAGAATTATCAAATCATCATTTTGCCTTGTGACTTTCTACTTTATTAACACTCGCGATCGCCACGTTGATTTATACTCACTTTGTTAATCTTTGTTTGCCATCTCGAAATCATTGCTGCGACATTTACATAAGTTAGTCCACAATTTATTGAATAAATGTAATCAATTAATTAGTTATCATAAATTTGTCTAATCCAATACCAAAAATATTAAAGATGATTGCATACAATGGTAATTCTATAGATGCTTTACATGCCCATCAACAACAGTGAATTTTACATCTGCGCTGGTATTTTCAGTGCCTTGTGTCTGTTAAAGTTGAAAGACCAAGAACTCATCTAAAAAATTTCCTAGTTTCCAGTATTGACTTTGGATGTATAAAATATACATTTATATATACATTAATAAATATTTGCTTATATAAATTTGATCGCTACTCTGCCAACAGCATGTGACTATTATTTTGACTCGAAAGGCCAAATGATTTTTAGAGAGCGCCTTTTTACCAAGCTCTGAAGACCAGTTTTCGACCCACCCTGTGGCAAGCCCTTCTCCTGTAGTTAACGCTCTTGCTAGCTTGCTTTCTCTTTCTGATGTTCAAGTACTCGTTAAAGCTACCGCTTGCGTTGTCTCAACACAGAAGCATCTACGGGTTCATCACTTGTTGACTCTGATATAACCACGTAAAGACAGACCTGTACACGGAATTTTGGCTAATGACACCGGATATGCTGATGACCCCGGAAAAAATTTTCTTGGACGGAAAAACTTTTATTCCTGCCGAACAATTACCTATCCCAGAGTGGCCTTGTGTCGTCAGTGAAAGACCACAACCAACCCTGACGGTTAAAGATGATGATTTATTTTTTGTCACAGATACTATGGGGAACATTTCTGGCTGTTCCCTCAATGATGGCAATCCCAGTATGGGACTGTTTTGCTGTGATACGCGGTTTCTCAGTCGCTTGGAGTTACAAATTGAAGGGCGATCGCCTGTACTCCTCAGTAGTACTGCTGAGAAAGGTTTTTCACTTTCAGTTTTGTGTACTAACCCCAGAATCGACGAATCTTTGAGAGCGGAAACTGTAGGGATTCGCCGGGAAATAGTACTCAATGGAGCGCTATTTGAAGAAATAGAGATATCCAACTACAGCACAACTACCGTCAGTTTTGAACTAAGCATCAGCTTTGACGCAGATTTTGTGGATTTATTTGAAGTCCGGGGTTATGACAGAGAAAAACGTGGTAGGCTTTTACGCCTAGTGGAACCGACGTTTGAAGAAGGAGCATCTTCTGTTGTTGATAGCGCCTTGTTGCCAACTCAACCCCCCGCGCAGAAAGAAGAATCCTTAACACTCGCCTATCAAGGTCTAGATGGTTCAATAATGGAATCGCGGATTCAATTCCAGCATCGGCGACCAGACAGTTTTAAGGGTTACACTGCGGTTTGGCAACTAGAATTGGCTTCTCACGAAACCCAAAAGTTGGGTTATCGAGTGAATATGTTGAAAAACAACAAGTCCAGTTCCACCGTGAGTGCAGCTTTTACTCTAGTACAAGCGAAAGCCGCCGAGTTGATGGAGGAGCAAAACTGGGTACAACAAATTACACGGATTAGCTCCGATAAGAGTATTTTCAATCGAGTGATTGAACGAGCTGAGCAAGATATGTATTTGTTGCGCCAGTCTTTTGGCAAGTATAAGACTGTTTCTGCTGGAGTGCCTTGGTTTTCTACGTTATTTGGGCGGGATTCACTAATTACAGCTTCCCAAAGCCTAATGTTAAACCCGCAAATAGCTAAGGAAACTCTGATTTTACTGGCAGCACACCAAGGTAAAACAGACGATGAATGGCGTGAAGAGGAACCAGGTAAGATTTTACACGAGTTGCGCTTAGGGGAAATGGCTCGTTGTCAAGAAATTCCCCATACACCCTACTACGGTACAATCGATGCCACTCCCCTGTGGTTGATGCTGTACGCCGAATATTATGCTTGGACTCACGATCAAGAAATTCTAGAGCAACTTTGGCCTAATGCTCTAGCAGCAATGGAGTGGATTGATCGCAATACCAAACAAGATAGCTACCTTAGCTATTATCGTAAATCTAAACGCGGTCTTGCTAACCAAGGCTGGAAAGATTCTGGCGACTGTATTGTAGACCGCAAGGGAGAACTAGCTAACGGCCCAGTTGCCCTTTGTGAGGTGCAAGCTTACGTCTATGCTGCTAAAATGCGTCTAGCAGAAATAGCTAGAATGAAGAAGCGGCTTGATCTAGCAGATCGCTGGCAAGAAGAGGCTAGAAATCTTAAGGTTCGTTTCAACAAAGACTTTTGGATCGAAGACCAGGATTTTTGCGCTCTAGCTTTGGATGGAGATGGCAAGCTAGTAGATAGTATTACCTCAAATCCCGGTCACTGTCTGCATTTGGGGATATTTACACCCGAAAAAGCTTATAGCGTGGCAGAGCGGTTGCGAGCACCAGATATGTTTAATGGTTGGGGTATTCGCACTCTAAGTAGTATGTCACCGGCTTATAATCCGATGGGTTATCACATTGGTTCAGTTTGGCCCCATGATAACGCTCTAATTGCAATGGGATTGCGATCGCTTGGCCTAATCGATCAAGCACTAGAAGTTTTTCAAGGCTTATTCGACATGACCAGTCAGCAGCCCTACCAACGTCCTCCAGAACTCTTTTGTGGCTACGAACGCAATGGTGATAATGCTCCTGTACAGTATCCCGTTGCCTGTACTCCGCAAGCTTGGGCTACTGGCAGTATCTTCCAATTACTGCAAATGATGGTTAACTTAGTGCCTGACGCTCAAAATAACTGTTTACGAATTATCGACCCAGCTTTACCAGAATCGATTAATCGCCTATCTTTTCATAATTTGCGAGTAGGTGCAACAATTCTCGATTTAGAATTTGAGCGTTCTGGTGGTACTACTGCTTGTCGTGTTGCTAAAAAACGGGGCAATCTCCGGGTAGTGATTGAAGCATAGAAAGGGAGTTAAGAGTAGGGAGTGGGAATTAACCATTCCCCACTTTTCAGGGCTGAATCTTGATGCGTGACAAAACCTTGCAATACTCACTTACTTTTTGTCCTCCTCAATCCGATAAATGATGCGATACGGCTTCAGGATTAACTGGCAAATATCAGGTTTATTAAATCATCGCAACTTAAACCTGTCTCAAGTGAACAACACAATTTTAACTTACCAACCTATCGACGCGATCGCCTGTAAATTCAAGGATGGTAAGAAATTTCTGCTAAGAGAAAGGTTAAGGATGTAAAAACAACAATAATTTACACCCAAACTCCTAATTCTTATGCTTCCTCTGAATTTTCGCTTTTATGTCCTGGGGATGATTCGTAAAGGGCATCCAACTGTTGACGAGCATCGTCAACATTAATTGAACGCATTACTAAAAGTGGCTCTTTGATTAAGTTGCCCGCGTTATCTAATAACTCTGGATGAGGTATAAACTGTTGTCTTGATGCGAGATAGCCAAAATTGCCTTGATTACCCATTCTTGAAGAATTTGTCGGATAAGTCCGCTCTCGATCAAAACTGAACATAATCAGATTACGAATTAAGTTAGCAACAGCGATAAATGCAAGGATAGTAAAAGCAAGAATGTAAAGCAGGTGTAACATCGGGTTTTCCTCCAAAGCAGCAATTTTTAAAACTTTATATTTTAACGCCCTGCTTCGCTGACACTGTGGCTCACAATGGTAGCGAATATTTAATGCACTCTATAGTGTGTGCGTTTGCGTTTATTATTGAGGCAAATTGTCAACCGTTATTCCACTTACGGTAACATAGGATACATTATTTTGTTAATCCGAATGATGTTAAGACAATGTTAAGGATTCTGTACTCTTTCTTCGACTTGTATACTGTCTTGCTATTGTCAAGTAGTTTGCCGAATTTTCAATAGATGCAACCACCCCTCAGACTTCATGAGAGCGGCGTAAGCGCATTGCCACATCCCAGCATTCTGTTACCAATTGATGCCAAGGCATTAACGTTGCCATTTCAATCCCGACTTGTCCATCAGTGGCAGCAAATAGCATCTTCGCCGTATTTAGTTCATCTTGCGCTTGCTTAACTCGCAATAGCAAGTCTGATTGCTCTTGATCACTCATAAATGAAATGTGCTCGGTTTCCAGCAAGTGGCGCGATCGCGTAAACCAATACTGAAAATCGTCCAGCAGAGGTTCCAAAACCGTTTTTAGCAACTCAGTCCCCGGTAAATTAGAGTCTCGCATAAATGAGAAGCATACTTCCAACTTTATTACTAATATTAACGTTATTTACGATTCTTAACAATTTTCTCATTTATTTCATAAATCAGAATGTTTTTTGTAACAAAATATACATTTTTATTGTATGGTCAGACAGAAGAATTTGTACAGATCCCTGAGAGATATGTCTATATACCCGCAGGTATAGCTGTTAACAAATTGCAGTCAAAAAAAAGAAAGCAGGTATGAGAAGTTAAACTTGTAATTTATGATGGTAAAGCGATTAAGTCTTTTAATCAATATGTCAATAGATATCTATAAATTCTTGCATCGCTTTTCTAGGAAATGCTGCACGTAGCTTTCTTCTTTGCATAAACACGCAGATTCATGTAATCAAAAATAAATTTCTACATTTTTTATTACAAATTTATTCAGCAGTTGGGATATTGAGCCAAACTTACAGAAATTAAAATAGTTATAGTTGAAGAAGCTTACATATCAAAGATATGCTGCATTTGATTGTGAAGCAATGGCAGCGCCAAAAAATTAAGTAATTCAACGTATCAAAACAGAAATGTTTAAGACAGCTACAGGTAAACTAAATTATGCTTAATACTAATTTTACCAGACTGCTGTGATGCTATACATCCAGTATAAGTAAAAGCATACAAACCTGGAAAGTATACCCATGTTATATTTGGGTAGATTTTCAGAACTCGAACTTAGTAAATTATCTTTTGCAATCACTTCGCTAATAGTTCAGCAACCAATGTCGCCAAAATCATCTTCAAATCTCGCTGATCAAAACTTAGAGTTGGAACAACCTGAAAAAATGTATTTACCTCGTACCAGCGAATCGGAGAATTTAAAAAAGATTCGCCACACTGCTTCCCATGTGATGGCAATGGCAGTACAAAGGCTGTTTCCCAAAGCCCAAGTTACAATTGGGCCTTGGATTGAAAATGGTTTTTACTATGACTTTGATAATCCAGAACCATTTAGCGAAAGTGATCTAAAAGCCATCCAAAAAGAGATGGTAAAGATTATTAATCGCAAACTGCCAGTTATTCGGGAAGAAGTCAACCGCGAGGAAGCCGAACGCCGGATTCAGGAAATTAAAGAACCTTACAAACTAGAAATCCTGGCAGATATTAAACAGGAACCAATCACGATTTACCACCTGGGAAATGAATGGTGGGATTTATGTGCTGGGCCTCATCTAGAAAACACTAGCGAATTACACCCGAAAGCAATTGAATTAGAAAGCGTTGCTGGCGCTTATTGGCGTGGTGATGAAACCAAAGCTCAGCTACAACGCATCTACGCTACTGCTTGGGAAAACCCAGAACAACTTGCTGAGTACAAGCGACGCAAAGAAGAAGCACTGCGGCGAGATCACCGAAAACTTGGTAAGGAATTAGGATTATTTATATTTTCCGACCAAGTGGGCCCAGGTTTACCCTTGTGGACGCCTAAAGGTACGCTGTTGCGAAGTATTTTGGAAGATTTCCTGAAGCAAGAACAAATTAAACGGGGATACCAGCAGGTTGTTACTCCTCACATTGCTAGAGTAGATTTATTTAAAACCTCTGGACATTGGCAGAAATATAAAGAAGATATGTTTCCTTTAATGGCCGATGATGAGGAAGCAGCTGCACTGGAACAGGGTTTTGTCCTTAAACCCATGAATTGCCCCTTTCACATCCAAATATATAAGAGTGAGTTACGCTCTTATCGAGAACTACCGATGCGACTGGCAGAATTTGGTACTGTTTACCGCTATGAGCAATCTGGGGAATTGGGCGGTTTAACGCGGGTGCGCGGTTTTACTGTGGATGATTCTCACCTCTTCGTCACCCCAGAACAGTTAGACAGCGAATTCCTCAACGTTGTAGATTTAATTTTGTCAGTGTTCAAGAGTCTACAACTGAAGAACTTTAAAGCTAGACTCAGTTTTCGCGATCCAGCTAGTGATAAGTATATCGGGTCAGATGAAGCGTGGGAAAAAGCTCAAGCTGCCATTCGTCGTGCTGTTCAACAATTGGGGATGGAGCATTTTGAAGGTATTGGAGAAGCCGCTTTCTATGGCCCTAAACTCGACTTTATCTTTAGTGATGCTTTAGGACGGGAGTGGCAATTAGGCACTGTGCAAGTAGATTACAACTTGCCAGAACGCTTTGATTTGGAGTATGTCGCTGAAGATGGCGATCGCAAACGACCAGTAATGATTCACCGTGCGCCTTTTGGTTCAGTGGAACGGTTAATTGGTATTTTAATTGAAGAGTATGCTGGGGATTTCCCTTTGTGGTTAGCGCCAGTACAAGTCAGATTGCTACCAGTGGGTGAAGCACAGCTAGATTTTGCTCAAGATGTGGTAGCGAAGATGAGAGCCTTGAGTATTCGTGCAGAAGTCGATATCAGTGGCGATCGCCTGGGTAAACAGATTCGCAATGCTGAGAAGCAAAAAATACCCGTGATGGCAGTAGTGGGAGCTAAAGAAGTTGAAACTAACGCCTTGAGTATTCGTACCCGCGCCTCTGGGGAGCTAGGAGCTATACCTGTAGATGAGGTGATTGATAAGATGAAGCAAGCGATCGCAAACTTCGAGAACTTATAGCCAAAAAAGTCATTTAGTATAGCTGGAATGCCTGCTACTATAACCACTTGGTAGCGGGTATTTTTTTAGAGCCGATCAATTATCTTGGCATTTTCTGGCAACTTTGCATCCCGTTGTCCATCAGAACGCGCTCTAGCAGTGAATAAACCAATGGGAGTATTTAGTATATCTACAAGGGTAGCTTTACCTGCGATCGCCTTTACACTTTCTTGCGGTACTTCCTTCAAAAACCAACGTGCCAAGCGATAACCGCATTCTTGAAGTGTAATCTCTCGCATCAACTCTACACCGTGCAAATCGTGTAAATAACGATTTGAGCGTCCATAGCGCCGCCATTGGCTTTGCAGTTCCTTGAGTGTGGCGCGGTGACGGTGCTGGACAATCGCCTCTGGGGCAAATTCTAAACGCCCGATGTTTTCCAAGAGAATCCGCCAGCACATGTCTGCGTCGCCGCCACTTGTCAAATAAGGACGAAATAAACCTACTTTTTCCAAAGCGATGCGTCGAATCGCCAAATTAGCAGTTTGACCATAGGGACGAAAGGAATGGTGAAGAGTATGTTTTTGTGACAGGGTTTCTTGACGGTTTGCGTGTTGTTCTAGAAGAGTTTTGCCTGGTAGTGCCACAATTTCACCTGCGACAATTACCACTTCTGGGTTGACAAAAGGTTGAATTAATGATTCTAACCATTGTGGTTGCGGACGGCAATCAGCATCAGTAAAAACCACAATTTCGCCTGTTGCAGCGCGAATCCCAGTGTTGCGTGCAGCGTAGGAGCTTTGAATTTGGTTTTCGCTCAACGGGTGAATTTTAATTGGGCAGTTTCCGGCAGATGTTTTTAGTAGGGTGAGAGTGCGATCGCTGCTGTTATTATCTACCAGTAAATACTCTACCTGGTCTTTAGGATAAGTTTGAGATAACAAACAGGAAAATAAATCTGGTAAATCTGCCTCACCATTATAAATAGGCACAACCACCGACACTTGTGGCAAGAAGCTGTTGGCGGTGGTTGTATTAGCTGGCTGATGATTCATAATCCTGAAATTTTGGAGTTGGGATTACTATGTAGTATTCCCAATCCAAGTTTCGGTATCAAAATTTTAGGTCGTTGGCGCGATCGCTCAGGGGTAAGGAAGAGGAAGGGCGATTTACCGGGGGTTGAGCAAAGTTACCACCAGATAGAACTGCGATCGCGCGGGCATATTGCGGATCACTTCTAGTTCCGATTAAATCTGGATTAGAAGCCAGCTGACGCTCTTGTGGCTCAGTCAAGTCTACCTTAATATCTGGTGCAATTCCCTTGTGGTTAATATCCGTTCCCTTGGGAGTGTAGTAATGGGCAATGGTCACTGCTAAACCGGAACCATCTGCGAGTTCATGAACCGATTGCACTAAAGCTTTGCCAAAAGTTTGGCCACCAACAACTACCGCCCGTCTATTATCCTTGAGTGCTCCTGTGAGGATCTCGCTAGCACTGGCTGAATTACCATCTACCAGTACTACTAAGGGACGATTTGTTAGGGCAGTGCGATTAGCTTTAGTTTCTTCACTTCCTCCCTGGCGGTTTACTGTTTTGACAATTCCCCCATTATCCAGCCACATCCGCGCAATTTCGATGCTCGCCTGCAACAAACCACCAGGATTACCTCGCAAGTCCAACACATAAGCATCGGCTTTTTTAGTATTCAGATCACGGATGGCTCGTTGCATTTGCTCTGCAGCGTGAGCACTAAACTCTCGCAAACGGATGTAACCAACGCGTCGATTTCCTTCTTGCTTGAGGGTATGGCGTACTGTTGGTACTTCAATAGTTGCTCTTGTCAACTTTAAATTAAAAGTATTTTGCCCCGTCCGTCCCAACCGCAACGTTATGGGAGTACCTGCTTTACCGCGAATTAGCTTGGAGGCGTCATCCACTTTCATTTTGAGAGTGGGTTTGCCGTCGATTGCCAAAATTTCATCGCCTGCTTTAATTCCAGCTTTCAGCGCCGGAGAATTTTCTATAGCTTCAACAACGGTGAGTCGCTTAGTCTTTTCGTTTAGCTCCATGCGAATACCAATTCCAGAGACTTCCCCAGATGTTTGGTTAGTCAGGGCTTCATACTGCTTGGGATCCATAAACCGTGTGTAAGGATCTCCCAACTTTTGTAAAGCTTCGCGGATAGCAGTATAAGCTTCTTCACGAGAAGTATAGTCTTTACTTAAGAGGCTTTGCCTGGTTGCTTGCCAATCTTGTTGATTAAATTTACCATCAACATATTCACGATTCACCACTTGCCAGGCTTGGTCAACAATCGCTTTTGGGCTATCTTGGAAGGCCAGAGCGGCGCGAACGCAGCGAGTCCAAGCGGGGCCAAACACTGAGACAGCAGCAGTTGTAGCGATCGCTCCCCCAATCAAGGCTACCTGGAGCGGCGAGTAACTTTTCGCAGATTGGTTCATGTATATCAGCTGGAATAATTGTGTTGTTGACAGTTTAGCAATCAGGCTTTCCAGAAATTTTTAAGTTTTTATACTCCAAAGTCAGCTATACTCTCTTCACCATTTTTATATTTAAATGATGCTGAAAATACTGCATTAGTTGTTAACAATCATTTCTGAGTTTGCTAGTCTTTTCCGGAAGGCTATACTGACCATGTGACACTTTAATCAGCGTCATCTTTGCAGTCTAGATTACTTTTATAAGATAGCACTTTGATCTTTTAATTGCAGTACTGTCAGATAGCCATAGAATCAGCTTTTTTCGCTTAAGTCATGAAACGCAAATTTACCATCAAATCATCAATCCCAGGTAGGGGAAAATTCGGTAAACTGTGGCAATTGTTACAACAAATAGTTTGTGGATTGTGTCTGATCTTGGGCTGTTGGCTGATTTGTACTACTATAACCTTATTTTTTGCTGCTTCTAGACCAGTAGATGCTTTTTTTGTGCTTGGTGGCAGTATTCGTCGGGAAATCTATGTTGCTCAACAAACAAGACAATATCCGCAAACCCCTATTTTAATTTCTCATGGTTCTCCAGACCCATGTTTATGGCTAATTTTTCAGCGGGAAGCAGTAAGTTTACAAAAAGTTTGGTTAGAAAAGTGCGCTAATTCTACTTTTGAAAATTTTTATTATGGTATTCCGATTTTGCGTCATTGGAGGGTGCATAATATAAGATTAATTACTTCTCAAACTCACTTACCAAGAGCCAAATGGATGGCACAAATTCTCTTGGGCGCTCATGGTATTTGGGTAGATTTCGACATTGTTCGGGAGCAAGGTATTCCTGGTAATCGTGAGTTTTGGCAAAAAACATTACTGGATTTAACGCGCAGCTTATTTTGGGCAATTTTCAGTCAAACAATTCAGCCGCAATGTACTGCTGTAACAAGACTTACACAAGTGGATATGCCAGCGTGGCAGCATCAAGGTTTCAAGTGTGAACGCCAAGGTGAGGTGGACAAGATGAAAGCAGGGAGCATGAATAATTGACAATGTGTAGCGATCGCTATTTGGTATTGTTGAAGACTTAGTTAGCGATTGGGGGTAAAGATGCGATCGCAGCAACGCCAGATGATTGTTAGGTTGGGACGTTAATTTTGTATTAAACAGAAATAACGAACCGCCAAGTACGCGTTTCCTTCTCTACGAGAGGCTGCGCCAACGGAACGCTACGCGAACGCGGAGCGTCTCCTAGAGAAGAAAGAAGAGTTTGAAAGGAGCGATCGCTGGCTATAACCCTTGTTAGAAAAGTATCGGCATCAGGGAATTTTGTTGGCTCGCAGCAGCAGAAAAACTCAAAGAACAAGATATCAAATCTTACCAATTTTTTACTAATAAATAATAATGACACATACAAATCTTCTTGAATCTATAAGTACAGGAGGATTTGATTTTTAGATTTGATGTAAGTTCGGCATTCTATTACAAAGGTCGTTTTATTAGCTTTTGAGTAAGTGTTTGAAATATTACAATTGATTTTAAATGACAATAGTTATAAAAAGTCTGTAAAAAATTAATTGTTAAGTAAGTAGGTTTGAATAAATTCAAGTTTGTAGTTGCCGCTTTAGCCTTAATTACAAGCCATAAAGCATTTTCTATTCATTAATATTTACTTGTCTCGTGTGTACTTTTTATACAAACAATTATTAACTGTATATCTGCTGCATGGACAGATAATCTCTGTAAATATCCGTAAATGTTCGCTTTTCAGAGTAACATAGTGAAACAGCGCCATTTATTTGTACTGCTTTATTTAGTAAAGAGTTGTGACACACGTTTAGGAAAGATGAGTAAACTAATTCCAGCTATAAGAGTCAAAAACCTCAACTTTTATTACGACACACAAAAAATATTTGAAAGCGTGTCAATGGATATTTATCAAAACCAAGTTACGGCAATTATTGGTTCTAGTGGTTGTGGCAAGTCTACTTTTCTTAAAGTCCTAAATCGCATGAGTGAATTGGAAAAAGAAGTGAAAGTAGAAGGCAGGGTAGAATTTTTTGGACAGAATATTTATGAGCGTCGTGTCAACTTAAATAGGTTACGCCGCCAAATTAGTATGGTTTTCCCCAGACCAAATCTTTTTCCCATGAGCGTTTACGATAATGTTGCTTATGGAGTGAAATTAGTAGGATGGCGTCCGAAAGTGGAATTAGATGAGATTATCGAATCTGCTATAAGATCTGCCGATCTTTGGGATGAAATAAAAAATAAGCTACATAAATCTGCTTTAGAGCTTTCTGGAGGTCAACAGCAACGACTGTGCATTGCTCGTGCTTTAGCAGTTAAACCGAAAGTTCTCTTGATGGATGAGCCTTGTTCAGGTCTTGATCCTATCGCTAGCATGAAAATTGAGAATCTAATTCATAATTTGCGCTCTGAATTGACCATTGTGATTGTGACTCATAGTATGCCGCAAGTTACTCGCCTCTCTGATTTCACGGCTTTCTTTTATAGCAATGAAAATCGCGTTACTCAATTGCTTGAATTTGGCACTACAAATAAAATCTTTACCAACGCCCTGGATTCTCGTACCCGCGACTATGTTTTAGCGCGTATTAGTTGAGGTTTTTATTGTGGTTATTTAGATTTGATTTACAAAATCTATACTCAAGTAACTTTAGTCAGCTTTGACTTGATATTACAAGTCTGGAAACCCAACGCCACTTGCTTCAACTAATTTTTATAGAAACTAGGGGGAGAAAGAGACAGAGGTAAATGTCTCCTTCTCCCCCTAGAACTACTTAATCAGTGTCTTGAGAAGGCAAAATCAACAAAAATGCTCTCTCTAAGCAGGTCGCCAGCGCTCTATTTTACCTGTGTACAAGCTTACGTAGTAAAGATTTCCATCTGCTCCATTGCTAATTTGCACAGGCGATACTAAATCGGATGCAAACCGTCTAACTGAAACAACTTTGCCCTCACTGTTTAATGTCAAATTATCAATAGTTCCTCTACTCGCATCAGCGATAAACAAAGTATTTTGATAGATTGAGGGGAAAGTATTACCTGTGTAAAAATCACCTCCAACGACCGCACTACCGGGATCATTATTGGCATTAGAATGTTTGTAGGTATAAGTTGGTGCTGTGACTTTTGCGCCACTATTGTAGAAGGTTGTTGCTGATGATGCTGTACCTGGATTAACAGCATATTGTGATTGTTTTAGGCTGACAACATTGCCGCTGGCATCAAGACCACCTTCAAAGTAGGGCCAGCCAAAGTTAGCTCCTTTTTTGCCAATATTGATCTCTTCCCAGTTCCGCCAACCTACGTCACCAATGACGGGAGTATTGTTCCGTGTATCTATGGTGAAGCGGAAGGGGTTACGCAAACCGGAATTATAGACCTTGGAACGATTGCTATTGGGATCACCATTGTAGAAGGGATTATCAGCTAAGCCTTCACCAGTAATTGGGTCAATCCGTAGCATCTTGCCTGACAGATTATTGACATCTTGGACGCGAATTGCTCGCGGATCTTCCCGGTTATAGGAAGTACCATCGCCAATACTCACAAATAGAGAGCCATCAGTACCAAACTGTAGACTGCCAACTGAGTGAGATTCACTATCAGTTGCTATAAAATCCTGGACGTTTGTGATGTTATTGAGATTGTTTAGGTAATCTTGAGTGTTGGCAAATAGCTTGCCAGTAGTTTTGTTGAGAATTCCTGATGGTGCAGCGTTGGCTGTATTGTTAGTACTGACATTTGTGCTATTAGTATCTGGACGACTGATATACTGCCAAATGCTGTTTTTGCCTAGCAAGATAACTTCACTGTTAGCGATCGCAGTAGTGTAGTTGGTTTTAGCGTCAGCTGTCACCCGAAGTAGCCGTGCAGCACGGTTGCCAGCCTTGTCTGGATCATCTAATGTGCTGCTGGTTTTGTTTGTATAGACTTCTGCTGGATCGTGGGTGAATAACAGATAGATATACGGGGTTTTGGGGAAATCTGGATGTACAGCAATGCCTAACAGACCGCGATCGCTCGTATCATTTACCTGCCGAGAAATATCGATAAATGGCGTTGATAGTAACTTGCCATTTTCAAACACCTTCACTACCCCATCTTTTTGGGCAATGAACATGCGTTTATTGTCAGGTGTCCAATCAAAAGCTGTAGGCTTGTTCAACCCGGAGACCACAGTCTCTTTAACAAAGCTACCAGGGTCATCATCAATGATGGTAATGACAGACGTGTCTTTGCTGGTTAGTTTTGCGCCAATTGCGTTACTCAATTTCAAACTGAACGTTTCATTTGGTTCCCCAACGGTGTCATTAATAATGGAGATAGGAATCGTCTTACTGATTTGTCCGGCTGCAAAGTTCAAGGTTCCAGATACAGCCTTGTAGTCAGATCCAACTTTCGCAGTCCCATCCACAGTTTTGTAATCAACACTAGCCGCTCCCGAACTGTTACCCCGTGTAACTGTCACAGTAGCAGTACCATCTTTCTCATTCACTACTGGCTGAGAAATTTCAAGTTCACTGCCATCGTCATCTTGAATTGTAATTACGGCAGTTCTCTGAATTCCTAGAGTTGCCCCTTCTGGTTGGTCAATGACGAAACTAAAGGTTTCGTTTGGTTCTGATAATGAGTCGTTCAGAATAGGAATCTTGACCTGTCTGCTGCTTTCTCCAGCTGCAAAGATAATTGTCCCCGCGGTTTGAGTATAGTCAACTCCTGCTGTAGCACTCTCAGCTGTGGTGGCATACTTGACTGAAGCTATACCGCTTAAATCACCACTTCGCAACAAAGTAATGCTCACACTACCATCAGATTCCCGTACAGTTCCAGGAAATGACCCTAATGTGATGGTGGGTTCAGAAGGTGGTGAATAAAGTTGTGACTGGGGAATAATTTCCTTGGTCTGAGAAGAACTTGACCAAGCGAGTTTAGCAACTCCTTCATATCTATCTTCGTAGTACTCCATCTTAATGTCGTACTTCTGACCTGCAACCAAT
>NZ_VJXY01000031.1:0-53564 GCF_014831675.1 Komarekiella delphini-convector SJRDD-AB1 | reverse complement strand
AGAAGGTATCTGCACCTACGGACGCAGCAGGAGAACCGCTACCCCAATCAAAGTTCACCGCTGCATCTGTACGAGTTAGCTTCAGGTTGGTGAAGTCTTTGTTGTCGTAATATTCTCCTTTTAGTCCTTTACCTGTACCTACCGGGGCTGTGGGAGGTGCACTATAAAGTTGTGACTGGGGAATAATTTCCTTGGTCTGAGAAGAACTTGACCAAGCGAGTTTAGCAACTCCTTCATATCTATCTTCGTAGTACTCCATCTTAATGTCGTACTTCTGACCTGCAACCAATGTGATTGTGCCGCTAGATTCTGTCGGGCGTTGGTTAACAAAGTTGTTGATAATTTGTTGACCATTCACCGACAGTCGCACACCATCATCAGCAGTGGTGTAGAAGGTGTAGGTTTCGCTGTACTTGGCTTCTACCTGACCTGTCCATCGCACTGAGAAGGTATCTGCACCTACGGACGCAGCAGGAGAACCGCTACCCCAATCAAAGTTCACCGCTGCATCTGTACGAGTTAGCTTCAGGTTGGTGAAGTCTTTGTTGTCGTAATATTCTCCTTTTAGTCCATTTCCACTAGAGAGCGCGCTATCGCTAGCTCTAGCGGTTACGACTGATTTTTGTTCAGTTGTATCTAAAGGCGATTGAGTAGCAACTACCGAGCTAGTTGCATTAGGGTCTAATAGAGTATTAGAGTTAGGACTTACAAGATTATTCATTGAGATATATGCCTCATAGCTACATTAAAACTGACACCCAAATGAATACTTTAGGGTGAGTTTTAAATTGATTTCTTTGTAAAAATAAACGCCAATCTATAGTGTTGTAATTCTAGATTTGAGTTATAAAAATGCTTTTTTAGGAGACGCGCAGCAGTTTATAGGAGGGTAATGCAAGCACACCAACAAAGAAAAAATAGCGTTTGACGCATCATCTAGAACTACACAAGAATTTTGATTAGCCTGTTATCTTAATGACTCTAAAATTTTCCATTCAGTGCCCACTTTTAATTTATTAATAATTTACAATCTTTGGCACGTCAAAAATTAGCTTGATGAATTTAATCTAGTTAAATTCTCAACTATTTATTTACATTAATTATCCAAAATATGACGTGACTATATAATCAAAATATACTTCTGGCTAAAAAAGCAGAAGCTATTTCTACGCACTAACTTACTGAAAATAACTAAATAATAGGGTTAACACTACTATATAATCACTATTTTTGAGAACCCATAATCAAACTAACATTTAAGTGATAAAGGCATAGGAAAAGTAGTGCTTGACAAGAACGAATAAATACTTAGATGCATGAAATCTCAGATTTTGCTATCTTCATGTAAATTCAGTAATTACTAGGTTTTAACTAATTCATTACATATTTGACACTACATGCCAGTACTATGTCTATTTTTTTTAGAAGCATTGTTTAAATATTCATATATATATCTAGTTTTTAAAGCTATATCAAAGTTTTTCGCAGCATTGAATGAAAATAACCAAAATACGGGATAATTACCTGTCTTTTGGATAACAAATATAATAAGTATATAAAAATTTTATGAAGAAAACTGTTGATATTTGAAGATTAAAAAAACACTGTTATTATTCGGTTGGTTGAGCACCATGCCATTTCAGCTACATCTCAATAATTTTTATAGTTCAATATTATACGACTATATTATGTGCTTTTAAGTAGCTGGGTACAAATAAACATAATTATGATCAAATCACTGTACTAAAGCTTAAAGTTTATAAAAAATAAGCCTTTTACTTTTAATTGTTTATTTTCCATTAACGTTTAATTGTGCCTATATATTGAATAATTTTGTAATTTTTGGACTTAGAGGATATTTTAAAAGTCCTTCTGTAGACGCTTGTGCGGCTACTCTACGAAAAAGCTAAGGGCGAACCCGCAAGGTGTGGAGCAAAACGCAAGGAAGAATCTAGGGTTTTGGGTACATACTGAGTGCTTCTGGAGTAAGACGCTGCTTTGTGGCTTGCTTGTCTTTCAGGAGTGGATACTACCCTTCAGGAACCCTAGGAGCGATCGCTGTGTACCCTAACAGCATGAAACAAAAACCCTGTTAAACTATCCTTTAACAGAGAAACTTCGATTTTTAGGCGGTTGAAGGTACTAATTGAGATTGGTGCTGTCATACCATTTCACGAAAATAACGTAGGAAAAATCACAAGTTTGACGTTGTACATTCCCACTTTCCCCTAGACTAAGGGCAGCAACTTTGTTCAAACTGGCTGAGGAAAGTAAACTTTGACTGAGACAAACAATTTAACCTTGTCCCTCCAAAATGTCTCACGCAGGGAATTGCGAGATTTAGTGCGAACTCAGCTGCAAATGCTGCTGGAAGTGGAGGATTTGCAGGGAGCAAAAGCGATTCTAGTACCTGTCCAACCTGCGGATATTGCCGAGGCGATTGAGGGTTTGCCAGAAGCAATGCACGCTTTGGCTTTTCGCTTGCTTTCTAAGGATGAAGCAATTGAAGTTTATGAACATCTTGACTACAGCGTCCAAGAACGGCTAATTGAAGAACTCAGAAGTCAGGATGTGCGTGACATTGTAGATAAAATGTCGCCGGATGACCGAGCTAGGTTATTTGATGAATTACCGGCAAAAGTCGTTAATCGCTTGCTAGAACAACTGAGTCCAGCAGAACGCCAAGCTACGGCCCAACTATTGGGTTATGAAGCTGATACAGCTGGGCGAATCATGACGCCAGAAGTAATGTCACTAAAAGAAAATTTTACGGCATCTCAAGCACTAGAGCGGATTCGCAACTTAGCTAATGCCAGTGAAATGATTTACTACCTTTACATTACTGATGCGGCAAGGCATTTAACAGGGATTTTATCACTGCGTGAGTTGGTGACGGCTCAACCGGAGCAAACTATTGGCGAAATTATGACGCGTGATGTGGTGTTTATCCACACTGATACAGATCAAGAAGAAGTTGCAAGATTAATTCAGAGATATGATTTTTTAGCTGTGCCTGTGGTAGACCGAGAAAATCGTCTAGTGGGTATCGTCACTGTGGATGATGTTATTGATATTTTGCAGCAAGAAACCACCGAGGATATCTATGCCTTGGGTGGAGGTGTGCAGTCGGGCGGTGACAACTACTTTCAAATGAATTTACTGGAAGTTGCTCGCAAACGAGTTGTGTGGTTATTAGTATTATTAATAACTAATACCATTACAGGCACAATTATTAAGTCACAAGAAGATCTTTTGGCAAAAGTAGTAGTATTGACTGCATTCATCCCTTTACTGACTGGTACTGGCGGTAACGTAGGTGCTCAGTCCTCTACAGTAGTAATTCGTGGGATGAATACTGATGAAATCCGATCGCTTGGAGCGTTACAGGTGATTGGAAGGGAAGCGATCGCCGGGGCGTTGCTGGGAGTTATGTTAGGTACGATCGCTACTGTCTGGGCTTACTTTTTACAAGGACAGTTAGAGGTAGCGATCGCTGTAGGCTCCAGTCTAGTAGCTATTTCTCTTTTAGCTTCTATTTCTGGTTCTGCACTGCCGTTTTTATTCCGCTTCCTCCGCCTAGATCCTGCATTAATGTCAGCACCATTTATTACTACAGCAGTTGATGTAGTGGGCGTTTTGATTTACTTCAATTTAGCGCGGGTAATTTTGAAATTATGAAAATAGTCATTAGTCATTGATCATTAGTGAAGAAAAAACTACAAAGGATAAATGACTAATTTTTACAATTCTGAAGGTGTATCTGGAGCAACGATTTCGCCAGTACCCAATTGTAGTATCAAGTCTTGGTCGGTAATCAGTTCGCTGAGTTCTTTTACTTGCAAATTCATTTCTTCACAAGCTTGTCTGAGTTCTCTTGCAAACTTGTTGAGATCATCACCATAGCCACATTGATAGGCAGCTGTTTCAATTCCCTGCTTAGCATTTGCTCTAGCACAATCTACTAGTTCTGTGCCATGCAATGGTGTAGGAGATGCCATAGACGTAGTTGTTATTTCTTGTGTTTGCTGTTAGACAGCTTACCAGTCTTTATGTATGAATTCATCTCTCCAATGGATGAAAATGGACATATCATTAAGAGTAAAAGTGAGGAATTCAAAATGCAAATTTTGTAGTTCCTCACTCTTAATTATTATTTTTTTGCTTAACCGTTGACTACTTCTCCACCATTAGGATGTAATACCTGACCAGACATATAAGAAGCGTCATCAGAAGCTAAAAATACATAACTGGGAGCTACTTCTTCAGGTTGTCCAGCTCTTTGCATTGGTACTTGTTTACCAAAGTTTGCAACTTTTTCTTCAGGAAAAGTTGCAGGAATTAAAGGTGTCCAAATCGGCCCAGGAGCCACAGCATTGACGCGAATACCCTTTTCAATTAAATTCTGAGAAAGGGAACGAGTAAAACCAACGATCGCACCTTTTGTCGAAGAATAATCAAGTAGTTGCGGACTGCCTTTATAAGCTGTTACCGATGTTGTATTGATGATAGAACTGCCTTCTTGCAAGTGCTTGAGTGCAGCTTTGGTTAAGAAAAACATAGAGAAAATATTAGTGCGGAAAGTTCGCTCTAACTGCTTTTCGCTGATATCTTCAATACTTTCTTGCGGATGCTGTTCGGCGGCATTGTTGATGAGAATATCGAGTTTGCCAAACTCATCCACTGTTTGTTGTACAGCTTGCTGACAAAAGCTTTCATCGCCAATATCACCTGCTATGAGTATTGCACGACGTCCTTGTTTTTCTACCAAATTTTTTGTTTCTTTAGCATCATCATGTTCGTTAAGATACATAATGGCTACATCTGCACCTTCTTTAGCAAATGCGATCGCTACGGCACGACCAATACCACTATCTCCACCCGTAATCAATGCTACTTTGCCTTTTAATTTGTCACTTCCCCGATACTGAGAATCTTCGGCTTTAGGTTTTGGCGTCATTTCTGACTCAACGCCTGGTAATTCTTGACTTTGTGGTGGTTGTAATGTTTGTTCTGCCATAAAACTATTCCAATAGTAAAAAAGAACCGATAATTGACAAATTCCCAAAAGTAAACCTTGGGTTGATTCAACCCAAGGTTTACTTTTTGCTTTGGCTCCCACTTGCCATTTGCAACTTTAGGTGTTTCCACCCCAAATACCTACCAAACGTACTAATTACTGCAAACTGTACGTAACTTTGGTTATTTATCCTCACTCCAGACACCCATTTTTACTCTGACCACGAAAACAAGTACACAACTTTCTGAACGATGAAGGATTTATCCTTTTCATCTATTTTTAAGTTAGCTGTAAATACTGCTGAATTTTATCGCTCTCTAGAGGTAATCCATGCTCAAATTTAGTCAACCTTAAGATGTAAAATAAATTAAGAAAAATTATGTCATTTGAAATATAAAGTATGTTTTTTATCTTTATATGTAAGTCTAGTTTTAGGTGATCAGCAATATATACTTTAACCTTCCCAGTTATAGGTTCAAAAATAGCTGAATTATGCTATTTTCGTTAAGATTAATTTAGGTCTATATATTCTGAGAAGCTTACAGCACATTGCCGCCAAGATTCTCTAGAATACCGACATCAACAAATTTAGTGTTAGGCATAAGTGTATTTAATTGGTAAATTCGCATACTAGTATTCTGGACTTAAGGGAATTTCCATTATTTGATATTCAACGTTTGGGACTGTTTAAGCGATCGCTAAATCTATAGTTTTGTCTTTTGTTTAGAAGCAGAGACAAATTTTACAAAAAGATACACTTTCAGTGTTGAATATTAGCACTTCCAAATTGGGGTTTGAGATATAGCACAGTAGTAAAGCAGTGTTGGAATTAGGATGGGAAAAGGGTTATGACAACAATTAATCTTTCAGAATTAGAGCAGTGTGATCAGTTTCGTCATTTGCAATTAACTTTGCGCGAACGCTGGAAAACTATCGAGTTATTTGACAATAGCGAGGCAGATATTTTAGTTGTTCCCTCCTTGAGTATCGACCAGCGCGAACTCCAAAAAATTTCAGGCTGTGAACATTATGAGGAACGATTACTATTTTCTTTAATGCGCTTACGGAATCCCCGAACTAGGCTGATTTATGTCACGTCAGTACCACTGCATCCCAGTATTATTGAATACTATTTACAACTTTTACCTGGAATACCCTTTTCTCACGCTCGTAATCGCTTGCTGCTACTTTCTACTTATGATTCCTCTCTTAAACCCTTAAGTCAAAAGATTTTGGAACGTCCACGTTTACTAGAGCGAATTCGTCAAGCTTTGAGGCTGGAAAAATCATTTATGATCTGTTATAACTCAGCGTCATGGGAAGGCGAATTGTCTGTAAAATTGGGTGTACCACTTTACGCAGCTGCACCAGATTTGCAGATTTGGGGTAGTAAAAGTGGGAGTCGGCAGATTTTTGCTGAAAGTGGAGTACCACATCCAGATGGCAGTAAAAAGGTTTGGAATTCCGCAGATTTAGCAGAAGTTGCTGCTGAGTTGTGGGAACGTCAACCGACATTACAACGGATAGTAGTAAAACTCAACGAAGGCATTTCTGGAGAAGGGAATGCGTTGCTAGATCTAAGACCAATTGCAAGTGTAGCACCAGAGCAAAGTTCTCATGCCGAAAGGGTAGCAACAATTAGCGATCGCTTTTCAACTCTGCGCTTTCAAGCTAAACAAGAGACTTGGGAGAATTTTTCGGGACGGATTCCTGAGCTAGGCGCAATTGTTGAGGCATTTGTAGAAGGGGAAATTAAGCGCTCGCCTAGCGTTCAAGGACGAATCACACCCACTGGCGAAGTGGAAATCCTTTCAACCCACGACCAAATTCTCGGCGGGCCAGACGGTCAGATTTATCTTGGTTGTCGATTCCCTGCTGATGAAAGCTATCGGTTGCAATTACAGCAATTGGGGTTAAAAGTTGGCAGAAAGCTTGCAGAAAAAGGCGCTTTAGAGCGATTTGGAGTAGACTTTATCACTGTTGATCAAGGTAAGCAAGGGTGGGATATTCAGGCGATCGAAATCAACCTGCGAAAAGGCGGTACTACTCATCCTTTCATGACCCTGAAATTATTAACTAATGGTCGCTATGACCTCTCCACAGGCTTATTTTATAGTCAGCAAGGTCGTCCCAAATACTACATTGCCACCGACAACCTGCAAAAAGACCGTTATCGCGGATTATTACCTAATGATTTGATGGATATTATCGCTCACCACAGACTGCATTTTGACAGTGGGACTGAGACAGGAACAGTCTTTCATCTCATGGGTTGTCTTTCTCAGTTTGGCAAATTGGGATTAACTAGTATCGGTGATTCCCCACAACAAGCAGAAGAAATTTATAACAAAGTCGTCAAAGTTTTGGATGAAGAAACTCGCAGCAACAATAGGGATTTACCCTTGTTTTCCGATTACGCTTTTCCCGTTAGTTGGGATGGATATGAATAAAAGACTCCACCTATAAGGGGGTGGAGTTTGGGGAATGGGGGAGCTACTACAAAGACAAGGGACTCCCCTCAAAGTTCTACTGTGGCGTACACAAGTCCCGCCTAAAAATTTATTTCTAGTTATTTCTAGGCGGGATATTGCTAGAAGCCATACTTGGATATGTGACAAAAATCTGGGTAATGACAAGGCTCAAATAGGAGAAGCATATACCAAAATATCAACACTAATTCGACTTGCATACACCACCGCAGCCCGAAAATTAGGGCGGCAGCCTGTGCCCGAATGTCACGAAGATAAGCTGTTATTGAACTAAGGAAGCCAGGAGAGTAACAAGTAATTATTAATAAACTCTTACTATTTTAATAACCTTAGATACGCTTATTTCTTTATCTCCCCTAGTACCTCCGCTCAAGAACAGTTTGTCTAAAAAAATAATTAAACAAAGACATGAATTTATTTACTTTATATTTTTTAACAAACAAGCCAAAAAAGTTAAAATATCAAAATCCTTAAAACATTTGTGTGTTTTTTGATTATTTGATTTTTTTTGGTATCTTTTACTTTATCACTACGATATTCAAAGTACTTCTAAAAGTATCGAGACATAGCAAAAAGTAATTAAAACTTCCTAAGTCAGTCTTTTTATGAGGTGACTTGAAGTTTACATTGCTTGGTGAAATTTTTGTGCGAAATTACTCTAAGTTTCCTATTTTGTGGATTTATCATAACTAAGCGACTTGATAGCTTCCTAAAAATAGGAACAACTCAAGCACTGTTCAGCATGGCTACAAGTTTAAGGTATTTACTTTCTCATCTGTAGTTGAATCTAAGGATTGTTCTAAATATGCCTCTTGTAAAACGTTGTTTAGCCGAATTTATCGGCACTTTTTGGCTTGTTTTGGGTGGCTGTGGTAGTGCTGTTTTAGCTGCCGCATACACGGCAGATGCCGCAAAAATCAGCGAGAGTACTTCTTTTCCATTGGGTATTGGATTAGTGGGCGTATCTCTAGCATTTGGGCTTACTGTCCTTACAGGGGCTTATGCACTTGGTCATATTTCTGGTGGTCATTTCAACCCAGCTGTGTCTTTTGGACTGTGGGCAGGAAAGCGCTTTCCGGGGTCAGATCTACTACCTTACATTGCCTCTCAAGTGCTCGGTGTATTTGTTGGTGCTGGGATTATCTATCTAATTGCTAGCGGTAAAACTGGATTTGTCCTTAGTGGCTCTAATCCACTTGCCACTAACGGCTATGGTGCTCATTCTCCAGGTGGTTATACGCTGTTTGCTTGCCTGATCACTGAAGTTGTGATGACTTTTATGTTTCTGCTAATTATTTTAGGTGTGACTGATCGCCGTGCTCCCCAAGGACTTGCGCCACTTGCAATTGGTTTTGGACTAACCTTGATTCACCTAATTAGTATTCCTGTAACTAATACCTCGGTAAATCCTGCCCGCAGTACTGGAGTTGCTCTGTTTGCAGGGACGGAACTTTTTTCCCAAGTATGGCTATTCTGGATAGCTCCTATCTTTGGAGCTATTTTAGCAGGATGGTTTTACTTAGCTGTATTTAGTGAATCGACAGTAGAAGAACCGCAGCAACTCAAGAAGGAGTTAGTCTAGTTGCAATGAGGCTGCGATCGCTAATGCTCCTATGACTAATTCGTAATTGCTAATTCGTAATTCGTAGTTAAGTTGCAATGAGGCTGCGATCGCTAATGCTCCTATGACATCTAAGGAAATTCGAGCATCCCGCCAGAAACTCAGTATGAAGTATACCGAATTGTCGTAATTATTGGGCGTCAAACGATTTGACGCTCAACATAAAATATTTAAAAGCAGAGAAACGCTAAAATCAAGTCAGCCTTTGTATTGTAGCGGTTGTGTCCCACATCACTCAGAGTGCGGTTCACTGCATAAATCCTGACTGTCAACGTCCTTATCCTCAACCTTGGGGAAACAAATTTTGTAACAGCTGTGGCGCACCGCTACAGCTGTTAGACCGTTATATCCCATTTCAGCCTTTAGGTTCAGGAGGATTTGCTCAAATTTACACGGTTTGGGATGAAAAAACTCAAACAGAGAAAGTGCTGAAAGTGCTAGTGGAAGATTCACTAAAAGCACAGGAATTGTTTACCCAAGAAGCAGCGGTTTTAAGTAGTTTGCAACATCCGGGTGTCCCCCAAGTTGATGCTGATGGGTATTTTCAAATAAATTTGTTCAGTCCCAAACAGCGCCGACTAGCTTGTTTGGTGATGGAAAAAATCAATGGGCAGACTTTAGAGGAGATATTAAAAAGTTATCCTCAAGGGTGTCCTGAAGATTTGGTGTTAAACTGGTTCACCCAAGCTGTGAAGATTTTACAGGTATTGCACAAACGCCAGATTATTCACCGTGACATCAAACCTTCTAATTTAATGCTGGGTACTACTTCGCCAAATTTACCCATAGTTCAAAGAACAAGTGGCGATCGCTTAGTACTAATTGATTTTGGCGGCGCAAAACAATTTAGTACAGCAATGCTGCGTCGAGAGTCTAGTTCCACTCGGCTATTTTCTTCTGGCTACAGTCCACCGGAACAAGTGACTGGGGGAAATGTGGGCCCAAGTGCTGATTTTTATGCCCTTGGTCGAACGATGATTGAATTACTAACGGGCAAATATCCGCCGCAGTTGGAAGATCCACAAACTGGGGAGTTGCGCTGGCGTACTGGGGTGAATGTCAAACCGCAACTAGCAGATTTACTAGATGAGATGGTACGAGATGATGTGCGATCGCGTCCAGCAAATGCAGCTATTATTCAAAAACGTTTAGCGAAAATTTTCAGAGCATCACCACAGCAAGGGTTGTTTTCCCAATTGCGAGACACTGTTAAACAAACCTCAACGCAAGCATCCCAAAAATTTGCACTGATAATACAAGCTGTTGAGCAAGCTTTCGCCAATTTTAATCGAGCTGTTGGTAAAACTACTCGTTTTGTAGTGAAGACGATTTTTAAAGTTTTACAAGCCTGTTTAGCAACAATTTGGGCGATGATGCTGACTAGTCTCGGTGCTTGTTTAGGTGCGATCGCTGGTTTTATTTTGGCGTATCGGACAAACTTGGGCAATCAAGTTGTGGGATTTATGGTTTATCAGCTAAATCAATTAGTTCCCAATACTCAACCTGACTTGGGAGCTGATATTCTGGTTTTCGTCGCAGCAGGGGTAGGAACGGCTTGGGGACTAACGCTGTCGGGGTGTTTTGGGCAACGGCGGCGGTTCTTGGTGGCGTCGCTGATAGCTGTGATTAGCTATGGCTTCGGGTGGTTGGTTTTTCAATTAATCACACCAAAAGATAGCGGTGAGGGCTTGGTGGCATTTATTTTAGTGGCTGTTTGTCTACTAACTTTGAGTTTAGGTCTTCGCAGCCATCACATAGTTTACGCTGTGGTCGCTTCCTTTGGCACGGCGATCGCCTTTGCAATTTCAATTATTTTAAAGTTGACACCGCCTATCTGGCATTTTTCTACTCAGCCTGGTTGGTCTGAGTTATGGCTACCTCTAGCTTTTTTTGGTCTTGTAGGCGTCTTCCTGAGCTTTTGGTTGGGGGTAAGTTACTACTTAATTATTCCTGGGTTGCGTCTTTTGGGATGGCGTTAATCATATATCTAAAAACAAGATCCCCCTAGTCGTTTTTTACAAGCTAGGGGGATCACATATGTGGTAGTCTATAAAGAGTTCGGTATAACTGGCTATGCTCTGATTCTAAAGCCTAACATTTGGTTTTGAGTAGTCTTATCATCAGAATTTATACTATTTTCATAGCTTCTTAATGAATGCTTCATGCCTATTGTTTGCTAGAAAACTCGTATATGTAAGGATGACAATAGGCAACATGTGTAACTAGTCATCCTTGTAGATATCTGTAAAACTATGAAACTTCAGATTTTGGCTACCGTCGCCCTGTTAGGTTGTTTGAGCTTTGCAGAGCAAGCCTTGGCATTAAACCAACAAGATTTGGATCAGTTGAAGGCTGCGAGTGCCTGTCCCCGATGCGATTTGAGCGGTGCTGATCTAACTCAACTGAACCTAACTGGAGCAAATTTGCGTGGAGCTAACTTGAGCGGTGCAACATTATCTCAAGTTAATCTGACGAATGCCGACCTGACTGGTGCGAATTTGGAAGCTGCGATTTTGAATTCAGCAAATCTCAGTGGCGCTTCCTTGACAGGTGCAAATTTGAAATCAGCATCCCTAGAAAATGCAGATCTGTCTTTTGCAGGTTTCATTAGCGCCAATTTAGAAGCAGCCAACCTCAAAGGCGCAAGAGTGCAGTTTACGAATTTCCGGGGGGTAAACTTTCGACTGACAACCCTAGGTAACGGTATCGTCACCTCTGACAAACCCTATTGGTGGTCGTTAGAGCGTACAATTCCCACAGAATGCAACAAATTTAAAGCCGAGAATGCTAGAGGTACAACCTGCTACACCAGACAGTAAACAGTCAACAGTAAACGGTAAACAGTTAACAATCAACAGTCAACAGTCAAAATAATTGGGTTTAAGAAGAATCGCTAAGGGGGCGATCGCAAACAAGCTGAAAACTGGCGCTACCTGGCGGGTTTAAATCCCCCACCATACCCCTTAATAACTGTTTACTGTTTACTGTTTACCGTTTACTGTTTACTGTAAAAGCATTTTGTTTATTGACAGTTCTTTATCATGGGAAAAAAGCCTGTAATGTAAAATTGATCGATGCTTACCCGTATTAAAGACTTAGCAGCAAAACTAGCACCCCGCTTAATTGAAATTCGCCGCCATATTCACTCTCATCCAGAACTCAGCGGTCAGGAATACCAAACAGCAGCCTTTGTGGCTGGTGTTTTATCTTCCAGTGGTCTGCATGTGCAAGAGGGAATTGGTAAAACAGGTGTCATCGGAGAACTACAAGGTACTAACCAAGATCACCGTTTGTTAGCGATTCGTACTGATATGGATGCGTTACCAATTCAAGAACGTACCCGTTTAGAATATACCTCTCGTGCAGAAGGCATCATGCACGCTTGTGGTCACGATGTCCACACCACAGTAGGCTTGGGAACAGCAATGGTGCTGTCCCAAGTAGCAGATGAGTTGGGTGGTAAAGTGCGATTTTTATTTCAGCCAGCAGAGGAAATTGCTCAAGGCGCAAGCTGGATGGTAAAAGATGGAGCGATGGAAAATGTTTCAGCTTTATTAGGAATTCATGTTTTCCCTTCAATACCCGCAGGGTCTATTGGCGTGCGTTACGGGGCATTGACGGCGGCGGCTGATGATTTAGAGATTATCATTATTGGAGAATCGGGGCATGGAGCACGTCCCCATGAGGCGATTGATGCAATTTGGATTGCTTCGCAAGTAATTACAATGCTGCAACAAGCCATCAGCCGGACACAGAATCCTTTGCGTCCTGTAGTATTGAGCATCGGGCAGATAAGTGGTGGTAGAGCACCGAACGTAATTGCTGATAAAGTACGATTGTTGGGAACCGTGCGATCGCTCCATCCTGAAACCCGTGCTCATCTCCCTAACTGGATTGAAAACATTGTGGCTAATGTCTGCCATACATACGGGGCAAGTTATCAGGTTAATTATCGCCAAGGCGTACCTAGCGTGCAAAATGATTATGCTCTTACACAACTTTTACAATCATCTGCCGAAGAAGCTTGGAGTAGCGATCGCGTCCAAGTCTTACCTGAACCATCTCTAGGTGCTGAAGATTTTTCTGTTTATTTGGAACATGCCCCCGGTTCTATGTTTCGCTTAGGTGTAGGCTACAAAGATAGAATTATTAATTACCCATTACACCATCCCGAATTTGAAGTTGATGAATCTGCAATTATCACCGGGGTTGTAACTATGGCGTATGCTGCTTATAAATATTGGCAACAAGAGTAAACATTTTTGTCATTTATCATTTGTTATTGCTTACAAGTGATTTAGGACTCCTACGGTAGTAAAACCTCTTACAGGTCTTTTTTCACGGCTAATTTAACTGGACACCATATAACTCATACGCTTAGTGTTAAGCCTTTAACACCGAGCGTATTGCCACTACAGAACTATCCGCTAAGTAAGCTACTTTGGGAAAAAAGTTTTGTTTAAAAAGGCTTGAAATAATTACTTGGCAAAGATTACAGAGTTTTTTCTACTTGCAACCAAGAATTTGGTACTCGACACTAATATAAGTATTATCCAAAATCTCAAATCCAAAATCGATGGATCGACGATCTTTTTTACTAAATACAAGTACACTGGCACTTTCACAACTGCTTTTTAGCTGTAGTGGAAGTAACCAGGCAAAACTAAAAGTACAGTTATTAAAGGGTTCTATACCTGGTCAGGTAGTTAATCAATTTCAAAAGAGTTTACAACAACAGGTACAGTTAAAGTTTGCTCCAGTCGAGCAGATAGGGGAGTTATTTAAGCAATTACAAAATTTGCAGCAGAAATCAAAAGCTACTGATGAAGAGATATGGAGACGCTTTGTACCATTTAGGCAAAGTCAAAAAATAGATGAAGCTGACTTAGTAACATTAGGAGATTACTGGCTAAAAGCAGCAATTGAGCAAAAACTCATTCAACCACTAGATGAAGTGCAGAAAAATCAATTAAAACAGTGGTCTGTTTTAGATGAAAAGTGGAAGAAACTGGTAACGCGCAATGATCAAGGCAACTTGGATGCTCAGGGAAAAGTTTGGGCTGCTCCCTACCGTTGGGGTAGTACGGTAATTGTTTATAACCGTGATAAGTTTCGAGACTTAGGATGGACACCGAAAGATTGGAGTGATTTGTGGCGGGATGGATTGCGCGATCGCATTTCCTTACTAAATCAACCTAGAGAAGTAATTGGGCTGGTCTTAAAAAAACTAGGAAAATCCTACAATACAGAGAATCTTGACCAAGTACCAGACTTGGAAAAAGAATTACAGACATTAAATCAACAAGTAAAGTTCTACAGTTCCAATAACTACCTAGAACCCTTAATCATTGGAGACACTTGGCTAGCAGTTGGTTGGTCAAGTGACGTGCTGCCAATTCTTGGACGTTATCCACAATTCACCGCAGTTATTCCCCAGTCAGGAACAGCAATCTGGGCAGACTTGTGGGTACGTCCCACAGGTGTTGCTCAGGATGGTTTATCATCCCAATGGATTGATTTTTGTTGGCAATCAGACATCGCTAGGCAAATTTCTCTGCTGACTAAAAGTAATTCACCAATTTCTACAAATATTGTCGCCTCCGACATTCAGAAGCCATTACGCAGTCTGTTAGGAAGCGATGTCTACGACGGGCTACGCCTACGCGAAGTTTTTGACAAAAGTGAATTTTTGCTTCCCTTATCTCCAGCAGCAGCAAAACAGTACGAGTCTTTATTCATCAAAATTAAGGCTTAATTGGACATTGGGCATTAAGTCAGAACTTACGCACTCAGATCCCCCAACCCCCTTAAAAAGGGGGCTTTATAAAGTCCCCCTTATCAAGGCGAGCCACTGTGTTGGGGAGACAGCGCCGTGGGCGGGTTTCCCGACTTGAGGCGACTGTCGTCGGATTTCCCGACTTGTAGCAAGTGGCGTGGATTTAGGGGGATCTCAAAATATTTGATACATCACTAAGGACTTTTCAAACATCCTCTTAGACAAAACCAGGGTGGGGTGATGCAGATCGTGATGGGAGGTGAGTAAACTTAATATCAGATGATTATAGGGGCTTCACGTTAAGTTGACACTAATGCCTTCCCCTTTGACCTTTAACCTTTTCCCCCTCTTAAGTGTCCCCAATCCCTTATAAAGAACGCAGCAACCCTAACCTATTCTGAGCGTTCATTTGGATACTACATAACGCTGGACTTGTATTAAAGTTACAGGTGTAGGTTGCTAAAAGTTCTTGCTGATAATTGAAAACCCGAACGTTATAACCGTCCTTCCGAGCAACGCTACCCAAGCGATTTACAAAGTCGTAGCGCTCCAGATAGTCTAGTAAGCTCCAAATTTGCTGATTTACTATCAGGTCTGCTCGTGCAGGTTCTTTGGCGGCAGCAGGATATGCTATCCAGTTATCTAGTAGCTTGTTCTCAGAGTTCTCTTGTGCCCACCATAAACTAGGAGTAGCTATTTTTTCTAGGTTAATGGTGTTAGCTGTAATCACATAGTCTTTTGGCTTAGTTAATAAGTCTAGTTGTAGAGGCGCATCAGAAGGTGGCGGTACTGGGGCCTTTTGCGCTAGCGAGGGTGAGACTAATAAAGTTGTAATAAGAGTTAATAGTAGTGATAGCGATGTCTTTTGACCAGGTAGTTTGTGTTTAGGCATAAGCTAATACCATTTTTGATGGTGGATGAATCTCCAATTCGCTCGTGAGTAATGGGTGATAGATTTTACCCATTATTAATAATCTATCTAATACCAATTTAAAAAAGAATGTGACAGATAGACCATGTAGAGAAGTTGGACTGTAACCTCTCTACCAAAGGATTTGTTGCAATCATTAATTGAATCGGTATAAAATAATTACCGTTTTTATTGGGTCATGAGCGACACAATCTAAACTTTGATTGCAACGATGCGAATTCGTCGATAGTCTGCCGTCCAAGTACCTTGTTGATACATTGTCGGCTTGAGATACTGCTCTACGACGTGAATTATGTGCATTTGTTGCTCAGCAGACAGTCCTGCTAACAGAGTGCTGGCAAACATTTGAATCCAGTTCGCGATACCTGCTGCTCCTTCTGCTAAAGGAGTTGGACGAGTAAACAAAGTAGCATAGATGACATCAAAGCCTTGTTGTTCCAACTGTGTAGCATATTCGCCAATGCTGGGGAAATACCAAGGATTTACTATTTGTGCTTTGGGAATACCGATCGCCTCCAAAGCACCATATAAAGCTTTGGCGATCGCCTCTACATTTCCCTGACCACCAAACTCAGCGACAAAACGCCCACCTGGTTTTAGTGCTTGATGTATGGAGGCGATCGCCTGATCTGCTTCTTTCACCCAATGTAAGACAGCGTTGGAAAATACAGCATCCAATGGCTGGTCTACGTGAAAGTTACTAGCGTCAGCAACATCAAAGCGCAGATGAGGATAGTTTTGTCTTGCCTTCTCAATCATTGCAGGTGCATGGTCAATTCCCATAACCTCAGCCCCAGCCAAGGCAATTTTTTCTGTAAGTTGCCCAGTACCACAGCCGAGATCCAAAATCAATTCTCCCGGCTGAGGGTTGAGTAATTGCAGCAAGTTTTCGCCATACTGCCAGACAAAAGAGTGTTTATCTTCGTAAAGGGTAGTATTCCAATTATTGCTTGGCAAAATATTATTCATAAACTCTAAAATTACAGATTGTTGGCTTGCTAGTCATCAACCATGTAACTTAGATTGATGACCAAGTAATTTTGGCAAAGCTTATCTTATGCGTGATATGTTAACAGCACGGTTTAATAGTAGTCCGTTAACTTTATTCGAGCCAGAATGCAAACCAAAAACATAATAATCACTGCCAATCTGACCGATAATTGCACCACCAGAAGCACCTTTTGTGGTATCGCAGTTGTGATACAGCAAGTTATCCTTTTGTCTGAGAATACTACATCCTAAGTGAACGCCAGCAGTCATACTTTCTCCAGCAGTCAATTTTTCAAATCCTTCTTTCTTGGGATTAGGAAAATCACCAGAGTAACCAACTAAAGCAAATTGCTCAGTATCTCCTACCAGGTCAAAAGATGGTATAGATTTCAATTTTAGATGACCGTATTTTTTACCAAGAGGTTTATTGAGTTTGACAACAGCCCAGTCATCTACAAAATCTTTTAACGTTTCAGTTGGAAAATTTGTACCAATAGCAACATGGGTTCCGTAAGCGATGTCATTTTGATCGCGTAAAACACCGTTAATTAAATTAGGTAGAAACGTGATTCTCTGATAGGCTTTACGAGTTTCTGGATTCACTATGCAGTGAGCATTAGTTAATACTTCATTTTCAGATATCAGTGTACCTGTGCAACTATAACCATTACCGTTAGCGTCTAACATTTCAATCTTACCCACAGCTGACCAAGGATTTTTTCTGCTAGTCATGGGGATACGGTCATCTCCACCAAGAATAATTCGTCTTGGGTCTGGTAGTTCATCAATGGCTTTGACATCACTTGCTGAAATGGGTTTTTTGTCAATTACGAGATTAAATTCTGCAACATTTTTAATGATGCTGAACTTTGGCGGCACTGGTTGAGACTCTGCTTCCACGGATGCCCAAATACCCAAAATCATTAAACCCAAAAAACCTGATACACCAAGAAAGATAAATTGCCGTTTCATTTATGATTCTCCTAATTTCAAAATTTTCAATTTTGTAGATGCAGAATAGCTTTCACAAGTATTTTTTGTTAGCGCCATTCTCCCAATAACGTAAAACCTGCCCAGGAATAGGGATTGCGCCACTCTTGCTGTCGCCACATTTCTAATTGTGCGGCTCTTAATGCAGCTGCTGGAGTTTTGCCATTCTGCAAAATTTCTCTGTAAAATTCGCGCATCAACTTCGAGGTTGCTTCTTCCTCCACACTCCACAAAGAGACAGCTACTCGCGCTGCTCCCGCATACATTAATCCTCTTGTCAACCCTACCAATCCTTCTCCACTCACCTCTTTACCCAGCCCTGTTTCACAAGCACTTAGTACGATTAATTCTGCTGGATAATCGAGATTGAATAAATCGGACAATTGCAGGAACGGTTTTTGAGTAGGATTGCCGTTTTTGTCTACCAGAGATAGGACTATCCCTGATAATTCTGGATTAATATCGTTGAGTATGCCGTGAGTCGCAAATAGCAGATAGCGATATTGACTAAGTTCTGGGTTGCTTACCCAGGCATAGTTCGCATCACAATCAAAAGCGTGTATTTGCTCTGAATCATCCACAAATTTCATAATTTCTAGAGCCTCTGTCCGCGTCTTTTTAAGCCGCGTAATATTGCCTAAATTTATATCTCTTGTAGCTCGTATTAAGGCAGACTTTTCTAAATCAAATTCAATATTATAAGAGCTATTTTGAGGATTTATGGCTAATTGTTGATTGTTGTTACTAAGGAAAGGCTGAGGATTTTGGCAATTGTTTGCAAGCCGTTCATCTTGTTTACTAAATACCGGGTCAGCAAGAACAGCAAGGGTTTTAGGTGCTTTACGTTCTTTGATTTCTTTCCTGAGAATGTCAATTGTTGATGCTGATGGTAAGTTGACGATTTCATGGTTTAGTAACAATGGTTGATAATTCTTTTGACTAATAGATGATTGTGGTATTGTCAGTGCGGCAAAAGGAATGTATTGCAAGACGCCATCAGGGACAACAACTAAACGTTTTTGACCTAAATGCTTTGTAACGGGTGCAAGAATAGATTCACTTAGTTGATTAGCAGCTTGAGTAATACTGATTTTTTTGCCAGCTAGGGGAATATTGTCTGGAGAAGTTCCGTGGTTTCCAATATCTTGTAAGCGCGCTTTTAAATCGAGTGCGGCTGTTTCTATCAGTTTACGTTTAGGGAGTTCGTAGCTGTGCAGAGAATTTGGTGTCACCACCCAAACATAGCTGCGTTGTTCACCCAAAGAATACTGCAAGAGTATGGTATCTTTATCGAGTTGTTGTTGAATTTGGTCTAATTTCAAAGGCTCGGGATACTTCAGAGCAGCATATTTCGGGCTAGTCGTGCGAATTTTAGTTTGCAACTCGCGGTATTGGCTAAGAAGATTTTCAATGTCTTGTTGGCATCTTTTAATAGACGCTTGAGCAATGGGATCTTTTTGACTACTTGCTTCTAAATTTTGCAAGAGTTTCTGTTTGGTATCCAATTTTTGTAATAAATCACGTTCCTGTTGTATTAGTTCTGGGTTTGCACCTTTACGAATTTTGGCATTGGCTTCGGTTAAAAGTTCTACCAAACTTCTAGCGCGGGAACGTTCGCTGATGTGCAGTGCAACAGCATCGCATCTATCTTTGATTTTGAGGTCTTGAATGTTGAATTCGCATACTTTTGTGGGGTCTTGTTTGTGCAGTTGCATCAACAAGTCGATGTAGAATTTATAGTAATTCTGCACTGTAGCGAAGTATGAGGTACGCAGTTCATCACTTTGGACTTTACCGCGTATGCTTTCAACAATGTTGATTGTAGTTTGGATATTAGAAAGTGCGGTTTTGAGGTTTCCGAGATTGCGTTGGTTAATGGCGATTTGGTAAAGTGCCTGTGCTTCTCCTGTGCTATCTTTTAATTCTCGTCGCAGTTTCAGTTCTTGATTGAGCTTATCTATTGCTTGTTGATGCTGCTTCTGGAACTCATAAGCCATGCTCATTGTATTTAAGGTTTCAGCTTCCTTAATTCGCAATCCAACTTTGCGATAATCTACCAAAATATTTTTATAGCTATTTAACGCATTTTGATAGTCGCTTTTGGCAAAGTATATGCTACCGATAATGCCGAGAGAAGCTGTTATGTTAAAAGAATATTCATACTGTTGCGATAATGCCAATGCTTGGTTAGCAGTATCGAATGCTTTATCATAATCTTTCCGAGACCTATGGGTTTTTGCTATGCCCCAAAGTGTAGCAATTTCTGATCTATTATCATTTTGTTTTCGATGTAAGGATAGTGCTTGGTTATAAGATTCGAGAGCCTCTTTGTCCCTTCTATTTAGTTGGTAAACACTGCCAATTGATCTAAAAATTTTTGCTTGTCCAACCTGATAATCCAGCTTCTTATATATATCTAATGCCTGAGTGTAAGTTTTAATGCTTGAGTCAGTATCGCCTAATAAATTGTAAAGGAATGCAATATTAGCGAGAGTCCGAGCTTCTTGTCTAGGATTTTTTGTTATGGAGCGCTCAATTGTCAAAGCTTGATTATAACCGTCTAATGCCAGTTGATAATCTCCCTGTAAAAGGTAGATATCAGCTTGCTGGTTAAGAGTATAGGCTTCGTCTTCCTTATCGCCAGCTTGACGCTGAAGCTGAAGTGCTTCATCTGTATATTTCAATGCTTCTTGGTTATCACCCAGAAAATTTCTATAAATACTAACAATGTGTCCAATACTCTGGTGCTCTAAGGTTATCCGACCAGCTTGATGAAAAAGCAACTTTGCTTTTTTGTAGTGTTCAATTGCTTGCTCATATTTTCCTAATGAATCATGGACACCAGCAATATCGTGAATGGTTAAACCTTGGTCTACTAATGTACCTTTTGACTGTTGTATTTCCAGTGCTTTATTTAAAAAGTCTAAAGCCTGTTGATATTTGCCCAATTTAAGGTGCAAAGAACCAATGTTTCTCATAATTACCGCTTGTGCAGGTAAATCTAGTCTTTTACGTTGAATATCTAGGGCTTGATTGTAGTATTGTAAAGCTGTATCAGATTCACCTATTTGTGAATAAATAAAAGCAATATTATCAAGAATATAAGCTTCTTTATCTGAGTCTTTAAATGTAGTACGATAAATCTCCACTGCTTGATTGAGGGAGCTAAGAGCATTGTTCATCTTACCTAATCTCATGTAGGCACTAGCGGTAGAGTTTAAAGTTATAGCTATCAAACGAAATTGTTTCTGTGCCTGAAAACTTGACTGTGCTTGATTAAAATATTGGATTGCTTTTTCATATTCACCTATCCCGGCATAGACATTACCAATTAAACTGAGTGCAGATGCTTGCTGCAAAGGCTGATTTAGTTCTTGCCAGATTGAAAGTGCTTTATTGTGGAACTCAAGCGCATTTTTATAGTCGGAAACTAAAAAGTAAACTACACCAATATTTTGATTTATCTCAGCTTCCTCTTGGCGCAGTCCTATACTCTGGACAATTTTCAACGCTTGTTGATATTTATTTATAGCCTGAACGTATCCTTCTCTATTCCCTTTTTTCTTTAACTCTTCTGCTTCTTGAAATAGCTTGACTCCCTGTTGGTATAACTTTTGTTGCTCTGGATTCAAAGGAATTGATGGGGTAGACGCTGGCTGCTGTGCAATGTATATTTGCTGTTGATTATGATAGCTTTTTAGCAAGAGTTGCTTATCGCCAGCTTCTAAAGATGGGAAATTATCTCGATATTTATCTAATAGAATTTCTGGCGATGTCTTTGGTGAGTAGTTCTGTAAACCACCAACTTTTGCACCCACCGCATCAGATAACAAAACTACACCAAGCAATCCAATTAAACTATAACGAGAAACACGAGAAAATGAGCAGCAAAAATTGCGCTGAAACTTAGTGTTTTTGTTCATGCTGAAGCCTTGATAACCTATTAGTTACTTTGTTTTAGATATTTATGGCTGAATTATTTAACACTTACTTAGTTCTCAATTTTGTTCTTTGGGTTCAAGTCCCCCAAAAAGAAAGTGAAATGCTTTGGTAGTGGGTTTAAATCCCCTACCATACGCCTGATAACTGTTCAATGTTCACTGGTTTAAGGAATCTCTTTCTGATTCCAAGGTTGAGTTTATAACGTTCATTCACCTGAATTGACGTTGTTACCAAAATAGATACAAAATTTTGTAAAATCTTCCTGATTACTCGTTTTAGCTTTATCTAGCGAGGTTTTATGTCGATTTAGATCCCCGACTTCTTTAAGAAGTCGGGGATCTGAGGGTTAAGTGAGCAATAACAAGTAATTTGCTAAACTTTGAATCATCATCAGGAGTAAGTGTGATGTTTCAAGCCTTACCAAAAACGATCACTTTTGAAGAATTCCTCAATTGGAAGCCAGACGGTGGATGTTATGAACTACACGATGGGGTAATTGTTGAAATGCAGCCAGTAGGAGATCATGAAGAGATTAATGGTTTTTTAGCTGGCGAAGTAACTTTAGAGTTCAAACGATTAAAACTCCCATACCTCATACCCAAGCAAGCACTAGTTAAGATTCCCGATAAAGAATCAGGTTATTCGCCTGATGTTATAGTGATAAATCAAAAGAATCTTTCATTAGAACCGATGTGGAAAAAGTCCTCAACAGTTACTCAATCTGCCTCGGTTCCCCTAGTTATTGAAGTTGTCAGCACTAATTGGAGGGATGATTATGCATCCAAGCTGGTTGACTACGAAACTTTTGGTGTTCCTGAATATTGGATTGTTGACTATTTAGCTTTGGGCGGTAGGCGGTACATAGGGAATCCTAAACAACCTACTACTTCCGTTTACTATTTGGTGGACGGTGAGTATCAAGTTAACCTATTTCGAGGTAGCGATCGCATCGTATCACCTACATTCCCAGAACTGAATCTGACCGCTGAACAGATTTTTCAAGCTGGGCGGTTAGAAAATGAGTTATGACTGCAACGCAGACACTCCCATAGGGCCGCGAGTTACGCCCAACTGATTTTGTAGCTTCAATTCTCGCCAAAGTTGGGAACCTGTAATCTCGCCTTGGAGTAATTGATGGTAGCAATGTATCGTTTTAGCAACTTGGTCTGGAGTCTCATTCACAAACTCAATGCGAAAGTGACCTAATCCTAAATCTATGAGACGTTGTACGTACTCGGCTCCCGTTTGAGCAGTGCCATTAAATACAGTATTCCGGCAACCTATATCTGCCTTGAGGACGTGTTCACTACCGACGCGGTCTTTTAATTTCACTTCATGCTTTTCACAAGGTCGTCCACAGTTGGTGTAATCTGTACCAGTCGATAGAAAGGCACAAAAAACACAATGCTCCATGTGAAACATTGGCATATGCTGATGAATTGTCACCTCAAACCACTGGGGTGAGCAACTGGTAAGTAAGTCTTCGAGTTGGGTGATATTTAAATCATAGGAAGCCGTTAGCCGTTCTAAGCCAAAGTGATGCTGAAAGTAGTCCGCCGTTAAGGAGTTGGCAACATTGAGCGAAAAATCTCCAATACAACGGTCTGTTGCAAAGAATTGCAGTTGGTCATAGTTTCGTACCAAATAGCCATCTGCTTCTGAGGCACGTACTTGTTGCAAAATCCAGTTTTCTCCAGGTTTGGTAATCCGGGGAGGCGCAACCCAGATAGTTTGATTAGCAATAGTTTGACCCTCGCGTACCATCTGCACAGCCTTTGTGTAAGCGCGGGGGTCTTCAAATTCACAATACAGCGTTTGGATTCCTGTTTGGAGGGCGGCTTGGAGTTGCTGGAGATTTCTGACTAGGACAATGAGTGAGGGGGAAAGAGGAAGAGGGGGGGAGTGGAAGAGTGGAGGAGTGAGGGAGGGGAGTAAATCTGCGAGGGAAGCATTTAAAGATAATTGCCAGCGTTTGGGTTGACTTCGCAACTCTTCTAATTGCGTCACGATTTCCCGCCGCATTCGGTTCAACTCACTCACGGGCAGCATAACAGTACCGTTAAGATGATTGCTTAAGGTTCCCAAACAGAAGGGGGTGTTACCAAGACGACCCAACTGTTCTTGTAAACGGTCTTTAGTTAGGGGTTTAGTGTGCGCCTCAACTAGTGAAATTGCAGACTCTACCTGTACAATATTACCGAGTTCATCACGGGCGATCGCAATCAACGGTTGACCGACTTCTCCATAAACCTCTATGTAAATGGGACGCTGAAATTGCGGATTTTCTCCAGCAAAACTCTGGCGTAATTGCTTATCAAGTTCTGGGTCATTGGTTTTCCAAACCTTATCGCCCAAATGCACCCGACGCAGGTTCAAATCGTGCCGACCAAAGGTCAGGACAACTTCTTTACCCTTCTGCACCACCGCGTAAACCCGACCACCTTCTTCCTTCGCTTCTGGATGACCGCAATCAAAAACAATTCCATCTCCTGGCTTAACTGGCGCTTCCAGCTTGAGTGTCACTTGTTCGTTGTGGATGCGGGTGACTTCACCCAAGTAAACCCCGCGCTTTTTGCCAAAACGGGCATGAACCAGTTCTTGATTATTAATCCCGCCAAACCAGCCTGTGTATAGTCCGCGAGAAAATGCCATTTCTAAATTATATCGTTCCTGGGAAGTTGAGGGGGAGATGGGCAAATGGGGAAGCTTTGTTGTTGGCATACCCTTGCCTTTTGCCAATTGCACCATCACACAATCAAGGGCTTCTCGATAAACACGAGTAACATTGGCAACATACTCTGGGGCTTTTAGACGACCCTCAATCTTGAGACAAGTAACTCCTGACTTAACTAAATATGGCAGAACTTCTAAGCCTGCTAGGTCTTGAGGACTAAGTAAGTATTTGCGTTCCGCTAAATTTACAGTTTCCCCATCAGTAATTAACTCGTAGGGCATTCGGCAAGCTTGAGCACATTCACCTCTGTTAGCAGAACGTCCGCCTAAAGCTTCACTAGTTAAACACTGACCAGAATAAGCAACGCACAAAGCACCATGAACAAAGACCTCTAAAGGCAGCGAAGTATCCTGTTGGGCAATCTGCTGCTGGATTTTATTGATTTCCTTTAGAGAACATTCACGCGCCAGCACCACCAACTGACAGCCAAGAGACTTAGCAAATTCTACGCCAGCCGCACTAGTGATAGTCATCTGGGTTGAGGCATGGATGGGAAAATCGGGCGAGATGTGACGAATAAGCCGACATATACCCACGTCCTGGACAATTACCGCATCAACACCTGCGGCAATAATTGTGCGGAGATATTGTTGTGCTGCTGCTAGTTCTTTGGGAAAAATTAGTGTATTGAGCGTAACGTAGCCCTTGACGCCCCGGAGGTGCAGAAATGCCATCAATTGGGGTAAGTCCGCCTCAGTAAAATTTTGTGCCCGCATTCGGGCATTAAAACGATCTAAGCCGAAGTAAATCGCATCTGCTCCATTTTCCACAGCAGCTTTAGCACAGTCCCAATTACCTGCTGGTGCAAGTAGTTCAGGACGTTGAAGGGAGAGTTGGGAAGAGGAGCGATCGCTTTTCATCAGTCTCAGGGTTAAGTAGCACCATAGTGATTTTATCGAAGTTGGTGGGAGATGGTGAGGGAAGGGGGGCGATCGCTCTCCTTGACATGAGCGGATCAGCTCAGCGGCAATCCCTAAATCACCTCATGCCCGGTACGGGCGAAGAACGTGCTGAACTTGCCGCCCATCAACCCCGTCGAATCCAGAATGCAAATTCGTATGCTACTTTCCCTCGCCTTTCGTTGCTAGCATCTGTCTTGCACGTGTTACCTTACTCAGTGAGCTACAGAATGCAACCAGAGAAAACATTTTTTGCCGTTCAGCGACCGGTCATTTGCTCCAGCTTTTCGGGGTATCTAGCCCCTTGCACCGTGATCTTGGAGGCGGTGTCATCGATGTCATGCAGATCGTCGGGCGTAAGTTCGACTGAGACTGCCCCGATGTTTTCGTCCAAGCGATGCAGCTTCGTAGTGCCTGGGATCGGAACAATCCACGGCTTCTGGGCCAGCAGCCAAGCGATCGCAACCTGAGCAGGTGTCGCCTTCTTCTGTTCTGCGATACTGCCGAGCAGATTAATCAGGGCTTGATTCGCCTTGAGAGCTAGGGGCGTGAAACGAGGCAGGGTGCTGCGGAAGTCGGAGCTGTCGAAGGTCGCGTTTTCGTCAATCTTGCCAGTGAGAAAGCCCTTGCCCAGCGGGCTGTACGGGACAAAGCCGATTCCGAGTTCCTCAAGGGTTGGTATCACTTCCTTCTCAGGAGTTCTCGTCCACAGCGAATATTCGCTCTGGAGTGCCGTCACGGGCTGAACCGCGTGCGCGCGACGAATCGTTTGTACACCTGCTTCAGAGAGTCCAAAGTGCTTAACCTTCCCTGCCTGAATCAGTTCCTTCACCGCTCCTGCCACGTCTTCGATCAGCACGTTCGGGTCAACCCGGTGCTGATAGAGCAGGTCGATTGCCTCGACCTTGAGTCGCTTGAGTGAACCCTCCACGGCTTCCTTGATGTGCTCCGGTCGGCTATTCAGTCCTGGTGAACCTTTCATTCCCCGGGGATCGAAATTAGGACTCAGGTCGAACCCGAATTTGGTGGCGATGACCACTTGCCCACGGAAGGGAGCGAGGGCTTCGCCCACAAGTTCTTCGTTGGTGAACGGGCCGTAGACCTCGGCGGTGTCAAAGAATGTAACGCCGCGTTCGACGGCAGCCCGAATCAGTGAGATCATCTCCTGCGTGTCTTTGGGCAGACCATAGCCAAAGCTCATTCCCATGCAGCCAAGTCCGATCGCTGAGACTTCCAGATTACTATTTCCAAGTTTGCGCGTTTGCATTGTGACTCCTGATGAGGTTATTCGGATTTCAGGGATGCCATATCGATCGAGAAGCGGTATTTCACATCGGATTTGAGCAATCGATCGTAAGCTTCGTTGACCTTCTGAATCGGAATGACTTCGACATCGGCGGTAATGTTATGTTCCCCGCAAAAGTCGAGCATTTCTTGAGTTTCGGCAATCCCGCCAATGTTCGAGCCAGAGAGACTATGGCGACCCATAATCAGACTGAATGCCGCAATTTCTAGAGGCTTCGGGGGTGCGCCAACCAGGGTGAGGTTGCCGTCAGGACGAAGCAAGTTGAGATAGGTGTTGATGTCGTGATCAGCGGAAACGGTATCGAGGATGAAGTCAAAGCTACCCGTGTGTTTCTGCATCTCGTCGGCATTACGGGAGACAACGACTTCATCCGCACCGAGACGAAGCGCGTCTTCCTTCTTATCGGGTGACGTAGTAAAAACGACAACGTGGGCACCAAACGCATGAGCAAACTTCACACCCATATGTCCCAGTCCGCCAAGACCGACTACGCCTACTTTCTGTCCTTTAGTCACGCTGTGGTAGCGCAGGGGCGAGTAGGTGGTGATGCCAGCACAGAGCAGCGGTGCAACACCAGCCAGATCGAGGTTGGACGGAACTCGCAGCACGAAGCGTTGATCGACGACGACGCCATCGGAATAGCCGCCATAAGTGACCCCGCCGAGGTGCTTGTCTGGGGAATTGTAGGTGAAGATCACGTTTGGGCAGAACTGCTCAAGACCCGCTTTACACTGGGGACAGGTGCTATCTGAATCGACCATGCAGCCGACTCCCACCAGATCGCCAGGTTTGAATTGGGTCACTGCCGAGCCGACTTGAGTAACACGACCGACAATCTCATGACCGGGAACGATCGGGTAGACCGTGTTGCTCCACTCGTTTCGCACGGCATGGAGGTCGGAGTGGCAGATGCCGCAGAAGAGAATTTCGATCTCGACATCGTGTTCGATCAGATCGCGCCGCTCGATCGTGTCGGAAGTTAGCGGTGAGGTTGCACTGGCAGCAGAGTAGGCTTTGGCGTTGGGCATGAATGATGCTCCTAAGAATACAAAATCTTTGAGATGCGGTTTGGGTTGCCCCCAATCGTAGAGATTCGGCACTCATCACTTGCTCTATCGGTAGGGATATGAATTTTTGAAGCAGCAAGGTTAGTCTGGCTGCCGTCTAGGTTGTCGATCAATGCATCGGAACTGGGTGTGACAAAAGCCACATAGCACTGAGTTGCAACTAGCTGCGAACCTTATACTTCTGACTTGAAAGCTTACCCTACGCCGATGCCAACGGTCTGTCCGCCATCGACCACCATCGCATGTCCAGTTGCAAAAGCACCATCGGTCGAACTTAGCCACAAGACCGCTGACGCAATCTCCTCAGGCTTGCCCAAGCGTCCGATCGGCTCTTGAGCAATCATGCTGTCATACCCGTCGGGCGCTCCTGCGGCAACCCGTTGAATCATCGGCGTGTCAATGATTCCTGGACAGATGGCGTTCACGCGAATGTTCGATTTTGCATAATCGAGCGCCGCACATTTTGTCAGACCGATAACACCAAACTTTGTAGCCGCATAAGCCGCTTGCCCACTAATACCAATCACCCCAGCGCTTGAAGAAGTGTTAACAATCGCACCGCCGCCCTGCTTGAGCATGATGGGCACCAGGTACTTCATGCAAAGAAAAACGCCGCGCAGGTTGATGGCAACGATGCGATCCCAGTCGTCTTCCGTGACATCGGCAATGGCACCATACGGCTGCTCTACTCCTGCATTGTTAAAGGCGACATCGATGCGACCAAAGGTTGTAACAGCTTGTTCTACAGCGGCTTTTATATCATCAGCCTTCGCCACATCGCAACTGACGGCTAGGGCTTTACTGCCGTGTTCCTCTATGAGGCGGGCTGTTTCCTGCACGCCCTTTTCAGCAATGTCTGCGACGACGACATTTGCGCCTTCTTGTGCAAACGCGATCGCGGTCGCTCGACCGATGCCGCTGGTTGCGCCAGTGACAAAGGCAACTTTCCCTGCGAAACGTTGAGTTTGATTGGATGTCATAAATTTGTCCTTTTGAGGTTAATAAACTGATTAATTGAACTGGGTGGTAATCGCCTTGTTTTACGGTAGAAGCACAGTCGCTCCAATTGTCTGTCGTGCTTCGAGCCTGCGATGCGCCTCCGCTGCCTCGGCTAGCGGCAGTCGCGTAGGAGGTGGAATTTTCACAGCGCCACTCGCGATCGCGTCGAACAGTTCTTGACTCATCGTGAGAACATCCTCGCGTCGAGCCAAGTGCATCGTCAGCCCTGGATATGTGGCAAAGAGCGAACCTTTTTCCAGCAGAAGCATGATGTCGAACGGCGGGATCGTTCCCGATGCAGAACCGAAGCTGACGAAGTAGCCGAAGGGTCGGAGGCAATCGAGGGAGCCGGGGAAGGTCGCCTTGCCCACCCCGTCATAGACGACGTGGCACCCTTCACCCGCAGTAATCTCCTTCACCCGCGCGGCAAAATCCTCCTTGCGGTAGTCGATAACGTGATCGCAGCCGTTCTGGCGGGCAATCTCTGCCTTTTCTGGCGAACCGACCGTACCAATAACGGTCGCGCCAAGGTGCTTCGCCCATTGCGTCAGGATGATGCCGACACCTCCGGCAGCAGCCTGCACCAAGACCATCTGACCCGCCTCAACGCGAAATGTCCGGCGCAGCAGATATTGTGCCGTCAGACCCTTCAGCATCACTGCAGCGGCGGTTTCGTAGTCAATGGTATCGGGCAGATGCACCAGAAAGTGCATGGGAACGACACACTCCTCTGCATAAGCCCCTAGCGTCTCGACATAAGCCACGCGATCGCCAGGAGCAAAGCCATGAACACCCTCGCCGATCGCCAGGACTTCGCCAGCACCCTCCTTGCCAGGAATAAATGGCATACACGGCGGTGCAAAGGCACCGCTTCGCAAGTAGGTATCGACAAAGTTGACACCGATCGCCCGGTTCCGCACCAGGATCTCGCCAGCGTTAGGTTGGCGGATACTAACATCCTCAAAGATGAGTACATCTGGATCGCCGTGACTATGAATATGGATTGCTTTCATTTCTCGTCCTACGTTTTCGCCTAAATAAAAATTTAGAATGCGTTCATGACTTGGACTGGCTGGCTCTCGTTTCTGGGAGATGCGCTGTGAAGAAGGACTGAAGCTTGTCCCAGGGAATCAGATTTACCTTGTCGTACAGATCCACATGACCCGCACCGGGGACGATATAGAGTTCCTTCGGTTCTGATGCTCTCTTGAAGGCTTGCTCACTGAAGACGCGGGAATGTGCGCGGTCGCCCATGATAAACAGAACGGGACGCGGGGAGATCCAGTCGAGATGCTCGAATGACCAAAATAGCGACATCGCAGCAGCGCCTGTGAGCGCCATCGTCGTGGTCGATCGCGGATGCTGCCCTCTCGGCGTGCGATAGTAGTCGTAGAACTCTCTTTCAACCGCCGATGAACTGTTCGTGAGTACTTCGGGTGTTCCACTAGCCATCGCCCTTTCTGCGCCATCAACCTCAGCCCAGCGTTGCGCCGAAATTTTCTCTAGAGACGTTTTGAGTGCGGCTTTGTCTAGGGTTTCTGCCAATCCCTGCCGTTGTCCTTGACCGATATCGTACATACTGACCGTCGCGATCGCCTTGATGCGGGGATCGATTTCGGCAGCCGCCAACCCAAAGCCACCGCCGCCGCAAATGCCGAGGACTCCAATGCGGTTACGATCGACTTGAGGACGAGTACCCAGGAAGTCTACGGCGGCACTGAAGTCCTCGACGAACGCTTCAGGAGAAGCAGTAAAATGCGGTTGACCGCCGCTCTCGCCGTTATAAGATGCGTCGTGAGCCAGGGTGATGAAGCCGCGCTCAGCCATCGTCTGAGCATAAAGACCGGAAGTCTGTTCCTTCACTCCGCCGTAGGGATGACCGACCACGAGGGCAGGATACCGACGAGCGCGATCAAGATTCTTTGGCATATATAGATCCGCGACCAAAGTAATTCCCAGACGGTTGGAGAAAGAGACTTTTTGGTGATCCACTCGGTTACTTTTGGGGAAGATCTTGTCCCAAGCTGCGGTTGGTTTTGGGGGTGCTTCCTGCCCGAAAGTTGGGGTATTGAAGTTGGACATCACACCCATAGATGCAGCGGTCACGCCGACTAACAAGATGTTCCGCCGACTGATGCCCAAGTTGGTTCGCTTAGTCATGTTGTTGATTTGTTTCATTTGGAAGTTAATCACTGTTCAGGTGTTGGTCGTAAAGCTTATCTCTTGTGCGCTCAAAGTACTTTGAGCAGCCAGTAGAGACTTCCTCTAACACCATTCATTCATTGTGTACACTGGGAACGAAGAGCGATATGACGATCCTGCAACTCGTTTGAACGATTCTCCAAAGTTTTAGAAATACCTGAACAACAGACCTGTGCAGGAGTTAAGCTGAATCTCATGAACCAGAAGCATATAGAGCGCGAAAGAGAACGCGAGACGCAAAGGGAGCAAAGCAACCGCGAAGAACTGGTGGAGCGGATCGCACGAGCCATTTCCGAAGATGGGATAGTTGAGCCAATCAAGGGGCTTCGCCTTGCTCGTTTCTCCCAACCTGGGGAGCCACTGTATGGCGTGTCGGAATCTATCTTCTGCATCACCGCCCAAGGCAGCAAAGAAGTGTTTCTCGGCGAGTATCGTTACCAATACGACCCCTACAATTACCTCCTCTCGACAGCGGAACTTCCCATCGTGAGCCGGATTCTGGCACCCTCTAAGGAGCAGCCGTATCTAGGGGTATACATAATCATCGACCCTGCGGTAGTTGCGTCGGTCATGGTAGAGATGGGTCAACTTCCGCCGCGCAGTCAGTCGCCAGTGCGAGCCATCGAAGTCAGTCCTCTAGATGCCACCCTGCTGGATGTCGTGGTGAGGCTGTCTCGCTTGCTCGATTCTCCGGACGATGCGCGGCTTCTCTTACCACTGATCTCGCGTGAAATCATCTATCGGCTTTTATCCGGTGAACAAGGGCATCGTCTCCGTCAGATGACGGTGCTGGGAGGGCATACCCATCGCATTTCTCAGGCTGTGGAGAAGATTTGCCGTGAGTTCAACAAGCCGATGCACGTTGAGGAGTTGGCGCGGGGAATCAGCATGAGCGTGTCGGGCTTCCACCATCACTTCAAGCAAGTTACCGCCTTGAGTCCGTTGCAGTTCCAGAAACAGTTGCGGCTTCAGGAAGCAAGGCGCTTGATGATCGGCGAAGCTTTGGATGCGACGACTGCGGGCTTTCGCGTTGGCTATGATGACACCTCACATTTCAACCGCGATTACAAGCGCCTCTTCGGTGTGCCGCCGATGCGGGACGTGGAACGACTTCAGGAGTTGGCTAGGGAGACTGATAGTTCAACCTAATCTCCTCTGATCCCATGGTTGTCAGCCCCTTTCGCTCCGATCGCTCAACTTCGTCATGAACCACTCCTTTAACTGTAGAGGCAGGAGAGCTTACATCATCTGTCCTGTGGGTCGAAACAGGATTTCGTTCACATCCACGTCCTCCGGTTGACTCATAGCAAAGGCAACTGCCCGCGCAAACGAATCAGCAGGAATCGCGCTCTCATAGACTTTGCGGATTCTCTCGGCGGTTTCTGGGTCAGTTGTGCTGTTTGGCAGTTCCGTGGCAACTGCACCCGGCGAGATTACCGTTGTGCGGATGTTGTAGGGCTTCACTTCCTGGCGCAGTCCCTCAGAGAGAACTCGCACCGCGTGCTTCGTTGCCGAATAGACCGCACCGCCAGGATTGACCTTATGACCCGCCACCGAGGAGACATTGATGATATGTCCAGCTTTCTGCTCTTTCATATACGGCAATACCGCAGCAATGCCATATAGCACACCCTTGATGTTCACGTCGATTGTTCGGTTCCATTCGTCAATTTTGAGGCGCTCAAGGGGTGCCTGCGGCATCAGCCCAGCGTTATTGACGATCGCGTCGATCCGCCCGTATTTCTCCACGGCAGCATCGACTAGTTTCTTTACTTGATCGCAGTCGGTGACATCCGTTGTGATGGCAAGTGCCTTGCTGCCGTTGCTAGTCAACTCGTCTGCTAATGATTGAATGCGATCGACACGCCTTGCCCCCAACACCACGATCGCACCTTTGGCAGAGAGATGCCGAGCGGTCGCCTCGCCCAACCCACTGCTCGCGCCCGTGATGACGACAACTTTTCCATCGATATTATTGCTCATAAAATCTTCTTCATTCGGTATTTTCTCTGCTTCGACATTAAGAGTTTGGTTTATTTACGCTCAGGTTTTCCCGAATAAATTTTTCGGGAGATTCGATAACTGGACAAATGCCAGTAATTGACGCGAGACATCTTGAAAACCTGTGGCAGGCGCTGCCTTTGGGTGCCGGATCTTACAAGGTTCGGGCAAAAAACGGTGTCAACTTGCCCATTGCAGCGTCCACATATTTGGGAACCCAGGGTGAATATTGACCTTGCCCGGCTCATTCTTCGCGATCGCCCCGTCATAAACCAAGGTGAACAGGTTCTGCTTATAATCCTTTGGGGTGTCGGCTGTACTGGTCATTGCTGGAACTCCTATTACTGTTTTACTGGTTCAGTTCTTCGGCGGCGCTTCTACGCCCGAAAAGACCAACACTGCGTCTGGGAGTCGCTGCCCACGAATCTGGATTGCCGAAACAGACCGGTTCAGTTCGGCGAGTTCGTCAGGCGTGAATCGAACGGTTGTCGCGCTGGTGTTCTCGATCATATGCGGCATCTGTGTCGTGCCGGGGATGGGCACGATCCACGGCTTCTGTGCCATCAGCCACGCCAGCGCGATTTGGGCGGGAGTGGCTTGTTTCCGCACAGACCATCTCTTCACCAACTCCACGAGCGCCAGGTTGTGGGGCAGATTCTCCGGCGAGAACCGGGACTCAACGCCGCGAATGTCACCGGGAGCGAACCGCGTGTTGGCATCAATGGCATCGGTTAGGAAACCCACGCCAAGCGGACTCCACGGGACGAAGCCGATGCCCAGTTCCTGGCAAAGCGGAATAATTACCTCTTCCGGTCCGCGCCACAGCATCGAGTACTCATTCTGAACGGCGCTGACGGGTAGCGCGGCATGAGCGCGGCGCAACGTGTTCGGTCCCATCTCGGACAGACCCCAGTGTAGAACCTTGCCTTGCGCCATCAGTTCTTTGACTGCACCGGCGACATCTTCAATCGGCACCAGCGGGTCAACCCGGTGCTGGTAGAGGAGATCGATGCGATCAGTCCGAAGACGCTTGAGCATCCCCTCAACCACAAGTTTGATCTGTTCCGGGCGGCTGTTCAGTCCCGGACTCCGCACGCCGGTTTTCTGATCGATATTCCAGCCGAACTTTGACGCGATAGTCACCTTGTCGCGGAACGGAGCCACGCCTTCGCCGAGGATGCGCTCGACCTCGTGCGGACCATAAGCCTCCGCCGCGTCGTAAAAGGTGATGCCACGATCAAAGGCTGTCCGAATGATGTTGAACATCTCGGATCGGGTGGGGATCGTCGTTTGATAGGTGCGGCTCATGTTTTGAACGCCAAGACCGATGGCGGAGACTTCCAAGGTGCCGAGCTTACGCCGAAGGTTGGGCGTGGGTTGTGGCGTGTTCTGACCCTGCGCTCTGGCGATCGTGCGAGGCAGTGCTGAAACTGCGGCTAGTGCGATCCCGGCTCCAAACAATTGACGACGACCCGGTAGGGCAGGACCGTTTTCTGACGAAGACTCTTTTTTTGGTTTGTTCATCTCAGTGATCTCTATTGTATTACTTTCGGCGTTTTAGGTGTATTGGTCATACGCACCTCCTTTGACTGATCTTTTTCCTTCGATGGCTTCAAACTGAATCAGTCGTGGATTTTTCTGGTACCTATTGACTTCACCATCGCTGGATCGCGGTGGTCGAAGAAGGCACTTTGCTTGATGTCCAGCGTTGCGATCGCGTTCATGTCTTCGGCACTTAGCTCGAAGTCGAAAATGTTGAAGTTTTCCGCCATACGCTCTTTGCGAACCGATTTAGGAATGGCGACCACGCCGCGTTGCGTCAGCCAGCGCAGGATGACCTGAGCCACGCTTTTGCCCTGCTTTTCAGCGATAGACAGCAGCGCATCGTTACTGAAAATGTTATTTTTGCCTTCGGCGAACGGTCCCCAAGCTTCGATCTGGACGTTGTTTTCCTGAAGGAACTTCTAGGTTTCGATCTGTTGGTGGAAAGGGTGCGTCTCAATCTGGTTGACTGCTGGAACGACTTCGTTGTGAATGATGAAGTCCATGAGCTGATCGGGATAGAAGTTGCTGACCCCGATCGCTTTGATGCGACCAGCTTGATACAACTCTTGCATCGCCCGCCACGCGCCGTAAACGTCGCCGTAAGGCTGATGGATCAAATACAAGTCGAGGTAATCTAGCTTCAGCTTGTCCAACGATCGTTGAAAAGCCTGCTTCGCGCCTTCGTAACTGGCATCTTGAACCCACAGCTTGGTCGTGACAAAAAGCTCGTCTCGCGCTACACCGCTTTTTTGGATAGCGTTGCCCACTGCCTCTTCGTTGCCGTAAGAAGCTGCTGTATCCAGTAGTCGGTAGCCAGTTTTGATCGCGTCCGAGACGCTTCGCTCGCACTCTTCGAGATCGGGCACTTGAAAGACACCGAATCCCAAAATGGGCATTTTCAGCCCGTTGTTCAATGTGACCGATGGTATAGCTGACATTTATCGTTCTCCTTTTAGGACTGATTCCCTGATTATTTTGTTACAGCGACTTTGCTGCTGTTACCACTGCTGTCGCCGCGTACTTCTGCACTGTGGCTCTCCCTAGGTGCTGACCGCGAAAGCATCACTCAGAGGTCGCTCGCGATCTTTGGGATTGTTCCTCGATCCGCTGGAGCGCAGCGTTGAACCCGTTGGGGGTACCGCTAGAGCCTGCAAGCCGACCCACGTTCACCTCGTCGATCCGCTTCCCAACGACGATCGATGGAACCGCAGCGGCGAAGCGACGCTGGTAGTCGAGTGATGTCGGGTCTGTCGCACGAGGAGTGACTTCAACGGCGGTGACGACATTGTTCACCAGAGTGGCAGTTACAGTGATGGACGATGGAAGGCTCCCGTATTGACCAGTCGCCGTGTAGACACCATCTGTGTAGGCGGAGTTTTCACTCGATGCCGATCGCGAACGGTTGACATCAGCATTGGGGGTGGACACCGGGCGCACGACTTCCGTACCCGTGGTTGAGCATCCGATCAGAAGACTTACAGCGACCCCTGCGATCGCGACTTTCATCCGCTTGTTCAAGGTTGTCATCCCTGCTCCTTTCCTGGCGCGTTGGGCAGATTGATCAGTCAGAACCTGAGCGGCTCTGTTCACAGGCGTGCATTCTGCTGAGGGGTGCGTCTTCGAGAAGAGCTTGCCGTCGAAGTTCGGCGAGATCTCAGTGCGACCATCGGCAAACATTCGCACGTAGGAGAACTGGAAGCTCTCTGCTAGACGATCCGCGCTCGTGAAGAACAGAGCAGTCGCCAGTCCATCAGCGGTTGCAGCATCATCGGCAATAACCCACGTCGCGACCACATCCTGAACCGGGATACTTGTCCGGGCATCGAGTATATGGTGGAAACCGTTACCCCAAGTGCGCCTGTTGACCGCAGATGCACAGAGGGAGCGGTTCTGCAAGTTGGCTACACCGATGACCATTTGAGGGTCAAATGGGTGTTCAAGTCCGACCTGGATGCTCAACTCACCCCTATAGCGGAGGTCGCCGCTGCCGTCTACAATGAACTGCGTCAAACCAGTTTCGTGCAGGATCTCGGAGATGATGTCTACGAGGTAGCCTTTCCCCGCCGCTCCCACATCGATCGTATGTGGACGCTGCGTGACAAGTGACGTGCCATCTCGAAGGATATCCTTCGACCAAGTTGCTCTCTCTCGATCGCGCATCTCAGCAATGTCAGATGCGGGGGTGAGCGAGTATGTCGGGTCGTAGCCAAGGAGTTCGAGTTCATATCCAACGAGTGGGTCTACTGCGCCTCCGGTCGCTTTGTGCAGTCGATCGTAGAGGTCGAAGAGAGTGATCGAGTCGTTGGGGAAGTTGAAGCAGCCACCGTCAGGGGCGGCAGCGACACAGGACACGAGGGAGTCCGGTCGGAACCGCGAGTACGTCGCATCGAATTGGCGAATTCGATCGAGAATGCACTGCTGCAACTGAGAGTTCAACGGGTCGTGAGTTTCAATCTGCCATTGGGTTCCAATCGCCTCGAACGCGAACACGAACCTGCTGACGCGGTTCTTTGCTGCGTGAGATCGATAGTCACGGGCGGTTATGGCGGCTGAATTGTTTTCAAGGTTGCACTCCTGCATGAGTTTGAACTCCTATCTTCTAGTTAAAAGTTGGAACGTTATCCTGCACAATTAGCTTTGGTATGACCCATAATCGAGTTGTCCGTTGCTATTGAAATGGGTTATATCCTGGCTGTTTGTACAGCTTCTCCGACTTGTTTAGAATGTCGGGTTCATAGACCTGCTCTGCCCAGTCCTCTGGTTTGATTTCTTCGATCGCTAACGAAACCGATTCTTCTCCACAATTGAGCAGTGAAATAACATCTTTTACAATTCGCTCGGCAAGCTGAACCTTCTGTTGTTCCGACCGACCGGGATAAAGCTTAACGCTGATATGAGGCATCGTTTTTCTCTTTCAGTTCCTTACTGATTGCTTAAAACCTTATTCAATACTTCAGCAGCATTATCGGCTTCAAGCTTGCCAACTTTGGACTTGAGAACAGAGACGAGACTGTTCATCTGTGCCTCGGTGAGTCCGGTATTCATGCCGACTCTGAAATGCGATCGCAGTTGAGCGTTAACCCCTTTGAGGCTGGCAAGCGCTGCGATCGTTGCAATTTCCCTACTTTGAAAGTCCAGGGTGTCACGCCCGAAAATATCCCCAAACAAGTGACTCTTTAAAAACTGATCAATGACAGGAGCAAACGTATAAACTTCCCCGGTGACTGGACCTTTTATTAGGCGCGTCTGAATCTCTGTTCCAAGCTCGATCAAACTTTTATTAGTTGGAAGGGGGCTTGCTTCCCTGCCCACTACGTCCTTAATCCCCCTTGCTTGGCGCTCTTTCAGCACACTCATGTAAGCGTTAAGCGCGTTTAGACTACGCGGGAATCCTGCATAAGCATACAGTTGAACCAAAACCTCCTTGATCTCATTCACGGTCAAGCCAGCATTAAGCCCTCCGCTCAGAGCGGGAGCTAGATTCTCCATATCGCCGCTGGCGGTAAAGGCGGCAATGGTGACAATGCTTTGTTGCCGTGCGTTTAAGCTTTGCTCGTTGTTCATTGTTTGCGCCTCCGACACAAATGAAAGGCTAACTATCATTGCAGATACCAGTGCCAAGAACACAGTGAGCTTTTTCATCAGGCTTAACCCCTTATCTGTCGTTGTACTGCTCGTCGCTGACCTTCTCCATCCATTCAACGTTCTTACCGTCGAGCGTCTCCTGAATGGCAATGTGCGTCAGTCGGCTGGTTGTCGTGGCACCGTGCCAGTGCTTCACACCGGGCGGTGTCCATACAACATCCCCTTGCCTGATTTCCTGCTTTTCACCGCCCTCTTGCTGCACCCAGCCTGTGCCGACCGTCACGATCAGGGTCTGACCGAGCGGATGAGTATGCCATGCGGAGCGTGCGCCCGGTTCAAACGTGACGCTGCCGCCAGATGTCCGCGACGGAGAGTTTACGGGGAACAGAGGCTCGACGCTCACGTTGCCGGTGAAATTCGCCTCCGATCCTCTGCTGGGCATCCGCGAACCGCTTCGCGTGATGGTCATCTGCTGCGATCGATTCTGAACGATCACGATCGCAGCCGGGATAATTCCTTCACGGGTCTTCTGAGCGGATGCTACGGCAAACAAGGAAAGCATCACTACCGAAGCGGCGAAGAGTTTGATTTTCATGGTTTTTTCCTGCGTATTTTGTTTTTCACTCTTTGACCTCTTCAGCTCGAATTCACTTCGCGCCGAGCAAAACGGGATCGGTCTCGACAAGTTCGAGGGACTTGACCATTTCCTGGGTATTGGTCTTGTATTTTTTGAAATGAGGCGATTCGATGTGCGCTTTGTACGCATCCACATCAGCATACGTCTCAAGAATTCTGATGCTGGTGGGGCTATCCTTTAGAGATACGGCGTATAAGGTCAGCACCCCCGGCTCCAGGCGAATGGAAGCCTCGATTTCCTCCCTAAGCTCAACTTTATAGTTTTCTAACTGAGCTGGATCAATTTCAATTACCGATAGCCGTACCATGCGTCCTTGGGCCTGTTCAGCAGGGGCACGCCCGCACGCGCATAACAGACATAACATCAGCACCAATGCACCAAGGATTGGAAATCGTCTAGCTTTCATGTTGACCTCCTGGTCGGTTGTTGAAGAAGCATATGCAGTGCTGTTGGGTGAGGCTCCGTGCCAATGCTATACTTCAATGAATGAGTAGTTTCCAGCTTAGACACGATCACGCCTCAAGTGTATAGGTCAAATCCCTTTACTGTTTCAGTTCCTTTCTGCATCGACAATCTTTTGATTTGGGCGATTTGAGTGATAGCTTGTTAGCTCTTCACGTTTCTTTGTTGTTTTCGATTTCCTGAATACCAATTGCTCTTGTACTTGCCAGTTACTCGCTTGCTCGCTTATGCGAGATGCTGATTGAAGAAGGACTGAAGCTTGTCCCAGGGGATGAGGTTCACCCGATCGTACAGGTCTACGTGCCCGGCGCCCGGAACGAGATAGAGTTCCTTCGGTTCTGATGCTTTCTTGAAGGCGTGCTCACTGAAGATGCGTGAATGTGCATGGTCTCCCGTGATAAACAGAACTGGACGCGGGGAGATCCAGTCAAGATGCTCAAATGACCAAAATAGCATCATAGGAGCAGCGCTTGTGAGTGACATTGCCGTTGTCGATCGCGGATGCTGACCTCTCGGCGTGCGATAGTAGCCGTAGAACTCTTTATCAATCGCCGATGAACTCTCAGTGATTGCTTTGGGTGTTCCAATAGCCATCGCCCTTTCTGCGCCATCGACCTCAGCCCAGCGTTGCGCCGCAATTTTCTCCAGGGACTTTTTGAGCGCGGCTTTGTCCAGGGTCTCTGCCAAGCCCTGCCGTTGTCCTTGACCGATATCGTACATACTGACCGTGGCAACCGCCTTGATGCGGGGGTCGATTTCGGCAGCAGCCAACCCAAAGCCACCGCTGCCGCAAACGCCGATGACACCAATGCGGTTACGATCCACTTGAGGGCGAGTGCCGAGGAAGTCCACGGCGGCGCTGAAGTCCTCGACGAACGCTTCAGGAGAAGCGATAGAATGCGGTTGACCGCTGCTCTCACCGTTATAGGATGCGTCGTGAGCCAAGGTGATGAAGCCGCGTTCAGCCATCGTCTGGGCATAGAGACCGGAAGTCTGTTCCTTCACTCCGCCGTACGGATGACCGACTACGAGGGCAGGATGCCGATGAGAGCGATCAAGATTCTTCGGGATATACAGGTCTGCGACTAGAGTAATTCCCAGACGGTTGGAGAAAGAGACCTTTTGGTGCTCCACCCGGTTACTCTTGGGGAAGGTCTTGTCCCAATCTGCAGTTTGTTTCGGGGATGCTCCCTGCCCGAAAGTTGGGGTATTAAAGGTGGACATCAGACCCGGAACTGCGGCACTCACGCCGACCAACAAGATGTTCCGCCGACTGATGCCCAAGTTAGCCCGCTTAGTAATGTTTTTGATATGTTTCATGATGACTTACTTCTTGTCTGCTCGAATCGCGTTTGCGTCCCGCGCCAGCTTGGACGGGCGAATATCTCTACACTGTTTGACCGCCATCGACGACTAGGGCGTGCCCGATGGCGAAGGAGGACGCATCCGAACACAGCCAGACGACAGCATTGGCAATCTCTTCGGGCTGCCCCATCCTGCCAATTGGCTCCTGCGAGATCACCTGTTCTCGTCCTTCGGGAGTACCGCCGCTGAAGCGATCCATCATCGGGGTGTCGATGATTCCAGGGCACACGGCATTGATGCAGATGTTCTGCGAGGCGTAGTCGAGAGCCGTCGCCCTCGTCAGTCCGACCACGCCGTGCTTTGCAGCTACGTAAGCAGCTTCACTTTTGAAGCCTTTGACCCCAGCACTTGAAGAGGTGTTCACGATCGCGCCGCCCCCTTGCTTGAGCATCAGCGGGATTTCGTGCTTCAGGCACAGAAAAACGCTACGCAGGTCAGTGTCTACGATCCGATCCCACTCTTCCTCTTCGATTTCCGCTGTTGCTGCATTCTTCTGCTCCACACCGGCGTTGTTAAAGGCAAAGTCCAGCCGCCCGAAGGTTTCGATGGTCTTGTCCAGAGCTGCCTTCACGTCCTCGGTTCGCGTCACGTCGCATTTGACGGCGATCGCGCGATCGCCGAGTTCTTCGATCAGACGCGCCGTTTCTTGATTGCCCTGTTCGGAAGGCGACCACCACATCAGCGCCCTCACGGGCAAACGCCAGCGCTGTAGCTCGACCGATGCCGCTCGCTGCTCCGGTCACAAACGCGACCTTTCCTGTGTAGTTTCCATTCTCGTTCGTTGTCATTTTTTAATGTCCATTTCTTTCAATTCCTTCACTTAATGCCATTAGGGTGGCTGTCCCCATCGTAGAGATTGGGCACTTAGCGCCTGCTCTATTGGTAGGGATGGATTTTTTAAGAAGCAAGGTTATCAGTAGGCGAGTCTGTTGCCCAATCAAAACTGAGTTTTTTCTTAAATAAAAGTCCAGAATGCTTACAAAAGACGAAATCATTTTTCATTGCTTTAAATTCATTTTAAGAATCCTGAAGGGCAAGTAATATGACGATCGTCTAAGATTGTTGTACAATCCTGCAAACTTAGAAATAAACGCTGCCAAAAGAGTGAAAAGTCCAATATGGATTTAATGAACGACCAGCAGGCAAAGCGCGAGGCAGACAGAGCGCAAGCCAATAGAGATGAACTGACTGAGCGTATTGCACAGGCTATTCGTCATGATGGGACGATTGAGCCGCTGAAGGGATTGCACTTCAATCGCTCCTCCTCGCCTGCGGAATGCGTTTATGGTGTCTCTGTTCCTGCCTTTTGTGTGATTGCTCAAGGCAGCAAAGAAGTTCTTCTGGGCAGCGATCGCTATCAGTACGACCCGATGCATTATCTACTTGCTACGGTTGAACTGCCGATTGTCAGCCAAATTCTTGAAGCGTCCAAGGAGCAACCGTACCTTAGCCTTCGCCTCGATCTCGACCCCACCCTCGTCAGCTCAGTGATGGTCGAGGCAGGTCATCCCTCATCGCGCAGCCGTGCTGATGTGAAAGCGATTGACGTAAGTCCGTTGGATGCAAATCTGTTGGACGCTGTGATGCGGCTCGTCAGGCTTCTAGATTCCTCTACTGAAGCTTATGTTCTCGCACCAATGATTAAGCGGGAAATCATTTACCGACTCCTGATGGGAGAGCAAGGTAATCGGCTCCGTCATATTGCAGTTCTGGGTGGCTACACCCACCACATCGCTCTTGCCGTCGAGCGACTTCGTAAAAACTTTAAGGAGCCGATAAAGATTGAAAGCATCGCACGAGAGCTTGGAATGAGTATCTCAGGCTTTCACCATCACTTCAAGTCTGGAACTGCAATGAGTCCCTTGCAGTTCCAGAAGCAACTGCGGCTCCAGGAGGCTCGCCGTCTGATGCTGGGGCAAAACCTTGATGCTACCAGTGCTGCTTACCGTGTGGGGTACGACGATGCCTCGCACTTCAACCGGGAGTACAAGCGGCTGTTTGGTGCACCACCGATGCGCGATGTGGAGCGGCTGCGAGAAGCTACTAGGGAGACCGCTAGTTCAATATGATCTCTTCAAGACGCCCAGCATCTTGCCAGAAATCGCTAAAACATTGTGGAGACATCTCTGTGTAGCGAACCGTATGCTGAATGTTCTGTCCCATTTATGATGGTTGGCATCTCTTGTTTCGACTTTACAAATACTGATTTTTAGAGCAGTTTTGCGAATCAACTGTCCCATTTATAAATGATGATGGGACATCTGGCTTGCTCGCCATGCTCACATCAATAAACCTCTTGCATAAGTCGAGATTTGTTAAATTTAACTACAGATAAACCACAGATGAACACCGATGTTTATCTGTTCATCTGTGGTTTACTTTGGTCTTATTCCGAGCCATAATTCAGGATCTTCTAAATATGGATTCATTCCTGGAAATGGGGAAGGCATACAAATACCTCAAAACCAAATTTTTGATTTCCTTAACTCTCTTTTTTTGTGGTGTGGGTGATGTAACTCTAAGAACAACTAGTAAGGGCAGCACCACATTGATCTTCCCTTGCCAACCAACCCTTGACACCTTGATATTCTACCCGTGCCCAATCTCCCTGACAGCCTAACAATTTGATATTCACACCAGCGGGAATTTTTCCCACTTTTCGGCTTTGCTGATTAGCATTAGCGTAAATGTCTACGCCATTGGTAGCATAGCCCCGCGATGATATGCCTAAGTTTTGCACAAAAACCCACCCAGTTCCTTGAAAACCATCGCTAGCGTTAGTAATCTGTACCCATTTCCCCAAGGCTGCAACAATCTGAACTGTTCCATGAATAGGTATTTGCCCCAGAATTCTGTTTCTGGCACTTGCACCACTCCGCACATTTAAACCTTGTAGATCTGTGTCAGTGACGTAGGCAAGAATATCGCACTTATTTTCATTAGTTAATTTTGCTAAAACAACTTGATTGGCTATACCAGTATTGATAACGCTAATACAACTTAGTCCTAATACTATCGCTAGCTCTGATGGTGAGTGCTTCCCATTTTTCGTCATATTCTCTTTCTTTTCCTGGTATCAGTACCTAAGACTGCGGTCTTATTTGTACCTCACATCATACCTGAAAAAATAGAGTTAATTGATAATACAAAAAGGCTTCATTGTTTCAGAGCTTTTTCTGATAATAAAAGAAAAATTTATATCAAACTAGATTATTCAGATTTTTCTTTCTGAGATTTTATTATTTTGTCAGTTTGACTAATGAAAATCAGCCAAACTGATAGCTAGTGGAGATTTTTATTGGTTCCAATCCAACACTTTACTTCATATCGTAGCCAAACAGATTTGGGTCAACTTCTCCTAACTGTAAGTCAGCCAAACCATATTCTGCCCATCGCCTCTCTACCATCGCCGCTACATTTGGATCTGACTCTAAAGGCGCACCCCACTCATGTTCTGTTTCTGGGGGAATCTTTGTGGTAGCATCAATTCCCATCCGTCCACCTAAACCAATCTTTTCACTAGCAAAATCCAGAGTATCAAAGGGTGTATTTGGCAAAATAAACACATCTCGTGTGGGGTCAACTTTGGAACTAATCGCCCACACTACCTGACGCGGATCACGAATATTTATGTCTTTATCTACAACAATGACAAACTTCGTGTATGTGAATTGTGGTAAAGCACTCCAAAATGCTAAAGCCGCCCGTCGCGCTTGTCCGGGATATGCTTTATCAATGGAAATAATTGCAGCTTTGTAACTCAAAGCTTCCATTGGTAAGAAAAAATCAACAATTTCTGATACTTGTTGCCGCAGAATAGGGGTATAGATGCGATTGAGCGCGATCGCCATCATCGCTTCTTCTTTGGGTGGACGACCGCTAAATGTTGTTAAGTAAATCGGATCTTTGCGATGCGTCATACATTGGAAGCGAACCAATGGCGAATCTTCTACACCACCGTAATAACCCATGTGGTCGCCAAAAGGCCCATCTGGTAAAACTTCCCCTGGTGTAATCGTTCCTTCTAAAACAAATTCCGAATCTGCGGGAACTTCCAAATCTACGGTTTTGCACTTCGCTAACTGCACACCCGAACCGCCGTAAAGTCCTGCAAATAGCCATTCTGATAAATCTACAGGTATGGGCGTAGCAGCTGCCATGATAATTAGAGGATCAACGCCGAGTGCGATCGCTACTTCTAATTTTTTCCCGCGTTCGGCCGCTTTTCGCAAATGCCTTGCCCCACCCCGCACCGATAGCCAATGAACCGTCATTGTATTCTGTGATTGCAGTTGTAAGCGATACACACCTACATTTGGCGTACCTGTCTCGCAATCTTTGGTAATCACTAACCCCAGCGTGATAATCTTGCCCGCATCACCGATATAAGGGCGTATTAAAGGCAGCTGATGCAAATCTACATCATTACCTTGAATTATCACTTGTTGACAAGCGGGGAAAAAGTCCCGTCCTGGTTTCGCCTTAACTACATCAAATAGCACCTTACCAAAATCTATTGCCTGGGAAATCTTCTTCGGTGGTTTCGGTTGTTGCAGCATACTCAGCTTTTTACCCAGAGTTTCCAACTCTTCTGGATGCTGCATATTCATCGCCCAGCAAATTCTTTCCACGGTTCCCATTAAATTCACCGCCACAGGGAAAGAAGCGCCTTTGACATTTTCAAACAACAACCCTGGGCCACCTTTTTGTAGCATCCGGTTGGAAATCTCAGCAATTTCTAAATCTGGATCAACTAAAGCTGAAATCCGCTGTAATTGACCTTTTTGTTCTAGAATTTTGATGAATCCTCGCAAATCTCTTGCCATTGTTCTAAAAAAATTGAATATTTAAGAAGTGTAAAGCGCTTTCTTATATTATTAGTCATTTGTCATTTGTTAAGAGTCTAGAGGAGCTACTGCGTTGGACGGGTTTTCCATCTTAAAGCAAGTGGCGTTCAAGAGTCGGTATTAATTCCTTTTGTCCTTCTTATCCCCTCTGCCCCTACGCTCCTCTGCTCTCCCTGCCCTCTTCCTTCACAATCTGGGAAATTGTTAGCTTTAACTGCAACTTAATCTATTTATTTATTTTTCTTAACCATGTTTTACAAATAATTTGGTTATCCTAACCTGGGATAGAGATTATTTATGATAAATAAGCGCTAACCTGCTCAAACATGGCCAGAATAAACTATACCTTCCTGGCAGGCAGCCTTGTTATGTGGCTCCTGCCAGTTTTTTTAGCTTTTTATAAATTTTTGGAAGTGTGCGATCGCTTAAGTAATTAACCAACCAAGCCTAGTTGGTGTTTTCGTTTCTAACTATAAAAAATAAATTATATAAAACTCAAAATAGCAAACTATATTGTATTGATAATTTTTATAATCTTTAGTTAAAACTTATTCAGAAAATATTAGTTTTTGAATGAATAATTTATTTATATTCAATATGCTTTGATATCAATTTAAGCATAATATATGTCTTTGTTACAATTAAAAGTTAAAAATATTTTAATTATTTGTTTACCTGCCGTTAAATTGCCTTTAACCATAGAAAATGTAATTTATTTCAAGGCTGTAATTACAACAGTAAAATCTTTCTTTAATACGAGGTAATATGATTTTTTCAACTGCCATTTTAAGTCGTGTAGTTACTACTTCAGTAGTGACATCTGCTATTGCACTTAGCCCGATTTTTACTGCGATCGCTCAAGCTGAAACATTGAATGGTGCAGGAGCAACTTTTCCGGCTCCGCTCTACGAACGGTATGCTCGTGAAGTTAGGAAAAAACATTCCGACTTAAAAATTAATTACCAAGCAATTGGTAGTGGTGGCGGTATTCGTCAAGTCATTGCTGGAACTGTTGACTTTGGCGGTAGTGATGCCGCCATGAAAGATGAGGAAATTGCTAAAGTCAAAAATGGTGCAATCTTAGTACCCACAGCAGGCGGTGCTGTTTCTGTTGTTTATAATCTTCCAGGTGTTAACAGTCTTAGATTGTCTCGCGCCACGCTTCCAGCAATTTACTCTGGTCAAATTACTAACTGGAATGACGCCAAAATCAAAGCTGATAATCCTGGTGTAAATCTACCAAATCAACCAATTAAATTTGCTGTTCGTGCTGATAGTAGCGGTACAACTTTCATTTTCACCAATCATTTGAGTGCCATCAGTTCTTATTTTAAAGGGAGAATTGGGGCTAACACTGCTCCTAAATGGACATTACCAAATGTCCTCAAAGGTAAAGGTAATCCTGGCGTAGCTGCCTTAGTATCTCGTACTCCCGGCTCAATTGGTTATGTTGAATATGCCTACGCTACTCAAAACAAATTGAAATCAGCGCTAATACAAAACAAGCAAGGAGAATTTGTTGCTCCTTCTTTAGAATCTGCAAACGCAGCTTTATCAGCTGTGACGTTTCCAGATAACTATCGCGTTTTTGTAGGAGATCCAGGACAAGGTTATCCTATCGTAGGTCTTACTTGGATGATGATTTACAAGCAGTATGCTAATGCTTCTAAAGCTGAAGCTGTCAAGAAATGGATTAATTGGGTGCTGACAGATGGTCAACAATATAACGATGACCTCAGCTACACTAAGATTCCATCTAATGTGGCAAACCGAGTACTTCAGACAGTAAATAGCACTGTTAAGCCTTAATTTGTCATCTGACTAATTTTCTTGATTAATAAGGCTTGCCATTACCCAGATATTTTTAGGACTTACGCACTGAAGGCTGAAACCTAGATCCCCCCTAGCCCACGCCAGTCGCTCATGGGGAGCCACCCCAAGGCGGAGGTTGCCGACGCTCGTTCGCGCAGCGTGTCGCAGACAAGACTCGCTCTCAGCGTTGGCGCAGCCTCAAAGTAGAGAAGCCATGCCGTAAAGCCTGCGGCATGGCTTCGCTTAAGGCGAAGCCTCTCGTTCACGAAGTGTCTCCGATAGGAGAAGAGAAGGCTTTACGCTGCGCTATCCGTTGTGGGGAGTGGCGTGGAAACCCCCTTGGCGCAGCCTCAAAGTAGAGAAGACCGCGCTGGCTCCCCTTCAAAAGGGGGGAATTTATAAAGCCCCCTTTTGAAGGGGGTTGGGGGATCTGAGTGCGTAAGTTCTGATTTTTAATCTCTGGCTTCGTTGTTTATTCTGCCTTGGAATTGATTCCAAGGCGGGATGACAGTCAGCATGATATTTTGACTGTTATAAAAATGTGCGTAATGGCAAGGCTTGATATGGTGTGAGATTTCTCCACCCTACTCGCATACAAAAAGACTATATTTCTAATGTAATGACATCATCAGAACCAACCAAAAATAATTTATCAATTCAACAGAATTCAGCTGATGAAAATCTTGATTTGACAGCCACAAGTAGAACAGATTTCTGGTTTGACCAAGGTTTTAAACAGCTTGTGTACCTTTTTACCGTAATTACTGTTGCGGTGCTATTTGCAATGAGTTGGGTAATTTTACGCGAAGCTCAGCCAGCCATTATGCAGTTTGGACTTGGGTTTTTGTGGGGTCAAGATTGGGATACAGGTAATCAGATTTTTGGTGCTTTACCTTATATTTATGGAACTTTAGTAAGTAGCGCGATCGCTATTTTATTTGCTGTACCAGTGGGAATTGCCGTCGCCTTAGTCACTAGTGAAAATTTCTTACCTTTATCGATACGAACAACTTTAGCATTTGTTGTTGAATTAATTGCAGCAATTCCCAGTGTGATCATTGGTTTATGGGCTATTTTTGTCTTTATTCCGGTTTTAGAACCTCTGCAAAAGTGGCTAGCGATCGTTTTCAAATGGATACCACTATTTAATACAGTAGATCCTGTTGGAACAAATATGTTAACTGCTGGCATTATTCTAGCTATTATGATTTTGCCAACAATGGCAGCAATTACTCGTGAAGTATTGCTAGCTATACCTAAAGAATTACGCAGCGCATCTATGGCTTTGGGTGGTACACGCTGGGAAACAATTTTTCGGGTCTTGCTACCATCTGGGTTTTCTGGAATTATGAGTGCAATAATGCTCGCTCTCGGACGTGCTTTGGGCGAAACAATGGCTGTGACTATGGTGATTGGTAACTCTGCTCAAATCAGTCTATCTTTACTTGATCCGGCTTATACAATTCCCTCTGTATTAGCCAATGAATTTGCAGAAGCCGAACCAGGATTACATATTGGCGCTTTAAGTTATTTAGGATTAATTTTGTTTGGGTTAACTCTAGCAGTAAATATTGGTGCAGTGTTATTAGTGCAGTGGTTTGCTAGGAAAAATAAATAAGACATTGAACTAGATCATATCTCAATTAAGAAGCTTAAATATCATCAAATTTCAAAAAAATGAGTGGTTATATCCAGCCTGAAAGCAAAAAAATAGCAACAGAATTATGTAGTCCTTTACCAACAAGGCGACTATTGTTTACCTATGCAATGAATGCGATCGCCTTTGTTTTTACAGGTCTAGCACTTGTTCCTTTGCTATCACTTTTATGGGAAATCGTTGTGCGAGGAATATCTGGACTCAATCCAGAAATGTTTGTCAAAACAGTAATTGATAATGGGTTTGCTAATGCCATCCTTGGTACAATTACAATGGTGCTAATTGGTGCATTATTAAGCATTCCCACAGGGATAATGACGGGAATTTTTTTGGCAGAATTTAATCAAACTAACCCAACTATTGGTTTTGTTCGTTTTATTACTAAGATTTTTACAGGTGTGCCTTCGATTGTTGTGGGTATATTCGCCTACGGTGTGATTGTTTTAGTAACTAAAGGATTTAGTGCGATCGCAGGTGGCTTTGCTTTAGCCGTCATTATGCTACCCGTTATCGTACTCACAACAGAAGAATCCTTAAAACTCATTCCCACTACTCAACGCCTCGCCTCCGCTGCTTTAGGAGGAACTAGCTTACAAACTACTTTTCGTATAGTTTTTACTGCTGCAATCCCTGGGATTACTACAGGCATTTTATTGGCTGTAGCTCGTGCAGCTGGTGAAACAGCACCTCTGATTTTTACTGCTTTGTTTAGTCTAGATTGGTCAGAAGGATTGTTAAGTCCAACAGCTTCCTTACCAGTCTTGATTTTTAACCTCTACAACGACCCCGACCCGCAAAAAAATCAATTGGTCTGGACTACTTCCATAGTTCTACTCAGCTTAGTTTTGTGTGTCAGTATTGCCTCTCGTTTAGTTCTTAGCAAGAGAGAGACAAAGTAAAACTCAATTTTTGTTTCACACCTTTGGTTAAGTATGAGTAACCTAATTCCAGCTATCAAAGTTAAAAACCTGAGCTTTTATTACAGCACTTCCAAAGCAATTGAAGCAATATCAATGGATATTTATCAAAACCACATAACAGCAATTATTGGGCCGAGTGGTTGTGGTAAATCTACGTTCATCAAAACCCTTAATCGCATTAGTGAATTAGAAGGGCCTGTGAAAGTTGAAGGGTGCGTAGAATTTTTTGGTCAGAATATTTATGACCCTCGGATCAACTCAAATAAGCTACGCCGCCAAATTGGCATGGTGTTCCAAAAGCCAAATCCTTTCACCATGAGCATTTACGAAAATGTTGCCTACGGTGTGAAAATAGCCATGAGGCGTCCCCAGGCAGAGTTTGATGAGATTGTCGAATCTGCCTTGAAAGACGCTGCTCTTTGGGATGAGGTGAAAGATAAACTGAATAAATCCGCTTTGGGGCTTTCTGGCGGTCAACAACAGCGACTATGCATTGCTCGTGCTTTAGCAGTCAAACCCAAAATTCTCTTAATGGATGAGCCTTGCTCGGCTCTTGACCCGATTGCGACGATGAAAGTTGAGGAGCTTCTCCATAGTTTGCGATCGCAATTAACGATCGCGATCGTTACTCACAATATGCAGCAAGCCGCTCGCATATCAGATTTCACGGCTTTTTTCAGCACCGATGAAAGTCGTATCGGTCAAATGGTTGAATTTGGTGCTACAGAGCAAATATTTAACAATCCACTCGATCCCCGTACCCGCGACTACATTTCAGGGCGTTTCGGTTAAAATACTTAAACAGTAAACAGTAAACAGTAAACAGTAAACAGTAAACAATTATTCAGACAAGATAATTGGGTTTAAGGAGAACCACTATATTAGCAATCCTAATAACCCAAAGCCGATGAGTGGCAGGTGCTATCTGGCGGGTTGAAATCCCCCACCATCCTCCGTCAGAACTGATTACTGTTGACTGTTGACTGTTGACTGTTGACACAGGCAAGTTTTGTTGCCGATGTTGGTATTACCTGGAGTAGATGCTGAGCGAGGCGGCGTGCGAGTGCCAGGATTGTGAAGGTGGGTGAGTACGACGGGCCGGTCGGAAACACTGCCGAACTAGCGACATAGAGATTGCCGATACCGAACACTCGACAATTCGTATCAACGACACCCTCTTCGGGTCTACTGGCCATACGAGTAGTACCCATTTGGTGGGCTGCGTCGGTCATGGTCTCCAAACGCGGCGGATCGTTCCCGAAGTCAAAGGTTCCGATTCCGATTTTTGCGAATCTCTGCGTCAAGAGTTGGAGGGTCTTCACCATCGAACGCCGATCCTGGTCGGTGAAGCACCAGTCAACCTCCAGCTTTCGTTGGCCTAGTGCGTCGCATTCTGTTCCAAGCTTAATGCGACTGCCCTCATGTGGAACCTGCTCGGTAACAAATTTGACTCGATAAGCGGCGATTGAACCATTACCGTCCCGGCAGGCAGGACGGCGCTGCAAGGTTCGCCACAAGCGATCTATTGACTTCTCGTAGATCGGCTTCAGGTACAAGACATGCTCAAGCAGTTCTTGCTCTCGCTGGGTTGCGTCGTCAAGCGCAAAGCACACACAGAAACGTGGCTTTGGGGCGTATTGCAGTTCGTGGGCAAATTGTTGAGCTAAAGGCCCTGGCTGTAGTGTTCCGGTATGGTGTTTAGGATGGTCAGTATAAAAACGACCGACGAGGCCGTGTGCATTGCCGATTCCATCAGGGAGTTGACGGTTGGAGGCTAGTAGAAGGCGCGCGGTTTCAAACGCCCCGGTCGCTAGGATAATTACTTCGCCTTCAACGATAAGTTCTCGGCCTTCGAGTGAGCGGCAAGCGACTGCGGTCACATGTTGACAGGAAGCGTCGAGTCTTAACTCAGTTGCGGTTGTGCCAAGCACGACATGCAAGTTTTTTGAGCGGCGCATCTCTTCACCAAAGCGTACCGCCGTGCGCGTGGGTGTCTGCTCCCAGTAGAAGCTGCTCATTTTCAAACCGCCTGCGGCGAGCTTTGCGCGAAGAGACGTAATTTGAGGACGTATAGCTTCTGCCTCTAAATCACCGAAACCGTAATCTTTTGCCGCCGAACGGTAGTGCTCCAAGAGATCAGCAAAGTGTATTGGCCAACGACTATTAGCAATCCAAGGTCTACCCTCGAAATCCAAGGGCTGTAGATATTTCCACTTACCTGTCCAGACGTTACTTGTGCCACCGAATTGACGCACACGACTGACTCCGCGTAGTTCGGGTGGTAGGTATCGATGGTAGTAAGAGTCTGGATCTAGTTCGCGATGGCGTTTGCCAAGAAAGATCACATCGTTCAATGCCTGGATCGATGGATCGAATTGATCGCGCCCGCTTTCAACAAGCACCACCTCTCGACCATGACGTGCAAGGTGCGTTGCTACTTCGGCACCCGCAATCCCGGAGCCGAGTACAACCACCTGCCCCCGCAGCTTAGTTTGTTCACCCATATCGAGAATATCGGTGATCATTATGACCTCCAATCTACGTAGAGTGTCTAACAGAATTCTTTCGTATAATATAATGCCCTGGGCCCAATGCTCAAAAACTCCATCCCTTTGTGGGTGGAGTTTTTACTTTTTGACGGTAGGTTGGCGAATAGTTAAGCGCCACGCTTCAGTGCCGTCTCTACCTGCTGTAACTCCTTCTCTAAACGATTCTTGAGCTTTTGTGGTACAGGACGATTTGGGTAAGAACTGTAGTGTCCAGCTAGGGAGTTGAGAGCTGTTCGCATGGTTGTAAAAGAGCCAAGACCAGAAACAGAGTTAACCCGCTGGTAGCGAGCTGAAAAGTCATTAATTTTTTGACGCGCTTCTGCTTGAATTGCTGCTTTGTTTTGTGAGTCTTCTGATAAATCTAGGGCTTGCCTCATGGAATTGACTACAGCTAAGGTGTCTTGGCGATAATCCCCTGTTAAACTATCTGGACTACCAGAACACCCTATTAAGCCGATGGCTAAAACCAAAACCAGTGCAAGCAGACGCGACCAATAGCGCTTCATATGCATTAAGTGAAATACTACGCAAATCAACGTCAATAGTATCCTGGATTGGTATCTTGGGGATCAATTCAGTGCTGAGTGAAAAGTTAGAAGTTATGACTCATAACTTCCTGTTGACTCTGCCTGGACTAAAGTCACAGGTGCGACTCGTTCGCTAGAAACCAATACTAGCAATAGATTGGGGGATTAGCGGCAAGGAGCCACAGGAACGAAAGTTCCGTCGAACCTTGACAAATCAATGTTCGTGTCAGTGAAATTCTGACCCCTTGTGGTGACAAGGTGAAGCACATCCCCATCTGGTGACTGATTCTCAAAGGATGAAGCGGGATGGAATGGAGGTATCTGATAGCCTACATCGGAAATCCCTTCTAGCACAGTTAGGTATGGGTAGGAAAACGAATCTGCGCTTAACTCTTCGTCATTAGGAACAAGCCAAATTCTTATGGCTTTAGACCCGGACGTTCCGCCCATGATGCGGTCGAGGCAATTTTCACGGCAATCGCTCAGAAATCTAAGTACGTCTTAGATGCCGACATTGCCCAATGCGTGCGCCGTGACAGTTAACGCGGTATCCCCAACTAAGTTGGGAAAGACTAAGAAGAATGTCTTTAAGTCAACCAACTTACCTGGAGTCGAAAGACAAAAGGGACAACAGCATGTTGGTAAAGCCGGAAATAGAGAGAAGGCGTTAAAACTAGAGTCCGGCAAGACTTGT
>NZ_VJXY01000106.1 GCF_014831675.1 Komarekiella delphini-convector SJRDD-AB1 | reverse complement strand
AACCACGAGTCCGTAAACGCCGCCCAAAAGCTTACCCCTTAATGACCAAACCCCGGCATGAGTTACGCAAGCAATTGCAAACAGCTTAAACCACAAGTGTTTCGGCTTTTCTTAGTGCCATTCCTCTCTGTATCCTTTTACGCTCTGCTATTTCTGCTTCTAAGATTTTTTGTTCTAGCCTTTCTTTCTCTTCTCTTTCTCTGTTCAACCTTTCTCTCTCTAGAGTTTCTTTCTCTACCCTCTCCCTTTCCATTTGAATTAGCTGCTGCTCGACTCGCCCACAGTATAAATCTAATGCCTTACCTGTGGCTGTTCCAGTAATTGCGCCACCGGCTAAAAAGATGAGGGCAGTTTTCCAACCTTGAATGGGCTCACCACTCCACTCTAAACTAGGCTCATTGAACCACACCATTATGGCGAAAATCACAATTCCAATTACTGTATTAATCAGAGCAAAAATTCTTGGCGTCAAATCAGTCTGCCGTAGTATTAGCCATTGTCCCAGGCTAAGAAACCCACCAAGGAAGAGGGCAGCGATCGCCGAAAGGATAAAATTTCCAGGGGAAGTGAATGGATCTACTCTGAAGTTAATTATTAGTGGCACACAAACCAAACCAGAGAGCAAAAAGCCGAAGAATAAGCTAGCTGCACTGGCGAGAGTCCAGTAGCGACCCATCATCTAGCCCAGTGATTGGAAAATCGGTTACAGCTTCAGCCGGGGCTTGGGTCGGTGTTGAAGATATAGGCTCGTCAGCAGTGGGATCTGGGTTAACCTGTAATTCCGATGAGGGTCGCTCTGCTGGTCGATAGGCAACGAGGTCAAGCTTTTGGCTTGGGTCTGGGGATTTTGGCTGTTGTTTGGGTGGTTTAGATGGGCGTTGTGTAGATTTCATTAATGCTTCTGTATTTCTTTGTTTCTGTATTATTACATTTCTGTTTTTCTTTATTTATTTTTGATGGTGGGCTTAGTAGTTTGCCAACCCAAAATTAGTGGGTGGAGGTTGAGGTGCATGTTAAAACGCAAAGGGATAAACCTTTAAACCTAAGCTTTGCCTCGGCAATTTATCTCAGCTAACTATTAAGTTTAAGTTTTTGAAGAAACACTTACTAATACTTCCACATGATTTCTGTATTTGCTTTTTTCTGTATTTCTGTATAAAATCATGATTTTACATCTTCTATATTTCTGTATTTTTCCGAAAAAACTTTATTAGCGAGTGGCACGCAAGTTTTAAGTTATTAGCTAAGGCAAGCGGGGGTACTGGGGAGTACCCTTTGCGAGCGTCATACAGATAGAAGAAGTCACAATTAGTAACTCTGTTCTTCCTCCGGCTTTCCCAGCTTCCCTAGGGCAAGAACAGCTTTTCAAGTGTGCCATTCATTTACTAGCATTTCTACATTCATTATTTCTGTTTTTCTGTATTAATTAAGGATTTTACACCTATCTTTATTTCTGTTTTTCTGTATTTCCGTATTTTTCTTGTAAAAGTTCCCTAAGCAGATCAACCATTGCCACGCCTTCTTCTACAGCCTTCGCTTTGATTGCCTTGTGAAGTTGCTCAGAAATGTCTAAAGTAAGACGCTTCATCTTTACAGGCTGTGGTGTAGACTTTACACCTGGAGTAAGTTCTAATGTTTCATTTCTGTTAACTACCCACTCATCAACATTTGTCTGCTCTGTGTGAGATGTGGGTTTTGAACCAATACTGACTTTCTTAGCTACCACTTTCTACAACCACCTTCAGTAATTCATTTACAAGTGCATTAATTTCTTTAATAGCTGACTCATTTCGACCGTTTTCAAACACGGTTTGACCAGTAGCAGCAGTTTCAGCAAATGCTACACGCTGGCAAATGTGCGATCGCAAAACGGGAGTCCCGTAATTTGCAAGAGCTTCAGTTACATCCCGACCAATTGCTGTATTTACGATTTTACGATTAATTACAAATACAGATTTAAGCTTTTCTTTAAATACAGAAGCTTCTTTAATAAGATTTATCACCTCTTGAGCTGCCCAAACATCGTATGGGCTTGGCTGAATTGGAATAACCACAACGTCAGCAGCAATGATCGCACTTCTAGCAAGGTCAGTAACTCTTGGTGGGCCATCAATGATGACGTGATCGTAATTCTTGGCAATCTCCGGTAAATCCCGATGAATAGTAGGACGGTCTAATCCAACAACAGCAAATGGAGGTTTGTCGTTTCGTGCCGCTGCCCAATCACGGGCTGACCCTTGAGGGTCAGCATCAATGAGGAGTACAACAGCGCCCTTGAGTGCAAGGGCATGACTAATGTGTACGGCAAGGGTTGTTTTACCTACGCCTCCTTTCTGATTTTGAACTGAAAATATCATTGTATTTACAGAAAATCGTATTTACAGAATGCAGGAATACAAAAATGCTCAGGAAACTATACTTTGTTATTACTGAGTTACAAGTATAAACACAAATGCAGAAAAACGTAAATACAGAAATAAAGAACAACCGATAGAATCATTACAAGTAGTGTACGAGGTTTAGGAAGAAAAACAGAAAAACTAAATAAGCACATACTTGTATTGTGTTAAAGCTTTTGTTATCCTCTCAATTCCCCGTATTTAATCAATTAGTTAAGTCAAGTTACATGTCCATCCCCACTTCAGACCTAGTCCGTTCCTACCTCCAAGACATCGGTCGTATCCCTTTGCTGACAGGCTCCCAAGAAATCGCTTATGCCCGACAGGTGCAGCAGATGATGGTAATTGAGCAGCGCAGGCAAGTGATCTCACAAGAACTAAATCGCCAGCCAACAAATTTGGAACTAGCCGCGGACACAAAAAAAACCTAGTGTGGTAAAGTTCACTAGAGAAGACGACTCTCTAGATTAGCTAAGTAAGCCTTGGGGTCTCTGCGAAATCGATACTGTTCAATTCTGGCAATGCGTGATGTTTTTGCAATTGAGAGCGTAATTCGAGCCAAGTAACAATATCAACTTGTGCTAAATCAGATGCGGTAAAAGAATGAAGTTTAGTAGCGATGGCACAGGCAAGTTTGACAGAGCCACGAATAACGAGGGATGAGGGGGCAACCTTACGACCAGTACAACGACGTTGATGATGACGTAGCATACCAAAAGCGTGTTCTAAGTCATTATTAGTTCTGGGAAAATTTTCAATTATTTTCCAAGGCTCAAAGCGATCGCTAAAATCTTTGTCAATAAGTAGGAGTTAATGAGATTATTTTTAAGTCTATTGAGAATTTACTAGTCTTATTGACATGATGCGGCCGCCCTGTAACGGTGGATGACCATCATTGGTTATAGAACTACGGACTGCCGAGCAATAATCTTCAATAATAGTCACCATTTCCTGATCTTCATTAGTAACACTACGTTCAATGTCTCGTAATCCTCTAACTTTTTTTTTCAATTCCTTTTTTGCATGTCTATCCGCCTCATATATGGGTTTAATTGCTTCTTTCAGGTAATGGTAATGACATAAACCATGAGCAATACTAGGTAATGCTAACCCAACAGCTTTGCGAATCGATTGTTGTCCATCACTAACAACTCCATCAATTGGTACATCCAGGGTATTAGTTACTTCTAATAATAATGCTACTAAATCTTCATTTCTTGATGATGCTAAAGTTTTAGCAAGTAAAATTTCTCCTGATAAGCAATCTCGAATTACCCATAGTACCTCATGTCCAATCTCTGGCTGCATCCCATCGATAGCTAATATCACCCGTCCTTGATTTTTAACTATTGCTTTTAACCTTTTATGGTCTTTTAGCCATAAAGAAAGTAACTCGTCATATCTGTCAATTAGTTGTGTGACCGTTCTTTGACTTATACATATACCCTTTAATTCGAGATGAGTGTGTATTTGGGGAACACTTCTATGTTCCTGGTAGCGTAATGCTCCTATATAAGCAATCACGTCCAAACCAAATTCGTTTTGTGGTAGAGCTAGGGAACCTTCTTGCTCTGGTCGATATGCTTTTTTGTACAAGAGACATGACTTATTTTGACATCGCCGAATTTTTAGCTGTAGTTCTACTACCCCATTTAACGTTCTTATATGTCGAGGATTATTGTATTCATTCCACATTGCTTGACCGCACGAAGGGCATTTTTTTTGAACACAATCGAGTACTTCAAACGATGTTGCTTCTGGTTTTAAACTTTTTCTTGCCAAGTTTCTGCACCATTATTTCGCTACAAGGTCAAGATTACAGGATTTCCACTCTTCTCTAGTAAGTTTTGCCACGCTAGGTTATTTCTCAATAACGAATCTAAAAATGACGATTTTGAACCTAATCTTTTAGAACCTCTTAAATTAGATGATTCCGAGCCTGAAGCCCTTGATGCAGATGATGATCTGACTGAACTATCAAAATCACCAGTAATATACAACACCATTATCTCTAATTAAGATCTGTATAGTCAGTTTTTATGTATAAATGAGTGTCAGCCAATACTGCGAAAAATTTTATTAGATTGCATCCATCCCAAATGCTTATAGTAAGCCGATTATAATTTCGATTTGGTCTGACTCTCAACAAGGGAACATTAGATATAGTGCTGAAATCGAGATTTTAGGCAACTAATCTAAGTATGAATTACTAATCTAGCTCAAAGGAGATTTGCCAAGTAGAAGACAGCCGCTAAGCTGTTAAAGTTATGCTTGGTAAAATAAATTTGTGGTATCTAAGCTGAAAAAGTTTAGATATCCTTATATAAATTTATCAGAGGTTACGAAAGTCATAGTTGGGGTGAAAAAGCGATTGCTAGTAGTGGCTCTATGCTGTTAGATATTTATCCTATAGCAAATGTAGTTTTAAACTAGACATTAAAAGTTGCAGATAAGCAACTCAATCATAACTCCCTAGAAAATCAGCAACAAAAATGGCTGTAAGTATTACTCTACAAAGATAAAAACTCCCTAGAAAAATCCGTAGCCAATTAAACAGTAGTATAACTTACTCAGTATATTACTTTAAAAATTAATTACTCAGCATTATCCTGTTGCAAGTACCAAAACGATGTCAGCTGAACTGGGCTGTTGCGCTACCATCACCCACAGAAATCATCCACTCTTAATTCCCGCCACACGTCAGACGGTTGCCAACCGGAGTTACCAAGGGAGTGCAGAGGGCGATAGCTTTCGGGAATATAGTCTGATTGTGATGCTTGCATATATGCATGTGGCTCAGAATCAACTACTAGTTCAGGAATATCCTGAATCTCAGGCATCTCAATCGCTTGGGTCGGAGGTGGGGTTGCGTCTGTTTTTTTGCGAATCGGCTTGGCAGTTTTTTTAATAAGTCGTCGCATATCCATAAGAAATTCTGGGCAAACACGGTCAGGATCTCCCCGAATATAGCAAATTCTCAAGAGAAGCCGACTGCTGGTTGCTGTGTTCATCGCTCCATGCTCTGCATTCTGGTACTTCACTAAAGGCAATCGCTATCCACTGAAGAGGCAGAGGGGAAGGGAACTCGCGAGCGAGGGGAGCAAGCCCAACACTCTGCGTGGAGCGCTCTGCGGAACATGGGTATGTTCGCGCAGCGGAGCGTCTCGTAGAGAAAAGCCCCGTACTTCTAGGACGCTTGAACTGGGGCGGAGTATAAGCTCCGTCTGTTGTCTTTCCCCTGCCCCCTGCTCCCCTGCTTCTTTTGACCAGCACAATTAAATGTATCTTTAGAAATATTTCTCCAGATAAGATAGCAAATATGATGTTAGGAGAATACCCTATGTAAATTAGTGTGTTTCTTATGGATATCAATGTCCTTTTGTTTGCTGCATATTTGCTAGATTATATTTATTGTCAGCACATTAACATTTGGAAAAGAGATACTTTTTCTATAGGGAGAGAATTTGTTATGGGTAACAATAAGCTATGAGTAAAAAATGGGTGGCCAAAAGAATTACAGTAAATCTTGCCCTAGAGGAGAAAAGGAAACTTGATAACTACTGTGCAACGACCGGAAGACCAGCGACCGATGTAGTTAGGGAATTAGTCCGCTGTTTGGAAGTAGAGTCAGAAGTCTCTGTGAAAGTAAATTCCAACCAAGAAAAAAATACAACTGTTGCGGCTTGAGAGTATATTAACATCGGTCAATTAAGGGGCAAGACTTCAATTGAAGAAGGCAGCTATGCTGAGGGCAGAGGGCAGTCCCAATGAAAAAATTTCATTACCATGAATGAAAATGTGGTAACTTCCAAGATAAGGCTGATACAAGCGAGGTTGTTTCCTTATTAGAGCACCAGAGCCTGAAGGGCAGTCTAACCTGGATATCGAGAGGAATTACCAATTGTCGCCACTGAGCAATTTTTTGGTTTTAGTGAGCACGCAAGTCAGAATCTACTATTTAGATATCCACGTATTAGCCCCCTATCAATTTTGAAAGTTGTAGTAGCTCAACAGATATGCAGGTAGTCTACAATCGTTGTGCAGGACTAGATGTACACAAAAAGACAGTGGTAGCTTGTGTAATTACTCCAAAGTCTTCGTCCGGATGGCACAAGGAAATACGTACATTCACTACAATGACTCAGGACTTGTTAAAACTTTCTGACTGGTTAACAAGTCACAATTGTACTCATGTAGCAATGGAGAGTACTGGAGAGTATTGGCGACCTGTATTTAATATCCTAGAAGGAAACTTTGAAGTTATGTTAGTTAATGCCCGTCATATAAAAGCGGTGCCAGGACGCAAAACAGACATCAAAGACTCGCAGTGGATTGCCGAACTACTACAACATGGGTTGTTACGTGCGAGTTTTATTCCCCCTGTGGAGCAAAGAGATTTGCGCGATTTAACTCGTCATCGTAGCAATTTTATTCGAGAAAGAGTTAACTTGGTGAATCGAGTCCAAAAAGTGCTTGAAGCTGCTAATATCAAACTTGCCTCAGTTGCCAGTGACGTAATGGGTGTGTCAGGACGAGCAATGCTAGCTGCGATTGTTGAAGGTAGCGCTAGTCCTGAACTGATGGCGGACTTGGCAAAAGGAACCATGCGAAAAAAGCATGATTTACTGATTCAAGCACTCTTAGGTAGAGTTCGTCCTCATCAACGATTTATTCTCGCACAGCTACTGTGTCAAATTGATAGCGTAGACGAAACAATTCAATGTTTTGACCAACAAATTGAGGAATATTGTCGCCCTTTTGAGCAAGCGGTAGAGTTAGTAGATACTATACCAGGTATCGCGCGTCGAACTGCGGAAATTATTGTATCTGAAATTGGCATCGATATGAGCCGTTTCCCAAGTGCCCAGCATTTGGCTGCTTGGGCTGGAGTTGCTCCTGGTAACTATGAAAGTGGTGGGAAAACGCTTTCAACTAGTACCCGTAAAGGCAATCGCTCCTTACGAACAATTCTGGTTCAAGCCGCTCACGCTCTAGCCCATACTAAAACTTACCTTGCTGCTCAGTTTCGTCGTATTAGTGGGCGAAGAGGCAAAAAACGCGCAGCTGTTGCTGTTGCACATTCTATTTTAACGATCGCTTACCATCTAATATCATGTCAAGAACCTTATAAAGATTTAGGAGTTGATTATTTCGACAAACAACGACCGGAAAGTGTCAAGAAACGTTTGATTAAACGCCTGGAAAAACTTGGTTATCAAGTTAGTGTTGAACCTGTTCCGGCCGCAATTTAAACCTGTAATCAATATTTTGTTTCGGCTGTGTCGCCATTCAACGACAACAGCCACATATCCTTCTTGGATTTAAGCCGAAGTTTGATTTTCAAGTCAGAAGGTTTTATCAGTAAACCAAAAAGTTTTTCTCCAAATAGCGATCGCGGAAACTTATGTAATTTATAATACTTATAAATATCGAGTACTCTAACTAGCAGACATAAGATAGATTATGATTACTTCTGATTAGCTAGCCGATGATGGTTAATATTAACCTGAATAAAGCCCAAATTTTCACAAAAGAGCGAGGGTCATAACACCAAACTTCTGGAAGCATCTCTTGAGCAGTTATGGCATCTTTCCAGGTTAATAGCTCATATTTTATATATTGCTATTGTTGCCCGACTAAACTGACAATCGCCCTAATTAATTGCTCTAATTCCACAGGTTTAGAAATATGCATCTGAAAACCAGCAGCGAGCGCCTGCTGCTGGTTATACTCTCCAGCATGAGCAGTCAAAGCAATTGCAGGTATTTGCTTTCCCTGTTCTAATGACAAAACCTGCACCCGCTGTATCAGCATATAGCCATCCATATCCGGCATTACAATATCACAAAGCAGAAGATCTGGCAGTTGTTGCTGCAAAGCTGCAAGTGCCTCAAAGGCTGATGTCGCTACAGTAACCACGGCTCCTAAATCCCCTAATATGTAAGCTATCAATTCCCCTATAGAAGCTTGATCATCCACGACTAAAACACGCAGTCCCCTAAAATTCACTTGCACCCCAGTTGGCTGTAATTTGCTGGTTTGTTCAGACTCAGTCGTTATCAATGGCAAACAGACTGTAAATGTTGCACCTAAATGGCTTTGTTGCATGAAACGGAAAAAAGATAAACTTCACTCAATAGAAGGGCGAATTAATTTTCCACTTTGTAGCTAACTGGTTTACCTAAATGAATCATGCGATTGAGCGCAGCACACTGCAAGA
>NZ_VJXY01000105.1 GCF_014831675.1 Komarekiella delphini-convector SJRDD-AB1 | reverse complement strand
TGTCGAATTCAGGTGGAAATACCTCTAACAACTACCGTGCCAGAAGTGTCGTCTAGCTAGTTGATTTATGATTAGTCTGTTAATTGTGGATGATCAAAGCCTGATTTGCCAAGGGCTGAAAACAATGTTGGAGTTGCAGCCAGATTTGCAAGTTGTGGGGATTGCTAGCAATGGTGAGATGGCGATAGAGCAGGTTGCAGCCCTCCAGCCTAATTTGGTACTAATGGATGTGCGAATGCCATTGATGGATGGGAGAGCCGCAACACGAATAATCTGCGAGCGATTTCCTAATGTGAAAGTGCTGGTACTCAGCACGTTTGACGATGACCAGTATATTGTCGAGTCGATCCGGGCAGGTGCGAAAGGCTACCTATTGAAAGATATGCCCGCAGACGAGTTAGTACAAGCAATTCGGCTGGCGTGCCAGGGTTATGCTCAGTTGGCTCCGGGGCTGTTAGAAAAACTGATGAAGAATCCTTTGGGCATTGCTAAACCTACCGCTTCGCCAGAATTTGAGACGCTGACGAAGCGAGAGCAGCAGGTTTTGCAGTTTATCGGCAAAGGAGCTACAAATCGAGAAATCGCTGAGCAGTTAGTAGTTGCTGAAGGTACTGTAAAGACTCATGTAACGCATTTGCTAAATCGCCTCGATTGCCGGAACCGCTCCCAGTTAGCGATCATTGCTAATTCGCTCTTTGAGATTAACTGAGCATTACTAACTAATGGCAAAGAAATAACAGTAGAGACAGCATGGTATTGAGAGTGACAACGAGTGCTGAATTATGCCAGCAGTTGAAGTGCTTTCCCTCTTAGAATTGCCTACGGCAATCACCCTAATCCTCCCACTCCATCAGCACCCCATCCACACACGCAATCCCCCACTGCGGAAACTTCGCCAGCAGCTTCTTGATCACAATCTGCAAAGCCGGATCATCATTCCAACACTCCTGCAAGAAGTCAAAACCCGGATTCTGCCTCGAATTCGCAGCAACGCATGAGTTTCTGCATACGTCGTAGTCGCTCCAGGAGCAGAATGTCTGCGGGGAAATCTTAGTTAATAGCTATATTCTGCAACACTTTTTCCAGAAAAATACAGCCAATAACAAGTTACTATACAGCAGTTACTCAAAAACAGGTAAAGCAAGATTATGGCAAGGATTATAGGTACTGATGGAGATGATATTTTAGTAGGAACTGCTGAGAATGACAGATTTATCGCCAGTGCAGGTAATGATACGATTACTGGTGGAGATGGTAGCGATATTATTGATTACAGTGACTTAGAACAACCTGTAACACTCCAACCAGTGGTGATTCAAAAAGGCGTAATTGGAACTGATACGTTTAGAGATTTCTTTGAAACTGTTATTGGTGCTAGAGGACAGACTAATATTATTGATGCAACTACTGGTAGTACGAATGTATCCATAGTAGCTGATTTATCTAAAGAAAGACTAGAAATTAGAGTTGTAGGTTCGCCACCGATAGTAGTCAAGGTGAAAAATTTTGTCAATGTAATTGGTACAAATCAAAATGACACAATTACTGGTGATGCTGTTGATAATGAATTATCTGGTAGCGGCGGCAATGACATAATTAGAGGCAGTGCAGGCAATGATACCTTAAATGGTGGAGATGGTACTGATACGGCTGATTACAGCAAAATAGGTGTAAGCTCTACCATCTTTATTGATGGAACTTTTCAAAAAGGTGGTGGACTAGGTAAAGATTTACTTGGTAATTTTGAAAATCTTGTTGTTGATGCTAGGGCTGCAAATAACACTATAGATGCCTCAATTGCTCCTTCAGCACTCTTTTCAGTTGGAGATGCATCAGTTAACGTTAACCTTGAAAGTCAAAGTTTCGTAATTAATAATGTTCCTAACATAGGCACAGTTAAATTCAAATTTATAAACTTTGATAATGTTAAAGGTACAAATCAAAGTGACACCATTGTTGGAGATAGGCAAAATAATCTGTTATTTGGCAATGGCGGTAACGATACACTTTCTGGCAAAAGTGGCAATGATACACTCGCTGGTGGGTTAGGTACAGATACTCTCACTGGTGGACTCGGTGCAGATAAATTCATTTTTACCAATGTATTAGAGGGCGTTGACATTATCAAAGACTTCAAGGCTGTTGAAGGTGATAAAATTCAAGTTTCTCAAGTAGGGTTTGGCGCTACTGACCTGAGTGACTTCAGTTATGATCCCCTAAATGGTTCTTTGTTTTTCCAAGATTCTAGATTTGCCATTCTTGAAAATAAGCCTACTGGTTTCCAAACTAGTTTAGACATTCAATTAGCTTAAACTTAGGGATTGTGTAAGAGCCTGTCAAGAAACAACTTTTACAATTTCTTATCCAAAAAGCTTACTGAGAAAGCATTTCTAACTCAAAAAAGGCAAGGTTGTTACCTGACAAGCTCTAAGTTCGATACTTGACATCTCCCCCGGTTGGAAACACGGGGGATTCTAAACTGATGTTGCTACGGGGTCTAAAAGACCTACTTCGCAACGTTTACGATATGAGTTTTAGTTGATAGTTTTAAGAAACTTTTTTGAACTTGTTGGCAGTGAATTTAAATGACTGCCTACGTTTAAGTGCTGAAGTTGTGCCGAGAGTGCCAAGGGCAAGTAAGCTAAGGATAGAAGTGGGTTCAGGGACACTGATTATAGTTGCAGAAAAACTAATGGGTAATTCACTATCTTCTGCACCCAAATTTTCAAAACCTGGTGTCAATGGTGGCGCAGAAAAAACCTCTAAATAACTAGGTGTCGGCAAGAAACTAGCAAAAAAAGGACTCGCAAAGTTTCCTCCTGATGTGGAATAACCAAAACCATCACCCGTTAACTGTTGACTACTAAGACTAATTAAATTATCCACATTAAAAGGTTCGTTTCCTGGGATTGGAGTCCCTGCGGGTTGTAAACCAGTAATTGTTTCACCATTACGTGTACCAGTAATTCCAGAAATTAAGTAATGACCCAATTCGTTAGGGGTGTCATTAGTGGTGAAAGTTCCGTTCGCCTCTATACCAGTACCAGAATAATTCCAGTTCCAATTTAAAGCAGAGGCGGTTTGCATTGTTCCAAAAACTAAGCCAAACGTGGTAGTAAGGGCTGTAGCAGATAGTAGAGCTAAATTTTTCATGGGGTCGTTAGTATGTAGATGCTCCCGCTGTTTGTCCTAGACATCGCAAATCTTGTAGAGAGTTTCCGTTTTAATTATCCTAAATTAATACAACAACATTACATTAATGCAACAACATTACTTTTAACAAAATATTCCGAACAAATAACTGTTGGATCAGCTTCTGCCAGCGACTTTGCCTGCAAACGATTAAAAAATTAAACTATGAAAAGTTACAAAATAACTGTTTGGGAGGTGCGTTAGGTGTGTGGTTTTGGGAAAAAGACTCAATTGAGTACAAGATATTCAAGAAATACGAACGAGCATTAGTTAGTCTCGGTGTTAACTTTTCCCTAGATCAAGGCAAACGCATCTAAAGTATAAGAATCCTTTAATAGCAAGAGTTTGAGCGTTTCATGATTGAGGCTATTTTTTCATCAATATCCTTATTTAGCAAGGGTTTCAAGTTTTACGTGTGTTCGCCCTGTTCCCTAGATGGAGTTCAAACTGCCCTTGAAGGCTGCATATTTGGGTTAGAGTGTATTCGTTCTAGGTTTTGTACATTATTATACTACCGCGATAGTGACACAAGAGGGTTAACCACCCCCAAACATGGCTCTTGGTTAATCAGCAGCAACTATAATGTTTGCTGATAAAGTAACTAAGAGCTTGTCAGGTAACAACCTTGCCTTTTTTGAGTTAGAAATGCTTTCTCAGTAAGCTTTTTGGATAAGAAATTGTAAAAGTTGTTTCTTGACAGGCTCTAACACGATCCGGAGAACTTTACATCACTTGTCAAACTCAATATATAGATACTTCAGTGTACGCATGAGTACATTCGGTAAGTATTGGTATCCTTGTTGTGCCAAGCGGATGTTCTTCAACCGTAGCAGCAACCGTTGATAAGCGATGTGCATTTCCTTACGAGCAAGCATCGCACCCAAACAAAAATGAATACCTTGACCAAAAGATAGGTGGTTGCTTGCATTCTGCCGACCCACGTCGAAACGTTGCCCCTGCTGAAATTTTATCGGGTCGCGGTTAGCAGCATCAAAGCGAACCATCACTAAAGACCCAGCTTTGAGATCGATGTCTTGGAGTTTTGTATCTTGCGTTACAACTCGCCACATTCCGGCCGTCGGACTTTCCATCCGTAAAACTTCTTCCACTAAATTCTCTAGCAAGCAAGGATCTGCTTGTAGCAACGGAATCTGCTGTTGATTTTTTGTCAGTAACAACATCCCAGCTGCTAGCGCACTAGTGACTGTCTCATTGCCTGCCACTAGTATTTGCTGGATTATACTTAGTAATTCAGCCGTGTCAAGTTCTCGTTCTCCAGCCACTTTTGTCTGTACCAAGTCGGTTATTAAATCATCTTGAGGCTGTTTTTTACGTGACTTGATGACATCATGAAAATAATGCTGGAAAGCAACAACATCTTTAGCACACTCAATCTCCTGCTCTCTAGAAAGTAATTGTCCTAGACGCGCAATAAAAGCATCCGACCATTGTTTGAACTTTGGCAAATCTGCCTGTGGCACACCTAACTGTTGAGCAATAACTTTGACTGGTAAAGGTACGGCAAACTCACTGACGAATTCACACTTACTGTGGGCAATAAAATCGTCAATAAGTTCATCAACAATTTGCTCAATCAAATCGTGCATTTTGTTTACACGCGACGAGCTAAATGCCTTATTTACTAACGCTCGGAATCGCTCGTGTTCTGGTGGGTCTGCTGTGAGCAGAGTGTTTATCTGGGGCCAACCTTGAGCATAGATTTTCTGCAATTCATCATCTTGTTCTTCTTTGCCAGCCAGTAAAGTAGAGAAATTGCTAGAGAATACTTTTGTATCCTTAAGAATTTCGCTCACCAAGTCGTAGCTGGTAACGAGAAAGAGCTTGGCATCAGACCTTGGACTCGGTAGTTCCATAATTGGTGCTTGCTCCTGAGCCAGCTTGTAGAACTCATAAGGACATATAAGCAGTTCTGGATCGAAGAAGTTGTAATCTGACAGATGCTTCATGCTTGTTATGAGGAAGAGTGAGAATTAGCTTTGAGTCGCTGTCAAGTCAAAAAACATCATAACAGGTTAGGGCAACCTCTAAAGCTCGATCTATGTTGCTTGACATCTTTGCGATCCTATCTTTTATCAAGTGCGATCACCCCTCGCCATTACCCCACACACTCCACCCACTCACACCCCACTGCTCGACACCCGTCCGCGAAGTTTACAACTACCTGCCACTGGCCCAAATACTCATTCCAGAACGGTTCACCATAAGCAATCCCAACAGCTTCGCCAACTTATGAAAGGAGTAAGGTTCTGCATCGAATATTGCCGCATCATTACCTGCAATTCCACAGCCTCACCTTGGGGCGTGTACACAATTTCCCCTGACATAGTAATTACAATCCTCTGTTTCCTCGCCCACTCAAACCAATCCTTCACAGCAGATTTAACCTGCGCGGACTCCGGTTTTCTCTCTTCCTTACAAGCCCCAACAAACACAGCTTCCGGCGATTTGATCCCCTTCCTAGTTCGCAGTGCTTCCTTCAAGTAAGCGCTCGCTTTGCTACTCATCGCACTTCACCAGCACCCCATCCACGCAAGCGATCCCCCACTGCCCAAACTTCGCCACCAATTTCTTGATCACAATCTGCAAAGCGGGGTCATCATTCCAACATTCCGCCAGAAACTCAAAATCAGGTTTTTCCCCCAGCATCCCTGCCAGCTTCAGCTTCTCCATACGCAGAGGTCGTATTTTTGAACGAATTGCGATGCCTTCGGCGGTAAACAACGCCTCGCTCGACCATTTATCAGCATTTGGGGCAGACGCGGCGGAAGCTGGGTCAACATGATGAGTTTTGTCTTCATTGCTCGAAATCAGGTTTTTACCTATCAGCGTTCGCGTAGCGTCTCGTAGAGAAGCGGAAAAGCTAGGTTGAGCTTGTTCTTCAAAATTGGGAGCCACGGGCGCGGCGGAAAAAGTGCCTTCAAGACAATCTTTCGGCTCAACACCCAAATTTTGCTTTTCTCCCAGCAACAAAGCAGATTCACTCTGTACAGCATCCACAAGCGCTAGCGATGTGCAGTCCGTTACCGCAGGTAACTCTTTTTCTTCTTCTTCCACGCTTTCGAGACTCTGAGGCGACGCGCCCCCAAAAGGCGCGTCAGCCGTCACCTCTACACGCGAATTTTCGTATGAAGTGGAAGAATCACACCTCACGATCTCTTTTGAAGAGTTCGTGAGGTGTTTCTGAGGAGTTCGTGAGGATTTCTGAAATCCTTGCTCTGCTTGACTTTGATCTGAGATAGATGCTCTGTACAAAGCACGTATTTCTTTAGAGGCAGCATCTATCTCTGAATCCCCAGCATTTGGTTCTTGTTTTTGAGAATCTGCTTCTTGTGACGCAGAGTTTATTCCCTCTCAAAATTCTTTCATCCGACTGCCATGCAAATTCCGAATCATCCAACCAACAGTTTCGCGTCCGTCTTGAATCGACTTGTCGGGCTTGAAAATAAACAGCCCACTGTCAGACAAAATTTTCTTAGCAGCGATGAAAGTACTGTAACCCAGCCCAGTAGAAAGAGGCATCCATCGAGAACCGTAGGGATCAGCCGTCCAACATTCCTGCCACAATTGCGTAACTGAGGACTTTTGTTGCGATGCCCACAGCATATCTTCTATTGGGATAATCACGTGAAACCTCTTGTATGGCGATTCCTGTTTTTTAGAAGCAGCAGATTTTTTGGATTTGGAACGAGCGATAACAGCTTCGTCAGTTCTAGCTTCGTCAGTTCTACCAAATATTATTTGATTATTTTCAGTCAAGTTAATTACTTTTTCTCAACTATACCTTCACAGACAGTTCAACCGCTCACGCTGGTATTGCGTGAGTAGGTGAGCGAATCAGTAGCTCACGCATTACCACCGTGGAATTCTATTTTTGTATCTACACTGGCTGATTGCTACTTATCAATTCAGAGGTGAATGGCACGCTTTTTTAGTTATTTGTTGAGGCAAGCTGGAGAAGCAGGGGGAGCTGTTCTTGTGCTGGGGGAAACAAGAAAACAAGTGTATTCAACAAGTTTGCAGTAGTAAGAGTCACTAAAAATTTCTCTTTACTCCCCCAACCTCCCCAGCACCCCCAGCTTCTCAAGCGTGACATTCAGTTCAGAGGCTAATTGAAGCGAACTAAATTAAAATTACAATGCAAAATTAACAGCATTGTTTAGTGCGGTGCTACTCACCTTGTTGACTTTAACCAACTTCAAGCGACGACCAGTACCAGAGGAACCATCTAGGTCGAGAAAGACTACAGTATCAGTTCCCTGACTACCAAAGCTCAAATAGCCGCCGGAAATGGCATTAGCATAACTCAGATTGCCTAGGCCAAGGCTAGCAAATAGTGACCGCAGCACAATCTTGTCTGTGCCAACTTTCAAGTCAGTAATCGTATCACCTGCATCTCGGTATCTAGTATAAACAAAGGCATCTGCCCCTGCACCACCTGTCAGGGTATCTTCCCCTTGAAATCCAATGATGATATCGTTGGCAGCAGTCCCTTTGATTTGATCCCGACCACGCGTGCCATTGATCACATTGACAACTGCCTCAAACGCACCGATATCTACTCGACCACCAGAGATGCGCTTAAAGCCAGAACCACGCCCGTCAAAAGGTACTTGTTCAGTGATATTGCCGTCGCCATCAATGTCTGTATTATCAATCGGGATATCTGCGTTCTTGCCACCATTAATGGCTCTGCTACCAGTGACTAGGGCATGAGTTTTGGTTACACCGCCATTATCGCGCAGTGTGAGATCTAGCACCTCTGTTATGGGAACGGTTAACTGTTCGCTAGTATTGAAGCCTGTAGAACCATTGAGGTTACCAATTAGGTTGTAGCCGTTACTGATGAAGTCGCCTACTACGTCGGGGTTAGTAACGTTAATTGTCCCATTGTCAAAAGTGTAAAAGTTGCCAGCAATAATGCTGTTATTAACCTTGATAGTGCCATCTTCGATGTAGATGCCACCACCACCTATTGCTTCAGATTCATAAATAGAAGGGTTGTTGAGAGTAATGGTGCTGTTACTCACTGTCACAAGACCTTGGAAATTATAAATACCAGCGCCAAGATTTGCTGAGTTGCCGCTGAGAGTGCTGTTGATTATCGTCAATGTACCACCATTACGGATACCGCCGCCCTCAGTAGTTGCTGAGTTGCCGCTGAGAGTGCTGTTGATTATCGTCAATGTACCACCATTACTGATACCGCCGCTGGTTCCATCTGCTGAGTTGTCGCTGATAGTACTATCGCTTAGTGTTAAAATACCATTATTCAAGATCCCAGCAGCGAACTCAGTACCGTTGCCATTAATAGTGCTTTTGTTTATAGTCAACGTACCAGAGTCATTGTTGATGCCACCGCCGAACCTAGTAGTCTACCAAGCAAACTTTGCTAGGTTAAGCTCGGATATAAATGCTGCATTTTCCGGCGAGCGTCTTTGGTTTGGAAACCCCAATACACACTGGCTTTTTGCTTATTACGTTGTTTCTCCCA
>NZ_VJXY01000104.1 GCF_014831675.1 Komarekiella delphini-convector SJRDD-AB1 | reverse complement strand
TGGGAAAAGGAGCGTAACCAGCAGAAAGCTAAAATCGATTGGCGTTTTGCAGCTTCAGATGCCAGAGTGAAATTCCAACGGTTATATCCTAATTTACACCTGTCATAATTTTCTTGGTTGACTAGTACGCCCCACATAAGTCAATCGGTAGTCGTCCACTGGCGTACACAAGTTCACTGCACGAGTCCCGCGATAGGAGCAATTAGAACAGCCATGACCATCGCAATTTCGGCAGATAGCAGCGGAAGGAGAATCGAACTTGGGGGGTGTGAAGTTCCAATCAGACAAAGGTTGTGTATTCGATTGTTCTGCGGTTGTAGCTTCTGAGGTGTGAACCTCTAACTCTAGTTCTACAGGCTCCGGCTCCGAAACACTGACTTGTGGGACAACCACAGGCTTGGGTTCAGGCAATGTATTTTCTTTGTAATGCCATACGATGTAGCTGTGGCATCTCTTTTGAGTATTGTCTCGGAATACTTCTACGCCGTTAATCAATACTAGCCAGGGCTGGGTTAAGTCGTCATCATGACCGATGCTTGCAATTAACTTTCCAGCGGCGTAAACTTCTTGATCGTAGAAACTGATTTCTACTGTTTCGAGTTCTTGTAGTGCTATTGCTGCGGTTTGTGGCATAATTTATGAACCTTTCTATAGGTATTAGAGGCGATCGCATACTTTCCAGGTGGGTGATCGTCTCTGTTTTTATTGGTAAGTTCATTGTGCTTTCAGCACAACATTCTCAATCTAGAATTGGCGAAGCCTCATATTTAATGCTCCTAGCTAGTGACTAGGAGCTTACCAAACAGGAGATACAAAGTGTCAGGCGACGGGAAGCTTCAGAACCCAACCGTCGTCCTGCTGGTAATTTTTTATTAACCGAATCTCTTTTCCCAACCTATACCTCTCACCTTCTCTGGTTGCGCCAGTGCCTCAGTTACCCCTCAATCGGTACTTCCTGATTCTCTTGTCAAGGTGCAGTGGTGAAGCGCCTCTATATTTAGCTGGGAGGCTGGCGCTTGTTTCCTCCCTTATTCAATAATATATCTCGTTATGTAGTACTTGTCAAGTAGTGCATAACATGTAATGATAGGAGCATGAGAAATATATCCCAGCAAAACATACTTAAGGAGTAGTGCATGTGGAATTAACATTGATGCGGGTTACGTTTAGCAAAGAAATTCCAGGATTGGGAGAAAAGATAAAAGCTCTAAGGAAGGATTCATCTAAATCTTTGACGGAATTAGCAGCACAGGCAGGGATTAGCACTCCCCATTGGCACAGAATTGAAAACGAAAAAATTCAGGAATTGCCCATTGAAACCTTACGGAGCATAGAAAAAGCACTGGGGGCAGAATTAGGGATTGAAACGTGAGGTGCTTTTAAGGAGTGAATAATTAAAAGCGATCGCCTCCGACCAAGAAGAACGATCGCCTGAACTAGTCCCTCTGCAAAGGAATAGTCATGTCTAGCCTAGAAAAATTCTAGAAGTCCAGCAAGAGTAACTTTAAATCGCATTCGTGACATTCATAACTAGGCAAAGAGTACTGTATACCTCTAAAAATAATGCTAGGCAAGTATTAGCAGTATATTAATATACCGTTAACTATGCTATTTAAGTATATCCAAGCGCTGACTAAATAAAACAGTCATTTATCAAGCTGGAGCAGAGAATTATGTCAAAGATTGAAATCTCCCAGGTGATTGAACAGATTAAAGAAGAAATCGAAGTGGACGCTTCAGGCAAAGGCAAAGCCAGCATGAAAGCTACTGCGAGATTAGCTGGAGTCAGCGACAAAGCTATCGGCAAAGCATTAGAAAGCGCGAACCTGGAACCATCAAAACTCGCCCAAACCCTTATACAGCAAGGCTTTGATGCCGCGAACCTAAATCAATGGCGCACCGATGGTATCCCAGACATCGCAATCGGCATCATCCTTCATTACTATGGTTATGAAGCTGGTCGTTACTGCACCCAACAAGCTAAGTTAGTCTGCCAAGCGTTCGGGACTATTGGTGTTCGTGCGTGGATGCAGGATGTTTCAGGCTGGGCAAAACCAACACAACAGCACAGCAATACTCCCACACCTGCCCTTCCTCCAGTCGAGCAGCGATTAAAAACACTGGTAGAGGCCATGAAGACCCTAGCAGAATTAACAGGGGGCAGACTCAACCCTTACATGGAGCAACAGATGACGGATTACGCCACTAACCTGTTTGCTGACCACAACAGACAAGCCCTAACCGGCACACAAGAAAAGTGGCTGGGTGTGGTCAACTTTGCAGAAAGCGAACTGGGAAAGAAAGTCCCTATCAAAGGTTCCCACTATCGCGGACACTTGGGAACGTGGGTTAGGACATTTTACCCACAGCTGGGAAATCGCCAAGAAAATCGTTTGGTCAACGGAACTCAGCAGGATGTTTATGTTTACCCCTGCCATGATCCAGTTGTCGCCGCTGGGTTGACTAAAGCCGTGGAGGAGTTCTTTGCACATCCTAGTCCTGGTGCTGCACTGAAGCAAGCGAGAGCTTTTAGCAAGAAATCTTTAGTTACTGCTTGACAGCCCATTAATTACACGAATTTTGATTCTATTGAAGATTTATGATTATCCCCTTCGATTTGCAAGGACAAGCTATAGCCACCGATGGCAAAGAGTACACCGTTAGTACTGCTTACGTAGATATCATCAAAATCCTGACTTCTTCCGAATTAGCGTTCATTGACCACCAAATGCGAGGAACTTTGGACGTGATTGCTGAGGGAGGCGGGTTTTGTGGGGAAGGTGTTGATGAGTTTCTCAGTGATGTTTTGGACGAGCTTCAAGATTGGGGATTGGTAGAAGAAGTTGACGATGGTAATCAGATTTACTGGGTGCTAACTCCAAAGGGTGTTTTGCTTAAAGCCGAACTGTGAACAATGCTAATTAAAAGCGATCGCCTCCAAAAAAGCAATCGCCGGACTACATGTAGTGTAAGAGCAATACTTAACTTACCAGATTTCCATTTCTCAATTCAACGTACATTCACTACAAATGGTACGGATATGACAGATATAGATGTAATTCACAAGTTTTATAAACAAATAGCCTGGGCCAAGAAATGCCGCGAAACCACCCATAGCAATCGCACCTTGCTAGCAAACTCATCTGATAAAGGCGAAGTAGTTTGGACATGGGAGGAGAAGCGATCATGACTAAATTCCAAGACCCAAGAGCAGCTACAATAACCCAACAAATAGACGCAATCAACACTGCCGGGTACGAGTCAGCTTACGACCCAGTTCTTCAAAATCACGTAGCTCACGGTGGCCTCTCCCTAGTTGAAGGCATACTGCGTTTCGATATGTTCATGGGCAAAGTGCAGCAAGCCGCTAGAGAACGAGAGAGTGTCTGGGCATCTCAGGTAGAGCAGAAAATCAGCGGAATCGAATGGTACACGGTTGAGTACGGTGGCATCACGGCGGAGCTTCCCCGGCTGCATGAGGATTTAAAGTGTGTGCCTGGGGATAAACAGATTCTAATGCAGTCTAAGCCAGTGGCACTCGACTTCCTTGCTCACTGGAATCAAGTTTTTAAGGTATGGCACTACGACAAAGATGATTGCTCGCGCTGGAGTCGAACGAGGTGGGGTAACTTTTACCAGGAATTTATGAGCCGGGAATGGATAGAAATTTGGATTGAAGATCACATCTCTAAAGTTTTTCTCCAAGATGGCACTTGCCGAGAAGAACCCGTTTTTGCAATTAACGCTTGTTGCTACTGGGGAGATCCAATGGACGTTCATCGCACAGACGCATACCCTCAATCTGGTTCAAGCTGGTTTCAGTGGAATAATTTTACCCCCTGGAAGTAAGAGCGATCACTACTGTCTTGATAGCGATCGCCGTTAGACATTTGCTAGCAAAACATTAGAAGATTTTCCTTGATGATGTCAAGCAATTAAGCTGTTTTTAACTTAACCATTACCACGCGCTAACAAACATGAAAGCCATCGTCACAGTAGTCGAAAAGCTCACATCTGAAGCCCATGTCGAAATCCCAGATGGGTTGTCAGAGCCAGAAATCAGACAGCATATTGTTGACCTTTACAATAGTGGTGAAATGCAATTTGACATGAATATTTTTCAAGCTGACTTTGAATCCATCAGCGCCAAGATTATCAAGAATCAAAGTGAGGATGAAGCATGACTGTTGCACAATTATTAAAACCAGAACAAAGTGATATTGTTCATAGACATCCTCTCAACTTTTACGAGTCGCCATCCTGGTTCACCACTGAATTACTGCGCCATGTCAAATTATCAGGTGTAATTGGTGAGCCGTGTGTGGGACATGGTGCAATCGCTTCTTTACTTCAAGCTTGGCCATACACAAAGAGTATATGGACTAACGATATTGACCCCAACAAAACGGCAGATTATCACTACGATGCAACGCAAAAAGAGTCGTGGGAACAATTGCCAGAAGCCGACTGGATCTGTACTAATCCTCCGTATGCTGACCAAGCCGCACCAATTATCGTCAATGCATTTTCTAAAGCCCGTGTGGGAGTAGCAGCATTCTTGTTAACCAGCTTTTTGGAACCTTGTGATGATCGTGCTGATTTTCTACAAGAACATCCACCATCACTTGTTTTAATCATGCCTCGTTATTGCTTTCGGAAAGATAAAAAAGGCAAGCGATGGGCGACAGATAACATCACCATTTCATGCTTTGTGTGGGACAAACGCACGACACAGCAGCGCATTATTATACGAAAAGCTAATAAAATTGCTGGCTTCTACAAAACTCCCGATAAAGCGATTAGCCAAGATTCAGCTAATGGTATTGTTCGAGCGATCGCGTCGGGTGAATTTAGTACAAACTATTGAAGAGAACAGTAACTATGTCAACAAATATTTCTTGGACAGATGAGACTATCAATCCAATTGTGGGTTGTTCTCGCGTCTCGCCTGGGTGTGCGCGGTGCTATGCAGCTACCGCAGCCAAATCACCAAGACTCCAACAGTTTCTCCAATATCAAACTGTTAGCAAATGGGATGGTACTGTTGAGTTTGTCGAATCCCAATTACTTAAACCACTGCACTGGAGAAAACCCAAAAAGATATTCGTGTGTAGCATGGCTGATTTATTCCATGCTAACGTTCCTTTTGAGTGGATTGACCAAGTAATGGCTGTTGTTGCTCTGTGTCCTCAACATACTTTTCAAGTTCTTACCAAGCGGCCAGAGAGGGCATTGGAGTATTTTAAGCAACCTAAACTATGGGTTAAATGGTATGAAGCTGCTAAAGAAAATCTGTGGGGTGCTATTGGAGAAAAGTTTGGCGGTTTAATTAATCTCCAACAAGATTTTATTGAACAACCATTTCCTTTGCCGAATCTGTGGTTAGGAACGTCAACATAAAATCAAGCGATGGCTGATAAACGCATTCCAATTCTATTACAAATACCCGCATCTCTACGCTTTTTATCTTGTGAGCCGCTGCTTGAGGAAATTACTTTATCCCGATATCACAGTAATGGAATTGGCTACTTAGCACATAAAATCAAATGCTCTAATTGTGGAATAACTGGCATTAATCCTCCAGACAAATACTATCAGTACTGCTGGCAATGCTACGCCAAAATGTCGTGGTTAGAACCAACTATTTCGTGGGTTATATGTGGTGGGGAGTCTGGCCCCCAATCAAGACCGTGCCATATCGAATGGATTGAATCAATTGTCCGACAGTGCCAAGCTGACAATACACCCGTATTTGTCAAGCAGTTAGGAGCTAATACTCACCACCAAGGACAGCGATTCAAAATTCGCGATAAGAAGGGTGGAGAAATTGAGGAGTTTCCTGAACATCTACGAATTAGAGAATTTCCACTGTTAGTAGGTGATTAAAAAGCAAAATCCCTCGCACTGCTTCTAACAGCCAAGGGAACAGTAAATTTATGTGGAGTCCACAACTATGAGTATATACAATTGTCCCCAACAACGCAATCACGAGGCGATCGCTACTTATCGCGCCCTCCATAAAAAGCGCAAATACACAAAGCTTTATTGGGATGTAGCAAATCAAATAGGTATAGAATCCGCATTGCTAATTGAAATTATTGAAGACTGGTGCAATAGCAATGCAGAAAATGAAAAACATGGCTATTTTTATCAAGATCAATGGTGGACAAGTGCCACTTATGATGAATGGGCTGCGATGTATCCAGCAATGGGCAAGCCCAGAACCCTACAAAGACTGCTATTGAAGCTGGAATCTCAGAATTACGTGATTAGCACCCAGCCTAAAAAAGGGGCGGATAATACTAAGTTTTATCGGGTTAATGAAGAAGTGATCGGACTACTCCTTATGGGGGATAAATTCATAGTGCCAAATCCTAACAGTGACCAGTCACCGTGCCAAATCTTAACAGCCATAGTGCCAAATCCTAACAGCCATAGTGCCAAAAATGAACAGTCCACTATATATAAACAGATCAATAAAACAGATCAATTAAACGAAGACTCCCCTACCCCTCAAAGCGAATTTGTGCAAACCGAGTTAAAAAATTCTCCCCAACCCGAAATCGTTGAATTCAAACCAGAACCACTCGGACAAAACCAAGACCCAAATCCCCAACAACTCAATGCGCTGTTAAATCAAACCGAATCTTCGGCACAAACCGATAATCCTAACTTTGAGACAAGAGTGTCGGGCAAGTTCGATATTCTCGAACAAGCGAACAAAATAGCCCGACCGTGTAAGTCAGTTACCGATGAAGAAATATACTGCTTATTCCTCGAAGCATACAAAGCTTACAAGCCGTCTAATTTTACTGAACATCGGCAGTTCAGTTCAGAACACCTGAAGAAGATTAAACACCTCCTCAAGGACTTCCCAGACACCGCTATTGAAATATTTACCTCAGCACTCACCTGGGTTAGAGAACAAGACGATGGTTGGTGGCGACAAAAGCAATTTTCTCTAAGCAACTTGATGACCAATGGCAAAATCGCTGACTACGCCGATAAACACGCCACTGCCATGAAGTACGACACCAAATACCGCTTACGCGTTGAAGGACTTGCGCCATCGATGGACAAAGGACGATTCAGTGTGGTTGATGAAGACGGTAATGAAAGTACCGGAGCGATGGCAGATATTGCAAGACTTTACGCAACAGACCCAATGTTCAAAATGTTAATGGATGCAGGAAAATGATTGAAAAGAATATTTTTGAATACGGCATGAATCTTTTGGATTCTCATTTCAACAAGAAATTGGACGACACGGTTAAAGGAATTTGGTTTGAATATTTAAGCGACGAATTAATGAATGAAGAATTTCTAACTGCTGTCAAAAATGCTTTGCTGCATTCTCGCTTTATGCCAACAGCTGGCGAGTTAGTTGGGTTCATTCATGGCTCTAAAGAAAGCAAAGCGCTTATGGAGTGGCAGGTGATTTTAAAAGCCTCTACAAATTGCCAAGATTCTTCAGGCATTGCTTATATCTCGACTCGCGCTCGTGTTGCACTACAAGCAATTGGCGGCTTACGTACCGTAGGCATGGCAGAAGAATTTCGCCGCAATCACATGGAAAAGCAGTTCATCACCGTCTATTGCCAGTGTGCTGACAAAGATGCTAAAGCTCTGCCTCAAACATCAAGCGCACCTACAGTAGAACCAAAACACGAGGCTAGTGAATCTGTACCTCCACCAGCACATATTCGTTTTGAAATAGCAGCTTTGAAAGCGAAACTTTCAATGAACGGTAAAAAACCAAAATTGCCGTCATAACCAGCATGAAAACCCCTAATCTCAACACCCTCCCTCCCTCCCTACATTCCTACCCCACAAGAACAAATTAACAACTTAAGAATGCACTTATCTCTGCCTTGGAAGAAAGCAGCTAAAACTTGGGCAAGGCAGGAGTTAGAGCGATTGTTGATGGAGTATGGGGAACCAGAGTTTCAAAAGTTTGAACCAAAGCAATTGAGCCTATTTTGAGGAGAAACAATTAATGTGTAGAATCATTCGTCAATCAGTCCGAAAAATTAGAAAACCTCATCACTGTTGGGGTTGCGCTCAAAAATTCCCTCCTGGCACACAAATGGAGTATTCGTTTGGTATTTTGGATGGTGATGTTAACGACTCCTATTGTTGTTTAGATTGCAGTAGGTTTATAGATGCCATATACAAACACACCAAACTTTATTCTGACTGTTGTGAAGGACTTGAATTTGGAGAAGTCAGAAGCTTAAAAGCAGATCCCCACTATTATAAAATCCCCGAAATTGTGTTTACCGAAGCTGGCTTGCCATATCCATCGGTGGACAATACAGACGAGGATTCAGCCGCATGAAACTATACTATAGTGACGAATACATCACACTATACAACGCAGATTGCCGCGAAGTTTTACCCATACTACAAGATCAATATTTCGGCTGGACTGACCCACCATACAATGTTGGTAAAGATTACGGTGTTTGGTGCGATCGCCTTGATGATGATCAATATCTGGAGTTCTGCACCGTGTGGATTACCCAGTTCAAATGCTTATGCCCTGAAAACTGTGTATTTACCCCACGCAAGTATTTCTTGGAGTATTGGAACCTACTGGGCAAAGAGTACAAACAGATAATTCTTACCTGGACACCAGAAGGGGCTATTAGGGGAAGAGCTGGCGAAGCTGTCACCAAGTGCAAACTAAACGGTTCAGTTTAAAAAAGTGAGAAAATTTGACTCAAGTAATTTCAAATAAAAGTAATAAATAATACTATAATTCTCATGACTAGC
>NZ_VJXY01000103.1 GCF_014831675.1 Komarekiella delphini-convector SJRDD-AB1 | reverse complement strand
TTTTGTCCCAACTGAAGTTAGGTAAGCAAGCTACTGGGTATAAAACTGCTCAGAAGGCTCTCAATCGGTTCATTTCTGAACTAATCGGTTCAGTTTAGCTGCTTGGGGAATTCGCCAACGGTATCCGCTACCCAGTTCTATCCTTCCTCCTGGTGCTGTCAAACTGCCTCCTTCCAAAGCAATGTCACCCCCTATCAAGGCTAAGGTTTTCCCTGGCAAAACCCGCAGACCGTTGGAGCTAGCACCTGCTCCTGAAATGGGTGAAAAGAAAGAAGAAATAGCTAAACTATGTCCTGAACCTTGTACGCGGATCTCACCACTATGGTTTTCTAAGTTCAAACCTATGGGCGCACTCACAGTTAGGAGAGGAGTAATTTGAGGTGCAGTCGCACTAAGCTCTGTCCCGTCAGCAAACTTTAAGCTACTCGCCGTACTTGCCAAGAAAGAACCGCCGATGTTCAAACTGGCATTGGAACCAAAAATAATGCCATTGGGATTAATCAGGAAAAGGTTAGCTGCACCGTTAGCCCGAAGTAATCCATCAATGTTAGAAACAGACTTGCCTGTTACCCGGCTAATAATGTTTTGAATGTCTCCCGCATTGTTGAAGTAAGCTGCGCTCCCGGCAGGAAGAGAAAACTGGTCAAAGCTGTGTAACAGATTGCTACCTGCTCTAGTTCCTCCATTGATAATGCTATTATCACTATCAACAGTAATCTTAGAATTGACGGGTAGAGTTGAATCCGGGATGATTTGTGCTTTTACTACTCCAGAAGTCAACAAGCAAGTCATTGTACTTACTTGGATAACTTTAGTGAAACTGAACATTTTCATGTAAGTACACAGATTTTACTTTGTAACTTCAAGCTAAGAAGGAGATATTTGAAAAGATAAAATCATGTATTGTAGTAATCCACGGCGACTAAGCCTTTCCAATCCTCTAGTCGCTCGGTAAGTCTCCTCATCTCCTTCTCGCCGCATTAATGAGTTAACTACTGGGTAAGTTGGTAGGGTATTACGAGTGATATTTTCTGTTTTAACTAGCTCAAAACCTGTAGCTGAAGCTAGTTTTTTGTACTCAAAGAGAGGACAAAAATTAACTGACCGAGAGCCGTAAGTACGAACAACAAGAGTTTTAGTAGCTTTTTCTATTAATTTCCAGGTTCGGTAAAAAGCCTGAATAGGAATAAAATCACAAATAGTCAACCTTCCTCCTGGACGTAAAATTCGCCTTGCTTCCCTAAAGAAATATTCGCGGCTAGAGAAAGCAAAAATAGACTCTACTGCCAAAACTACATCAAAATAATCATCGGAAAATGGTAATTGACAAGCATCAGCGTCAACAAATTTTATATGATTATTAGGTAGTGCTTGTACTGTTGTTTCGGCTCTAAGTAGCTGCTCAGTGTTAATATTTATTCCGACTAAATGCATACTACAAAAACGTTCATTGAGACTAGCAATGGTTCCTCCAAATCCACAGCCTACATCAAGAATGCTTAAACCATCCTGTATTTCTGCAACGTCAGTAACAAGACGAGATAAGTTCTCTGCCGCTATAGCAAAATCTGCAACTGAACCATCAGCTTTAGTTGGGTCAGACCAATAACCCCAATGTAAATGCCGACCAAAAGCTAATAGCGCATCAACATCTCCTTCAGAAAATTTTTGTGGCAAGCTATCAAAGTAAGGCACGCTAATTGAATGATTACTGCTGCCGTCGCTCAAAATTTTCCTCCTTTACTGTGAATCTGTATTTGGGCATCTGTTACGTCATATAGATTCATTTTTTGTGGATTGCTATATTATTGCTGCTGATAGTGAGTGATGCTCTTTCTAATCACAATACATTGAGAGTATACAGCAATCAGCACCATGTCAATACTTTTGAAAGTACAAATCCCATTGCTGTAATGCTTGTCTGCTTGATAAAAAGCATTTTCAGCCTCTACCAATATAAATGATCTTGAAACTATGTTGCCCGTACTAAAAGTTTAAGCAAGCAATCTAAATAGCTTGATATGCCTTGATTTGATTGATTCAGCTTTATCGGAAAATAACCGTCCATATCAACTACCGTCCAACAATCATCGAACCGAAATAAGTCCAATTTTCTAATTACTCGTGCTGGAATGCATACAAAAGTTGTACTTTATAATCTGTATTTACCTTACGCAAATAATAAATAATTAATCCTCATAATAAGTTTTAATATAGGCTGAAAAAGTAACGTTTGATGGTGTGCAGATTTTGCCAGTTCACCACTAGGGTATCTGCGTTGCGATTTTTTTAATAATGGATTAATTGCAGTAACCATGAAGTATTTGCAGTGCGATCGCACTCTTGTCGGCAGGTTACACGATCGCAGTTCAGCCTGGGACTGGGTGCATTCAACGCCACGATAAACGAAAATGCTCCCGACAGCCGCTTTTTCAGTTGGCAAGGACAAGCGCAATTGGTACGCCTGCTAGCCCCTGAAACCATAGCATTACTGCGTCTGAATACGCAACTAGCGACTACGACACTCGTACCTTTAGAACAGTTTGGCGTGGGCGGACAGGAGAGCGTCAGAGGTTATCGTCAGGATTTCCTCTTGACAGACAATGGCGTGTTTGCTTCGGCAGAAATACAAGTACCAATTCTACGCGCTGGTGGTACATTGCAAGTGATTCCCTTTGCAGACTTCGGAGTGGGGTGGAATTCTGGTACAGAGAATCCCGACTCGAATACTCTGGCTTCTGTAGGTCTGGGGTTGCAGTGGCGTGGGGGCAATAGTTTCAGTGCTCGTGTTGACTGGGGGATTCCTTTAGTAGATGTGGATTCGGACGGAAGAACTTGGCAGGAGAACGGGGTGTATTTTTCTGTGATTTATGATGCTTTTTGAAGGCTGGACTAGTCTAGCTTGATGATGAAGAATAAATTCGTTAGGAATCGAGTTTTGTTCATAACATCGTTTGACTTGAGTTGAGCAGTTGACTTGGTTAGTAAAGTATTTCACTGTAAAACGAAAGAGATTAAAGGGTGTCAAGGGGAAGTATGGATATAGCACTGCGGGTATTCAGGCACAATCAATACCAAGAGTTACTGCAAGCTAGCGATGTTATGGAGAATGATTTAACTGACTTAGTTTGCCAATGCGTGGAATGTGGTAATTTTGTGATTTGGGTAGCTCCTAATTCAAAAGAAGCACTAAGAAAGCGGTCTGCTCATTTTCGACATCCGCGCAATGTAAATAATAAATTGGTAATGTATTGCGAAAAACGAGTTAGTACATACAGTAGTGCAAAAGTTAACAATCTGCGAAGGAGTATTGCAGAAGCTCGTTGTCGATATATACGTAAAGAGTTCTGGAAATTGATGAGCAATTACTATTTAGAATCCTGTAATTTTCGGATGAATGATATTCTCTCCTCAGCAGACCCCAAATACCGAGAGATGGGAGAGTTATTTGCTACTGGCTTTCGTAAAGAAGAAGATTATACTCCACAACTTTTTCAGATTATTAACTGTATTTTTAGTGGAGTACCAGTCTGGTTAACTCATGCATATTTAGGAGACAAAAGGCGAATTATGCCTAATCCCAGTATACAAAAGCATTTTATGGAACAAGTGACAGGTCAGTTAAATCAAAAACTACACTACTTAATTTGCTTAGATGTTTTAAGGTTTATTAAAGAGTCTAAATCTTCTTGGGAAATATGTATTCGCCTGTTTACACTGGCAGCTTATAGTATGGTTGAATACTTATATCAAGGGATGTTACTAGGCTTAGAAGCTGAAGATGGAACCGAATTAGTGATATATGAAAAAGCTGAATCAGGTAGCCAAAAACTGATTAGTAGAGACTTAAGTTTTTGGGAGAATAATAAAAATAAGCAAATTATCTATAATTATACAGTCGCTCATGTTCTGACGTGGGTGGCACTAATACCATACAATCAGACTATCGAAAAGGGATAGTAAAAGCATTGGCGTTAATAACGCTTAACGCTGCTCCCGCCCACCCCTCAAGCTACTAAAAAAACCGAGGTACATGAACATATTTGAAATTACTGTTTCCCTTGTAACCAGAGGCTTTCGTTAGTTGGTTGAGGTTCTGCACCCCGCTATATTGTTTACCATTGATCACCCAAGTAGGGAAGCCAGGAACTTTCGCTGCCTTGCATAAATCTGGTTTAGCATTCAGACCCTTTGAGCCGCACTCTATTTTGATGCTATCGCTGATTATTTGATAAGCTTCTTTGCCAAAAAGCAACTTCTGCTCGTGGGAATGTGGACACCACCATGCGGCGTACTCTTTCGCACCTATATTGACCAAATGCCGTGCTAAGGCTATCTCTGCCTCGCCGGAAGTAGTGGTGATTGACCAGCCGACGCCAGTAAGGCGACGTTCGTCGGGACGGAAGAATATTTTTTGCTGATCTTTTGGTTGAGCGGTTTGAGGGGCTTGTGCAGATAATGAAGTTACGCTAACACAGGTAACACCCACCGCTAAAAGTCCGGCTGTCCACACAAGTTTTGCAAACATATTATTGATGATAATCAGGACATTTCACATTATCACATCAACTTATAAGATGTGAGCGCAATAATCCGGGCAATTTTCGCCATCCCATCCTCGCGCGTGAATCCCGCAAACCAGCATATTACTACCATAGTATTGCCCATGATAGTTGGAGCAACCAATGCAAGCTACTGGTGTTGATTCAGTCTCATCTAAATCATCCTCATCCTCATCGAATTCCACAATTAACGCACAATTACAATTTGGGCAGTGGTCTATTTGGCTGGAATTGTCATCAACTAAACAAGTCTCAAGTCGTAGGTGGCTGCTGTATTCGCCAGTATCGCTAATATCAGTCCTTAGTGTAAAGAAGTAAGGATAACTGCATTGGCAGACATTGATCTCGCATTCAATATTATTAGTACAACAGGGCTGAAAGTATTTTTGAGCAATCTTCCAGTCCTGCTGAAGAGAAAGGCTCTGAGGATTGCCCTCGAAGTTTACTGTCCACAGCTTGGAGTCGTGAAAGATTCTTAAGCCAAAACATGTATAGTCGTGAGCCAGATTTTCAATGCTTTCGTAGCTCTTAGCCGATTTGTAATCAAAACTTCGTTTGCTAACTCTCAAACTTTGATCGCGGGGGTAGGTTTGGATTACCAAGTACTCACCTTCGCAAAAGGGATTGAAGTCTGTGGCAACGTTCGCGTTTAAGAAGAGAAAATCTTTTAAGGTATCCATTATTTCTCCTGATTGGAGTTTAAGTTTTCGCTTTTTAGCAGAGATAATTCCCGGAATTATGTCTAATTAACTAACTTGAAAAGCTTGCTTTTTCAGGTAAAATCATTAAAAATAAGTACATTATACGACTTAGATAGAAGTTCTGAGTCGTAGATCCAGCAGAATAATCTACCAAACACAGTCTGCTATTGCGGACTTTTTTATGTAGTTAAATTTCCAGATATAATTCCAGCAATTATGTTTAAAAGATTGCTGAAAAAGCTTGTATTTAGGAAATAAGTTTACAAAAATAAATATGTTGTGTAAATGCATTTTGTATTTACATGATTATCACTGACTAAGGTGTTACGGTTATACCCGCATAAGTCCGCGTTTGCGGACTTTCCTTAATTAATTGAATGGAAAAAGAGGTCAAACGTAGTCAGAAATTTAACCTCTAAAACAGTAAGCTCATTTGAGATTATCACGCTCAAGCCAATTGAAAAATTTTGGAAACTAATGCATGTATTCTTTGCTGTTAAAGTAGTTCTGGCATATTTGTCTGCTTTAACTTTAAAAACCAGCAATCTCTTGTTTTAATAAGACCCCGTTGGATGTCAGCACCCAATAAAGTTCATCGCTCTCCACCTCTTCTACATATCCCCAGCCCCGAAGATCTTGGAGAATTTCAGTCAAAAACTCATATACTACCTCACCAGAATACGCACCTCCTTCTGCAATCATCTCAAATGTACCCCGCAATTCATAATCAATAAATGCTTCTTGTTCGGAATGCAATATACCAATTATTTCAGCATAGGCAGTACCAATAATACAGCGCCTTCCATCGGTTGAAGTTACTGTTCTCAGTAGGTCAAAAGGGATAATCATGCCACCACCTCAATTTTTGAAACTGGTTGTGAAGGCGTTAAGCACAAAAAGTCTACTACATTCTTAACTGCCTGCATTGGCTCAACATCTCGATTATCAATCTGTGCAACACAAGCCGCTTCGGCGTTGTTAATTCTGTTGAGACTACGGGAATCAAGATAATCTCTCGATTCGTGTCGAGTGCAACCTAACATTTCTTCCATCTGTTTTGCTGTCATCCCAAAAACTGCTCTGTACATCGCATCAGTTGCATTGACGTAGATGAAAATGCGGTAGTTATCAGAGCATTCTTTGTGACGCTCTAAATAGGACTTAATAGCATCGGTCAAATCTCTTCTAACCATTTTCCCATCATGGCGTGTGGATAACCACTGGTTTCGCTGCTCATCTGAAATAGCAATGCCAAAGTGCGAGTAAGCAAGCGAACGTAGCGAGTCGCCTAAACCTGCAACTACCAAGTTGATGGCCACAGGATTCTGTTGAATAACTTCAAAGTTGACGAGTTGAAGGAATCCTCCGTAAGGAACTGCGTTAACTTTGCCATTGTCTGGAATTTTAAAACCATTAGGTTTATTCACGATGCGAACAGAGGTTTTCACAAGCTGAGAGTTGTTCTGGTACAATGCTTTCAGCTTTTTAGATGCTAATTTCTCTCTGGCTGAATTTTCGCGGTAATTGAGAATAGCCTCAATCGCTGGATAAGTCATGTACAAATTTCGTTGTGCATCAAGTCCCATCCACAAGCTCTCTTCTACCGTATTGAACAGATTCCAATCGAATGTTAATGATGTTATTACTCATTGGCTTAATTCTTAGTAAATGTAGGTGTAAACCTGTTAAGGTAAGGGCACTTTTTGAGAAAACAAACAATTCCATACTTGATTAGTTTGCTGACAATCAGTAAACTCTCGCTTCAGTTGGGATGCCGTGACAGAAACCAAAGCAATTGCAAAAACTAAAATTAAAGGATTAGCTTTGGCCAAATTAAACCACCAACGCCAATCCCTAAAGTTGGGTAGTTGAGGTAGTCTCAAATTCCAAAAGCTGAAATTCCCAAACCCGATTCGCACTTGACTACCGGGCAGCCATTCCTCATCAATGTTGACGAAAATCACTTGTATCCGGGGATTCTGTTCAACCATTGAAGCAGTCTTGAGCGCCGATGGTTGCTGACGAGCATCGGGTGTGAGAAAACCCATAACTACGAGTTTGTGCGTATTGTTTAGTCCGTAAAGGTTGAGTTGTCCCACAGCTTGGTAAATGGTGTCGCGGTCGAGATATTTCTTTACCTCTGCGATCGCTCCCCCTTGCCAGTTGGTAACTATATCGGCCCGTCCTCCGTTAGCCTGAACTTCCAGATGAGTTTGGAATCCGCGTTCAGTTAGGCGATCGCTGATATATTTTTGCAAGTCTCGTTCCTGCCAGCGATCTGGGAATCCAGCAGATTCACAAAATTTAGATGGCAACATAGAATTACATCTGTACAGCCAAATCAACAACTTCAAGAACATCAGGCAACCAACGAACGTGTTCCACAATTTTGTCGTGAGTTTTTGCTTTATCGCGGGTCACAGTTCCCCACTGCTTGCCAGCTTCAGTTAGATGCCAGATGTTTTTGCGACATTGTTTACCATTCGTATTAGTCTTAATTTCGACTTGTTTAGTCTGCAAGCCAGCAGCTTCCAAAACACGGTTAACTATTTGAGGCTTAATGGGCTTGGATAGCTCATTGCGTTCGGCATATAATTCACCAATTGCAGTGGGAGATAAATGTCGGTCGGGAGTCGCAATAATTTCCCCAATTGCTCCAACGATTTCTTTAGCCATTGGGGCGATTTCTGGGTACAACGCTTGTACACCTCGGACAACAGTGATTGTCTGTAGTTCTGCACTAAGTCTTGTACCAGCTAGTACCTTTTGTCCAAAGTTAACTAATTCATCAAGGGTGGGTTTGGTATTCTGTTGTTGGTCAGGCTTGGGCATTTTATACTGGCCAGTGCGGCGTAGAGTTGGGAGGACTTCTTCGTATAGCCATCGCTGGAAGGGAACAGCAATAGGGCTATCAGAACGACCAATCAAATAATACAGTCCTGGCTCGTAGAGGGTTGCCATTTTTTGCTTTCCGCCAGGGGTCATAATCGGTTTATGATCCTTCCACTCGGAGGGAACCTTGTTCAAATAGTTGGAGTAGTTACGTGAATCGGCTTGTGGGTACAAAATAGCAACAATATCCGCAGCAACCCATTCTAGTTTCTCTGCTGTGCCAACGAAGCGGACTTGTTGAGACTCGAATACAAAAACTGATAAATTCGACATAATTTGATTTTCTCTCTCGAAAACTAAGCAGGAATTTCTTCAAATCGGTATGCTTGAAATCTTCTATCCAACAAACCAGATTGCACAATCCCGTCGCCGCGACCTTGGAGTGATGTAACTGCCTCACCGCGACGCATCAAAATCATCCGTCCCGAAGTGGCATCAACGCAGCGAAAAGCAATTCGACAGGGTAGATTGTCGCGTAAATCAGGGGGCAATGCTTGTGGGTCATCTTTACTACGTTTCAGGGTAAACGCATCTAAGTATAGTACATAAATACTAAGAGAGATAAAGGCAGCGATCGCTCATGGTATAGAGGTTGAGCAATAAGGCTTTGATGGTAAAGTCATTGTAAAAGTAGCAATATTGCCC
>NZ_VJXY01000030.1 GCF_014831675.1 Komarekiella delphini-convector SJRDD-AB1 | reverse complement strand
AGCTTTCTCCAATTCTTCTTGGCTTTCTGAAATCTCGATTTGGAATGGACGACTCATCACAAAATCACTAAATGCACCTATCTATAAGTTTGACGTAGTTTGGCGCGTCTTCATACAGAATTGGTATCACAGAGGCAAGCGATAGCGAGATTTGGGAGTTTGCGAAGATTGAAAGGTTTTGTATTCTTACACAAGATGCTGACTTTGCAGAGAGAAGCCGTCTTTACGGTTCGCCTCCAAAGGTGATTTGGCTAAGGTGTGGAAATGCAAACATCGGTAAGGTAGAGGCGATACTTCGATCTGGAGCAGAGGCAATCCAAGAATTAATAAGTAACGAAACTTTAGATTGTCTTGAGCTTTACTAAGCTTAAAATTGTGATATGATCGCCCCTATTCAATATTGAACTCAAACGCGATCGCTCGTCACTTACCGTCGTTTCTTCGGTGGTTCGTTCTTGGCCAACAAATCAGCAAAGTCGTAAATTGTTACTGTTGGCTGTGGCACAGAGCGGGGTTTCATCTGAACCAATTGCGCTGCTGTACCCAGCCCGATCATTCCTCCACCCACGCCGTACATCGTATTTCGCCCTAGGTACTGCACTCCGAAATATCCAAAGACAATCGCCCCTGCTGTTGCGCTAATGTTTGCAATGATGCAAGAAGTCCGTTTCATACTCAGATATCCTCCTTCCCCTTAAAAACTTTCGCTACTCTCCAACAAATCGGGAAAATTTGTTCCCTCTTGCCTTTGGTGTTCGATTATGCGCCCGACTTCATCAATTGCTTCAATTATCTGACTTTTCCCGTTAAGTCTTAAAAGACTTGATCACAAAGGATTAGAGAAAAAGCACATCATATAAGGTAAAGTAATTCAAATCGGGTTCTAAAGGTAACAAATCATGTTTGTTAAGGGTTTAAAGTAAGTGAGTACTGCTTACACTTCTATCATCATCTCAAGAAGGGTGCTTTGACTGAATTTGCAACTGTTTAAACAATTAAATCTCATCCATGCTAACTATTATTGGTTGCGGTAATCTCAATCGCAGTGATGACGCGGTTGGTGTAATCATCGCTCAGCGCTTACAAAAATATCTAGCTGAAAATCCTCACCATAACGTGCGCGTATATGACTGTGGAACCGCAGGTATGGAAGTGATGTTTCAAGCTAGAGGTAGTAAGCAATTAGTAATTATTGATGCAAGTTCCACTGGTTCGGAACCGGGTGCTGTATTTAAAGTTCCAGGAAAAGAACTGGAAGCTTTACCTGAACCTAGTTATAACTTGCACGATTTTCGTTGGGATAATGCTTTAGCCGCCGGACGGAAAATCTTTCAAAATGATTTTCCTCAAGAGGTAATTGTTTATTTAATTGAGGCGGCAAATCTTGGTTTGGGACTAGAGTTAAGTCCTGCTATTAAGCATTCTGCTGATTTGGTTTTTGAAGAGGTAGTTGCACTTATCAAACAGAATATCAACTTTTAGTTAACAATCCAAAATTGAATTAGGCCCAATCCCGATAAACAGAGAGTTCATCTACCCTCATTTCAAAAGGTATACCCTGAGTTTCTGGGGGACAAACACGAATTTTAGCACTGCTGATAATTCCGTAAAGTAATGTCCCCATTGGCACAATTTTTTGTAAAACTCGCCAGTTAGTAACTTGATCGGGACATTCAATTACTAATGTCAAAGCATTAGCATGGGTTGTGACATACCACCGACAACTAGATAAGAGATTTTGAATGGTGCGATCGCAAGCTTCATAAAAGTATTTGCTAATAGAATACTCTAGTTGCTGCCGCAGTATAATATCCGCAGATGTCGGTTGTATAGGATGTGAGTCATCACTATTAAAGTAATACATCTTTCTACTCATTTCTATTGAAGTTCCTACTTACATTCCAATTGCTATCCCATAGAGTACATCTTTATTTGTTTCTAATAATTCCTTGGTGTCATCATCATAGTAAGCACCAATTCCACTACATTGAATTCCCAAATAATTACTAGCTAGATAAACTCTCTGTCCCAGAAAACCAGCTATTTGCATAGCAGTTTGGTAATTTAGATAATCAGATACAAAAAATAAAGTTACAGCACAATCTCTAGCGATGGATACGCCAACGTCTTCGACGAACGCTTGATTAATGCATAAGTAACCTGTCTTTTCACTAAAATCACCCAACTTAATCAAATGCCTACCTTTGTATAACCCAGGTGACGTCTTCTCCACTCGATGCACAACCGAGTAAATTTCTATCTCCTCATAATTTTCTGTTGGTATTGGCTGCTGAAGTTGCCGCAATATATATAAATAATCTTCTTGAGAAATAGACTGTTTCCGGAAACGTCTAATAGAACGTCTATTCCAAATAATTTGGTAAAATTTATCCTTGTCAAAGTTAAACTGAGGCTGTTTGAGTATCTGTTGGTGACTCTTCTGCACAGATGTTACTTGATAACCTTCTTCAACGAACTGGTTAGCTTCAAAATAATCTGTGCCACAAACAAAAGGAACTTTCATCCTTAAGTTTCTGACTTTCTTATCCTGTATTTCACCTGAAAAAGCACAAGCGGTGATAAACTCTTTATTCTCAAATCCTAAATCGTTATTGAGAGCAAGTTTATCAAAGTCAAAAATTAACTGTATGTCTTTGTCGTGAAGATAAGCTGAGGCAGCGAGCGCACCTAAATGGTGTCCGCTATCTAAAAAGCAATATCTCATGCTCCTGTTTTTATATTTCCAGCTAGACCTATAATAAACACAACTAATTAAAAAGATGAATCCCTTGATACTTTTACCCGGTATAATATAACTCTCTAACCCATCATCAATTAATTCATAGATAAGTGTTAGACAATTATTCTCAACTTCTAGATGATATATGCCATCTACTAATCCCTGGATGCCGCGAACCTGTACGTAAACTTCCGTAGGATACAGAGCGCCTGCTGATGGATTTACCCGCAGTTTAGAGCAACCATCTTTATACACTTTCTCAAGGGTAACTGCACTAGTTAACCCGATAAAAGAGTGAACAAGATTATTAAAATCTAATCTCACCCTTCGATAAAAGTTTGGATAAACTTTAAATGCAGATGTTTGAGTTGAAGCATCTACATAATTTGGATCAAGTTGTACTGATAAGTAAGAATGCTTGGTAGATTCATGATAGGCTTTACTTGATATCTCATTTGATGGCATTTTTGAGTATCCTTAGAACTTCCAAATTACTAGCAAAATCTATAGCTTTATAGTCGTCTAAGTTCTTCAAATGCATGTTAGGATAATACTGTAAAAGCAACTTTACAACTTCTGTTTTGCCAGATGATGCTGCATACATTAAAACAGTTGCACCATTATCATTTTGGTTGTTAATATCAATGTTGGCAGCAAGCAATAAATGAATTAAATCGTAATGATTGCCAAAACAAGCAAACCATAAAGCATTGTTGCGTAGGCGTAGCCCGCCGGAGGCATCGCTATTTCTAGCATTGATATCCGCACCTGCTTCAATCAGTTCTTGAACTACTACATATACTCCTTCCCTTGTAGCTTTCATTAAAGCTGTGTCACCATTTTCACCTGGCTGATTTAAAATCTCAGGATTATAGCCTTTTGCTATTAGCCACTGGTTTGTTGCTTCACTCAAACTTTGCTTACTTACTTGACTCATAGTGTTCGTGAATTACCAAAAATTGTAAGTAATTACCAAGTTCAATTTGCTCAGAAAATGTAATGGTGGGAATTACCCACCATAATCAAAAAAATCTATACAATTAGTTATTCGAGCGTAGCTACTAATTGTCATAAATTAGGTTGCTGTTTTTTCTGGTTGTGTTGCGCCATAAAAACTAGCTTCTACTTCAATATCTACTAAGCCTCTAGCTTTAATAGTCCTTTTAGTACTCACACCATAATTAAGAGAATAGAAACTTGATCCGTCGTCTTAAAAGTAGTTACAGAAATGCAACATGACTTTTCGGAAGCATTGAATCTATCTCAAAACTTCATAAATTTGACTAGTTTTTGGTAGGACATCTTGTTTGATGTTGAGTGTATCTCACTTCCTGCCTATTTATAATATTTACCTAATACTCAAGCAGAAATATTTGATATCACTCTAGAAATACTTTTTGCTAAAGTCTAGTTGACTAGCAAAAATTTAGCTTAGTTATATATTATCACTTTAATAATTTTAAATTATGAATCATTTATAAAGTTCTCCAAACGTATCTCAATAAAAATATTAAAAAATTCTAAAAAAGCAGCAGAATTTACAACTTTTTAGGAAGTAACAAACGTTTCCCACAGCGTCAAATCTACCTCCATCACAAAATTTTTCGCTTGTAGGCGTGTTTTTTTATTAAGAAAAACCAAAAAACTACGCTTTTAAAAGTCTAATTTGATAGTTTAGTTTAGACGTAATTAAAAAAAGGTAAAAAATGGAAATCAGCGCTCGCAACTCTCTTAAAGGCACTGTAAAAAAAGTTGTACATGGTTCGGTTAATACTGAAGTAACTCTAGAACTCGCACCAGGAGTAGAGCTAGTGTCAATAATTACAAAATCATCGGCAGAAAAGCTGGGACTTGCCGAGGGTAAGGAAGCTTATGCTGTTATTAAGTCATCAGATGTGATAGTTGCTGTTGATTAAAAAATAAGCGACTTACTAGCAAATGTAAGTCGCTTTGTTTCTTGTACTAAGTTACATTCATAATATATAGATTAGTCCCTCGTCTATATAAAGCCTTTAAAGTAAAGACAAGGCAAATAAAACTTATAAATATAGTTGATGATCAACTATCAATAACACGGACATAAATAGCACGAATACTTTCTTGATCTATTGGGAAAAGTATATTTCCAACTTGGATAATTGCAGAGGGAAACTGTTGTTCTAAAGTAATAATAGTTCCTGGTGTTATTCCCATTGATCTCAGTTTTTCCAAAATAGTTTGATCATGAGTTTTAGAGAAAACTACGATTCCTTGCTCTCCTGTTCTCAACAATTCTAATGAGCAGCCAGTCACACTAAAAGGGATATACATTTAAGTTATTAACCATAAAAGATTAAGGATGAAGAATGTTTTGCATCCTTCATCCTTTTTCAAGCTAAGATTTCAAAGATTGCTAAGAATAGCAGTTTGCTCAAGCTTTTAGACGAGATAAGGTTCTTGATGTGTCTTAATCGTGCAATTAGAACGAGGATAAGTAACGCAAAGTAGGGCGAATCCTTTCGACATTTGCTCGTCATCTAGGAAAATTTGATCAGATTGATCGACTTCACCATCAACGACTTTACCAACACAACTAGAACAAGAACCTGCGTGACAAGAGAAAGGTAACTCAATACCATTTTCTTCTGCTGCTGCCAAAATGGTAGTATCTTCGTCAACTTCAATTGTGGTGTCGAAGTTTTCTTTTTTGCTGATCAATCTAACTTGGTAGCTGGCCATTTTGTGATTCTCCTCAAAGGTTATACGATTAGATTTAATTCCCGAAGCTGTTGAGTTTACCTATCCTACTCTTTGGGCATTTACGAGAAGCCGCCACAGTGAGATTTGATGCTAACGGAACTGAGAAAAACCTCAATACTAGTGTCTTTCAAAGTCCCAAATAGTATTAGCTACAGGGGGTTCCAGTAGGCGTACAGTCACCAGCTTTGAAGGACTTTCCACAACCGCAGGTATCAGTTGCATTAGGATTGACGAACTTAAAGCCGCTTTCCATCACTCCCTCAACAAAGTCAACTACAACGCCTTCTAATAGAGGCGCACTTTTGGCATCCACGTAAACCAGTACCTTGCCTTGTTGGAGTATCAAATCACCAGGTTGTGGTTTGCTGGTGATATCGATCGCATACTCATAGCCACTGCAACCACCATCTTTCACGGAGATGCGAACACCTTTAGTTGCGCCATTAGCGTCGGGAGCTGAACCTCGCAGGAATGCCCGCAGATGAAATTCTGCTTTTTCTGACAAAGTAACGGTCATCAAATCTCCTGAATTGTAGCGAGTGATTGTTTTGATTACAGGTGGAGGTCAAATTAGCTATTTTGTGCAATACTGCTGGGTTCCATTGATTTGGATTGCGCTTGTCTCCAAGGTGCGTTGTTACCACATACTGGACAAGAGCGATCGCGGTAAGAACGGCGCTTGGCAAATTCCATCCGACCCAGATCAATTGTCAGCAATTGCGACAATAGAGGTTGACTAAACCCGGTGATCAGCTTAATAGCCTCCAGTGCCGTTAGACAAGCTAGTGTCCCAGAAACAGCACCTAGAACCGAAAAGCCGCGCCGATCCCAATCAGGTTTCTCTGGAAACAGACAGGATAAACAAGGAGTCACACCAGGAATAATCGTAGTCAGGTAAGCTTCCATCCCGTCCATTGCAGCCTCTACCATTGGCTTACGCCAGCGCACACAAGCTTCATTGAGCAAATTGCGCTCCGCAAAATTGTGGGCACAATCAAGCGCCATATCAGCGGATTGCACCAACGAATCTACATTTTCCGAGGTGATGTAATCATGAACAGTTTCCACTTGGACATCAGGATTAATAGCATCCAGAGTTTCTTTAGCTTTAAATACCCTTGGCTTACCTACCCAATCATCCGTCATGAGAACCTGACGATTCATATCATCCATCCGCAAGTCACCACCCCGGACTAAGATTAGCCTGCCGACGCCCGCTACTGCTAAATAAAGCGCCGCCGTACCGCCTAATCCCCCCACACCTGTAACCAGAACAGTCGCCGACTTCAAACGCTTCTGTGCTACTTCGCCAAAATTCGGGAGCATCATTTGACGACGATAGCGTTCTAATTCGGTAGGCGTCAGGTTTACCAATTTTTACCTCCTAATCAGAAGTGATTTCTGTCAGTGTGACTACATTTTTCGGCTTGTCATTAAACACTTTGAACAGCTTTTGTTCGTGAGGTGTTGATTCGAGAAATACTTGATAGGCTTTTTGCAAAGCTACAGAATATTGATTTAGTCTTTCTTCTGGACTTAAATCAGGAGAATTCTCATCAATTTCCTTGATGTATTGAGAAAACTTTTTCAAAATATGTAGACGATTTACATTTACAAATTTTTGGTCGTAGGGTAAGTTAAAAAACTTCAGAAATTCCTCTGTATCTACGAGCTGCTTGAATTCATCAATAGTTCCAGTCATTTAACATTCTCCAATTTTTTCAGCTGTTGCTTAAGCTCATCTAACTGTCGATAGATTTCATAAGTTGCAGCTGCAACATCCATAAGTTGCTGATAATCTGTTGGCAGTCCTTCTGCTAAATCATGCAGATCCATTTTCATTTGACCTGCTTTGCTATTGAGGCGTCTAATCTGACCTTTTAATTCCTCAATACTTGTTTCTTTTGCTTGCACCATCAACCACTCCTAAATCTTGGCATTTTCTCTTCGTGTCTTTGTGCCTTTGTATTTCAAGAGCTATTTTTTACCACAAAGGCACTAAGACACAAAGAAATTAACTTTCACTTATTACTTAGAACTCTTATAATTTGCCAACTTCCGGGAAGCGGTTTGCCAAATTAATCCCTTTTTGGACGAAGTTTTCTCCTTCTTCTGCTAGTTTTTCCAGCGAGTCAAAGCCAAAACGATGAGCATCTCGCATAGTTTTTACAGCTAGTAGAAGCCGTCCAGAAAAGACTAGCGCCCAGCCAAATCCTTCATGGCTCAAATCAACCACAACCTGAGATATCAGACCTGTTTCCTGTTCAATACCAGCGGCTACAGCTCGAAAAAATGCCATAATCCGAGCTTGAGTTATCGGATCAACTTCACCTTCAACAGATATTTCACGTTTCTTTTGTTTGCTAACAACAAAAGGTTTGAGAATTAACTCATCCGACCAATTACGATAAACTCCATAACTGTCTTGACCCCGGATTTGTTTAATTAATACCTTGAGGAAAGGCGAGTTCAAGACTTCGGTTGTAGCAGTTCCGTTAACACTATTATTTGTGGTCATACTGTTGCTTCATCTTCAACTTCATCGGCAAAATTTGAGGGTTTTTGCTGTAAAGCTTTACGCAGCCAAGGCGGAGGGTTGCCTTTGAGGGTTTGCACTAGCTTATTTAGGACTTCGCTAATTTCTTCCTCTTCCGATCGCGCCTTCACTGGGGTGACACCTTTCTTGATTAAACGAGCCGCCGCACTTCCACCAATTGCTGTTACGTAAACAATCGTACAGTCAACGATCGCATCAAGTTTTGGGGTGATTTTGTCCTCGTTCCCATCTTCTTTCAGGTCGCCTTCAAAGTTGAGGGTTTCTATGAAGTGATATCCCTCATCGGAAATTTCGTAAACATCAATCATTCTTGCCCATCCGAAGTGAGCATTAATATGAACTCGGTCACTCGTCGTGAAGGCAATTTTCATCCTAATTTGTCCTTTATCTACCGCTTTACGGAGTCAAAAATCCAAAGTAATTAACTTTAACTAATGACTCTTGACTAATGACCCTTGACTAATAACTCTTGACTCTTCTTGTTCTAAAAATAAGTTGCCAATACCAAACAAAAGCTCCATTGTGCCTCGGTAGCCTACTTTAGTAAATTGACCATTACCTAAGCGGTCATAAATAGGCAAGCCTAGACGATAAAGAGGAACCGAAAGACGTTTAGCGATCGCTCTGACATTCGAGTTACCAATAAGTAAATCAGACCCGGTTGCCAAACTCTCAAAGTCTTCCAAATCACCAATGGTGACGCTTTTAACCGGGAGCTTTTCTAGCAATGGCGATCGCGTTGTTGTCACCGCAGCATGAATCTGAGTTCCCATCGATTGCAGGAAACACACAGTTGACCACAACAAGTCTGGTTCTAGCGCTAAGGAAACTCGCTTAGCACCAAAGTAAAAGTGAGTGTCCAGCATGGCATCTTGCAACTGACGGCGTTGGCGACGGTATTTTTCTGGGACGCTATTACCACTAAGAATCGCCAATGCTTGCAAGAACTCGTCTACTGGTTCTAATCCAGTCAGTTCACCAAACACCTCGTAGGGTGTGCCAAACCGTTCTTCAAGAATCTTTGCAGCACCTCGCATACTCTCGCCTAATGCCAAGGTGAAAGCAGAACTACCTACATCTCGTAGCTGTTTTAACGTAGTGCCGCTGACTGTGACAGCACTATAGGCATCCTCTAAATGTCCATCAAGGGAAGCACCAAGGTCAGGTACAAAGATGGGTGTCATTCCAAAGGCTGTCACCATCTCTTTGACTTCCTGTACATCACCTGGTGTGAAGGCAGAACCCGCCAAAATCGTTACTTGCTCGGTTCTGATTCCACCTGCTCTAGGAATTTCCTGGACTATACTCTCGACAGCAACAGCAAAGCCATCTTGTAACGCACCTTTAAAATCTGGGGTAGGAGCAAAAACGATCGCCAAATCATTCAGCTCAGGATGGCGATCGCGAATCTCTTTGAGAAAGCCCTCAATATCGTCCCCTCTAGTTTCCGTCAACCCTGTGGTGCATAGACCAATAATTTCTGGATTAGCCTTTTCTACCAGCGTGAGAATTGCCTGTTCTACATTCTCTTCGCCACCCAAGATAGTAGTAACTTCCGTCATCGCTGTCGTAGCTAGAGGAATCGCCTCTCTAAAATGCCGCACTAAGACAACTTTGGCGAAAGCAGTACAACCTTGAGAACCGTGGAATAGGGGCATCGTCCCCTTTAATCCCAAAAAAGCTAAGGTTGCACCTAAGGCTTGGCTTTGCTTGAGGGGATTAACTGTTAGTGATTTGTTAGGAACGGTCACTATCGCCATTAAACTACCTCCTCAGACGCTCGATGACTCGCTAACGCTTCGCTATCCCAAGGCGCAGGCTTACGTATTTGCTCCCAAATGGGGCTATACAGAGCTTCATATAGTTCCCGTGCCATCTCGATCATCCCTACATAACCTGCATAAGGATGGTGACGTTCTTGGTTGATATCGAGGAAAGGAATCCGGGCTTTCAGAGCGGTGTATTGGTTGCGTCCACCAGCAATCAGCATATCTGCGCGAGTGTCTTTAACCAGTTGGAGCAATTCCTGAGCGTTGCCCTTCTCTAACATGATGCCATCATTGCCGATCAACTTCTTGATTTTGGCTTTATCTTCCTCAGTACTTTTTCTAGTACTGGTAGCAACAACTTCTATCCCCAAGTCCTTAGCAGCCGAAATAATCGACCAACTCTTGACACCACCTGTATATAAGACAACACGCTTACCTTTGAGTCGAGCACGATAGGGAGCCAATGCCAAATCTAGAGCCGCAGTTTCGTCTGCAATCAGCTTTTCTGTCCGCTCTTGCAAATCAGGAGACGCTCGATGACTCGCTAACGCTTCGCTATCACCTAATTTAGCAGCAATATTTCGCAGACAGCGATTCATATCATCGATGCCGTAGAAAGACTCTTCAATGTAGGGGATGTTGTAACGCTCCTCCATCTTTCTCGCCATGTTGAGCAGCGCTCGTGAGCAAATCATCACGTTGAGCTTGGCACGATGGGCGTAGCGAATTTCATCGTAGCGAGCATCGCCCGTAATTTTGGACAAAATACGGATGCCTAGTTTTTCTAACAGTGGTGTTACTCCCCACATTTCCCCGGCGATGTTATATTCACCGATTAAATTAATATCATAGGGCGTTGTATGTTCCGGTTCTGCTGTTCCGACAACATATTCCAGCAAAGCTTCACCACCAAAACGGTTCCCTAGATTTTTGCTCCCAATAAATCCTGGAGCAATTACCGGGACAACAGGAATACCAATTTTCTCAGCAGCAGCTTTGCAGACAGCATCAATATCATCGCCAATCAGGGCTGTAACGCAAGTAGCATAAACAAATACCGCTGCGGGTTGGTAGCGCTCTTTGATTTCCAGAATCGCTTTATAGAGCTTTTTTTCGCCACCGAAGATGACATCGTTTTCACCCAAGTCAGTCGTAAAGCCCATCTTGTAGAGTTGGGGCCCAGAGGAGAGACTACCACGACTGCCCCAGGAGTTACCAGCACAGGCGATCGGCCCGTGGACTAAATGAGCAGCATCCGCGATCGGTACAAGGGCAATCATTGCACCATCAAAGGCACAGCCCCCTTGAGCCGCGCCAGGTTGTGCCTGTTGTGTGCAAGACTTATTTTTCTTTTCCGTTTGTTTATGCTGATTATGCTCACATCCTGACTCACTGAGCAGCTCGTTGATTTTGCCTTGGGTGCTTTTCATCTCTCTTCTCGTGCTGAAGTGTTAATTGTCATTTGTCCTTTGAATAACCAATGACTAATGACCAATGACTAATGACTAATAACTAGCAAATGTATTTTGTGACATCTTCGCCACATTCATCGGCGAGATAAGATAAAGCACGGAAACGCAATCCGACAAATTCGTTATATAAAGGATTGAGTTTGCACAGTGCTGGAATATGGAAGGTTCGTCCAAATAGGTTAATTTTCCGCTCAAAAGGACAACAACAAGGAATTGTTTGACAAATTAAATGAGCGATGCGATTATTATTAACCTGAATTCCATCCACCACACGACGCAACGGATTAAGAAGATTGTTGAACCACCCTCGTCTTTTATGGTTGGGTGGATGGTAATTAGGATGAGTGTGAGTGTGTTCGTGAGTGTGATTAATGGTTTCCATTTATAGATACCTTGGGTAAATGCTAGAAAGAAAAGGTGAAAATAATTCGTAATTCGTAATTATGAATTATTTTCTAACCTTTGTTAGCACGCTGTGCGTTTACAAAATTCCTAACGAATCAAGTCGTAGGAAATATCGGTTTTGGATGGGATATTGGTGTTGCGATCAATTTCCTCAAACAGGGTATTTACAGTCCAGTTGAGCAGATTGATCACACCTTGATAGCCGATGGTGCTGTAGCGGTGTAGGTGGTGACGATCCATGATAGGATAGCCAATTCTCACGAGGGGAATCTTGGTGTCGCGCCACAGGTACTTACCGTAGGTGTTACCAACGAGGAAGTCTACGGGTTCGGTGAACAGTAATGAACGCATGTGCCACAGGTCTTTACCAGGCCAAACAGTTGCATTCTTACCAAAGGGGCTAGAAGCAAGCAGTTCTTTCATTTCTGCTTCAAATACTTCGTTGCTGTTGTGAACCAAGATATGCACAGGTTCAGCACCCATTTCCAGCATGAAGCCTACTACGCTGTAAACTAAATCTGGTTCGCCGTAGATAGCAAAACGCTTGCCGTGAATCCATGAGTGAGAGTCAGTCATGGCATCAACTGCCCGACCGCGTTCAATTTCCAATTCTTTGGGAATCGGTATACCACTCAGTTCGCTGAGTTTCATCAAGAACTCATCAGTACCCTTAATGCCCCAAGGACGGGAAACTACGGTTGGTTGCTTCCACTCTTTTTCGATGTACTCACGGGTTTTGGGTGTGGAGTGTGCTTGCAGAGCAACTGTAGCTTTAGCATTAATTGAATCTGCTGCATCTTCCAGCTTTGTACCACCTGGGTACATATCGAACTCACCTGTGTTGGGTGAATCCAGGTAGTCGCTGTTATCAGCGAGAATTGTGTAGTCAAAGCCAAACAGGGAAGCAATCCGCTTAATTTCCCGGTTGTTGCCTACGTAGGTGTCAAAACCTGGGATGAAGTTAATCTTGCCATTGCTGGTTTCTTTCTTATGACCTGCTGTTAGGTTAGAAAGAATTCCCTTCATCATGTTGTCGTAGCCAGTGATGTGGGAACCAACAAAGCTAGGAGTGTGAGCGTAGGGTACTGGGAAATCTTGAGGAACTGAACCAGCTTGCTTAGAGTTGTTGATGAAGGCTTGTAAGTCATCACCAATTACTTCTGCCATACAGGTGGTGCAGACAGCAATCATCTTGGGCTTGTAGAGTTGGTAAGAGTTCGCCAACCCGTCAATCATGTTTTGCAGACCACCAAACACCGCTGCATCTTCAGTCATTGAAGAAGATACACCAGAGAATGGTTCTTTGTAGTGACGGGTTAAGTGGGTGCGGAAGTAAGCAACGCAACCTTGAGAACCTTGAACAAAAGGTAGAGTGCCTTCAAAACCAACAGCAGCAAAGATTGCTCCCAATGGTTGACAACCTTTAGCAGGGTTAACGGTTAAAGCTTCACGAGCGAAGTTCTTTTCCCGATAATCCCAACCCTTTGTCCACTCTGAAACCCGTTTTACTTCTTCGGGGTCGTGACCGTTTTCAAACTGCTTTTTGTTTTCAAATAGCTGTTGATACTCCGGCTGGTGGAATAGCTCAACGTGGTCTTGAATTTTTTCTGGATTCTGAGGCATTTGGTGGATCTCCAAGCTTTCTGTATTTTCTAGTTGAGGAATGAGGACTTGAGGTGGGAGCTAGTAACAAGAGTTGGGGATGGGGAGTGGGAAGTGGTGAGTGTTAATTCCCTACTTTCTACTCCCCCCTGGGGTTAAAACCCCAGGCTATCCTTACTTCTCTCTCCCTTTTACCTAAACGGCAGCCTTAGCTTTAGCTTCAGCCTTAGCCTTCTCATTCCAAGGAGCGCCGATTAATCCCCAGGTTGGGCTGTTGAGTGCCAAATCCATGTCACGAGCAAAGATGGCAAAGCCGTCATAACCGTGATAAGGGCCGGAGTAATCCCAAGAGTGCATTTGACGGAAAGGAAGACCCATCTTTTGGAAGACGTACTTCTCTTTCACACCAGAAGCTACGAGGTCAGGCTTCAGCGCTTTGATAAATTCCTCGAATTCGTAAGCGGTAACGTCGTCATAAACGATGGTGCCGTTTTCGATGTAGTGAGTGGTACGTTTGTAGTCATCGTTATGAGCGAACTCATAACCTGTACCAATCATCTTCATGCCCAAGTCTTGGAAAGCTGGGACAACGTGGCGAGGACGTAGACCACCAACCATGATGGCGACAGTCTTACCTTCCAAGCGGGGGCGGTACTTAGCGACTACCGCATCCATTGTTGGCTGGTATTTGGCGATTACCTTCTCAGCGTTTGCTTGGATTGTTTCGTCAAACTTAGAAGCGATTTCCCGTAAAGATTCAGCAATCTTGGTGGGGCCGAAGAAGTTGTATTCCAACCAGGGTATACCGTAAGCTTCTTCCATGTGACGGCTGATGTAGTTCATCGACCGATAACAGTGGATGAGGTTCATCTTCACGTTGGGGGTCATCAACATTTCGTTGATGGTGCCATCACCTGACCACTGAGCGACTACGCGCAAGCCGATTTCTTCTAGCAGGATGCGGCTCGCCCAAGCATCTCCACCAATGTTGTAGTCACCAATGATGGCTACGTCATAGGGAGTGCCTTCAAACTGTAGTGTGCCGTCTTTCTTGGCTTGGTCTGCTCTGGTGAATACCCAGTCACGAACCATGTCGTTAGCAATGTGGTGTCCCAAAGATTGGGAAACACCCCGGAAGCCTTCGCAACGAACGGGAACAACTGGCTTGCCAATTTCTTTCGATGTTTTTCTGGCAACAGCTTCGATGTCATCCCCAATTAGACCGATGGGACATTCAGATTGAATGGAAACACCACGGTTGAGGGGGAAAAGTACATCAAGTTCTTGGATTAACTTGACGAGTTTTTTGTCACCACCGAAAACGATATCGCGTTCTTGGAAGTCGGAGGTGAAATGCATAGTACCAAAGGTATCAATACCTGTAGTACCAATGTAGTAGTTACGACGACCAGACCAAGACCAGTAACCGCAACCTACAGGCCCGTGGCTGATGTGGATCATGTCCTTGATAGGGCCCCAAACCACACCTTTTGAACCGGCATAAGCACAACCACGAGCGGTCATTACACCAGGAAGAGATTTGATGTTAGACTTAACGCCGCAGTCGGACTTACCTTCTTCATATACACTTAAGTGCTTTTCCCGTTTTTTCTTAGCTTTATCGGGGTAAGCGTCTAGAACTTCTTTAATTAGTTCTTTTCTTTCTTCGATGATGTTTTGGTTTTCGGGAGGTGTCATACTTAGCCTCTGTGACTCGTAAGGATCGGGGCATAGGGGGACTAGGAGTCCCCTCTAAGATTAGGGGGGAGATGCTAGGGAGAGGGTAAAAGGGAAGATATGAAACCTTCCTTTTTCCTTGTGCTAAAGCGTTATTTCTTAGCAGCGACTTAGACTACAGGAGCTTCAGCAGCAGTCTTACCAACTAACTTGGCAGCATTTTCGTCGCTTTCGAGAATACCGAATTCAATCAACAGTTCTTCTAGTTCTTCCATTTCGATGGGTGTAGGAATAGCCAGATTCTTGTTGTCGATAATTTTCTGAGCCAAAATCCGATATTCGTTAGCTTGATTGCTTTCAGGTGCGTACTCGTTAACAGTCATCCGGCGCAATTCTGCGTGTTGAACAATGTTGTCACGAGGTACGTAGTGAATCATTTGGGTGTTCAACCGTTTTGCCAAGGTTTCGATCAGTTCGATTTCTCGGTCTGTGTTACGGCTGTTACAAATCAAACCACCCAAACGCACACCACCAGTGTGAGCATACTTAAGAACACCACGAGCAATGTTGTTAGCAGCATACATCGCCATCATTTCACCAGATGTCACGATGTAGATTTCTTGTGCCTTACCTTCGCGGATAGGCATAGCGAAACCACCGCATACAACGTCACCTAATACGTCGTAAGATACAAAGTCTAGGTCTTGGTAAGCACCGTTTTCTTCTAAGAAGTTGATGGCGGTGATAATACCACGACCGGCGCAACCTACACCGGGTTCTGGCCCACCAGATTCTACGCAACGAACGTTACGGAAACCGGTTAACATTACTTCTTCGATTTCGATATCTTCTACTGCACCACGTTCTGCGGCGAGGTGAAGAACGGTTGTTTGAGCTTTGCTGTGCAGCATCAAACGGGTGGAGTCAGCTTTGGGGTCGCAACCGACGATGAGGATGCGTTGGCCCATTTCTGCCATAGCTGCTAAGGTGTTTTGGGAAGTGGTAGATTTACCGATACCGCCCTTACCGTAGAAAGCTATCTGTCTAATGTTTTCATCAGTCATGGTTCGTGTTTTCCTGCAATTGGTTGGTGGGTTTTTTGGGTTTGTTGGCTCTCACACCTGTTGAGCTACAGCAGTGAGGGTATGTAGAACGTCGCCTTTGGGGGCGATCGCTCCACAGCTAAAATGATTGAAAGCAAGTACATATATTTCCTGGTTAAATTTCTTTTCTTTTTTGTCCCCGAAGTTCTGCTCGCCGGAAGCCGGCGCTCAGATTTCTCTCTTTGTCCTTTGTCATTTGTTTTGACAAAGAACAAAGAAATTACGCAATTTACAAATACGTCATAATGTGCATTGGCTGGAAAGATCAAGTAGGACTTGACTTTGCTATTTGTCAACAATCAATGCATAAGTCCTATTACTTGTTCAAAATAGCGCCCTTAAAATTTGATACGCGCTCTAGTGCAGCTTTGGTGTCTTCTGGCGACTCTCCACGCGCAGCCATTGATTCACTCAGGAGCTTAGCGATCTCATCGAAGTGTTGTTGCTGTAAATTCATCCCTGCGTGTGTTTTGTCCATTGGACGACCGGCGTATTGCTTTGGCCCCTCAAAAATCTCAGATAAGAAAGCAACTAGATGATTACGCTGCTTGGCCATATCTGTACCAGCAAAAAAGTGATTGAGGATGCTGTCTGTTGCAATGCGTTTGTGGAGTTCATCTACTATTTGCTCAATAGCTGGTTGTCCACCAAGTTTGTCGTACAATGTGCTCATATCCTGTTCCTTTGAAGCGAGTTGGATGATGAAATTTGCTTTTTAGGCGCTTAATCTCTTTGCCTATATGCTGTTAGCCGTAGGACAGATACCAATTCGTAATTCGTAATTCGTAATTCGTAATTCGTAATTCGTAATTAAGAGGCGTCAGATTTTAATCTGTAGCTTTCTTTTGGCGAATTGGTATGAAGCATTGAAGAGAAGACAATTATCTGGTTCAAATCCTACTTTCCGCTCCTGGAGCCGTGCATATTAGGGCGTATTTGTAGAGTACGTTAAGTCCTACAGCAATTCCTAAACTGCTTCGACTACAAGGCTCTTGCTGACACGATCTTGTAATCTTGCTTCGATCGCAATCTTCAGAGTTGCTGTACTACTAGAACAAGAACCGCAAGCACCTTGCAGCAAAACTTTCACGCGATCACCTTCTACGTCATACAGTTCCACATCTCCACCATCGGCGATGAGAACAGGTCTAACTTCTTCATCCAGAACTTTTTGAATTAGAGCAATTTTTTGGACGTTGGTTAGCGATAGTTGCGATTGCTGTTTAGATGTAGCAATATCTGTAGCAACTTTCAGAGCATAATTGTTAAGCGCAGGTGCAGCAGATTCCTGTTGTACTGCTTTGATAATATCATCGATATTGGCTAGACAAGAACCGCATCCGCCACCAGCTTTGACGTAGTTTGTTACCTGTTCAGCATCAGTGAGATTATTTTCTAGAATCACGCGGCGAATCTTAGGCTCGCTGATGCCAAAGCAACTGCAAACTAGTGCTCCTTCATCATCGTCATCATGAGAAGCTAGGGGAATGCCACGATAATTATAAATCGCTGCTTCTAGTGCTTCTTGTCCCATGACAGAGCAATGCATCTTTGCTTCTGGCAATCCACCAAGGTAATCTGCAATGTCTTTATTGGAGACTTTCAAGGCTTCATCGAGAGTTAAGCCCTTAATCATCTCGGTTAATGCACTAGAAGAAGCGATCGCACTGGTGCAACCAAAGGTTTGAAAGCGAGCATCTAGAATCTTATCAGATTCCACTTCCACTTTCAGGTGCAACCTCAAAGCATCACCGCAAGCAATGCTACCTATTTCTCCAGTTGCAACTTTAACTCCAGATTCGCCCGTTTCTTCGATAGCTCCCTGATTCTTGGGATCGTAAAATAGTTCTAATACTTTATCTGTGTAGTCCCACATAATGAATTTTAGATTTTAGATTTTGGATTTTAGATTGGGTATTAGGTACTGGTACAGGGTATTAGTGATGAGGAAAATTCTTTACCAGCCCCTAATCCCCAGTCCCTAGTGATGCGCCGCCAGTGCTTGCTCTTGTTCTTGCAACCAGCCTGCATCATCATTTTTGAAGGGAGAGAGAGCGCGTAAACGTTCTACAATACCGGGCATGACTGCGATGACTTGATCGATTTCGGCTTCTGTGGTGTAGCGACAAAGGCTGAAGCGAATGGAACCATGCAGAGTTGTGTAGGGTAAACCCATAGCCCGGAGAACGTGGGAAGGTTCCAAAGAGCCAGAGGTGCAAGCAGAACCAGAGGATGCACAAATACCGTATTTGTTCAAGGACAACAGGATAGCTTCGCCTTCGATATACTTGAAGCCGATATTAGTGGTGTTTGGCAATCTCTGCGTAGAGTCACCATTAACGACACAATCGGGAATTGTAGCGAGTAAAGTTTGTTCTAGGCGATCGCGCAGCCTTCTTTCTCTCTTGGTCGCCTCTTCTAAATGTAACATTTCCAGTTCTGCCGCTTTGCCGAGGGCAATAATTCCTGGAACATTCTCTGTTCCCGCCCGCCGCCCACGTTCTTGGTGTCCCCCAATTAGCAAAGGCCGGAACCTGACGCCACGCCGCACATACAAAGCACCAATTCCTTTGGGTGCATGAATCTTATGACCAGATAGGGTTAACATATCTACGGTGCTAGTCTTCATATTCAAGGGAATTTTTCCCACGGCTTGCACTGCATCTACGTGGAAAATAGCACCGTACTCTTTGACTCGCAACCCAATCTGTTCAATTGGGAAAACCGTGCCGGTTTCGTTGTTAGCGTACATAATCGTCACCAGGGCGGTATTACCCGTCAGTGAGGCTTCTAGTTCATCTAAATCCAACTGACCCTGATGATTCACCGAGAGATAAGTAACACTGTAACCTTGGGTTTCTAGTTGTTTGCAGACATTCAACACCGCTGGGTGTTCAACTTGCGTGGTGATGATGTGTCGCCTGTCTGGGTGCGCCAATAATGCAGCGCGAATCGCAGCGTTATCTCCTTCAGTACCACAACTGGTGTAGACAATTTCTGACTCATCTGCTCCCAGAAGGGCTGCAAGTTGTTCTCTTGCTGTTTTCACCCCTTTACCGAGTTGCCCACCAAAGGTATGCATACTAGAGGGATTACCGTAATAGTCCGTTAGGTAAGGCAGCATCGCCTCTATAACTTCCGGGTCTACCTTGGTGGTGGCATTATTATCGAGATAGATGCAGTTCTTTTGCATTGTTTCCAATTTGATTTCACAAGAACCAAGAATTTGGGAATGGGGAAGGGGGAAAGGGGATAATTACCAGTGTCCTTTAACCTTTACCCCTTGCCGTTTAACTTTTGAATCTTAATCAAGCTTCTGCTGCCACTGCATGGTGTTGACGCTTTTGCAACTGCTCAGCATATTTCTGGGAATAACATTGAAACCAATTTTCCCAGTAATCTTGTTTATTTGTTAACTTCGCAACTACACGGTTGTAATTGGCAAACCAGCCTTCCCAATAATCGCTGGACTGATTGACGCAACCATTACAGGTGGGACAACCAGCTTTACACTGAGGCACAGTATGAATACTACCAACGCAGTTTGTGCAAAGTTCAGGGTCAATCCAGTGCTGTCCGTCAACTACCTTAATTGCATTAGTAGGACAGACAGACAAACAGAGATTGCAGGAAATACATTGGCTAGTAATAATTTTGTAAGCCATGATTATTCTCCTTTTTTGGTTATTGGGTATTGAGGATTGGGTACTGGGTATTGGGTATTGGGGATTGGTATTGGGTGTTGAAATTCCCAGTCCCCAATCCCTAATCCCTAGTCCCCAGTCCCTAGTCCTTATTACCCAGTCCTTCTACGTATTGCTCGTAAAACTCCAAAGCAACCTTTTCAATTACGTCGTAAGCTTCAATAGTCTGTATGCCAGCTTCTTGCAATTTTTCTTGGGGACAGTTGCCAATCTTGGAAACCAAAACTGCTTTGCAATCTGCGATCGCTTTCATAATATGCTCAAAAGTGGCTTCTTCACCGTATCCACCTTGACAATACTGGTCAATCTTGCGGTGACTGACAAAGCGAACTTCGTTGCCTTCTACTTCGTAAATTTGGAATTCCTTGGCATGACCGAAGTGCTGGTTAACTAATCCGCCGCCTTTGGTTGCTACTGCAACTAGGACTTTCGGATTGTTGGCAAATTTCTTGCCGACTAGCGCCTTCTCTTTGGCTACTTTAAGTTCTTCTTTAAACTTCTCAATACCTTGATGTACACTGGCGCGCTTTTCGAGGTCATATTCTGGAGACATTTCCAAGAATTTATCTTTGCTAAATTCCTGGCTGCGGTCTTCTCCCAATAATCCAACTGCATCGGCTCGACACTGACGGCAATGGCGCATCATTTTCATGTTGCCGGAGCAATTGTCTTGAACTTCTTTGAGTTCCTTATTTGAAGGGCCGCGCTGACCATTTAAGCCGAAGTGTGTGCCATGTTCTGGTGCAGAAATCAGCGGCATGATGTTGTGCAAAAATGCCCCATTCTCACGAATGAATTTATTCACTTCAACCAAGTGCTGGTCGTTAATTCCCGGAATCATCACCGAGTTAACCTTGCACAAGATGTCTGCTTCTTTAAGGGCTTGCAATCCTTCCATCTGCTTTTCGAGCAGAATCTTGGCTCCTTCAACGCCTCTATAACGCTTACGCTTGTAGTGAACCCAAGAATAAATCTGTGCGCCGATTTCTGGGTCGATGGTGTTTAGAGTGATCGTAACGTGATCTATATTTAATTGTTTAATGCGATCGATGTGTTCGGTCAGCATTAAACCGTTGGTTGATAAACAAAGCTTGATATCCGGTGCTTTGTCTGCAATCAACTCAAATGTGCGGAATGTCTTTTCTGGGTTTGCCAATGGGTCGCCAGGGCCAGCAATTCCCACAACTGTCATTTGAGGAATCTTACCAGCAATTACCAAAGCTTTGTGTGCTGCTTCTTCTGGTGTTAATAACTCGCTAACCACTCCAGGGCGACTTTCGTTAGCGCAGTCATATTTACGATTGCAATAGTTGCATTGAATATTACAGGCTGGGGCAACTGCAACGTGCATCCGAGCGTAGTGGTGATGGGCGTCTTCGCTGTAGCAGGGATGTTTAGCAATGCGTTCTTGGAGCTTTTCATCCCTTTCCACGGTGGCGCTGCTGTTGCTGTCGCAGCCGCAACCACCTGATTTTGCTGGGGTTGTCGTCGATTCCGTAGCGGGGGAGGTGAGGAGTCGTGTAGACGGTGATGTCATTGAATTTCGCAAAAGGTCGGTGGACTGGCTGCCACTGTGGGAGATGTTGTTGCTATTGTCTGTGCCTAGGAATTGAAGCCGCGTCTTATACCCACGCTGCCTACTAAAGCAAAGATGCCTGATGAGGGCGGCTAATTACATAGTAGGGCAGGCGATAAAATCATTGAGGTTCTGCTGGTGTGTGTCAACGGTTGGGTCTTGGGTAGAACTATATGTGTAAAGCCGCGACTTCCATTCACTTCAGGCATGGTGCTATCTCATCCCTCCACTCACTTTTAGCTGCTGGTGTTTGCCAGAGCGTTAGGTGATTGGCGATATAAGATTTATATCAGCCGTCCTCAAGGTCGGCGATGCGTCTATCTAGGATAGAATTTATTGGATTTATTACGCTTGTACTCAAGCAATAAAAACCCTAATTCTTCAAGTATTACAAGAATTAAAAATTTATTTTTTGGGTAGGGGTTCTAGTATTTTTTGGTTGGGGTTCTAGTGTTTATAGATAGGGGTTCAGGATTTATCTGTACTCAGCCACAATCCCATCCCAGCAAGGACTTTAACTAACTTGAATCTGGGTTTGGGTTATTTCAATGTGTACTCAGATTGACCTCAAATTTTTTCAAAACCAATAAATGGCAAGGATTTGAGGGTGAAAAATCTGGAGTAGTCTATATCGTTCTACTCCAGAAACGTGCGAAATTCAATTCTGTATCTAACATATCATTTTTTTGAGGGTAAAAATGCAATTCATATTTTTTTAATTTTTGCTTTGACAATGATATTCAATTATGGTTCTAAGTCTTATCTGGCAAGCCATGCAGGTTTGTGAAAATAGATGTGTTGCTGCACATGTTTTTCAAAAAATTTAACTTTTCAATTCTTTTTTTTCATTCCCACAATGAGGAGATGGATAGTAAAGTCTCGGATTTTGTGTTTGAGAGAAACAACAAACTACAATCTAACATGATTGAGCGATGCCTACGGCGGTAAACTACGCAATGAATTTTCTGAATTGCTCACTACAAACCTTAGTGTAGGCGTAGCCCGTCGTAGACATCGCTAGACTAGATTTATCAGAAAAAACAGGCTGTCTAAGTTGTGTGAGTCAAACAGGGTAGCAGGAGGAATGCGATGAAAGCAGTCGTTATCCGTCGGTATGGGCCGGCTGAGGTGTTGCACTATGAAGACGTGGAGCAGCCGAAAATTGAGCCAACCCAGTTACTTGTGAAAGTTCGTGCCAGTAGCGTTAATCCCGTTGATTGGAAAATTCGCCAAGGGATGTTGAGTTTGATTACCGGCAGCAAATTCCCGAAGATTCTGGGGTTTGATGTGGCGGGAGAAGTCGTAGCAGTCGGCTCTGGTGTCACACGCTTTAAGCCAGGGGATGCTATCTATGGCAGTACTAGCTTACCTGGAGGAGGTTACGCCGAATTTGCAGCCGTTCCAGAAAACTTGGTGGCTCTCAAACCAACGAATCTATCTTATGAAGAAGCTGCGACTGTGCCTTTAGCAGCGCTTACGGCTTTGCAAGCCCTGCGAGATCAGGGGAATATTCAAGCAGGACAAACCGTCTTGATTAATGGTGCTGCGGGGGGTGTGGGGATTTTTGCAGTGCAAATTGCTAAAGCTTTAGGAGCAGTGGTGACGGGAGTTAGCAGTACTAAAAACTTGGATTTGGTGAAATCTCTGGGAGCAGATTATCTCATTGACTATACGCAACAAGATTTTACTGAGGGTGCAGCGCAGTACGATATTGTTTTTGATGTGGTTGGCAAGCGATCGCTCTCTACCAGTAAACGAGTCCTCAAACCTACTGGAATTTATATCACAACTCTGCCAACGCCCGAAATCTTTGTGCAGGGTATCTTAACAGCTTTTATTCCTGGTCAAAAAGCTAAATTTATCCTTGAAAGACCTAACACTCAAGATTTGGTTTATCTTAAAGATTTGATTGAGGCGGGCAAAATTCGCGCAGTGATTGATCGCACATATCCCTTACAAGAATTAGCGGCGGCTCATACTTATAGCGAAACCGAGCGTGCAGTGGGGAAAATTGCGATCGCAGTTACCAGCCCAAACCAATAGAATTCGCCGCTATACAAACGAATATCTACGCAGACTGATGAAAGATTCAGCATTTCCAACCCGCGCAGGCGGGTTTTGTTCTTTTAGCCGCGACTTCCAGTCGTCGGGTTTTTTCCTGTGATATTTCAGCAATAACTCTGAAATTCAGAAACATTACCCAAGCTAGTGTATATACTCGTAGTCACAATTTCAATAAACGCGAGTATTATGCTGGACTGGTTATTTTTATGGGGTGTAACTCAGGCCGCCGGGTTGATTTTTAAACCCATTTTGGAAGACTTAGCCAAGGATGCTGCTAAAGATTGGGCTAAAGATTTATTAAAAGGCATCCCTGGCAAGATTTTCCAGAAACTTAAGAAGGAAGATATAGAAATTGCTGCTGGTAAAGCGTTAAAGGAATTTTTGCAACTCATGCAGCAGCAGTTAAAGGTTCGTTGCAAACTTGCTGAAACTGAGATTAAAGAGTATACCAAAGACATCAAAAAATTTATTAGCGATAAGTCGGTTACAGAAATTCTTGGTAGGGCTTTTGATATTAATTGTGAATCTCTAGACGCTAAAACCCTAGAAGATAGTTGGAACAGGCTGCAATTAAAACCTCTGCCATCTAAGTTTAACTGGCAATCTATTACAGAACAGTATTTAACACAAGTCCAAGAACTTCTTTTAGATTCAAAAGAATTACACCATATCCTAGAATTACAAAAGTTATCTGATATTGAAATCAATACAAAAGAAATTGCTGGGATTGTTCCAGATTTTAATTTAATTAAATATCAAGAGGGAATACGCGAATGGTATGGCAATCTCAAGTTAGATAGCTTAGATACCAGCGGATATGCCTATAACGAACTGAAATTATGGCAGATTTTTACTGCTCAAAATGTCCGGGAAACTCATCAAGTTTTACCACAAGTTCACGAACTGCCTAAAGAACATCTGAGACGGCTGCTAGAAAGTGAGCAATTAGAAGCAGTTGAATTAGAAGAATTAGAACGCCACAAACGGGTTTATTTTGAACAGCCGATCCGTTCAGTTTTAGATGTTGTCAATAAAAAGCAAGATTATAAATATATTGTGATTTTGGGCGATCCTGGTTCAGGTAAGTCTACATTGTTGCAATTTCTGGCTTTGAATTGGGCTGAGTCACCACTGAATAATGTTATCTCATTACCAATACCCTTGCTAATTGAATTACGCACTTATATGCGGCGACGGGAAGATAAAGAGTGCAATAATTTTCTCGAATTCTTCCATAAATGTAGTGGTGCAATTCATCATCTCAATCAGCTTGAACTAGATAAACAATTAAAAGTTGGTAATGCCTTAGTGATGTTTGATGGTTTGGATGAGGTATTTGACCCTGGTAAGCGAGAAGATGTAATTACTGATATTCATCGCTTTACTAATGACTATCCTGATATACAGGTAATTGTCACTTCTCGGATTATTGGCTATAAACCGCAACGATTGCTTAATGCTGAGTTTCGCCACTTTATATTACAAGATTTAGACTCAGAACAAATTCAGGATTTTATCAACCGTTGGCATGAGTTAACTTTTACCGATGCAGTAGATAAAGTGAGAAAACGGGAACGGCTAAAAAGAGGAATTGCAGCTTCCAAATCTATTGCAGAATTGGCGGGAAATCCTCTGCTGTTGACGATGATGGCAATTCTTAATCGTAATCAAGAGCTACCAAGAGATAGAGCTACACTTTACGATCAAGCATCGCGGGTACTGCTGCATCAATGGGATGTGGAACGCGCTTTGATGGAAGATAAGAGGTTAGATCCGAAGACGATTGATTATAAAGATAAACAAGCAATGCTACGTCAGGTTGCTTATCTTATGCAAACTGGTGATAAAGGTTTGGCAGGTAATTTGATTAATGAAAATGATTTAGTCAAAGTTCTGACTGATTATCTCAAAACCATAGAATTTGATAAACCCAGAGAAGTTGCGCGGGTGATGATTAATCAACTGCGGACTCGCAACTTTATGTTATGTTTCCTGGGTGCGGATTATTATGCTTTTGTGCATCGGACATTTTTAGAATATTTCTGTGCTTGGGAGTTTGTCTGGCAGTTTAAAGAAACGCAAACGCTGACTCTTGAGGAACTTAAGAATGAAGTTTTTGGCAAACACTGGCAAGATGAAAGTTGGCATGAAGTCTTGCTGCTAATTGCGGGAATGATTGAACCAAGATTTGTTGGGGAAATTCTTGATTATTTAATGATGCAAGATGGCGAAGAGGAAAAGTTTGTCAATCTTTTTTTAGCGGCTAAGTGTCTTGTAGAGGTGAGGAATCGTTTGGCGATCGCGTCAACAGCTATTCAATTACTTGACAAGCTCAAAGACTTAACTAAATATGATCTCTGGTACTATTACGACCTCTATCACGATGAAGAAGAAACTAAGCTAGCACAAGAAATTCGCACTCAAGCAGTCACAGCAATTGCAACGACTTGGCAAGAATCTCTTGATACCAAAACCTGGCTTAAAGAACGCGCTACTCAAGATGATAGTGCCAGTGTGCGACGTGCAGCAGTTCAAGAATTAGCCCAAAATTTCAAAGATGACCTCGACACCAAAACTTGGCTCAAACAACGTGCTACCCATGATAATAGCTGGTATGTGCGACGTGTAGCAGTCCAAGAATTAGCCCAGAATTTCAAAGATGACCCTGATACCAAATCCATCCTGAAAGAACGTTCTACCCAGGATGATAATACGAGTGTGCGATGTACAGCAGTAGAAGAATTAACCCAGAATTTCAAAGATGACCCCGATACCAAATCCATCCTTAAAGAACGTGCTACCAAAGATGATAACGAAGATGTGCGAGGTGTAGCAGTTCAAGAATTAGCCAAGAACTTCAAAGATGACCCCGATACCAAATCCATCCTCAAAGAACGTGCTACCAAAGATGATAGTCCAAGCGTACAACTTCTAGCAGTCCAAGAATTAGCCCAGAACTTCAAAGATGATCCCGACACCAAAACCTGGCTCAAAGAACGCGTTACCAAGGATGATAACTGGTATGTGCGACGTGCAGTAGTCCAAGAATTAGCCCAGAACTTCAAAGATGACTCCGACATCAAATCCATCCTTAAAGAACGTGCTACCAAGGATGATAACGAAGATGTCCGAGGTGTAGCAGTCCAAGAATTAGCCCAGAATTTCAAAGATGACCCCAACACCGAAACCTGGCTCAAAGAACGCACTAACAAGGATGATAGCCCAAGCGTGCAACTTCTAGCAGTCCAAGAATTAGCCCAGAACTTCAAAGATGATCCCGACACCAAAACCTGGCTCAAAGAACGCGCTACCAAGGATGATAACTGGTATGTTCGACGTATAGCAGTACAAGAATTAGCCCAGAACTTCAAAGATGACCCCGACACCAAATCCATTCTCAAAGAACGCGCTACCCAAGATGATGACAACGATGTGCGACGTACAGCAGTCCAAAAATTAGCTCAGAACTTCAAAGATGACCCCGAAACCAAATCCATCCTCAAAGAACGCGCTACCCAAGATGATAACGAAGATGTCCGAGGTTTAGCAGTCCAAAAATTAGCTCAGAACTTCAAATATGACCCCGACACCAAATCCATCCTCAAAGCACTCGCTACCCAGGATGATAACAACTATGTGCGAGGTGCAGCAGTAGAAGAATTAGCCCAAAATTTCAAAGATGATCCCGACACTAAATCCATCCTCAAAGAACGCGCTACCAAGGATGATAACTATGTGCGAGGTACAGCAGTAGAAGAATTAGCTCAAAATTTCAAAGATGATCCCGACACTAAATCCATCCTCAAAGAACGCGCTACCCAGGATGATAACTGGTATGTGCGACGTGTAGCAGTCGAAGAATTAGCTAAACACTTTAAATATTATGCTGATTTGTTTGACATCTACTACCAGTGCGCCGTTGATGACTCCTTTAAGGATAGCCATGATCCTCCCTATAACCCCAACCCTCGGCGCATTGCACTAGAGATAATTATCAAGCAATTTCCTCAGCATCCCCAGACTTTACCAATGTTACGCGACAGAGCCAAAAATGACCCAGATGAGCAAGTGCGGGAGTATGCTCAGAAGAAGTTGGCACAATTAGAGAAGTAAAAGAGCGGTGAAAATATGAACAACACAGAAGTTCGTCAGCAAATCAACCAATATCTAGATGGATTATCTTCTGAACGCCTAGAACTGGTTGCTGATTTTTTAGCATATCTCACAGATAAAGAAAGTGAAGATGCTACCCAAGAGTTGCTTGATATCCCTGGATTTATTGAATCCTTTGAAAGGGGTAAAAAAGATATTGCTGAAGGCCGGGTAAAAAACTGGAGAACAATTCGGTCTGATGTATAACGTTGTGTTATCTGCCAAAGCCGAGGAGATTTATGCTACAGCAGACCAAGCTTTAGCCAAAAAGGTTGCTAGGTGCTTTGAGCAACTAGAACAAAACCCTCGGTTTCATCCTAATGTTAAACCTCTTAAAGGTGACTTTGCAGGTTATTACCGCGATCGCATTGGTGACTATCGAGTAATTTATCAAGTTGATGATGGAACAAATCAAGTCATGGTAACTACTATTGCTCATCGGCGAGAAGCTTATGAATAAATATGAAATATACAATCATTATTCAATGGTCAGAAGAAGACCAATGTTATGTCGTTTTCTTACCTGAGTTTACGTATATAATGCAGCCTTGCGCTCACGGAGAGACTTATGAAGATGCTCTGAAAAATGCTCAGGAAGTTTTAGAAATGCTGATTGAATCATCTTTGGCTGACGGGGAAACTCTACCAGAGCCTAAGACGCTAGGAAAATCTTTGGAAGTTCCATAGATAAGCAAAGAGATTAGTGGTAAATCAGGGGAGTGAAAATGTAAACAGAGGCTATGCCCAAGAAAATCAGAGAACTCAAAAGCTTGTTGCTGCAAGCAGGGTTTAGTTACCGTCCTGGGAAAGGTAGCCACACTAATTGGTATCATCCCCTTTTACCTGGGAGAGTTACTATATCAGGTAAAGACGGAAGTGATGCTAAAGCTTAGCAAGAGAAAGACGTTAATAATACACTTCAAAGGTTAGAAGAAATAAAAAATGCTCAAGAGGAAGAAAAAGAATTAATTCTCACTACACGATAATTATTCAGTGGTCTGATGAAGATGAGTGTTTTGTTGTCAGTCTTCCTGAATGGGGAGAATTTTGTCACACTGATGGAGAGACTTACGAAGAAGCTTTGAAAAATGCTCAGGAAGTTTTAGAAATGCTGATTGAATCTATCTTTGGCAGATAGTCAACCTTTGCCAGAGCCTAAAACACTAGGAAAGTCATTAAAAGTGGCGTTGTAAATCAGTAAAATTAAATAAAAAGAGGTAATCTCATGACTACATCTGTAAATACCACCAAAGTCTACGATGAAATTATAGAGTTTATTGCTGCTGGAACCACTCCCCAAAGTGTTATCGATTTTAAACTTTCGGATGCTGCAAAAGAGCGCTTAGAGGATCTGGTTTACCGGGCAAAAACTGAAGGTCTTACAGGAAGTGACCAGCGAGAGTTAGATCATTTCCTCACGCTAGAGCATATTATGACATTAGCAAAAGCAAAAGCTCGTAACTACATTAACCCTAAATAAGTATCCAAAGTGTCTCGTTCATACATTAGTTTAGAACTGCGGCGTTTGGTTGCATCTCGCGCTGATCATATTTGTGAATACTGTCTCGTCTCTGAAGTAGATAGATCATCGGGTTGTCAAGTTGACCATATCATCAGCGTGAAACACGGTGGTTCAACAACAGCAGATAATCTCTGCTATGCCTGTATCTTCTGTAACCTGCAAAAAGGCACGGATTTAGGGTCAATTAATTGGCAAACTGGCGAACTTGTGCGGTTTTTTAACCCACGCAGAGACTTTTGGGGTGAGCATTTTCGGCTAGATGAAGCTGTCATTCAACATCAAACAGACATCGGTGAAGTCACCGCACGTATCCTAGATTTTAACAGCGATGAAAGGCTTGTAGAGCGACAAGCTTTGATTGCATCTGGTCAGTATCCCTCAGCATCGGCGCTAAAACAGATAAATAAATAGGTGATGATGTGCGATCGCGTTTACCAATGGGAATTCTATACTTAGCAACTATTGCTACTTCACCATTAGAACTATCAAAGTAAATATACAATGGCTTATCAAAATATTGCAGCCTCCCTTTCACCACAAGATATCCAAGAAATTAAAGCCGCGCTACAGACAGTTCAACAAAAGATGCCATTTTTGATTACTCTCAGCACTGAAGAACGGCGTAAGTTGGTGAAAATGGGCGATAAAAGCCTAGCTTTTGTGAATAATAGCATCACCGCTGCTCAGTCTAACCGCGAAATTCTTCCATCCACCTTTGACGTTGAGGAACTTGTTCGAGATTATCAATTAGCCGCTACGCTTACCGAACTTTTAATCTCAATGCAGCAACTCACCGAACAGGTAGATGATACCCTAATGGCAGTCGGTAGTGAAGCTATGACTAGCAGTTTGACAGTTTATGATTACGTGAAAACTGCATCAAAAAAGACTCCAGGCTTAAAAACTGTTGCTGAACAGTTGGGCGAACGTTTTAAAGCTATGGGTAAGGGCAAATCTGCTAAAACTCCCGTCTCTTGATAATTTAGTACTCATCGGCTAACTGTAGGGGCGTACATTTGTACGCCCCTATTCTGTTTATCCACCTTTTATCTGGGTTAACGAGTCTTTGAACTGGATGCATCCACCTTTTATCTGGGTTAACGAGTCTTTGAACTGGATGAATCCACCTTTTATCTGGGTTGACGAGTCTTTGAACTGGATGAATCCACCTTTTATCTGGGTTAACGAGTCTTTGAACTGGATGAATCCACCTTTTATCTGGGTTGACGAGTCTTTGAACTGGATGAATCCACCTTTTATCTGGGTTAACGAGTCTTTGAACTCCATTAATGAGTCTCGAAAGATGATCGCTTGGCATGGATCCAGATAATCTTGATTAATGTGCGATGCCTTCTCTTTTAGAGACGCTACCGCTAATGGCGAGGCTTCTTTACTCTTGAGCAAATGGGATATGGCGATCGCTGCATCGTGCAGAAGTCTCTAAAATGTAATTCTCTTCCGCACAGAGTTGACGTAATTCTGCAAAAGCATCTGCGAAGGAAGAGACTTTTTGTTGCTGATGCCAAGCAAGGAAGGCTTGGAAAAGTTGAGGTTCTACGATCGCAGCAACTAATTTGTCCTGCTTGAAGATTAATTGAGGTTCTGAGGCGATCGCATCAATCACCTCTGGCAGCTTTTGTTGTGCTTCGTCAAGTTTCCAGTTCATTTGTTTTAAATGTTGGACTGCTGATTATAACTTTTCTGCATAGTCATCGAGGCGATCGCCCCATCTGTTCTGCTTCTTGGACTTGTGCAATGTTTAAATCCAACGCCTGTGCTACCTGTTCTTGGGTTAAACCCAGTGCTAACAGTTTAGGGATAGCTTCTAATTTTGCTTCTAAACGTCCTTTTTGTTCACCTTCTTCTCTAGCTTCTTGATAAACCCGTGTCTGCTTCAATTCACTTAATCCAAACATTGCTTCTATCTCCTTTTGACTCATTTGAGGAAACTTGTAAACTAAGATTGTCTCAATCAATTCTAGTAATTGTTTTTGTGGCAGTTGTAAATTTGCTGCTTGCTGGGTGCGGTTGATTAATTCCTTGGCGCTGTTAATGGCTGTATCTTCATCTTCAATTACTAATTTTAGTGTAGCAATGCCTATTGGTAAGGATGCAGCTGAACCTAATTCATCTAGGTAAATTCTAGTGATACGCTGGCTGTGGAAGAATTCTATGAAATCTTCTTTTTCACCTATATCTATATCTCTGCTTGGGTAAATTACCACTCCTCGCCAAGGATTTTTGCGTCTATTTTGGCGTAAGTATAAAGAAATTTCTGATATTAAGCGCCAGTAAATCTCTGTGTCTGGTTGAAATTGAACCTCGACAAAATAAATCGGCACTTCTTGATCTTGGATGGGCAGAAATACACCATCAATTCTGAAGGCTGTTTGCTTGACTTCAACTGAAGAAAATTGGTAGAGATTGGCTGTTTCGCCTGAGTTGCCAATCAGTTCAAAGCTCTTTAATTTTAAGACGATTTTTGCGAATAATAAACTTAAGTTTGTACCTATTTGCGATGGGCAAAGCCCAGTGACCATCGCATAACACTACCACGGAGCGTCGCACCAATGAAACTATAATTTCGCCTTACCGAACCTGCAATTAGAGACATCGAAGAGATTGCAATCAACCTTTACCATACTCTTGTATGACAAAAATCTGTCCGACTGCTTTTATATTTTGCTTCATAACCCGCAATAAACGATTCTCTAAGGTTCGACTATCTTCATTCAGAAAATCAATTATTGCCTTGACTTTCCCAGCATAATCACGATCGCTTTTAAAAATAATTATGCCAGCATGATTTGATACAATACGATGCAAATCTATGAAATCCTGGCGATTTTCCGTAATCAAAATGCGACCCATCTTTGTAGCATACTGCAAAACAACATCGTCAGAAATACCTTGATTTGCTTGACCTGTTTCGTAGGAAGTTAATACATTATATCCCTCTGCTCTGAGTAAATTTACCATTGCGATCGGGAAGTTTTCATTGGAGTAAAATTGTAATGCCATCAAACTAAATCATCTTGGGCAATTTCTCGGTCGATTTGTTCGGGATTTTGTTCGTAGTAATTCCAAGCAGCGCTTAAATCTTCCCTAGTCAATCCAGGATAATTTGCCAATAATTCTTCATCCAAAGCACCTTGTTGATGATATGCGACCAAAGTCCATACGGGAATTCGTGTATTTCTAATTCGTGCTTGTCCTCCACAAATTCCAGGTGTAATCTGAATCGGATTTTGCAACATTTGCACGTAATTCAATGCTTGGTCAACTAATTCCTCTGGTAAAGCTGCAATTACTTCGAGCAGTTGAGTCCTCTTATTCATGACAACAAAATCTCTCTCGCTCATTTCATCCTAACTTGAAATTTTATAGTAATTATCGTAGCGACGCTTTTGATACTCAATTTCAATTTTAAGTAAGCGATCGCGCAGCGTTCCGTAGGAATATCGCATAACACCACCACGGAGTATGGCACCAATGAAACTATAATTTTGCTGTAGTGCGATCGCTCCCCTTGCATCTCCGGTAAACGTGCTAATGAAGCTATTATTTCGCTGTAGTTGCATCTGTGTTTAGCTAAATACTCAAAACAGCGATCGCAGCACTCACTACCGTAGCCGCCAAATTTTGATGGTCTTGTCACCACTACCACTGGCAAGGGTTTTGCCATCTGGGCTAAAGGCGACGGAATAAACCCAGAGAGGATGCCCTGTGAGAGTTTGGATTAGCTCTCCAGTTGCTAGATTCCACAGTCTGATGGTGCTGTCATCACTCCCACTAGCAAGGGTTTTGCCATCTGGGCTGATGGCGACGGAATTAACCGAGCCAGAATGCCCAGCGAGGGTGCGGATTTGCTCTCCGGTTGTCAAATTCCACAGTTTGATTGTCCCGTTCCCACTACCAGTCTCTTCCCGACTACCACTAGCAAGGGTTTGGCTATCTGGGCTGATGGCGACGGAACGAACAAAGACAAAGTTAGAATGAGTGAGAGTGCGGATTAGCTCTCCAGTTGCCAGATTCCACAGTTTGATGGTGTTGTGAGCACTACCACTAGCAAGGGTTTTGCCATCTGGGCTAAAGGCGACGGAATTAACCCAGTTATGCCCTGTGAGGGTGGGGATTTCTTCTCCAGTTGCCAGATTCCACAGTTTCATGGTGGTGTCATCACTACCACTAGCAAGGGTTTTGCCATCTGGGCTGATGGCGACGGAATTAATCGAGCCAGAATCCCCAGTCAGAGTGCGGATTTGTTCTCCGGTTGCGAGATTCCACAGTTTGATAGTGTAGTCAGTAAGACCACCGCCACTGGCAAGGGTGTTGCCATCTGGGCTGAAGGCGACGGAATTAACCGAGCTAGAATGCCCTGTGAGGGTTCTTTGTAATAAAACTCCGCTTGGTATGCTGGCAATTAGAGATATCGGATTAGTCGGAAACAAGCTATAACGAAAATAACCATATATTTGAGTTCCAATTATTGGAATAGCAGCAACCACCAAGAATCTTATTCTCCAATTAGTATTTTGTCTAGATGCCTTTTGTAGCGATACTTTTGGTTTTACTGGTGCTGGCAATGTTCCAGGTTGAGGCTGATGGGGTAATGTTGCAGGAAATGATGATGGTGGTTGAGTTACACCTACTGCCTGAGTTGAGTGTACTGGTGAAAGTGATGGTAACTGTGAACTAAAATCCTGTAAAACTTCTTCAGCAGATTGGTAACGTTGCTGATAATCTTGTTGCAGTAACTTATCAAGAATCTTCTCCAATTCGCTGCTTTGTGGTTGTTGCAAATGCTCCCGCCAAGAAGAAACCCACCCATAACCTTGTTGTTCCCACATTATCCAAGGGTGAATTCCACTCAGTAAGTGAAAGCAAGTTGCACCAACACTATATAAATCACTCGCTGGATAAGCTTTACCATCCTGTATTTGTTCTAATGGCGCATAACCTGGGGAACCAATTGTTGTTCCTGGGTTAGTGATAACTGTCATGGTGAGTTGCTTGGAAATCCCAAAATCTATCAAGACTAACTTGCCGTCAGTGCTGCGACGAATGATATTTTCTGGTTTGATATCGCGGTGAATAACTTTGTGCTGATGAACCGTTTTCAGGATATTTAATAAATCAAGCAAAACTTCCCAGATTTTTTCTGCGTTGAAAGTTCCCTGTTGTTTTAATTCAGCTAATAAATTCTGCCCGTTGATAAACTGCTGCACTAAATACAGATTATTTTCTTCTTCAAAGTACGCCAACAGCGTGGTAATCTGCGGATGTTCTCCTAGTTGTTGCAGTCGCCTTGCTTCTTGCTCAAATAGTTCTGTAGCTTTGTTGATTGCCGCAGTTCCCTGTACTCGCGGCGCAAATTGCTTGATTACACAATATTCATTTAGCTTGTCTAAATCTTCTGCTAAATAGGTTTTACCAAATCCCCCACCACCTAATGTTTTTATCGGGCGATAGCGGTTTCTCAACACCACCAATCCTGTGCCGCAGTTACAGCAAAACATTGTGCGATCTGGATTGGGCGGATTGTGGCAAGCAGGATTGAGGCAGCAGATCATAACTGTGCATCTATAAGCAAATGTATTTATTATCGCTTAAGCACGACCTACTTCTGGTAGAAACTGCAAAATACTGTATAAATTACGTTTTTCTCCTCAACAGGGTTGCTGATGAGCAACTCACCAGACAGGTAGATGATACCCTAATGGCTGTCGGTAGTGAAGCGATGACTAGCAGTTTGACTGTTTATGATTACGTGAAGACAGCATCGAAAAAGACTCCAGGCTTAAAGACTATCGTTGAACAGTTGGGCGATCGCTTTAAAGCTATTGGTAAAGGGAAATCTGCAAAAACTCCTGTCTCTTGATAAATTAATACTCGTCGGCGAGTCTCATATCATTTTCAAAAATCTTTGCAATAAATAAATTGGCTGTAGGGGTGTACACATGTACGCCCCTATTTTGTTCATCCACCTTTTATCTCCGTCGGCGAGTATTTGAACTGGATGAATCCACCTTTTATCTCCGTCGGCGAGTATTTGAACTGGATGAATCCACCTTTGAACTTCGTCGGCGAGTATTTGAACTGGATGAATCAGTCTCGAAAATCCAAGCGCTCAGTTTTTGCGTAGACGCGTTCGCGCAGCGTCTCGAAGAGAAGCGGCTTGCCGAAGGCATCGCAACTTCCACACACCAATAGAATAAAACATTTACTATGAGCTACAGCTATATTTAGAAACGTATGCATACATACAGACAGCAAATCCTAAAAGAAAATAAAGAAACTTGTTTTTTGCCTAACCAAATAATAAGATACTAATAGTAATACGATATACAGAATATTGATTTTTAGCTTCATCTACCTCATATTTGAGTGCATCTGAGTACAGCTTAATATACTGCAAAATATCTTGCTTAAATGTTTTCAAAGTCTTACAGGTAAAGTTTCTTGTAGCGAGTACATAAATTCTTAAACCCTGCCCCAAAAATACTAGTACCCCCATAGTTAAACACTAGCACCCCTACCCCAAGAGAAATTTTAAATTTCCCTTAAGTCGGGGTTTGGGCGTTTGAGTACAACCTTAATCAATTCAATAAATCCAATCAACATTGGGTTTCCTATCTAGTTGGAAGTCGCCTGATATAAGCATAAAAATAGCACATGGCTCTTTCAACCAGATAGACATTACCGATGCAACAGTCCTTTGACAGTATCAGCAATTCCCAAACTATCAAAGTGCAGGATTCTGCAAATACATCCCTGGTAAAAAATCTGCTCTCTGGCATTTTTTTTGAGCCATTATTGAGTGATTTTCGCATTATCTTTGAGCGCGATCCCGCAGCACGTAATTGGCTAGAAGTAGTATTTTGCTACCCTGGACTGCACGCATTATGTTTGCATCGTCTCGCTCACTGGTTACACCGTCGAGGAGTGGGTTTTATCCCTCGCTTAGTTTCTCATATCGGGCGATTTTTGACGGGAATTGAAATTCACCCAGGTGCAGAGATTGGTCAGGGTGTGTTTATCGACCACGGGATGGGTGTTGTGATTGGCGAAACTGCGATCGTGGGAGACTATACGCTGATTTACCAAGGCGTCACCCTTGGTGGGACTGGGAAAGAAAGCGGTAAGCGACATCCCACAGTAGGTAAAAACGTTGTGGTGGGCGCTGGTGCGAAGGTTTTAGGCAATATCCAAATTGGCGATCGCGTCCGTATTGGTGCTGGCTCAATTGTTTTGCGCGAAGTTCCTAGCGATTGCACTGTTGTAGGGGTTCCCGGTCGGATTATTTCCCGCAATGACACAAGTCTCAGTCCTCTAGAACATGGAAAGCTACCCGACTTAGAAGCAACTGTGATTAGCTCGTTGCTCTCGCGCATTGAGCAACTTGAACAACAACTACAAACCTTAAAAGTTAAGAGTCATTAGTCACTTGTCATTTGCAAAAGACTACTGACAGAAGCACAAAGTCTGAGCTAAGGCTTCCTTAGATCAGACGCCAGTGACGCTCCTGCGTCGCTACCGCTACGCTAACGCACAAGTCTCTTAACCCGCCCAAGCGACTGGCTCAACTTTGTAAGAAAGATCATGGACTATGGACAAAGGACAAACGACTATGTTATCACCTTGTAGTTCTGACGCATCAGGCGATCAAGTTTTGCAGATTCCTTTAAGCGATCGCTGGCGAATATATCACCGTTTGCAAGAGTTAATGATTAAAAGTTCCTGTCACCCCGATGGTTCTTTGCGAGTGCAAGTAAATAATTTGCAAGAAGCAATTCTGATACGCAGTACAGTTATGCAATTTCTTGCGGCTCGCCACGAATTAGTCGATTGGCTAGAGCGGTGCTGGAATTATAGCGATGATTGCTGAGCCAAAAGTCATAAGCAGAGATCACAAACCACAGATAAAAGTTTATCTTTGCTTGCTGCTTTTTAATCCAGCAGACCATGAACTTTGGATACCACAAAGCAAAAGAATACTGATTCTCCATTCCTATTTTAAAGAATGCATGAACCTCCATGAAATTTAGAAGTTGAAGCTACTGTCTGTTAGCAGATTTTGTTGCAGACTGATAGAGGTTAACCTAATTTTGGATTTTGTCTAGTCTCCTAAATCTGAAATTATCCTGACATATCCCGACAATTAAAAAGGCGAAATTACCAAGCAAGACTTGGGATTTAAAATTTTTAATTCTTACCTAGCTCAATAATTTGAATGTCCGATATGGCAACTCGTAACAGCGATATAAAATTCATTACTTTTTTGCACAATGAACTCGAACTTACAAAAGCTGATATTGCTGTGGCGCTGCGACACCGTGAGTTGAACAATGGACCGTTACCAATGCTCCTTTGGCAGTATGGGCTAATTGACTTAGAACAACTAGGGCGAATTTTTGATTGGTTAGCCGAACAAGTGTAGCTATGTACCCTTAAGCTTTGAAGTGTATTTTCTTGGTTAGGCTACACACCAATTATCTAGAAACTATGAGGTTAAAGCGATGATTTCCACTTTAATTGCTGGATTTGGTCTTTTGCTTTGTTCAGGACTTATTAATAGCTACATCAGTTGTTTGCTACTCGAACAAATTTCAACTGACAACAGTAAAAAGAATTCGTAAATTATACCAGGTTTTGGTTCTTTGTCATACAGATGTGGTATTCCTAATTCGATAATAATTAAGAATGAAGAATACTGCATTATGAGTTGTGATATTTTTAGCATTTACCATCATTAGGAATTGTAGAGAGAAAGGATATTAGGAAACATTCCGAGAGAGGGAAGTTTGCAATGAATCAAATCATAATTAATGACACTACATTACGTGATGGCGAACAAGCAGCAGGTGTTGCCTTTAACTTACAAGAGAAAGTAGCGATCGCTAAATTTCTTGACGCCATAGGTATTCCCGAATTAGAAGTCGGTATTCCGGCAATGGGTGAGGAAGAAATCCGCGCGATCTGTGCAATTTCTGACTTGGGTTTACAAGCTAAACTCCTAGGCTGGAACCGCGCTGTCATCTCAGATATTAAGGCTTCCATAGCCTGCGGTCTGAACCGAGTGCATATTGCTATTCCCGTCTCTGGTATCCAAATCGCCGCTAAATTCCACGGTCAGTGGCGGGTAAGTTTGCAAAAACTCAAAGATTGTATCAGCTTCGCCCTCGATAAAGGTCTTTGGGTAGCAGTAGGGGGAGAAGATTCTTCTAGAGCTGATGAAAACTTCCTCTTAGACGTAGCACTTTATGCCCAAGAATGGGGTGCGTCACGGTTTCGCTTCTGCGACACTGTAGGAGTTCTCGACCCCTTCACCACCTACACGAAAGTCAAACGACTCGCATCAGCTTTGTTAGTACCTCTAGAAATCCACACCCACAATGATTTTGGTCTAGCAACTGCCAATGCTTTGGCTGGCATTAAAGCTGGAGCCTCATCTGTTAATACCACAGTTAACGGCTTGGGCGAAAGAGCTGGCAATGCAGCTTTAGAAGAAGTTGTCATGGCGATCAAACGCATCTATGGCGTCGATTTGGGTATTGACACTCCCAGTTTGCTGGAACTATCTCAACTAGTTGCTTCAGCATCGGGTGCTGACGTACCACCCTGGAAAGCGATCGTTGGTGAAAATACCTTTGCTCACGAGTCTGGTATTCATGCTCACGGCGTAATGCAAAACCCCATCACCTACGAACCATTTGCGCCTGAAGAAGTAGGTTGGGAACGGCGTTTAGTCGTGGGTAAACATTCTGGTAGGCATTTAGTATCTAGTTTGCTACAACAGCATGGTATTTTCTTGAACTCTCAAGAAACCCAGTCTGTTTTAGACGCAGTGCGCCACCAATCGATACAGAAAAAACGCAGCCTGACTACAGAAGAACTTTTGAATTTGGTACGAGAACAGAGGTATTCTCATGCAACGCGATGAATTAGAGCTTAACTTACCACCCGCTTTTGAAATCGGTGAAAAAGTCAGAGTTCGCAAACTGCTCAAAAACGATGGTACGTTCCCTGGTAAAGAAGTTGGGCAAGTTTTAGCAAACAAGGGAGATATCGGCTACATAGCAAGTATCGGCACATATTTGCAAACTTCCTATATCTATGCCGTGCATTTTTTGGAAACAGGGTTCGTCGTCGGCTGTAAGAAAAAAGAACTAGAATCTGCTGAGGAATCTCATGAAAGTAATGTTACGGATGAATAATGCCGGCAATTTGGTTGTCTATGTTGCTAAAAAAGACTTAGAGGAAGAAGTAGTTAAACAAACAGAAGGAAATGAGGGTAAAATTCTCACCTTAGCAAATGGTTGGGAATTGGAATTTCGTGATTTGCCAGATGCAGCAAATTTACCTCAAACTGTAGAAGCTAAACGTCTGGCATAAAATTTTGCTCCAACGGTAAAGAGAGAAGGTAAAAGGTAAAAAACAGATTTTCCCTTCTTTCTTTGGATAAGTGAAATTACCCCATCAGAGTGGGGTTTATTATTTTATCTTTTGAGTGTCTGAAAATGGGTGACAAATATCTGACTTTATCGGAGTTAAATGTTGAGGGACAGTTACTAGGTTTTATTGGTGATGAACCAGGAAAATATAAATACTTGCAGTTAGCAGTTCCATCTGGAAGTGTGCAAGTTAAACTTCCTAAAGAGTTACGCCGCTCTTTGACATCGTTAGTACCTGGTGAGCAAATTCGCATTTGTGGTCATAGTAAATTAGATCCACGCACAGGTAAAATTAAACTTAAAGCTTATCGAGTTATACCAATGGGTGTTTGCCCAATTCCAGATCTACCACCTCAACCCAAACCCAGGATTATGGTGTGTCAAAAGTCTGGTTGTATGAAGCGTGGCGGCAAAGGATTATTATCAGAATTAGAGAAAACCTTGTGCGATCGCGGTTTGTTAGATAAAGTCAAAATTGAACACACCGGTTGCCAAAAATGCTGCGGTAGCGCGCCTAATTGTGTTTTGCAGCTTGGTAAAAAGAAATACAAAAATATTCATCCAGACGCGATCGCATCTTTGTTAGAAAATCACTTCACTTAAGTTGCAAAGATAATTGTAATTTAATCTTACAGGTGGAAAGGGTTGGCTCCTATTCCACCTATTTATTTTGAGTGTAAAAGGATAAAATGCAAATAATTCTGCATGTCCCGTATTTGCTATGAGCCTAACCACAGCTAAACGTTTTACCATAGCTGAATATCACCAGATGGCAGAACTCGGCTTCTTTAGGGAGGATGACCGAGTGGAGCTAATTAAGGGTGAAATTTTTACATGGCAGCAAAAGGTACACCACATTCAGTCTGTGAAACACGCCTAGAGCGAGAATTATATAAATTAGTAGGCGATCGCGCAACCCTGCGAGGACAATAACCAAGTACTTTGTCTAACTACAGTGAGCCTGAACCAGATAGAGTAATTGCAAAAAATAGAGATGATGACTATCTAACAAATCATCCCAGCACCTCTGACATATTACTTTTAATATAAATTTCTGATTCCTCCTTGAAATATGACCAAGAGGTAAAATTACTGCTTTATACAGAAGCGAATATTTTTAATTATTGGATATTTAATTTAGTAGATAATTCTTTAGAATGCTATAGCAAGCCTTATCAACATTTGCAGGGTAAATTTGGTTATCGCCGCAAGTTGATTTATTTGGCAAATGAATCAGTTAATCTGCGATTTTTCCCTGCTTTAGTTCTCGATTTATCTAAAGTTTTTCCCAAGTGAATGGTGCTCTAGGCGATGTTTTAACATTTTTAATTTAAGATTCTTGTATCCAATTATCAATAAAGTCGGTGAGTTCTGAACTCTCATCTTTAAACTTTCTTGCAAATAGCATCTCACCACTTCCATAGACATTATTTTCTATAATTTTATCCCTTTTTTTCAACCTCTGTAACTGTTCTATATTGATAAGTTCTGGATGTTCAACACTTTCCCACTCTGTAAAAGTCAAATTCATTGCAACTTTTGTTCGGAACTGTGAATTACCTATAATTGTCTGAAAAAACATTTCGTCCGGTGTCAATGTGTTTTGGAAAAACTTTACTATTTTGGGATTTGTTTCGACGAACGATAAGATGTAGTGACATGCATCTGCTGACAATGCCCACCATTGACTTCCTGCATACGGTTTTAGATTTCCTAGAACTTTTTTGTAATCACGTCTCCAAGGTATAATGTTGTTGATTACAGCAGCAAAAATTCGCATTATTATACGATAAAAGCTGTGATTATATAGTGTCTGCGGTTGATACTTATAAAGTCTATCTAGAAGCTTACTTACTTCTTGATTGGGCATCTCAACTAGATTGATAAACTCCGTTCCAACCCTTTGAGAAAAATAGTCGTTTATGTAGGTTGCACTCTTTAGAGGATAATCACTTCCACTAATTAAAATTAGGTAGTCAAATCTCTGTTGACTGTTTAAGGCTTCTCGAATCAAATTTATAGTAGCTTCTATTGTAGAAAATTCACCCCAATAAACAGATACTCTATCTCGAATAAACGTAACATTTTGATGATGAATTTTTTCTTGAAAAAGTGATTCGTCACTTTTACGATCTATGTGTATGAAGAACTCAACGTTAGGACTATTAAGAGCATCAATCAACTTGCATAAGTGGTTAGGCGTATTATGTGCCAATACCAAGTAAGCTAAATTCATAATATCTCCTCATAAATGACTTTTTAATTAAAGCATCCACAGAAGTATACAGACATCACACTGAGGTTATAAACCAAATTTGTATCATAAAGATTATGTAGCAATACCAATACTCAATATGTTAATTCATGATTTTTCCTCAATGCAAAGCGCTATGAATGGTGAGAGCGAACCTCACCATCCTAATTAAATTAAAGCTGCCAACGCCTGTTGCAAATCATTAGTCACCTCAGCAACAGATTGCTTTGCACTTAAGCGATTTTCTTTATATACAGGATAACGCTCAGAAATAGATATGGGTTTGCCAACAGTTATTTTTACCTGTTGCTTACCTAACTGCGGACGCTGAAAAGCTTTGTTACCCTTGAGGCGAGCAATCATTTGCCATAATATTAAAGTTGTTTCAGCAAACCTTTCTACTGTCGGTTTTTCTCGGATATAGTTGCCGGAAACTGCGACAAAACTTTCTACTAAGCGCATGTGCCACATTCGTGCATTTGCCTCTTCAGCAACGCGATCGCCTAAAGCACGCTCTATAGAAGATAATGCTTTTATATCCTTAAATTCTTCTCTAAATATATAATTCCAACCAGCTTGCTCTACCCGCCGACAGCGGTCATTTAAATTGCCTCTTGGCTGCAAGTCAAAATACTGCTCTGATATTAGTAGCGCCGCATTCAACAAAGCTTGCAAACGATGTGCTAGTGCTTCATTTCTATCTTGAATTTCTCCAGTTACAATCTTGGCATCTAGCAGCTTTTGATGATAAAACCGCGTGTAAAATTGTTCCATCAGCGAAAGTAAATGTTCTGCCAAAGTCAATAACCGGGGATAAAGCGACTCTATAGAAGCAACATTACCTTGTACTGGTGGATTCATCGGTAAACCACTAGCCGCTTCCAATTCGCTTAAAAGCTGAGCGATCGCTTCCCAAGGAGCATCAACGTAACTATATTTAATCCCAACTGGTACAATTAAAACCTGTTGGTTACGTCCAGCTTTGTGCAAGTCTTCAGCACACCAAAAGCCTAATTGGGCGATACCAGGTTCTAGAGGGCTGATAATCTCTGATAGACCATTAGTAGCACCTTCTGGCGCAGCAGCCATCGGGAATTTTCCATTGGCAAACAACTCACGCGCCGAACGTAACCCCGTCCAGTCAGCCTTACCCCGCTGAATTGGCGTACCACCTAAACGAGAAGCAATCCAACCAACATGGGAACCTGCCCATAGAGGAATGCCGCGATCGTAGATAAAATGAGCATGAATCGGAAGTTGTAGTGCTGTGCCCTGTCGTGCTACCTTTGGCACGAGTTGAGAAAACAAGTAGCTCAAACAAAATGGATCGTCAGTTTTCGGATGGCGAAATGCCAGCATAAAACGGATCTTACCTTCCTGAAACTGGCGATAGAGATCTACCAAAATCTCTACGTTATCTGCTTCAATTTTGGTAATAGGTGTTTGCCAGTTTATCCAACTGGGTAGTAACAGATGGACTACTTTTAATACCCAGGGGTTAAACGCCGGAGGAATAAATTCTAAAGGTGCTTGTGCTTGATAAATCACATCTGACAAAATAGTTTTCTCCTAAAGTTGCGTAGAGGGACTGGGGATTGGGGAACTCGGGGCCCCCTCTGGGGATAAGGGGCAATGGGGATTGGGGGGACAAGAGAGGATGGGGAAGCAGGGGGAGCAGAGGAAGAAAATAATTAATGATCCTTGACGCTTGACAAATGACAAATGATCTTTAACTCCTGACTCAGCACTCTTAAGCCAGGAGACTATAAATAAAAATGAAAAACAAATAACACTTTATACTTCATCCTTCATACTTTATTAGCGATTCTGGAAAGGGAACAAACGATGCGACTGTCACAAATGTTATTCGTTACACTGCGGGATGATCCAGCTGATGCTGAGATTCCCAGCCATAAATTATTACTCCGTGCAGGTTATATTCGTCGCATCGGTAGCGGAATTTATGCTTATTTACCATTGATGTGGCGGGTACTGCAAAAAGTTTCCCAGATTGTGCGAGAAGAAATGAACGCTACAGGCGCACAAGAATGTCTCCTACCGCAATTACAACCTGCTGACTTGTGGAAAGAATCGGGACGCTGGGACACTTATACCAAAGCTGAGGGAATCATGTTTTCCCTGATTGATCGCCGTGAGCAACAATTAGGATTAGGCCCAACTCATGAGGAAGTGATTACAGCGATCGCTCGTGATATGATTCGTTCCTATCGCCAGTTACCTTTGCATCTCTACCAAATTCAAACCAAATTCCGCGATGAAATTCGTCCCCGCTTTGGTTTGATGCGCGGCAGAGAATTTATCATGAAAGACGGCTACTCTTTTCATGTCGATGAAGCCAGCCTCAAGGAAACTTACCAAGATATGTACAAAGCCTACAGCAATATGCTGCGGCGTTCTGGTTTAGCTTTTCGGGCAGTAGAAGCTGATTCTGGTGCGATTGGTGGTTCTGGTTCTACAGAATTTATGGTGTTGGCGGAAGCTGGGGAAGATGAGGTTTTGTTCACCGAAGATGGCAAATATGCCGCCAATGTAGAAAAAGCTGTTTCTTTACCAATTAATGCCGAATCCTCACGGTTTACAACCTACGAGAAACGCGATACACCTGGATCAGAAACGATTGAAAAGGTGTGTCAATTCCTCAATTGTTCTCCCACCCAAGTGGTGAAAAACGTCCTTTACCAGACAGTTTATGACAATGGGATGACGGTGTTGGTTCTGGTGAGTATCCGAGGCGATCAAGAAGTTAATGAGGTCAAATTACAGAATGAATTGACTAAACTAGCTTCTAATTACGGTGCTAAAACTATCATTAGTTTGAATGTACCAAATGTAGAAGCGCAGCAAACATGGACAATAAAATCTCTCCCATTGGGCTACATCGCGCCTGATATTGCAGATGAATATATAAATAACGGTAAACAAATCCATCCTCAGTTTGTGCGCTTGGTGGATCAAACAGCTGTTGATTTAAAGAATTTCGTCACAGGCGCTAATGAAACTGGCTATCACGTTGTGGGTGCTAATTGGAGTGAGCAATTTCAAGTACCAGATAATGTAGTAGATATACGAAAAGCTAGACTAGGCGATCGCGCTATCCACAACCCAGAACAAACCTTACAAAGTGCTCGTGGTATTGAAGTAGGCCATATCTTTCAATTGGGTACTAAATATTCTCTAGCAATGGGTGCAACTTATACCAGTGAACAAGGTGAAGAAAAGCCGCTATTTATGGGTTGTTTTGGTGTAGGCGTGTCACGACTGGCGCAATCTGCCGTAGAGCAATCTTATGATAAAGATGGAATTATCTGGCCAGTAGCGATCGCACCCTATCACGCGATAGTCACAATTCCTAACATTAATGATGCTCAACAAGTTGAAATCGCCCAAAAACTTTACACGGAACTGAACCAAGCGGGAATTGAAACCCTACTGGATGACCGCGATGAACGGGCTGGAGTAAAATTCAAAGATGCCGACTTGATTGGCATACCTTACAGGATTGTAACTGGACGAGCGATCGCCAATGGCAAAGTCGAAGTTGTGGAGAGGGCAACTCGTAAATCTCAAGAAATCGCCATTGATGAAGTTACAACTACACTCAAACAGTGGATTAAGGCTGCAATAGAGCAATAGGCATGGGAAAGCCACTGCGTGCGGTCTTCTCCCTTCCGTAGCGTCTCGTAGAGAAGATACGTCCGCCACCGTAGGATGCCCGTTCGCCTGCGGTCTCCTTCAGGAGAAGGGCTTTAGGGCGATAGGGTTTTCCCAAGTAGAGAATCCAGCGCCGTGGTGTTAGCGCAGCGGTAGCGACGTAGGAGCGTCAAGGATCTCTCACGCCACTTGCCATAACGGGGAACCCCCGCAACGCAGTGGCTTAACTTGAGCAGACTGGCATCAAGTGACGTCATTGGGCATTGGGCAGTAGTTTTTCTTTTCCTACTTCCCCACTCCCTAGACCCCTAAATTTACATAATTAGGCAGGTGACGGACTATAAATGCAAATTCTAAAATTGAGTAAGAGACCAGCAAAATTACGAATGATAAGATTTTGAAGCAGAGAGCTTCCTCTAGTAGGTTTTGGGAAACTCTCCACTTGTAAGTATCGTCTTTAACCAGGCTGCTCATCACACAAAGACTATTCAGCCCTCAGTCAGGAAGGTTTTGAACATGAAAGACCAACAAGGATCTAACCGTATAACTCCAGGTGTAATTGCAGTTGTCTCAGCAGCGGTTGTAGCAGTGGGTGGTGGTGTAGCTTGGGTTACTTCAAACTCTAACAATTCTCCTACGCCGCCAAGTTCCTCTCAAAAAATAACCCAACCAGGACAGCAACCATCTACCACCCAACCAGGTAATGAGAAAACCGCTAATATTTATTGGCTCAGACCAAAAGACAAAAATATAAATTTGGTTCCCCAGCCAGTTAAAGTAGCTACTGCACAGCCCAACCAAGCTTTAGAAGCAGCTTTCCAAAGTTTGTTAGCAGGCCCGACAGAAGGCACAGATTCGACAACCATCCCCAAGGGAACCAAACTGTTGGGGCTGAAAGCAGACAATAATGAGGTTCACGTTAACTTATCTGAAGATTTTACCAGCGGTGGTGGTAGTTCCTCAATGATGGGTCGCGTGGGACAAGTTGTTTACACGGCGACAACTTTAAATCCAAAAGCCAAGGTGTATATTGATGTGAACGGCAAACCCTTGGATGTTTTGGGTGGTGAAGGTGTAGAGTTACAACAGCCTCTAACTCGTGAAAGCTTTCAGAAAAATTATCCGCTTTAGTCATGAGTCAAGAGTCATTGGTTTTGGACGAATGACAAAGCGCAAAGTCTTAGCGCCGACTTCTGGCGTAAAGCTCTTTGGGCATGGCTTCTCTACAAGACGCTTTGCGAACGCTTACGGCATAGCCCACCAAGAGCGAAAAGTTCTGTAAGCGAGTTGCCCAACTTAAGAAACTTTTCAAGACAGGCATCAGATGCCAGTGACGCTCCTGCGTCGCTACCGCTACGCTAACGCACAAGTCGGGGAACCCGCCTATGCGACCGGCTCAACCTTGTAAGATGAGGACAAATGACAAAGCCCTTACCGCTTGCCATTTAATACACGAAAGTTACGGGCTTGCTGTTCTAACCTTGTGGCAAGGCGATCGCAAACCCGGTTACATAAATCAAAAATCATTTGATCTTCCACTCGGTAGTAGGCGCAAGTTCCTTCACTGCGGCGGCTAAGAATTCCTGCTTGCCACATTACTTTCAGGTGCTTCGACACATTTGCCTGAGAAGTCTGTGTTGCCTCTACCAACTCTTGCACGCATTTTTCTTCATCCCGCAGCAAGTGTAGCAGCCGCAGACGCATCGGCTCACTTAACATGCTGAAGTATTCAGCTACTTGTTGCACCACTTCTGGTACAGGCAACGCTTGTTTCATCAGGATTAACCCGCAAGGATTGAAAGTATATGACTCATTTCATATATAGATTAATACTTAATCAGGGTTAATTCGCATTAAAGGCTGACCATATTCTACCGGTTCACCATTTTGAACGAGAATTTCCATTACCTGTCCTGAGACTTCAGCTTCGATTTCGTTCATCAGCTTCATGGCTTCGATTATACAGACTGTTTGACCGCTACGGATGCGATCGCCCACTTCTACAAATGGCGCTTCCCCAGGTGCAGCAGCACGATAAAACGTTCCCACCATTGGAGAAGGCACTTCTACTAATCTTTGGTCAATTGCTGAGGGGGCTACTGACAACTGTAGTTGCGTTGCAGTGGTAGCATTATCGAAAACGCGACTTGTTGCCCCCTCTGATACTGGAGTTGATGCTGCTTGGGGTACGGGTGAAACCGATGTCAATCCCGAACTAACCACACCACCAGATGCTTGACCTACCGACAACATCTGAGTGCTAACGCTCACAGCTTTACGTACCGTTAGTTCAAAATCATTGCTTTTAAGCGTTACTTCTGCAATATCTGTTTGCGCGATAGTTGCTAGGAGTTGACGGATTTCATTAAAGTCCAATGGCACAGTTTTTCTTACCTCGACCTATGAGTAAATTAGAATCTTAAGTGTGGCAGGAATTTAATCCCTTGTAGGGTATTGAAATCGTAAGAAAGCACCTCAGTAGAGAACAAAGTTATTCTCTACCTTGGTATTTATCGTCACGAGTATCAATGCGGATACGTTCACCCTGGGAAATAAACAAAGGAACCATTACACTTGCCCCAGTTTCTAGAATTGCTGGTTTTGTGCCACCTGTAGCAGTATCACCCTTGACACCGGGGTCTGTTTGCACAACTTCTAGAACCACGGAGTTGGGCAGTTCAACTTCGAGCACTTGCTCACCCCAACGGATAACATTAACCTCCATACCTTCTTTAAGGTACTTGACGCGATCGCCAATTTGCGCTGCACTCAATCTACCTTCTTCATAAGTTTCCATATCCATAAAGACGAACTCATCACCTTCTTTATAGGTATGCTGCATGGTGCTTTTTTCTAGAGTGGCTTGGGGTACTGTTTCCCCAGCCCGGAATGTTTTTTCTACCACGTTCCCATTCTGAGCATTTCTCAATTTCGTCCGCACAAAGGCAGAACCTTTACCGGGCTTAACGTGGAGGAATTCTATCACCCGCCATACAGACCCATCTAATACAATTGAAACACCGGGTCGAAAGTCGTTACTGGAGATCATGAAGCTTTCAATTTTTGGAAGACAATCGGCATTTATTGTACCCTTCAAGCGGAGTAATTAGTCAGTTGACATTTGTCATTTGTCATTTGTCATTGGTCATGAGTCAAGATTCATTAATTATTTTCTCCCCCTGCCTCCCCTGCTCCCCCTGCCCCTCTGCTCCCTATCTCCCCATCTCCCCCCATCTCCCCCATCTCCCCATCTCCCTCAGCACCTAACGTGGGAAGATTATTGATGGGTTACGTCCAGTCAACAATTTGATGCTGCATTTGAGCCATGCCATGTTTAACTTTTTAAAATCCTGGCTGAAGAACAGCCTCATGACAATACTGCTGGTAGCAATATTTTTAGGCATAACTACATCTGGGTGGACTCCCTCCAGTAACGCCGCTCTGCCAGCTGGAAATGCAATTACCGACGGCAAAGCTCTGTTACGGTATGCACTCCCGATAGATAATAAACCTGTGCGGCAACTGCAAGCCAGCTTAGAAGACATATCTGCCCAGCTGCGGGCGAATCGACGATGGGGTGCTATCTCCAAAGACCTCAGCCAAGCATCGCGGATTCTCGATAAACCCTCCCAAATCTTAACAAGCGTTCCCGAAGAACGCCAACCCCAAGCAGAAGCTTGGATTGCTGAATTAAAATCTGGCGTGGGTAAATTGCAAGAATTGGCGAACGTCAAAGATAAAGAACACGTTCTACAAGAAAGAGCCAAACTACTAAATATCGTTACTCAGCTTGAAGAGTCGATGGTGAAGGGATTTCCCTTTGAAGTGCCTTCTCAGTACAGTAACCTACCTCAACTTAAAGGTCGTGCCACCGTGGAATTCAAAACCAACAAAGGCAACCTGAGCCTTGTGGTGGATGGTTACAGCGCCCCTGTCACTGCTGGTAATTTTGTAGATTTGGTACAACGCGGTTTTTATAACGGCTTAGAGTTTACTCGTTCTGAAGAATCTTACGTGCTGCAAACTGGAGATCCACCAGGAAAGGAGGCGGGTTTCATTGATCCAAAAACCAACCAATATCGCGCCATTCCCTTAGAGATTTTGGTTGAAGGCGACAAGCAGCCTACCTATGGCATTACTCTAGAAGAAGCTGGTCGTTACATTGATATGCCTGTTTTGCCTTTCTCTGCCTTTGGTGCGTTGGCTATGGCTCGTCCCGAAAGTGAAGTGAATGGAGGTTCTTCGCAATTTTTCTTCTTCCTGTTTGAGCCGGAACTCACACCCGCAGGACGCAACCTATTAGATGGTCGCTATGCCATTTTTGGCTATCTCACCGAAGGCAAAGAGGTTTTGGATAAACTGAAAGCGGGTGACAAAATTGAATCGGCAACAGTTGTGCAAGGCATAGAAAATTTGGTTGAGCCGCAAGCAACATAGTCAGTTGCAGAACAAACTTGAGTCTGTGTTGGGTATGCGATCGCTCTATTTGCAGGGCATTGTATAATCTCAGAATCAGGGTAGGCATCTGTTGCCTGCCCTAAAAATTTCAGGGATCAGCGCTATTAACTAAGATTTCCAGCGGTAAATACCTGATCAACAGCGTTCACGAAGTGTGCCGCAGGTATCGCTAATTTTGGAAAATTCCGTAATCCAATCTGCTGGTTACTGGTGTTGTTACCATCCCAACTGATTCCTAGACGTTACCCTTATCTTATAACCGTAAAGCAAATCATTAGTTTTCTTATAACTTTGCAACACGGAAAACCCATCGTGAACAGTGATTTATCTTCCTTACAAGTACAAGATATTGGTGAACAAGGACTTTTAGAAAGATTGCAATGCTTCTGTCCTCCAGAGATGATTGGGGATGATGCGGCAGTTTTTGTGACGGAACCAGAGCAATCTTTAGTAGTGACAACAGATATCCTAGTTGACGGCGTGCATTTTAGTAACGTCACTACTTCTCCAGAAGATGCTGGTTGGCGAGCAGCAGCAGCCAATTTATCAGATTTAGCAGCAATGGGTGCTTCACCTTTAGGAATGACTGTCGGACTGGGACTTCCTGGCCAAGTTAGCGTGAGTTGGGTTGAGCGATTGTATCAGGGAATGACAGAATGCCTGCAACAGTACAATACTCCAATTGTCGGGGGTGATATTGTGCGATCGCCTGTTACCACTCTGGCAATTACCGCTTTTGGTCAAGTTTACCCCAATCAAATTATCCGCCGTTCCGCTGCTCAAGTGGGAGATGCGATCATCGTTACAGGCGTCCACGGAGCCTCCCGTGCTGGCTTAGAATTGCTCTTACATCCCGAATTAGGGCAAAACCTTAACGACACAGAAAAGACGGTTTTAATCAAAGCACACCAACGCCCCCAACCACGATTAGATATCTTACCAATCCTCCAACAAGTCTTAGCATTCTATTCTCCCACCTCTCCCCTCTTTCACTCTCCTACTCCTCTACTTTCCATAGCTGGTATGGATAGCAGCGATGGTTTAGCAGATGCGGTTATGCAAATTTGCCGCGCCAGCGGTGTCGGTGCTATTCTAGAGCGCAGCCAAATTTTCTTGCCAACAGCTTTTGAACACTGGCTGACAAAAGAGCAAGCACTGGAATATGCACTTTATGGTGGCGAAGACTTTGAATTAGTGCTTTGCTTGCCACAAAAACCAGCCTATGACTTAGTGCAACAATTAGGTCAGAGTGCGGCTATTGTGGGCAGGATTACATCGCAATCAACAGTAATGTTGCACGATGAAGAAGAAAAATTCCCTGACCAAGTTCTGAGTCTTAGTCAGGGATTTCAACACTTTAATCATTAGTCCTTTGTCCTTCGACAAATGACTAATGCCAAATGACAACTGACAAATTATTGCCACTTCTGGGCTACTAATTCTGCCAAATCCAGGACTCGCTGACTATAACCCCACTCGTTGTCATACCATGCCATAACTTTTACTAGGTCATTGCCCATAACCAAAGTCAAGGCAGCATCAACAATCGAAGAAGCGTCAGTACCTTGATAATCGGACGATACTAGTTGTAGTTCGCTATAGTCTAAAATGCCTTTCAGTGGGCCTTCAGCAGCATCTTTGAGAGCTTGGTTAACTTCTTCAGTAATAGTACGCTTCTCAACCTGAACCACGAAATCTACCATTGAAACGTTCGGGGTAGGTACACGCAGGGCAACGCCATTCAGCTTGCCCTTGAGGTCTGGGATTACCAGCGCCACTGCTTTTGCCGCACCAGTAGAGGTGGGTACAATGTTTATGGCTGCTGCTCTCGCCCGTCGCAAATCTCGGTGAGAAGCGTCTAGCAAGCGCTGATCACCAGTATAGCTGTGGGTAGTAGTCATTGTACCTTTAATGATGCTGAATTTATCGTTCAACACCTTGGCGATGGGAGCCAAACAGTTAGTAGTACAACTGGCATTACTGATGATGTGATGCTTATTGTGGTCATAGTCGTGATGATTCACGCCAATCACAAAAGTGCCATCCTCATTTTTACCAGGGGCGGTGATCAAAACCTTCTTGGCTCCAGCATTCACATGCTTCAGCGCCCCTTCTTTGCTGGTAAATACTCCCGTCGCTTCGATGATCAGGTCAATTTCCCACTCTTTCCAGGGCAAGTTTTCTGGGTTGCGATCAGATACGCACTTAATGGTCTTACCATTAACGATGATAGAGTTATCATCGGCAGTAATGTCAGCATCCTTTAACTTCCCTAGCATCGAGTCATATCTGAGCAGGTGAGCGTTGGTTCTGGGGTCTGAGGTGTCGTTAATAGCGACAAGGTCAATTTGGCTGTTTTCTCTGCCCACCCAGCAGCGCGCAAAGTTACGTCCGATACGCCCGAAACCGTTGATTGCAACTCTGATCACAGTGTCTTGCCCTCTGTATTTATGCTTATAAGTTGATATCGTTGACCCCAATCATATCGCAAAGGGGGGGAGCACTCATAACCATAAAGTGTCGGATCAATAAAAAAACACATAATTTATTCAGATTTGTTTGAGTAGAGGTTGTTGTTAGCGATATACGCTCTAACCGATTCCGGAACTAAATAGCGAATTGACTGGCGTTGGCAGCAAAGTTTGCGAATCAGACTTGACGAAACTCCTAGTAAAGGTATATTCAAGAATTGCCAGTGAATGGTAAATGACTGCTCCTTCAGTTGTTGCTCCACTTGCTTGCAGATTAACTCGCTTTGAGCTATTGTCTCACCACCTAGCAGTCGGGGTGCGATTAACCAATCACACATTTGTGCTAGTTCGTGTCCACGGTACCAACGAGGTAAAGTTTGGAAGGCATCCAAACCTAAAATCCAGTACCAGTGAGTATTTTGGTAAAAAGCAGATAAGTCGATTAAGGTGTTGATGGCAAAAGAAACCCCAGAGCGATTTACCTCCACCAGTGAGACAGTAAACGCAGGGTTATCTTCTGTAGCTCTTTGCAGCATTTCCACGCGATGCTCAAACAAAGCTGCTTCTTTATGAGGAGGATTTAGCGATGGCACCCAAATTACCTTTTTTAGTGGTACTTGATGCAAAGCTGTTTCGGCTATGAGCAGGTGTCCCCAATGAATTGGATCAAATGTGCCACCAAAAATTGCTAGTTGCTGCATCCAGTCAAGCCTGGGTTTTATGCAATTGAAAAATAGTTTCATTACCAATGTACTATTGAAGTCAATTCGCGCCTAGGCTTGATGCAATTTAAAATCAGTTTCGCCAACATTGTATGAACGCAGGCAATTCCAGTAAGGTAACCAAAAAGATGTATTTGACATTACCAAGAATTTCTTTCCCGATGCGGCAGAAATTTTCAGAATAATCTTAACAACAGTTCAGAAATAGCAAAAACCTCCAACCAAGGTAAAATCATTCTGAATAAACAAAGCCAGAGCAGAAAAGTCAACTTGGCATCAAATATAAACATCATGTACGAACAGTTACGGTAAAAAATCAAATTCCTGTTATGATACGCGTGTCATTTGTGATTATGGTGTGGTGTGGTGTAAGAGGAGCAATAAATGAGTAATTCTGTAGATTTTAGTGGTAGACCATTTCATTTCATTGGGATCGGCGGCATAGGTATGTCTGCTCTGGCATACGTTCTTGCCAAACGCCAATTTCCAGTATCAGGTTCGGATCTTCGTCCAAACCACATTACGCACAAGTTGGAATCTATCGGAGCTCATATTTTTGGTAGACAAGAGGCAAGCAATCTCGAATTCTTTCGCCCTCAGCTATTGACTAATGAAGTAGCATTAAACTCACAAGAACAATTGCCTACTCCTACTAAATCAATACTGCCTCAAGTCATTTGTTCTACAGCGATTAACACTAATAATTTAGAATACAAAGCAGCTTTGGAATTAGGTTGTCCGGTTTTACATCGTTCAGATGTACTAGCAGCCTTGATTGCCGATTACTACAGTATTGCAGTAGCAGGAACACACGGCAAAACCACAACCAGTAGCATGATTGGATATATGCTTCTGCAAGCAGGTTTAGACCCAACGATTTTGGTAGGCGGGGAAGTAAATGCTTGGGAAGGCAATGCTCGATTAGGGCAAAGTCGATATTTGGTAGCAGAGGCAGATGAATCAGATGGTTCTCTAGTCAAACACGCCCCTGAAATTGGCATTATTACCAATATTGAACTTGATCATCCTGATCACTACGATACATTGGAGGAAGTAGTTGACATCTTCCAGACATTTGCCAAGAGTTGTAAGATATTAGTAGGTAGTATTGACTGTGCTACAGTGCGCGATCGCCTGCAACCAACAATCAGCTATAGCTTACACTCTGATACTGACGCTGACTACACCGTTACCAATGTTGATTATCGTGCTGATGGCACTACGGCTCTAGTTTGGGAACAAGGCAAAGCTTTGGGCGTGTTGAAATTGCGGCTCCTTAGTCGGCACAATCTCAGTAATGCCCTAGCAGCGGTAGCTGTTGGTCGAGCCTTGGGCTTAGAATTTGGAGAAATAGCCAAAGGAATTGCTACTTTTGAAGGAGCAAGACGCCGCTTTGAGTTCCGGGGTGAAGTCGATGGTATTACCTTCATTGATGATTATGCCCATCATCCCAGCGAGATTCGCGCTACTCTCGCCGCAGCACGTTTACAGGCAAGACCAGGGCAGAGAGTTGTTGCCATCTTCCAACCCCATCGCTACAGCCGCACACTTACCTTTTTAGAAGAATTTGCCCAATCTTTTACTCATGCCGATTTAGTTGTGCTGACTGATATTTACAGTGCAGGCGAACCAAATTTAGGGCAAATCAGTGGTGAACAACTGGCAGCGGAAATTGCCAAGCAACATCCGCAAGTGGTTTATCAACAAACGTTACCCTTAGTGTGTGAATACTTGTTGCAAACACTGCATCCAGGTGATTTGGCACTTTTTTTAGGAGCTGGAAACTTGAATCAGGTAATTCCCGAAGTAATTACAACACTTTGCGAACCGGCTAAAGCCACATCATAAGTTGTGAGGTCTGATTTTTAAGCAAAGCACCCGTCTAACAAGGGTTCCATTGGTTTATGCTATTGCCGTATTATTACGGTAAAAAAATGTAAAAATTTTACCTATTAAAGTAAAAATGACAATTTCCCAGGCAGCTGGAAACGTCTGCACACCTTCTGCTTTGAATACAAAGAAACAGGAAACAACTAATTCAGTCAAGAGTGAGGTAATTTATTTACCCGGTACTGATTGTGCGCTCAAGTCTCAAGCTTCCTTGTCAGCGTTTACTTCTTATAGAGTTGGAGGAGCAGCTCAATGGTATGTTGCTCCTCGAAACTTAGAAGCGCTACACGCAAGTCTTAACTACGCAAAAGAACATGATTTAACAGTAACAATACTAGGAGCAGGTTCTAACTTGTTAGTGAGCGATCGCGGTATATCAGGCTTAGTCATTGCTACTCGTCATCTCCGCTACAGCTACTTTGACTCCAAAACAGGTCAATTAACCGTTGCTTCAGGAGAATCAATTCCCAGCTTGGCATGGCAGGTAGCAGAACTAGGATGGCAGGGATTGGAGTGGGCTGTTGGTATCCCTGGAACTGTTGGAGGCGCTGTTGTCATGAATGCAGGCGCACATAAAAACTGTATCGCAGATATGTTAGTTAGCGCCCAAGTACTTTCGCCCGATGGTACAGTAGCAACTCTTACGCCTGAACAGCTGGGTTATGGCTACCGAACTTCATTACTACAAGGTGGCCAGTCTCCTTCTTCCAGCAAAGACGCTACGCGAACAGAGAGGCATTGCCAACGCATAGTCACCCAAGCCACACTCCAACTTGAGCCAGGTGCCGATCCAGCACAAGTTGTAGCGCTTACCAAGCAGCACAAAAAGCATCGGCTGACCACCCAGCCCTACAACTTTCCTAGTTGTGGCAGTGTGTTCCGCAATCCCAAACCTTACACTGCCGGGTGGTTAATCGAACAAACTGGTCTAAAAGGTTACCAAATTGGTGGAGCACAAGTAGCACAACTCCACGCCAATTTTATTGTCAACCGTGGCGGGGCAAAGGCTAGTGATATCTTTTGTCTCATTCGTCACATCCAACAACAAGTTCAAGAACGTTGGTCTATTTGTTTAGAGCCAGAAGTCAAAATGATCGGAGAGTTTTAAAGTGCTTGTTGAAACTTGCAATCAAGGGTATGGAAAATGAACAAGTAAAAAGGCAGAGGAAAAAAAGATTAACTGTAACTTCCCCTGTCCTTCCTTGCTCTAATGCTTCATGCCCCCTGCCCGGCATTAATTATTGGTAAAAAAAGAGGCAAATTGCCTACCGCATCTATAATTGAATTTGATTTGTTATTCAATGCACGCGCGGACAATCAATTATGACAGGAAAAGGACAGGGATTTGGCTTTGGCTTAGGAAAAATGAAAGAATTAGCCGAAGCTTTTAAAAAAGCACAGCAAGTTCAAGAAGGTGCAAAGCGGCTCCAAGAAGAATTGGAGCAAATGGAGATTCAAGGAGAGTCTGGCGGTGGTCTAGTTAAGGTAATTGTCAGTGGCAACCAAGAACCTAAGCGAGTGGAAATTTCTCCAAATGCTTTAGGAGAAGGTGCAGAAGTACTTTCCGATCTTGTGACAGTGGCAATGAAAGACGCTTACAACAAGTCCACAGCAACAATGCGGGAACGCATGGAAGATTTGACAAGTGGACTGGAACTTCCTGGATTTTAGTCATTAGTCATTGGTCATTGGTCATTGGTCAAAAGACAAAAGACACATGGCAGATGACTAATGACAAAGGACAAAAAATATTTATGCCTTACAAGCTGCTGTTTGTCTGCTTAGGTAACATCTGCCGATCGCCATCGGCAGAGAACATAATGAATCATCTAATTGAGCAGGCTGGCTTGAGTGATAGCATTTTTTGTGACTCGGCAGGTACATCTAGCTACCATATTGGTAGCCCACCTGACCAACGCATGAGTGCTGCGGCTGCTACAAAGCTTTTAATTAAATTGCGTGGTCAAGCACGCCAGTTTAAAAAGTTGGACTTTCAAGATTTTGATTTAATTTTGGCTATGGATCGAGAGAATTATAAGGATATCCTCTCTGTTGATCAAACTGGGCAGTATCATCACAAAGTGCGTTTGATGTGCGATTTTTGCTCTCGACACACTCTTAAAGAAGTTCCAGATCCTTATTATGGTGGTCTAGAAGGATTTAATCAGGTGATAGATTTACTTGTCGATGCTTGTGAAGGTCTGCTTACATACGTTACTAGCCAGCAATTAATACAGTAACCTAGAAAGTACGTAGAAACTATAAAAGTCAGGAGTCTCAAAGTCCTGACTTCTATTTTTATTCCACCAAACCATGCTTAATTGCAAAACGCACCAACTCTGCTCTGTTGCTAGTTGAGGTTTTTCTCAATAAACTACTAACGTACTTTTCAACTGTTCGAGGACTAAGGTGTAACTGATGGCCCATGTCGGCATTAGAAAGACCATGAGTCAATAGCTCTAGAACTTCCTGTTCTCTGTGAGTTAGGGCTGAGAACAGCTGGGATGGCTGAATCTGAGTGAACAGAGAATTGTGGGTGTCTACTACTTTTGGTGAAGCAGAAATACCCAAATTCTCCTTATGAGAAAAACGGTACTCCGATTGAATGATTTGCGATCGCTCTAAAAGATTGCGAATTGCTGCTGCTAACTCTTCTAGTTCAAAAGGCTTGGGCAAGTATAAATCGCACCCTGACTGATAGCCCAGAATTCTTTCTTGGGTTTTAGTTCGTGCTGTTAACAAAATTACAGGTAATAAACGGAACGCTGGTTTTTGACGTACTTGTCGTACTAGTTCATAACCGTTCATCCGTGGCATGACAATATCCGTAACAATCAAATCAGGATGGTACTCATCCACCATCGCCAAAGCCTCTTGACCGTCATTAGCCATGATTAGCGAGTAGCCAGACAGTTCAAGATAATCGCTAATAGACAGACGAGTGCCCAGGTCGTCATCTACTACAAGGATCGTCAAGGGCATGGACAGTAGACCCCTAGCATTTTTTTTAGTAAGAAATTTGCTTCTATGAGCACTATTAATGAACACAGGCAAATATTAGTGTTCTTATGTTTCATACTATGACAGGATTACCAGCTAATAACTGCCTTAGGGTTAATTTATAAAGAAAATCTTAAATCATTACGAAGTGTTAACGAAGTTTAACCCATTTCAGCTTTATAGGCTTAGAAGAAATCAAGAGCTTTATAATTTGTAACAAATTACCAAAAAGCTAGAGTAAATACTCCCCATAATATAAATTAATATTGACTTAAACAATAATTTCCTAGAAACTATGTGAAGTAAACATAAATAAGCTTATACCCAAAGTTATTACCGTTAATAGTGTTTACTTGTTTTTGGCAACACATAACTGACAAACTAAATGATTATGTTTACGAACTCTAAGTAACTTGAAGTTACTGAAGAAACTTTAAATTGTAACTTGGAAAAGTTAAATTAGTGATACACAGTTGAGCATTTATATTGGTTTAATCTCACCTCAAAAATTTACAAAGTCAATCCAAACCATTTTTTAGGTACATTTAACGCATCCCAAATTATCAATGAGTGAAAAGAGCGAAGGTTACAAAGTTATTAGCGACAACCGTCAAGCCCGTTATTTGTATGAAATATTGGAAACCTACGAAGCTGGAATTCAATTAACAGGAACCGAAGTCAAGTCGATTAGGGCGGGTAGAGTTAATCTTCAAGATGGCTATGCTTTACTTCGCAATGGCGAAGCCTGGTTGATCAACGTGCATATCTCTCCTTACACTGCCAGTGGACAATATTTTAATCATGAACCGCGGCGTACACGCAAGCTGCTACTACATCGCCAAGAACTCCGCAAGCTAATCGGCAAAGTTGAACAGCAAGGTTTAACTTTAGTCCCTTTGAAAATGTATCTTAAAAGAGGCTGGGTGAAAATCAGTATAGCTCTTGGCAAAGGTAAAAAGCTTCACGACAAACGAGAAGACTTGAAGCGACGCCAAGATCAGCGCGATATTCAGAGGGCAATGAAAAATTATTAAGTATCAGTGTTGCCATACTACACTGGTGTGAGAAACGGATTGCAGTAGAAAGCATGTTGTATGTCCTCAGCGTGAGTTGAGAAAATGCCCAGTTTATAGCCACAGATTGATTTTACTAACTTTTAAACTCGATACAGTTGTGAATAACTTCGGACGGCATGAGGAACTTTCACGATGAAACGCAATTTCACCAAAGCTGTTGGCGCGGGCGTGCTCACCTTGAGTATGGGAATTATGCCCTTAACTCTACCTGCACAAGCCCAGACAACTACTGACCCCGGAGTCAATACAGTCCCCAGGACAACAACATATGAGCGCAATGATTTTGATTGGGGTTGGCTAGGATTAATAGGTCTATTAGGTCTAGCTGGTTTAGCTGGTAGAAAGCGTGATGACGAACCAACCCGTTATCGTGACCCCAATACCCCTGGGGCTACTACCTACAGAGATTAGACAATTAAAAATTCAAAAACAGTCAATAGTTAGTAAAAAACAACTGATTATTGACTGTTTTTTATTTGATACTGCTATTTCTCAGGTAGGTGAATTTAGTTCTTGAGCCTGATTTTGAGCTAAAGGTGTCCAGTAGCTAGCAATTAAAGCAACCATTAGCCACCAAAGGGTATTGACTTCAGGACGAAACCAGATAGTATCTACCATTCCATGAGTTAGCATACCCAGCAAAGTAGCGATCGCCCCAATTAGCCAAAATCCCTCGACACTTCTCAATTGTCGCAATCGTCTCACTTGCATCAATCCTGTATTAAAGGTAACAATTATTAACCAGAGAAAGCAAGCTAAACCAATGAAGCCAGTTTCTACAGCTACCTCCAATAAAATCGAATAGGCACTCAAAGCAGTATAACGAGGACGTTGGTAAAGAGGATAAATCTTATTAAAAGAGTTGTGTCCAGGGCCAATACCGATAATGGGCCGATCGCGAATCATCTCAAAAACAGCATCCCATACATTCCTACGAAAATTATTGCTGCTATCTTTGCGATCGGCAAAAATGCTGAACACCCGCAGGCGTACAGGCTCCACAAAGAGCACCGCCAGCACTAATATTCCAATCAAACCTCCCAAGACAATTGGTAACGACCAAGTACGCCAAAAAGGAGGCATTTCTATACTTCTCCAATAAACTAGCAATGCCATCACAGTTAAAACTGCCGCCACTAGTCCAATCCAGCCACCACGACTAAAAGTCAGAACCAGGCAGGCAGTATTGACAATCAACATAGTTAATGCTAAGGCTTTTTTAATCCAGCTTTGCCATGCAAAAATTGCTACTAAGCTAAAAACCACTGCTGGCAGGAGGTATCCAGCTAATAAGTTAGGATTTCCCAAATAACTGTAGACTCTTGTAGTCTTTGACAGAGGAGATTCCGGGTCAACCCAAGTTGCTAGTGCTGTGGCTCCAAAAAACCATTGTCGTAGTCCATATATGCTGACAATGAGCGATACATGTAAGTAAAGGATAATCAGCCAAGATCGCAAGCGAGGCAGCCTCAAGACTCTAGCACAAAGAGCAAATAGCAGTAAATACAGCGTCAACGTTGCCAAATCGTTAAGTGCCGCCCTTTTCACTGGTGATAATGCTGTTGCTACTACGGCAATTACCCAGTAGAGCAATACCAGTAGGTGAATGGGCGTAACTGAGGTGGTATTTGCTAGTGTTGCTTCATCAGATAAAGTCAGTAAAAGCCAAAATCCTACACAAGCAACCAGCAACAAACCCACTAAAGTGCTTGAAACAAAAGGTGCAAGGGCATACACCAGGCTGAGTAAGGCAGCCGCAATTGTTTCTCCCCATTGTATCAAGACGCTGGTTTGCCGCCAGGAACGCAACAGCCCTACTAGAGAACGGTGTAGGTAACTGGAAGCAAGATATTCTTTAATCGGTAAAGATGATAAAGTAAATCGTTGCCAGACTAAATTCATAAAAAATGATGTGATCAATTAGCATGTTGCCACAGAACTTGGACTTAATCATAATGCGGGTAGCTATAAAAAGGTAATAATGTAGATTGCAAATTGGTTATTTGTGATGACACTCTTATTACTAGCCCTCAGCTATTACCTATAATCTCAAAGCATTACAGCCAACTAATTGAAAACAGCTATAAGGTTTGTCATCAGACATCACTAATTGCTTCTGAGGGAGCAGCTAGTTGTAATGGCAAAGAAAGGACATAACGATATCCTGATTCTGGTGAACCTTGAATGGAAATTTGTCCACCATGCAGTTCTGCTAGCTGACAGCTAAGCAACAGACCTAAACTTTCACGCGAGAGACTTCCATGTGGTTTAGTTAAATCTATACCCGAAGTTATAGCAAAGATACTTGAGTGATTCTCACTCAAATCTTTTGACTTATCTAGTGCTATTGGTAAGTTATCTGGCTGATCCTGAGCTTCTAAATGAGTATTATAAGTTACTGTCTCACCAGAGAGATCCAGTCTAGACAAAGGATTGAATCGAAAATAGGGATCGACCTCAGTCATCCCATCTCCCAGCCAGGGATGCGAAACCCAAATAGTAATGTGGAGCGTATCTTCCTTGTAAGAGACATGAATACGAACAATACTACCTGTAGCAGAAAGTTGAATCACGCTAAAAACTAGGTGATAAAGAATTTGCCGCACTTTGTCTTTATCCAAAGGACAAATGCGATTACGTCCCGGTTCTATAGATAAGCGAATATCTTGCTCGCGGCGGTTAGCGACTTCTTCTAGAGTATTGATAGCTTGTTGACATAGCATTTCAATATCCACAGGAGCCAGATTCAGCACATCTGAGTTTTGATCTAGAGTACCAAGTTCGGTAATTTCGTTTACTAATGAAAGTAAGTACCGACCACTGTGTTGGATAATCTCTACATATTCTCTCTGCTTAGTTGTCAAAGGCCCGTAAATCTCACGTCCCAAAACACTAGCCATACCTAACACAGATGTTAAAGGTGTACGCAACTCCTGAGTTAGCTGCTCCAAAAGTTCTAGTTTCAGTTGCTTGGTAGAAACAGAGTCTTGATCTAAAGTAGGTGGGGTAATTCTGAGATCAGTATTATGGTCGTCATTGTATGACAGTATGGGAGCACTTTTAGAAGTGCTTGTTTCTAATTTTCCTTGTAGAAGTAGGTTGCGCTCAAATTCACTCATGCTCCAACGAGCAATGATTTGTAAAAACTCAATGTCTCGAGTTGTGAAATTGCGTGGCACTAAATCCATCACTGCTAATGCACCCAAACAATTTCCCGAAGCATCAATCAGTGGCGCTCCTAAATAAGCACGAATGCCATAATCTTGTACCAACTTACTGCTAGCAAGTACTGAATCTGTAAGCTTTTGCGTATCATTAACTACAAATATTTGATAACTCTCTACTACCTGTGTACAAAAAGATTCCCTGCGTAAAAGTTGACGGCTTTGTGCCAAATGATTCATTAATCCCAGCCTGGATAAGCCTATCGCCGACTTGAACCAGTGACGTTCTTGATCTACAAATCCCAAAATGGAAATTGGTGCTTCCAGAAAGTGGGCAGCAGTTTGAGTGGCTTCTTCAAAGACCGGAATCGTTTCTGGTTGCCGTAAACCTAATTCAGACAAAGCTTTGAGGCGTTGTTGTTCTCTTGTTTCCTGAGAAGTCCAACCATCCTTTAGGGCAAATAATTTGTTTTCAGGCTCTACCATTGCCACTGCTACCTTGATAATTGCTCGATACTGTAATTGATATAACCACTATTTTTGAGTTATCAATTGCTATTTTTAAGCATTCCCTAATTTCGCCTCTAATAAACAGCTTTAGGGCAAAAATTTTTCACCCACAGCCTTAAGCAGACGATGCAGTCTCCAATAGTTCTTATCCACTGGTGCTGAATGTTCTACTCAGCACTGGTGTCATCTGTATTGCTTGGTATTTTGCAAACAGACAGCGTTAGTTTTGGATTCAGCAAGGGTAACATAACGCTAAGGATACAATACAAAGGGGGTATCATTCTTATGCATAGAAGAGAAAATTATTGTCTGTACACTCAACGTAAATTTACTTAAAATAATCATTTTGGTAAAACTTTGTGTAACCATTTTTACTTAAAATAGCTAACATTGATTGTTGACAATCTTAGATACTTCACATAAGTCCCCATCTGATAGATTAAGTATGTTAAAACTGTACGCTGCAAATTATGTAAACTGTTTTATTTTCTCTTACTAGTAAATCATCATAGTTACCAACAATAATTGAAATTTTATTCAAAGATATTCAAATGCTTCATTCTAGCGTTGCCTAGTCGGCTGAGGTACAAATTTATCAGTGTTTATGGGTGTTCATCTGTGGTTAATTATAACTTCTGTGTACCTCACTCAAGCGATAACTGCTGTAATCAATTTTCAAACATTAAAAAACGTACTGTCACAATTTATAGGATTTATAGTATTTTTTCATATTAAAGTAGACAAAAAATGAACTTTATTTGTAAACTATTAATTTATAACTAGTTAATTTATAAATAATATGTTATTTTGGATTTCTTTGATATTTTTGAAAGCCAGATGTAGCAAAAAATGGCAAATATTTTATTATTTGCAAAAATATTTTAATTAACTTGTAGATATAAGTTAAATATCTTGGATTGATATTCTATTTTAATTATTGCTAAGCCAAGTTTTACTCGTTTATTAAAAGCAATTTTTATCTTATAAGATAGTACTTATATTTTCTAAGTTTTTGCAAAATATATGTAAAGTAAATAATATATAAAATTTTTAGAATAAATTAATTTGAAAAAATTAGCAATAAAAGTGCGTTTTTTTAAAATGCTGCAATTTTGTCAAGAATTACAGAATTTTTAGTAAATATATATAGTCTGATATTTACGGTTAAGTAAAAATAGATTAGCTTTGATGAAGCAAAATTTTAATATTTGAATTTTGAGGACAAGTAGTTATGAATAAAATGACTATTAAAATTCCTTTTGTAGATCTAAAGTTACAACATCAGCCGATTCAAACGCAACTACAACAGGTACTTCAGGTTGTATTAGAACAGGGAGATTTTATTTTAGGGCAAGCACTATCAGATTTTGAAGCAGCCTTTGCAGCCGCATCTGGAACAGAATATGGAGTTGGTGTTGCATCAGGAACCGATGCGATCGCCCTCGGATTGCAAGCGTGTAACATTGGAACTGGCGATGAGGTGATTTTACCAGCTAACACCTTCATAGCAACTTTGATTGGCGTGCTACGTGCTGGCGCAAAGCCTGTTCTTGTAGATTGCGATCCCCAAACAGCTTTAATTGATTTAGAAGCAGCCATAAAGTCAATTACACCACAGACCAAAGCAATTATTCCTGTACATCTCTATGGTCAGATGGTATCAACACGGCAGCTATTAGACTTTGCCGATACTTATAAAGTGCTAGTTTTTGAAGATGCAGCACAGGCACACCTAGCAGAAAGAGAAGGATTTCACGCTGGTTCACTAGGAATAGCAGCAGCTTTTAGCTTCTATCCCAGCAAAAATTTAGGTGCATTTGGGGATGGGGGGATGTTATTGACGCGAGATTCTGATGTAGCTCAAAAGATGAGGCGCTTACGAAATTATGGTGCATCACAAAAGTATTTTCATACTGAATCAGGTACGAATAGTCGCTTGGATACCTTGCAAGCGGCTGTCTTGCACCAGAAACTACCATATTTACCACAGTGGAATCGCGATCGCCTGACTATTGCCCAGCAGTACGATATGGAACTAGCATCCTTAGCAAATTCTGGCATTATCCCCATACAAAACCAAAGTGGTACAGGACACGTTTATCATCTTTATGTCATCAAAGTTGACGACACTTGCCCCACAGAACGTCAGCAACTACAAGAAAAACTAACAGCAGCAGGAATTCAAACTGGCATTCACTACCCAATTCCCTGTCATCTTCAACCAGCATTTACCAGCTTAGGCTATCAGCAAGGAGACTTTCCTCAAGCAGAAAAGCTGTCAAAGCAAATATTATCGTTACCGATGTATCCTGGTTTGAGTAGTAGCCAAATAAAAGAAGTTGTAACAGCGATCGCTGATGTCGTTTCAACAGGTTCTCGTTTAGATCCATCTGCTGCTGTCGTTGGCAGCATTGCAGCATAAATCGAAAATTGATATTAGCGATCGCCTTTTAGTTGATAAGAGGTTTTTTGAAGGAACCTCTTTTGTGTCTTCTTTAGATATGGGATAACAAGACATACTTGGCATAGGCGTAGCCCGCACTTCTTTAGGAGACCAAGGCGTAGCTAGCTTCTTTGTAGGAGTACGACTTGGCTCAGTGACCATCGTAGACATCGCATCAGCTAATAGTTTTTGAGTTGTTAATTTTTAATCTTGAATTGCTTAAAATCATGACATTCCAGCAACAGGTTAAAAACAGAAACGCGCCAGCCATTTTCAGTCTGGCTATTTTAGGCGTTTTGGTACTGCTTTATGCTCCTGTATTACTACATTGGTTGGATGGTTGGCTGCACAAAAATATCAGTACAGAGCACGAATATTTCAGCCACGGTATTATTGGCCTGCCATTTGCCGCTTACCTGGGCTGGTTGAACCGGAAACAGTGGAGACGATTGCCAGATATTACCCATCCTTTGGGCGCTGTCTTCTTATTATTAGGGGGAATTTTTTATCTTAGCGGCGTTACAGAGTGGGTTAACCTTTCATTGCCTGTTATGCTGGCAGGATTGTGTTTGTGGTTTAAGGGAATACCAGGTTTGCGATCGCAAGGATTTCCCCTGTTGTTAGTATTTCTGGCAACGCCGACAGCAATACCTTACCTCATTGCACCCTATACCTTGCCTCTGCAAAGCTTCATAGCTGGCACAGCGGGCTTCATACTGAATCAGTTTGGTATGGAAGTGACCGTTGATGAAATAAATTTATACGTAGGAGGAAGAATTGTAGAAGTTGCCCCCTACTGTGCTGGACTGAAAATGTTGTTTACTACTCTCTATGTCTGCTTGATGCTGCTTTATTGGACGGGTGCTTTGTCTTCACGTCGCACAACTATTTGGTTTTTATCTATTGCTGTCGTCATTAGCATTATTGCCAATATTGTTCGCAACACTTTACTTACTTTCTTTCATGGTACAGGTCAAGAAGCAGCTTTTCAATGGCTACATGAGGGTTGGGGCGGAGACTTATACTCTGCTTGTATGCTGCTGTTATTAGTGCCTTTACTAAATCGGATTAATAGCTATTTTTCAGCATCTCCAGAAACTCAGCAACAAGAGGAAAGTTAAAAGGGAGTCAGAAGCCAGGGGTTAGAATGTCCTTCCTGACTCCTTTGCCAAAACAATTTAAGATCAGGGTACATTGTCAATATTACTGAACTCATGGTGTTCTTTTATAAAGTAAAATTTTGCCTAAGTATTGCAAATTTTACTGATGAGTTCCTTATTTAAGTTTTTCAAGGAAAACCAATTAAGTCAAGTAATAGCACTTTTGTTATTGCTGCTACTATTAGCGATGGGAGGGATTCCCGGATATCTGACAGGACGTTGGCAATGGAAACAGCCGCCACCTGTTACAAGCCTTAATGAATTAAGACACATACGCAAGACTGGGTTAACCCTTCCTGGTTGGCAAACTATTGAACAAACAGAACAACAAATTGGCGAACGAAAATGGTCATTGCAGGTAATTAAGAAAGACGGTTCTGAATCCCAGGCTATCCTGCTGTTGCTGCCGCAAAATGGCCCTATGGATCAACCAGAGGTCGAGTGGACAGAGATTAACGGTTGGGGAAGGTCGCGTTGGAGAAAGTGGGACATAGCTCAATATCGCTCTGCCGAATTTACTGTGAAACAGCCTTCAAAGTTGGGATCTAATACCGAAACAAAAGTAGAAGCTAGGTTCTTTCGTGCCTCTACACCACAGCAAACCTTTGCTGTTTTGCAATGGTACGCTCTGCCAGAAGGTGGTAATTCATCACCTTTACACTGGTTCTTGGCAGATCAATGGGCACAGTGGCATAAGAAACGTACTCCTTGGGTGGGCGTGAGTATTATCATTCCAATGGAGCCTTTAGGGCAGGTAGAAAAATTGTGGTCTCTAGCCCAGTCTATTGGAGAAGCAGTGCAAGCTGCATTGATGACGACTGCTTTGTAGAATAAGTTACAGCTAACTGCGTTTTTACAGGGATTAAGTAAGCCTCTAAGATGGCAAAAATCCGACCATAGTTAAATATCAAGCTAAAGTAGGCAGTTCAAAACATAAAACCTCTGGTAAATTCATCTTAAAGACGACAAAAGCTTTTGAGCTTCTGTTACAGGCATGGGACAGTTATACATTAACCCACCCGGTTCTTGGTGAATCACTTGCTCCAATTTGCCGATATCACCCCTGCAAAGCCACTGTCTGCGATCAGGTGCGCGACGATTGCTTTGGCAGGCGCATCATCCCCGCAGTAAAACAATGCGTAGGGATCAGCACGACGAGCTTCATTCGCGAAAGTTGCTGTAGGAAGCGTGTTGTAAGCTTTGACAACTTTTGCGTTCGGTACTTTTGCTGCCAGTTCTAACCCTGAACTGGTGTCTGTGACACGAATAATTTTATCGGCTTCGCGAATGTAGGGATTGGTAGCATCAATCAAGATTTTTTCGTCTAGCGATCCGGCGGCGATCGCAGCATCCGTTGTCCAATAGTAAACTGCAAGCAAGATTACGTTTGCAAATGCTGTGGCTTGTGCGATCGTTCCAGCTTTTGTATTTGCCCCGGCTGTGACAACTAAATCCGTGAGTTGATCTGGATTGCGTGAACTGAACAGCACTTCATGTCCTGCTTTTGCCCAGAGTGTGCCCACAGTTCCACCAATTCCACCTGCACCGATTACACCAATTTTCATGACTCATTCTCCTAAACTACGTCTCTAAACTGCAAAATTAACGCAGAGCATAAACATCAAAATCGGCTTCAAAGGTGGCAAAATTCAATTCTGTAATGCCAACACACTGCAATCGATTCAACCATTGGTAATTAGGATGGGCAGTCTGAAGCCGTGGCGTAGTGTGAATCTTTGCAGTTGGAGAAAATTGACCGTTAAGAAAGTTTTGATAGCCGTTCTCACCTAAATCCATGACACCCGTGTAGGAAAGATAGATAAGAATACCATCGGTCATTTCAATCGTGCCACGCACATCCGTAAAAGAAGAGTCTACCTTTTTGAGATCAGCCGTTAGCGGAGGGAACTTAGACATCGCTTGTCACTCACTGATAAGACTGATATTTGGACTCGGCGATCAATACTTGCACGGTCATTTAGTTCGAGTCTCTCTAACGTAAAATTTCATCGCAGACTAGTGTAACTTGACTACTTTCAAGCCACAAGTATTAACCAGACCATTCGGAACAAGTTCACTAGAGTTGAGTCAATTTAATACAAGTTATTGCAAAGAAAAGAGACATTACGACTGTTTACAGAGTAAAATAACCACTCGGCGCAACCGAATTCTTAGTTCAGTATTACTGCACCGATGTTTATAGCTCCCAGTTCTCATATGCGTGCATTCAGCGCTCTGTTTTTTGTCAGCCTTCAGGTAAGCGTTTTAACAACACCCATCCAACTTGTTGTTGCCCAGCCCTTACCATCTCAAGGACAATCACCAAGGCAACCCCCCTCACCTCCGCTAGGTGTTGAAGTTGTACCACCAGGGGTAAATGACGAGGTTTCCCCCCAACTTAATCGTTATCTCTTAGGGCCAGGGGATGTAATTGGCGTTGCACTTCAGCGTCCTCCTGGGCCCTACCGTTTAGGAATAGGAGATGTAATTAGTGTTGCGGTTCAGCGCTTCCCGGATTTGAGTTTTCAAGCTGCTATTAATCCAGAAGGCAACATTGTGGTACCGCTACTAGGAACCGTGTCCTTACAAGGTTTAACTTTAGAACAAGCACAAGCAAAAATCCGCTCTGGCTTAAATCGTTATGTAGTTGATCCAATCATAGTTTTATCACTAGCAGGACAGCGTCCAGACTTTAGTTTTCAAGCCGCAATTAGTCCAGAAGGTAACATTGTAGTGCCGCAAGTAGGAACTGTGTCATTACAAGGCTTGAGTTTAGAAGAAGCTCAAGAAAAAATTCGCCTAGGCTTAAGTCGTATTTTCATTGATCCAATTGTGGTAGTATCTTTGACAGGGACGCGACCAGTTCAAGTTACCATTAGCGGGGAAGTATTTAGACCAGGAATTTATCCTATTAATTCGGGAACACCTCGTGTTGCTGATGCCCTGTTGATAGCTGGTGGTTCAACCTTGACCGCAGACCTGCGGCAAGTGCAAATACGTCGAAAGTTGATGGATGGTTCTGTAGTTTCACAAACTATTGACCTGTATGCAGCGTTGCAAAATGGCGGTTCACCACCTAATTTACGTCTGCAAGATGGAGATGCGGTAAGTGTGCCGCGTCGTGAAGTCGGTACTGATGATAGTTACGATCGCAACTTGGTAGCACGTTCATCGTTAGCTGTACCGCAGATTAGAGTCCGAGTTTTAAATTATGCTGCGGGAGGAATTGCCACTCAAGCACTGCCCAATGGTAGTACGTTTGTAGATGCTTTGGGAGGAATAAATCTCGATACAGCTAACCTCCGGGAAATTGCTCTAGTGCGCTTCGATCCTGAACGAGGCAAAGCTGTTACTCAGACACTTGATGCTAAAAAGGCTCTTGGAGGTGATGCATCTCAAAACGTGCCGCTTCAAGATAATGATGTTATTGTTGTTGGTCGGAACCTCATCGCTAAAATTACTAATGCCATCAGTACAATTACTCAACCATTCTTTAATATTCAGAGCTTTATCCGCTTCTTTGAATTCTTTAGCGGTGGTGGTGATTAGTTGCTCTAATCTCATTACTCCTTGTCGCTAGATAGGAGTGATGAGGGAGATGAGGGAACAGGGGAAGCAGGGAAAAAGACGAAATAACTACTGCTCAATGATTTTTAACCCTTGACTCTTCACAAATGACTAATGACAAATGACCAATAACTAATATACGCATCTGCCATGACCCCACCAATTGTTAAACGCTATCTTATTGCTTTTGATAAGTACAAGTGGATTGGATTAGCTAGTTTTGCTTTAGTTGTAGCGGGGTCAACAGTGGTGGCTGTGCAACCAGAACCACCCGCTAGCTATGTAGCATCTGCCGCGCTTACCTATACTGGGCCGCCAGTTTCTTTCTCTGCAACTGGTAGCGAAATCCAGCAGCAAGGGAAAGAACTGAACGAGCAAGTTTTGCTATCCGACCAGATAATTGAAGCTGTGGCAGCGAAAGTCAATGTTAAACCAACAAAGATCGGTACAAGTGTTGCTCTGAGTGTACCTAAAAAAAATCCCAGGACTGGAGAATTAGAATCTACAATCCTGGAAATGAAATATAAAGATACTGACGCCAAGCGAGCTACAGAGATATTGGTCGAATTGATGCAAGCAATGATCAAGTTGAGTGGTGATATTAATACTGGGCGATTAAAAGCGATTATTCAAAAAATTGACGAGCGCTTACCACAAGCAAAACGAGAACTACAAATTGCTGAGCAGAAACTAGAACGGTATGATCGCATAGAGCGAACAGCTATATTGGCTGCTGAGAATGGCAGTTTGCTCAACGGGGTTACTGCTAGCCAAAATCTACAAAGGCAAATTCAATTAACTGTTTCTGGGGTCGATGCCCAAATTCGCTCTTTAGAAAATAAGTTGGGTCTAACAGTTGGGCAAGCTTATGTTTCTTCTGCTTTAAGTGCTGATCCAATTATTGGCAACTTGCGAGCGCAAATTTATCAAACTGAGGCGCAAATCGCCGTTTTCAGGAAAGATTTACGACCTGAACATCCAAATATGATTCAGTTGCAGCGTCAAAAACAAGCTTCTGAGGAATTGCTACAACAACGTGCTGCTGAGGTATTGGGTGGTGGTGGTACAGCAGCTCCGCTTAGAGGTGATATTGCAGGTATTCGTACCCAAAGTAGCTTAGACCCAGCACGTCAGGAATTGGCCAACCAGATGGTGGCTTTGCAGACCCAACGGGAGACGCTGCAACAACAACTAGCTCAGGAAATCCAACAAGAGGCCCGATTACGGCAAGAGTATTCTTTAATACCTAATAAGCAATTGGAGCGATCGCGCTTAGAACAAGAGGTTGCACTGAAAAAAGCTGTCTATGACCAAATGCAGACAAAGCTTACTGATTCTAAGACCGCAGAGGCGGAAACCATCAGTAGCCTCAGCGTTGCTAGACTTCCCACAGTCACAGCCGATATTAAGCCCCCTAAAAGTGTGCCTGTTACCCTAGGTGTTGGTGGTTTCCTCGGTTTGTTGGTTGGTGGTGGAGTAATATTTTTGTTGGGGTCGTTGGAAGGCACTTACAAAACCAAGGAAGATATCCGCGAGAGCCTCAAGCAACGGGAAGTGGCACTACTGGGAGAGTTGCCTTTAATGCTAGTTGATGATTTGGATAAAGAAGCAATTCCAGTGGTACTTTCCCCGGATTCTCCTTATTCAGAATTTTACGAGAAGTTCCGTAGTAATTTGCGCCGCATTGGTGGTAGAGACTTGAAGGTGGTGCTGATTACTAGCACTGGTAGTCAAGAAGGTAAGACGGTGAGTGCTTATAACTTGGGTATTGCTTCTGCCCATGCTGGCAAAAGAACCTTGATTATTGAAACAGACTTGCGATCGCCTTCTCATTGTGCATCCCTAAAAGTAACTGCTGACCCCGATGCCACTATTGAACCCCTACGTTATTACGCCAGCTTGAGTGAATGTATCCGTTTAGTTCCCGATGTAGAAAATTTATACATCATTCCTAGCCCTGGCCCTGTGCGTCAATCCGCTGCTATTCTTGAATCAAGCGAAATGCGACGACTAATGGAAGATGTCCGCGAACGTTATGATTTGGTCATTTTAGATACTAATCCCCTGAGCTTATCCAATGACCCTTTGTTAATCCAACCCTACAGCGATGGTATAGTGCTCGTGGCGCGACCTAACCATACACAAGAAAACATGCTAGGTGAAGCTATTGATCAATTGGTTGAATCTGAGTTAGGGCTATTAGGAGCAATTATCAATGGTGCTGATATCACAGTAGCTATGCCCGAGCCAATTTCACCACAAGCCGCTTCACCTCAAGCAGATACAGAAATTGAAGAAGTTTCAGCGGGCGTCAGTAAAAACTAAGGGAATAGGGCATTGAACTTGTGGGCTATCAGATCCCTGACTTCTTTAAGAAGTCGGGGATCTAACCACTGCCAACTAAAGTGCTTAAAAAATCAAGGACTAAAGTCCTTACTACAAACACGTGTGACTATCAAAATTAATGCGATAGACCACTAGATACAGCGAAGCCGTTCAGTCTCTAGTTCCCTGTGCTCTATTACCATTAGTCGCGCTTAAACAGCCCAAACAAAGGCGCAAGGATTATCCCGAAAACAAAGCCCCCGATGTGCGCCCAGTAGGCAACTCCACCTGATTCCACACTCATATTTGCAGCTGCTTGCAGGCTGGCAAAACCTGATATCACATTCTGCACAAAGAAAATCCCGATTATTACCAGTGCCGGAACGCTAATTGTAGTCACGAAAAAACCCAAGAAAATTAAGGTCGTAACTCTAGCGTGAGGGAAGCGGATAATATACGCACCTAGAACCCCAGAGATTGCACCACTTGCCCCCAAGGAAGGAATAGCAGAATTCACGCTAATAAACCATTGGCACGCGGCTGCTAAAGCACCACATGCCAAATAAAAAATCAAATATTTGAAATGACCTAAGCGGTCTTCAATATTGTTGCCAAAAACCCAGAGAAATATCATATTTGATATCAAGTGCCACCAACCACCGTGTAAAAATTGTGACGTAATTAAAGTCGTCCACTCTCCGGCGAAGTTGGTAGTTAACTCTCGTGGTACTACGGCATATAGCTGGAAAAACTGCTCTAATTGTTCATTGGACAGACTCACTTCGTGAAGAAAGACTAAAATGTTCATCCCGATTAACCCATAGGTGAAATACGGGGTGATTCGCGTCGGATTTTCGTCGTAGAGGGGAAACACAGGTGTTTTTCCTAATTATCGATTAACTGCAATATATCCTGTGTGGCTGGCAGTTGCGAAGTTTAGGTAATTTCACCTATGAGATCTTTAAAGTATCTATGATACCTTGGAGGGCTACCCGTACCAGGATTCTTCCTTAGATTTGTCGCTAAATAAACCTAACAGCGGGCCGAGAATTGCCCCAAAAATGAAACCACCTGCGTGGGCCCAGTAAGCGATACCGCCGCTTTCCATGCCAATATTGGTAGGTGTTTCTAGACTGGCAAGTCCATAGAAAGATTGTTGGAGAAACCAGAATCCTAAGAAGAAATATGCTGGGACGCGGAAACTAGGGAAGAAAAACCCTAAAGGTACTACTCCGATAACTTCGGCGTTGGGAAAGCGGAGAATATATGCTCCCATGACACCAGCGATCGCACCACTTGCACCCAAAGAAGGAATGCTAGAATTCTGGGCAAAGTACCACTGGGTCAACGATGCTAAAACGCCGCAAGACAGATAAAAAAGCAAATATTTAGCATGACCCAGCTTATCTTCAACGTTGTTACCAAAAATCCAGAGAAACAGCATATTGCCAGCTAAGTGCAACAAACCACCGTGCAAAAATTGTGAGCTAATCAATGTTGCCCATTCTGGCACTGGTTGATTGAGAGAGATGCCGCCAAAGCTTAAAGTGAGTTCTCGCGGCACTACAGCCGCAAGGTGTAAAAATCCATTTAATGCTTGCGGAGGAAGACTTGCTTCATAAAGAAAAGCCAGGACATTGGCAGCAATCAGTCCAAAAGTAACATAAGGCGTGATTGTTGTAGGATTATTATCTCTAATTGGAACCACAGACGATTTTCCTGATTTTTGAGCAACTAGCTTCACAATACTGAATTTTGCAAGTAGTTTCTTCTACCTCATGGACAAATTTGGATTTAGTCGTTGGTACTAGGTAAAATAATTTTATTGCACTGCTTTGGGTAAATTTGCCAAACAGTTTAGATGGATGCATCGTACTAATGAATTGGCTAGCTCATTTGTTTTTGTCTGAACTAAATGTCGAGAGTCGATTAGGTAATCTTCTTGCGGACATTGTAAAAGGGTCATCTCGTCAAGAATTAAACCTAAACATCCAGCGAGGAATTGCATGTCATCTAGTGATTGATAAGTTTACGGACAGCCACATAGTTGTTAAACGCAGCAAAGAGCGCATTGACTCAGACTATCGACGATTTGCAGGAGTATTAGTAGATGTTTTTTACGATCACTTTCTGGCAAAGAATTGGTCTGATTATGCAAACGTATCTCTGGATGAGTTTACAGCAGAGATTTACAAGTCGTTTCAAGCATACCAAGGTCAGCTACCCGTAGTAGTCAATGAGGTAATTACTCGTGTGGTAAATGAAGACTGGTTGAGAGCTTACCGCAATTTAACTGGTGTAGAAAATACCTTGGCGAGGATATCAAAGCGGTTATCGATGCGATGTCTACGACGGGCTACGCCTACGCATAGACCATTCATCTTGACCGAGGCTATTGGTGAACTCACAACCCATTACGATGAGTTTGAGCATGACTTTCGAGAATTCTTCCCAGAATTGTGTTCTCATGTGCAGAATTGGTGTGCTACCTAGTTAACTCCCAATTTTTCAAATCCAACTTTTTTAATTTAACTGTCTTTTAAACTGAGAGTATAAGGGCAAATCCCCAAAATTGGAGGTATTGCATGGTACAACAACTAACATCGGACATCGTACCAGATATCGTCTACCCTGACAGTGACGGTCAACCAATGTCAGACAGCACCGAACAATTTCGATGGATTGTCACTATTAAAGAAAACTTAGAAATCTTGTTTGCATCACAAGATAATGTGTTTGTCGCAGGTGATTTACTCTGGTATCCCGTGCAAGGAAATAACAAGATTCGGCAAGCACCTGATGTAATGGTTGTTTTTGGTAGACCAAAAGGTAAACGCGGTTCTTACAAGCAGTGGGAAGAAAACAACATTTCCCCACAGGTGGCATTTGAAATCTTATCTCCTGGAAATCTAACTAAAGAGATGGTAAACAAACTACTCTTTTATCAACGCTATGGAGTTGAGGAATATTACATCTACAATCCAGACACAATTGACTTGACTGGCTTGCTGCGTTATGGAGGGGATTTAGAAGTAATTGAAGAGATGAATAGTTGGGTTAGTCCTCGCTTGGGGATTCGATTTGAAGTTATAGCAGACACCTTAGAAATTTATCGTCCTGATGGACGAAAGTTTCTCACATCTGTAGAACTAGATCAACTACGAGAGCAGGAACATCAACGCGCCGAGCAGGAACGTCAGGAGAAAGAAGCCGCACTTATAGAGTTGGAACAGGAACGACAGCGCTATCAAGATTTGTTAGCAAGATTGCAAGCAAGAGGAATTGATCCAGAAAATTTATGAGGTAGTAGTCATGTAATAAATTTCCATTTAGAGAAGAAAGCAGCTTGACCGCAGTGCTGATTTTGCTCATCTACTACGTTCCATAAAATAGTATCTTCTATGTAGAAGCGTTTACCATTACCAGAAATGCGGATACCGGAATAGTTGCTGATAAAGCCTTTGGTTGCTGCTTCTGCTAACAAGCGATCGCGTTCTTCCTGCACTACCTCTTCAGCCGATTTTCTGGAAGGCATTGTGATAAATTCTTCCCAAGAAAGCTCCCATAATTCCAATGCTTTGCGATTGCCATAGTTGAAAATTGGATTTGATTCAATCCCGTGAGAAACTAATACAAAGGGTGCTTCAAATAGAACTTGCGCTTTTTCCTGCGGTGAAGAAGCATTTATATTCAGCAAACAGTCCCCTGTCCAATGCTGAAAACTGCTCATTAAGCGTTGACTGTGGCGAATAATTGCCTCTTGCTGCCAAGGAAATTCGATAATGCTGGTCATAGGAAGGTGAAAATATAACACCAAGAATTTAGTATGACAAAACTTGGCTCATAGGAATTGACTATTTCTATGCAAGGCTGGAAATATGCTAATGAAATGCATATTAGTTTGGCAAACTCATGTTTTTATCTAATTCTCTAGAAAATCAACTTAAACGCTGGAACGAAATCATTCACAATCAGCCGAAAAATCCCAATGCTTACATCCGCCGAGGCATGGTAAACTTCCAGCTTGCCAAGATTGAGGAATCTATTCAAGATTTTGATATGGCAGAACAACTAGATTCACGTCTTACACCCTATTTATGGCAACGTGGTTTATCGTACTATTATGCAGAAAGATTTGCCGAGGGCGCTCAACAGTTTGAGATCGATTTGACAGTGAACGCCCAAGACGTAGAAGAAACAGTTTGGCGATATCTCTGCGTAGCGCGTTTGACGAATGTAACAGAGGCGTGTAATTCTCTATTAACTGTGAAAAATGACCCTCGACGTGTTATGCAGCGTGTGTATGATTTATATGCAGGGTATTATACACCAGATGATGTTTTAATAGTTGGTCAATTAGAAGGCGATCGCGGTAATTTTTACAGTCATCTTTACTTGGGATTATATTACGAAGCCCAAAATAATCTTGATTTAGCTCAAGATTATATAGTTAAGGCTGCTGAGAACTATAAAATTGATGACTATATGTGGTACTTGGCGCAGGTACATCAAAAATTACGAGGGTGGATATAGTCTAGTGTTAATCTTCTAGAGATGCGTTCAAGCAGCAAATACCCTTTGCATCTACGCCAAGTCGATTTCTGGGCTATGGCGAAATATTCCTGTGATGAAATCCGCTGTAATACTAGTTATTCTGTAATTTTTTTGGCAACAGATTGTGCTTGAATAACAACTTCTTTAGACAGAGGAATATACCCAAGTTCCAAACTGGATTTCTGCCCCTCAATCAAAGCCCAGTTAACAAAGTTTTTTAGTGCTTGGGCTTTGATGGGGTTTTGATATTGGCGATAAGTTAAAAGCCAAGTATAAGTTGCGATGGGATAGGATTGAGCACCTATAGGATCAGTGATAAAAGCAATTAAATTATCGGCGGGTAATTTCACTGTCTCTAAAGTTCTAGCTGCCGATTCTGGTGTCGGGGTAATATAATTACCAGATTTGTTTTCTAAAGCAGCCACAGGTAGTTTATTTTGTATGGCGTAAGCGTACTCTACATAGCCAATAGCTCCTGGGATCTGTTGAACCAGAGCAGTAATACCTTCGTTCCCCTTAGCACCAACTCCCACAGACCATGCTACCGATTTCCCAACTCCAACTTTACTTTTCCATTCTGGACTTATAGCACTTAGATGTTGTGTTAACACGCTTGTGGTGCCACTACTATCAGTTCGATGTACCACCTGAATTGGTAAATCAGGTAGATTTACCCCCGGATTAGCTACAGCTATTTGCGGATGATTCCAATTAGTAATTTTTCCTAAAAAGATATCTGTGTAGGCTTGGCGCGAAAGCTTTAGATTATTTGGTAGATTGGCTTGAGACGATTGGCGTGCAGTTGTTGTGAGGTTGTAAGCCAGCACTATAGAACCAGCAGTTAAGGGCAAAGCAATCACTCCCCGTTTGACTTTAGCTGCTTGTTCATTTGTAATTCCCACATCACTAGCTGCAAAGTCTACAGTACCTTTAATGAGTTGTTGTACTCCGGCGCCGCTTCCTATCGCTTGATAATTAATTTCCACATTGGGATTTTGCTGGTTATAATCTGAAAGCCAACGTTCGTATAAAGGTGCGGGAAAACTTGCCCCAGCACCAACGAGGGAAACAGTCTTCACGTTTTTACTATCGGTAGTGCAAGAAGCAATATTCAACCCAAGAACGATTAGGGACAGAACGCCAGCTAGTCGCTTAGATTCAAATTGAGCAGACATATAAATCTTTAGTTCCAATTTTTAATCAATAGCTCTGATAATTCCCCAATTTGTAGTTATGGGAGTAGCATCATTAATTGTAAAACAAGAAAAATGCTCATTTACAGAATTGTTGAAATTTATTTTTAAACGCAAAGATAAATCTGAGCAGAAGCAAAGCGATTTTGTGAGGTTTTGGTTCAAATTAATGCATATCATCTCGCAGTCAATTTTGAAACTGATGCCTCACCAACAAATTTCAGGTTAACAATATTATTCTATGTAACAGCGTTCAAAAAAGCTGATAGAACTTGCGTCCAATAACATCTAAAATCCAGTAATCAACAATACCCTACTTAGCATAGGCGTAGACATGGAGTGGCTTGTCGTCAGACATCGCTTTGACTTCGCGATCATACTTGAGACTGGAATCAGCTATTTCAATAAATAAAAACACTTCCGAAGCATTGGGATGGTGATCATCATAATCTAATGGATTGAGCTTCATTACTGAAATATCTGGTTCTGGTTCCGAGTAATCGTCAGGTTGCACTGATGACTGGATTTTTAATAAAACCTTGTCACCCAAGGGTTGACATAATAACCTTTATGTGCGGGTAATTGCTGATTCGTGAGCAGTTCCTTTCGCTGACATTCTGATGATTTATCCCGCTATTAATTCTAAGCGTTCTTCGGGATGAAAAATTCCCGTTTCCGCCATTTGGTGATACTCTTGAACACTAATTAGGCAATTAGGCGAGTATTAGTCAGCATAAGATTCACGTTAACGTCCTAATAATTTATCTCGTAGATGCTTAATGCGATCGCGCAATTTTGCTGCCTCTTCAAATTCCAGTTTCTTCGCCGCCTCTTTCATCTGTGTTTCTAACAAAGTAATCAATTCTGGAATCTGTTCTAATGGCAGTTCATCTATATGTTCATCTACAACTTTCAAGTCAGTTGCATTTAACCGTCGAGATACGTCTAAGAACGATAAAATCGCATTACTCGATTTTTTCACAATTGGTTGTGGTGTAATTCCATGCAACCGATTATGTGCCATTTGAATACCACGCCGTCTGTCTGTTTCATCAATGGCTTTAATCATACTGTCTGTCAGGTTATCGGCATATAAAATTGCTTGTCCCCGGATGTGACGCGCGGCTCTACCAATAGTTTGAATTAAGGAACGCTCAGCTCGCAAAAAACCTTCTTTATCTGCATCCATAATTGCTACTAGCGAAACTTCGGGTAAATCCAAACCTTCCCGCAGCAAGTTTACGCCAACCAAAACATCAAAGTTCCCCTCGCGCAAGTTCTGCAAAATTTCAATTCGCTCAATAGAATTAATCTCTGAATGCAAGTATCGTACCCGAATGCTGTGGTCTTGCAGATACTCGGTCAAATCTTCCGCCATTCGCTTAGTTAATGTGGTGATTAACACTCGCTCATGGAGGTCAATTCTATCTTTAATTTCTCCTAATAAATCATCAATTTGTCCATCTGTTGGACGCACAGAAATTTCTGGATCAATTACGCCAGTTGGTCGAATTACTTGCTCAACTACATGACCTTCTGAAACTTCTAATTCCCAATTTCCTGGTGTGGCTGAAACAAAAATACATTGATTCACCTTTTGCCAGAATTCTTCTGCCTTCAAAGGACGATTATCAGCAGCGCTGGGAAGACGAAATCCATGCTCAATTAACACTTTTTTTCTGGCTTGGTCGCCGTTGTACATGCCACGAATTTGAGGCACGCTAACGTGAGATTCATCTATTACTAATAGCCAATCTTTGGGAAAATAATCAATTAAACATTCTGGTGGTTCTCCCGCTTGTCTTCCTGCTAAGTGGCGAGAATAGTTTTCTACGCCGTTGCAGTAACCCACCTCGCGTAACATTTCTAAGTCATAGCGTGTACGCTGATCTATGCGTTGCGCTTCTAGTAATTTTCCTGCTTCCTCAAAATCTAATTTTTGTTGTTTTAATTCGGCTGCAATGTCATGACAAGCTATTTCTAACCGTTCTTCTGGGGTGACAAAGTGACGTGCAGGGTAGATATTAACCGCCTCCATACTTTTGAGAATTTCACCTGTCACCGGGTCAATATAACGAATAGCGTCAATTTCATCGCCAAAAAATTCTACACGAATAATCCGGTCTTCGTATGCTGGGCCAATTTCTAAGACATCACCCCGGACGCGAAATTTTCCCCGACCCATTTCTATGTCGTTGCGGCTATACTGAACCGATGCCAAATCCCGCAAAATTTGGCGTTGATTAACTTCCATACCTATTTGAAGAGGGATGGCAGCTTTTAGGTATTCTGCTGGCATTCCCAAACCGTAGATGCAGCTAATAGAAGCAACGACAATGACATCACGGCGTTCAAAAAGCGATCGCGTCGCTGAGTGCCGTAACATATCAATTTCATCATTAATTGAAGCTGTTTTTTCTATATAAGTATCGCTAACTGGAATATACGCTTCTGGCTGATAGTAATCGTAATAGCTGACAAAATACTCGACTGCGTTGTTGGGAAAGAACTCTCGCAATTCGTTACAAAGTTGTGCAGCGAGGGTTTTATTATGAGCCAAAACTAAAGTTGGCCTACCAATTTTCTCAATAACTGCTGCTACTGAAAATGTCTTGCCAGTTCCCGTAGCTCCTAGTAAAGTTTGGTAACGATTACCAGATTGGATACTGGTAGTGAGTTGTGCGATCGCTTGTGGTTGATCACCTGTCGGACTAAAAGGAGCTTGAAGACCAAATTCTGTCATAGAGTTTTGCTGGAAATACCCTATCTTATGGTAACTATTCCATTTCTGCATTCGTTGCACCTGGATAGTTAAACTAAATAAATAGCAATAATATTTTACAAAAATTTACTATTTAAGTTTACTTATGTATAGATTTTAAAGATACTTATACCTGTATGAGGTTTTTTAAGGTTAAACTCTCATATATAGGAAAAATTTCATCTTTCCTTAATTATTGTAAATTCAGTTAACAAATTCAGAGGTGTTAGGTTATGGCTATTAGCAGCGCTGGCAAAGCAATCAGTTCTCAGCAAAAGCTTGCCAAGCTTAAGGGAGAAACAACAGAAGTTGAAAATCACCAGGGAAAGAGCTTGAATGCAGATCAAAGCGAGCTAGATAGTGAATTGCCAGTGCAGGCGGATCATGGAAAACTCGCGATAGCTGGGGTTCGTCCCATAGCCAGCAGCGACTTGGAGTTTGCTGAAACAGTTGCAATTGCTGGTTTACGTCCCATTAGCACCAGCAGTTTTGAAATAGTTGAGACATATCATGAAGCTGGCGATCGTCCAATTAGTGGCAATACATTTGAAGTCGTTGACACTATCAGCTCATCCGGCATTCGTCCAATTGGCTCAAGTTCAATAATAGTTTCTGAAAGCTATTCAGTGTTTGGCAATCGTCCAGTAGCACCAAATACTATTGACGAGTCTGAAAGTCTAATGGGTTTTCTTGATTAGACCAAAAAATCATCAGTATAATTTTATTGACCCGGTTTCTTGGAAGAACTGGGTTTTTTAGTTAAAACTCATCTAAGTTCTAACATCAGCTGCATAGAAGTATGAGAGATTATTTAGAAATAATACATTGAGTAAGGTACGTTATTAACTTTGCCATAACGTACCATTTTTATGATGCATTCTGCTCCACAACAACGCACCCAACAAAGCTAAGATTTGCTATATCTCAAAACACAGCTTGTAAAATAGGTGTCTCACCAGCGCTGATCTAAATGTTCTACTAGCTCTTATTTTCTCTATCTTTTAGCATAGGTAACTAAGCTATTACTAATTTCATTTACATAAAGTTAATAGCTAGAATGCTTACCACGATTGTATTTGATTCATTTAATACATTATATTTAAACTTTTGAACAATCTAATATATCTTGTGGCAGAAGGCTTTAGCCAAAAGTTTAAGCTACTTTGTAAGAGTAATGACAAAGTATTTCAAAGCTGATTTGCAACTTTGAAATTAACTTTCTAATAAATTAGGAGCGCAAAATGAGCACAGAAGATCGCGCAAAAGCTACCGCTAAGAATGTTGAAGGAAAAGCTCAAGAAGCATTGGGTAATATTACTGGTGATCCAGAAGATAAAGCTGAAGGTAAAGCAAAGCAAGCTGAGAGCGAAGTACGTCACGGCATTGAAGATGTCAAAGATAGCGTGAAAAGAAAGATTGACTAAGACTCATGCTTTTTTGCAGAAGACTTAGGGATATCAAGAAAGTATATTCTGTTTCTGCAATAATAAGTGATTGATAACAATAACTAAACCACTTTTATTTCATCTTAGATAGGTGATAAGAGTAATTGTTTAGTTTCCTAATATACTTTTGTAGAGATGTATCTAAATACGTCTCTACATTTTAATATCAACTCTCTAATAGTGCTTTTTTGAAACACTTGAAGCCAAGAGAACTTGACGATCGCCATCTAGAGTAACACTTGAAATCTGCACACAACCCCAACCGGATGAACGCTGATGATGTGAGTAGACTGGCATCCTTCGCTGATCACAACCATCGAGTTCCGCAAAGTACTGACTGAACAACCAGGCATGAGCAAGTTTTTCAGCAATCGTATATTGGCAGGAATTATAGGTATTGCGGCGACTAAGTGGTTAGGTAGTCGTAAGTAAGTCAAAAGTCCTGAGTTGAGTACTTATGTGTTTCCACTAGTTGCTCAGGAATTATAAATCCAAGACTCTTTTGTAAACTAAGATTTCTGAGGTGGGTAATACCCACCTTTTTTATTGCCATTTTGACGTTAATTGCAAAAAATACCAGTATTTTATGCAGTTAAAAACTGCTATATGTTACAAAAACAGCAACCAAAGCGAGTTTGGTCTAAAAAATTCTTAAGATAACAACAAAGTTTCCGCAATATCTCTGAGGTAAACTGAATAATTTCCTATCAGCAGTATTTTTGTCTACGTGATTACAACTGTCGATTATTATTTGCTAAGGCTTGAGCATGAATCAACTAAAGTCTACGTATATTTTAGGTTGCTTTTTACAAAATTTTACTCGTTGCAGTTTAACTTTATTGCTCAGTATGGTTTTGCTGGCTGATGCAGTGGGTGCAACACCGAGAAATATAAAGTTACAGATAGCACAACAATCAGAAGCAACGCCACAGGCTGCAAAACGAGCCTCGGCGCGGGGACAGCAACTTTTGCAGGAAGCACAGAAACTTTATGAACAAGGTACAGGTGAATCTCGGCGACAAGCGATCGCAAAATATGAAGAAGCACTCAAAATCTGGCGAGAAATAGGCGATCGCAATTCTGAAGCCACAACACTTTTAAGCATCGGCACTCTCTACTTTATCCAAAGCGACAATCAAAAGGCGCTGGAATATTATAATCAAGCACTAGTCATCAGACGTACACTCAAAGACCGTTTTGGGGAAGCTGTCATGCTCTCTTCTTTGGCTGGCGCTTACTCCAACTTGGGTGAAAAGCAAAAAGCACTCTCATCTTATAATCAAGCGCTGTCATTACTTCGCGCCGAGAAAAAACCTGATTTGGAAGCGCTGACGCTGAACCGCATTGCTGGAGTTTACTTTCAATTAGGTGATGCAAAGAAGGCACTAGACTCCTACAATCAAGCACTGGTGATTCAACGTGCTCAGAAGGATCTGGATGGACAAGCTGACACCCTTCAAACTATCGGTTTAATCTACGTACAGTTGGGCGAACCACAAAAAGCGCTGAATTCATTAAATCAAGCACTGGAGATCCAACTTACCAACAAGAATCTGGCTGGACAAGCCAATGTCTTTAACTACATCGGCACACTCTATTTATCCTTGGGCGAGAATCAGAAAGCACTTGATACCTTAAACCAAGCGCTGGAATTGCAACAGAAAGCGCAGGGAAATCTTTCTGGAACTGCTCTGGTATTTAACCTCACTCAACAAGCCTCTATTCTCTCAGTAATTGCTGGAGCCTATAATTCATTAGGCGAACCTCAGAAGGCTATCGACTACTTTAAGCAAGCACAATCACTGCTGAAAAAGGTAGGTAATCCCAATGCTGAAGCTGAGATTTTCAACCAAATCAGCTTTGTTTACGACCAAACAGGCGAAAAGCAGAAAGCGCTTGATTCATTAAATCAAGCACTTGTAATTCAGCGTGCTAGTAAAGATCGCGCTAGGGAAGCCTTTACCCTTGGCAACATCGCAGGTATTTACGCATCATTCGGCGATTATCAGCAAGCCCTCGACTTTTACAACCAATCACTGGATTTGAGCCGTCAGGTTGGCGATCGCGCAAGAGTTGCTGATACGCTCAAGGATATCGCTTTAGTCTATAGTTCATTGGGTGACTATCGCTTAAGTGTGGAAACTTACAGCCAAGCATTGGAGATATCTAAAAAGATAGGCGATCGCGGTAAGGAAGCTCAAATCCTAGACAATATTGGCAGCGTTTATCTAGCCAGGGAAGATTATCCCAAAGCACTAGATTATTACAACCAGGCGCGGAAGCTAGAGCGCGAACAGGGAAATGTTGTTCAAGAATTTGCCACACTTACAGGCATCATCAGAGTTTATGAGTCATTGAAAGATTATCCCAAGGCACTTGATGCTGCTAATCAAGCGCTTTCGTTGTCACGTCAACAAAAAGGCAGCTTTACCGAAGCTGCTGCTCTTGCCTTCTTGGGTAGAGTATATCAAGCATCAGGCGATTATCAAAAATCACTTTCATTCTCTAAAGAGGCAGTGTCAGGGTGGCAAAAGTTAGGAAATCGGTATGCAGAAGCTAACGTTTTGGACAATATTGGCAAAACTTACAATTCATTAAAGCAGCCTAAAGAGGCGATCGCAACTTACAATCAACAACTTGGACTGTGGCGAACCTTGGGCGATCGCACCGGAGAAGCTGACACGCTTTATAGTATTGCGATTACAGAACGCGATCAAGGCAATCTTAACGCTGCCCTTTCCCAAATAGAAGCAACAATTAAAATCGTTGAGGATACACGTAGCAAAGTCACCAGCCAAGAACTACGTACTTCTTACTTTGCCACCGTGCAGAAGTATTACGAGTTTTACATTGACCTGCTAATGCAACTGCACAAACAAAACCCATCAAAAGCATACGATGCTTTAGCACTGCAAGCTAGCGAACGTTCTCGCGCCAGAGGTTTAGTAGAACTGTTAACAGAAGCTAATGTAGATATCCTCAAAGGTGTTGACGCCAAATTATTAGAAGAAGAACGCCGTTTGCAATGGCGAATCGATGCCAAAGAGAAAAAACTTTCAGAGTTAGCTAATAAAGATAATACTCCCAAGCAAATAGAGAATCTGACGGGAGAAATCAAAAACCTCTTTAATCAACAGCAAGCACTGAAGACAAAAATTCGGACTCAAAACCCTGAATATGCTGATTTAAAGTATCCCCAACCCCTTACCTTACCTGAAATTCAGCAACAATTAGATAAAGACACCCTACTGTTACAGTATTCATTGGGTGAAAAACGTAGTTATGTTTGGGCTGTCACACCCAATTCTCTTAATACTTATCAACTCCCTGGACGTGAACAAATAGAAAAAGCAGCTAAGAATTTATATAACAAGTACTTAAAAAATCCTGGGATGCGGGGAGTATCCCCGAAACAAACCGCTCAAGCTGTTCACGAACTCAGTAAACTGATCCTCGCACCCGTTGCTGACAATTTAGGACAAAAACGCTTAGTAATTGTTGGCGATGATGCTTTGCAATACATTCCTTTTGCAGCATTAACTAGCGCAAAATCAGCAGATGGGTCAGCTTATCAACCATTAGTAGTCAACCATGAAATTATAAATCTACCTTCCGCCTCCACCATTGCCATTCTCCGCAAAGAAATTAAAGGGCGTTCCAAAGCACCAAAATCTCTCGCCATCCTCGCCGACCCGGTATTTAGTACTGATGATGAGCGTGTAGCCAAAACCCCCCAAAATGCCGCCAATAAACTCGAACTGCAACTACAAGAGTCTGCCCTCAAACGGTCTACTAGCAACATCAACCGTAGCAATCTTGTAAGACTCCAAGGTACTCGCACTGAAGCCCAAGAGATTCTCAAACTGGTGTCGCCGTCAGATAATCTGCAAGCTTTGGATTTTGATGCTAATTACAACTGGGCGACCAGCAAACAACTGAGTCAATATCAGATGATTCATTTTGCTACTCATGGTTTCCTAGATAGCAGCGACCCAGAATTATCAGGAATAGTACTATCCCTAGTAGACAAACAAGGCAAACCCCAAAGAGGCTTTCTGCGGCTTAACGAAATCTTCAATCTCGACTTTCCGGCGGAGTTAGTAGTACTGAGTGCTTGTGAAACTGGACTAGGTGAAGAAGTGCGGGGAGAAGGACTAGTTGGGTTGACAAGAGGATTAATGTATGCAGGTGCAGCCCGCCTAGTGGTGTCTCTATGGAGCGTGGATGATGAAGCGACATCGTTGCTGATGCAGCAATTTTACAGTCAAATGTTGCAGCAAGGTAAATCTCCCGCAGCTGCTCTGCGAGCCGCACAACTCGAACTCTGGAAACAGGAGCAGTGGCGCAACCCCTATTCCTGGGCAGGTTTTACCTTACTTGGCGAATGGCGGCAATAGACATCTAGGTTACATCTAGGTTATACTTGTATTACTTGCAATACAAGTATGACGAAAACAATGCTGACTGTTAGACTAGACGATGAAACAGAACGCCAGTTAGCCGATATCTTGGCTCAAGAGAAAACAGACAAGAGTGAGTTGATCCGACGCTTGATCGCTGAACGTTGGTTGAGCTTGCAAGCGGGTAAAACTTTGGTAGAGAGGCGGGGTGGACACCCTGAACACCTCCTACAAGATGCACCAACAGATTTATCTGAACGCCCGAACCGTAAGAAGGCGATCGCTGAATATCTTACCAAACGTCACCCATGACCTACTATCCGCTTATACTCGCGGATAGCGGGTTTTTATTGGCTTATTACAGCGCCAGAGATCGGTATCACCAACAGGTGCGTCGTTTCTTTGAAAACTGCACTTCTAGGCTGGTAACTACGCCTATTTGCATCGCAGAAGTGGTGTGGTTGCTCAACTTTGATTGGCGCACACAAAACGAGTTTCTTCTGGATGTTGCCAAACAATTATACGAGTGTGAGCAACTATTGCCTCAAGATTTTTCCCGTATTGCTGAGTTAAATGCCCAGTACAAAGACTTACCAGGTGATTTTGCAGATTTATCCCTAATCGTCATTTCGGAGCGCCTGGATATTGCAGCGATCGCTACTTTGGATAGTGATTTCGATATCTATCGACGTTATCGCAAGAAGCCTTTTGAGCGTATATTCTAGCCACGACTTCAATAGTATGAGCTGGGATAGAAAAGCATTAGTTGCTCCTACTTTATTGGTTACAAAAACCGCAACCAAGACAAACATTACTAAACGCACCCATAAAATCAGAATAAATTTTCAGTAATATCTCTGATGACAACTGAATAATTATCCTATGGAAGCAAGGTTACTTACTTGGATTCTCAATGTCACTAATGATGTGTTGAGATTTAAAAATGAATAGGTGTACAAAGTCTAGGCGAATTTTTTGGTACTTACTACCGAATTTTACCTGCTATGGTTTAACTATTTTGCTAAGTATAGTTTTGCTGTGTGATTTAGTAGGGGCATCACTGAGAAATACACCGTTGCAGATAGCACAAAAGTCAGGAACAACGCAACAGGATGCAAATCGCGCCGCTGCTGAAAGAGCCTACCTAGAGGGTTTGGAACTTTATAATCAAAGGACAGCAGAATCGCTGCGAGGGGCGATCGCTAAATATGAAAAAGCGCTTCTACTATGGCGAAAACTTGATAACGAATCTCAGCAAGCCCTTACCCTCAACAATCTTGGTTTAGTCTACGACTCATTGGAAGAAAAGCAGAAGGCACTGGAGTATTACAACCAAGCACTATCTCTATGGCGTGCAGTCAGCAATAAAGGAGAAGAAGCAAATACCCTTCATAACATAGCTTTTTTCGAACGTAACCAAGGCAATCTTAAACAAGCTCTTACCCAAGTTGAAACTGCTATCAAAATTGTTGAAGACTTACGCACCAAAATTGATAGCCAAGAGTTGCGTGCTTCTTACTTTGCATCAAAGCAAGACGTTTACAAATTCTACATTGACTTGCTAATGGAGTTGCATAAAAAAGACCCATCAAAAGGATACGATGCTTTGGCACTGCACATCAGTGAGCGATCGCGTGCCAGAGGTTTAATAGAACTGTTAACCCAAGCTAATGTAGATATTAAAAAAGGTATTGACCCAAAACTCTTGGCAGAAGAACGCCGTTTACAATTGCTAGTTGATGCAAAAGAAAAACAACTCTCAGAACTATCGAGTCAAAAACAACCACCAGACCAACTAATAGCAACTACCAAACAACAAATTGCAGACTTGCTCAATCAACAGCAAGAAATTAAGACAAAAATCCGTGCTACTAATTCTGAGTATGCCGCACTCAAGTATCCTCAACCGCTAACCTTGCCAGAAATTCAGCAACAACTTGATAAAGACACCCTACTGTTGCAGTATTCTTTAGGTGAAGACCGCAGCTATCTTTGGGCTGTTACTCCCGATTCTCTCGATACATATCAACTCCCTGGACGCGAACAAATAGAGAAAGCGGCAAAAGATTTATACAACAACTATTTAAAAAATCCAGGGATGAGCGAAGTATCCCCAGAACAAACAGCCAAAGCTGCTAACGAACTTAGTAAACTCATCCTTGCACCTGTTGTTAACAAATTGGGGCAAAAACGTTTAGTGATTGTTGGTGATGATGCTTTGCAATACATTCCTTTTGCGGCGTTAATTGTACCAAAGGAGATCCTCCCAACCTCCTTTAAAATAGGGAGCAATGTTTTCTCCTTTACCCCCTTGTTAAGCGGGTCGCCGCAGGCAGAGGAAGCTACAGGACACAATTATCAACCATTGGTAATTAACCATGAAATTATTAGTCTGCCTTCCGCTTCCACCATTGCCATTCTTCGCAAACAACTCCAAGGACGTTCCCAAGCACCGAAAACTCTCGCTATCCTTGCCGACCCAGTATTCAGTGTCGATGATAAACGCGTCACTGGCAAATCATCAAATCCCACCAATGACCCAAACCTGCAATTACAAGAGTCTGCACTTCAACGGTCAGTAAAGAACATCAACCGCAACCAAATTGGCAGACTCGAAGATACTCGCACAGAAGCACAGGAGATTCTCAAACTAGTACCGTCATCAAATAGCCTATCAGCTTTTGATTTTGACGCTAACTACAACTGGGCAACCAGCAAACAACTGAGTCAATACCAGATGCTGCATTTTGCCACCCACGGCTTTGCTGACAGCACCAATCCCGAATTATCGGGAATAGTTCTATCTCTGGTAGACAAACAAGGTAAATCTCAAAAAGGCTTTCTGCGGTTGAACGAAATCTTCAACCTCGACTTTCCCGCAGAGTTGGTAGTGCTGAGTGCCTGTGAAACTGGGCTGGGTCAGGAAATCAAGGGAGAAGGATTAGTAGGTTTGATAAGAGGATTAATGTATGCAGGTGCATCACGAGTTGTGGTGTCTTTATGGAGTGTGGATGATGAAGCGACATCGTTGCTGATGCAGCAATTTTACAGTCAAATGTTGCAGCAAGGTAAATCTCCCGCTGCTGCTCTGCGAGCCGCACAACTCGAACTCTGGAAACAGGAGCAGTGGCGCAACCCCTATTCCTGGGCAGGTTTTACCTTACTTGGCGAATGGCGGCAATAAGTAAAGCCACAACGTACAGTTCCTTAGTGTCATCTTACGCTCATAGGACTTACGCGAAATCGCTGAAACTCTTATTGCTTTGTGTCTTAGTGTCTTCGTGGTTAGTTTTGTCACAACAACCTTTGCAAGGAGTGATTCTTAAATGAAAACTGTCTTGAAATCCAAACAATTTATCTTCCCCTGTATAGCAACAATTGGTCTAGCAATGGGTATTTGGGCATCAGTATCAGCTCAAACACAATCTCAACCAGCACCACCAAGCTTTACCAGAGTCAAAAATCCTGCGGAATTTAAATTGCAAGGCAAAGGGGAACCTTCGGTACTGAATCAGTCGGAAGAACCCCCCGGAAACCGACGGGCAATTATTGGCTCAGATGACCGCATTCCCATGACTAGCAGAAAATATCCTTGGTCAGCGGTGGGTAAAATTGAGGGGGTAGGTGATGATGGTAATTACAGTTGCACAGGAACGTTAATTGCTGAAGACGTTGTTTTAACAAATGCTCACTGTGTAGTTAACCCTGATACTCGAAAGGTTAGTAAAGCGATCGCTTTTTTACCCAACTTAATTAACGGTGTCGTCCGAGATCAAGATGATGTAGCTTATGCAACTAGTGTTTATTACGGCACAGACTTTAAACAGGGAACTTTAGAAGATTATGTAGACGACTGGGCTGTTTTGAAGCTTGACAAGCCCATCGGCAAAAAATATGGTTACTTAGGCTGGAAATCTTTGCCATCTTCTACTCTAGTTGGAGATACACAAAGATTCGCTTTGGTCGGCTATTCTGGTGATTTTCCCAACCCTAAAAAGAAAGGATATGAAGGACTGACTGCGGGTGAAAGCATGACTGCTGGCGTTCACCTAGAATGCAGCATCCTTCGTCAAAAAGATAGTTTATTCTACCACAACTGTGATACTACTGGCGGTGCTTCAGGAGGAGCAATTATTACTTATATTGAAGGCAAGTATTATATTGTCGCCCTTCACTCCGGCTGGAACAAGGTTAATGGATTAGTTTTGAACCGTGCAGTGGAAATGTCTCGCTTGGATGAGTGGGTGCGACAAAATCAGTAAAAATGACTGATAGTTTATAGAGGTGCACAGCTAACGAGTGGTCTGCCAACCTAAAAAAAAATACTGGGTGAGGGCTGGGGAAAGGGTAAAAGTTAAACATAAAGGGATTAATAAAAATCCTTCCCCTTTTTCCCTTACCTTTTACCCCGCCAAGTCATATTGGCAAACTACTATAGCAATCCTAAGTCATTTCTGAGAAAACACCATACTCATGAAGCTTTGGGTAGTCAAAAAATTGACAATGAATTGAGATTTCAAATAACGCTTTGACTACAGTAAAAGAATGACAGAAAAAA
>NZ_VJXY01000102.1 GCF_014831675.1 Komarekiella delphini-convector SJRDD-AB1 | reverse complement strand
TACTTTTCAACGTAGGAGACTCCTGGTTGCTTGGCTATCAGCCTAAACATCTTGTCCAGGCATCCTACTTTTTTTTGTGCCTTTCACACTACCCTTCATTACCCAACTTTTTCGCGTTGCACCCCTTTCCATTCGCCCTCACCATAAACTTTTACCCCGGTTGAATCCACCACAACATGAACAGCTTTGTCCTTTGGTACAACTGGCAGTTCCACCGACAGCTTGCTTAAGCGACGAGATAGCGTGGAATGGTCTGGGACTCCTAGTTCAATCCCCATGACAATGAATAACGATTCTAAAAAGCCTTCTGCTTGCCGTCCCGGTAGGTGAAACAGTGATTGAATTGTACCCATCGTCGCGATCGCCACATCGCTGTAATAATTCGATGCTCCTTTTCTTCCTGTCTTCTGTTCGTTACGCCACTGCTCGATTATCTCTTCATTCACCCAGAAGCTTATACTACCTCGATGCTTGAGTGCTGCATCATAAGCATTCTAATTACGAACTCTGTACTGGGTTTTCGTCTTCATCGTTCGGATCAGGGTTGGTAGAGAAATTGGCGATAGGTAAAATTTACCATTTTCCCTATTCATGCAACAACGCCGTTTGCAGTACCTGAAGTCCTTCAACTACTTACCCGCCGAGTGTGAGCAGGTGCAGTTGGTGTGCGATCGCATCAATCGACTGCGGGACAACGAGAACTTAGAAGATGCTCCATGTGCTGTATTGAAACATCTGGGGGAGTTGAAGCGCCCGTATTTGACTGCTGTTGAGGAGAGGCTGTTGGGTTTGATAGAGAAAGAGTACGGGATGATAAATTAATTACGATGTAATTATAAATAGACCAATGAGCGGGAGAAACGAGTAATGCAGAGTATTAAACTATGTTCTCATGTTGGGGCTGATGGCATTTTGCATCTGGACATTCCATCGGGGATAGTAAGTGGTGATATTGAAGTAGAAGTAATCATTAAACCTATAACTCCATCACGAAGAGAGTGGATGCCTGGTTTTTTTGAAGAAGTGATTGGTGGTTGGGCAGGAGAACCTTTAGAAAGACTAGAACAAGGAGAATTTGAAACGCGGGAGACGTTGTTTTGACCTATCTGCTAGATACAAACGTTTGTATTAGACTATTGAACAATAGTAGCCAAACGGTAACGGCTAGACTGGTACAGCAACAGCCAAAAGACATTTATCTTTGTACTGTGGTGCAGATGGAACTTTATTATGGGGCTTACCGCAGTATTCAAAGTGAACGGAATTTAGCATTGCTAGAAAGGTTTTTTAGTCAATTTGCTGTATTGCCATTAGACACAGCAGCAGCACGAGTTGCAGGGAGAATTCGCGCAGAACTGTCAGTAAATGGAACTCCCATTGGCCCAAGTGATTTATTAATTGCAGCGATCGCACTTGTGAATAACTTAACATTAGTTACGCACAACATAAGAGAATTCAGTCGTGTTAGTGGGCTGGTGATTGAAGATTGGGAGCAAGAGCAATAATATCTTTTGTGAACGTGAATGAAAACAAATGCCGCTCGACTACTTGATAAACTAGGTATTCCCTACCAAATTCTCACTTATGAAGTAGATCCTGATGATCTGGCCGCCGAGAGTACAGCGCACAAAGTTGGGCTTCCACTAGAACAAGTTTTTAAAACCTAGTAGTCAGAGGTGACACAACAGGTATCTGTTTTGCTGTTGTGCCAGGAAATGCTCAGTTAGACTTGAAAGCCTTGGCACGAATTTCAGGAAACTGTAAGGTTGAGACAGTTGCTCTCAAGTAAGTCCAGCCACTAACAGGATACATCCGTGGAGGTGTGACAGCTTTAGCTAGTAAAAAAATTATCAAGTTTACCTCGATGAAATGGCAACTCTATTTGAGCAGATCACTGTTTCTAGTGGGATGCGAGGGATGCTGCTTCTGCTATCGCCAGATGATTATTTACGATAACTTTGGATTTTCCCTTTTGACGAATTCGCCGAACATTTTCTCCAACACAGCGTAAATAGAAGATTCGTGTCACCAGGTGCAGCCTTGTAAAGTTTTGTAAAAATGACCGATTTTTCCGGGGTAATTGATAAGAAATACAAATGATAACATTATCTAGTTTGTCTCCTTTTAAGCAAAGTACAATAAAAATATAGACCTCAGCATGAGGACTTGACCCATGCTATCTATCACTATCCAACTTTCATTTTCGGCAAAGATATTTTCTCAAAATACTCTCCCGTCCAAAAAATCATCTCAGAGGGAAAGAGAATATCTGCGACCATCAGAAGTCAACGCCATAATTAGTGCTGCTCAAAAAGTAGGTCGTTATGGTATCACAGATGGAGCAATTATTTGGCGTTGCGTAATTGAAGTATGAATTCAATTATGCAACACCATTAAATCCGACTAAATTGAAATTACAATCCAAAATTAATAGCATTGTTTAGTGCGGTGCTACTCACCTTGTTGACTTTAACCAACTTCAAGCGCCGACCAGCACCAGAAGAACCATCTGAGTCGATAAAGACTACAGTATTAGTTCCCTGACTACCAAAGCTCAAATAGCCGCCGGAAATGGCATTAGTATAGTTCAGATTGCCTAGACCAAGGCTAGCAAACAGCGGTCTCAGCCCAATCTTATCTGTGCCAACTTTCAAGTCAGTAATCGTATCACCTGCATCTCGATATTTGGTATAAACAAAGGTATCTGCCCCTGCACCACCTGTCAGGGTATCTTCCCCTTGAAATCCAGTGATAATATCGTTAGCAGTAGTACCCTTAAGTTGATCCCGACTGCGAGTGCCATTAATCACATTGACAACTGCCTCGAACGCACCGATATCTACTCGACCACTAGAGATGCGCTTAAAGCCAGAACCGCGCCCGTCAAAAGGTACTTGTTCAGTGGTGTTGCCGTCGCCATCAAGGTCTGTAGTATCAGCCGGGATGTCTGCGTTCTTACCACCATTAATGGCTCTGCTACCAGTGACTAGGGCATGAGTTTTGGTCACACCACCGTTGTATCGTAAGTTGGTATTTAGGACTCGTTCGATGCCAACATTGAGATGTTCTTTTGCATTAAAGCCCATACTGCCATTTAAGTTGCCGATGAGGTTAAAATTATTGCTTCTAAACAAACCTACTACATCGGGGTTAGTAGTGTGAGTCGAATCTTTTTGGGGTGTATCAAAGTTGCCAGCAATAATACTGTTTTTGACTGTGGCAGTGCCAGTGCCAGAATTTTGGATACCGCCAGCACCATCGCTCTGATAATAGTTGTAAGCAGTATTCAGCGTGATAGTGCTACTACTTAGCACTACTTTACCTTGATTGTAGATACCACCGCCTGCTTCTGCCGAGTTGCCACTGATAGTACTGTTGCCAATCGTAAGGGAGCCAGAGTTATAAATACCACCGCCATAGTTATCAATGGTTATTTGGTTGCCACTAATGGTGCTATCACTAACGCTCAAGATGCCAGAATTATAGATGCCAGCACCAGAGCCAGATGACTTATTACCACTAATAGTGCTGTTACTTACTGTTGCAGTGCCGCCAGAATTGTAGATGCCGCCTGCTTCCTTACCCCCTAAGTTGTCACTGATAGTGCTGTCCTTTACCGTGAGGAAGCCAGAGTTATAAATGCCACCAGCACTCCCATTAGATAAAGTGTAATTTTTACTAATAGTGCTGTCCTTTAACGTAAGGGAGCCAGAATTATAGATGCCACTACCCAGATATCCCAAGTTGTCACTGATGGTGCTGTCTTTTAGTGTGAGAGTGCCAGAATTATAGATGCCACTACCGAGATAACCAAAATTATTCTTGATGGCACTATTCAATAGCGTTAGAGTACCATTATTAGTGATGCTACCGCTGGCATCAGAACTATAACCATTGGTAACAGTCAGTCCGGCAATTTCAATAGTAATATTGTTGCTAATTTCAAATACACTACTTGCATTATTACCGTTAATAGTTAGCAAAGAAGCACCTGTACCTTTAATACTCAGGTCATCTGTGATTTGGAAGCTGCTACCCAAAAGGGTGATAGTATCGGTAATATTATCAGTGAATACTCCATCAAAATTAATGATGTCCTTTCCAGTCAGGGCATTAGCTGATAATACTGCCTGCCGCAGCGAACCAGCACCACTGTCGTTGGTGTTACTGACGCTAAATGTAGCCATTACTTATGTGACTCCGGTTTTTCAAAGATAAACATCACTTTAATAAAGCAAACCAATATAGCCTCTGCCTGTCATGAAGATGCCTTTTTTGCCAAAAAGGCATTAATTAACAAACATAAGGAAGTTAAGGACTGTTTTAGACTGTTACCAATACAGCCTTGGCATATAATAGATGTATAAAAAGACTCTGTTACCAGTGCATATTATGATAGGAGATTGAATAAAACAATCTCTCGTTAGTTAGTAGACAAACAGCAAATATTCATCTTTTTATTACGAAGAGTTTGACTTCACTTAATTGCAGAGATACAAGTAGAATACCTTCGTTATCCCCCCAAATCAACCAGCACCCCATTCACACACTCAACCCCCCACTGCGGAAATACGAGCAGCTATTTCCTGATCACAATTTGCAAAGCGGGGTCATCTAACCAGCACCCTTGCAAAAACTCAAAATTAGGTTTTTCCCAAACTATCCCCGCCATCTTCAGTTTTTCCATCCTCCAGGGTCGCGCTTTAGACCGTGCCGTGATGCCTTCGGTGGTAAACAATGCCTCACTACTTACTGGGAGATCCAGCATTTGACGTTGCTGCATAGCTGGTCATCAGGTTTTTGTAGTCAGGAATAAACCCTGCTAAAAGACTACCTAGCCCTTCAATATCGTTACGCCAGTCACGGTGCAATTCACCCACAACGCTAAACCAATTGACCAATTGAACTCCAGCACGAGATATTCGATCCCAAGCTGCATAGCGACAGGCTTCATCGAAGGTTCCAGAGGCATCGGTGACAACAAAAACGTCATAACCTGCCTCCAATGCCGAAAGCGCACAAAAAGTAACACATACATCGGTGACAATTCCGGCAATGATTAATTGCTTTTTGCCTGTTGCTTCTACTGCTTTCACAAAGTCCTCGTTGTCCCAAGCGTTGATCTGTCCGGGGCGGGGAATAAAGGGAGCATCGGGAAACTTCTCTTTCAGTTCAGGGATGATGACACCATTGGGGCCATCCTCAAAGCTAGTTGTCAAAACTGTAGGCAGGTTAAAAAACTTGGCTGCACTTGCCAGTGCTAACACATTATTTCTAAAGTCGGCTGCACCAATATCACGCACAAGTGAGAACAGTCCAGTTTGGTGATCGACCAGCAGCACCGCAGCATTATTTTTGTCTAACCGATTGTACTTGAATGTAGACATGAGTTATTGATCCTAATTTGAGTTATTGGGAATGAGGAATTGCAGAATGCTCTAAATAGCTTATGGCGTAAGCTGTTGCGAGATGGACTCAGTGTCCCAAGCAACGCGCCTAAAGGACGCAGCGAACGCCGTCTGCGGGGATTTTAAGACCGATGAGGTAGTCAGCGACGATGTCGTTGACACACGCATTGCCGGCGGTGAGGGCTACACCGTTGACGAACGGCTTCTTTTCCGTTCAGGGCTTGTCGCCGACAAATGTCCATTCCGTGTCGTCGGCGCAGAACGACAAGAATCCTTCATAGTTGCCTTGGGCGATCGCCGCTTCTAAAATTGCTTTATTGTTCTCTGACATCTAAATCTCTCCTCTGTTCAAAGCAAAAAAGTGGTGTGAGTTGTTATGCTTTTGCCCCTCACTGGTTTACTTCTAGGGACTGGTAAACGGCTTACATTGAATCGCCTCCACATTTCGCAGATAGTCCAACTGTGGCTCGAAGCCAGTCGGACAGAAGACATAAACATTGTCCTGAGATCGGCTAATGACTAAACGGTAGCTGGGTGGAATCCCTTCAGAACCTTCGATCACTTCGATTCTGGGAATCACTTGTGAACTGACTTGAGCCAGGGATGGAAAATTGAACAGTAGGAGTACGCCGAACAGAATTGTGATTGCGATTGTGGTTGTAGTCGTGATTTTGATTGAAAGAATCTTTCGGTTCATGAGAAATCTCCTGTGGCTTGTGGTTGTGTAATGTTCTGCTGTTTCCAGGGAAGCGGCGATCGATAGGGGTTTTCGTGCATATCCAGGACTTTCCAGATGGTTGGATTGACTCGCCCTGTAACTGGGATTCTGTATCGTCGCTGGAGATCGCGTACCGCAGACGCTGTGACCGCACCAAAGAATGGAGATTGGTTTTATTTCGCATCAATTTGCGTCGGAGTGATTACTCCACTCGCTTTGAGACCTGCAACGAGGTCGGTCACTTGACGTTGAGCCTCTGCACTCAGGGAGTCAAAGTCGTCTAAGAAGAATTGACGTTCTAGCGTTAACTTCCGGGTATTGAGCAACCCTTCGATCTGCCAACCTTCGTCGCATTTCGTTACGACGTATAGCGGCAGCGAATCTCGTGAAGGTGAAGTTTCAGTTTGTCCGGGTAGTATTACCCTAATAACTACGTGCATGAGCGCGAGTTGCGAGTTCACGAAGCGGACAAAATTCACCTCACCCTCCAAGCGTGTTCCTTTGACAACCGTGTCGAACGCTTGCTGATGAAATGCAGCGATTTCTTTTCGACCCTTGAGATGCGTGCCCTCGAACGTGAGGAAATCGGCAGTTTTGCTGAACGGGGCAGCAAAGCCTTCCCCGCTACCTCGATTCCAAGCATCAATCATCTGGTGAAGGAAAGCACGGATTGCCGACTCGTCAGCATTAGTGGTGGTTTGAGCTGTTTGTGAATTCACACTCTTGAGTTCTCCTTTTAAGTGATAGACCAGTTTTCGAGCAGCATAAATTGTGTTATTAACGCTTACAAAACTCACGGAACAATTGCAGTCACGCGAATTTCAATCCGCATCGTGGGTAGTCCAAGCGCCGCGACTCCTACCTGTGTCCAGATTGGAGCGTGATTCGGCATATAATGACGAAATAGCTTGGACATCACTTCGTTAACCTCCGGGGGGAACCCGCCAACATGGTAAGAATTAACGTGAACCACATGCTCCCAACCCGCACCAGCCGTCGCCAAGGTTCGCTCGACGTTCCGGAACGCCTGAGCAATCTCGTCTGCAAGCGATTCGGTAATTTGCAGATTGTCATCCCAGCCACCTTGCCCTGATATCTCGACTCGATTGTCAATTTTTACCGCTTGCGAGTAATGCAATTGATTCAACAGATATTCCCCATAACCAGGGGTAACAAAAAACTTGGGCTTATTCATGGTGTTCCTCATGTAGTACGTTTGACTCTATCTCGCGTTCCTGAAACGAGTTTGTTTCGGCATCATCCGATTTAGACCCGAATGGCACTAAGAAAAGCCCAAAGGCTTGTTTAGTCTCGTTCCCAGTCTTAAGACTGGAAACCAGTCAGGGCAGGGGCTGTGTCTTAACGAGCGTGCCATTCATTCAACTTTTTCTACAAGCTTGCTTCATCAAGATACGGTTGTTTTTATACACCTCTAAAGTTCCAGACTGCGGGTTATCCAACGTGCCATCCCATACCCAATATTCATAAATTCCATTCCGAAACTTATACACTCGAACACCTTCTGTTGCTTGGCTAGTTCCTTTATTCAAACTTAAATTACCGTTGGCACTGGTTGTGCGATAAAGCAGTTCACCGTTCGTATAATTCTGCCAAATATTGATGTTGTATGCACCCTGGCATTTTGTACTCAGGATGATGCCAGCAGTAGAATCAGCAGAAGCTCTTAAGGAAAAATTAGCTAAGATACTGATTGGCAGAGCCAGGAGGAACGCAAATATTTTCATGAGTGTTGTAAAATTAATGAGTTTGACATTACTCGATTGCTACTACAATGCTGTTTCAAAAACGCCAAGGTGCGATCGCCTTTTGAGCGGGCGCTTTGCGCCATCGCGTGCTAATTCTCCAACTTATTTGTGATCTACGGAACTAAGTGCTTCATTGATTAAAGGTGCAATGATAGCGATATTTTCCACCAACTCATCCGAGAGAGAAAATCGCTGTTTTAAGTAATTAAGATCGTTGTAACTCACCCACACCTTGCCGTCAGTCGCTTCATGAGCCAGTACTTTCAGGGATAAATCCAGGGCGATCGTTGGTTCTGCCACCATGAAGGAAGAGGCAGAGCCTCCCAGAATGGGTTCCCAGTCTGGGCAAGGGCTGTGTCTTAATGAGCGTGCCATTCGATTTAGACACTAATGTTCAGAATTCACTTGCCATGTAATCACAATGATTTCTGCAAATATTAAGACGACTAATAGCCGCGAAAACGCTCCTAAAATGGCTTCCATTGTCCAGTTCTGACTCTGAAGCTCCCAGATCGTCACAATAATGTTCACTCCAATCACCAACCAGGGTAGAATTACTGCTGAATTCCGTCTGCGATAGACGCGGAGCGTCGCCTCCCGCCAAAAAGGGAAGGTACTGAAGAGACAAACAAGGTAGGACGCTCCTGCACTGGCGAACAAGCTTGTTTGAAGACGCGAAGGTAGGTTTGGGTATCCAAGCGTGATCGCCGTCAAACAAACTCCCAGCGCAAGATACAGGAAAGTAAACAAAGTAAATCGTTTCATTTTTTCTCTTTCCAATAAAGCTTATTCTCTGTACCACACACGCACACATTGAAAGCAATTGATTGCAAGACCCTGACTGATCATCACTGGGTGGAAAGCATTACTGGTCGTCACTCCGTAGACATCATCACTTGTGCCTTCAATCCGATCGGGTAGAACAACAGTTTCAACATTGATCACCTGTATCGTTGTACTTTCGATCCACTGATTTACAGCACTCACAACCTCCGAGAAAGATTCATACTCGGAAGGTCCGCCGAAGGGTCCCCGTTCAGTAATCCGAGGCGCGAAATCTTTGTACTGAATCATTTGATTTACTACCTTAAAACTGTAGAGTTGAGCATCAATTCAAGTAGTGGGCATCGTCCCCCATTTTTAAAGCCTTTCACGATAAAGCTTTGTGGGCAGTGCTAGCCCTACGAGATATATTCCAAAACCTAAGCCAACCTTGCCAGCAAACCGCTAAGAACAAAGGTAAAAGCATGAACGCTGATATGAGCTAACATTGCAGCCTCTAGCGAATATTGCCAAAAGAGCCAGCCAAACGCGATTCCCACAATCCCATTCAGTAACAACGCCCGAATAATTACAACTGGAGTGAGGGGAACGATCGCAGCAGTCGCTGGCAGGTGTAGTAGTCCAAATACCAACGCGGCTAGAACGATCGCAGCCTGGTAAATCCCTTGACTGGGCAACGTAATGCCTTGTTTGAAGACTTTCCATGCGATCCAAACAAGCAGCGACATTAAACCCCAGCGCATCAAAATTTCCTCAGTGATGCCGCCATAAAATATTGCTGTGAGCAAATTCAACCAACTTCGCTCTGTATTATTGGCTGCCTGTAGCGCTTCAGGTAGGGCATGTTGCATCAACCGATCGAGCAACAAGAGAACGATCGCCCCTGCTGCACCCACACCCAAGCTCCACTTCAACTCAACGGCAAAAGATGGAGACTTAGCGGTGTGCAACACCCAATGATCAATCAAATGTGAGTGTAATCCAACGCGATAGGCACAGCCAATTCCGATCAGAATGCTGATTGCCAGTAGTAGTCCACCAAAGTTATTTTGACAGGTTGCTCTATAGGTGAAATAATGGTATGAAAACACTTTTAAAAGTTATGTCAGCTAAATATACTGTTAGCCTAACTCAAGAGGAACAAGATAAACTATTGGATTTAACCAAAAAAGGTAAAAATTCCGCTCGTACC
>NZ_VJXY01000101.1 GCF_014831675.1 Komarekiella delphini-convector SJRDD-AB1 | reverse complement strand
GGGAGAAACAACGTAATAAGCAAAAAGCCAGTGTGTATTGGGGTTTCCAAACCAAAGACGCTCGCCGGAAAATGCAGCATTTATATCCGAGCTTAACCTAGCAAAGTTTGCTTGGTAGACTACTAGCCGCCTGAGAGAAAAAACTTTATCTTCCTCTCAGGAATCACAGCTAGACTTTCAAGCGATCCGCGATCGCATCCTTACTAAACTCAAGCTAGGTAAGCAGTCCTCAGCAGCTAAAGCGATTGATGCTTTTATCAAAGACCTATGCGATAAATAAACTTTAATATCTAGTAAAGGATTAGTTGTATGCAGGAGCAAGAGACGTTAGAAACTTATATTCAAGCGATTGCAATATATGAAACTGCTCTTAAGTTTGCTCCTAATGACTTTAAAATAAACAAGCGCAAAGGCATGGCTTTAGAAAAGTTATCCCAGCTACAGTTTTGTCTTGACCAAAATCAAGATGCAATCGATACTTTAAAGCAAGCGATAGCCACTTATGAAACTGCGTTTGATCAAACTCCCGATGATATCCTTAACATCAGTTATCTAGGGATGATCGTAGAAAGATTAGCACACCAACAGTCGAGCCAGAAACAATATAGCGAAGCATTCGTTACCTACCAACAGGCTGTTGCCACTTACGACAGTGCGCTAAAGCTTGTTCCAAATGACTATTGTAATTATGTACTTAAGGCTGGTGCATTCACATCCTTAGCTGATTTACACTTCAGCCTGTCACAGTACACACAGGCACTTCCTTATTATCAGCAGGCGATCTCATGCTTTGATGGCTCACTGGAAATCAAGCCTATGAAAGGTAATGAATTCGGTAAAGCTCGAACATTGCGAAAATTGGGTAATTGTTTTCAACGATTATCTCGAAACTCGGAAGCATTTGAGTGTTATCAATTTACAATGGAGGTATTTAAACGCGCCTTCCCACCAAATCATAAACATATCCGTTCTCTGTCAGAGCAGATGGAGAAACTCAGTTAACGCCCTACAGACAGGAAAAAGGGTATATGTTACTGTTTTTCTAGAGCAAGCAGATACTAAATTAGTTAGTTAAAAATCAGCGAAGGCTTTAGTTTTGCTTCACTATTCAGTACCTTCTGTGTGAAATGTGTTAGTTACTCACTTCCACTTAAAGCTTTGCTAATGTCAGCTAAAGTTTCATACTGTTTTGAAGGCAACTGCTTCAATGCTCGCAGAATAACCTCGTCAACACCTCTTTGTTCTGCGTACTGAAGCAAGTCTTGTTTGCTGAGCGGATAAGTAACTTCATCCAAATTTTTCTGTAACTGTACTAAGTTAACTGTAGCCATGATGATTCTCCTCAAAATTTAACTTTAGTATATTTAAGCACAGCTAAATTTTTGACTCCCAAACTCAGTATGAAAGATGATTCTTATTTGCATGAGACATCAGACTTGTTGCTAGGGGAGCAGTCTTTCTTAACCTGTGGTACTAAATTAATTTTGAGAGGTTCAGTGGAGGGAGCTTGCCTTTGCCTGAGAAGTTGAATTTCTCTATCAATCAAATCTTTTCCTTCTCTAAAAAAGTCTTGAGAGCCAAACGGAACCAAGTCACGAGATAAATTTTGAGTTTGTGTTGGAGTTAGAGGAGAGAACTGTTGCTCACCATTAGCATGAGCCTGCCAAACTAGTAAAATAGCCGTTAAAAGCAGCAAGGCTTTTATTTTTAGGTTGCTGGTAAATGTCGGTTTCAAAATGATTGATGCCTCTGTCATAGAATGCTAATTTAAACCATCTTGTATTGGTCTGACTATAAGCAAAGTACATTTATCGGTTTGCTGATTACCTCCTACAAATGGCTTAATTTATCAAGTTAAATTTTTTGAAGGTGTTAAAATTTTGACTGCAACTAAAAAAAAGTAGCAATCATTTTTAACAAGACTAGAGCATGAAGGAGAAAATAATTTCCACTAGTATTCTTCTATTTGTAGAATGTAGCATTCGCATTCTGGCATCCGATGCACCCAAGCAATTTGGTTGCCATCAAACAGGGGAATTTCTACTTGCCACCATCTCCCGCCTCGTAGCCGACGATACAAGCGAAAATTGGAAAAAGCCCAATCTAAAAGTTGCACAAATCAAAACTTTCTAGAAGTCAGGCGAAATTCTCTACATAATAGTTTTTGCTACTTACTTTATACTTAATAACGGCTTAGTAACAGCTTGTTAACAGTTTAGTAAAATCGTAATCTCTGTTTCATCTTCTCAAATCTGTCTTGAAGTAGATTTTTCCGAATTTCAAATCAAGCTGGCAGCAGCATTTGAGTAGCCAAAAGGAGTCAAATTTACCTAAGTACATTTAATGTTTGGCAACCTGAGACTTTTGACGATTTGCTCATGTATTGGTGCTATTCCACAAACATTCTCAGATTTGGTGAGATACCTGGGCTATTTCAGCCTATCCTAAAAATGATTCGTGATCCAAGCGATAAGTAGAGGTAAGACAACAGCTAATGCTTGATTATTGGACGGCGAGTGCTGCGTTTTGGCTAGTAATGTTTGCAATACAAGAGTGGGTACTGCAATTCCAGCTGGGTTATCTGGGACGTTACTGGACTCTTACCAGCGCTGCTAGCTTATTTCTCGGCTTTCTGCTCTCTGGGTTAGTTTGTGTGCCACTAATAATTACTTCAAAAGTAGATCCGTTTACTTTCCCCGGCAATGTTATTCTTTGTGCCATCGCTGCCATCTTCTTTGGTGGGTTTCTTAGCCTGGGACAATGGCTGATACTGCGGCAGACTGACTTAACACCGAAGATTTTTGCGCTGATTAATACAGTAGTTGGAATCCTAATTTTCGCTCTACTGGTGTACTTCAATGAGCCTAACCTAGAGTGGAGTGGTGGGCCCATTCAAGGCTGGAAAACTGCCCTCGTGTTTCTAGCTGGAGGTGCAGTTACCGGAGGGGTCACAGGCAAGGCTTTGGATTTCTACTGTTGGCGAGTCGAGCAGCGGCTAATTCAAATAGAGAGGGAGAGGGTAGAGAAAGAAACGCGAGAAAGGGAAAGGGCGCAAAAAGAAAGGTTAGAGAGGGAAAAGCGAGAACAAGAAATTCTAGAAGCAGAAATGGCGGAAAGAAAAATGATACAGAGAGAAGCAGCACTAGAAGAAGAACGCAAGTGGTACGAAGAACATGGTGATCAGGATTACGAATATGAAGAGGATGAAGATGAGGATGAGGAGTAATAGTTTTTTAACTATGAGCGACCAAATCTCTACTTCCAGGGTGAAGAAATAGCAGTTGTCGAAAGCACCTTCTCCGCATTCAATCTAATGGCCGTTTCACCACAGCTAGGACATTGTACTTTAGCTAGCACCAATGACGGGCGTCCCTTATGCTCTCCAATCACTGGTTCCCCACTAAACTCGCTAATTATTCCTTGTCCGCAGTGGTAGCACTCGAACACTACGCGCCCTACTAGTTTGTCACAGTCCAGAAACTGCATGTGCTGACAGCGCTCCGGTGGTAACTCCTCTTCATCGCTATGATTAAACTGACGCTGGTGCTTAGATTGTTGCGGTGAATTGGATTTGCGATCGCCTACGGTGGGGCGTAGCCCATCGCGCGGGTAGGCTTTTCCTTTTTCTGAAGGTAGTGGCTTCTCGTCAGCGAGCGCCTGGGGTTCAGTTTGCGGTGGTTCGTCACTGGGAATGGAGTCAGGCTCAGAGGTGACTGGCGATCGCTCTGCTGGTTTATAAGCAACAAAGTCGGGCTTTGGGTCGTTGAACTTGGGCTGCTGTTGCTTGGATGGTTTAGATGGGCGTTGGGTAGATTTCATTGACACCTGTGTTTCAGTGAACTAAGCCGGACTGGGGGAATGAGTGTATTCTAACTGTTGCTCAATGGGTGATGACAAATTTTAAGAATAACTCCTCATGTGGTATAACATTATTCCACATGCTAAACTCACCAATATCAATTTTTGTATAAGCCCATGCAAGTTCGACTAGCACTGCTCTCGAACGCAGGTGGCAGTGGCAAAACAACTCTTGCAACTCACCTCGCTTATCTTTTAGCAAAAGAAGGGTTTCGCGTTGCTTTAATGGATCTAGACCCTCAAGGCTCGGTCAGCTTGTTCTGTGGGCTGCCACGTCCCAAAAGTGATCAAACAATTGCAGCAGTATTTCAAGATAATTTTCAAGGAAATTGGCCTCTTGTGCCACTTTGGCAAGAGTATTTAAAAAATGTAGAAGCTTGTCAGGGGGAAATGGGTTTAGTTAAAACAATAAACGAATTGGTCTTACATGAACGAGGAGCTTATTTGTTAGGAGATCGTCTAGTTGATTACCCCCTATCTCACGACCTAATTATTTTTGATTGTCCTGCTACTTTAGGGCCATTACCCTTAATTGCTCTTTCGGCATGTACACATTTAATTATTCCGCTTCAAGTAGAACCAAAATCAACTGATGGCTCTAGCAAATTGCTGGAATGGTTATATCACACATGTCGTCGTCTTAGACTTAAGCCAGAACCTCAGATAATAGGGTTTATTCCTAATCAATACGACCAACGTCTTGCTATCCATCGAAATATCTTAGCTCAATTAGTACCACAGCTAGAAAAGCTTAAAATTCATTGCTTTGCTCCCGTTCGTTTTTCATCGGAGTTCAAGAATGCTAGCGGTCTGGGAGTGCCATTACATCTCTACCGTCCAAATCACCCGGCTTGTGCTGATTTTTCTCCCATAGTGAGTAAATTGACTGAGTTGTTAAAGAGGGAAACTTAATGGCTAAGAAAGTTGGAGTAGATTTGTCCAATCTGTTTTCGGGAGCTGAGTATTCCCAGGAAGTTCATGAACTCAAAGAAACGATTGACAAACTTCAAGAAGAAATTACTCAATTACGCTCGACTGGCAATCAAGAACTAGAGACTAAGATTCAAGAACTGCGAGGTCATCTTGCATCATCCGGTGTACAAGATGTGGCGATAGAGGTAATTGACCCTAACCCAGAGCAACCAAGACAGACTTTTAGTGAAGAGAGTATCACCGCGATCGCTCTTTCATTGCAGTCAGAAGGGCAGCAAGAACCCGTCATTTTAATTAAGCAAATAAATGAACGTTACCTTCTGTTCGACGGAGAACGACGTTGGCGGGGTGCTAAACAATTAAACTGGGTAACTCTCAAGGCTGTAGTCATTCCTCAAACAGAAGCACTGCATCGTCGCGTATTATTAGCAAATTTACATCGAGAAAACTTAAATTCTCTGGACATAGCAGAGGCACTAATCAAAGAAATTGCTGCTCAAAGTGACTTCAAAGGCGAAGAAATTCCCCGTATATTAAGAACTGGAGTTCGTCGCTTAGAACGACAAGGAAGTATGACACAGGTGAGCGAACTTGTTTTAGCAACTAGAGAACAACAACAACAGCAACTTTTAACACTAGGGCTAGGAGATGCTGAACAAATAGTTTTTCGTGTTCTACTTTCTTTGCTTTTAAATCCTGCATCTGTTAATGCTAATATTTTTCCGATGTTAACATTACCGAATGATTTGAAGCAGGCTATTCGAGAACAAGGTTTAGGCGGCATACATGCCCTAGCCTTGGCACGGTTATCTGCAAAAACATTAGATATAACTGAAGCAGCAGCCCGAAAGGTGCGAACTCGGATACTCAAACAGGTTTTACAAGAGAAGCTGTCAGTTGCACAATCACGTCAGATTATAGCAGCAGAGATTGCTCGCCATACTAAGCAACCTGATTCCAATTCGGAGAAGAAACAAGTAGACACAATAATACGCCGGGTACAGGAAATTCATGTATTGCATGTAGAGCGTCCACAATTAATCCAAATGCGCGAAGCCTTGCAACAAAAATTAATAGAGATTGAGTCAGCTTTAAAACAAAGCGATAACCCTGAAGCATAATCCCCCCAGGTGATATTTTCTAAGTATTAAAATTGATGATTTTATATAGTTTTACCTTATCAACTCCCATTTTCGCTTAATCACTTAGTTACATGCTCACCCCCACTTCAGACCTAGTTCGCTCCTACCTCCAAGATATCGGTCGTTACCCTCTGCTGACCCCACCCCAAGAAATTGCATTAGCAAGGCAGGTGCAGCTGATGCTCAAGCTTGAACAAGAACGCGTGAACCTCACACAACAACTAAACCGAGAACCGACCAACTCGGAATTAGCCGCTTCACTTGAGAAAACCGAAGCTGAAGTAACCCAAATCCTGAACCTTGGACAACGCGCAAAGCAAAAAATGGTAACAGCCAACTTACGATTAGTGGTTGCGATCGCCAAAAAGTACCAAAATCGCAACATGGAATTGCTCGATTTAATTCAAGAAGGCTCACTAGGACTACAACGCGGGATTGAGAAATTTGACCCCAATCGTGGTTATAAACTATCAACCTACGCTTATTGGTGGATTCAGCAAGCCATAACACGAGCGATTGCGGAACAATCCCGCACTATTCGAGTACCTGTTCATGTCACCGAAAGGCTTAACAGAATCAAGAAAACACAGCGAGAGCTATTTCAGACACTAGGTCGTCTTCCTAATGTTGTAGAAATTGCCGAAAATTTGAACTTGCAACCGAACCAAATTCGGGAAGCTCTAACTGCATCTCGTCAAACACTTTCTCTAGAATTGCGAGTAGGAGAGAACCAGGATACAGAACTGGGCGAACTCTTGCATGATGAAAGCGTCTCCCTGGATGAAGATATCACCCTTGAATGTTTACGCCAAGACATGATTAATATGCTTTCATCGCTAACACCCATACAAAGAGAAGTAATAATCTTGCGCTTTGGACTTGAAAATGGGCAACAACTAAATTTGAGGCAGGTTGGAGAGCAGCTAAACCTTAGTCGAGAGCGAATTCGTCAAATTGAGGTCAAAGCAATGACTATTCTGCGCCGTCATCAAGACAATATTCAGGATTATTTTGCGTCATGATGATTAATGCCCTACGAAAGTTGTGATTTGTTCCAACTCGTCTTGATGTTAAGAAGCAACTATCGGTTTAACGCCTAATACAGTTCAATTAGTTGCACTACTACATCATTTTGAGCATCTTGAGGCGTTAAACCTTGAAAATATGCATGGAAGCTGTGTTCTTGAGCGGGGGAAGTGTGCTTGCGCGTCTCCACAAGTTGCCCTTATCTTCTAGATATGGGGTTTTCTCCCTCAAACTTAAGAACTTCCCTACCTCTGTTTGCTTCAGTAAATATCAACAACAGGTAGTATTACATTACTAAAATTGATAAGATTAACTTATGATTATGAATACTCCCTTGCCTTTAGAGCCTCCCGAAAGTGCCTTAGAAGCACTTTTGCAATTGCGGGATTATTATGCTCCTCTTGTAGAAGAGTATAAAAGGTTATATACCCAGTCCCAAGATAGTCTCAATCATGTAGAAGCTTTGCTATCTAATTGGCCAAAAACTTCCTCTTTGGAACAGGAAAAATCCACTCCTCAAAAACAAGAAGAGTCGTTAATATTCCTCACTGATGAATCTAAGAATGACGATTTTGACGATATTCCTCTAGAACCTCTGAAATTAGATGATTCCGAGCCTGAAGCCCTTGATGCAGATGATGATCTGACTGAACTATCAGAATCACCTATGTTCCCGCTCATTGAAACTCGCTCAGACGAAGAACCTGATGCAGTACTGACCCTTGAACTATCAGAGCCACCTACATTCCCCCTTATAGAAACTCGCTCAGATGAAGAAGTTGAGGTAGCTAAAGATATCAGTGGATTACCACAACCCATATCCCCAATTATAGGAACAGAGACATCAACTCAACAGCCTTCACTCCACGGGGTAGAAATTCCCATGCTACCCCAATACCAATCTCTAAGCCGCCCGGAAGCGATTGAACAGATATTGGCAGAAGAGATTGGCACAAGTGTTCACATAGATTTTATCGTGCGATCACTCTATGGAGAGTTAGAGCTAGATATCTTTAAAGTAGTTAAAGGTAGAGTTCAATCTTCGCTGACTCAGGGCAAGGAAAGCAATAAATGGTTCAGTGTCCCTGGAGAGCCGGGTTATTTTACTCTGTCTTTAACTTTACTCTCCAAAGAGCAAACTAAAAATTTATCCCTTCAAGCAAAGCGCAAAAATAACAAACCAATAAAGCCGCCGCAGCCCAAAGAGATACCAATGCTCAAAGTATATGAAGGACTATTCTTGATTGATGCCTTATCTACTTTTTTAGAGGAGAATTCGGGCAAAGTCTTCAATGTTTCAGAAGTAATCACTGGAATTTATGGGGAACTGAATGCATCTGATGCCAGGGAGGTTAAGAACAAAGTGTTGAATGAATTATCACGAGGTCATCGTACCGGACGATTTAATAGAGTTCCTGATAAAATAGGGTTTTATACCTGGGACTCCAAGTTAATTTAACAGTAGCGAATAATTATTAGCTACTTAGCTACCCTTGAAGGATAACAAAATATTTTAACTACTGTCTACTTCTGATTGCGCTCCCTCAAGTCAAGAAATTAACTGGGTTGAACTTGCCAAATTATGATGCTGGATGAAATCATCCCAGGTGTGAAAACAGCATGAAAGATGTTTGAAGTAAATCGGTAGAGCGATTGAGCTAACTTTCGTCAGTTTGATGGATGCTCAAAAGTGCTTAATTAAGTCAGATTGTTAGGAAATATTGATTTTAATTCAAAACTTGTAGAGTGCTGATGACACAAATGCCAATCGTTCGCCAAATCCTATCAGACCCAGATACCGGGTTACTACCATATTTAAGGCAGCAACTTCAAACAGAAAACTTTTTGCATTTTAAAGCCTTGTTTGGTTTTCATGTAGACGAATATTCTACGCAAGTTACTTCTAATGATAATTTTTTAGAAGTACAAACGGCACTTTTGTTAACTCTCAATTTATCGATTGTTGTAGACAGTCAAACACCCCCAGATGAAGCGACGCTCCACGCTCTTGAGTTTCAAGAATTGCTAGATGCACAAATTATTATCTGGAGTAAGGACAACGAAAAATTGCTCAACCCAATTGCACAAATTAAAGGGAATCTCAGCCAGTTATCAGAGATACCGTACCAGGGTGGTTATCTTCCAGGCTTTGAAATTAGAAGCCAGTTTACTCTAAACTACAGTGCTGGCACTACACAGTTAAAGCAGTCAGATGAACTAACTCAAGAGCGTCCATCCTCTTTGTATAGTCCAGGCGAACGCACTCCTATAAGTGGACAGTACGAACTAATCAATTCTAATGGGGAAGGCACAGGATTAGAAGTAACGTCAACTGCTGGCAATCCGTTTCCTCCAACGAGTGAGCCTGAGCAATCATATCGGTTAGTTGACCCCACTGTTCACAAAAAGCGTAATCACTAGCAGAGTAAAACCAATCTTGGGCTAGGTTTGTGAGGCGATTGGACTTCACCCGCAGAAATCATCTACACGTATATCCCGCCAAATATCAGAAACCTGCCAGCCAGAGTTACCAACGGATTGAACTGGAGGGTTGTCAAAGAATGGAATATAGTCAGGTTCTCGCAGTTCTGGAATGATTACTGGTAATTCCTCATTTATAGGTTTTGAAAAATTAACACTATCAGCTTGAAGAAGTTGGTCTTCGGCTTCTTCGATTGCCTTCATCTGTTTGAGGGTGAGCTTTTCAGATTTTTTGATAATTTTTCTGTCCATAAAAGGTGTCAAAAGGGATTTGCAAAAAAGAGAAACTGTCGGCCTGATGCTGAGAAAACTGTCAGAAGTAGCAATGCAGTTGAGTGCTGGGAAATTGCACAGAATAAACAAGATACAGTAATTTTGTAGAAAATACGAGTACCTGACTAAGAAATTTATGAGGTGAGTTGCAAAATTGGGCAACCGCCGCCATGCAGCAGAGGGGAAAAATGCTTAGAAACCTTAAAGTAAGAAATGTTA
>NZ_VJXY01000100.1 GCF_014831675.1 Komarekiella delphini-convector SJRDD-AB1 | reverse complement strand
GAGTGGCGTGGAAACCCCCTTGGCGCAGCCTCAAAGTAGAGAAGACCGCGCTGGCTCCCCTTCAAAAGGGGGGAATTTATAAAGCCCCCTTTTTAAGGGGGTTGGGGGATCTGAGTGCGTAAGTTCTAATTTAGTATTTTATTCTGAATAGTGACTATCGTCACTACAGAGATGCAACAGTAGCAAGTTCAAATTAATTATAATTATAAGTTTAATTATCAGTGCAACCTTATTAATAAAACCTTATCTGATACTCAAAATACAATCAAAGTAGTGAAGCAAATTAGAAAAGCTTGGATAAATATAGACCCATCTTCATTACAAATACGCCTGACGGTAGGTATTGGTGCATTTTCAGCTTTTATATTAAGTAGCCTTGCTGCATGGACTAGTTGGAAAATGCAGCAAATTTTGATTAATAGTCATAAGCAAAATATACAACAAATAACGGAACGCTTACCGCGCGATGTGCAACTTTATAGTGAAATGATGCAACCTGAAACTGGATTGCAAAAAGCTATTAATAATTTAGCGAATACAAATACATTATTATGGCTAAAAAGTTCTGATAATGAAATTTTAGTGAAATCTGCCACTTTAGATTTGTTATCTGATACTAGTGTGGCTGAATTAATGTCACTTACCAAGATGTCGATTAAACCTCAAGTTTACAAAGTTAACCAAAGCTACTTTGTTTTGAGTAGTGGTTCTTTGCAAGTTCAGGGTAAGCTTCTGGGTCAGCTATTTGTAGTCAAGGATATTACCCGTGAACAGACAATGTTTATGGTAATAGTGCGGAGTTTGGCTATTACTACTGTTTTAGCAATTATCATGCTAACAGTTGCGATCGCATTTTATATTAAACGTTCTCTGCAACCTTTGCGCCAGCTAAACCAAATGACTGCTGTCATTTCTGTAGAAGATTTGGGACGAGCACAACTATATCTGAATAATGCACCTAGCGAGGTCAAGGAATTAGCTCAAACTTTAAATATGTTGCTATCGCGCCTTTCCCAATCTTGGGAGCAAGAGCGAGAATTTGTAAGTAATGTTTCTCACGAGTTACGCACACCATTGACAATTGTACTTGGTTACTTGCAAAGTGTTTTACGACGGCAGAATAATTTAACCCCAAGCCAACAGGAAGCTTTAGAAACTGCTGCATCGGAAGCTGAACATATCATTCGCTTGCTACAAGATTTACTTGATTTAGCACGGGCAGATAGTGGTTATTTGCATTTTCAAATTAAATCTTATGTGCTGAATAACTTGGTTGAAGAGGTTGTATTGATGGCACAGAAGTATAGCGATCGCACAATTCAAATTGAGTCAACAACTTACCCAATTGAGGTAAAAGTAGACTACAGTCGTTTCAAACAAGTATTGCTGAATTTGATTGATAATGCTATTAAGTATTCTGAAGCTGCGACGCCTATACTTTTTAAATTAAATCAGCTTTCGGATCGGGTAATTATTCAAATTTGTGATCAAGGTCATGGCATTCCTTTACAACACCAATCACGTATTTTTGAGCGATTTTACCGCGTAGATGAATCTCGTAGCCCTGCAACAGGAGGTTCTGGTTTGGGTTTATCGATTGTCAAGACACTTGTAGAGGGTATGGGAGGTAGCGTGAGTGTACAATCAAAATTAGAGGAAGGAAGTGTGTTTACAATCAGTTTACCAAGAAGTAGTTCAGGAATTTAGTGAACAATTAAAGGCTTTTATTCCAATACTCTAAACCAGTTACAAGTACATATTCCAACCATTGCTTAAAACGCTCTGTAAGATTACCCTCTTCATCAGCATAAGAAAACTGAAACAAAGAATCTGTTAAGGCTTGGATATCACTAATATTTCGTTCACCCTCTTCGGCATTATCTCTATGGTACGCACATGCAGAACACACAAGTAAACCACGATACTCATGTCCAAGGACATGAAAAGACAATAAGATTGTTGTTGTTGATTCTACATTGATAGCTAATTGTATCCAACTGTGATAGTGACGAAGATTTGCAAAGTACCCTAGTTGTTTAGCTGTTTCTACAACTTGGTAGCGATGATAGTATGATCTGGAATCACCAGCCGGAGCCGAAACTGTAAACACTTGAGCTTCACTCACTAGATTTTGAACAGATAACTTGATATCATTAGCGATATCTTGTAAACGATTAGATGCAATTTCAAACAAATTTGCAGCAAAACCCTCAACCTTTCGACAGCGATTTTGAATGCTAGCCGATTGATTTTGCTTGAGTTTGTCAGCTATAGAAGCAATGACAACTTGAGCGCGTCGCGCTTCTGACAAAATTTGTTCAGATAAACCAAGGCTACGAATAAATGCTTGCTTCTGACTTTTAGAAAACAAGTTAATCAAGTTTGACAAATCACCTTTATCTGCTTGTTCCGAAGCTGCAATATAAGCTCCTGTGTCATCACGAGTAAGAACTAAAGGAAACCATTCAGCTTGGATGAAAACTAAACTAGCTAGGCATCGAGCAACTCGACCATTACCGTCTTGAAAAGGATGAATTTGTGTGAAGCGATGATGCAGCCATGCTGCTTCAACTTCAGGAGGAATTTGTCTTGTTTGATGTTGATGATGCCATTCGACTAACCGATCCATTTCAGAAGCGACTTGTTCTGGAGGACAATATTCGTGCATAGAGCCATCAGGTCTTTTAGGGTTATTAGGTAGTCGCTTCCAGTCACCTTGTATAAGAGGAACGCTGATTATTTGTCCTGTTGGTGTTTCAGCTTCCGTACTATCTTGATTCTGGGTTAAAAGTTGATGTAACTGTTTAGTATAGAAAGTTGAGAGAGTTCTCTGTCCACCTACAAAATCAAATAGTCCTTCAATTGCTGCTTCTTGATCCTGGATTAGAGATACAACCTGCTTAACTGGACGATTTGTAGCTCCATGAGGAATCAAAGCCTCATTAATTCCTTGTTCAATTAATAAGCGAGTGATTCCTCTGTCTAGAGTGTACAGTCGTTCAATTATTCCAGTTTCTATTGCAATTTCTCGACTTAACCTTTCCATAAAGGTTTTGAACTCACCAGAAGACCGAAGACGCTGTGCTTGTTCATTCCAAACAGTGACTAAAGGTGGCAACTCAGCACTAGCCAATTTTTCCCAGTTTGATGGTAAATCTTCTATAGGTTGCCAGTGCATAATAAACTAGCTGTAAAGAGAACGATTATAACAACCTACAGCAATTCTGTGATGGAAAATAGCCGTTGTCTGTCTATTTTTTGAAGCTTTAATTTTTCGGCATAGAAAGCTTGATAATAGGATTGATAGCGTTCTGGTTCTGCTTCTGGATCGGTTTGTTGCCATAGTTCTAAAAAGTGGCGATAGCGTTTTTCACGCATTACCAGATCCATACAGGCGATCGCAGCTTGAACTACTTGAGGAGTACGAAGTAATTCTTTCTTGCTTTTCTCATTTAAATGAAACAGATGAGACACTAATCCCAATTCTTCAGATAACTCTAAATATCTATTTTGCAAATTTGATACTAAATCTCCTTGCTCCATTACCTCTAAAATCTGTTGCCACAAAAATCGGTGGTGGGAAAGGCTAAATTGTAAATCTCGCTCCTCTAATTCCTCAACAATCGCTCGACGCTGTTCGGGACAATGCATGTAAATTCGCAGTAATAACGCTTCTGCATGTTCTAAAAGACTGCGATCGCTAGGGATTGAGGATGGAGAAACACTACCTCCCCATGCTTTCTTTGCTGACACAGGTTTAGAGTATGTAGTCGCCGCAGTGGGAGCAATTTGAGTTAACAGATTTTCGACTCGTAGAGGTATAAGTCTGGTATCTCCTAAACTGAGTATCTCTGCACAATAAGCAACATAATAGTTACGAGTATCACTGTTAGCTATATTTTTGAGCAATTTTACTATCTGTTGAGTTACTTGCTGAAAGTCAGTAGCCTGTTTTAAGTTACGATCTTTAGTAATTTGCTGAATCTGCCAGTCCAGCCAAAGTGGTGCATTTACTAATAGTTGATGATAGTCTTCTGAGGTATGGCTATACAAGTATTCATCGGCATCTTTGCCATCAGGCAAGTTGAGAATCTTTAATTGAACTTCGCCTTTATATGCTAGTTCGGCAATTTCACTGATCGCTCGTTCTGCGGCATTAGTTCCGGCTTTATCGGCGTCAAAGTTGAGTACCAATTGTTTCGATTCGGTGTAGCGTAATACCTGCCGCACTTGTTCCAAGCTTAAGGCAGTACCAAGAGAGGCGACAGCGTTAGTAATACCAGCAGCATGGAGAGCGATCGCATCAAAATATCCCTCTACAACTACCGCTTGATCTTGTTGAGAAATTCCACCTTTAGCTTGATCAAGAGCAAATAATGTTTTACCTTTACTAAAAAGTTCGGTTTCGGGTGAATTTAAATATTTAGGCTGCTCATCAGTGAGAGTTCTACCACCAAAAGCAATTACACGCCCTTGAACATCGCGGATGGGAATCATCAGGCGATCGCGAAACACATCATAATAACCGCCTCCTTCTTTGCGTGGCTTAATCAATCCCGCTTTTTCCAACAGTTGCGCTGGATAGCGCTTATCTTCCACCAAATAGCGATGCAGCGTTTCCCAACCTGCGGGGGCATAACCCAAGCCAAACTGCTCAATAGTTTCTGTTCTCAGATAGCGGTTGGATTGCAAATACTCAATTGCCTTGTGCCCTTGAGATTGTTTCAGGGCGTGTTGATAAAAATGTGCCGTCGAAGCTAGAACTTCATATAACTGTTCACGCAGAGATAGCTGACGCTGCAATTCTTGCCTTTGTTCTGGTTCCAGGGTTTGTACAGGCACTTGATAACGCCGCGCCAAATCCAGTACTACTTCAGCAAATTGGCGCTTGCCCAAATCCATCACAAACTTAATGGCATTTCCCCCAGCTTGACAGCCAAAGCAATAGTACATTTGCTTGGTTTGGCTAACAGTGAAGCTGGGAGTTTTCTCGTCGTGGAAGGGGCATAAACCGACGAAATCTTTCCCGCGTTTGCGTAAAACTACGTATTCTGAGACGACATCTACAATGTCAGCTCGTAGTTTAACTTCTTCAATTGTGTCTGGGTGCAAGCGGGGGATTTGCATAATTAGTCATTAATCATAATTGATTATATTTTGCCGCAATCTTCAACTAGTAGTCTGCCAAGCCAAAATTGCGGCATCAGTGCTTATTGTAAACTGGCTTTTAAACGAGTGTTATTTCTCCTCAAGCTACTCGAATCAACCTAGTAATTGATAAAATTGTAAATCTAGCCTTCTAAAACATCAGAGGATTTACATCCGTGACACTCAAAGAGTTAGAACAACAACTTCTTGCCCTTAGTCCTGGTGAAAAGGTGCAGGCTATACAGTTACTTGCTCAAAGTCTTGGCAGCAATTGGCAAGGAATTGAGAAAACTCCTAGAGTCTGTGGTGGAGAGGCTCGCATCGCTAAAACTCGTATTCCCGTCTGGGTACTTGTAGAAAGTCGCTGTCTTGGATATAGCGATGCTGATCTTTTGACGAGCTATCCAACCATTACGGCTACAGATCTAGCTAATGCTTGGGTGTATGCAGAAGCTCATCCTGATGAAATCGAATCGGCAATTGAGCGTAATAAGGTAGCCTAGTCGATGGCATGGTTTTACGCAGATGAGCAGTTTCCGTTTCCAGTTGTGGAATTATTACGTACTTTGGGGCATGATATTTTGACAGTTCAAGAAGCTGGAAATGCAGACCAAGGTATAGCTGATGACGAAGTGCTGGCATTTGCTACAAGCCAAAAACGCTCGATATTAACTATTAACAGGTATGATTTTATCCGTTTGCATCGTCGTGATTATAACCACTTCGGCATTATTGTTTGCACGAACAATCGGAATTGGGAACAGTTCGCAGCCCGGATAGATGAGGCTGTGACAGCAGAAGAACCGTTGCAAGGAAAACTAATTCGTGTGGTACGTCCAGTCACTTAAAAAAGTTTTGATGGAACGCGCAAACTTGAGATATTAAGATGCGATCGCCTACATAAATTTCTCTTCCCTCAGCAATATTGACAATATATTTGCCAAACTGATTGTGCCGTACCAATACCCAGTCCCTAGTCCCCAAGTTTAGAGAAATAACAAAAGACAAATAACAAAGGACTTCTGATGGCTGTTATATTCTTGTTGCTAGACCAAGAATGATCTATAGAATTGCTTACGCTTAATTTTATTAGAGGAAATACTGAAGATGGGACGTATTTTTATTTCGGCGGCTCACGGAGGCAAGGAAGCTGGAGGAATTGATCCAGGTGCGATCGCAGGTGATACAACCGAAGCTAGAGAAATGATTTTGCTGCGGGATTTGATTGTAACAGAACTAAGAGCAAGGATTTTTGAAGTTTTGTCAGTCCCAGATGATCTGAGTGCGGCCCAAACTATCACCTGGATAAATTCCCGTGGCCGTCGGGGTGATGTAGCCCTAGAAATTGAATCTGATGCGGCTAGCAGTCCTTCTGTGCGTGGGGCTAGTGTCTTCTATATTGCCAATAATAATGAGCGCAAGAGCAATGCTGAACTGTTGCTAATGGGGTTATTGCGTCGCGTACCCCAGTTGCCAAATCGGGGAGTCAAACCAGATACAGATAGTGGATTGGGTAGTTTGGCATTCTGTCGCCGGACAACGCTGCCTTCTTTATCGATGCAAGTGGGTTTTCTTAGCAGTCCAGAGGATCGGGCTTTGCTACAAAATCGTCGCCGCGATTTTGCCTTGGGAATTTCCGATGGGCTAGCATCTTGGAGTCGTATAATTGACCCCAGTCCTGGAAATCCTCAAGAACCGACTTATACGGCAATCAATATCAACATTAACGGGCAAAATTATTTAGAGCAAGGGGTGCTGATTAATGGTAATGCATACATCCCCATTGATTTAGTGGATCGCTTGCGGATTGACTTGTCAACAGCGTCTAATGTTCGCCGGATCACCTATCGCAAAATAGTATATGTCAAAGCGATCGAACTGCGGGATTTCAATGTTGCAGTTAGTTGGGATGCTGCAACTCGTACCGTCAGCTTGCGATCAAATCTAGCAGTTTGTCCAGGTCAATTTGATCGAGTCATGTCAAACGGTAATACTTCAGAAGTGCAGTTGCAACTATTCCTAAGAAACAACAATGAAAATGCTTTAGTAAAATTTCCTGACATCCCCAAACTCTATCGGGAAGAAGCAGGTATAGAAGGAGTGAACTATGACATTGCCTTTTGCCAAATGTGTGTAGAAACTGGATTTTTACGCTTTGGCGGTGATATTAGACCTGAGCAAAATAACTTTGCAGGCTTAGGCGCAATTGGTGGTGGTGCGGAGGCTGCATCTTTTGAAAGTGCCAGAATTGGCGTAAGATCACACATCCAACACTTAAAAGCATACGCTAGTCTAGAACCTCTAGTACAGGAAGTAGTAGACCCACGGTTCCGCTTTGTCACACGCGGTGTTGCGCCATCAATCGAGCAACTATCAGGGCGTTGGGCAGCAGATTTAAATTATGGTACGAAGATTACAGCAATGCTTAAACGACTGTATGAGTCAGCAGGACTTTTGTGAGTGCTGAGCAATGAGTAGACTTCTTGCAAAAGTCGTAATTTTCAATTCCTTCTCTGCGCCTCCGCGCACGCCAGTCGCCTCAACGGGGGAGACCCCAGCACAGCGCTGGCTCCTCTGCGTGAGGCAAATAAAATAAACTTGATAGCAATCTAAGAAGACAGACCGTGATCATCCCATCAAGCAGTCAAGCGTTCGTAGCAAATCATACCAATACTTTGGGGTTCAACAGTCTAGCAGAACTATCTAGTGGTGACTTGCTTGCAGAAGTGGATCTTCATCGGGCTGTAGCAAGCTTCAAGCTCAAGCAAAGTAAGAAAGGGTTAATGGGTCAGTTTCTAACCCCTGCTCCAGTAGCGGAATTGATGGCTGAGATGTTTGATAGCCTAGATTTACCTGAAATATCCTTGCTTGATGCCGGTGCCGGAATCGGTTCACTAATAGCCGCTTTTGTAGCGAAAGTATGCCAACAACAACACACATTAAGTTTGCGCGTTGTAGCTTATGAAATTGACCCTCTTCTAATCAGATATTTGCACCAGACGCTAAAACTATGTGAGAAGGAATGTCAGCATGTGGGCATTTCCTTCAATTACGAAATTCGTGAGACTGATTTTATCGAAGATGCAGTCAGGCTGCTTCAAGCTGGTTTATTGAATAGTGAAAACGCAGCAGAATTTACCCATGCTATTCTCAATCCACCTTATTTGAAAATCAATGCTCATTCCAAGGTGCGTGAATTGCTGCGTTCCATCGGTTTGGAGACGAGCAATCTTTACACTGGTTTTATGGCTGCTACAGCGCAACTTCTAAAACCAGGAGGGGAATTTGTAGCGATTACCCCGCGCAGTTTTTGCAATGGGCCGTATTTCCGTAACTTTCGGAAGATGTTTTTGGAGATGATGGCTTTACAGCAAGTACATCTTTTTGAATCACGTCAAGAAACATTTAGTGATGATGATGTTTTGCAGGAAACTATCATTATCCAAGCTAAAAAACAAGAGCAAAAATCTAGTAACGTAATCATCAATACTAGTTCCGGTGCTAATGATGACTTGATCCTGTCACACTCTGTATCGTACGCAGACTTAGTTCACTCCGATGATCCAGAGCAGTTTATTCATATTCTTCCAGATAAAATCAGCCAGCAAGTTGTTCAGCGAATGGAGCTTTTTACCTGCACATTGAAAGACCTAGGGCTAACAGTTTCAACTGGACGGGTAGTGGATTTCCGAGCAAAACAGTACCTAATAACAAATTCAGAAAATCATACCGTTCCTTTAATTTATCCGGTGAATTTATTGAATGGATATGTAGAATATCCAAAAAAAACCAAAAAGCCTCAAGCCATAGTTTGTATAGAAGAAACAGCAAATCTTCTGATCCCAAATGAGCATTACGTTTTATGTAAAAGATTCTCGTCGAAAGAACAGAAAAGGCGGATTGTTGCAGTGGTTTACGATGCTGACCAATTTAATTATGCCTATGTCGGCTTTGAAAATCACTTGAATTACTTTCACAAAGATGGACGCGGACTTAGCCTTACCTTGGCTCGTGGGCTTGCTGTTTATCTCAATTCAACCCTGGTTGATTCATTTTTTCGATTGTTCAATGGGCATACTCAGGTCAATGCAACAGATTTGCGGAAATTAAAGTATCCTAATTTGGAACAGCTGTTGTCTTTAGGGACGGGCATTAAAGAGCAGTTTCCTTCTTTACGGGAAATCGACGAACTTATAGAAGATAAGCTACTGAGTATGTCGAATCAGTCAGGTAACAATCCCATCGTAATTAAGTCTCGAATTGATGAAGCGCTGCTAATTTTGACGCAATTGGGCTTTCCACGAGCACAACTAAATGAACGGTCAGCATTAACTCTTCTGGCGTTGCTTGATTTAAAGCCGACAGATTCTTGGCAATTAGCAACTTCACCTTTTATCGGAATTACGCCGATGATGAACTTCATGGCTGAGCATTATGGCAAAACCTATAAGCCCAACACACGGGAAACGGTTCGCCGCCAGACAGTGCATCAATTTTTAGATGCAGCTTTGATAGTTGCTAATCCAGATAATCCGAGCCGTCCTATCAACAGTCCCAAAACTGTATATCAGATTGAAGAGAGTGCGCTCGAACTATTACGAACTTACGCTACTGACGCATGGGAAAAGAGCATCTGCACCTACCTTGCTTCGGTTGAAACCTTAAAAAAACAGTATGCTCAAGAGCGTGAAATGTCTCGTATTCCGATAATGATTGCAGGAGAAATTAAAACTTTATCGCCAGGTGGTCAGAATATTCTGATTGAAAAAATTATTAATGATTTTGCCCCTCGCTTTACCCCTAGTGGAAAGCTCATTTATATTGGTGATACAGATGAAAAGTTCGCCCACTTCGATGAAACAGCACTGGCAGATTTGGGCGTTACTATCGATTCCCACGGCAAAATGCCAGATATCATTATCCACTTAACAACAAATAACTGGTTAGTGCTAATTGAAGCTGTAACCTCACATGGCCCAATTAATCCTAAGCGGAAAAAAGAACTTGAAGCATTATTCAAAGGTGTCCAAATCTCTCTGGTGATGGTGACAGCATTTCTTAGCCGCAAGGCAATGGTGGCATATCTGGCAGAAATTGCTTGGGAAACCGATGTTTGGGTTGCCGAAGATGCAACTCACCTAATTCATTTCAATGGTGAGCATTTATTGCAAGCTTACGAAATAGAAAAGAAGAAAACTTGCTGAATACAGCTACCGCTTATCAATACTCCGGACAATTTTGAGTTGAGGGAATAGACAAGAAAACTATCGAACCATTAAGGTGCTGATTAGAACAAACAAGCACCGACTCGATAGCCATATGGAAATTGTACAAAGCTTACTGAC
>NZ_VJXY01000099.1 GCF_014831675.1 Komarekiella delphini-convector SJRDD-AB1 | reverse complement strand
ATCGACTCAATCCGCTGATCTTCTGGGAGTGGGTCATCGCACACTCGGAGATACCAATAATACTTTGCGAAGGTGAGAAGAAGGCCGCTTGCTTACTAAGTCTGGGGTTTGTAGCTCTAGCACTCCCCGGCATTTGGAACGGGCGAGTTGGCAAGCTGGATTTTGATGAACGGTTGCATCCTGACTTAGTACCATTGGCTCAGGCGGGACGCAAGTTCATTATATTATTTGACTACGAAACCAGGTCAAATACCCGCTGGTCAGTTTTTCAGGCAACGGTTCGTACTGGTAGAGCAATCGAAGCAGCTGGTGGGGAATGCGAAGTGGCATTACTGCCGGGGCCAGAGAAAGGCGTTGATGATTTTGTGGTAGCGCGAAATAAAGATGCGAATGTCTTACTGAGCGCGATCATTGATGATGCCAAATCGCTTAAAGATTACCAGCGCTCGTATCGGGCTAAGAAGTGGGGACTTAGTAAGTACAAACCAGATGTGACAGTCAACGTCAAATATCTCTCCCAAGCCTTGTGCATTAAAGAGCTTGAAGAATGTTCATCCGTACCAGAGCTTTATGAGATTGAAAAGGAAAAATTGTTTACTCCTTCTGTTATCGAAGAAAAATTCAACAAGGAGTCAAAAGATTCTCTTGAAGTTGATTCATACAAATCTCAGAGTCGCTCTACTTTCCGCTTTCCGTTTGCAGGACTTGTGATTTTATGGAGTGACATGGGCACTGGCAAAACTGAACTAATGCGCTGGTGGCGTGACCAAAATCCTTCAGCAAGATTTCTTAACAATGGTCATCGCGTAAATCTCCTGAAAAATCTTGCCGAACGCTTGGGGACTGCCATGTATTCAGAACTTGGTTACGTGGGGTTAGCCAAAGCCACAGCTCTGAGCATTACTATTGACAGCTTGCACAAGCTAAATACCCAATCTCTCACCTACGGCTGCATATTTATTGATGAGGCCTGCCAATACCTCACTCACCTACTACACAGTAATACTTGCAAATCACATCGCGCCGCAATACTGGAAGTACTGGAATATATAGTATACAATGCGCCATTGGTGGTCATCGCCGATGCACACATGGATGACCTGACGGTGGACTTCTTTCGAGCAATGCGTCCATCAGGGGAAATCCCGTACATCATCAAAAACGAGTGGAGAAATGGCTCACGCACTATTCACTGGTACGAGGGGGATAATTCCAGCGCTCTAGTCGCGCAAATCTCGGCGGCACTAATGGCAGGACAGAAAATCATGGTGGTCAGCGACTCCAAGCGTTTCATCAAGAAACTTGAAAAATCACTCTCCTCCAAGTGCGAAGAATCTCCTAACTCTTCCCCGTCTCCTACACTCACAAAATTACGGATTTGGTCTGTGCATTCAGACAACTCCGGCAGCGAGGAGAACATTGCTTTCATCAAAGATATTACCAACGCCGTCAAAAACCTCGATGCTTTACTCACCTCCCCCAGCTTGGGAACTGGTGTAGATATCTCCCAATATCATTTTGATTTGGTGTTTGGTGTTTTTCACGGCGTTTCCCAAACGGCAACCGAATGCGCTCAACAGCTCTACCGTTATCGCCCCAAAGTTCCGTTTCACGTTTGGGTGGCTCCTCGCCCTCCCTTTGGTTACAAAGATACCAACGCCACAAAAATCAAACAGCGATTACTCCAAACCAACGAAATGACTGCTTTTCTGTTGCGAATTGACCGCAAAACAGGAGCACGGGGAGCAGAGAAAGATTGGGCGCTAGAAGCTTACTGTCAAATTCAAGCTAACCGTCACTATTCTCTCAATAATCTCCGGGATGATCTGCGATCGCTGCTTACGGAGATGGGCAATACCATAGTATCAGTGGGCAGTGATGATGATCATGAATCTCTAGAATCTCTAAAAGTTGCGGCATCGGCTTTGGACATTGCCCATTATTCGGCTGTTGCCAAGGCTAACAATATTACCTTGAGTGAATACCGCGCCCGTCAGAGCAAAGATTACCTGACACCCCAGGAAGTTTTTGAATGTGAAAAGTTTCGCATATTTGATTCCTACGGGATGTCCGTTACGCCCGAACTGGTTGAATTAGATGACGGCGGTCGGTTAATTAGAGCGATCGCTTCTCTTGAGGCCATATTATCTGAACCAAGTGAATCGATTGTTGACCCCAAGACTGGACAGCAATACCCCGCACCACCAACAATTGTCACCCAAAAAGACCGCAGCCAACGGGATAATTTACCTTTTAGCTTCGACTGGGGTAATTATTCCGCTCATTGGTTGGCGAGATTTAACTTGGGTTTGCATCACATTCTTAAACAATTGGTAGTCGGAAGCGAAATTACGTCCACTGACTGCGACTTACTAAATATGAGGGCGATCGCAATTGATTGTGCTGCTCACATTAAAGCAATTCTTGGTTTCACAATCCCCAGTAATTGTGAACCAGTTTGGTTGCTGGCCACAATGCTTGAGCAGCTGGGACTCAAGTTAGCTTGCCGCAAGCAGGGGCCACGCGGTGAGCAGGTGAAAATTTATTCGCTTGCTGTGGAGGAATTGGAATTTGCAAAACAAGTAATGGCTCATCGCCAAAACAAACGGGAATTGAGCGCCAATTCCTTCTATTATCAAGCTAAAATCCAGACTGAGTACGGGATTGAGCCGAATAGCTCTCCCGTATCCACCCCCCCCTATATTGCTATAGGGAACCCCCTATCGGGAGGGGTGGATACCACGCAATTCAATGAATCGACTCCTCTACTCGACTGTGTGCAAACGCTTAGAGATGGCATTGCTAAAGGGGTAGATGCGATTAAAGGCATCCTTAAACGCTGGACATCTGATTTGCGCTGGCAGGCGGTGCTGGAATTGGAGGCTCTAGCGGCGAATGAACTGCGCTCTTTGGAGCAGGTAGTACCGGAGTTTTATGCCTTGCTAACAGAAGAGGTGTTGCCGATGGAGGGTTCGTAACTATGCTGACACTAAATAAAGAAGAACCAACAACAGCACTCGACTACGATGTGATCAACAGCAATATCAAAGAAACCTTCACCGCCATCGACCGATTCGAGTCCCAGGCGGTAGACGAAATTCTCCTTATGCGATCGCAACAGGTATTTAAGGATGCTGGATATAACAACTTTGAAGAATACTGCCAGCATGAACTATCTGCTTGGGGTGGGTATCGGCGGATCAATCAGCTGCTAGGAGCGCATAAGGTTATTGAGGCTGCCGGGGAATTTGGCGAACACATCAAAAATGAGCGCCAAGCCCGTTCACTAGCTCGGTTAGCCAAAGAGCCAGAAAAACTTAAGGCTGCCGTAGCTCTTGCACTTGAGGAAAATCCCTCCCCCAGCGAATCGGACTTTGCCGCTGCTGCCAAAAAAGTGGTTCCTTTGCCACTACGCAAAAAAGTTCAGGAACCATTGGTTCCTGAAAATATTGAAAACGTCGCAGCAATCAAAGAGCAGCACAAGCTTGAGTTAGAGCGACTGGAACAGGAATTGAGGATTGGCTTGCAAGCAGAGGCTACTGCCAGAGCCGAAGCACAAATTAAGGAGCAACTGGAGGCATACCAGAAATTACTCCAGCAACAGAAAGAGCAAAATATTCAGTTGCAGCAACGTTTGGATGAGATGGAATCGCTCCGGCAGTTGGAGATTGAGAACCAGCAGCTACAGCAACGTATCCAGGAATTGGAACACGCTGTAGAATCACGACCTGCCCAGCAGTGGGGGAATACCATGACCCAGCAGGCAACCAAAGCTTTAAACAAGCAGGTCAAACAAGCGCTCTTAGAAACTATTGATCTGCGTGAGCTAGCAGTTTCGCCGCCACTAGACAATGCCCAAGAATGTCTGCGGCTCATGGGCATGGCACTGAAGCAGATCGCCACCGCGATGAACAACACCAAAGCGATGGAAGCTGCGGCGATAATCTTGGGCAGTAGTCCTACACCAGAGGCGATTGCCATAAGGACGGAACAATTGCAACCGCTGCCACAGGCGGTTAGCGATATTAGACGGGTGTTGTTAAACCCTGGGTGTAGCTGGCAGGACTATTGGGCAGTGGCGCAAGAGTACGAGGTAATCAAGCAGGACATTAGAGCAGAGTTGACACCACAACAGACAGAGCTAATCGCGGCCCTAGAGAAAGCTGAATCCTCCAAAATTGCAGAACAGACGGTTTCTCACGAAAGTCTTGCCGCATCTGGTTCTTCTAATTGCGAATTGATTGAAGTTGGTTCCATTGTTGCCCACGCTGACCCTTACCGCACTTTATATATGGAGAGGGGGGAAGTCATAGAGGATTTCGGAGAGGAGGTGATAGTGGCTTGGGATCACTGGCGCAATGAGTCTAAGAAAACTGAGAGGTATTTCAAGTCCGAGTTGCGGTTTTGGCAGCATGGAGGTGAGAGATGATGGCGACGGTTAATTAGAGCGATCGCTGAACTTGAAGCTATATTATCAAAGCCCTGCTCAAGCAATGGAGTGAGGATTTACTGTGGCAGGCGGGGCCAGAATTGTAAGCGTTCGCGGCAAATAATTAAGCAATGCAGATTATACTCTTTCTTACTTTGAGCGTGAAAGCTGAACTCTCAAAGCATGAGTGAGAGCCGCAGCCTCGCATCGCTGTTGCTCGGCACTGGCTTAATTCCCTGCGATCACCCAAGGTGTGACTTTGTGATTACTTTTCTCTTCAGTAGTGATCGCAACTTTCCGCTACATTAACTTTTTGAAATTTCATCTCGCACCCATTCCAGATTTTTACGAATAGTAATTGTGTTATGATGTGCAACTCCTAATCTTTGTTCAACAATTCTCAAGGCTTTGAGCAAAAGCGGTTCTGCTTGTGTGTACTTTCCTTGGCTATTGTAGAGTTGAGCCAAGCTGTTGTAACTAGTTGCAACATCAGGATGCTCCTCCCCCAGCAGCCTTTGCCTTAGTTCTAATGCTTTGAGAAATAGCGGTTCTGCCTCTATGTACCTTCCTTGGCTATTGTAGAGTTGACCCAAGATGTTGTAACTGTTTGCGACCTCATAATGCTTCTCCCCTAGCAGTCTTTGCATTAGAGATAATGCTTTGAGGCACAGAGGTTCCGCTTCTGTATACCTTCCTTGTTTTTCGTAAAGTTGAGCCAAGTTGTGGTAAGTGGTTGCGACTGCACGATGCTCCTCTCCCAGCAGCCTTTGCTCTAGTTCTAATGCTTTGAGCAAGACCGGTTCTGCTTCTGTATACCTACCTTGGCTATAGTAGATTCCTGCCAAGTTGTTGTAACTGGTTGCGACATCAGGATGCTCCTCCCCCAGCAGCATTTGCATTAGGGATAATGCTTTAAGGTATATCGGTTCTGCCTCTGTGTATCTACCTTGTCTTTCGTAGATTACTGCTAAGTTGTTGTAACTGATTGCGATCCAAGAATGCTCCTCTAGCAGCGGCCTTTGCATTAGGGATAATGCTTTGAGGTACATAGGCTCTGCTTCTGTGTACTTACCTTGGCTATAGTAGAGTTGAGCCAAATTGTTGTAACTAATTGCAACATCAGAATGCTCCTCCCCCAGCAGCATTTGCCTTAAAGATAATGCTTTGAGCAACAGAGGTTCTGCTTCTATGTACCGTCCTTGGCTATAATAGATTCCTGCCAAGTGGTTGTAACTGGTTAGGACATCACGATGTTCCTCCCCCAGCAACCTTTGCGTTAAGGATAATAGTTTGAGGTACAGGAGTTCTGCTTCTGCATACCGTCCTTGGTTATCGTAGACTAAAGCCCAGTTGTCGTAGAGTTCAGCCAAGCTTTTGTAAGTGGTTGCGACATCAGGATGCTCCTCGCCCAGCAGCCTTTGCCTTAGTTCTAATACTTTGAGGTACAGAGGTTCTGTTTCTATGTACCGTCCTTGGCTATAGTAGAGGAAAGCCAAGTTATGGTAAGCGGTTGCGACATCAGGATGCTCCTCCCCCAGCAGCCTTTGCTCAAGTTCTAATGCTTTGAGGTACAGAGATTCTGCTTCTGTATACCTACCCTGGCTTTTGTAGAGTACTGCCAAGTTGTTGTAACTGGTTGCAACATCAGGATGCTCATCCCCCAGCAGCCTTTGCCTTAAGGATAATGCTTTGAGCAAGAGCGGTTCTGCTTCTGTGTACCTACCTTGTCTTTCGTAGAGTATACCCAAGTTGCTGTAAGCGAAGGCGACATGAGGATGCTCCTCCCCCGACAGTCTTTGCCAAAGTTCTAATGCTTTGAGCAAGAGCGGTTCTGCTTCTGTGTACCTACCTTGGCTTTCGTAGAGCATACCCAAGTTATTGCAATTGCTTGCGACCTCAGGATGCTCCTCCCCCAGCAGCTTTTGCCTTAAGGATAATGCTTTGAGATAGAGAGGTTCTGCTTCTGTGTACCTACCTTGTCTTTTGTAGAGTACTGCCAAGTTGTTATAAGTGGTTGCAACCTCAAGATGCTCCTCTCCCAGCAGCTCTTGCTCTAAGGATAATGCTTTGAGGTACAGAGGTTCTGCTTCCATGTATTTTCCTTGACTTCTGTAGAGTAGAGCCAAGTTGTTACAAGTGGCTGCAACCTCAGGATGTTCTTCCCCAAAACGGGCTTTTAATGCTGATATGCATCCTTCATACCAAGGTTCTGCTAAAGTATACAACCCCTGTTCCTGATAAAATCTACCTAAGCCAACAAAGGGCTGGCTTAAATTTTCATTACTAAGTACATCAGTTAGATTTTGTGCTACCTCCGCCAAATGCGGTATTGCATCTTTTAATAATTTAATGTTCTCTTGAGTAAGTGGAGGAGAGATTGTTTGGGCAATTTCTACAAATGTTTTCACAAAAGCCGACTTCAAATCATAAGCTTGTTCTGAGAGTGCTAGCTTGACTTTTAAAAACTCCCGAATTAAAGGATGTATTTTGATTTTATAGTTTCCATCCGTATCTTCTACCCATTGAATCAAATTACGTTCATATAATTGCTCATTTGCTGTATCAGCATCACTCGCCACCCATTTGAGTGAACCAACTGTAGATTCTACCCACTCCCATATAAAAATCCCTGGAGCAAATAAACTCAACAATATTGCAACATTTTGAGTTCTATGTTCCAGCTCCAGCCAACTTAACTCAAATGCTGCTAATACCCCTCGCTGTGCTGTACTTAAAGTTTTTTGTAATTTTTGCTGCTCTACATTAAGCGCTTCATCTTTTAATTGCTGCTCTTTTAGCCTCTGCAACATTTTTGCTATAGTCCAATTGGGAGGCTTTTTTGCTATATACCCCCCTACCAATTCCAACCCTAACGGCAAATATCCCAACCATTCACATAACTCTTTGGCTGTCTCTAATTCACGCTTGACTTTTGTTTCACCCACTAAGGCTGTTAACAACTGCAAAGCTTCTGGTGCTGACAGCACATCTAGAGGTATCTCATAAATATTCGAGTCTAAATTTCGTCGCCGCGTTGTGATCAGTACACGAAAACGGTTACTACTCGGCAAAAACTCCCGACAACTTTCTAATTCTGTAACATCGTCTAGAACTACCAACACTAACCCTTGTTGCGGTCGCCAGTTTCGCCAACACCAAGTTACCTGTTCACTCAGACTTAGCGCCTCTCCGTTCACATTCTGCTGCGGTACTTCTAATTTCATTTGCTCACTAGCAAACTGCACAACTTGTGCTGCTAGATTTAATTCTCTTGCACTTAACCAACAAATGCCTCCTGAATAATCTGCTTCATATCTTCGTGCATACTGTGTTGCTAATTCCGTTTTGCCCACTCCTCCCATACCTGACATAGCAGATATTGCTACTACACTTGATTTGTGCAACTTTTCACTTACTATCCTCAGTTCTAGCTCTCGCCCTACAAAGTTGGCAGAACCTTGAAATAAAATATTATTTGGGGGATTTTCTTCAGGCGACTCAAAGATAATATTATTATCCTTAATAATCGGATTTCCGCCTTTTATATTGATACCTTGCCAGTTTTCATTAGTCATTTGTTACCAAAATTGAAGGTATTGTTGCTGATAGTTGGCTTTCCGCCTTTGATGTTAATGCCTTGCCAATTTTCAATCACAGTTGTCAAACGCTTTTCAACTTCAGTATTCTCCTTTACAGTTTGATTTACATCATTTCCTAATGCTTGTACTGCTGCTTTAATTTCCGGGTCTTTAGCTGCGGCCTTTTTCACTTCTTCCACCAAGACAGCTTCCCCAATATCTTCTCTCTCATCAGGCACTAAAGCTGCACGTCCTGCTGCTGCCGTTAAGGTTTTGGCTGTGTCTGGCGATTTCTGCTTTATCAGTTGCATCAGCCGTTCCGAAGCTATATCAAAAGTTTTGTCTGTTGACCAGTCAATCAGTTTACCCACCACCCATGTTGTAAAAGCGATCGCACCCGCTGTTAGTGGCTCCATGTACTATCTACCTTCTTGAGCAGCATATTTTACTGAATATACATGGTTTCTCTAAGAGATTCCGTAAATTCACATAATTTTTTGATTACACCAAATCTCCATTACGTGTAATGCAGACACAGTTGTTTTAAATCACGTTTTCAACATCATTTTTTTACCGCCGCCGTCTCTGATTAGGATCTGTCCCCAACTTTTTCTCAACCCGTTGAAGCTTGGCATTACTCCAATCAGTATTCTGCAAAATTTTCTGTAGAGACTCGGTAGTTTCAATAGGAGTAGGGATTGGGGTCATGTGTGAATAAAACCAAAACAGAATAAAAAATGAGATCGGAGAGACAAGCCAGATAATAAAAGCTCTACCCTAACCTTTAACGACCGATTCCACGTCTTTTTGGTTCAATAGAGAAATCTTCGCCTGAATCTCGTTCAATTGTTCTTGCAACGGTTGGCTCAATGTCTCTGGTTGCTGTGGGGAAACATTGCTCAAATTGGCTGAGAGTTTGGTTAAGTGAGTCAATTGCTCTAGCTGTTGCTGCGACGTTAGATTTAATGCGCTCAAGGCTATCCCTAGCTGATTGCAACTGGTCGCTAGATTTTTGATGTTCTCCGTGTGGTCGGCTTGGGTCTTCAATTGCTCAGTTTTTAGTTACAATTTGGCTTGGCTGTATCTGTTGTACTCTCCTTATATGCTCCACTTTATAACAAAGAGCGATCGCGCTGAGTGCTGATTGTCGGCCCGCAAGTTGCTGTTCACACGTGCAACTGGGGGCAAGTCGAGAGTTTTGCTGCGGCAGTATTTGGCTATTCGAGTGGTGAATGGTCAGAAATTGGTAGATTTCCGCAGAGCAAACTGCGTAAATGTCAAAGATCCATTAAGTTTAAAGCACTGCTGTCGTTGGGTCTAGCTTTGAGGTAGCGGTCAGTAATTGCCAGGTTGGAGTGACCCAAAGTATCTTTTACCAGTACAGGGTTGGTTCCTCTCTCAATGGCATGTGACCCGTGGGCATGACGCAACCAGTGAGCTGACACTTTATCACTTAGTCCAGCAACGGCTGCGATCGCTTTCACTATCGGGTGTAAATTTTGGCGCTCCAAGTGTCCACCCTTTTGACTGGAGAAAACTGCATCTGTAGCACTAGCATCTGACTTAAACTCCATTAGTTCAGTCCATAACTTCGGCTTGATGAGGATGGTACGGTTTTTGCTGCCTTTAGCTTTTCGCACGTACACCTGACCACTTTCGTTTCTGGGAGTTAAGTCTGCCCAAGTTAACTGACAGATTTCGTTGGCCCTAAGCCCTGCTTGGTACAGCAGCTTAATTATCAGTAAATTTCTTTTAGCTGTATATTGTCGCTTAGGAGTTGTGGCAAGTTCTAGATGTTTTTGTGCTGCCCGCACCATTAATTTGATGTCTGCTTCGTCTAAATAGCGTTCATTAATGACATCCGGCAGTTCACCCAGCTTTATTGCCATACCAACATTAAAAGGGATATATCCAATTTTGTGAGCGAAACTAATCAGGCTTTTGACTGCGGCAATGTAAATTCGCCGGGTACTGTCAGCTTGCCCCTGGAATTGTGTACTGTATTCCACCAAATCTTCATAAGTTACTTTCTTGAGGGGCTTGTCCAAGAAATCTAAGAACCGCCTAATGTAGCGCCGATATGCCTGGACAGAAGAATCAGCTTTTCCATCCAGCCATAGCGCAATCAACTTCGCCTCTGCCTGCACTGCCCCAAGAGAAGCGATCGCCTTGCGGTACTTGTTTATGTGGACAACAGAGAGCGTCATTCTTATACTCCCTAATTAATCAGACACAAGCACAGTTTCGTCTGGTTTTATAGTGTCTGATTTTTATTCTCCCTCGTTATGGGCATTCCAACTCACTTTATTTAATTGACTAATTTATGTAATTTTGCTTGTAGTCGGTCAATAATGCTGAAGCTTGTGCAACTATGTATACAAGTATGGAGATAGCACAGCAGCCCACAAAAGACAAGTTTTCTTACCTTATGTACTAGATGTTCCCTTAGTTTCGGGCTGTAGGACGTAATAGTTTATTAAACCGATGTTGTCTATTGGAGATAGCTTTGCCAAAGAAGATACT
>NZ_VJXY01000002.1 GCF_014831675.1 Komarekiella delphini-convector SJRDD-AB1 | reverse complement strand
AACGAGTCTCGTGATAACAGAATACTGGAGAGCCGTGTACCTGGAAATCTCGTAAGCACGGTTCGGAGGGGGCTAGTTAGAAAAGGAGCCAAACAGTGGCAACCTCGCTAGCTGGCTACCCACTTTCAAGGCCAAGGCAGGTGAGCAGGGGTATCAAGTGCTAATTAATCAGGCATTGGCAGAGTATATCTTAGCAAAAACAGTGGATTTGTCAGTTTCAGAAGTCAACGAGATTTTACCAGATTGAAGTAAACTATTCAGTACGCAACTCCCCTTTACGCGATATGACCGCAATTACTGGCAAATTTCTAACGCTTGAGGAATATTTGAAATATGACGATGGCACTGATAGCCAGTATGAACTGGTGGCAGGTGAGTTAGTTGCAATGCCACCTGAAAGCCCAAAAAATGTTCAGATATCTCTGTTTTTGCTAGTAAATTTGCTTAAGTTTGTCCCAATCAATCGGTTGAGTAACAAAGCTGAAATTGTCGTTGGTGGTTTACGTGCGACAACTCGCGTTCCTGACTTAGTTGTGCTAACAGATGAATTAGCAAAAGTCTTGCAAGGCTCAACAAGATCCACAATTACTTTGGATATGCCACCTCCAGCGCTGGTTATCGAAGTCGTTTCTCCTGGCAAAGCTAATGAAGACTGGGACTACCGCTACAAACGTTCTGAGTATGCTGCTAGGGGAATTGCTGAATATTGGATTGTTGACCCCCAAAGGAACAAGATTACTTTACTAACATTAGTTGATGGGTTTTATGAAGAAGCTGTTTTTGTAGGAAATACATTATTTGTTTCTACTATCTTTCCAGAATTACAGCTAACCGCAGAGCAAATACTCAACGCTGGAGAAAGCAATGCGGGTGATGCCATTTGTTAGTTTAAATTTAAAAAGAAGACAGATGAAGTGATTTTAGAGATGCGATCGTGCAGTTTTATTGGAGGACATTGGTTATATCTGCCCCCTTAAGTGCAATCGTACCTCAACAAGCTAAAAGTGGGCAGGCAATCAGTAGGAGGAAGTTAAAAAAACCAGGATAAATAAATCCTGGTAAGTTAGTATTTTAGATTTTTATTAAAAGTTATACCATGTCCTTAAGTAATGAAATGTTGACTTCTGTATTTTCGAGGACTAACTCAAGTATACATCTTTCTCCTTCATCACTTGGCAACAGCCTGTTTATTTCATCAAATGCCACCTTTTTAACTTCTAATAATTTTTGAAAAGTTCTTTTCATAATAGTTGATACAATAAATTGTAAATAATTGGCTACTATGAAAAAGGCTAAAACCTTTCAAAACTAATGTCACATAAATTTAAAAATTAAACACCATGATTATTACTGAATTTTTATACTTTTGTATAAAACTATTAAGTAAAGATACTGTAAACTAAAGACAACGCTAGTTCTGCTTCCTTCATTCGTTCTATGTTTGCTGAAACCTCCTCGCGCTACGTTACCCACAACCCTGAAATTTTGAGTGGAGAGCCAATTATTATAGGTACTCGGACATCTGTTCGTGCCATTGTCGGTTTGTGGCGACTGGGGATTATGCCAGAAGAAATCCTGAACCATTTGCCGCATTTAACGCTGGCACAAGTGTTTGATGCCTTGAGTTTTTATCTCGATCATCAAGCAGAGATTAATGAATACATTGAGCGAAACCGAGTACCCGATGAATTAATACATCCATCTGTAAAAGCTATATTGGGCCAATCGTGACGGTTTTTGCTGCACTTTATAACGATGAGGACATGTCAGCGTTGGTTGCTACACTGTTACGTTCGCGTGGTCTGGATGTCGCAACCGTTACTGAACAAGCAACTCTCGGCAAAACTGACCGTGAGCAGCTTGAATTTGCAACTTCTATGGATAGATGTATCCTGACACATAACCGTGTCGATTTTGAGCGGTTGCATCTCCAATATATAGAGGAGAATAGAGAACATTTTGGGATTATCGTCGTGCCTCAGAAAAACGCTTATGAAGTGGCGCAACGGATTGGTATTCTAGTAAGCACACTAACGGCTGATGAAATGAGGAATCAGTTGTTGTATGCATGAATTGTTCCAAAGTAAAAATATTAAGGTGGTCAGTGAATTACACTAACCACCCTTTTGAGAATTTATTTAACTATTCCTGAATGACCTGGGATATCTCCTAAAGGTTCAAATCTTCCGCCTAAATATTTAGCGAGAAACTCCTCTGCGATCGCAAAAAAGTGCAAGCGATTTTCTGGTCTAGCAAAGCCATGTCCTTCGTCGGGATACAGTACATATTGCACTGGCAAACCAGCTTGCTGCATGGCTGTGACAATTTGGTCACTTTCTGACTGTTTCACCCGTGGATCGTTTGCACCTTGACCAATGAGTAAAGGTTTTTGAATCCGGTCAGCGAAAAATAAAGGCGATCGCGATTTGAGGAACTCCTCTTCTGTCTCTAAATTACCAACACGGTGATAAAGCATTGCTTTGAGTGGTTCCCAATAAGGCGGTATAGTTTCTATCAGAGTAATCAAGCTACTTGGCCCCACAATATCTATACCAGCAGCAAAAACTTCTGGTGTAAAAGTCAATCCCACCAAGGTGGCGTAACCGCCATAAGAACCGCCCATAATCACAATCTTTTGCGGATCAGAAATACCTTGTTGCACTAACCAGTTAACAGCATCAATTAAGTCGTCGTGCATTTTGCCAGCCCATTCGCGATTGCCAGCATTCACAAATGCTTTACCATAGCCAGTGGAACCCCGATAATTAACTTGCAGCACAGCGTAACCGCGGTTAGCTAGCCATTGTGCCTCTGGATCTAAACCCCATGTATCCCGCACCCAAGGGCCACCGTGAACTAGTAATACTGTTGGTAGATTCTCACTAGGTATACGCACCGGAGTTGTTAAGTAACCGTGGATAGTCAAACCATCCCGCGCCTCGAAGGTGATTGGTTGCATTGATGCTAACTGCAACCCTTCAAGTTTAGGTTGATTACTAAAGAGGAAAGTGCTAGTTTTCGTTTCTCGCTTGTAAGAATAGTAATAAACTGGGCCATCATCAGTGTTGTAACCTACCAGCCAGTTTTTATCTTCCAAGTCACGGCTAATTAAAGAGAACTCCCCGGAACGCACCTTAGTAATTGCTTCAAAATCAGCAGCGATACTTTGGTCAATTACCTGCCATTCCTGTTTATCTTTGTAGAAAGAAACTGCTTGAATGACTCGCGTCACTGGCTGAATGACTATCCCCATAACATCATACTGCTCATCTTGGGCGATCGCTGTTTCTTCACGGGTATCTAAGTCAACAGCTAGCAGACGTTGGGCGTTAGCATCATGACTGCCTTCAATATAAAGTGTTTTGCCATCAGCCGAGAAGCTAACAGAATTCCCTTGTTCTTCTAGTCCCCAGTGACGGAGAACATCCCACTCTTTATCCGTGGTTTCCCGTAATAACAAATCGTAACCACCATCAGGAGTACTAGCTATTGCTGCACGTACTTGGAAATCAGCATCAGCTGTCCAACTGATAATATTACCGGGGTTGTCAGTGTCAAAATCTACTGCACCATTTTTCAGGTTTATACGGTAAACGTCGAACTTTTGCGGATTATTTAAGTTCAACGCCACCAGTGCTTGGTCTGGAAATTTCGGTTCCAGTTCCACTAGTTCTGCTTTCACACACTGAAATGGCGTTAAATCACGGACACTCTTGGAGTGAATGTTGACCAAATAGAGGTGAAAATTTTCATCCCCGTCTGAATCCTGCATGTAAATCAACTGGTCAGCATTATAAGTCCAGAAGAAAATGCGGATACCGCGTTTTTTGTCCGCAGTTAGTATTTGGTCATCTTCTTGTCCCACAGTTCGCAACCATACCTGCAAGATATTTTTCTCGTCGGGGGCGATATATGCCAAATATTTGCCATTGGGCGACAGTCTTGGGCTAGCTTTTTCAGGATTTCCAAAGAGAATTTCACGCGGAATCAGCGGCGGTAGTGAAGTTGCTGTTGCAGATGACATATTTTTATCCTCTAGTTGAGTGAATAATTCGTAATTGATAATTTGTAATTGGTAATTCGTAATTAATGTACAGGACTTACGCACAGCTAACGGAAAATCGTAGACGCAAAGCGGCTTTCCGCAGGGTACCGCAGAGGGCATCGAGAAATAAGAGTTTTAGACAGTTCTTGCGTAAGTCCTAATGTATTACAGTTTCATCCCCCAATTTCGTTACGGGTCAAAATAAACATTTTTCGTAGCTTCAAGCAAGGGGATTAATCTGTGGGGCAGGAATTACGAATTATGTTGACTACCCTATTATCGCTTGGTGGTAAAAATGATAATTCACGCATTATGTGGATTAGACGCTAAAACCCTTAATTTATCGTTGTAGAGACGTTGCACTGCAACGTCTCTACAGGGCGCTATAATTTGGTATCAATTAAGATTCCTGAATGAGTCTTTGATACTCGTGAATGAGTCTTTGATACTCGGTGACAATGATAGAGAACAGGACAAGGTTAGCGACAATTGTCACAATGTCCGCAACGCCAATTAGTTGCTTCTTTGTCAAAACCAAAGGCGTTTAACATAAACTGCCAACGACACTGCTTGGTAGTGAGATATTGATGCATTTGTTTTGCAGCGTGTAATTGTGTTGATGGCTGATTTTTCGCGCCTTGCTGAATGCTGTAATGGAAAGGATCAAGCCAGTTTAGCTGACCACTGTTGTGGAGTGAAGCTAAAGCGATCGCAGCTTCGGGAAATTGTCGCGTCACTGCATTCACTTCTCCCTGTTTTGGTAATTTTTTCACAAGTTGTTGTGCTATTTGTTGTTGCGATCGCATTTGTTCTTGAAAAAACTGCTGTCTTTGCTTATCTTCTGGGTCTAACCACCCCGTCGGTTCACTCACCAAAGTCAGCGCCTCGGCTGGTTTACCATCTCTTCCAGCACGTCCAATTTCTTGCACATATTCAGATAACAGATGCGGTGCGTGAAAGTGAATTACCCAACGCACATCTGGTTTATTTATCCCCATCCCAAACGCACAGGTACAGACTACAAAGAGCATTTTTCCGCCTAACCAGCTTGCTTCTACTGCACGGCGTTCTGCTGCATCCAATCCCGCATGATAACTAGCTGTTGCATAACCCATCTCTGCTAACCATTGGGCTAAATTCTCGCTATCTCGCCGGGTGCGAACATAAACTAACCCAGCTTGTTGCGGTCTATTTTGAATAAATTTTAATAATTGTTGTTTCCTGCCTTGTGGTGTCCAAGCTATGCGAACGCTGGGATGCAAATTAGAACGGTAAGGATTCAAGCGAAAAATCTCTGGTTGCTGTAATTGTAAAACTGTTTGAATGATTTTTTGAGCTAAGGGGTCAGCAGTCGCAGTGAAAGCAGCAATGCTAATTTTTGTTCCTGGTGGTTTTGATTTGAGTAGTGCAGGACGTACTGCTCCTAATCTGCGATAAGCTGGTCGAAAAGTATCACCCCATTGCACTAAACAATGGGCTTCATCCAAAATCAAACCGTTAATTTGCAATTCCGGGTGACATAATCTTTCCCATACTGGTGGACTCAGTAAAGTCTCTGGCGATAAATAAAGTAATCTTAGCTGTTGACGTTCCAAAGCTTGCAGAGTTGCACGGCGTTGAGATGAAGACAATTCACTATGTAAAAGTGCAGCTTTTTGGTGGCTTTGTCGTAATTCCTGTACTTGATTCTCCATCAGTGCTACCAAGGGCGAAACTACTAAAGTTAATCCTGTTTGTAGCAGTGCAGGAAGTTGAAAGCAAATCGACTTTCCGCCACCTGTGGGCATAATAATCAGTGCATCTTTTTGTGCCAATAAACTGCTGACAATTTCTCCTTGTGGTGGACGAAAATCTTCATAACCCCAGATTTTTTTAAAAGCTGCGCGAACTTCTTGCCAAGATTTTGTTGTTGGCTGATTCATAATCAATAGTAGATGCACCCATATCTTTGAACACTGAATATAGCTTCTGCTTTCCAGCTAATGGTTCAGTAATTTCATCATCTTATGTTGCAATCCACTGATCACAAGAATGAATTAGAATTAATTATCACGTTTCAATATATTAAATAAAAGATGCAATCCGATGAACGAAGAATTAAAACATAGATTTTATATTAATAGTGATAAATCTAAATTAGATATTCAAATGATTCATGATTTCTTGCAGACTTCCTATTGGGCTGAAAACATCCCATTAGCCACTGTGGAAAAGGCAATAAAAAATTCTTTATGTTTTGGACTGTATGAAGATGAACAACAAGTTGGTTTTGCTAGAGTTATTACTGATTATGCAACTTCTGCGTTGTTAAAAGATGTTTTTATTCTGGAGCCTTATCGAGGACAGGGTTTAGGAAAATGGTTTGTAGAATATATTTTAGAATATCCAGAGTTACAAGACGTTCAAAGGTGGTTGTTAGGCACAAAAGATGCTCATGGACTTTATCGCCGTTATGGTTTTAAAAATTTGACAGAGCCGGAAAAAATTATGATGCGTTTAAATCCCAATGCTTATCAAGTGTAAGCGATCGCAAGTATGTTAGTTAGGGTGAAGAAGGCAAAAAGCAGAAGGAATGTAATATGGTGAGTGTTTCATAACCCCCACCATATAATTTTAGGAATGGAAAGGACAACCACCTGCGGTTAGTTTTTGCAAAAAGGTATTATTATCAAAATAATGCTCTAAAGACTCAATCTTTAAATCCTCAGTTACACGAGCAATACTAACTCCTACTACTTCTATTGTTTCTCCTGTGGGTGCATAATCTTTATAAGAACCATTAAATGTTCCCCAATGCCGCCACTTAAAGGTAACATTAGGCGGCCCTGAAAGAACTTCTGTCAATTCCCAAAGAAATCCATTAGAAAAGGCATTATGAAAAAGTTCAAATGAAGATTCAAAGGATTCAGATTTGGAGCTATACTGCTCACTTTCACCCAGAAACAAGTTATAAGTACCTTCTACTGCGACATCTTGAGCAGTGTATTGTTGTCCCCCATTGCTACTCATCTTAAACTTATCAGTCACAATCGAAAGCCACTGTTGAGGATTAGTTTTATGAGAAGCTTCCATCTCAAAAGTTCGGACTAAATTTTGGGCGATCGCTTCTAAAGAACCTTCTGGATGTTGAAATTTACTCTCTTGATGAAGAAATGCATTGGTGTAAGAATAATCAGGCCGTCTTCCTTCTCGCCACTGTACTGCTTCATCATGAGAAATTACTGTATCTCTATCTTGTACCCAGAGTGGCAATTCTGTAGTTTTCTCGCTACTCATACAAGTTGATTGATTATAAACATCGTTTTTCAGAATAAAGTTTTTTGGATCTTAAATCAATCATAAAATCTAAAAATTAAAAAATATTCATATTTAACTCTTTGGCAATGGCGGGGTTGATTTCAGCTAGAGGAATCACACAGTGTGGATTGCCAATAGTTACTGCACAAAAGGTAAAAGTTTCATCGTTAATATTAATTATTTCTTCAATTACTTCTGTGCGATCGCCAACTATAAGGCAAAAAAATTGCTGTACTTAAATCAAATCTAATTGCATTAGATTCCCTTCAGAAAAACCGAGGCTGGAGTAAACTGGTTTACCCGATGGCGAGGCATTAAGAACCACTCGCGTGCAACCGAGCACTTTTAAATATTCAATTGCTTGATTAGTTAGACATTTAGCAATACCTTGTCTGCGGTAAGATTGTTCAACGTAAACACCCCAAATATATCCAAATTTGCGGTATTCATCTTTGAAAACAATTGGGTATAAACCTGCGAAAAGTTGACAACTTGCAGAACCTACAACTGTATTATCAATCTCTGCAATAAAAGCCTTGTAAAACAAATCCCGACGCGACTCTTCTATGAATTGGCGGGTAATATTCTGCCAATCAAGATGGATATTACTCTCATGAACACCAATATCTAACCACATTTGGTAAAAATGTTTTGCAATCAGTGAGTCTTCTTTGGTGGTGGCTTCTCTGATAATAATATGTTTTTCTGTCAGCATGATTTCCAACAAATTTTCGTAACCACACGTTTAACTCCTCCCCTCAGTAGCCGTCATGAATTATGTACACCATAACGAATGAAAATCCTTTTTCTCTTTGTGCCTTAGTGGTAATAAATATTGAACCACAGAGACACCAAGACACAAAGTATTTTCAACTTAGAGAAGGAGTTTTTTAGCATCAGCTAAAAATCAGATGTGGTACTTTTATTATGGGAGACAGGTACGATCTCAGACTTTCTGTGCAGATACTTCCTCTGACTTTTGTTGAGTTTGCAAAGATGCGTAAAGCCGATTAAGGGCATTAACGTAGGCTTGTGCAGAAGCAACGATGATATCTGTGTTCGCCGCATGACCAGAAAATACTCTAGATTCATGTCTTAAACGGATGGTTACTTCCCCAATAGCATCGATACCAGCTGTTACTGACTGTACAGAAAACTCAATCAATTGGTTGGGTACATTCACTACACGGTTGATAGCCTTATAAACTGCATCTACTGGGCCAGTACCAATAGCCGCATCGGTTAATTCTTCACCTTCTGGAGTGCGGAGGGTAACTGTAGCGGTGGGACGGGCGTTACTCCCGCAGGAAACTTGCACCAGTTCAACACGGAATAAATCGGGTGCTTGTTGGATTTCATCATTAACAATCGCTTCCAAATCCCGATCAGAAATTTCTTTCTTTTTATCTGCTACCTCTTTAAATTTGACGAATGCTTTATTTAATTCGGTTTCCGATAGTTCAAAGCCCAATTCTTTCAAGCGGGTACGGAAAGCATTTCTACCTGAATGTTTGCCCAAAACTATTTGATTGTCTGTCAAACCAATCAATTGGGCATCCATAATTTCATAGGTGAGCCGATTTTTTAACACCCCATCTTGGTGGATACCAGACTCATGAGCAAAAGCATTTGCCCCGACTATTGCTTTATTTGGTTGTACTAGCATTCCCGTCAAATTGGAAACTAGACGCGAGGTTCTATAAATTTCACGGGTGTCAATATTTGTCAGGGCTTCTTGAGATTCAGCTGGTCTTCCGAAATAAAAGTTAAAATATTGTCTGCGGACATGTAATGCCATCACTAACTCTTCTAGTGCTGCATTTCCTGCTCGTTCACCAATACCATTAATCGTGCATTCTAGTTGCCGCGCACCATTTTTTACGGCTTCTAAGAAGTTAGCAACTGCCAGGCCTAAATCATTATGTCCGTGAACAGAAATGATCGCTTGATCAATGTTGGGGACATTTTCTTTAATGCCCTTAATTATTGCTCCAAATTCACTGGGAGTAATGTAACCCACAGTATCAGGAATATTAACTGTTGTTGCACCAGCAGCGATTGTTCGCTCTAATACTTGGTAAAGAAATTCTGGATCGGAACGAGCAGCATCCATCGGAGAAAATTCTACATCTGCCATGAAGGACTTGGCATAAGCTACCATTTCTTCGGCGATCGCTAACACTTCTGCTCGTGACTTCCGCAGTTGATACTCTAAATGAATATCAGAAGTAGAAATAAATGTGTGAATTCTACCTTTAACTGCTGGTTTTAATGCTTCTGCCGCAGCTTCAATATCTGCCTTAATTGCTCTTGCCAAACTACAAATTACAGGCCCATTTTCTGTTCCCACAACTTGGGCAATTTTGCTAACTGCCTCAAAATCTCCAGGACTAGCAAAGGCAAAGCCGGCCTCAATCACATCCACACCCAGACGAGCTAGTTGCTTAGCTATAACTAACTTTTCGTCTATATTTAAAGTTGCCCCTGGACACTGTTCTCCATCTCGAAGTGTAGTATCAAAAATGATGATTCGCTCTGTTTTGTTTGTCATTTCCACTTTGCTGTTTAATGTTTACTTGTAGCTCAAAATATCTTCAACCTTGGTTTTTATTTTACTATTACGTTTGTAAATAATTGTTAAGATGATTAGCCTTCTGTTTTTTCTATTTGATCTCTGATATCATTTAAATCTATATATCTGTCAGTAGCATTACGCAATTCTCTAGCTATCATCCCTTCTGTAGATACTACTGTAATATAAGTATTTTTTCCTCGTAATAGTTCAATAGCCCTTTCAAAATCTCCATCACCACTAAATAATACTACCCGGTCATACTGCTCTACTGTATTAAACATATCTACAACAATTTCAATATCTAAATTAGCTTTTTGCGAGTAACGACCAGAAGAATCATCGTAGTATTCTTTGAGAATTTTAGTTCGTACTGTATATCCCAAACTAATTAGAGCATCTCTGAAACCTCGTTGATCTTGTGGATCTTTTAAACCAGTGTACCAGAATGCATTAATTAGAGCTGTATCTGGTTGTTCGTATTTGAAGTATTCTAAGACTCGCCGCGGGTCGAAAAACCAACCATTTTTTTGTTGAGCATAGAACATATTGTTTCCGTCTACAAAAATAGACAGACGATTCATTGGAGAACCCATAGAAATTTACACCTAATAATAGAAAAGAATTTAGATGGAACAATAGATTATAGCAATTCTCAAATGACAAGTTTGCTAATATCTATAAAGTGACTCTTCATCTATAGCTTTTATGTTACAGCTTTCAAAGCATAAAATCGGCTAAAACATTCGAGTTGAGATACTGGGCGCTAGACCTTTTTCACCTCCGGCACTGCAAGAGCCACCCTGTGATCAAAATCTACCAATAAAATAGACTGAGTAACAGCATTCTTTGCTGTATAACACTAAAGTTTACTCCTAAAGAGGTATAGCATAGGCTTAAGGTAGGATATAACTTGATGCCTATCTATCGGTTTTGCTGTCAATAGAAGGCTCGCTTTATAGAAAGCACCAACATTGCACTAGAGACAGAATCCGCCTTTGTAACAGCTTCAGGTAAACCTCGTAGTTTGGGTTGTACCTGTTGGCTACTCTAGAGTAAAATCTTGCTGCAACCAAGTGCAGAGGCGAAGTATCTCTAGCTGGTGAATCTGTGGAATAATCACAAGTTAAAACTCACTCAGAGAGAGAAAATAAATCAGACAGTACTTGAGTTTGAATCTTCGGAGGGCTAGTACCTACACAAGTTCGTTGAGGAAGAAAGGATAATTTACAAATATATAAGTTTTTCATTTAAGTCTTATTTCAAGGTGATTGCTCTCAAACAGGGACTAAATAAATAAAAGTGTTGTACCTAAATCAATCAGTAGCATGATATGGCAGAAGAACCTACATCTACATTAACCAAAAAATATGTCTCTGCTGCCAATAGACTTTTAAGTAAACCTACAAAAGCAACTTCGACGGTATCAGCACGTCAGTCCAAGCTAATGGCTCGTCTAGGTCATCTACTTGCTGGTACTTTAACAATGGGGACAGCACTGCTGAGTGCTTCTAATTTAGGCTTGATTCAATTAATGGAAAATCAAGCACTTTCTACTTTTTTTCAACTGCGCGGGCCGATTGTGCCTCCAGAAGATATTGTAATTTTAGCTATAGATGATCAGTCAATCTCAGTCCCCGAACAGTACTATAAAACAGATACGCAACAGTATGCCTACTTAGAAACACTGAAATCTTTTCCCTATAAACGTGCTGCATACGCCCAGGTGATTTCAAAGTTAATTAAGGCTGGTGTACGCTCTGTAGCGATAGATGTCGTTTTTGACACACCAAGTAGCTACGGAGTCGCCGATGATCGCCAACTTCAAAGAGTATTGCAGAAGTATGGCAGCAAAGTCACTTTAGCAGCACTCTACGAAAATTTTGAAACGCACCAGGGGCCGTTCATGCAACTGACACAGCCGCAACAAATTTTTCGTACAGGGTCAGTGTCCATTGGTTCAGCTAATTTTCCTATAGAGGTTGACGGTAAGGTTCACCGACTAGCAAGCGAGTTTCCCAAATTGTTAGCTGAAAATAATTTGTTAACGGCGAAACTACCCTCATTTGGTGAAGCAGTACTAAGAGCAGCCCAAGTAAAATACCCTCAGCCAAAAGGCGATCGCATTTATTTTTGGGGACGTGCAGGTACATTTGAACCAATTCCTTTTTGGTACGTATTCGAGCCGGAAAACTGGAATAATTATTTGCAGCAAGGAAAGGTTTTCAAAGATAAGATTGTCCTGATTGGTTCGACAGATAAGTTAAGCAATGATTATCATGCAACTGCAACCAACAGCACTGAGCGGATGTCTGGAGTAGAAATTCATGCCAATGCGATCGCAACTTTAATAACAGGTAAAGCGATCACCGTTGCAATTAAAAGTCCACTGCTGCGGGGTTTATTTGTACTAGTTTTGGTTGGTGGTACAGTTTTGCTCATTACTAGAAGCAAGCGCGGCATTAATAGATTGCTGTCTAGCATCGCCTTGGCTAGTATTTGGGGAGGAATCAGCTATGTGTTATTTATCTATGGCCAGTTAATTTTTCCTACTACTATACCAATGCTTGCGATCGCCATGAGCGGACTTTCCTACCTGGGAACTGAAGTAGCTAGGGATAAGCTCAGAACGCGTCAATTAATAGATATTTTTCAAAGATATAAATCTTCCCCTGTTGTCCAAGAGATTATTAGCCAGCAAAATGATTTGCAAGACTTACTCCAGCAGCGAGATTTAGCTGTATCGGGAAAAGTACTTGCTGGACGCTACAAAATTGTGAAAGTTCTCGGTTCAGGTGGATTCAGTGAAACCTACATTGCAGAAGATATCCAACGTCCTGGCTACCCGCGATGTGTTGTTAAACAGCTAAAACCAGTCAACACTAAATCAGAAGGGTTACAACTTGCTAGACGTTTATTTAACTCCGAGGCGCAAACACTAGAAAAACTCGGAACACACAACCAAATTCCTCAACTTTTGGCTTATTTTGAGCAAGACGAAGAATTTTATTTAGTTCAAGAGTACATAGTTGGTCATCCACTGAGTCAAGAACTGCTATCAGACAAACCCCTTTTGGAAACCGTAGTCATCGAAATTGTTAAAGATTTATTGCAAACATTAACATTTGTCCATAAAAACGATGTGATTCACCGGGATATTAAACCTGGTAATATTATTCGGCGACACTCAGACAGCAAGTTGGTACTAATTGACTTTGGTGCTGTCAAAGAAGTCATAGCAAATCAGCCTGATAGTCAAGAGCAAACCCCCTTTACCATCGGCATTGGGACTCAAGGTTATGCTCCAAGCGAGCAATGTTTTGGGCGTCCCCAGTATAGTAGTGACATCTATGCAGTCGGCATGATTGGGATTAAAGCCTTAACTGGTATAGCTCCTCATGAGCTAGATAGAGATGCTTATGGTGAGTTAAGGTGGAGCGATCGCGCCCATGTAAGCAACTCCTTGGCTGAGATTCTCAGTACAATGGTGCAAGATGACTTCAAACAGCGATATCAGTCTGCATCAGAAGCCCTTGAGGCGCTAGACAAGGTAGTATCTCAAGGCATAAACTCTGTACTACAAGACAACTCATCTTTATTTTTAGACGATTCCGAAGCTCCCACTAAACCTTGGCCAGGAGCATCTTAGGCTGCGTTAACTACTCCACTTTGCCTCTTTGTGTCTCTGTTCCTTGGTGGTTAAAAATTGACTTTTCAACCATAAGCCCATTAAAATCCGAAAGTAAAAAGCCCAAAAATCGGTAAATTTTTTAGGCTTTTTACCCAAGTGCTTTTAACTCTTGACTTTTGACTCTCGGAATTAGTCAGTCCTGTACCTAATTTAACTTAACGATAGGAACTCTTCTCCTGCTGTAGGATGAATACCTATTGTTTCATCTATGTCTTCTTTGGTGATACCCTTACGAATTGCCACACCCAAACTTTGAATGATATCGGCTGCGTGTTCACCCACCATGTGAGCGCCCAAAACTTGCCCAGAATTGCCGTCTACCACTAACTTTATTGTTGTTTGCTCATCCTGTTTAGTCATCTGAGATAACAACGGTTGAAATTGGGTGCAGTAGCATTTTACAGATTCACCAAATTTTTCTCGCGCCTTTGCCTCTGTCATTCCTACGCTTGCTGCTTCTGGACGGCAAAAAACAGCAGATGGTACATAATCATAATTCAGTTTTTGTGGCTTATTGCCAAAGACTGTATCGGCAAAGGCTTTACCTTCTGCCTTAGCAACTGGTGTCAATTGCAAGCGGCTGGTACAGTCACCCACAGCAAAAATGTTTTCTTGAGTAGTGCGGCTGTATTCATCTACTTTGATTGCGCCTTGTTCGTTAAGTTCAACATTGGCATTTTCTAAACCCAGATTCTTAGTATGTGGGGTGTAACCTGCGGCAACTAAGATAGTATCTGCTGTAATGATTTCTTGGCGCTTACCAGCAATCATTAACAACAAACCCTCTTCTGAGTATTTGATTTCTTGAGCAGTGCTGTTGGTGAAAAACTGAATTCCCCGTTTGCTCAAACCCTGTTGCATCGCAGAGCGGATGTCATCATCAAACCCCGATAAAATCATCTCATCTTTTTCGATAACTGTTACCTCGCAGTCAAAAGCGTGCATCATGCTAGAAAATTCTGTGCCAATATAGCCGCCGCCAATAATTGCCAACCGTTTTGGCAAATAGGGTAAGTGAAACATCTGGCGGGATGTGATGGCGTATTCTATACCTGGGATGTCTGGCTTGACGGGTTGACCTCCCACAGCAATTAAAATTTTGTCTGCTGTAACTTTGCGTCCATCAATATTGATAGTATGGGCATCAACAAAAGTGGCATGTTCACTGATTAGATCAATTCCAGCTTCTTGCAACTGCTGAAAATAGGAGTGGTTAATGCTGTCAATATGCTGGTGTACTGACTTAATAAATATTGTCCAGTCAAAGTGTGCTTGACACTCACTCCATCCGTAACTGTACGCCATTTGATTTTGCAGGGCGAAGTCAGCAGCGTAGACAATTAGTTTTTTGGGAATACAGCCGCGATTCACACAAGTACCACCGGGGGCTTCTTGTTCAGCTACGGCGACACGCACACCGTAACTTGCTGCTTTTTTAGCTGCTGCCAATCCCCCAGGCCCAGCACCAATGACAAACAAGTCGTAATCAAATGTCATAAAAATCTGTTCCTTTTTAACTGTTTGGAAAGCAGAGCTATTTCATCCCTTATAGTTATTTAGTTAAAACTTCATCTACTGTCTTTGGGTGGACAAAGTGGGATGAAAACACTCATACAAGTAGCAGACTGTCAATTTTCTAGCAATTAGATACAAAATAAACGGCGATCGCAGCCTTAAAAAATTGAGATGAAAGACTCAGTAATTTCAGTCATGAATTGAGCGATCGCTACTTTCAAAATTGGCAGCAATTACGGTTAATCAAGTAAATTTTGCATCTTTTCTACATCCCGTGTCATTCCCAAGTGCTTAAAACCATTGATGGCCTTAGTTGACAATTGGTAAGCTTTTTCTGCACTTCCCCACCTTTTTTCCCAGCGGGCAAGAGAACGCTGATAACGAGCTAAACGCCGTTTATTGTTGCTGCTTTCGGCGACAGTTAAGCCTTGAACTAATAGCTTTTGGGCTTCATCGCGATCGCCTTGTTCAATTGCCAGATCAGCTAGCCAATTTTGAGCAGAATTAATCACCCGATGCCAATTAATTTTTTCTGCACTTTTCATCACCTCTTGAAAAAGCATCTTAGCTTCTAAATATTTATGTTCTTGATAAAAGATGATCGCCCGATGGTAATGAACAGGAATATAATGACGAATGTGCTTTTGCTCCTCTAGATTAGCCTGAGTCACTAACTTCTGTTCTATGTCCAGCCATGTACGCGCATCTGGATAATTTTGTTCTCTGATTCGTAGCCTAGCGAGATTCTCAGCCAAGTCAGCCTGAACGCATAAGTCAGCATGGTCGCGTAAAACCCATGCTCGTCGTAACATTTCGTCTGCTTCTTTCAAACTTTGCTCTGAACATTCCCGAATCAGCAGCCAGGTTTTGCGAATCATAAATTTTACTAAAGAAGACCATTCACCACGGCGTTCTGATTGTTCTATGAGCCATTGCAACCAATCGAGGCGATCGTCCCAATAAGCGTAGAGATTTGCGTAGTGGTTCAAGAGCAACCATAAACTTCTAACTTCTTGATAATGGTCTTGGTCTTTACACCAATAAAGTACTGCCCGCAGATTTCCTTCTTCTTCCTCTATCCTGTCGTAATGTATCCACTTTTCCCAATCTTCTCCAGCATAACTATAGGCAAAGTCTAAATACCATTTCACCCAGCGTCTACGTGCTTCTTTCTCGAAATCTGGGTAAGCAGCTAACTCTGCTAAAGCGTACTCACGAGTCAGAGACAACATCTCATATCGCTTAGTATCTGAGTTCAAATTCACCAAAGAGAGTTGCTGCAAACGCGCCAAACCACTATTTACAGAATCAGGAGCAAATGTTAGTCCTGCAACCTCAGCGACAGCAGCGAGGATGGGAGAGTCAGGAAAAATCGCCAGTGACATTAGTAACTTGTGGGGTGACTGTCCCTTTATGCTTTGCACTGATTGCTCAAAGCAAAAACGAGCCACATCACCTGTAGCTGAGGCTAACTGCTCCAACACCGAGTTCAGGGGATAACCACTCGATACTTGACCGATCGCATAAACAATGGCGAGGGGGATGCCTCCAGTGCGTGTATAAAGCAACTCAGAGTCCTCATCGTTGATAGTTATCCCTTTTTCTCCAGCTTGTTGCTGAATCAACTGCAAACCATCATCTAGGGGTAAGTTTCGCAGACTAATTGGTAACAAGGCAATCCGTTCGCGGGTTGTAATTACTACTTTGACGCAAATCGGCAGATTATAAAGGAACTCGATTACCTCATTCCTATCCTCTATAGTCTCCATGTTGTCCACAATCAATAATGTTCGCTGTCTCGAAAGAATTTGGCGCACACGGTCAAATTGGTCACTGGAAGGAGATTGAATAATAGTAGGGTCATTTAAAGCATTAGCAATCACCCGAAAAATCTCGCGCAAGTTACGCTGTCCTTGCCGTCTTAAAATATTATCGGGAATTAGTTCTTGTTGTTTGGCTGAAGTGAAAATAATCGCATCAAATCTAGGTGCATCAGAAAGGTTTTCATTACTGGCTTTTAAGCACAGGTAAGCAGCTGCTAACACCAGCGCCGTTTTACCTACACCACCGATACCATGCATCGTGATCATGTGTGCGCCATGATCCGGCGAAAGGCGTTCCAGTAGTGTGTTCATCTCTACCTCACGACCAATGAATGCTGTGTAGGTTGGTGATGGCAGATTGTGAGGGATAGAGCGACTGTAGATAGGCGATGGAGCAATACCTCTGCGATATCCATATTTCTCCAAAATATGAACTAGGTTACTTGACTTAACGCTATTATTTGACTCTCCTGTCAAAGTTTCGATGTTTCGATAAATATTGCTCAATCCGGCTCTCACACCAGCGTTATCCCTGTGCAAGTCTTTACTAATTTTCTTTAAGCTATACCCACATAGCAACCCAAGTAACAAATCTTTCTTGGTATTTTGCCTGTATCGCTGTTGAGTTCTTGACTCCAAGTCAGTTAGTAGACGGTCTATTTCCCAGCCCTTCAAAACCTTGCGATACCAAGTTTTGGACAGATTCCCACTCTCGGACTGACCTGACATAAATATCACCCTATAAATCCATCATAGATGTTGTGTTAGCAACATTTTAACGGACAAAATTTTGACAATGTTGTAGTAGCAACATTTTAACTAACAAAGCGTTAACAAATTTATAACTCTGTCAATTGGCTATTTGTAGTTATGACAATGTTGTAATAGCAACATTTTAACTAACAAAGCGTTAACAAATTTATAACTCTGTCAATTGGCTATTTGTAGTTAATTTAGTAGGTTAATCTCTAAGTTCATAAAATCTCGCTCGTAAGCGTGGTGCAGAGATAACACTCACCACCAAGTTTTATCAAAAATCTTGCCAGATTATTTATTCTTTTCAGGTATTACTACATAGGAGTACTAGATGAACAGAGCTATTAGATCACTAACTATATTGCTGGGGCTGAAATCAATAAAGCCTTATTTCCCAGAGGAAAAACAAGTTTGTTTATTCAATAAACGTCCCATACTTTACCGAGATTTTACGCCAAAGTCCGTGCAGGAATCAATTAATGAGTTGCAACAGCGTTTGCAAGCTCAAGGTTTTCTGGCAAATATTAGTGGTAAATTCGACTTAGAAACAGAAGAAGCAGTAAAAGAATTCCAAAAAAGAAATAACCTCAGAGTAGATGGAGTAGTTGGGCCACTGAGTTGGGCTTGTCTTTTCTACCCAAAGCTTTCCCGCATTCATAGAATAAGGCCTCCAGAGTTACAAGATGCTGTTAAGGAACTGCAAAATATCCTGTATGAAGAAGGATTTTCCAAAAAAAAGCCTGATGGATACTTTGATAGAGAAACTGAAAGAGCCGTTAAACGTTTCCAAAGAATCTATGGATTGAAAGATGATGGTTTGGTTGGGGCTGCAACTTGGGCTGTGCTTTTGGGAATGCGACAAAAAATAGACAAAAGCTTTCCCAGATTAGTTTATTTTTTATCACCTCATTCTTTATTTTTTTGGGAACAATTTTTAATGATTTCTTCGATTCTCTTAGGTATTTATCATAGCCCCATACCAGGGCCTTCTCCCCAGTTGAATACAGCCCTAGCAACTGCCTATGCACTCACCTGTATAGTGCCTTTTCTATTAGATTGTCTACCACTGAAGCCTTCAGACAAGCCAAGCTTACCGCTTTTGCAATATGCTCCTTATGTGTTAACTGGTATTTTTTGGAAACCAATTATCAATTTTATAGGAACATTGTTTAATTAAATGATCAGAATAAGCGATCGCTCATCTAGCTTGATTTATGTAGCGACATCTAAAGCTTGGCTAAAGTGCGATGACCTACGGTCGGTCGGAGACCATCGCTAACCTCAAATATCCCTCAACTAATAGGTTGCAACAAAGGATTATTTCTGATCTCAGACAAACACTCTTCTAAAGGCAAATTTTGCATAATTTGCCACCACTGCCCAGTATGCCTCATATAAGCCAAATTGAAATAATTTTTACCTATGTACTCTAACCGAACAAATCTGGATTCAAATGACGGGGAAATTGAATTTTCTCCAGGACAGTTATAGATAGAACAAAAGTAAAAATAGTTGCGATACCATTTGCCAAAAATATCTACCAAATAATTCCACTGATAATCTTCAGGTCTGGATAAAATAAATTTTGGCTTCAGTTCTGTGACAATTAAATCATTACATAGCTGCTCAATTAGTTGTTTTTCGCTGATAGGCACTTGCGGTTTAAGCTTTTTCTCAGGTAAGCGAATCCATCTTCTCTTTGCCATAGGATTTGCTACTAAAAATTATTTTATCGACCATTACCATATCACCGAGTCAGGACTTACGCAAAATATCTCTCAAACTCTCATTTCTCCGTGCCCTCTGCGCCCACCGAAGTTTTGAGCGGCGGAAGCCGCCGCTCAAACTTCTCTCTGCGGTTCGTTATTGCGTAACTCGTGCGTAAGTCCTACGAGTCATACTAGTTGAGCAAAATAGAAAAATTATGTGATGATTTGTAAAATTTCACACATTACAGATGAATAGACCACAATAGGGTGGGCATTACAATGCCCACCCTACAAGCTTCGTTCGTGTAGCCACAAATTCCATTTGTCTTGACTATATTCAGAATCGAAAATAACGGCGGGTGCGGGGGTTGAACCCGCTAATCCCCAAAATGTTGGAGATGTTACCGATAACCCTAAATTCCTGGCTGACGCCACGCTTCGCGAACGTCCCCGAAAGGCAAGTTGCGAATCAGGATAACCCGCCATAAAGTATGAAAGATAAAGTTTTTCATGCTTTATCCTTCAGCAATGTCTACAACTCACCCGTTGCCAGCATTTGGATAATGCGAGGCGTTCCCGGATCAAACCCCCCCAAATCCCAAGACAGCGAATCTTGAGGATCTACCAGCGTGATCTGATAAGGTGCAAGGGTGACATACACCGCCTTAACACTCGGATTCACCTTTTTGCGATACTGCGCCAGCGCTTGACTTGGATGCTTATAACCAGCCCAGCTTTCTGAGTCAGTCCAGAAGCACACTACATCTGCTTTGAACTTGTTCTTAATCATCCAGTCATAAGCCACAGACGCATCTGTTCCGCCGAAGTTTTGGTTGCTAGCTTTGCGAACAGCTGAACTAAAACTATCTTTAGCAGTGATACCCAATTCACGAAATTCGGTAGCAAAGCCGCGAATCATATAGTTTTGTTCTGCTTTTGCTGTTACCAGTGCCATTGCGGTGGCAATTTCACAACAACTTAATCCCATATCTGCAACCAAGCTACCCATAGAACCAGAAACATCCACGGCGTGCATGAACACTTTACCTGTAGGTTGCACAACATCAAAAGACAGTTCAACCGCCTTTTCTAAGATGTCCACAATACGAGGAACTGGGTTCCAAGTTTTATGGCTGCGTCCTAATCTTCCCCCAAATTGGTAAGTTTTGAGTGCTTTCAAAACATCAATCGGATGAATACGACCTTTACGCAGATGTTCCTTATTGTTAAGAACTGCTTCCACACGCAGTATATTTGCGTTTTCATCAGTTCGCAACACACCCAAGTCAGTCAGAGAACCCAGGTTACGCAACATTGCACCTATTGGCATTTCCTGAAATAGCAGCTGCCAAGCTTGCTTATCCATTTTGCCCACAGGTGCAGCCATTTCGTGAGTTAGGCGTCCTTGTGAAATAGCTTCATGAGTTTGGGTGGGATTCCGTTTGAGCCACTCATACCACCAAATCTGCGCCAATGCTTGAGAGGGTATTTCTGCTGGCAATTCTTCCCAGCCTTTGACTACCCACTCAAATAGTTGTCGGTGATTTTCTGTAGGTGGTTTGACATGGAACAACCGCAATGCATCCCGGTGGGAAAAGCCTTGACGTTGTTGATATTTCAATAGCTGATAAGCTAAACCCTTAACATCTTCTCGTGAGAGCCAAGTTTTACCAGCTTCCCGCACCACTTTACCAAATCCCCGCAGAGATTTAGTGTAGCTTAGCCATTCGTAGAAGTGGCTACCAGTGCGGACAACTTGCGAAAAGATTTCACCAAATGCCTGTTTTGCTTCTGGTGCTTCACCCATTGACAGTAGAACTAAAGCCAAGATTGGCGCACTGTTGTTGATGGCGCGGCCATCGCTAGCATACAGAATTTCTTCAGCTACACGGCTAGGATTTTCGGTAACAGCTTGTTTGATAATCGTCACAAAATCCTCAGTTAATTCCTGCTTCCCAGCGTAGTAAGTGCTTTTTGCTGTGCCAACCAATAAACAGCGGCGCAGCATTTTCCAAATGCCAGCATCAAACATCCAGCCACCACTACGCCCCTGGATCATCTCTGCTTCCCGTCCGGGGATAGGCTGAGATTGTGGTGTAACTGTCTTCTTTTTAGTAAAAAAGTTGTACATGGCTTCATCTCCCGGCCCTTGCGGGCAAAAATGAAAGGTGGCAGGGCGGGATTTGAACCCGCGACAACCGGCTTAAAAAGGCGATAACCCTAATTCGTCGGCCTTTTTAGGCAAGGTGTGAACAAGGATGTTTTCGGCGCTCTACCACTGAGCTACCTGCCACATGAAAAATTTGAGATTTTGGACTGAACCTAAAATTAGTTGGTGTAGCAGGGCGGGATTTGAACCCGCGACCTCTCGAACCCAATCGATAACCCTTATTCGTCGGCCTTTTCAGGCAAGGGGTGAATAAGGATGTTTAGCGCTCTACCACTGAGCTACCTGCCACATATAAAATTTTGGATTCTAAACTTAAGTTTTGTTTAAGGGGTTTTACTGATGTTTTCGTAAAGAATTATGAGTTTTAAATTTACTCGGTGCTTAATTTGATGTAGCGGAGCAGGATTTTTACCTGCACCTCCAGAAGTTTGGATCAAGGATGTTTAAGTTATGTGCGATAACCCTCGATATGTCGGCCCTTGCGGGCAAGGTGGGCGCTCTATCATTTGAGCTATCCGCTACGGGTGAAAGCTAACTCCTTAATGAATGTCAGCTTGTATTATTAATGTAGTATATGTATTACTGGTTGTCAAGTAGCTGGTGAGCTAATTTATGTAGGTGCGGATTTAATTCAAAAATCTTACCCTCAGAACCCTCTTTTTGCTTGGGAAAAAACTTTTGCCCGATCGCTAACCAATGGTAGATATATAGAGCGTACGAAAGTTACAACACCTACTTATGCTAATTTTTGCTGGCAAATTTGCCACAACTTTGCCAAATGATACAAAAAAATGTCACAATTTTTGCCAAGATAATATTATTTACAGAAAATTCACTTGGCAAAAATCGGCATGAGTGAAAAACTAATCGAGGGCGACGGGAAAGCTTTTCTCGTTCTACTTTTGCCCATATCGTTTTTGATTATTTTCCTGGTTTCCACTTGGAAAATTTTGCTGGCCATAATTGTGCTGATTATTGGCTTCAATCTGTGGCAATGGTATCAATGGCAACAATGGTCTCAGCGAGTTAACCCAATTTTCCATCAGATGATTCGGGAAAACCAGGGCAGATTAACGCCAATGGACTTGGCTATTAGAGGCAATTTTTCTGGGACAATGGCAAAACGCTACCTAGATGGTAAAGCTTCTGAATTTGGTGCCAGTCTAATTAACTCCGAAGACGGGGGTCAGTCTTATTACTTCATAACTGCTAGCATTTTGGGCAACATACTTGACAGTAGTGAGCCTGTAAAAGAACTTCCGGCTCAACCAGTTGTCAAAACGGCGCGATCGCTGCTAGCACCACCACCACCAACACCACGCGAGGAAGAACCAGAAACAGAATCACTACCGAAGCCAACCCATGAGCAAGCAAAACAATCATTGGAAAAACAGTTAGTTTTTGGCTCTCTCATTCAATCTGAACTTGCCAAGCGGCTAAATGTTTATTCCAGTACTGTTTACAAACGACGAAACGATCCAGATTTTCCAGAGTGGAGTCGCAGCAGAGACCCCGATGGTATTGCTTGGACGTTTTCCGAAAAAGCTAAGGAGTTTTTTCCATTGGATAAGGAAGGGTAAAAATTAAAATCACAAAGCCGCCCCGCCGCTTGGGGCATGTCCAAAAACTCCATCCCAAGAGTGAGTGGAGTTTTTCATTTTTTAACTTTTGCACCCTAGACCTACAGCTTCGCTGATGGTAATCAATCCATTTTGCTCTAACTTTGAAAGCAAACCTGTGAGAATCCGGCGTACCATCAATGGGCCTTCATAAATCCAGCCTGTATAAACTTGGATCAAGCTAGCGCCAGCAGTAATTTTTTCCCAAGCATCTTCAGAAGAAAAAATGCCACCAACGCCAATTATTGGGATTTGCCCCTGAGTTTGCTGCCAAATAAACCGAATTACTTCAGTGGAGCGATCGCGTAATGGCTCACCGCTAATTCCGCCAGCTTCTTCTTGGGGTGATTTGCCAGTTTGTTCAATGACTTGGGTTTTCAGTCGATCACGGCTGATGGTTGTGTTAGTAGCAATAATCCCAGCTAGCTGGTAGGTTTTGGCTAGAGAAATAATGTCGGCGATCGCTTCCCATGCCAAATCTGGTGCTATCTTGACAAAAATTGGTTTTTGTGAATAATTTTCCTGTTGCAATAAATTTAAGATGGCACTGAGCATAGAAGCATCTTGGAGCGCTCGCAACCCAGGCGTATTTGGGGAAGAGACATTAACTACAAAATAGTCGCCCAACTCCTTCAGTAAGCGAAAACTCTGAAGATAATCTTCTGCTGCTACCTCTAGAGGAGTTACTTTAGATTTGCCTAAATTTATCCCTATGGGTATTGACTGGGTTAACTTCTGCTTTTCCCGTGTCAAATATGCTGCCATTGCAGTTGCACCGAGATTATTGAAACCCATCCGGTTGAGAGCAGCTTTGTCTAAAGGCAAGCGAAACAAGCGAGGACGAGTATTTCCTGGCTGTGCATGAAAAGTTACAGTTCCCAGTTCCGCAAATCCAAAACCTAAACTTGACCAGATATTAACAGCAACGCCATCTTTATCAAAACCTGCTGCCAACCCCACAGGATTGGGGAATTTTAGCCCAAACAAACTTTGTTCTAAGCGCTGATCGTGCAGGCATAAGGACTGCTGTAAGCGTCGATTTATCCAACTAGCAGGAGGGCGATCGCCTGTTTGCGACAGCCAACTCAAACTACGAATTGTCTGCTGATGTAACCATTCTGGATCTGTTTTTGCCAGATTGAACACAAGCGGACGAATAGCGACTTGATAAATATCCATTTCGATCCCTAGTAGGGATTAATATACAACAGCTTGCTTGCTCATCTATCGAAATATCGGCTCATGCTGGATTGATGCTGAGTTTAATCTGGACAGTGAAAAAGAAATGCTCTGATTACCCATAACTTACAGCAAACACCCGTAGCTATATTAGTGAGGGCAATTTTCTGGGCATCTTATATATTACAAGCTATTTTAACCAATAATTCAGATGGGGCAGCCGCAAAAACTTATAGCCGCCGAACAGCAGATCGTTTCCTTGGGGCGCGTCCTCCAGAGTCTCAGAGAAGAAGATCATGTTGAAGTTCTGATTGAATCCACTATTTCTTATCTTAAAGAGCAGTTTGACTACAAACTGGTTTGGATTGCTCTTTACGATCGCCTAAATCACATATTGTTTGGTAAAGGCGGGATCACGCCCGATAGTGACACGAGTTTTTTAAAAAAACGGGTTGTTCTCAATCCTGGAGATTTATTAGAACAAGTAGTAATTGAACAGCGTCCCTTGGGTGTGGCAGATTTGCGAGTTGAAATCCGCGTTGCAGAATGGCACAAAGTTGCAGATAAATTCCAGATTCAGGGAACGATTGTTTTACCAATTCGCTATAAAGACCGCTGTTTGGGTTTGATTTTACTGGGTTCAGAACGCTGGGGCTATTTATTGCCTGGGGAAGCAAAAGCACGTTTAATGATGGTTTTAGGCGAACTGGGGGCAGTGCTTTATCAACATGAAATAAAGTTGCAGCAAAAGCAAACTAAGCGACCCGATGAACCATTATTAGGATTGCTGGACAATTTACGTACCCTGAATAATCTAGATCAAAGATTAGAAGCTGTAGTACAGGCAACCCATCAATTTGTCTCTCCTAACCGAACAAATATTTACTGGTTTGAGCGCGAAGGGCGCTACTTTTGGTGTCGGATGAGCAATCAGCTTGTCAAAATCAATCGTGAATCTAGCAGTCAGCAAGCAGCAGCGGGAATGACGGTGCAGGAATTGAGCGACTTTTATTATGCTTTAGCAGTTAATCAAATTGTCTCAATTGGCGACGCCCGGAGTTCTTTGAAAAGTCATTTTACAGCAAAGTTACTGCAACGCCTAGGAGTGCGATCGCTCCTAGCAGCTCCGATCATTTGGCAAAAGAACCTACTAGGTTTTTTGGCGGTAGAAAGCAATGAACCTCGGATCTGGACAGAGACAGACAAAAATTTTGTCCAAGGTGCTGCTGGCTTAATTTCTTTAGTCGCCCCCACCGAAGGCATGGAAAGCACCATCAAACAGATTCAAGATGATACTCAACTAACTAGTCAAGTCGCTCAAGCTATCTATAGCGAGCATGACCTACATAAAACTTTACATATCTGCGCTACAAGAGTTTTAACTAGACTATCTGCCACCCGCTTTTTACTGTTACAGTACAATCCTGAACAGAATAATTATCAATTTATTTACCAAAGTCAGCCCAATAATCGCCGACCTTTGACATTTACCCTTGATGCTCTCAAACAATTGGATGGACAGCTTTTACAACGTTCAAATCAAGCGGTAGAGATTGAAAATTTAGATGAAGATTTGCGCTTTTTTAACTGGCGTCTCCCTCTGTTAGAAAACGGTGTGCGATCGCTACTGGTTTGTCAATGTACTAAAGGTAATACACCCGCAGCGCTTTTAATCATCGCTCACGAGACCCATCGTTCATGGACAACATTGGAAAAGGAATTACTGTGGGCTGTCAGTCAACAAATTGGTGTGATTGTTCGTCAATGGCAATTGCACACCCGCACCCAGCAGCAAGAAAAAATTTCCCAGACCTTTGAACAATGTCTAAACATTCTGGCACAAGTCCAGAACGGCAAAGCATCAGGAGAAAACTATTTGGAACGCACGGCACTAGAACAAATAGCATCCGTTCTAGATTGCCCTCTGGCGGTATTGCTATCCTGGTCGCCTGGTCAGCGTTGGGCAGAAGTTATACCAGGAGTAATTACTAATACACAGTTTGGGGTTTTTTCTGATGCATCTATTCCCATTAAAGCTGAGGCGTTAATTCAGCGGGCGCTTGCTCAAAAGGGTCACTTAACTCTGAAGATGGATGATTTACCCTCAGAAACACGGAAATGGTTTAATGGGCCTGACATCGGTCAAATTTTGGTGATGGCATTACGCACTAATACTGATTGTGAGCCTACAGGTGTAGTTTTGTTGGCAGACCATAATGAGCGTCGCTGGTCAGAACAAAGCCTCAGTGCTACAGCAACACTAATTTCACAATTAGCTTGGTGGCGTCGTCAAAAGCAAATTACTCAACTTTTAGAGTCCACAACAGAGGAATTGCGACAACTCAATTGGTACAAAAATCGTCGTCTGGAGGAAATGCAAAGAACAGCGGCGCTGTCACTCAGTCAAATACATGATTTGGGCATTCCAACCAATGAACTGGCCCAGATGCGCTACCAGCTATTGCTGCGGCAGTTAGACCAGACTACCACCTCCATGAGTGGGCTACTAAAACTTGAGCAGTGGCAGTTACATATGAGCTGGGAAACTATGCCAATAGCCAGTTTACTGAAGCGATCGCTCGAACGAGTTGAAAATTTACTCAAACAACAAAAACTGTGGATTGGTGTGCATGGTTTGGGACAGCCGATTGAGGATGGGGAATTACCAAAAAACTCTTCATTAATCAGAGGCGTCCTTGCCTCAAATTCTCAATCTTCAATGGCGATTGCCGGCGATATTGTCAAAATTGAATTAGTTCTTCATGAATTGTTAGTTGCTGCTTGTTGCCGTTCTTACGGGAGCAGAATTGATATCTGGTGTCGTCGCTTAGATGAGTGTAGACCCGTTGACGGAGCCTCTAGTACAGAAGCGGCTTGTCGTCAGATATCGCTAGAACTGTCGATTACAGACAACGGCAAAATCGAACCACAGCTAATGGCAGCGCTATCTCACAATACACCCAAGGATGTGCTTGCTCCCTCTAATCTCGACCAACCACCAGGTTTACATCTGCTAATCTGCCAAAACCTTATGCACCAACTTGGAGGAGAATTACATTTCTATCAATTACCCGATCATCGGGTAGTCAGCCGCTTACTTTTGCCGTTAGCTGATAATAATTCTTAGATTAAAGACGGGAGCGATCGCTCAGCTTGATTGTAAAGGCCTGCGTGGGACGTAGCGATCGCAGTGGAATTAAGCCAGTGCTGCTGGCAGCACAGATTCTTGGTGCTTCGATCAAGAAGATGATCACAGATCAACAAATAGACAAAGATTGGATCATTGACGGCGACTTTAATGCTGAGCTTGCTACTCAAGATTTTCTGGCATTGAGAAGCCCGTGTTGTCCCAGAGGGTAGCGTAGGGAGTATGCCACGGCATCGAGTATAATACCTTAGAAATGGATTGCACTAAAAAAGTAATTCCTGATTGCTTCGGTTGTTCTTACCCTTCGGGTTTGCCAGTTCCCTACAGCGGGAAACCTGCCTACATGACTGGACTCACCATCAATCGATCAATATTACACACTTATTTAATTATTTAATCAATGGCTCTAGCGCAACTCTATGCTTCAACTTAGTCCTGTAGATAGAGGAAATTTTTAGAATTGTCTACCAAAAATTATTAAATCGTTTGCCCATTTGAAGCATCTGAATTGATTTTTGCGCTTTGCAGATGCGGAATATTGAAAATTTAGACTGCAAACAATCAGAGGGGATTTGTTGTGAGATGTCGAAGACTGCAATCATTGTTCCAAGATGGCTCGATCATTCTGCGCTTCTTGCTCATCACCCTTGTATTTTCAGTCCTGTTGTTAAGCTCTAAGGCAAGATTGTTCCAGACTTCTGCAATCGCACAAGCTCCTATGCAATCAATGCCGTCTAATTCCTGTAGTACTTTGATGCAGAGAGATTTTGCATCCCTTCGGGATGCTCCCACCGCAATTCTTTCGGCTCAAGTTATTCCTGCTACTGCTCAGACTCCTGAATACTGTGAGGTGAAAGGATACGTTACACCGCAGATTCAGTTTGAGGTGCGGTTGCCTACCCAAAATTGGAATCGTCGCTATCTTCAGGTTGGCTGTGGTGGATATTGCGGCAGTTTGAGAGCTTCACCAGAATCTACCACTGCACTTAATCAAAACTTTGCGGTGGCTTTCGACAACACTGGACATGTTGGCGGCGGCTTAGGCACGGGGAGCGCACTCTGGGGACTGGATCAACCCCAACTGCGGGCTGATTTCGGCTATCGCTCAGAGCATGTTACGTCGCTAGCCGCAAAAGCGATCGCCACCGCGTTCTATGGCAAAAGTCCCAGTTATTCTTACTTCCAGGGTTGTTCCAATGGCGGACGACAAGCCCTCTCTGAAGCACAGCGATACCCAAACGACTTTAACGGCATCATTGCTGGCGCACCTGCCGCAATCCAAGCGCCACTCAATGGAGAATACGAAACGTGGAATGGGCGCGCGAACCAAGATTCACAAGGGAATTCCATTCTGCCTTCTGATAAACTCGCGCTGATTCATAAGGCTGCGCTCGCAAATTGTGATGGTCAGGATGGATTATTAGATGGGCAAATCACCGATCCAAGAGTCTGCACATTTAAATCTGAATCGCTTCTTTGTACTGACAATCGCGCTACTGCAACCTGTTTAACAACCGCTCAGATTGCCGTCGTGAATAAACTTTATGGCGGTGCTGTGGATCGTCAGGGGAGGTTACTTTATCCAGGTAGCCAAACAATTGGGTCAGAGCTTGGATGGGCAGGTTCGAGTATCGGTAGAGATGGAATGCTGCCAATGGCAGCCGAAATCTCTAACAGCTATCTGAAATATCTCGCCTTTCCCAAGAGTCCCCCTGCATCCTTCTCTTACAAAGACTGGCAATTTACAGCTGAGGGTTTTGATCGGCTGCGTCCTCTAGGCAAAGTGTACAACGCCACCAACCCTAACCTCAAAGCATTCCGCGATCGCGGTGGAAAACTCATTCTATATCATGGATGGGCTGATCCAGCGATTCCCCCTCAAGGCACGCTCGCTTACTATCAGGCTGTTCAAGATACGATGGGCGGTCTTGCCAAGGTGCAATCGTTTGCCAGATTGTTCATGCTGCCTGGAGTGTATCATTGTCAAGGCGGAACCAGTCCTAGCCGCGTGGATTGGCTCACACCGATTGTGGCATGGGTTGAACAAGGCACTCCCCCAACTAAAATTATTGCCTCCCAAACGGCTGATGATTCAGCAAGTGGTGGGTTCAGCAACCCCACCCAAGGATCGACAAGCAGCAATGCAACCATTGTCATAACAAGACCGATATTTCCTTACCCGATGCAAGCTAGGTATAACGGCAAGCGAAGCATTGACGATGCCGCCAACTTTGTCGGGGTAATGCCTTCCCAAATCCCAAATGATCGTATTGATTGGATTGGCAATGATTTGTTTGAGCCTCAGTAATCTGAGAAAGTTTCAACGTTATGGTTGAGCGTTGGCGCAGCCTCTCGGCACGAGAATCGCGACCTATCCCTGCAACCTACATTCACAAGTAGTAGTCTAGACCCGTTGATTATAAATATCCGGCGTTGCTGAATCATGGGATGAAATTTGATGTATTAAAAGCTCAAACTCCTTATCCTCTCTGTCTTGAAAAGTTTCCTAGGTTGGGCTAACCCTCCTTCTCCTGACGGAGACCGGAGGCGAACAGAACTTTTCGCGGCGTCTGTGCCTTGAAAAGTTATGAACGCTATGCGGGTCTTACTGCCCAACCGTTCTAAAAGAACGGTTGCCTTGTGTCCTCTGGACACAAGGGAGAGGCGCAAGGCTTTGCGCCTCTCGGCAGTGAACAGACCATCGCCGGAAGGCGGTGCACCCTGCGGGATCTTGCTACAGACTTTCCGCTGCGTGAGAGTAATTATCCCGTAATTATGCAACGCCCTTTTTTCAAAGACGCGATTCGTCGCGTCTTTAAAAGAGTGAGTCAAAAGTATAAACCCACAGAGTGGGGAATGAACCCAAAGGAGTTCAAAGTGAGCGTAATGCAGCAATCTGCCTGTCCCACCGTTCAAATACGGTATGTGGTTCATGCAACGAGAAGGTTTCTCCAGACAGGACATCAGCGTACGTAGCGACAAGATGGCGAATACTTTCGACCTGAGCCTCGAAGAAGGTTAGGGGAACGCCTTCAATTTTCTTATTAATCTGTTGCGTTCGCATCTCGCACACGCCCTTCTCAAATGGAACGACCATCGTCAGCCGCCCATCCCGCAGCAAGTTCTGCTTTGGGATCGACGGGGTGATCGGTTTCAATGTATTGCCCCTTGAACTTCTTGATATGTGCGATCGCAGAGCGCAAATCGTTGATGTTCGGAACATTCCACCCAAGTGGGTGATCTGCTTTGGCTTGCTCGGTATCGTTCGACATAAGAAATCTCTTTGTTGCGAATTGAAATCAGAACTCAAGCAGTTCTTAACAAATTTAGCGAATCTAACCAACAAGGAAATGAAGCAAGGTTTACTCGAATTGTCACATTAATTAGAATGCTACTGTTGGTTAGTCGTCTCCAACTTAAGTTAGATTTTATGCATCTAAAGCTCTAACCATAAGCAAAGATTCTAGGATCGGTCGGTTGTAAGATCTTTTCTATAACTCCTAAGGTATCGGCGACTAGGAGCGGTGGTCTGGGCAAGCCCGTCAGACCAAGCCAAGCACGAATCCTTCGTGCTTACCCCCCAATACTCCACCCAGGTCGTCAACGATAACTCCAAAGACGTGTTCCCAGATCCAATCTACATAAGCAGACATTGATTAGCTGGTTGGCAAATGTTGTCTTTACATTTACGATTGGAGGTTGGCGTGGAAACTAGTAATTGCGATCGCTTTGCCTAACTTGCAATTCTTAAAGGAAATGCCCTATCGCCACCATCTGATTAATTAAAAAGTAGCCTAGATATGCCCTTGAGCAAATTGAGAAAAATCTGTATATAATCTGCACATCTTTTCGTGTTGGCTGTTGACGGTTGACAGTTAACCGTCAGCAGTTAACGAACCTCATAAGTGACTGTGCAATTTAAAAGCGTAATAGCTTAACTCCAGTAGTAACCCAAAATGACCGAAAATAAGCGAAGTGCTATTTAAACCTTGAGGAATCAATTTATCATGTCCCATCTGCTAAAAGCTTTCCGGCAGAGATTCTTACAGAGTCTCACTTTTGCAATACTCCTAACTTTGATTAGTAGTTTAATATTTCCTACTGCTACTTGGGCTGCTTCTTCTGGCTTGGGAGTTGATAATGGTCATCTTAGTTCTTGTCCGGTTTCAAACAACTGTGTTGTAAGTCAGGATGCTGACCCCAAACACGCCATCGAGCCGATTGCCTATCATGTAGACCACGATGCAGCTAGAGAAATCTTACTAAAAGTTCTCACTGTTGTCCCACGCACAGAAGTTATAGAACAGACTCCTAATTACATTCATGCTCTTTCTAAAAGCCGCATCTTCAAATTTGTTGATGACGTAGAGTTTTATTTACCTCCCAATGAGTCAGTAATTCATCTACGCTCGGCATCTCGCGTGGGAGAGTCGGATCTTGGTGTTAATCGCAGGCGTGTAGAACAAATTCGTTTGGCTCTACGCGATTTAAATATTTGATTTTACTAGCTGTAAGGAGTGCCAAGATTAGTGATGCGATGACGACCAACTTAAACTTGGCTGAACTTACGAGAGTAAAGTTCATCAGACACTTCTTTAAGTTCTGGTTCAACTACTGTTAGATGTTGCTCTAAAATTGCCAAATTACGAATATTGGACTTATAGAAAGCATCAAATAAATCACCCACAAAAGGCACAGTACCAACAACTGTTTCCAAACCAACATTAAAAATCATTTTGGCTAAGTCTTGACGTGGGATGCCGAAGCGGGTAGCTAAAAATATAATGTAAGCCGAAAACGCTGTACTGATTAAATCACCAGCACCAGGAACTAAACCAATAATTGGGTCTATTCCAATATGAAAACCTGTCAGAGGGATGCGTATTGATGTATCCATCAGACGGCTGAGTTTGCGGATGCGGTTGAGAGTGGTAAGGCGTTTAGCAGCGTCCATAATTTACGATATTTGTACTACTTTTAAATTGCACTATTTTTAGTTATTTGTCTTATATCGTTAGAAATAACAACTATGAGTCAAAATACATCATTATTTTTGAGGGAATTTCCAGATTTTGACCATAAGAGCGATCGCTTGTCTCATGAAGCTGGAATAGTACCCTAATTCACCTAGCAGTTGCATTTGCCTAAAATAAACGGTTCTTGGCTGTTAGAGCGGGGGTTGACTCCCAAATATGCCCATCTTGGAACTCATAAAGAAGGTTGCGGCGGTTTGTGGGAACAGTACCCATATCAAGGTATTGATCCAGTGAGCATCATCAACAAGGTGAAGAAGTTACTTGAAAAATAATACCTTTTGCAGGAATGTTGGGAGGATGACCCTGCATTGCAGATTGTTATTAAGAAACTGTTGCTGAAGTTTCCGCAATGGGGTTATCGGTTGTTTCTATAGATAGGAAGTTGGTTAACTCCAATGAGTAGCGAAGCGCTCGTGTAGGAAGTTGGTTAACTCCAATGAGTAGCGAAGCGCTCGTGATTGATTGCTGGCATATTTCAGCACTCGTTCCCACTCCCCGCACCCAAGCTCTTAAACACGCTTTCTTGGTAAATTCTGCCCTGCGACCACTTTAAAGAAGAGGCGATCGCTACAAGGTTTAGTTATTAGGTAGTGGGCAAGTCCTCTTCAGGCAAGATGTTATCTATACTGAGTATCCAAGGTGTACCTTGGTCAAGTGGAGAACTGACAGTAATTTTAGCTCTGTTAGTAAAGTATTTTAACTTGTCAGCAAATTGGGGAACAGTTTTCATAATGTTCCGATAACTTTCCATATTGTGACAAATCATGATTAACGTCAGAATACCACTATTGATTTGGAAATACCAATGACAACTACATAACAAAACGCGTGTCATTTTGTCGCACGCCAAGAAAAAGCTGTTTTTAGTTGCTTCTTCAAGTTGTCTGAACAGTATTTCACTTACCCTGATTGTTTGATGTGAAGGTAAATCATCTGGAGGTAAACATAATTGATTCATAAGATTTTGACAAGCTCCAAAACTAATTCGTGCGGCATTAAGATTGGTATTGCCGATTTTGTGCAAAGAATATTGCACAAAGATTCGGTTTTCATAATTAACCTTATTGTTCTTGCGTGACAACCCAGAGCAGGTCTAACCACAAATGAGGATAAGTTTCCTTAAGATTTGACAAAGGATCTCGCATCAAGTTGTTGGCATTCAAACAAACAACCTCAACTAATCCTACATATTCTGCTACTTCTGTGAGTAAGTTTTTTTGGGCTTTTACTGCATTAATGAGTCGGTTAGGGCAGTAAATTCCAATATATCTTGTATAGCGGATACACGTTTTGATATTCGCTATTGTTAAGTAAGATTTAGAATTAATTACCTTTACATAACACTGGCGTAGCAATTCCCATACCTGTGGATGAGTGTACTCAATAATTACAGTAAATTGTTGGGCTAAGTCTTCTTCAGTAATCATTATTCTCTCCATTGCTGTGGTGCTAAAAACTATAATTTCCTCTCGTCTATTGCATACTTTGGTAGATACCCAATTGTGTAACAGATGTCTGCATATTCCCCTAAGTAAAAACGGTAATTTTTAGTGAGGGTAAAATTTACCTCAAAGAGCTTTTATTGGTTGGTGGTAGATTCCTTAAGGCTTGTATAACTCACCTATCAAGCATCAAAGCCCAAATCAATTTCCAAAACTGTATTGAGAGCTACTAATTACCAACTAAATTGGTAAAAAGCAAATGTTTAGATAAGTCTTTTGTTGACGATGATTGGGGACTTTTATAGGTCAAAAACAGTTTTCAGCAAAAAAATTTGCTGATCGCAAGTAAATTTGCAAAAAGTATGATATTCTTTGAATAGAGGGAATCAAAACAACGAAAGCACAGTCATGTCGTTACAGAGAAATGATATAGCCTCAAAGACTATGCTTTCGCCTTGGCAGATGCTTTGTTAAATCCGCTACGGCTTTTTGAAACTGAGAGATAAAGCCAATGAAGCAGGATAATGATCTTCGTAACAACTTGAAGTCAATTAGAACCCGCCTAGGCATGAGCCAACAAGATTTGGCTAATCTAGCTGGAGTTACCCGTCAGACTATTAGTGGTGTAGAGTCGGGACAATACGCTCCCTCAGTGGCCATAACACTTCGCTTGGCGAAGGCGCTTGGCTGTCAAGTTGAGGATTTATTCTGGTTAGAGCGGGATTTACTTGAAATTGAAGCAGTCCTTGCCAAACCTGCCGCTACTGGTCAGCAGACGCGAGTCAGTTTGGCTCGCGTGGGAGGACAATGGATAGCTTATCCCTTAATTGGCAAGGATGCTTTTCGCCAAGACATGATTCCGGCTGATGGTGAGGCAGTTGCAGTTAGCCACCCAGTTATAGGGAGTGGCCTTAGCATAAGCGGTAGCGACGTAGGAGCGTCACCCGTAATCAGAGGCGTAAGCAAACTGCCATTAGCGAAGAACGAGCATCACCCGAAGGGAGAAGGTACTAGCCAAACAGATAAAGTTCGAGTCCGGCTCCTAAACGATAATCTGGATACACTTCACAACACCGTTGTGATTGCTGGCTGTGCGCCTGTGATTTCACTTTGGGCGAGGGCCACCGAACGTTGGCATCCCCAACTGCGAGTGCAATTTAATTTTGCCAACAGTATGTCTGCATTGGACAGTCTATGCCGAGGTGAAGCTCACATCGCTGGGATGCATCTTTATGACTCCCAAGCTGATGAGTATAATACTCCTTTTGTTCGAGATGTTCTGGCTGGAAGGGGAGCAGTTTTGATTACTCTCGGTGTTTGGGAGGAGGGGCTTTTAGTTCAGTCTGGCAACCCGATGGGAATTAGAACGGTTACTGACTTAGTTGCAGGGGGAGCCGCCATTGTCAACCGCGAAATCGGTGCTGGTACTCGTTTACTTTTGGAACAAAAACTCGAACAGCAACAGATACCGTTCCATGCTGTCCAGGGTTTTGACCATATTGTCACAAGTCACCAAGATGTTGCCCAAGCTGTAGCATTAGGGGTTGCTGATGTAGGTATCAGCACGGCATCTGTAGCGGCCGCCTTTGGGCTGGGATTTATCCCCTTACATCACTCAAGATACGACTTGGTGATTCTCAAGGAATATCTAGAAGAAGCGCCAGTACAGCAGTTGCTTAGTACTTTGGGACATCGGATGATTCACTCACAATTTGAAATTCTCGGCGGCTACGATATTAGCAGAATCGGGGAAGTTGTAGCGACCGTTTAGAGTGGATTGCAATGCGAGGTTGGTTGTGTGGTTTAGGAAAAAACTCTGCATAAATTTGAATTCCTGCTGCAATCACTCTCATACCATTTCACGAAAAATCTGATGCGGATGTAGCCTCAAAGTCTTGTAATTGTTGGGTTTCACTTCGTTCAACCCAACCTACGCATCTGTTTCATTCTTTTCTGGAATTGGTATTAGGTATGAGCAACCGAATGGGATTTGGTTACAACAACTAACGACGTTGCTAAATCGGGAGATATAGAGTTTTTCTGTCTATTGTGAAATAGAATCACTATTTCCTAAAGAATCATCTGACTAGGAGTCTGGTAACACTTGCAATATCCCTTAAGCAGTACTCCACAAGCATATCTGGCTCTATGCAGAGAGCAGCAAATGCAGTGTAAGTAAGAAAAACACGGCGACGCATTAGCTAAAACCGTACATTCGATGCATTGCTGTCATTAATCAGGACAAATGACAAGCAAAAACTTCACAACAAATCAACGGTGTGAATACCTGATAAACCAAAAGACCCACCGAACAAACAATTGTAGGAATAAATCATCATGTCGGACGAAAGAATTAGACAAATTGCTTTCTACGGTAAAGGCGGTATCGGTAAATCTACCACCTCCCAAAATACCCTAGCTGCTATGGCAGAAGTGGGTAAACGCATCTTGATTGTCGGATGCGACCCGAAAGCTGACTCCACCCGTTTGATTCTGCACTGTAAAGCTCAAACCACCGTATTGCACCTCGCTGCTGAACGGGGTGCTGTGGAAGATATCGAACTCGAAGAAGTAGTTATCACTGGTTTCCGGGATATAAGATGCGTGGAATCTGGTGGGCCTGAACCTGGCGTAGGTTGCGCCGGTCGCGGTATTATCACCGCTATCAACTTCTTGGAAGAAAATGGTGCATATCAAGATGTAGATTTCGTATCTTACGATGTGTTAGGTGACGTTGTGTGTGGTGGTTTCGCTATGCCTATCCGTGAAGGTAAAGCCCAAGAAATCTACATCGTTACCTCTGGTGAAATGATGGCGATGTTTGCTGCTAACAACATCTCTCGCGGTGTTCTCAAGTACGCCCATACTGGCGGTGTGCGCTTGGGTGGTCTAATTTGTAACAGTCGTAATACTGACCGGGAAGACGAACTGATTAGCACATTGGCAGCCAGATTAAGTACTCAGATGATTCACTTTGTTCCCCGCGACAACATTGTGCAACATGCCGAATTGCGGCGGATGACTGTCAATGAGTACGCACCCGATAGCAATCAAGCTAATCAATACCGGACATTAGCGGACAAGATTATCAACAATACAAATCTTGCCATTCCCACACCTATTGAGATGGACGAGCTAGAAGATTTGTTGATTGAATTTGGTATTCTCGAAAGCGAAGAAAATGCTGCAAAACTGATAGGTGCTGCCAATGCTCAAGCTGATACTGAGAAGAAGCTAGAAGACTCCCAAGGCGAAGCACTAGAAGCGCTGAAAAAAGGCAATGTAGAGATTGTTGCTGGTAGCGAGAAGAAGTAAAACCTTTACTCTTGCTTGTTAAGTAAGCATTCAGGTGGGTAAATAGTTCAAATGACCCTCATCGTTGAACAAATATGGAGGTAGTCTAATGACTAATTTACAGTTGCGATCGCAACTGCGGAACAAATAGTTTAATTTTTCTTTACTTGGTTGGTGTCTATTTTCTTCGGGAATGGGAAATTCCTCTTCCTATTCCCTTTTATCTAATGAGTTTAAAAACGAAAATCACCTGTTTTAGCAACTCAGTTATATATCTGCAAATACATAACACAGACAAGAAATATGACCCAACACAGTTCATTCACAATGTACACCTATCTTCAACAGCGCAATGAAAACTAGCCAAGAGGAAATCAATGACCAACCTAATAAGCAAAAATCAGAAAGTGAAAATAAGTCTGGTATGATACCCATTCAACCAGAGGGTCAAGAGGATTGCGCTTTTGATGGTGCAATGATTACCCTAGTTCCAATTACTGATGCTGCTCATTTAATCCACGGGCCTAGCGGCTGCATCAACAAATCTTGGGGAAGTCGCGGTAGTCTGTCTTCTAGTTCGGTAATACACAAAGTCCGCTTTACCACTGATATGGAAGAGAGCGATATTATCTTCGGTGGTGCGAAAAAAGTTCAAAGAGCCATTCTAGAATTAGTCAGACGCTATAAACCTACAGCAGTATTTGTTTACTCTACTTGTGTTTCATCTTTGATTGGTGATGATATCAATAGAGCATGTATTGCGGCTACTGAGCAAACAAGAACGCCGATTATTCCTGTAGATTCTCCTGGGTTTCTTGGTCATTACAATCTAGGTATTAGTAATGCTGGGGAAGCATTGCTAGAACATGTAATTGGCACAGATGAACCAGAATTTACCACACCTTACGATATTAACTTGATTGGTGAATATAACGTTGCTGGTGCTATCTGGAATGTACTGCCACTGTTGACAAAGTTGGGTATTCGAGTTCTGGCAAAAATTACTGGCGATGCTACTTATAAAGAAATCTGCTACGCTCACCGCGCCAAGCTAAATGTCATAATTTCTGCTAAACCACTAGTAAAAATGGCGAAAAAGATGGAGGAGCGCTTTAGTATTCCCTACATTGAAGAATCTTTTTGTGGGATAGAAGATATAAGCCGATGTCTGCGGAATATTGCAGCGAAATTAGGCGACTCCAACTTACAAGAACACACAGAAAAGTTGATTGCTGAAGAAACGGCGGCTTTAGCGCAGCAACTTGCTCCCTATGGAAATCGCCTCCAGGGTAAGCGTATTGTCATTTTGAGCGAAAGTCTCAAGAGTTGGGCGATGATTTCGGCAGCCAATAACCTCAAAATGGAAGTAATTACTGTTAGTGCTCAAAAGATGAAAAAGGAGGATAGAGCCAGAATTAAAAACTTATTGGGTGAGGATGCCATCATTCTGGAATACAAAAGTCCTAGAGACATTTTACAGCTAATTAATCAACATCAAGCTGAGATGTTAATTGCTAGCGATCGCTATCAATCCACTGCCTTGGATGCTCAGGTTCCTTTGTTAGATATTAACCAAGAACTTCATCATTCTTATGCGGGGTATGCAGGAATTTTAGCAGTGTCACAACAATTGTATGCAAGTCTTTACAGCCCTATCTGGAAACAAGTACGTAAATCTGCACCTTGGGAGTGATGTAAGAAGGCAGCTATGCTGATGGCAGAAAAAACATTATTTGTATAGTAAGCCATTGTTACCTTTTTCAACTAAATAGTTGTTTCCACCACACTGCACTAATCAATTCAAAATTCAAAACAAGTTTGAATTGCATCTTGGAGATTAAATATGGCCATTCTTAGTGTTACAAGTACATCAGTTGCAGTTAATCCCCTCAAGCAAAGCCAATCTGTAGGTGCAACCTTAGCTTTTTTAGGATTGAAGGGAATGTTGCCGTTATTACACGGTTCTCCTGGTTGTAGTGCTTTTACGAAAATTCCTCTTGTACAGCATTTGCGTGAGGTGATTCCTCTAACCAGTACAGCCATGACAGAAGTTGCAACTATCTTGGGTGGTGAAGAGAAAGTTGAACAGGCAATTCTGATATTGGTGCAGAGATACCAGCCAGAAATTATTGGTCTTTATACAACAGGATTGACAGAAACCAGAGGCGATGATATGAAAGGTTTTGTCAAACAGATTCGCCAAAATCACCCAGAACTCGATTATTTGCCAATTGTGCCAGTCTCTACACCGGATTTTAAGGGGACGTTACAAGATGGGTTTGCCGCAGCTGTGGAAAGCATAGTCAAAGAAATTTCGCCAATAAGTGAAAGCCTAGCCTGTTATCCCAAACAAATTACTATTTTGGCTGGTTCGGCTTTTACTTCAGGAGATGTACAGGAGATCAAAGATATTGTTAGCTCTTTTGGATTGCAGGCGATCATTGTCCCTGACCTGTCTGTAATACTCGAAGCTAACTTTCATGACTCTAATAGTTCTATTACAGCTAATGGTACTACTGTGGCACAATTGCGCTCAATTGGCAGTTCCGTCTTTACTCTAGCATTAGGCGAGAGTATGCGCTGTTGCGCGCAAATTTTAGAACAGAGCTTCAGTATACCTTATGAAGTGTTTGGTGAACTGACGGGATTAGAAGCTACAGATAAATTTTTGCAAGCATTAGCAGACATCAGTGGCATCAGCGTACCAGAAAAATATCGCCGCCAACGCCGTCAGCTACAAAATTTGATGCTGGAAACTCATTCTTACTTTGGTTGCAAGCGCGTTTCCTTAGCATTAGAACCAGACTTACTCTGGTCAACAATTTACTTCCTGCAATCGATGGGGGTTCAAATTCACTCAGCTGTAACGACAACACGCTCTCCTGTGTTGGAAAAACTTCCAATTACAAGTGTTACAATAGGTGATTTTGAAGATTTTGAGCAACTAGCGGTTGGGTCTGACCTGCTGATTGCCAACTCCCACGCAGTTGCGATCGCCAAACGCTTAAAAATTCCTCTCTATCGTCAAGGGATTCCCATTTTTGACCGCTTGGGTAATAGCCAGTTAACCAAAGTTAGCTACCAAGGTACAATGCAGCTTTTATTTGATATTGGCAACCTCTTTTTAGAGGCACAGATGATATCCTCTTATCACTAACCTGCACTAGGGGAAAGTAACTAATTGGTATAGAAAATGCGCTAATATTTCTACCTATAGATGTGGATATAAATGTAACTAATTGCTATTATCTACATATAAAGAAAAAGCCAAGAAAAAGGATCTAAGATGCAAGTTAGCGCTCGTAATGCTCTCAAAGGAACTGTGAAAAACGTTGTCGTTGGTTCCGTAAATACTGAAGTTACAGTAGAAATAGTACCAGGAGTAGAGGTAACTGCTATTATTACCAAATCATCAGCAGAAAATTTAAAACTTACTGAAGGCAAACAAGTTTACGCTATAGTCAAATCATCAGATGTCATGATTGCCGTAGATTAAAGTAATTGTTGACATTTTATTAAAGGAGGGGCAATCAAACTGCCCCTTGTTAATGTTGTGGGGATGGCTACGGCAACCCCTTCAGTGTACATATAAATAAACTATATTGGCGCTAGCGCATGGTGATAATGCCCCTCAGGTTATACAGAAGTAAACCAACACCAACAGCTGCTAATGTAGCAACTATTGAATCCGATTCGGGAACTGCTCTGATGCAATTTACTACAATACTTGGCGATGTTTACGCAATTTCCATGCTGTTAGACAAGATGTGCCAATTAGTAAGAAACCTGAAATTGATGGTTCTGGAACTTTAGTAATTACTAATAAAAGATTATCTGCATAAGCATCGTTAACCCGTCCTCTTGTGTAATTGGCATTCAACAGTACATTAATTTGACGTGTACCTATAGGTACAAAGCCATCAGCTGACTGTAAAAACAAGCCTGTGGTGTTGTTTCTTTGCGCGGCAGTCGGCGAAGCAATACTAGCTATACCTAAAGACTGAGTAGCTTGATTGAGGAAAATAATGTTTAGTGCTGCGCTATCTTCATCGGTGCTATATCCGCCTAACCAGCCGCTCAAGTTAAATGTACCTTGACCTGCATCAATAGTTGAAGCTAGATCAGATACATCGACTAGTTGTGAAGCACTAGAAGAAGCTCTATCAGCGCCGCCAAAGAATAAATTAGCGCCGCGTACATCAGAGGGGTTGCCGTAGGCATCGCTTGGCCCGGGAACATCAGTGCCAGGAAGAGTAACATTTACTACATTGCCTAACGGGTTGGTAAAGCTAAAACCTGTTGCCCCGTACTTTAATACACTGAAACTACCGATTGAAGTCCAGCCAGGGATAGTAGGTATATCAGCCCCAACAGCATTACCGATTGGATCTCCTTGTCCTTGTTCTGCATCGCCATTAACTATCAAGTTAGTACCAAACGTGGCAGCATAGATAGGACTAGAAAGCAATAGGCTAGATGCAAGTCCTGCTATCAAAGTTGTACTAATCTTGACTATTGCTTGAGAAAAGAAAGGAAATATATTTAACTTATTCATCGCTTGTTTCCTCGTTGGGTTAACTAACAGCTTGTTTCAAAATCAAACAAGATTCTCGGTTTTGTGAAATACTTCGACAACGTAATCTCCTAAAGGATTGCTTACAGGTCGGGTAATGCCTAATTTAATATTGGGATCGAGAAACTTATCAGGCAGATTCTCTGTTGTGAGTGAAACCTTTGCTATGGCAATCGCATAGATAGGATTACTGACGAATTTCTGACTTCTCCACTTAAGTTGCTTTGGTTTAGTGCGATCGCATATCTATCTTTGAGTGAACCAAAAGAGGCAAATTCTGTTCTAACAGGAATCCCGTATTCCTGGGTAAAAGCATTAGCAACTTCTGAAAGCACACCGCTCAAACGACCATCTACGCCACGCCGCTTGTTATTAAACATCCCCTACTTTGACTGATTGCTTTTTGAAATATGCCTGTCTTTTCTTCAGGGCAAAAGCTATACCAACTGCAAGAATTGCTCCACTTATACTAATAGGTTCAGGAACCGCAGTAGAGGGGGGTGTAAATTTATACTTATCAACCAAAATGTCTTGCGCCTTTGGTGAAAGGATGTAGTCAACTAGTTTTTGACTATCAGGGTCAGCCTTTTTCACTATAGTCAGTCCATAATCAGCCTTTGTTGCTAAATAGTCGGGTAAATCTACTATTTGCAAATCATTACCTTGTTCCAGTTCTTGAGCAGATTTGCCACTGGTGTAATAGGCTAAAAAAATATCTACCTTGGAATTTTTCTTAAGGAAGTAGACTAGATTATTTTCCCCAGTTGGAACTGATGGTGCAGAGGGATTTCCCCCAACTAATTGTAAAGCTTTATTCTTGAGAATCTGAGCACTACCTGGTTTAACCGTATCTGCCTTATCAAATATCTGCCATGCATAGTCTCCAGATGGATCAGCTCCAGGTGTTGAAATACCAACTTTGATGTTGGTATCTAAAAGCAAGTCTAATAAATTATTTGATGTTACATCAGTTAATCCTGGCCTGATAATAGCTGTTATGCGGTTACTGATGAAATTTTTAACAGGCCCACTCAAACCCTTTTCAAAGAGTTTTTGGGGATTACCTAAATCAGCACTGGCAAAAACATCAGCTGATTTACCTTTAGTCAGTATCTCTTGCTCTATCTTTTGTTGTGTTAAACCTGATGGCCCAAAGTATGTATCTACGTTGATACTATACTCGTTTGTAAAAGCTTGTGCCACTTCTGTAAGGCTATTCCGCAAACTACCTGCACCATATAAGGTGACAGCAAAAGACTGGGTTGGTAATATAACATCGACAGCACAAGCTATCAATGAAAAGGCAAAAAGTTGCTTTTTCATACTGGTATAAAGTTCTGTTTTATTTGTATTAGTAATAAACTAATTCTTGGTCAATCAAGCTCAAATTATTAGTCTTATTGAGCACTATAATTTTATTTGTTTCATTTATGCTTGCATTAATAATTTGCACATATACGTAATTTTACTCTCGTCGTTATCATACCAACTAAGTTGGAAAAAATCAATTTAATTGGGTAGGCAAATACTGAGTTGTTAAGCTCATCCCACTCCTAAAAGGGGATGGGATAACACGAAAGACTGTTGACAGTTGACTGTTAACCGTCAACTGTACGTCTAATAAATCGGGCTATACCTGAATAATCTCGCCAATGATGCGGCGATCGCTTGCTGCAATTTTATGTTTCACCATCGCTATAATTAGTCACTGCATCGTAAAAATAGATCGAGTTGATTTTAGTCAGGACTTACGCACTCAGATCCCCCAACCCACTTAAAAAGGGGGCTTTAGAAGTTTCCCCCCTTTTAAGGGGAGCCAGCGCGGTCTTCTCTACGAGAGGCTGCGCCAAGGGGGTTTCCCCCATGAGCGACTGGCGTGGGCTAGTAGTCTGCCAAGATAACTTTGCTAGGTTAAACGCTAGGATATAAACGTTGCATTTTGTTACGTGCATCCTTGGTTTTAAAAGCCCAATAAACACTAGCTTTTTTTTGATTACGTTCTGTCTCCCAAGCAGTAATTTCAGAAGATAATATCTCTACATTAGGAATACGCTGTTCTAAACATTGGCGAGATAAAACGGATAATTCAATTTCTACTTGATTCAGCCAAGATGCGTGTTTGGGAGTATAATGAAACTCTACTTTTTGAATAATTCGGCGTGCTTTTTGAGGAGAAAAAACTTCATATAATGCACTTGGAGTATGAATATTTAGGTTATCAACGACTAAACGAATTACATCAGCTTGGGGGTAATAAACATCTACCAAGTCTTTTAATTGTTTTGCAAAGTCTATTTTTGTACGACGCTGTGTGACTTCAATATGTCTCCAACTGGCTAAAGGTTCAAAAAGGGCGAATAAATTTCCGACTCCATTGCGTTTGTATTCATAATCATAACGTTCAGCCTGCCCTGGTTCTGCGGGTATTGGTTTTCTAACTTCTTCTACTAATTGATATGGGCGTTCATCTAGGCAGAGCGTAGGTTTTTTCGGATCATATGGCTCATTGTACAAATCCAACACATCTTCCATCCTAAACACATACTCTGCGTTAATTTCTGGAATACACCACTGTTCTTTTAACCACGGTTTAATTTCATTTTTTTTAGAGTCTGGCGTATTGTTTCGTCGGAGATTGAATCTACTATCCCAATGTTTACTAAGTGCTCTGCTAATAATTGCATTGTCCAGCGCACTCTTCCACTTGGTGGATTTGAACAAGCAGTTGCTATCAAAAATGCTTCTTGTTTTTCATCTAATTTTTTAGGTTTTGTTGGATGTTCCCCATCCTTTAAAGCAAACTCTAATCCTCCAATCACAAACTTTTCTCTTGTCCTTTCCACCGTGGCAACATGAACTCGAACTGCGGCAGCGATCGCTGTGTCCGTTTCTCCCTCAGCCGCCATCAAAAGAATGTTTGCACGGGTTATAGTTCTTGCTTTGTGCTTTCCTTTTTTTAGGATTGCTTGCAGTTGTAAAACTTCCTCTTCACTTAAATCTACAATATACTTTTTTGCCATGCTTAACCCCTTTTTTGACTAGTTTATCAATTAAATGGGCTTACCCAGCAAAATTACCTTGGTGGACTACTAGGGGGGATCTAGGTTTCAGGATTCAGTGCGTAAGTTCTATTAGTAAGCAAAAAGGTATACTGGCTTTTCAAAATGCTCGATCGCCTTCTCATTTCAGTAGATCGCGCAAGCAAAAAGGCATATTGTCTTCTCAAAATGCTCAATCGCTTTCTCATTTCAGTAGATCGCGTACTCATTTTGGTGTTTTCCGCAAGCAAAAAGGCATATTGGCTTCTCAAAATGCTTAATCGCTTTCTCATTTCAGTAGATCGCGTACTCATTTTGGTGTTTTCCGCAAGCAAACAGGCAAATTGTTTCCAAATTTACCTGTTTGCTAACTCATTACAGTAATTCCTGCACTCATGACAACTATCGCGCTTGTAGCAAAAGGCATTGCAGATTTGCCAAAATTCTCTCAAGCCAATTAATACGTAAGTTTTTTAAGGTAAAGAATATTAACCGTAGTAAATTCCGAGGTCTACATCATGGCTCGTCAAAAAAGAACCTCTAAGATGTTAGAAAAAGCAGTGCGCCGTGCTGCTGGCATAAATTCAATCGATCCAAATTTAGATTTAGGCAATGGACTCACCCTAACTGCCTTTTTAATTCTCATTGAGACGATGCGAACCAGAGAGAATACATATAACAGCGCCCTTTCCAGCTTAGATAAGTTCTACTGTGAAATGCTAGAAACCGAGCGCGAGTTGGCAGATATGGCAGAACACATGCTGTTGGGAGTTGCAACTCGATATGGCAAAAGTAGTATAGAGTACGGCATGGCGGGAGGAGTTCCTAAGAACCAACGCCGCAAGGGACTGCGAGGCGAGTCGCCGACTTCCAGTTCACAGCAAGTGTCATTTGTTGCCAGTGTGAACAGCAACGGGAATGGAAAAAAACCAACAGCAACAAGCTAATAAGCTATTACGCCTTTAAATTGCACAGTCACTCATGAGGTTCGTTAACAGTCAACAGTTAACAGTCAACAGTCAACAGTCAACACGAAAACGCTACGACTCCAGGACTTTTCATCAGTAGTCTTTTTAAATGCAAAACTGCTCTCAAGTTTTGACAAGAGAGCAGTTTTGGCTTTCGCTGATCGCGCCAATCTCTTCCTTTGCAAAAAAGTTATCGCATACGATGATCGCAGCCTAGCAATTACAAAAAAACTGAAAAAGGCGATCGCCTAGCTTCAAAATCGGCAAGCTTACGCTGATGAGCACTCGTCTTTTGTAACTTCTGTTGGTTTATCTCTTTGTTTCCTGACAATGCTACGAAAAACCCTCGCTGGATAGATACACAAACTTATTTGAGCGTTGAGGCATCTGCCTATAGTTTTATCTTTCCAAGTAGGTAGTCAAGAAATAAGCCTATAGAGATATTGACTATACATTTGTTTGTTAAAAGTATCCTCCCTTTGTAACAAACTGGTTATAATTATCTTCCATCTCTCTCAGGAATAACATTCTAATCCGCATAGTGTTCATATGGGACATGCTCGTTCTAAATCTGACCTGCCCACAAAAATCTGTCCGGTATGTCAACGTCCTTTCACATGGCGCAAGAAATGGGAAGATTGCTGGGACGAAGTGAAATACTGTTCAGAACGTTGTCGCCGTCGTCGTTCTGAAATTACAGTGACTAGGGACTAGGGATTAGGGACTGGGGATTAGGACTAATCTTGGGAACTAAATTCTTCCCAAGACCCAATTCCCAATCACGCCGCTTGCTTCTCTTACAAAGCTTAGAGCGGCAAGAATCGCCGCTCTAAGCTTTGCGCTTCCGACGCAGGGCGACAGGAACGCAGTGGCTCCCCAATACCCAATCCCTAGTGAAATGAACCGCAAGTGAGACGCAAATAGCGCAAGAGATAGATGAAGCTACAGGTGCAACCTAAATTAATTATTCATGGAGGGGCTGGTAGTTCGCTCCACGGGAAAGGGGGAATAGAGGTAGTGCGCCGATCGCTCCATAAGGTAGTAGAAGAAGTTTATTCTCTTCTATTGTCTGGAGCAACTGCCTCCGAGGCAGTGGTGCAAGGATGCTACATACTCGAAGATGACCCCCGTTTTAATTCTGGCACTGGTTCAGTACTGCAATCTGATGGTCAAATCCGCATGAGTGCTTCTCTGATGGATGGTGCTTTAGGGCGCTTCAGTGGCGTGATTAATATCTCACGTGTGAAAAATCCCATTGAGTTGGCGCAATTTTTACAAAACTCCCCAGACCGAGTGCTGTCGGATTACGGATCAGCTGAGTTGGCGCGAGAAATGCAAATTCCGATTTATAATGCTCTAACTGATTTGCGGTTGCAAGAATGGATACAGGAACGCCAGGATAACTTTAAAAGTACGATGGCTGGTGTAGTAGCAGAACCCGAACTGGTAGAAACCAGTAACGCTCGACGCGGCACCATCGGAGTAGTAGCTTTAGATGGCTATGGTAAACTAGCCTCTGGCACTTCCACAGGCGGTAAAGGCTTTGAGCGAATTGGGCGGGTAAGTGATTCAGCTATGCCAGCAGGTAACTATGCAACTGGTCATGCTGCGGTCAGCTGTACTGGTATTGGAGAAGACATTATTGATGAGTGCTTAGCAGCAAGGATTGTAGTGCGCGTCACTGATGGGATGTCCCTCAAGGATGCCATGCAGCGCTCATTCATGGAAGCCCACCAGAACAAGCGGGATTTGGGAGCGATCGCTCTAGATGCTAGTGGGGCGATCGCTTGGGGTAAAACCAGCCAAGTCTTACTGGCTGCGTTCCACGATGGCGTAAGAGTAAGTGATACTTTGGAACTTCCTGAAAGTACAGAAGTTGGCTGTTTGTCTTAGCTATCAGCCTGAAGCTGTCAGCTAGATTTCGGTTGTTGGCTTTGGGCTGAACGTTTCTTTGATACCCAACCCGGTTTGATCACTTGATGCTCACGGGCAATCACCAATGAATCATCAGAGACATCTTCTGTAACAGTCGAACCTGCTGCTACATAAACATCGTTTCCGAGAGTTAATGGTGCAACTAAGGTAGTATTAGAGCCTGTACCAGTGCGATCGCCTATGATGGTACGATTTTTATTAACGCCATCATAGTTGGCAGTAATTGTCCCCGCACCGATATTGACTTTATTGCCCGTAATGGTATCGCCCAAATACGATAAATGCGCCACATTTGTGCGATCGCCTAACTGAGTATTTTTCAATTCCACAAAATTACCCACACGGCAACCAGTACCTACTTGTGCATGACCGCGCAAATGGCTATAGGGGCCAATCCGGCTGCCTGCCTGTACAATACTATCCGTCACCACAGAATACTTGACAGTGACATTTTCACTAATTTGGCTATTTTCAATTAAAGTCCCAGGCCCGATGCGACTTCCTGTTTGAATTGTGGTTTTTCCCCGCAGGTGTGTTTGCGGTTCAATAATTACATCCGGCTGTAATTCCACCGTTTCATCAATAGTGATGCTTGTAGGATCGATCAGGGTGACACCCGCCAGCATCCATTTTTCCTTAACTCGTCTTTGCAAAATATCGTATGCTGTTGCTAGTTGCAGGCGATCGTTAATACCAAGAATTTCTTGGTAATCTTTCACATCGACTGCCATGACTTTGCCAACCTGAGTCACAGCATCGGTAAGATAATATTCTTTTTGGGCATTGTTTGCCTGGAGATGCGGTAGTATCTCTGCCAAATTCTGCCACCGGAAGCAATAAACTCCAGCGTTAATCCGGCTATTTTGTCTTTGGGCAGGCGTACAATCTTTGTGTTCAACAATTTGCTGAACAACACTTTCATCGTTACAAAAAACGCGTCCGTAGCCTGTAGGATCACTTAGGTGCGAGGTGAGGATGGTGGCAGCGTTCTGATTTTCTTGATGAGTTTGTAACAGTTGGTGGAGGGTTTCGGTACGTACTAAAGGCAAATCGCCATTTAGTACCAGTAAATCCCCAGTGTAACCCTCTAAATAAGGAAGTAATTGCTGGATTGCATGACCAGTACCTAGTTGCACAGTCTGCTCAACAAACTCCAAGGTGGGGATTGAATGCATGGCGGCTTTGACTTCCTCGGCTTGATACCCCACAATCACTATCCGCCGTGAAGGCGAAAGTGGTTCTACACTTTCGATAACTCTCTCTACTAGCGATCGCCCACCCAAAGAATGTAAAACTTTGGGTAAGTTTGATTTCATCCGTGTGCCGCGTCCTGCCGCTAGAATTGCTACAACTACCATAATTAGCTATCAGCTATCAATAAAACTGTGATAAATACTGTTGGTGCTTTGAGATTTAGGCTCAAATCATACCAGCTAATTGTCGAAGACAGAAATATCAAAGACTCCTGATTACTGACTACTCTCTATCCTCAAAAGAGTTAATAAACTCTGTAAACTGCTGCATTAGTTTGGGATTACGCCAACCAGAATCAGTTTCTTCTTGCATCACTAAAAGCGCTTCTTCTGAAGTAAAAGCTCTCTTGTAAGGTCGTTCGCTGGTTAAGGCATCGTAAATATCAATTAACTGAAACACTTGCGCCAAAAAAGGAATGTTATCTTCCTTAAGTCTATCGGGGTAGCCTGAGCCATCCCAGCGCTCATGGTGATGGCGAATGATTGGAATTACACCCCGCATACTGCGTAGTGGTTGGCAGATTTTTTCCCCAATCAAAACATGCTGTCTCATAATTTTCCAATCTTCGGGGGTGAGTTTGCCTTTTTTCAGCAACACCGCGTCGGGAATACCCACTTTACCGATATCGTGGAGATAACCACCCCACATCAAATCCCGAATTTGGTAGCGTGAAAGATTGAGGTATTCCCCAAATGCTTGTCCCAGTTTGACCAGTCGTTCGCAGTGGTCGCCCGTATTAGGATCGCGACTTTCAATCGACATGGCAATAGAAAACAGTACTTGTTCGGCATGATCTAAGTCTTCATTCAAACGCTTCTGCCGCACTAAGGATTTAACACGCGCTGCTAATTCCACACGGTCAAAGGGCTTGGTCAGAAAATCATCCGCTCCGACTTCAATTCCCCGGATGCGCGATCGCCTATCATTCAAGGCTGTAACAAAAATTACTGGTATTAGCCTAGTCTGCTCATCCTGCTTGAGCAACTGGCACACTTCAAATCCATCCATCCCCGGCATCATCACATCCAGCAAAATTAGATCCGGTTGTTTTTGCGTCACTAATTCTACAACAATGAAACCACTGTCTGCCTCAATTACTTCGTACCCTTCCATAGCTAAAAGGGCAACAGCAGTCATGCGACTAGCAGCATGGTCATCAACCACTAAAACCTTGGGTGGCTCTGAGTCAAAGCCATTCAATTTAGAACCTTTGGTTTGTAGGATTCTAGATACCAATGAATCATCACCACCATTAACATCAGCCTTTATCCAAGAAGACACTGCTTGGGTATCTTCAAGCATAAGGTCTTCTTTAGATAAGCCCAAGGAATAACCCTCTACATTTTGCAATTCTACGGCGTGACTTGAACCGATACTCTTTACTTTACTTAGAGGGTTCGACCCACTAATAATTTGTTCGGTAGAGCCTGTATGGTTGGATTTCCATTGAATCATAAAGGCACTGCAATTTTATTGAAAAAGTTAACAGCGTCAAATTTCAAAAAAAAGTTTAGCTTTTGACTATATTTAAGCCAGTATTTTTATAAGGGTCACATATCATAACTTTTACTCTTTAATATACATAATTATGCGTTATGGTTCTCAAAAGCTGAACTAGAGATGTTTCCGTTAGTTACGGTTAAAAATCCTCCAGTTCAGAGTAAAACTTGACCGGAGGCGGAGTATCGCCGACTCTGCTCTTGCCAACCTTCTCTTGTAACCGACGCTGCTTTGTCGCTTGCTTCCCCAAAGGGGTACACAATAGAATGTGCAATTTATAAGTCTGAGAGCTGATCAAACTGCTCAACCGAGGCATTCACAGCATGTTTTTTATGTTACAAGAACCAGGGGAATATTGCTGTCTAATTTTTCGGCTATAAATTCCAGTATGATAAATCCGCGCAAATGTTAAATCAGGTTTTTTACGGATATCGATTAATATAGCAGTGCTAAAAAATCTTTTAATTGCTTAGTCCATATCAAAGTATTGGGGTTTAAATTTAAAGTTTTTATAGTGATTATATAAATGTATAAGTGTTTTTCCTTAGCTAACAATGAAACCTAGTAAATACAACTAACAAATGTGTATTTTTGGCTACTTATTAGCAATCTAATTGATTTAGGTTATCAAAACTCATTGCTTAACCAGTTAAGAAACACAAATCAAAATTTTCGTAAATTATTATACGTAACTTAGGATTGTTTACCAGATATTATTATGAACTAGTGCTTGTATCAGTACCTTCAATTCCCAATAGCCACCTTTTTCGCCAACGAGAGGTAGGTTCCAAGGATGAGGCTTGTTGCTCTTGTTGTCGACGCATTGCTATGAGTTCAGCAGAATCGCTCAATTTGGGATCGCGGTAGGGAATTGCAGCGCGAGTTAGCAAATGTTCTTTTTCTGCCTGAGAGAGTGGGTAAGAGGAGGGGGAGACAGGCAAAGGAGCAGAGGGGAAATCCAATGCTTCTCCTGTTGCTCTATTATGGGCTGCTACTGTACCGGGCGATCGCCTTCCCACTGGCAAAGTAGAAGCTATTACCAAGCCAGCTGCCAATAATGCTGTTCGTACAGCAGCAGCACAAGAATAAGTGGCTAGGAAACCGTCTTCATGTAAACACAATGACAGTTGTTGAATAAATTCAACTGTCCATAATTGAGGACATTGAGGTGGTGAAAACGGATCGAGAAAAATCGCATCTGCTTGGAAATCTGACTGACGTACCAATGCAATCGAGCTTCTAGCATCGCCAATTAGTAGTGTTGCTTTCAAGCAAGGTGTTTGCACTTGATGCTCAAAAGCTAATTGGGTCAAAATGCCGGTATGATTGCAGTTCCAATTATCGAACAAATTATGAGCGATCGCAGCTTTTGGCACAGACGGATTCAGTTCTAAACCAATTACTTCAACACAGCAATTAGGATTAATTGCCCAAATAGTCTGTAAAGCCGCCGCTGTATTGTATCCTAGACCATAACAAACGTCGAATAGCCGTAATACAGGTTTATGTGCAGCTGTAGATAGTTGAGTGGGAACTACAAACTTGAAAAAACTCTCCTGCTTAGCTCCATAATGGCTGTGAAAAGATTCGCCAAACTCATTGGAGGTAAAGGTGAATGAACCATCAGCTGTGAGCTTAGGTGTGAAATTATTTTCCAAGTCTGACATTTGACAAATAAAACTGATAATAACAATTCACTGACCCAAGGCTAAAGTACCCGTTAATTTTCCCTACCAGGGCTAAAGCTACTGGGTTTCCAAATACTATCGCAAGGTTTTATGACAAATATCCAATTTGTTGTTTCGCCAACGTGGCTGTTTGAACATCTTGAAGATCCGCAAGTCATCATTGTAGATTGTCGCTTTTCTCTAGCCGATCCACAATTAGGACGACAACAGTACCAAGCGAGCCATATAAAGAATTCCTATTACCTCGATTTGAATCAAGATCTTTCCAGTCCTGTAGGTCAGCATGGCGGGAGACATCCTTTACCTAATCCCAATGATATAGCTAACAAATTATCGGCGATTGGAGTAAATTCCCCAGAAACTTTAGTTGTAGCTTATGATGATTCGCGCTTTGCCTTTGCCGCTCGTCTGTGGTGGCTGTTACGCTATCTAGGACATGAGCAAGTAGCTGTACTGGATGGAGGCTTTGCTGGATGGCAAAAAGCCGGATATCCCATCACAGATGTCCTTCCTAGCCCCAAAATGGGTACATTCGTAGCTCAAGTACAAATAGACAGGGTAGTAGATATTATAGCGGTGAAAAATCGGAAAGATAGTCCAGAGGTAGTGTTGATAGACTCAAGAGAGAGCGATCGCTATCGAGGCGAACGAGAGCCAATTGATAAAATAGCCGGTCATATTCCCGGCGCAGTTAACTATCCCTGGCAAGAAATTACAGACTCCGGTTACTTACTTCCTCAATCAGAGCAACGCCGTCGATGGGAGGAAATAGAAACAGCCGAGGAAATTTTAGTTTATTGCGGTTCTGGTGTAACCGCTTGTGTGAATTTACTTTCTTTGGAACTAGCCGGCATAAGTAAGGGTAAACTTTATGCTGGTAGCTGGAGTGATTGGATTAGTTATATGTAGTCATTTGTAATCATCAAAGAGCAAGAAAAAATGACCAATGACAAATTTAAAACTGACCCAATTCCAAATTGTAATTGACACTAAAGAACCAGCCATCAAAATCAATGTTTTGAGCGGTAGAACTACCTAATGTAACTCCAGCCTGTACATTCATATTTATGGAGTTGGAGATTTGATAATTCAAATGCCCAAATAGCCGATGAAATTGATCTTCTCGCTCGCGCTGCGTAAAGTCAGAGTAGCTAAATTGGTAATCCAGACCAACCTGAAGCGGTTTTTGCAAGTAGTAATTTAAAGAAATCCAAAAGGAATTGATCACGCGATTTCTGCTTTCGGGGTCAGCAAAATTCACACTCAATTCGTAGAAGCTATCTAACGTCAATCTTGAAGTTAGAGGATCTCGCCGTCCCAAAGACAGTTGCAAGGAATTCTCACCTAAGAAGCGATCGCCAGCTTTAAAACTATCTAAGCGATCGCTGTTGTTGGCATAAAATAACTGTTGATTACTCCAACTCACTCTTCCGTACATTCGCTGCGATAGCTGCTGGTAAAGACTGACATTAAATCTTACTTGGTTGTAATTGTATTGTGATTGATCTATGTAACGAATTAGGTTGCCATCAATTGACCCGTTTAAATAAGTCTTAGATCCCAAAGGGAAATATGCAGAGGCTAGTCTTAGTCCAGAAAAAATCAAACCATCTTCAATTGGAGGATCATTGGAGGAAAAAATATTACTTGTCTGAAAGTAGCCAACACGAGCTTGTAGGTAGCCTATAGGTTTAAACTGAGCTAAAGGCTGTTCTGTTGGTGGTGGCAGCTGTTCTAGGGGTCGTGGTCGTAGCCTTAGTCCTAATTCGCGATCGCTATCAGACTCAAGAGGTGGCTGTTTTTGCTCTTGCAACAGTTGCCAGAGTTTCTCTAGTCTTTCAGACTCATTAATCTCAGGAGCATTTAATAGTTGCTCTATTGAGTCAGAAGAAGCAGGGAAGTTGCTTGGCTGTACTTCTAGCTGTGGCAGGTCATCCTGCTCTTGATTACCTCTAGAATTTTCTGTTGGTGCTGGAGTTTGCTCAGTTGTTGGTGGTGTTTGCTGTGTCAGATTTGACGGAATCTGAGAGCGTAAACTCTGTGACTCACTAGACTGCTTGCAAAAAGAGTTAATTGCTTCTTGCTCTAACTGCTGGCATTGCTGATGATTTTGTTTGCTAGCGAAAGATGTTATTTTCGGTGCAAAATTATTGTGATGACGCCATATATTTGTATTTGCTGATTCTGCCGCATCTACTTTAATGCAATAACAGCTTCCACCACTGAATGCTAACAAAATCCAAAAAAACAAACTTTTCCAGATCTTCATTTGCATCTTTGAAGGTGTTGATCGCATCTGGCAGATGTAGACCCACAAGTTGCACTGGAAGTTCCAACTCAGAAAATAAAATTTCTGCCTGACTTTACTGAAATTTAGCCAGTGAGTCACCTTATACAGCTCCTCAACAACTTCTTGTTACGCATACCCACCCTGTGGTTTAGGTAATTAGATAAGGATTATCTGTAAGGTACTCCTCATTTAACTGTTGATATTTAGTATTAACTTTGAAATTTGTCCCAGACTTTATTTCATAGTATGTCAATTTTCGAGTAAAAACTTAAACAAACTAAATATAGTGTATTTATTGTCTATTTTATCTATTAAATGTACACTAAAATGCAGATAAATTTACCCGAAAAAATTTGCTGTAACAGTTATTAGCTGCTTGAACCTTTAATATTAAAATCTATGATTAACTTGTTTGGTATCAGTTGAAGTTCATAAGTTCCCAAACAAACTATGTTTCATAAATCGTTTCCACTGTTAATTATTGGTTTTTGGGGAATTGTAGTGCTGCCTTTGTCAAATCGGGCAAGTGCCATAACTCCTCTGACAAGAGCTGAGATTCAGAATCTCCGCAATTTAGTGCAACTGATACCCAGAGATAACCTAAAGAAGCGTCCCGCACGCAAATTAGATGCAATGATTCCTGGGGATGGGCTGTCAACTGGTCGAGCTTCTCTAGCAGACTTGCGTTTCAATGATGGCTCTTTGGCAAGGATTGGAGAACAAGCGGTATTTCAATTTTTGCCAAAGACTCGCGATTTTAGACTCTCAAACGGGACTGTACTGTTGCTCATCCCACCTGGAAGAGGGCAAACGCGTATACAAACACCGAGTGCAGCAGCAGCGATTCGTGGTTCAGCATTATTTGTGCGCCACAACCAACAAACAGACACCACAATTGTGGGTGCGCTGACAAATAGTGGCATTGAAGTTTCTAATAAAGAAGCTTCTCAAACTCAAGTGCTGGAAGCAGGGCAGATGATAGTTATAGTTAAAGGTAAATTTCAAAGCTTATATGATTTTGATCTGAAAAATTTTTATGAAACGAGCGAGCTAGTTCGGGAACTTGATTTGAATAGACAAAATCCCACATCTACGCCTGATCCTGCCATCACTAGTGTTCAAGCCGAAACTACTGCGGCTTTAAAAGCACAGCCACCCATAACAGGCGAGGGAGTAATTGAAAATCCTTCTTTTGTACAGTTAACTACTAGTCCTTCAAACTCGCCCAGTAAAGACGTTATCACAAACAATTCTTCAGCCAATTCCTCAGAGAAAACAGGACAAGCCTCGACAAATACTGACCAGCAAAGCACAACAAATGGTAACGGCAACGTAAATACTCCGAAAAATAACGTTGGTGTTGATTCTAGTAGAACTTCAACAACACCTCAAAACTCTTCAGCAGAAAATCCGACAAACCAAAACTCACAAAATAACACATCACCCGTTAAAAATCCCACCAATAACACACCTGTCGAAAAGCCAACTGGCAACACACCTGCTAAAAATCCCAGCGATAACACACCCGTCGAAAAGCCAACTGGCAACACACCTGTCGAAAAGCCAACTGGCAACACACCTGTCGAAAAGCCAACTGGCAACACACCTGCTAAAAATCCCACCGACAACACACCCGTCGAGAAGCCAACTGACAATACACCCGTCGAGAAGCCAACTGACAACACACCCGTTGAGAAACCAACTGACAATACACCCGCTAAAAATCCCACCGACAACACACCCGTCGAGAAACCAACTGACAATACACCCGCTAAAAATCCCACCGACAACACACCCGTCGAGAAACCAACTGACAATACACCTGTTAAAAATCCCACTGACAACACACCCGTCGAGAAGCCAACTGACAATACACCCGTCGAGAAGCCAACTGACAACACACCCGTTGAGAAACCAACTGACAGCACACCCGTCGAGAAACCAACTGACAACACACCACCCATCAATAATTAAACTGATTCTCCAAATATATAAAACTGCTAAGGTAGTCTGTAATAGAGCTCCTCATCAGTTAATTTCTCTTTGTAAAGGACAAGGAGACAGCCTGAGCCTGCTTCTTTTACTACTAAAACTTTATTTCTTAAACACAGATGGAGTGCAAATTACACCCAACACTAGAAGCGGAAATATGACAAGTGTTAAGCTGTTCTTGCTTTGATTTGTATTCTGGCTATTGACTGAATGTTCACTGAGATTGCGTTTCTTCATTGTGAATTTCTGAGCTACTATCTCTACTAAAGTAAAAGCAAAAAGTAAGATTCACGACTGACAGGAGAGCATCTGCTAACGCTAGATTAAATCAAGGACAGGATTTGCAAAGGATTCAGCGGATATCCTTTGTAGTTCAATTAAGTTCTCTGTGTAATACTAATTCCAGAAAAGAATGAAACAGATGCTTAGGTTGGGTTTCACTTAGTTCAACCCAACAATTACAAGACTTTGAGGCGTTGGGTTTCGTACCTTAACCCAACCTACATCCGCATCAGATTTTTCGTGAAATGGTATAAGTTCCCAGGAACCAACTTGTTGCTAATAGAGATAAATAAATTATGACTTTTGATTACGACCTGTTTGTAATTGGTGCTGGTTCTGGGGGTTTGGCAGCTTCCAAACGAGCGGCTAGCTACGGGGCTAAAGTGGCGATCGCCGAAAACGACTTAGTTGGCGGTACTTGTGTGATTCGTGGTTGTGTTCCCAAAAAACTCATGGTCTATGGCTCTCACTTTCCCGCATTATTCGATGATGCCGCAGGTTATGGCTGGAAAGTGGGTAATGCAGAATTGGACTGGGAACATTTCATTACATCTATAGATAGAGAAGTTCGACGACTGTCGCAGCTACACATAAGCTTTTTAGAAAAAGCAGGAGTCGAACTAATTCCCAATCGCGCTAGTCTGGTAGACCCTCATACCGTAGAAGTTGATGGACGCAAAGTGACAGCGGACAAAATTTTAATTGCTGTTGGCGGGCGTCCTGTGAAACCAGATTTATCAGGTATGGAATATGGAATTACCTCTAACGAAATTTTTCATCTCAAAGAACAGCCGAAACATATAGTCATTATTGGCGCTGGTTATATCGGCACGGAATTTGCTTGTATCATGCGCGGTTTGGGTTCTCAGGTGACGCAGATTACTAGAGGTGAAAAAATTTTGAAGGGGTTTGATGAGGACATCCGTACCGGAATTGAAGAAGGTATGACGAACCACGGAATTCAGTTGATCAAGAACAATGTGGTAAAAGCAGTTGAACGCGTGCCGGAAGGGTTGAAACTGACTTTATCTCAAGCAGACCAACAACCAGTAATTGCCGATGTGTTTTTAGTAGCGACTGGTCGGATTCCCAATGTAGATGGACTAGGTTTGGAAAATGCTGGAGTAGATGTCGTCCCTAGCTCCGTCGAAGGGCCTGGCTATAAAACCATGAATGCGATCGCAGTCAATGAATATAGTCAAACTAGTCAACCGCATATCTTTGCCGTGGGCGATGTCACTGATCGCTTAAATTTAACTCCTGTGGCCATTGGTGAAGGTCGCGCCTTTGCTGATAGCGAATTCGGAACTAACCGCCGCGTATTCAGTCACGAAACTGTTCCAACAGCCATATTTTCCACACCCGAAGCCGCTACAGTCGGGTTGACAGAAGTGCAAGCACGAGAACAACTTGGCGATGCTGTAAAAATATATAGCACTCGCTTCCGCCCCATGTACCACAGTTTGACTGGGAAACAAGAGAAAATAATGATGAAATTGGTGGTTGATAGCAACACCGATAAAGTACTGGGCGCTCACATGGTTGGAGAAAGTGCAGCTGAGATAATACAAGGGGTAGCGATCGCAGTCAAAATGGGCGCAACCAAAAAAGACTTTGATGCTACCGTTGGTATCCATCCCTCAGCAGCAGAAGAATTCGTCACATTACGTTAAGAACGAGGTCATTAGTTTTTTGTCATTTGTCCTTTGAAATCACAAATGACAAATGACAAAGGACAACCCTCACAAGAAAGCTTGATGAAAACCAAGTTCGTATATCTTCATGGCTTTGCTTCCAGTCCTAAATCTGCTAAAGCACAAGATATAGGCGATCACTTTGCCCAAATTCAAACAAACCTAAAAATTCCTGATCTTAACGCTAGCGATTTTTCTCATCTGACAATCACTCGTCAACTAACACAAGTAGCCGCAGAATTCAGTAATGATAGTGCATCTGTAGTACTGATTGGCTCAAGTTTGGGCGGTTTGACAGCTGCTCATTTAGGAGAGCAATATTTACAAGTACAACGTTTAGTCTTGCTAGCACCAGCCTTTGGATTTCTATCTCATTGGTTGCCCAAGTTAACAGATGAAGAGGTGAAGCGTTGGCAAAGGGAAAAATATCTCATGATCTACCACTATGGGGAGGGGCGATCACTGCCCCTAAGTTACGATTTCGTTAAAGACGCTGCTCAATACCAAGAGGAACTTTTGCAACGTCCTATCCCTACCCTTATTCTGCATGGAAAGCATGATGAAGTCATCCCTATTGAAGCTAGTCGTGATTTTGCGCGATCGCGTCCTTGGGTGGAATTAGTAGAACTAGAGGATAATCATGCTTTGGGTAATGTTATGGAAGAGATCTGGCAAGCAATTCGCCTCTTCTGCCAATTACCTTGAAGCTGTAAAATATTAAACTCTTACTTGTCATTTGTTGAATAACCAATGACAAATGACAAATTACTAATAACAAATTACTAAAATTATGCTTCCATTCATCCGATCAGATTTAACTAAGCTACACGCGTATAAACCTCACCCCAGCAGTGATACAGCCGGAGCTGTTCCCACGCAGTTTGATCGGCTGGATACAAATGAAAGTCCCTATGATTTGCCACCTGAATTAAAAGAAAAACTAGTCTGGACGTATCAGCAAGTAATTGAAACAAATCGTTATCCTGATGGCGGACACGAGACACTCAAAGATGCGATCGCCGAGTACGTCAATGAGTCAGCGACCCTTTCACCATCCCTGTTCACTTCTGCCAATATTTCTGTGGGCAATGGTTCAGATGAACTGATTCGCTCCTTATTAATCGCCACCTGTCTTAAAGGAGAAGGCTGCATTCTAGTTGCCAACCCTACTTTCTCTATGTACGGAATTTTGGCACAAACTTTAGGCATCCCTGTAGTAGCGGTGGACAGAAATGAAGAAAATTTTGAAATTGATTTAAAAGCTGCACAGTCTGCCATCGAACAAATTCAAAATCCTCCCATTCGAGTGGTTTTTGTAGTACATCCCAATTCTCCAACTGCCAACAGCTTAACCATGGCAGAGTTAACATGGTTAAAAAATCTGAGCGAGGATATTTTAGTAGTAATTGATGAGGCTTACTTTGAATTCAGTCAAAATACCCTAGTTAGTGAATTAGCACATCATCCTAACTGGATTATACTACGTACTTTTTCTAAAGCTTTCCGATTGGCAGCCCTTCGCGTTGGCTATTGCGTTGCTCATCCAGAAGCGATCGCCATCTTAGAAAAAGTCCGCTTACCCTACAATCTTCCTAGCTTCTCCATAGCAGCAGCATTAGTTGCTTTGCAAAACCGCACACTCTTACTTGAGACGATTCGCCACACCCTAAATGAACGAGCCAAACTTATCGAAGCTTTATCTCAACATCCAACATTACAAATTGCAGAAAGTACTGCTAACTTTATTTATCTGCGTCTCAAACCAAAAGGTTCTTATCCCCAAGACGCTGCTTTAAAAAAGCTACACCAAAAACTCAGAGAGTATGGCACTCTTGTTCGACAAATTAGCGGAGGATTGCGAATTACTGTCGGGACGACCGAAGAAAATGCTCGCACCTTAAAACGAGTACAAGCTGCTTTGGCAAATCTTGACTCTTAGCGATTCACTCAAGAATTAAACCTGCCATCTAGCTCGTTGCCAAAACGGCGTACTGTTCCGACTGTTTGTGGCAGTACACCCACTAAAAGGGCAAAAGCAACATCCGGCAAATCAGCCACTATTTCTGGTAGGAAATATTGTTCAAATTGATCAAGAATTTTCTGGACTCGCTGCTGGGGCACCGGGTTTTCTGTAATTTGCTTAATTAACCGAATCCACTGTCGTCGAATCAAGTAAGCCTTTTGGCGCTCCTCATTAGATTCAGGAGTTAATAAAAACTGATTAGAAACATTTCCTATGGGCAGTGCCCTATGGCAATCACAATCGTAATCCCCACCCACTGCTGCTCCAGGCCCAGCAAACTCCGCGTGGTAGCGTTTAAAGAGTATTAGTCCATTCCGCTTACGACTATTGACGATGAAAACTTTTCCAGTGTGCAAAAGTGTGAGGATATCCGAGCCTTGCGATTGCTCAGTTCCATCGTGCATGACAAGATGGTCAAGGAAACTGGTGTCAGGGTAGTAAGTTGATAACATAGCAGTTTGATAGCGTCGACGCTTTTCGCTATCCATGTTTTCTCAAACTTTTAATGAATTTTGTAGTAGTATGCACTTCCAAACAGAACTAGATTTTACATCAAATTAAGTTTTTGAGTTTTCTTATTATCAAAATTTTGCAGGATAATTTAACTAAAATGGGAAAAATATAGACGTTGTTCAGTAATTGAGTGATCATATTTTATGAGATTTAACTAGATTTGTCTCCAACTGTATGACTTTTTGTTTAAAGTTTTTATAAAGATGAATATGTTAATTACAAAGTTATTATGAGGTAGATAAAATTTGAAAGTGTGAAATTACGGATATATCCATTATAATATAATTGATTAATTTTTTTATAGAAATTTTTAGTATTAATAAATCTAAAAAATTCAAAACTTGGATACATTTAAAAATAGTAAAATTTTATAAATAAACAAAATCAGATTTTTTTGATATTAGAAATTATTTAGAAATTTAAAAAGTTTATATCAAACTATACTATGTAATATCAAAATAACTTCCACAATTAAATACTCAAAGATGTCTAAAAATTTATATTTAACTTGGAGCTATATTAGCTATTAAACTATCTAATATATATAATTTTTTCTAAAATTTGAAAGTAGTTTATTTTAGACTAAGCAATACTAATAATACAGCATATTTATTGTTATTTAAAGAGAGGTTAATGCAAATTTATGATGAATCAACATAACAAAAAATTATACTACTTGGGTACTCATCTATTCAATATGGACAATAAGTTTTATATCAATTGTGTCACTTAATCTAAATTATAGAAAACATGAATTACCGCCATATAAACTATATGTGATATTGAAAGTATATTCAACTAGATAAATTTATAGTCTAATTACCAATATTTCCGATAATTTTTTTCCTAGATAACTATAATTGTGTAATTTCCAATTCCCACAATATAACTCAGGTAGTTGAATCAGCACTCAAATGCTTGAATAATAGTATTTGACGTGCTCGTCTTAGAAGATATGTATTCCAATTCGATTCAACTTTATGCGTCCGATATCCCAGCTTGAAATAAAGCTGTCTTGCCTGATAATTATTTTCTAACACGTGGAGATATAGGTCTTGAAAACCCCAGTCTTTGGAGAATTTTTCACAGCTAATAAGTAACTCTGAAGCTACACCGTGCCTACGGTATTTTGGATGAACCGCTAAGTTAGACAGATAAGGAAAACTCTTACCAATCTGTGCCCACGAATCACTGAAACGTACATTTAGTTCCACGGTTCCCACTAAGTTATTAGCCTCACCATTAGTAACATCAACGGCAACTAAACAAACTTGATGGGGTGTAGATAACGCTAGGCGATGCCTTAAATCTTCATAAATACCCAAACGTAGTAACGGAAAAGCCCATCCCCATATACCCTTTTGAGAGTGAAAGCTTTCAGTAATGATTTGAGCAACACCAGTCAAATCAGCAGATGTCGCTGCACGGATTTGAAATTGCCTAGAAGTTGGATTAATAACAGATGTAATAGACTGTTGGTGGTATGGATGAAAAAAACAAGATGTCAAGGCTAGTTTAGTATTAATTTTATTCACAAAAATCTTCTCAAATATCCTAAAACGCCGTCTACACCTGGATAAAACTCAAGAGCCGCCCAGGTGATTGAACTGACCTGAGATGCCAATTCACCTTTGATTGTGGATCAAACAAAGTGCAAAACTTTGCTTGGGGTTTTATAACCTGTGTGCCTCAAGGAGCTTTAAGAGTTGCAGTTTCATAAATTTACACTCTTTAGTTCAGGAGGTTCAAGCGCATCCTGGTTTTAGGGTAGAAAAGCAAGCGATGTGTTTAGTACAAAACAAGTTGATAGTTGACAGTGGTAGTAGCTGGATTGAGCAGGTAGAGACATAGTATAACCTGTTAGTAAGCATTGCCTACAAAATTGTTAAGCAAGCACACCCCTCGCAAACCCTGGTTTCAAACCACCTCTAATTACAGTACTGACTTAAATTTATGCAATTAAAACTACATAAAAACAAGCACGCTACTAAGTAGTAGATACAGGCTATATAGGTACTAAGAAAAGAATTTGCAAGGTTATCTTATTCCTAGTACTCAATTTTGCTGATACTAGCACTTGTCCTAATTATAGTTTTGATTGCTAAATTGGAAGGAGGTATTTGTCTAATAGTATACGTTGTCCTTAAATATTATTGTTGTAATATTGCTGACTCTACCATGACTACCACAAATAAAATTTACCAGCAAGTGTTAGTGCAACTGCTGCGAGGGGAAAACTTAATATGCAGCTTCAGCTGGATTTTTCAACCAGCTTTGAGCACTGTATGTAGTATCAGACATTTCTTCTCGGAGGTGAGGGAAAATTTGGCCAGCAAGCATCAACTCTGTAACACTAATGACTATAAAACCAATTGCGCTGCACCAGAGCGAATAGCAATCGGCACAAGCTCTTGAGACAAATTACTGTGAGTAAACGCTTCCACACTCAGCAGTCATGTAGCCAAACAGCCTTATTGGTCAAAATGCTCTGCTCTGGACTGACTCAGAAGCATCCTTACCTGATCAGATTATTCTTTATCCGACTGCCGTTGCTGCAGGAAAGCGGTGCATGAAATCCCAAGCAAACAGTAAGCCTAAAATTTTGGTTGTCGATGACGAACCAGACAACCTTGACTTGCTTTACCGCACTTTCTATCGCGACTATAAGGTGCTAAGGGCAACCTCTGGTCCTGCGGCGCTGGATCTGCTCTCGCAAGAGGGAGAGGTCGCAGTGATCATCTCCGATCAACGAATGCCGATGATGAGCGGTACTGAATTTTTGAGTCTGACAGCGACTCAATATCCAGATATTATCCGGATTATTTTAACTGGCTACACCGATGTTGAAGATCTGGTTGAAGCAATCAACGCTGGTAAAGTATTCAAATATGTTACTAAACCGTGGGAAGCAGAAGAACTTAAAGCAGTAGTACGTCAAGCTTTAGATACTCATAATGTTCTTAAAGCCCGCACTCGTGAACTTACCCGTACACTTCGTCAAGAATCGCTGTTGAACACTGTTACCAACACTATCCGCAGCGCCTTAGACTATCGGCAAATTTTGCAGGCAATTGTGGATACAGTGGGTCATATGTTGGAAGTGGATGTCTGTCTGTTGCGTCCCTTTCAAGATGAGCAATTGGCAGATGAAGGATTCATTTACCAGAAGGCTCTTAAGGAAGAAGCAGGGAGAGAAGAAGATGACACAGATGGGGGAGAAGCAACATCTCCTTCACCCTCCTCATCTTCTTTACTAGCTCAGACAGTGTGGGAAACCCGCGAAGTACAAGTGATTCACGATGTGGTAGGTGATGAGCGTATTCAGGGTGATACTCCCGAATTTCATCAACGTGGTGCTGCTTTTGCTACCGCTAACATTTGTTCCAGTTTAGTTGTGCCACTGATTTGCCAACAAGAATTGATGGCAGTATTAGCATTACACCAGTGTTCTCAGCCACGCTTGTGGGGCGAGGAGGAGGTACAGCTGGTGTTGATGGTAGCGGATCAAGCAGCTCTAGCGTTGTCTCAAGCCTATGCTTACGAGCAAGTACGGGCCCTTGCCAAACGAGAGAGCTTGATTAATACAATTACTAGCGCGATTCGCTCTAGCCTAAATCCTCAAGATATCTTTGCAGCTATTACACAACAACTAGGACAAGCCTTACAAGTTGATGGCTGCATCTTGTCTTTGTGGACAGAGGAAGATGAGTTCGTCCAGTGTGTAGGCTTGTATGACAACTCTTCAAATTCACAGGATTCTCTGGAAAAAGTCCAGGAAAAGCACATAAGTAGCAATAAACACGACTCCAGTCAGCAATTACCCGATTACCAAGCACCAATTAAGGATAATCCAATCCTGCAAGAATTATTGCGAACACATGAACCAGTGGTAATTGCTGATATGAGCTATTCATCCTTGGAAATCCAGGATTTTGATTTGCCTTTAAAAATGCCAGCACGATCGCTAATGGTTGTCCCATTATTAGCTGATGGTAAATGCATCGGTAGTATCACCCTGCGTGAAGGCAATAACGCCCGTCGATGGCTATTATCTGATGTTGATCTGGCGAAAGCCGTAGCAGCTCAAGCGGCGATCGCTGTGCAGCAGTCACGCTTATACCAAAAGACTCGCCAGCAAGCTGAACGCTTGTTGGAATTAGACAAACAAAAAACCGAATTTTTCCAAAATATCTCCCATGAGTTCCGCACTCCCATAACTTTGATTCAAGGGCCTTTAGAGTCAGTGGTGGCAAGTGGTGAGGGGTTATCTTACTCGCAAAGTGCGATCGCCCTGCGTAACTCCCGCCGCCTCCTACGGCTGGTAAATCAATTGCTAGATCTACAACGCCTGGATGCAGGGAGAATGCAGCCTAGTTTCCACCCCTGCGATTTAGTCGAATTTGTCAGTCAAATTGTTGAGTCGTTTCGCCCCTATTGCGAAAAAAAGGGACTGCATCTCGATACTCAGTTGGGTGAATGTCCAACAGTGTACTTGGATATGGAAAAATTTGACAAAGTAGTTTACAACCTTCTGTCGAATGCTATGAAGTTTACACCCGAAGGGGGTACGCTCAGCGTCAGACTACAATCTGAAGATGACCGTTGTATATTACAAGTACAAGACACTGGAATTGGCATTGTTCAAGAACAAATTCCCCATCTATTTGAGCGCTTCCGCCAAGCTGAAGGCTCAGCAAATCGCTCCTATGAAGGCAGTGGTTTAGGTTTGGCTTTAGTTAAAGAATTGGTGGAATTGCATGGTGGTAAAGTAACCGTAGAATCAGTTTATGGACAAGGTACTACCTTTACCTTATGCCTATTCACTGGTAGTGCTCACTTACCCGTACAGCAAATACTAGAAACGCCTTGTGAATTAAATACGAGCCGCGCTAGCGTAGAATTAGCTGATTTAGAATTAGTAGAGCCAACAATAGACAATATTGAAAGTATAACCAAAGAGTTATTACCTAGCTCAAGCACTCAGGGCTTGCATGAGCATAATAATGTTCTAACCCTAAGTAATGGGCACTCAATTTTGGTCGTAGACGATAATCCGGATCTACGAGCTTATGTATCTGATATTCTCCGCCGCAATGGCTATCAAGTGCAGACAGCTCGTAACGGTTACGAAGGGTACGGTATATCTCAAGAAATTTTACCCAGCTTGATTGTTACTGACTTAATGATGCCTTTGGTGAGCGGACTGGAGATGATTCGGATGATTCGCAATGAGCAGAAGTTAAAAGGTACACCAATCATTCTGCTTACAGCCAAAGTTGATGAGGAAACTCGCATTGAAGGTACTGAACATGGCGCGGATGCTTATTTAGCAAAACCATTTAATGACCGGGAACTTCTAGCAGAAGTTCGGAATCTTTTAGCCTTAAAGGAAAATGAACGTCGGATTTTGGAGTTAAATACTTATCTGACAGAATCGGTGCTCAAACGCTTCTTGCCATCTGTATTGGTGCAAAAAGCCGCAGCCGGAGATCTAACGCTAGATTTGCGCCCAGAACCACGTTTGATTACAGTTTTATTTAGTGACATTGTTGGCTTTACGCAGCTAGCAAATACTCTCAGATCTCGGCGAGTGGCAGAGTTACTGAATGAATATTTAGAAGCTATGACTAAGGTTGTATTTGACAATGGCGGCACTGTCGATAAATTTATGGGAGATGCTATCTTAGCTTTATACGGAGCTCCGGAAGAACTAACCCCGAATGAACAGGTGCGGCGTGCCATTAATACAGCAAGAGCAATGCACCGCTCATTAGCTCCATTGAACCAGCGCTGGCGAGAGCAAGGTGTATTCGACGGCGATAAACTTACTAGCGTACAGTTCCGCTGTGGCATTCATCAAGGTACGGCTGTTGTAGGTATGTTTGGTAGCGCTGAACGTGCTGATTACACAGCTATTGGCCCAAGTGTAAATATTGCTGCTAGGTTGCAATCTGCTGCTGTTCCCGGTACTATCCTGGTTTCTGCTGCTGTGGCAGATTATTTGCAAGAAGAAGAAATTACTAAAGGTAGTCCGCTAGAACTAAAAGGAGTTGATGAAACAGTTCTAACCTTTGCTGTTACACCAGAGCTAATGGCTAATCGCTAAAATTCAGCAAGCTGGATTTGAAGCATTAGCAATGTGTAAGAGTGCCAAATCATATCCAGTTTTAAATATAATATGACACCATCGGTTGCAGACAAAACTCCAATTCCAGCCAAGGTCTGGAGGCGACACACCGATCCACCAGGTTTGTGGATTGCCGTCGTTATAGGTTCAGTCTCTCTGCACTTGCTGGCGTTCTGGCTAATCCGCTCATCTCAGTTTAGCCGCTTGTGGCAGCAAGAGAACAAAGCCACTATTCCGATTGAAGTTGTAGAGATTTCTTCTCAGACACCAAGAGCAAGAAAAGTTACTTCTAAACCAAAACCAGTCTCGCCTAGGCGACCATCCACAACTCAAAAGCTACGAGCTGCAAATTCACCAAAGCAAGTAGTTCCAAAAGATAACTTAACAGCAAAAATTACTCCTAGTACTCAAGATAGAAGTGCAATAGCTTTTGCTAAAAATAAAAAAGCGATCGCTGAGCAACTCCAACGTCAGCAAGCTGAACAACTCCAACGCCAGCAGGCGGAGCAACTTCAACGTCAACAAGCGGAGCAACTCCAACGTCAGCAGGCTGAGCAACTCCAACGTCAGCAGGCTGAGCAACTTCAACGCGAGCAAGCTGAGCAACTTCAACGTCAGCAAGCTGAACAACTTCAACGTCAACAAGCGGAGCAACTTCAACGTCAGCAAGCGGAGCAACTTCAACGTCAGCAAGCGGAGCAACTTCAACGTCAGCAAGCTGAACAACTTCAACGTCAACAAGCGGAGCAACTTCAACGTCAGCAAGCTGAGCAACTTCAACGTCAGCAAGCGGAGCAACTTCAACGCCAGCAAGCTGAGCAACTTCAACGCCAGCAAGCTGAACAAACTAATACCCAAGGAGCATCCTCGCAAACCTCTAATGCTCCTATTGGAAGTCTCTTAGCGAGTTTGGTGGGGGAACCTCAACAGGTAGACAGGGATAGACATAATAACCCAGCTAGAATCAAAATAAGTGACGAGCCATTTCCCAAAGGACTCGAATATGTAAAGTTTATTGAAAGGAAACCTGGTCAGCCTGTAGAATTCACGGTGATATTAACAATTTCTGAAAAGGGCAAACTTGAGAAGATTGATATTGAAGATGAGGGAGTACCAGAAGACGAAAGAAGCTACTATGAAGACTTCGTTGCTGATCAAGTTTTCAAAGGCTGGGAATTTGAACCTGCATACGATAACGATCCAAATGATCCAAAGCCTAGCAATCTGATGGTACGTATCAGAATAGAACCTCTCCCTTGATAACTAAATGCTTGAATTTTATTTAAAACTGTGTTAAATTTATAAGGTTGGAAATTCGCGGGCGTAGTTTAGTGGTAAAACTATAGCCTTCCAAGCTATTAATGCGGGTTCGATTCCCGCCGCCCGCTTAATAAGAAAAACTTGTGAAATGCATATTTTTGACAAATTGTAGGTTTTTTATAATAGTTAGTTCAATTTATAGGTAGATACTATAGGCTTGCAATTGTGCGATCGCCAGTGATACTGCAATCAAAAAAAATACCTTATGTTCTGCCATAATACAAAAACAGGACTTAGGCATTTTAACGAGATTGTGATCATTCTGTTCGCACAGCATTACCGTAGGATATGGAGCGATAGCATAGTTTGATAGTGGTCTTTCCAAACCAGTCTGATTCCACGGGTTTATAAACTGAGGCGAATGCCTTTGCTAAATTTTTGTCTCAAGAACTGATATTCTCAGTTCAAGCGTAAATTGCTTTCAGTAGCCAATTACGTTATCGGCTGGATTCGATGTAAAGAAGATGCAAAAATAACAATTGCACAGCACTTCAGCATGAGCGTTATACTTACTGACGCAGATAAAGCTTTCTTCCCAAATTCAGAAGGAGACTTTATTTTTGTGATTTTATTTGGCAACCTCAACTTTTTACTCGTAAAATCGAAGACAAGATAAAGATCAGTAGAATAGAGTTTCTAAATTAATGAGTCAATTAATAAGTCAGGGTGGAACAGCTATCACTAAGGCTCCAATAGTAGATCGGATAAACGATATTGCTTGGCAAGCTCACCAAGGTAGCGTTGCTGCGATTATTCAACTATTGAATGAAAAGCTTGCTAAATCTGGTGTTAGAACTAGAGCGATTTTTTCCGATGGTGTCTTACAACTTCTGTGTGAAGCGGCTAGAGTAGAGCAACTTGAGCAATCTCAATTAGTAGAACAAATTCAACAAATTCTTGAGTCAATCGCACCACGAAACATTCGCCGAGTCAATATCAACAGCCGAATTGTTAGGGAACAGCAATTACTTTGGTTGAAGGAAATTTATAGCGATCGCGAGAATCAATTGCTTTGGTCACAGGAAATTACATTAGTTCAGCCCAATATCTTAAAGCAACTAATTAAAGATTTTACAGAAGCCCAAACTGAACTAAAAAAGATAAATTTACCTAAAACGCAATCCTCTCATCCTTTAATACTTACTAATAAAGAAAAACACAAAACTTCAACTAAAACAAGCACACTAGCAGTTGTCGGTTTATGCTCACTCTTATTGCTCGGTTGGGTTGTTTATGCTCAGTTAGGCGATAAATTGAAAAACTTAATGCAACTAGACTCTTCCAAATCTTTAACTACAACAAATACCAACGAGAGTCAGACAGAAGCACTACCCCATGCTACTAAAAATAATCTTTCCGAATCATCTGACGATCCATTTGTAGCATCAGTGCGACTCGCTAACCAAGCTTCTGCATCTGGGAAAACAGCTACAACCTCAACTCAGTGGTTAGAGCTAGCTGCTAGGTGGCAACAAGCTTCCGATATAATGAGCACTGTACCAGCAAAACACAACCGCTATCAAGAAGCTCAGATTCGCACTAAGCTCTACAGAAAATATAGTGAGGCAGCGCAGAAAGAGGCAGATAAGAGTAAGTCTTAGTTTCTGGGGTGGACTATATTTTTAAATTTTTAGTAGGACGGCAATTACTTGTGGAAACAAACTCATAAAAGTTTGTAGAGATGCAAAATTGCACATCTCTACAAATATTAAAAACTAAATTTAACTAAACACTCATCTCTAGCATTTTTTGAATTGGTCGCAGTGCAGCGAGGCGGATATTCTCTGACATGGTGATTTCGGGATTGCGATTTTTCATCGCCCAGTAGAGCTTTTCCAAGGTATTTAACCGCATGAAAGGACATTCGTTGCAATTGCAGTTATTCACTGGAGGAGCCGGAATAAAATGTTTGTCAGGAGCTAGTTTTTGCATTTGGTGAATGATACCTGGCTCCGTAGCAACAATAAATTCTTTGGCATTACTCTGTTGACAATATTTGAGTAAAGCTGCTGTAGAGCCAATAAAACTGGCGTGGCGCAATACACTACTTTCGCATTCTGGATGTGCGATCGCCTCTGCTTCTGGGTGGGCAATTTTTAACTGCACAATTTTCTTTTCGGAAAAGGTTTCGTGGACAACACAGCTGCCTTGCCATAATACTAAATCTCGCCCAGTCTGTTCCATAACATACCGTCCTAAATTCCGATCTGGGGCGAAAATAATTGGCTGTTCTTTTGGTATCTGCTGCACAATCTTGACAGCATTGGAACTAGTACAAATAATATCGCTCATCGCCTTAATATCGGCAGAGCAGTTGATGTAAGAAACCACCAGATGATCAGGATGCATTGCTTTAAAAGCTGCAAACGCCTCTGCTGGACAACTATCTGCTAAAGAACAACCAGCATCCAAATCTGGTAATAACACCAATTTGTCGGGATTGAGTATCTTTGCTGTTTCTGCCATGAAGTGAACACCAGCAAAGACGATCACATCGGCATTAGTCTTTTCTGCTGCTTTTGCCAGTTGTAGTGAATCCCCAATAAAGTCTGCTATATCCTGAATATCTGGCTCTTGATAGTAATGCGCCAGGATAACCGCGTTGAGTTCTTTTTTGAGACTCTCAATGGCAGCAAACAAATCTAGTGGTAGTTCACCCGGTTGGGTTTTGTTTCGTTGAGCTAGTACAGTCGTAAACACAGTTAGGGGGTTGCTTTAAGTTGCAAGTTTTTGTCTTGTGGAATCAATTATAGTAGTTTTTACCAAAAATGGTAGACGGTTGATTTCCTGAGATTGTGTCCAAATCCGGCTGAGTTTCATATCCTGGAGATAGACGGCAAGGAAAGTGGCATGACCAGTCAGAAAACTCAATCAACAACCCTCAAAATTGCTGTAGTTGGCGATGTTCACGACCAATGGGAAGTAGAAGATGGTATTGCACTCAAGTATCTGGGTGTTGACTTAGCGCTGTTTGTAGGGGATTTTGGTAACGAATCAGTGGAAGTGGTCAGAGCGATCGCCTCCCTCGACATTCCCAAAGCAGTGGTGATGGGAAACCACGATGCATGGTACACTGCCACGGAATGGGGACGTAAAAAGTGTCCCTACGACCGCTCCAAGGAAGACTGGGTACAGGAACAACTCGATTTATTAGGCTCAGCTCATGTCGGTTACGGCAAGTTGGATTTTCCCACTTGGAATTTAACTGTAGTGGGGGGTCGTCCTTTTACCTGGGGTGGCCCAGAATGGAAATTTGCTGACATCTGTAAAGAACGATATGGTGTAACAAGTCTGGAAGAATCTGCCGACCGAATCGTCAAAGCGGTCAAAAGCGCCGCTTACGAGACGATTATTTTTTTAGGTCACAATGGGCCTAGTGGATTAGGCGATCGCCCAGAAGACCCCTGCGGCAAAGACTGGCATCCTATAGGCGGCGACTTTGGTGATCCAGATTTTGGCGAGGCGATTTCGCAGGCTCTCACTGCTGGTAAAACCATCCCTCTGGTGACATTTGGGCATATGCACCGAACTCTCCGGCACACCAAGAAAGTACTGCGAAAGCCAGTCTTTAGAAGTCCAGAGGGGACAATTTACTTGAATGCGGCAAGTGTGCCTAGAATTGTAGAAAATGGCAGCGAGAAACTGCGTAATTTTTCCATTGTCTCTCTAGAGGCGGGTGTGGTTTCGCAAGTTTCCCTAGTTTGGGTAGGCGATGATTTCCAGGTGGCATCTGAGGAAATTTTGTACGAGCGATCGCGTCCAGTAGTGCAATCTGCGTAGATGATAGGATATAGTATTATCTGTCAGCTTTAGTGCTAACCGACGAATGTAGGGTACACAATAGCTTGACAGTTTATTGGAGAGGTGGCAGAGTGGTCGATTGCGTCCGACTTGAAATCGGATGAGGCTAAAACCTCCGGGAGTTCGAATCTCCCCCTCTCCGTTGGAAGTTAAAAGTAAATTATTCCTTGCTCAGTAATATGTGAAATATTGATTGCACAGTAAACATACTGAGCAATATTCTGCTAAATTATCAGCTAGTTGGTAATCGTCCCCTAATTGGACTTTTCAGAAGTAACTGGCTCAGAATAGAAACATTTGCAGAACACTTGTACTATTATAGCCTATATAAGTTAACTACTGGAGAAATTTTTAGATGGTAAAAGAGAGTCGTTTCCTCCGGTCGAAACGACTACGCGCCAGCCTCTGGTATGCGGCTGATGGAAAGTGTCAACTGTGCGGGTGCGATATGCCTTCAAATTGGCATGCAGATCATATTGTTCGGTGGGCAGAAACCTACCGAACTAATGTTCATGAAATGCAGGGATTATGTCCTCAATGCCATTGCATAAAAACCGCACAAGAAAATAGAAAAATGACAACTGCCAAACAACTCGACTTATTTTCAGAACCTTCCCATCAGCAGCTAAATCTAAATCAGCAGCTAAGTCTAAGGAAACACCAAGCCGAGTTTTTAGAGATATGTAAACTCATCAAGGCAGGACAATCTATTAAAAAGATTCTCATGTTGGTTACGCCAGGAGGTGGTAAAAGCTTAATTCCGGTAATTGGTGCCGCGCAACTAATTTCAAATAAGGCTTTTCAGGGAGGCTTTCATGGAACTATAACAGATGCAATATGTTGGATAGTCCCAAGACGAAATTTACAAAGGCAAGGAGAAGAAAATTTTGACGATGCTTTTTTTAAACAACACTTAGGGCATCAACACAGAGTGATGGCTAATAATAACGAGCCTAACCCATGTAAGGGAATGTCAGGCTATATAGCTACCTACCAAGCAATAGCAGCTAACCCCGATCTTCATGCTCAAGAGTTTCGGCGCAAGCGCTACATTCTCGTGTTGGATGAGTTTCATCATGTTGAAGAGGGGGGAATTTGGCATCGTGTCTTACAACCATTAGTAGATGAAGCAGTTTTGCTAATTCTCGTAACAGGAACCCATGTGCGTGGAGATCGTAAGCAAATTGCCTTTATGCCCTACAAACAAACTCCTGCTGGTCTTACTCCTAATCTGTCTAGCAATGAGGATACAACAGTTCTTCAATATACACGCAGTCAAGCTCTTAGAGAACGTGCTATAGTTCCTCTTCATTTTGAGTGGGGAGATGGAGAGGCTGAGTGGATTGATGAAACAGGACAGAAATGTTCAGTAGAAAGTTTTGCAGAAGCTGGAGATTATAGAAGCATAGCACTTCAAACAGCGCTTAGTACAGGATATGCTCGTCAGTTATTAAAAAGCTGTGTTGATAATTGGAAACAATATAAAATAAATAACCTTCGCTCAAAGTTACTTGTACTTGCACCATCAATTTCAACAGCTAACCAATATCTCGACTGGTTGAAAGAGCTAGGAATTAATACAGCTGTTAAAGCAACAAGTGATGAATCAAAAGAAGCACAATCTGCAATTAAAAAATTCAAGAAAGACTATCAACCAAGAGATGCAAAAGCAGTTGATGTTTTAGTAACAGTGGCAATGGCATATGAAGGACTTGATGTTCCAGCTATTACCCATGTTGCTTGCTTAACTAACATAAGAAGTGTACCTTGGCTGGAACAATCATGGGCAAGAGCGGCTAGAGTTGACAGAAAAGCAGGAGACTTAAAAAGTTTCGGATTAATTTTTATCCCCGATGATCAGTTAGCTCGTCAGTGTGTAGAGACAATTATTACAGAGCAAGAGGTTGTTTTAAAAGAAAAAGAGCAAAACGAAATCAAAAATTCTGGTGCTGGCAATGGCAGCAATGAAGAAAATAGGAATTTGCAACGCAATAATTCCATTATTCCATTAACTTCAAGCTTGACCCGCTTAAGTGCATCTGACTTAAGTACTGGAGAATCTGTTGATTATTTAGAGACAGAAATAATTCAATCCACTGCACAGTTATTTGGAATTAGTAGTAGCACAATTAATTTAAAACATTTTATAGAGACTTACAATTTGCGGTTAATACAGAAGGATTTTGACAATATAGAAAGTACTCCACAAGAATCTTTAACTGTCAGTGAAGAAATAGATATTATGCGGGACAACATTGAGAAATATGGCCGCAGCTATGCAATGAAAAATAAACTAGACTTTAAAACCATAAATGGGGAGATTGTCAAATATTTTGGCAAGTCTCGTAAAGCAATGACACTTGAGGAATTGGGACGGGTATGGGCATGGCTACAAAACAACTATCCAATGACCGATTAAAGGCTCACATAGAAACTTTAGGAAATGCTGGAGATTTAAACGCACTACCTGGTTCACGACCTTGGGCAATTGCTGTCAAATTAGAGATGCAAGCAGTTATACATGACGCTGTATTTAATGCTCAACAGTTAAAAGCATGGCGTGACTTGATGAAGGAATACGATGGTTATCAGCAATTAGTTGATGAACATGGGAAGCCTTTCAAAACCTATGAGGAATTATGCAAAGCACAGCCGCCTTTTGGTTTGGGTTGTGAACCATTAGATATTGACAAACTTATTAGCGAATTAGAATTATCTGATGAAAAAACTTTTGAGCTAGAAAAATTACCACTCAAGCAAGGAGGAAATCCAAAAGGGTATTTACAAAGGTTTTCTCAGGTAGTTCAAGCTTGTCCAGATAATCAGCCACTCAATGTAGAAAAAATTAGGGAAGTATTGCAGCTTGCACGTAGCAAAGCACACATCTGGAGGAAACGTTGGTATGACCTGGGTTGGATAGAAGCATTACCAAGTAACAAACGTGGCTATTATCAAATCACAGAGGAGGGACGGAAAGTGGCTAAAGACTGGCTAGAAGAATTACCATCTGCTACTTTCAGGGGTGGATTATGGCTTAATATACCTCGTCATAACTCTAAGAAAGCAGCAGAGCAGCTAATTCAAGCTTTAGATTCTGAGCAATTACAAGAAATTTACAGCTTGATCAGCAAATCACTCAATCAGGATTCATCTTGATGGTTACGCTTACTCACTAATGTTGCACGAGTGTTATCTTTTAGAATTTCAAAATACATAGCTAATTTATAGAAATCTTAGAAGCCAAGTTATCCAAGATGTATAGCAATCTCTTAAAGAGGAAGTCAGACTACAGGCGATCGCACCCTCACCCTCTCTCACTCCTACCGTGCTACCATCACCAATAAATTCTTTTGGGAGGTCAATCAATGGCTACCCTTCATGCGCTAGATATACCCGATGAGTTATATGAACAGCTGCAACAGTTGGCTAAAGCTGAAAATAGCTCAATTGATGCTCAAGTGATTACAATATTGCACAACGCCTTACAGATAAAAACACAGCCAACAGAAGACGAAAGGCGAAAAAATGTCCCAAAACTTTTAGAGGAAATCCGTCTTCGCCGTGAACAGCTACCAACTGATATCGAATGGCCTGATAGCACTGCATTAATCCGAGAAGACCGCAACAGATGACTATCCCTCTTAGGTGTGTTGTGGATGCCAGTGTAGGTATTAAGCAATTTATACCTGATGCTCCACTAATGGCGAAAGTTGATCAACTCTTTGCTCATCTTGCCAATCCTAAAACAGCAATCTTTGTCCCAGACCTGTTTTACATTAAGTGTGGCAATATCATCTGGAAGTATGTCCGCGCTAGGCTTTATGCTGTTGCTGATGTGCAAGCAGATTTAGCCACTCTCAAAAGCTTCCCCTTGCGTGTCGTCTCCACTGCTGACTTAATGGCGGATGCAGTCACTATCGCCTTGAATTATGGAATCTCCGCCTACGATGCCTCTTATGTGGCACTTTCACAGCAGGTTGCAGCCACTCTCCTGACTCTCAATGCAAAACTGAATGAGAGCTTTAAGCGCTTCGTCTTACAATGTTTGCTTGTTTAACGACTTCGAGGTTCCACCGTTGCCTTCAATGTAGAAGCGATCGCACATCTCCATGCAATCATTAACAGCATAAAGCGATCGCTTTCCGCGCATCGGAAATTATCCACAAATCGTCAACTCTCCAGCCACTAAGGCGGTTTTTGATAGAAGAAACAAATAAGCACCCAGGTGGTGGGTAGAATTTTTTGCTAATGAATTTTTGCAAGCTCTCTCAGAGTCTATGTTGTATGGTTGGGGCAAATTAGTTGAGTTAATTGCATTTGCCTTTCATGAAGATACTTTACAGGAACTCCGAAAGAGCTATTGCCAGAAAAATCGCTGCTATGTGTTTAACAATTATTCCGCAGTTTTGTTACTGGCTCGATTAGCACGCGCTTCAGCGGTCGCCATTACCTCGTCCATATTTTCTAATACTTCGCCGGGAAAGTTTTCCAAAACCCTCGTAGAAAGAGCAACTCGACCTTTACCTTCATCCAAGTCAATAATGATAGCTTTAATCGGCTGACCAATTTGAAAAACTTTTTCTAGAGATTCAATGAATTTTTGGCTGACTTGCTTGATGTGGAGTAAGGCACTCATTCCATCCAAATCTACAAATACACCAAAAGGCTTGATACCAGTCACTTTACCTTCCACCAACTGACCTATTTCTAGCAAACTGAAGTTACTCGAACGAGTTGCCAAGCGTTGAGAAAGTATGAGTTTGTTTGTGTTGCGATTAATTTCTAAAAAGCCAACAGTCAAATTTTGACCTTTGAGTGCTTCTAAGTTATCACGCTCAGCTAAATGCGATCGCGGAATAAATCCCCGCAAAGATAGAATATCGACGGTGACACCACCTTTATTTACACCCATAACCCGTACTTGCACCGTCTGGGCATTTTCCTGCATTTGCGCCAGTCGTTCCCAGATGTGCTGAATTTCTAACTGCTTTCGGGAAAGAGTAACTTGACCTTCTGCATCCTGATCACGGATAATCAAAAACTCAAGTTCCTCTTGCAATGGCAGCACCTCCGATAAATCGGTCACTGCTCTCAAAGAAGCCTCATCGCGGGGAAGAAAAGCTGACGACTTGCCACCAATATCGACATAGGCTCCATCATGGTCAAGTTGAAACACTTTGCCGTGTACAACCTGTCCTTTTTGAAACTGGTAGTCGTGTTTTTCTAGTGCTTTGGCAAAATCGTCCATTGTGAACGACGAATTGGCTGTTTGAGAAAGTTTCGATTCGGAATTCATGACTTTTGAAGATTAATTGTTATTTGAGGTGATGCTACTGGGGTTTAGATTGTCATTTATACTTTGTCTCTGGTTCTTATTAATAACCAATGACCCCTTCTCCTGTCGGAGACGCTGCACGAACGAGGTGATGCCTCCGGTACGCCTTGGCGTTTGTCAAAGCCTCTGTTTACGACACGTTACGCGAACGTAGAGAAGCCTCTCGCAGAGAATACCGCGTTGGCTTACCAATGACAAATCACAAAATCCTGCCTTGGCTGCATGGGTTTCAGTTCAGTTGCCCAAAGAGTTGTTTCACCTGCTCCCAAGCATCGGCCGCAGCTTTAGGATTATAACTGCCACGATGGTCACAGAAAAATCCGTGATCAGCTCCATCGTAGCGAAACACACGATGAGGAATTTTGTATTTTTCTAACTCTGCTTCAATTTCTTCTATCTGTTCAGTGGGTATACTGTTATCTTCCGTACCAAAGAAGGCATAAAGAGTGCCAGTAATTTCGCTTGTGCGAGTAACGGTAGGAGCGCCACCTCCCATTGTGCGCGTAGTAATACCAGCACCGTAAAAGGAAGCAGTAGCCTTGGTATCTGGTAGCGTGGCAGCAAGATAGGCTACATGTCCGCCAAAGCAGAAGCCAATACAGCCAAAGCCATCTTTTTTGACTTGGGGTAAGCTTTTGAGGTAGTCAATTGCTGTTTGAATATCGCTCAATAACTCTGATGCTTGAGTTTGCATAGCGTATTTTCTCCCAATTTCGATATCTTCCGGGGTGTAGCCAGTTTCAAAGCCAGGAGCTTGACGCTGGAATAATGCAGGTGCGATCGCCACATACCCTTCCTTGGCAATCCGTTCTGTTACTTCCCGAATGTGAATGTTGACACCGAAAATCTCCTGCAATACAACAACTCCTCGGTAAGAACCAGGTTCTTTTGGGTGTGCCAGGTAAGCAGCTATTTGAAAATTATCTTGCGTTGACGTAGCGTCTGGTAGAGAAAGTTTAACCGTTGTAGTGTTGATTGCTCGCTCTGTCATAATAATTTTTACCAGTGCCGTGTGATTAGCTATGTGATTCTTTGATATAACTATGCCAGTATGTCCAGACTATTTCCAATCAAATTATCAATTAACAACAGTGATTGCATTAGAAATTTCCACCAGAAAAACTTCATGTGTAAATAAAATATTTGACATTTAGTAAATACAGCTGGTTACTTGCCGCTGCTAGTACTTAGGAGGTTTGGTGATGATTCAATTCCGTATTCAGCCAGACAGCGAAATTCCCGCATCAACCCAGCTGTTTAATCAAATCCGGTTTGCGATCGCTTCCCGGCAATATCCGCCTGGATACAAATTGCCAAGTACACGAGCGCTAGCAATGCAAACTGGGTTACACCGGAATACCATTAGCAAAGTTTACCGCCAGCTAGAAGAAGACGGATTTGTCGAAAGTCTGGCTGGTTCAGGAATTTATGTCCGTGCTCAAGGGCATGAGGGCGGTAGTAGGCTACAATCGCCAATTCTCAAAAAAAATCCCAATGCATATCAAGTTGTTCAACAAGCACTAGACGAACTGCTCTCTCAAGGATGTTCGCTCAGTCAAGCACGGGAGCTATTTTTAGCAGAAATTGACTGGCGCTTGCGTTGTAGTGCGCGAGTACTGGTTGCAGTTCCGTCTCACGACATGGGTGCTGGGGAATTGATGGTGTATGAATTAGAACGAGCTTTAAAAATACCAGTACAGTTGGTAGCAATGGAAGAATTAGCAGCTGTACTAGATCAAACTACCTCTGCTACAGTGGTTACAAGTCGATATTTCATTGGAGATGTAGAGGCGATCGCTGCTCCTAAAGCTGTACGAGTGATTCCTCTGGATATCTACGACTACACTAAAGAACTCAACCTACTGAAAACCCTACCAAAAGAAAACTGTGTAGGTATAGTTAGCCTCAGTTCTGGGATTGCGCGAGCTGCAGAAGTTATCCTGCACGGTTTACGTGGGGACGAACTACTGATAATGACTTCGCAACCAAAAGATGCTTATAAACTTCAGGCGATCGTCAAGCGAGCTGAGGTAATAATTAGCGATCTGGCCAGTTTTGCAGCAGTACAAGCAGCTGTGCAAACAGCGCTTGAAGACATTATTCGCCCACCTAAACTGATTAAGGTTGAAAATTACATCGGCACTAACTCGATTAACTTACTAAAACGAGAATTGGGTTTGAGTTAAGCCAAAAGAAAGGGGAGAAGGAAACACCTAACAAATCACTTAAATTTATAATTGTGCAAATGCAACCCTACTTTTGTATTCCTCTGTGCGGCTGTGTCTTGGAAAATCGAGCCACTACGTTGGACAAAGAGAAGTCTGAGCACCAGAGGCAGGCACTCAAAGTTCTCTGAAGCCGCCCACTCTCTTGGAAAGTTCAGAGCGGCGGGAACCGCCGCTCTGAACTTTCCGATTCCGACGTAAGGCGCTCTCGGTAGCACTGACTCGACTTTCCGCTAAGTTAGATAAAAAAGATGTGGTTCATTTACCTTAAAAGCACTATAAATAGATGTATACCGTTTACTACCACTCAGCTACGTCTCTGAATCTTTTAAGAGGCAAAGTAAACACATCTAATTAGATTCATCTATCAGTAAAGTAAATCATCGACGAAAGGAACTGTTGAGAGGCAATAAGAGTATCCCACTTCTACACCATTTCATACAATGGTTATTTGTTAACTAACCTGCTTGCGACTCTAGCTTTGCAAGTTGTAAAAACTCTTGCACCCGCCGCAGATAAGTTGGTGCATCTTCCAACATCGGGAAATGTGCTGTACCAGGAATTATGGCAAACTCAACTTGATCGCTTAATGCGGCTGCTTGACGCCCCATCTCCGCTGGGATAATCTTGTCATACTCCCCAGCCACTAGCAGAGTAGGTACTGTCAGTTTGGCAAACTCTTGCGGCATCAATTCAGCTTGTGCTTTACTAACTGAAGTAAAAATTGTACCCAAAGCTGCATCGTAATCAGCTTCAAGAAAATCTTGCAAAAAAGCTTGACGCTCAGAATTTGGTATAGGGTTATGCAAAAATCTAGCCATAAACATTCTGTCAACAAATGGTATTTTCCCTAACCACTTGGGACGGAATTTGACTACATAGCCACCGAATTTATGAAAGGCTGCAAAGGCTTTTTCGTCGTACTCAAAAATCCCGCTACAAGTCAAAATACCTCTTTCTACTCGCTGGGGATAGCGATTAAAAAACAAAGTCGCAATAGATGCACCCGTTGAGTGAGCATTTATATAGACACGCTGAATCTCCAATTTATCTAGCAAAGCTACTAAATCTTCAGCGTATTCCTCTAATTCATAGGTCAACTCTCTGATTGCCTCTGATTCTGCCTGGGGAGACTGCGACTCGACAACAGATTCACTAGCTTGGACTATTGTTGGCTTACCACAAGAACGCCCAAATCCCCGCAAATCATAGAGTAAACAATCAAATTGGTCTAACAAAGCATTAGCGGTGCTTCTCCAATATCTAGCCGAACCAGCCCAACCGTGAATGAAAACCATCACTGGTTTCACCAAAGAATCAGATGGTTTTTTCATCCACTCGTAATAATGCTCAACTCCACGAACATTAATGTAAGGCATTTGTACTTTGTCCTTTGTCTGTGAAGTTCTGTTTGACCACCGAACTTCTGTTTGGTCTTCTCTACGAGAAGGAAAGGCGTTAGCCTAGCCAGATGCTCACGGACTCGCTCTAAGCGTACTCCTACGAAGAAGCAAGAGAAGTCTGAGCGGTTCGCGTTGGCGTAGCCTCTGTCTACGACACGCTACGCGAACGTAGAGAAGCGTTTGGTAGAGAGGCTTCCGACGCTTCTACGTCACTCTAAGCGTTGGCGCAGCCTCTCGTAGAGAAGGCTTTACGCTGCGCTATCCTTTGGCGAAGCCCGCCGTAGCGAAAATCTCTGTAGGCAGGTTTCCCAACCTAGGAAACTTTTCAAGACAGGCATCAGAACTTCGGGAGCGTCTCCTAGAGAAGCAATGCCAACGGCAAAGCCTCTCGTAGAAAAGAGAAGGCTTTACGCTGTGCTATTTATCACCGGACACCAACGTTTAGAGTTCTGGCAAGCCGACGCACCTTGCGGGATATTGCTACAGATTTATCTGTTTGTCTTTTGTCATTAGTTCTTTTTCTTTCACTAATGACTAGTGACTATTAAGCTGATTCTGGCTTCGGTAATGAAGATGGATGCATTATCAATTCAGCGGTTGATCGCTTCTCAACCATCTCCCGCGTTACTGTGCAGCGCGTTACGTCCTTACGGGATGGTAACTCGTACATTACATCCAGCATCAGTTCTTCTACAATACCCCGTAGTGCTCTAGCACCAGTTTTACGACGGTAAGCTTCTTGAGCGATCGCCCGCAAAGCTTCTTGTTTAAAATCTAGCTGCACATTATCCATCTTCAGCAGTTTTTGGTATTGCTTCACTAGAGCACTGCGTGGTTGCGTCAGAATCGCCATCAGCGCTTCTTCGTCTAGTGGCTCTACTACTGCTACCATTGGAACTCTGCCGATGAATTCTGGAATCATGCCAAATTTCACCAAGTCGTCCGGTTCTAGATGGCGGAGAGTATCTGCTGCCCGTTTTTCCTTCGACTGGCCTTCTCCTGGTTGCACAAAGCCTATTGCTTTTTTGCCAACTCTCTGATCCACAACCTTTTCTAAACCTACGAAAGCACCACCACAGACAAATAGGATATTACTGGTATCAATCTGGATGCAGTCTTGATAGGGATGCTTACGTCCTCCTTGGGGTGGTACGTTAGCGATCGTTCCCTCTAACATTTTCAGTAAAGCTTGCTGCACACCTTCGCCAGAAACATCGCGGGTAATCGAAGGATTCTCACTCTTACGCGCAATTTTGTCAATTTCATCAATGTAGATAATTCCCCGCTGTGCTTCCTCAACATCCAAATCTGCCACCTGTAACAGTCGCAGCAAGATATTTTCTACATCTTCTCCTACATATCCTGCTTCCGTCAGCGTCGTGGCATCGGCGACAGCAAAGGGTACATCAAGAATTTTCGCTAAGGTTTGCGCCAAGAGAGTCTTGCCACAACCAGTCGGGCCAATTAACAAAATATTAGACTTTTGCAGTTCTACCGCATCATCCGCCGCTCCACCTTTGCCATTGGCTTTAGACTGAATGATCGCCAGCCGTTTGTAGTGATTATAAACTGCGACTGATAAAACCTTTTTAGCTTCGTCTTGACCAATGACATGTTCGTCTAGATACTTTTTGATCTCTCTCGGTTTAGGTATTTGATTAAACGAGAGATTAGAAGAACGGGCACGACGTTTTTGAGGCGGTTCTGACCGTGGTGCTGGTTGCGCTGCCGCACCATTCGTGTCGAGTAACTCCTCATCTAGAATCTCATTACACAAGTCAACGCATTCATCGCAGATGTAGACTCCCGGCCCCGCGATCAATTTACGCACCTGCTCTTGAGACTTGCCACAAAACGAACATTTTAAATGGGAGTCGTACTTAGACATACCAGCCTCTTATTTCAGAATGGTGACGTTTTCCCCTGCTGTGGGAAGATTTTGTCTGGAAATGACTTGATCGATCAAACCGTAGTTCTTTGCCTCTTCTGCCGACATAAAAAAGTCGCGCTCAGTATCTGCTTCAATTCTTTCTAAGGGTTGACCAGTATGCTGAGCCATTAACTGATTCAACTTAGCCTTAATATAAAGAATTTCTCTGGCTTGAATTTCTATGTCAATGGCTTGTCCTTGAGCTCCACCCAGTGGTTGATGAATCATGATGCGGGAGTCGGGCAAAGACATGCGCTTACCCGCAGTCCCTGCTGTTAACAAAAATGCCCCCATGCTCGCAGCTAATCCAAAACAGATAGTGACAACATCAGGACGAATCTGCTGTATTGTATCATAGATTGCCATCCCTGCGTAGACCGAGCCACCAGGAGAATTAACATAAAGTTGAATGTCTTTTTCTGAGTCTTCGGCGTCGAGGAACAACAACTGAGCCACAATTGAATTGGCTACGGCGTCGTCTATTGGGGTTCCCAAAAAAATAATCCGCTCTCGCAGCAGGCGGGAGTAAATGTCGAAAGCCCTTTCTCCCATACCAGACTGTTCTACCACCATCGGCACGATGTTGCTAGGGCTGTTCAACTGGGAGTTAATTTTTGTAATATTGGAACTGCTGATTGGGTAATTTCCCGACTGTGATACAAGCATACAAGAACATTTGACAATAAGTGGTACAGAGTTTAAAGCAGCGATGATGCTAACACCAAGGGCGTACGCTGCTTTTATTGCGGATGAGATTTTTATTTGAGCTACGTGTTAACCATTATGCCTCATATAAATTCTTCTCGTGCAACCCAGTATTAAGCTAAGACGGTAACAACGTAGCTATTTATTGAAGATTCCTTCATTATTCTGGCTTTATCAGTCCTGAGTCGTAAGTGTTGAGTTGTAGAGCGAAAATAATTTGGAATTTTTCTCCCTTCCTCATTCCCCTCACCTCACCAATTCCTTAACTTAGAACTGGTAGACTCGTTGCTGTTGGAATTTTCATTGTTCTTGTGTAGCTTCTGTTGGCGCTTCGCTGCTTTCTTCCTCTATATTAGGGGCATCTAATTCTGCTGCTGCTTCTGCTTTCGTTTCTTCTGTAGCACTCAAAGAGCCTTCAGGTACAAGTTCAACTGATGAATGTGCCAGTAGCCAATCAATGATTTTTTCAGTTAATAGTTCGTTTTCTACAACTGATTGCAGTCTTTCGGTGTCAATGTCTTGATCTGTATACTGCTCTAGCAGTTCTGTAACTCTGGCTTGAATTTCTTCTGGTGTCACCTGGATTGATTCGCGTTTACTGACTTCTCGTAAGGATAGAGAGCGCTTTAGACGTTCAATTGCCTCAGTACGCGATCGCTCTCGCAATTGAGGAATAATATCTTGAGTAAACAACTTCTTGACATCTAATCCCTGTTGAGATAGCCGAATCGCTGTTTGCGTCAACATCGCATCTACTTCCTGCTCAATCAACGTTGCTGGCAAATCAACTTCTACATGCTTGAGCAGTTCTACTAACAGTGCTTCCTGCTTATTTGTTTTGGTTTTCTCCTCAGCCTCCTTTTGATATCGCTCTTCTAGAGAAGCACGTAATTCCGCTAAAGTTTCAAAATCGCTGACTTCTTGAGCAAAGTCATCATTCAATTCTGGTAGCTCTTTTTCCTTTAATTCTTTGATTGTCACTGTGAAAGTTGCCGCTTTTCCAGCTAATTCTTCGTTGACATAAGGATCTGGGAACTGAGCCGAAATTTCTCTAGTTTCTCCAGGATTCATTCCTATCATGCCAGAGACAAAACCCGGAATAAACTTATCTTCCTGTAACTCTAGTTGAAAATCAGTTGCTTCACCGCCGGGAATTGGTGTTGGTTCGACTGTTTCGTCTTCGCCCTCAGTTTTAGAGAGCATACCTTTAAAATCAACTACGGCAATATCGCCGAATTGGGCTGCACGTCCTTCTACAGGAATCAGTGTCGCCAATTCTTCACGTTCCTTGTTTAAGACACTCTCAACTTGAGTTGGATCGTACTTGACGTCCTCTGCTGTGGCTTGCAAATCGGTGTACTGCACCAGATTTATTTCTGGTTCCACATCGACAGCAGCGGAAATGGTCAAGGGTTTTCCTGGTTCATAATTATTAATCAAGTCATCAAACGAGGAGCGCAATTGTGGCTGACCAATTGCCTGGATAGCCTCTTGCTTAACTGCTTGCTCGATGCCGTCTTGAATTAGTTCTTCTAGCGCTGCTGCCTTGATTCGAGTGATGCCTAGGCGTTGTAGCAATATTGGTCTAGGCACTTTGCCCTTGCGAAACCCAGGAATATTGGCAGTGCTAGCTAAGTTTTTAATGACCTGTTCGTAAGTTTGCTTGGTAATTTCCGGCGTAATCTCTATTTCCAAACCAATTTGGCTGGCGGGAAGTTTCTCCTGGGTGACTTTCATGCTATGTCTCTAGTTTTCTGCTGGTATTTTAAACTCCGAGTACACACAAGACACGATTAATCGCTTTTCTGGCTTGATGTCTCTTGATTATGATGAGAGATGACCACACGACATTATCAGATCTTTAGGATAGATATTTGTCTTGGGGCAGAGATCCAGTTTACTGCCAATGACAAAGGACTAAACATTTTACCGCCATAACAATTAGTAATAAGTCACCGATTTACTGTTCGCCGTTGCAGGAAAGCGAAGCCATCGGGATGCGGGTCTTACTACCCAGCTGTTCAGAAATAACGGTTTTTTGTGTATTTTAGACACAAGGGAGACGCGCAAAGGCTTGCACATCTCGGCAGTGATACAGCTATCAGAGGCTTTCGCATCTCAGAGTTTTCGCTGAGTCTTGAGCATTAATGTTGAAAAAGTATATCAATATTCTTCGTTTTACGGTTTTCTCACCTTGAATTTGGCATTTTTAATTCAGGACTTATTATCAGAGAGCTAACACCGTGATATTCTAGTTCTCAACCAGCAGTTCGTAACTTCAAGGTTGAGTCAGTTGTACCATTCGGTCTGACTGCATTGTAAAATAATACTACAGCTATTGCTTTACTCAATAGCTAGATACTCGGTTAATTTTGTTCTGAATCATAGTAGTAAATCTATTATCCTAATAACCAACTTTATAGGCAGTACACTCGTTTATTTTAGAGGTGACACATCTAAGTGCAGATATCTCTACTTTCTACTGAATAGTAATTTGTCATATACTATGTAGAATATGGAGTTTGAACTAACGAAAAAGTTGAGTAAAAATTGTTGTAAATTGCAACATTACTTAACCTAGACTCATATTATAGAAAAAATAAATGCATTATTTTATATAAATCTATTAAATTAAATTAGTTAGATAGAGAAAAATTAAAAGTATTCAAATCTATTTAATGACTGCATATTGCCATTTAGATATACGTAAATCATAAATTGTTCAAAAAAATTGCACATAAACCTCTTAAAGGAGGAAGCCAGGTTGTCTAAATTTTATCGTGTAGCTATTTTGGGAGCAACTGGTGCTGTTGGCACAGAGTTGCTGGAATTACTGGAGCACCGTAATTTTCCTATTGCTGATTTAAAGTTATTGGCGTCAGAGCGGAGTGCAGGACGGACGCTAAAGTTTAAAGGAGAAAATTTACTGGTTGAGCCAGTGAGCGATCGCGCCTTTGAGAATGTAGACTTAGTACTAGCTAGCGCAGGTGGTTCCACATCCAAAACTTGGACAGCAGTTGCAACACAAAAGGGTGCAGTGGTAATAGATAACTCCAGTGCTTTTCGGATGAATCCAGAAGTACCATTGGTAGTGCCAGAGGTGAATCCATTAGCTGCCGCCAATCACCAAGGCATTATTGCCAACCCTAACTGCACGACAATTTTAATGACAGTAGCAGTATGGCCCTTGCATAAAGTGAAACCAGTGCAACGCATTGTAGTATCTACCTACCAATCTGCTAGTGGCGCTGGTGCAAAAGCAATGGCAGAAGTCAAAACCCAAACAAACGCTATATTACAAGGACAGCCACCAGTTGCCGAGGTATTACCTTACCCGTTGGCATTTAATTTATTTCCACATAACTCCCCATTAAATGATTTGGGGTATTGTGAAGAAGAAATGAAAATGGTCAACGAAACTCGAAAAATTTTTGGCACTCAAAAAATCAGAATTACCGCAACTTGTGTACGGGTTCCCGTACTCCGTGCTCATTCAGAAGCAATCAATCTCGAATTTGAGAGTCCTTTTAGCTCAGATGAAGCTAGAAAAATTTTAAATCACTCCCCTGGAGTAAAATTGGTAGAAAATTGGGAGAATAATCATTTCCCTATGCCAATTGAAGCAACTGGTAAAGATGAAGTTTTAGTAGGAAGAATTCGACAAGATATTTCTCATCCATGCGGCTTAGAACTTTGGCTGTGTGGTGATCAAATCCGAAAAGGCGCAGCGTTGAATGCAGTACAAATTGCCGAATTGTTGGTTGAAAAAAATCTACTTAAAGTTAATAAAGCATACGTTTCAAGCTAGTTATTGCTCATTAGTCATTAATTCAAGAACAAATGTGGGAATCACGCTTGAAAGCAATTTGCAGATAGGTTATTACAATATAAATCCACCAAGATACAAAAACAAAGAGGGTAATTTAGGAGTGAAAAGAGGGTGGGAGATTTTGGCAGCGTTTTAACCGCTATGATTACACCGTTTAAAGCAGACGGTAGTGTCAACTATGATGTAGCGGCAGAATTGGCAGCGCATCTAGTAAGCAACGGTACAGATACATTGGTGGTGTGCGGTACAACAGGGGAATCTCCTACCCTGAGTTGGGACGAGGAATACCAGTTGTTTGTCGAGGTATTGCAGTCTGTGGCAGGAAAAGCCAAGGTTATAGCAGGGTGTGGCTCCAATTCCACCAAAGAAGCGATCGCAGCAACCCAAAAAGCAGCTAAAATAGGAGTCCATGGTTCGTTACAAGTTGTTCCTTATTACAACAAACCGCCGCAAGCAGGACTAGAAGCGCACTTTCAGGCGATAGCACAAGCCTGTCCCGACCTACCGTTGTTGTTATACAATATCCCTGGTCGTACCGGACAAAACCTTCAGCCAGAAACAGTTGCCCGGTTAGCTCAGGTCAACAATATTGTCGGGATTAAAGAATCCACTGGTAACATAGATCAGGCAAGCGAAATTCGCCGCTTGACACCAAAAGAGTTCCAGATATACTCTGGTGATGATTACATGACCTTGCCCTTGTTAGCAATCGGGGCAAAGGGTGTTGTAAGTGTGGCTTCTCATCTGGTAGGAAACCAACTACAGCAGATGATCCAAGCTTTTAGTACGGGTAAAATTGAAGTTGCCACTGAAATTCATCTTCAACTATTCCCGTTGTTTAAAGCTTTATTTTTAACTTCAAATCCCATTCCGGTTAAAAAAGCACTGAAACTTCGAGGTTGGGAGGTTGGTTCAACTCGTCTGCCGTTATGCGAAGAAGCGGATTCAGAAGTCAGTCAAAAGTTAGAGGTGGTTCTTAAAGAACTGAGTTTAATCTAAGCACCAGCTTATTGAGTGCTGGCAATTTGCTAGTTGCCAAAGACAGATATAAACAACGGTCATAATTGTTAACAGGTTGCAATCGAAATACCTGTGTTAGGACTGATAGATATACTATGAATCCTTCACTGTACAGTCAATTTTATTGAACAAAAAATTGAACATCTAACAATTAAAATTTGGTTGCTTTTAGACTGACTTAATAGACAGCTTAAATTGTCTTTAATACAAGATCGCTAACTATCAACTGATTAACAACAAACAAAAATCTAAGGAGAAAATGGCTAAAAACGAAGCTAACTCCGCCCTAAAAATTATTCCTTTGGGTGGTTTGCATGAAATTGGAAAAAATACCTGTGTTTTCGAGTATGACGATGAAATTATCCTGTTAGATGCAGGATTGGCATTTCCTACAGAAGCAATGCATGGGGTAAATATTGTTCTGCCAGATACGACATATTTACGGGAAAATCGTCACAAAATTAAAGGGATGATTGTCACCCACGGTCATGAAGACCATATCGGTGGAATTGCTTTTCACCTGAAGCAATTTGACATACCTGTGATTTATGGCCCAAGACTAGCAATGGCAATGCTAGAGGGTAAATTGGAAGAAGCAGGAGTGCGCGATCGCACGGAGTTAAGAAAAGTTTTACCACGTGATGTAGTGCGGATTGGCAAAAACTTTTTAGTAGAATATATCCGCAACACTCACTCCATCGCTGATAGCTTCACTGTTGCCATCCATACACCTCTTGGTGTCGTTATCCACACAGGAGATTTTAAAATCGACCACACCCCAGTGGATGGTGAAAAGTTTGACTTGCAACGCCTAGCAGAACACGGTGAAAAAGGCGTTTTGGCGCTCTTAAGTGATTCAACAAATTCAGAAGTACCAGGATTCACCCCTTCAGAACGTTCAGTTTATCCCAATCTTGACCGGGTATTCAGTCAAGCCACTGGGCGACTGTTTGTCACGACCTTTGCTTCCTCAGTGCATCGCATCAACATGATTTTGGATCTGGCGAAGAAGCAAAATCGTGTAGTGTCAGTTGTAGGGCGTTCGATGCTGAATTTGATTGCTCATGCCCGCAATCTAGGTTACATCAAGTGTGAAGATAACCTGCTGCAACCATTGCACGCAGTCCGTAACATGCCTGATGAAAGAGTGCTGATTCTCACTACAGGTTCTCAAGGTGAGCCAATGTCAGCTATGACCCGTATTGCTAACAAAGAACACCCCCACATTAAAATTCGCCCAGGAGACACAGTAGTATTCTCTGCAAACCCGATTCCGGGAAACACAATCGCTGTAGTCAACACCATCGATAAATTGATGATTCAAGGGGCAAAAGTAGTCTATGGTCGGGATAAAGGGATTCACGTCTCTGGTCATGGCTGTCAGGAAGACCAAAAGTTAATGATTGCCTTAACTCGACCCAAGTTTTTCGTGCCAGTTCACGGCGAACATCGGATGCTGGTAAAGCACTCGGAAACGGCTCAGAGTATGGGCATTCCCGCAGAAAACATGATAATTATCCAGAATGGCGATGTGGTGGAACTTACCGAAGATTCTCTGCGGGTTGGGGGTAAAGTGCCATCTGGTATAGAACTTGTGGATACTACCAGTTCTGGAATGGTGAGCGCCAAGGTACTGCAAGAACGGCAACGCATGGCAGAGGAAGGTATTGTTACCATTGCCGCTGCTATTGATTGGAATGGCAAACTCATGGCCAAGCCAGAAATTCATCTGCGCGGTGTCGTGACAAGTATGGAGCGATCGCTTGTGCAAAAATGGGTGCAACAGCGAATTGAAGAAATCCTGACTGTGCGCTGGTCAGAATTTGCTGCCCCCGAAAGTGAAGCAGCAGATATAGACTGGGGTGGATTGCAAGGAACTTTAGAGCGGGAATTGCAACGTTCTATCCGTCGAGAATTGCAATGTCAACCATCTGTAACTTTGTTAATGCAAATTCCTGATGAGCCGCCTGTGAAAGTCGCTGACGGCAGAAGACGCCGGACTCGTACTGCTGCTCAGGTAGCATCGTAGGGAATTCAAGATAAAAATCTCACGCAGAGGCGCAGCGGAAAGTCTGAGCGGAGGTTTCCTCCGAACAGAACTTTCCAAGACAGAGACGCAGAATTCTTCTGAGCGTCTTTGCGCTTTGGTGGGAAATTTAGAGAAAAACCATTTGCCTTAATAATTGTTTCTCAAACTTTTGGAGAACTAACCCTGATGGCGCCGCAGTTGTTTTCAGCGTAGGTTTGTTGTTTTTATTCAACTTTTAGTTCACGCACGCACATTCAGTTAACCAACAAGTAAACTAGAAACAGAGTACATACTGTTAACGGCGCTCCAAAACGCAAATGCTCCCAAAAAGTCAGCTTGTAACCAAGCTCAGCAGCAGCTTCTACAGTGATCAGGTTAGCGACTGCACCAAATAAGGTGAGATTGCCTGCTAAAGTTGAGCCGGCTGCTAGTAATAGCCAAGACTTGGTATCATTTTGAGAAATTAGGGGTTGAAGTAAGAGTACAGCCGGAACATTAGAAATCAAGTTGGACAGCATAACAGTTACACCCAATAAACTCGCAGCTGAGTTAACCGCGTGGGTAAATGGCTGTAGCAAATTCAACTTCTGTGTAGCTCTAGTCAGGATAAACAGTCCAGAAAACATCACTAGCAAGTTCCAATCCACCTTTTTCAAAATGCGGTGGGGTTTTATCCGTCGAGTGATTAGCAATAAGCTAGCAGCTACTAAGGCAGACTCAGCTAAGGGTAAACCAACAGTAAATGCAATTAGTAACCCGGTGGTGATCAGTAAACTTTTATTAAATAAGGGTTTGAAGATGCGTTCTTTGCTAATGGGTATCTGTTGGCGAGGCTGGGTAGAGCGAACATCTGGGTAAAGTAGCCACAGTAGTCCTATTTGAATTACCAAGCCAGTTAGGGCAACGGGAGCCAACGCCCGCAGAAAATCTAGATAGGAGATGCCGGAAAAGGAGCCAATTAGGATGTTTTGGGGATTACCGCTCAAGGTTGCTACTGAGCCGATGTTAGTTGCACCGGCGATCGCAAGTAAGTAAGGAATCGGATTTAAACCCAAAGCTTCAGTCAAGCTCAAGGTCAAGGGTGTAAAAATTAGCGCCAGGGTGTCATTGAGAAAAAAAGCGGAGAGGATACCACTACCAAAAGTTAAGGCAATCAATAAGCCTAGCGGGCTGCGAGTCACACTCAATATCACTGACAGCGATCGCCGAAAAAATCCTGCAAAAGATAGGTTGGCATTGACTACCATCATACTCAGTAGAAATACAATGGTATTGGCATCAATTGCCTGCCAAGCCTCCTGCAAATTCAGAGCACCTAAAGCAATTAAAAAGGCAGACCCGACCAAAGCAATGGTGGCGCGGTTCATGCGTAAACCCGGAATGTAACCCAATGCTAATCCTAGGTAAGTCAGCCCTAATACGCTATAAGTTGCAAATTGCAGAATAATCACTTCTATTACCGAACCATTAGGGGCAGAGATTTCTTGCGGCAAACTACCCCTGAAGGTCTAACATCCTTCTGTAGTTGCGAGTGCTGGAAGCTGATGATTGGGCTTCTCAAAAGCCTATGCTTAAACTTCTCTGTGCTTGTGAAGCATTCAGCCACCAGCAAAATTATTTCCATCGCTAATATTTATACTTACCAAAATTAATTACAGGAATTAATTAGATTAAATTTTGTAAATGTTACAATAGAACCTGTCCAATGGCAGATGTCTTTATTAAAATTTAAACTGTGTCAAGATATGAACAAGATCAGTGGTACTACACTACCACTCCGCAAAATTTGCGATTAACTTGATGTAGTAATAAATTAGGTTCTGACTTAAGTGGCTACTCAAACACTATATTGTATCGTCAGTCAGAACACGATTCTTCCGGGAAAGGTCGTTGCCACTTTGTATATATTCATCGGAAAGATGAATACCCTCAATAACACAGAGGACTAACCATGAAGGTATTTAATAATACCACAAAAAAGATTTTTTTGGCAAGCTGGGTATTGATCAGTCAAGCAGAGGCTAGTGATGCTCATGTAACCCAGTTGCACCGTTCTACTTCCAAGTCTTACTATAATATTCTCCAACCTTTAAGGCAGCGAGTAGACAGCATTCAAGTTCGCGATCGCCAATTAGCTCACCGTTTGTGCAAACTGATTCCATCTCAGTGCCCCTTTGAGCGCGATGTCAAATTATTCGGGAAAACCTTGTTTCACATTCCGCCAATGTGTAAGCTTAACCCCTTATATGATGAAGTCGTTGGCTTACGTTTCCGAGCGATGTGCTATCTAGCCGATGAATGTGGTGAGGATGTGTCGCAGTACTGTTAACACAGAGTCAGTCAATAGTTCAATCATTAATAGTCCAGGGTCAATGGCAGTTGCTTTTGACTCTGGACTTTGAACTTTTCGACCATTTTTAATTTCTAATTCTCCTGTCCTGCCATTTTTGGATAGCATCTTGAGCATCTTCATAAGCGGCCGTTACTTCTGGGACTAGAGCAGCAGTTTTAATTGCCGCATTGAGTTCTCCTTGAGCAGCACGACTTTTAGCTAAATCTAAAATTTTTTCACTCCATTTATTGATCAATTTTTGAGCAGTATCAAAGCCTGGCTGACCTGATGGTATTCTCTTGGCAACTTCGATAGCACGATTGTAAGTAGATGCCTGTCCGGGCTTAATCAAAGCATTCGCTGCGTCTAAAAGAGTTTTATTGCTCACATACTGCTTGCCTTCTATCCGCCACTGGTTAATTGCTGCTTGTGCTTTGGCATAAAGGGCTTCGTCTTTGGTGATTAACTGCGCGGTCGCAATGGCATTACCATATCGCCTTTGTCTAGCACGACTCTCGGCTAAATCTAAAATCATCCGGCTCCAAATCTTTATATTCTCCTGAGCTTGTTCGTAAAGCGGTTCACCGGGTTGAATTTTCCGGGCTGTGGCGATCGCCAAGCTCAGATCGCTAGCTTGAGTTGGCCGGAGCGACATTTTCCCTAAGTCTAATACTGCTTGATTCCGTTTTGACTGGGAGCTAGAAGCTATTTGTGTTCTGGGGCGAGTTTTTGATTGACCTGATGAGGGATTAATTTCATTGATGGAGCGACCATCTGGTGAATCCTGGAACGTAGGATCACTAGCAGCAGTGGGTGATTCCCTTGATATTTGCTTAATTCTAAAAGTTGCTTGATTGCGGAGAAAAAGGACTGCGATTAAACCTGCTACTACCATGCTGCCTCCACCCCACAACATAAACTGTTTCCACAAGGAGATATCTGCCTGATTCGCTGGCAATCGGGAGACATAGGCTTGAGAAGAGGAGCCAGCATCGTGAATGGGTTTATCTTGTTGAGATAACTGGTGTGAAGGAATCACTTCTAAGGAAGTTTCCTGCATCGGATTTGTATCTGGAAGAGTGCCTACTGGCTCGGAAGCTGATATAACTACTTCTTCGTCTCCTGCTTTTTGTTGGGAGGATTGACTCACAGTAGTTTGTACTGTTGTGTCTTCTCCCCACTTACCTTGATCTGCTGAAGTTCTAGAAGGATTGTCATCAAGTGGGGGAGCTGCACGAGCAACAGCAAAGGATTCTTCTGGATAAATAATCGGATCTGCTTCCAGGTTGCTTTCTACTGCTAATTGCGGCAAGATTATTTGCTGCCTTGATGGGATGATAGTGGCAGGATTTTGGATGGGACGCCAGTGATGTTGACATAATTGGGGCGTGATCAAGTTCAGGTAGCTTTCTAAATCAGCTAAGCTGTTGCCATTCCCAGAACGCAAAGCTTCTAACAACGCCGCTGTAAAGAATCCATGACCTAGGTCGCTATTTTCGTGTGAGAATTGTTCTGGCTGGCAAGAAAGAATTGTGGCAATTTGTAGTTCTTGGGCTAGTTCTATGATTTCTTCGCCAACGGGAGCATCCGCTTGAGTACCAAAAGCGCGGTTGATATCGAATAGTAGTAATGCATTTAAGTCAGCAAGTTTCAGACTTTGCATTAGCGATCGCACTTCTATGCCAGTCTCTAGAACCAGTTCGGGGTTTCCTTCTATTGGTATTAAGTAATCTTTGCCGTTGTAATTGACCCCATAACCGCTAAAGAATAACCACAGATAGTCTTGCGGCTGAAAACTTGTCGCGGCTAAATCTTCAAGCAAAAGCAAAATATTTTCTTTAGTTGGATGGGTTGATCTATTTCCTCTCGGTGGCGAAGTATCTGTCATCAGTAAGCAGTGTTCGCTGGTAAAACCTGCTTCTGTCACCAAAAAATCCTTTAGTGCCTCAGCATCGGCTTGGGCATAACTCAAAGGTTGAAATAACTGATATTGATTGATGCCAATAGCGATCGCCCAGTAATTTGCCATCCCGCTCTTTGTCAGTTATTGTTTGCTGGTCTTAAAATTGCAATTAACTTTGTTGTTGGGGCAAAGCTAACTTATATTTTTTAGTCTAGGTGACTCGGATCAAATTTTTAGATAAAATGTAATTTTTGTTACCTTATAATGGCGAAAAATACTTCCACCGAATTACCATTACAGATCATCAATAAGGAGTTACAAGGTTATGAGCAAAAATTATGCTCACCTACCATCATCGATCATCCCCTTCTCAGTTATTAGCCAAATTGCCACAAGAATCCGGATAGTTCCTTTAGTAGTTTTGCTCATATCTACAGTTCCTACATGGCTTTTGACCGAAGCGATCGCACCTCAGATTGTGCGAGCTTACACCGCTAGAGTTGACCTGGCTATTGACCGCCTACCAGAAGAAAACTACGAAACCATTCTGCGAAGGGCAGAAGCGGCTGCTAGAGCAGCTGCTCAGCGGAGCTTTGATCAAGATATCTTGGTGACAGATGTTTCAATCATCATATCCGTACAAAGTTATGGAGCGATCGCACCAGTCCTGACATTAGAAGTTAGCCGTCCACAATGGCGATCGCGTCCAGATGCTCAACGCTGGGCAACTTACTTCAAAACTGCGCGATCGCTACTGTTCTTTGAAAATCAAACAACCTCTAATTCAGTTCCAGCCGCTACTGTTAGTAGCCCCGCAGTACCTCAACCCACCAAGCCTGCAACAACAGAGGAAGCTACCGATAAGATACCGATGATGGAAGCGCCTCCAAATGGGGCGCTAGATAAACGCTAATCAAGAAGATAAAACACTATAGGAATCTTAAATGATATGTGAATTTTAAGTGATGTATGGTGGCAAAGCCTACCAGACGTGTATTTCAAAAATCAAATAGGAGTCCTATATATTCCAAATGCTACGTTCTAGACTGCCTGTTTAATTCTTCATACTTTCTTTGGTCAGTAGATCGCTTAGAATAAAAAGGTTGTCAAGAATTGCGATCTCCGCTAATATGGCTGTCCCTAAGAAGAAAACGTCCAAGTCTAAACGAGATAAACGCCGAGCTACCTGGAGGCACAAAGCTGTTGTTGAAGCTCAGAAAGCTCTCTCTCTAGGCAAGTCGATTTTAACTGGACGTTCTACATTTGTTTATCCAACAGCTGAAGAAGAGGAAGAAGAATCATAAAAACTCGCGTGAGTTTGGAATTAGCTTGCCTTTGATAAAATCCCAGCGGCTTAATCCTCTGGGAGTGATAAATAACAAGTAAAATATCTGGTTCTCCTAGCTTTTAGCTAATCTGCAAAAAAGCTTGTAAATATCTTGAGAAAACTTATTTTTCTACGACTATGCTAGGAAAATTTTTTCAAAAACCAGAAAAGGAAGAAAGCGAACGCGTCCCTCCAGGCCAACACCTGGCCAAAGGATTCCCCGTATTAACTTATGGTGCAACCCCTCGAGTTAGCACCGAGGAATGGGAATTTCGCGTTTGGGGTTTAGCAAAACCTGTCACTTTCACTTGGTCAGACTTCATAGCACTACCTCAGCATGATTTCACGGCAGATTTCCACTGTGTAACGCGTTGGTCTAAATTGGATGTCAAATGGACTGGCATTAAAGTGACAGACTTTATGAGTCTAATTGAAGTAGATCCAAAATCAGCGCATATTATGGAACACTGCTATGGCGGTTACACCACCAACATTTCAATGGAAGATTTTTTGCGCGAAGAAAACTTTTTTGCCCTTAAAGTCTTTGGTGAGCCGTTACCAGCGGAACATGGTGGCCCAATGCGGTTAGTTGTTCCCCATCTCTACGCTTGGAAAAGCGCTAAGTGGATCAATGGTTTGGAGTTTTTAGGCCGCGAAGAACTTGGCTTTTGGGAGCGTAATGGCTACCATCGCCGTGGCGAACCCTGGACAGAGGAGCGTTACAGTAGCGCCTTTGGGTTTTAATAGTTAGGAGTCAGGAATTAAGAATTTTTAACTCCTGACTCATAACTCTTGATTTTTAATTTTTAACCCAGAAGTTTCTTTATTAGAGGTAATTTACCTTTATAGGGAGCGTACCGCCATTTTAAATCCAGCCACAAGGAGTTTTGTAATACACTTTTGTCATGGGAAAAAATATCGAAACTAGTTTTACCGTGATAGTTGCCAATACCACTATCTCCCACACCACCAAACGGTAAAGATGAAATACCAAACTGCATAAGTGTGTCGTTGATACAGACTCCACCAGATGAAGTTTCCTGCAAAACGCGCTTTTGCAGGTTTTTATTTTGAGAAAATAAGTATAAAGCTAAGGGCTTTGGTTGAGAGTTAATCCAAGCGATCGCTTCAGCGATATTAGTATATTCAATTATGGGTAGCAGAGGGCCAAAAATTTCTTCCTGCATTATAGGATCTACTAAAGAGACATTATCAATTAATGTGGGGGCAATATAACGCTCTGAAGATTTAGTTTCTCCACCGATGATAATTTCACCATCTTTAAGGAAGTTAACTAACCTATCAAAGTGTTTTTGGTTGATAATTCTGGCATAATCAGGACTTTTGTCTGGCTGGCCGCCATAAAATTCTTTTAAACATTTTTGCAGCCCATCTACTAAATCTTTTTTGATTTTCTTGTCAACTAAAAGATAGTCGGGTGCGATACAAGTTTGTCCAGCATTCAGAAACTTCCCCCAAGTAATTCGTCTAATGGTATGTTCAAGATTAATATTAGTATCTACAATACAAGGACTTTTACCGCCTAATTCTAAAGTAACTGGTGTGAGGTGTTTTGCCGCTGCTGCCATGACGACTTTACCCACGGCTGTACCACCAGTAAAAAAGATATGGTCAAACTTTTCTATTAGTAGTTTTTGACTGGTTTCTACGCCTCCTTCTAGCACTGCAATATAATCTAGGTCAAAATATTTAGCAAGAATCTCAGCAAGGATATGAGAAGTATGCGGGGCAAGTTCTGAAGGTTTGATAACTGTACAATTTCCTGCGGCGATCGCACCAACTAACGGTGAAATAATTAAATTGAATGGATAATTCCAAGGGCCGATAATTAAAACAACCCCCAACGGTTCTGAATGAATTCGGGCTGAGTAGGAAAAAAACTCCCAGGAAACTGCTACTTTTTTGGGTTTGATCCAAGTTTTGAGATGTTTTATGGCATAATCCACTTCCTTGATTATGCTAAGTTCTGTTATGTAAATCTCAAATTCTGGCTTACGTAAATCCGCTTGTAATGCCTGAATTATTGCTTGTTCATGCTCAAGAATTGCTTGCTTGAGAGTTTTAAGTTGTTCAATACGAAAATCAACATCTTTAGTTTTGCCAGTTTGAAAAAACTTACGCTGATTAAGAAGAATCTCAGTAATGTTTGATAATTCAGTATTAATCATTTTTTTGTGAAATTAATACAAGTATTAATATATATAAATAATTATTTTTAGTTTATCAAAAAACATATATACAATAGTTATTTTAAAAATTAAACTTTACCTATTAAAAAGTTATAAACTTTTAATTTTAAAAATTTAATAATTCATATTTTATATTTTAATTTTTTTATGATTTTAGAGGTAGAAGTACAATAAATTTACTACCTTCACCCAGATGTGAATTGAGGCGGATTGTGCCTTGATGGGCCTCGACAATTCGGCGGGAAAGATACAATCCTAAGCCACTACCAGAACTCTTATGGCTACCCTGGCGAAATCGTTCAAATAAGGTAGCTTGTTCTTGAGAGGAAATACCTGGGCCGGTATCTGCTATTTCTATGCTCATGTAATCAACAGAATTGGATTTCCAAGATAACTGAGACTGGTTGCTTTCGTCTAATTGGCGTTGAGATGTCAGACGAATGGTAACAGAACCAGAATCAGTAAATTTGATAGCATTACCTATGAGGTTAGTGAATAAACGATGCAGTTCTAAGCGATCGCCCATCACTGTATTCGTGCTTAAATCCTCAGTAAAATCTAGATTTATTGATAGTGTTTTGGCTTGAGCCAAAGGTGTCAATTCTCCAGTTACCTCCTCTAGCAACCTACTCAGATTAACTGGTTGAAGCGCCAAAGTTTTACGGCCGGCTTCAAAGCGATAAACTTCCAATAAAGTATTGACCATAGAAAGCAGATTAGTATTGCTGCGAGCCATGATGGCAATTACTTCCTGCATTTGCGATGATAAACCTCCTAAAGCACCCTGCTGAAACAGCATCAACATCCGATCAGCCGCCACTAACGGAGTGCGTAAATCGTGGGTAAGGCGCGAAACAAAGTCTTCTCGCTGGCGGGCAATTTCATCGCGTTCATCCATACTATGCTTCAAACGCAAAAGCGATCGCACCCTAGCTAGCAATTCATCTACAGTTACAGGTTTGCGGATAAAATCATCAGCACCCAAATCTAACCCGCGGGCGACATTGGGCGCATCATGGGCGGTGATCAGCAGTATTGGGATATATTGCGGTAACTTCATATCTCCACGAATGTGCTTGGTAACTTCGTACCCGTCCATTCCTGGCATCATTAGATCCAGCAACACTAAGTCACAAGGAGATGCTTTAAGTTCTGCCAATGCTGAAATACCATTTTCTGCGGTGCTAATTGTGTAACCTTCTTCTTCCAAGATTGTTTTAATCAAAAATACGTTATCAGGAGAGTCATCGACAACCAAAATTTTGTCAGAGCGAGAAGATTGTAAATTCATGTCGCGACAAGGTTTGGGGTAAAAGTAAATTTTTGTAAAATTAGTTGCATTTGGAGCAAATTTTTTCTATAAATTTTAGTTTTCCTCTCATGCAACAAATATTATTTACTAGTAATTTGATATCAATGGACTAGGGATTTTTCTGCTTGGTTTAACTGCACTGGGTTTTTTGCCAAAAAATAACTCGCTAATATAATTATGGCTGGTAAAATTTTAGAAATAGAATCGTGTAAGCGATCGCCCTAAGTTAATAGTGCCCAATTTTTTAAAGTAACTTGCTCTTTATAGTAGAGTAAATCCCGTAAGTAGGATAGCTTTTAATTAGCATTAGGCACAATTTATTTTCCGAATAGATTGCATAAGGTAAGCCATTGCCTCTAGACATTTTTTGGCGTGAATTATTGATTGCGATTAGGAATGACGAGGCAAACACCTGATCTCAAAATAGGCGATCGCTAACAATTACACAATTTGTACCGTTTGAGTGTTAATTTCTATTAATCTAGCCAGTCTTATATCATTCGTAAACAATATTGCGTTTAGATATTTTGCAGTTGCTACAATTATTGCGTCAGGAAGCCTGAGTTTATATTGTTTGCGAAATTCGATTGTTAAATTCTTAATATTATTATCAACACCGACAACTCTAATTTTATTTAAAAAATCAATAATTTGTGTTTCTTCTTCTAGACTAAAACTCGGATAAGAGAGTAATTCAATCTCAGTAATCACTGAAATAAAATATTGTCCTGATGGTAGTGGATTTACCAACCGACCACCCAAAAAATATAAGGCTATATTTGTATCTAACAATATTAAAGGTTGTATCAACGCCACTCGTCCCTAATTTGCTGCTGATATTCCAGAGGGTCTTGAGTTAATTTAATTACACCCTTATACTTGTTTAAATCAAATTCTTGTTTTTTTTGTGATTGATGCTCCTCTAATATCTTCTCAATTTGCTGCCAGTCCTGGTAATCAATCAATACTGCTACCGGACGCATGGCTTCATCAGTAACAATTTTTTTCTTAAAAGGTAGCATTATTTTTCACATTAGATGCAATGTTAAACTTATTTGATCGTAACTCCAAAACCAAAATTTTAAGAAAGCGATATTCTAACAATTAGACAACCTCAACAAGTAATGTCTACATAAATAATGGAAAGATTACTAAACATCCACATTGAAAAATTACCAGAAGGAGTTTATTTAGCAACATCTGATGAGCTTCAAGGCTTAGTTACTCAAGGACGTACGGTCGCGGAAACTTTAGAAATTGCTCATGATGTAGCACGTAAGTTACTAGAAGCTCAGTCTCAAAACAATGAACCAGATTATTTGCAACCAATAGCTGAGCAGTTTAACTATCCTTTAGTTGTAAGTCAGTAGTTAATTCATAGGTAGGTTAGCTGGGTTTAGCTATAGACAGATTATCAAAATTATCAAATCTTTTGGGTTTATTTTTTACCGTCAGTCCGCAGGAAGCCATGAAATTTGGTTTAATCCTGAAACTAATCGTTATACTACTATTCCCAATCATTTAGGTGATATGCCAGAGGGAATATTGCGTGCGATTTTAAAACAAGCTGGCATTCAGCCAGACGATTTTCTTAACCAATCTTGAAAATCAAAAACGCCAAGTGCGATTGCCCTCCCCTGTTCTTTCTCCGTTCCAACAAAAAAATAGCCGCCTCCATCAGGAAGCAGCTGTTTTTCAATATAAATGACTGATTACAGAATATTAGTAATCGAAGTCGCCGCCACCCATACCACCACCAGCAGCAGGAGCAGCATCTTTCGGCTCAGGTTTGTCAACTACGATACATTCGGTTGTCAACACCATACCAGCAATAGAAGCAGCATTTTGCAGAGCAGAACGAGTTACCTTGGCAGGGTCAACAATACCAGCAGCTAACAAATCGACGAACTCGTTGGTTGCGGCGTTATAGCCAATGTTGAATTCCTTCTCTTTGACGCGTTCAGCGATGACAGCACCATTCTGACCAGCGTTTTCAGCAATCCGCTTCAGAGGCGCAGGCAAAGCACGAGCGACAATCAAAGCCCCAATCAACTCTTCATCCTTAAGACTGCTCTTTGCCCAAGTCTCCAAATCGGGAGCTAAGTGAGCCAGAGTTGTACCACCGCCAGGAACGATACCTTCTTCCACAGCAGCTTTGGTAGCGTTGATAGCGTCTTCTAGGCGCAGCTTTTTGTCTTTCATTTCTGTTTCGGTGGCTGCACCGACTTTTACCACGGCGACACCACCAGAGAGTTTAGCAAGACGCTCTTGCAGCTTCTCTTTATCGTAGGAAGATTCGGTTTCTTCAATTTGACGACGAATCTGCTCAACACGAGCCTTGACACCAGCTTCATTACCTTCGGCAACAATTGTGGTGTTGTCCTTGGTGATGGTGATGCGGCGAGCTTTGCCCAAGCTCTCCAGCTTGGTATTTTCTAACTTCAAACCAGCATCTTCAGTGACTAGTTGACCACCAGTCAATACGGCTATGTCTTCTAGCATAGCTTTGCGGCGATCGCCAAAACCAGGAGCCTTAACAGCAGCAACATTTAGTACACCGCGTAGGCGGTTTACTACTAAGGTTGCCAAAGCTTCTTTTTCGATATCTTCGGCAATAATCACTAGAGGGCGACCTGCACGAGCTACTTGCTCTAGAACTGGTACAAGGTCTTGTACTAAGGCGATTTTCTTGTCAGTTAGTAACAGATAAGGCTCATCGAAAATCGCTTCCATCCGCTCAGGGTCAGTGGCGAAATAGGGAGAGATGTAGCCTTTATCAAAGCGCATCCCTTCAGTGATTTCCAACTCAGTGAACATAGATTTCCCTTCTTCAAGGGAAATTACGCCTTCTTTGCCTACTTTGTCCATGGCTTGGGCTATCATCTGACCAACTTCTTCATCGTTGCCAGCTGAGATAGAACCCACTTGAGCAATGGCTTTAGAATCTTCTACAGGACGAGCGTGTTCAGCAATTTTATCTACCAGGAAGTTGGTAGCTTTATCAATACCGCGCTTCAGCAATATCGCATTAGCACCAGCTGCAACGTTCCGCAAGCCTTCTTTGACGATAGCGTGAGCTAAAACGGTGGCAGTAGTAGTACCATCGCCCGCAGCATCGTTGGTTTTAGAAGCAGCTTGACGAATTAGAGCCACGCCAGTATTTTCAATGTGGTCTTCTAATTCAATTTCTTTAGCGATGGTTACACCGTCATTAACAATTTGCGGTGCGCCAAATTTCTTTTCTAGGACTACGTTACGACCTTTGGGGCCAAGGGTAACAGCTACAGCCTCGGCTAGGATGTCAATGCCTCGCTCTAAGGCACGACGGGCGTTTTCGTTGTAGATAATGCGCTTTGCCATAGGTGTCTAAATTCAGGGAGTAAGTCAACTTTTTCTTGAATTGGGCATTGGGCATTAGGTATTGAGTATCGGGTATTGGGCATCGGTGATTGTCTTTGTTTTTGACATTTCCTGTTCCCTATTCCCTATTCCCTGTTCCCTATTCCCCATTCCAGTTAGATAACGACTGCTAAAATATCTTTTTCAGAAAGCAGTACATATTCTTCAGTGCCGAGCTTGATGTCGGTGCCGGCGTACTTGGAGTACAACACCTTGTCGCCGACTTTAATTTCCAATTCCTGACGGCTACCGTCGTCGTTACGCTTGCCAGGGCCAAGGGCGACTACTTCCCCTACCTGGGGCTTTTCTTTAGCGGTGTCGGGTAAATACAGACCACCTGCGGTTTTTTCTTCAGAGGCGCTCACTTTCACAAAAACGCGATCGCTTAAAGGTTTAACTGTAGAAACGCTTAGAGATACAGCTGCCATAATAATTTCTCCAGAGTTTAGCACTCTCGACTCCTGAGTGCTAATTTACCGAAAAGCATCATGCAATGGCAACAATTTCCTTAGTACGGGTTCCCGAACTAGAGGAACGCAGGACTACTTAAGTATAAATGCTTAATTATTCTTGACTTTCAGGTTCCGTTCCGTAAGTTCCGAATATTTTTATATAGACAACTTTATTTGCAAACCTGGGAAATTGTTATAGAACTGTAATCAGGGAGCCGCTCGATGAGTAACAATCCAGTGATCCAGTCCAGCCATCCAATCCCCAAAACTACTAAATCTCCAGAACATAAAGCCCTAAGTAATTGTGTAGAATCTCTAGGACTGGCTAAAATTCAGCGACACATTTTTGTTTGTGCTGACCAAATTGCTAAGTGCTGCTCAAAACAAGCTAGTCTGGAGTCTTGGGAATACTTGAAAACGCGACTTAAAGAGCTAAAACTCGACCAGACGCAAGATAGTCGTCCCATTTATGTCTTTAGAACTAAGGCTAATTGCTTGCGTGTTTGTTGTTCTAGACTGATAATGGTTGTTTACCCGGATGGTATCTGGTATCGCCAAGCAAACTCGGAAGTCATTGAGCGGATTATCCAAGAACACTTAATAGGCAATAGAGTGGTAAAAAAATATGCATTTTTAACCCATCTTTTGCCATAAACTTCCCTAGTTTCTTGTGAATGTCTCGTAAAGACTTCACATCCGAAGGATATGGTATGGCAGTAAGCTTTAAGAAAGCGCGGGTTGGTTTTGAGGTAGGGTCATCTTAAGCCAGTACTTACTTGTGAATCAGAAGGATTATTTAATTAGTGTTTTTTAGCCCGCCACTTTCAAAGCGATATATAATAGCGCATTATAGATACTACTGCTATACGTATCCTTGCTGGACTTTTGCCATCGAGCTACTAATTTCTTAAAAGTGCTTCAACACTTTTGGGACTTCGAGGCAGCAAAGGCAAGTTAAGTGGGAAAAAAGACAACATCTCAAATAATCCACCATAGAGGATAACTATTCAAGACATTGATGGACCGAAGCGCGACAAGTGCCACTGCTATGAAAGAGCCCAGCATGAAAGATCACAAACGACTTCTATTGATTGATGATGACCCTAACCTCATCTTGCTGGTGAAGGATTACTTAGAATTCCGGGGATATGAAGTCATCACCGCTGAAAATGGACGAGAAGCTCTGGAAATTTTAGAGCATGATGTTCCAGACATGATCATCTGCGACGTGATGATGCCGGAAATGGATGGATATACTTTTGTGGAACAAGTCCGGCAAAACGAACGAACCAGCTGGATTCCCGTTCTTTTCCTTTCAGCTAAGGGACAAAGCGCGGATCGAGTTAAAGGTTTGAATAAAGGTGCTGATGTATATATGGTCAAGCCCTTTGAGCCAGAAGAACTCGTAGCGCAAGTAGAATCCTCTCTCAAACAAACTATCCGTTGGAAAGAACACCAAGCAAAAGGAGGAGAAAACGGTTCCCGCATCCAGGTTCCCTTCGATGTGCAATTGACCCCAACAGAACTGAAAGTAGTCCAGTTTGTAGCCAGGGGTTTAGCTAACCGGGAAATTGCTGAAGAATTAAATGTTAGTCAGCGAACGGTTGAAAGCCATGTGTCCAACATGTTGGGCAAAACCAATCTCCATAACCGCACTGAACTAGCACGGTGGGCGATTGAAAATCAAATGGCTTAAATTTAGTACCAAGTCGTGAGTGGTGAGTGCTGAGTGTTTTTGACTCAGCACTCAATTTACCAACCATCTTCTTCAGAGTTGGATTGGTGCAATACTTCTAAATCCAGTTCATCCAGGTAAGTTAAAGCACTTTCAATTTGAGAAACAGTACCTCGTAGTTCCAGATTAAAACAACTACATTCAGGCACGTTTGCGCTTACCTGAGCATCAACAATAATTACCGTGATGCCATAATGAGAAACCAGTCGTGAAATGACTGGTTCCTCATGCAAATCTTTAGGTATGTGAACTTGGATGCGAGTTTGGGTGCGTCTATTATCTAAAATATCAGTATTAAATTTTACCTGTTTATTTGGAATTGCCATTCTAGCTTCCTACTCGACTTCTTGGATGAGGATTTCGCTTTGGACGATTTCTTTTAACACTAGCGTTACTTATCCCATGCAAGCAAGAAAGTATTTGCCTTTGCAAACCATAAATCTAGATGTAGTAAATAATTTCTTGTGTATTTCAGTTAAGGTTAAAACTCTGTTACCAAAGTCAACTTTTTAACGAACCACCAAGGCGCAGAGAGCGCAGAGAGAAGAAAGAGATGCTTAACCCAAGCATATTGAATTTTAACTAATCGCTTTATAAAATATGTGGCTACACAAGAAAAACCCGCAAATGCGGGTTTAAAAGTTTTTATTAGCCGATGTAGACAGGATTTATAATAGCCTGGGTTTCAAATTCTCAAATTAAAACTCGGCACTTTGCGGTGTACGCGGGAAGGGAATCACATCACGGATATTGCCCATACCCGTCATAAATTGCACGAGTCTTTCAAACCCCAAACCAAAACCAGCGTGGGGAACAGTACCATAACGACGCAAATCAAGATACCACCACAAATCTTCTGGGTTTAACCCTTGCGCTAATACACGGCGTTCTAGGACTTCTAAACGTTCTTCCCGTTGGGAACCGCCAACAATTTCGCCAATTTTGGGTGCGAGAATATCCATTGCACGGACAGTTTTTTCATCGTCGTTTAAGCGCATATAAAAGGCTTTGATTTGCGCTGGATAATCTGTGACGATCGCAGGCTTCTTAAACAATTGCTCAGCTAGGTAGCGTTCGTGTTCTGATTGTAAATCTAAGCCCCAACTTACAGGATACTCAAACTTGACATCAGCTTTTTCTAAAAGTTTTACTGCTTCTGTATAAGTTAAGCGTTCAAATTGATTATTAATAATATTTTCGGCTGTTGCCAACACAGTATTATCAATGCGCTGATTGAAAAATTCCATGTCTTCTGGGCAAGTTTCCAACACATATTTAAAAATATGTTTGAGAAACGCCTCGGCTAAGTCCATATCGCCTTTCAAGTCACAAAAAGCCATTTCTGGCTCAACCATCCAAAATTCTGCTAAGTGGCGAGAAGTGTTGGAATTCTCTGCGCGGAAGGTAGGGCCGAAGGTGTAGACGTTGCTAAACGCCATCGCCATAACTTCCGCTTCCAACTGTCCGCTAACTGTTAAATATGTGGGTTTAGCAAAAAAGTCTTGCGTGTAATCTACAGCTTGACTTTCTGTACGAGGAATATTCTTTAAATCTAAGCTGGTAACACTAAATAGTTCACCTGCGCCTTCACAATCGCTAGCGGTGATGATGGGTGTGTGTACCCACAAAAAGCCTCTTTCTTGGAAAAATTGGTGAATGGCTGTAGAACAAGCATTTCTGACGCGGAAAACTGCACCAAAGGAATTAGTCCGCGATCGCAAATGTCCAATGGTTCGCAAAAATTCAAAGGAATGGCGTTTCTTTTGCAGTGGGTAAGTTTCGGGATCAGCTTCACCGTAGACTTTGACTGTTTCTGCTTTCAACTCAATTCGCTGTCCTTTACCAACAGAAGCCACCAGCACCCCTGTTACCTCGACAGCAGCACCCGTATTCAACTGTTTTAAGATAGCTTCGTAGTCTGGCAAATCCTGATTAATTACGACTTGCAAATTAGCTAGCGATGAGCCGTCATTGAGTTCAATAAAAGCAAAACCTTTTGACTCGCGTTTGGTTCTTACCCAGCCTTGAACTACAACAGACTCATCAGGTTGACCACTTCGCAATATTTCTGCAATCCGTCGATTTACCATATTTACCCAGCACAGGATTTCAATATCCAGCCTATAATAACGCCCATTCCACCAAAGCGGACGGCTTGCCAGAAAGGTTTCTTAAGGCTACCCCAAGAGAATAACTGGCTTTCTAAGTTTACTTCTAGCATTTCCAACTGCTGTTTTATGTGCCCTAACTCCGCTTTGATTTCTGGAGTCTGGTGCTTATTATGATTTAGTTGGTTGAGGCGTTGTTGCCATTGTGCCTTTGAAAGGCGATCGCGTTGCACTTGATTGTAGCGTTCTTTTAAGGATAGGAGCGATCGCTCTACTTCTTCGAGTTCTTGCTCAAAATCTGGCTCTGGGTTTTCTGCTGGCGGCTGCGATTGTTTAGGCGGCTTCATTTACAAGTAGTAAACTAAGATTAAATGTTAACCAATTGTCATTAGTCATTTGTCATTTGTCATTGGTAATTTTTCAAAGGACGAAGCGCAAAGTCTGAGCAGAACGCGAGTGCGTCTCGTAGAGAGGCTTCCTCCGAACAGAACTTTGTAACAGAGGACAAAGGACAAAATAAAAAGGACTCATAATTATGTCTCAATCAACCCAGCTGCCTAAAACCAGCCAACTGAATGAATTTAGCACTCTGGAATTAGCCCAAGCCCTTATGGAAAGGCTAAGCATTTCCCCTGACGATTGGCATCGCCTCAAGTCTAACCGCAATTCTCGCGCCAATGAACAAATAGCAGCAGCAGTCGTGTATCTGCTCAAAAACCAGCCACAAGAAGCTCTCGCTAGATTAGAACAGGCGGTTGGTTGGCTAGATCGCTCTATTTCTGCCCCACCCTGTCCAAGCCACGGCGAACATAAAAAATAAGAGGACTGGAAAAAGTAACAATATCATTAACTATTGTTACCTTCTCTCCTTGTCTTGCTATCTCCTTGTCTCCCCCTGCTGTACTCACCGTCGCAGAGATAGCCGGGGGCGATTTTCCATTTGTTTACAAAGTCTTAATTCCGTGCCTTTGCGGTTCCACTCTACCTGATCAAAGATTTGATGCAGAAGACATAAACCACGACCACTTTCTGCCTCATCTGGTGGCAGATAATCTGTTAGTTCGTCGTCATCATTAGCAGATGAAGGACAAAAACCACTACCCTGGTCTGATATTACCCACCAATATTGATTATCTATTAAAGAAAAACGGACTACAACTCTTTTACTAGGATCAAGATTATTTCCATGTTTTGCTGCGTTTACTAAGGCTTCTTGGAGTCCTAGCCGCAGTTCCGCTTGGAGCTTTGCTGGAATTTCTGCCAACAACAAATCTAATATCGGACAAAGATAGAGAGTAGAGGCGAAACTAATTGTGCCCCAGTAACGTCCAACGGGACGAAGTGAAATGGTAATCACAAGAGAAACCCCATAGCTTTCAGTTAGCTAGACATCAGTTTGCTTTAACAGGCACCCTGATAAAAGTTGAGGTGGTCATGCTGCCTTCAAACTTGCGTCTTTAAAACTAAATTTTGAAAATGCTAGGGAGCATTGACTCAATGAATAAGTTAGGATTGCTTGAATATATAACGGCTGGTGGGATGATTAACCTGATAATACTAGCAACTTAAAAGCTGCTGAAAACTTGGATGAGTATTGTTATACTCTGCTATTTGCCGATTTGTAATTTAGACAACCCATTTCATGTTTTTAAGAGCCTATGCAACTTTAATTTCTTTAAACAAAATGAAATCTATTTTTAGCTTAATTCGATTTTAGCATTTTTAGTATGCACTAGACTACAAATTTCCAATTTGAGTTTTTGTGAAGGACTTAGCACCCTTATCCAAATGTGATAGCACAAGAAAGGCGGCAGCTTCCACATGAGCCGTTTGGGGGAAAAAATCAGCAGGTTGCACCCGTGTGATCTCATACTGCCCGTTTTGACAGAGTAGTTTGAGATCACGGGCGAGGGTAGCTACTTTACAGCTGAGGTAAACGATTCGAGATGGTTTCGTTTGCAGTAAAGTATCGATGACAGCGCGATCGCATCCCTTACGTGGCGGGTCAAGTAAAACTACTTCTGGTATTGTGCCCATTTTTGGGAGCAACTTTTCTACTGCCCCGACTTGGAATGTCACATTATTAATTTTGTTATGCTGAGCATTCAAAATAGCTTGTTCTACTGCTGCTGGTTGCACTTCTAATCCCGTAGCTTGGTGTACTTGCTTGGCAAGAGGTAAAGTTAAAGTTCCAATGCCACAATAAGCATCAACTAGCACCTCATGCCCTTGAAGATTAAGTTCTGACTGAATTATCTGCAATAGCGCCTCTGCTGTTTCTGTATAAACTTGAAAAAATGTATCTGGGCGCACTTGAAATTCCAATCCAGCAAACTTTTCTCGCAGATAGGGAACTCCGGCAATACAACGGGTTTCATTTCCAAAGATCACATTTGTGCGATCGCAATTCCGATTCAGAGAAACTCCCACCAACTGGGGATAGCGCTTTAACCATTCTTGGGCTTGGTTTTCAATTCCCGGTAGATTCCAGTCCTTCACCACCAAAGTCAGCAACATTTCCCCTGTGCGTCGTCCAATGCGTAAACCCAGATGGCGAATTTGCCCTTGATGACGCTGTTCGTTGTAAATTTGCCAACCCTGCTTTTGAATATCCTGTTTAACTTCAGCCAGCAAAGGATTTAATCGCATGTCCTGAACTGGACATTGATTTAAGTTAATTAATTGGTGGCTACCTTTTTGGTAATAACCAGCTTGGACTTGTCCGGTAGCCGATCTGCTTAGAGGATAAGTGGCTTTGTTGCGGTAGCCTAAAGCAGAAGAAGCCGCGAGTACCGGATCTACAGGTGGTTGGACAAAACCGCCAATGCGTTCCAAAGCTTGGATAACTTGATTACGCTTGGCTGCTAACTGGTAATTATAATTAATATGTTGCCACTGGCAACCACCGCACTTATCAGCCACAATGCAGCTAGGTCGAATCCGGTGGGGAGATGGTTGCAATAGCTCCTGGAGCTTGCCGTGAGCGTATTTAGGTTTAACATGCATCAAGCGTACAATAGCGCGATCGCCTGGAACGGTATCCGGGACAAATACTACGCGTTCATCAAAGCGTCCCACACCGTCGCCTGTATCATTTAAGTCGGCGATCGTAACTTCAATTAATTCACCCTGTTGCCAAATTATTTTAGTCATTAGTCATTAGTCAAAAACTTAGAAATTCTTCCCCTGCTTCCGCTGCTTCCGCTGCTCCCTCTGCTTCCCCGGCTTCCCCATCTCCCCCATCTCCCTCATCTCTCTTCACTTGTGTACCTACAACTCGTTAAACTAGCAAATAATATTTCTTTGCGTGATTGCAATAATCATGACTGTAATTAGCCAAGTTATTCTCAAAGCCGACGACGAACTGCGTTATCCCAGCAGTGGCGAACTCAAGAGTATCGAAGAATTTTTGCAAACCGGTCTACAAAGGACGCGGATTGCTGCTACCTTAGCTGAAAATGAAAAAAAGATTGTTCAAGAAGCAACTAAACAGCTTTGGCAGAAGCGTCCCGACTTTATTTCACCCGGTGGTAATGCTTACGGAGAACGTCAGCGTTCTTTATGTATCCGTGACTTTGGCTGGTACTTGCGCCTGATTACCTATGGCGTGCTTGCTGGCGACAAAGAGCCAATTGAAAAAATCGGTTTAATTGGTGTGCGGGAAATGTATAATTCACTCGGTGTTCCCGTACCAGGAATGGTAGAAGCCATTAGTTCACTGAAAAAAGCCTCCCTTGGCTTACTAAGTGCGGAAGATGCTATCGAAGCATCACCCTACTTTGATTACATCATTCAAGCGATGTCTTAATGCAAAGTGTGTGCTGTTTCTTGAAGTGGACTTGCGGTCTACTAGATTGAGTGCTAAGCATTAGCGCTCGATACGCATAAAATTCCCAATTTGATCATACCTTCCCCACACTTGGTAGTGGCTGTGGCAAATCTCTGTCAAGTTATCAACCAGTTGTGGGGACATTTTAAATGACCAATGACAAAAAGCCGACAGTTCCTTACGGAGGCTGTCGGCAATTAGTGTGTTCCCTATTAATGACTCGGCTAGAGTTCAGTTGTAATTAATTATGCTTACTTAGTAATTGCATGGAGACGATCTTAATCAAGGATACTTGTGATTGTCATCACTTGATTGTTACAGCTAAACTGCATATACCCTAGTAATTCCATACCTACTGTAGACATATAGACTTAATAGCATCTGTAATGTTCACTTACATGACAAAGACCAGTCATTTCTAGATGCTCGTAGGTCAGTGCAGAAAAAACCAATTATGTAAAAATTTAGTAAACATTGTGTGGGTATTTACTTGAAGAAAATAAAGAAAGAACTATCTACATTCCTAGAACTGCACCTAGAGGGCAAGTAAATCGATAGAATAATGCTCTGTTCAATTGGTGCATTACTTCCATGACCGCCACATCCGCTGCTCCCTTTTCCCCTGAAGAAATCGCTGCTGAAGGTCTAAAGCCAGAAGAATACGCAGAAATTGTCCACCGATTAGGGCGTCATCCCAACAAAGCTGAACTGGGAATGTTCGGGGTGATGTGGTCAGAGCATTGCTGTTACAAAAATTCTCGACCTTTACTCAAACAGTTTCCTACAGCCGGGCCCCGCATTCTCGTGGGCCCTGGTGAAAATGCTGGTGTTGTGGACTTAGGCGATGGGCTGCAATTAGCCTTTAAGATTGAATCCCATAATCACCCTTCAGCTGTTGAACCATTCCAAGGAGCCGCAACTGGGGTAGGAGGTATCCTGAGAGATATCTTTACAATGGGTGCGCGTCCTATTGCCATATTAAACTCGCTGCGCTTCGGTTCCTTAGAAGATGTAAAAACCCAGCGGTTGTTTAGCGGTGTTGTAGCGGGAATTGCCCATTATGGTAATTGTGTGGGAGTGCCCACTGTCGGCGGCGAAGTTTACTTTGACCCTGCTTACTCTGGCAATCCCTTAGTGAATGTTATGGCACTGGGGTTGATGGAAACACCAGAAATCGTCAAATCTGGGGCGTCTGGCTTAGGTAATCCCGTGCTGTATGTCGGTTCTACAACTGGACGCGATGGCATGGGAGGCGCGAGTTTTGCCAGTGCAGAATTGAGTGATGAGTCAATGGATGACCGTCCCGCAGTGCAAGTAGGCGACCCTTTTTTGGAAAAGTCGTTAATTGAAGCTTGCTTGGAGGCGTTTAAGACAGGTGCAGTTGTTGCTGCACAGGATATGGGAGCAGCTGGGATCACCTGTTCTACGTCAGAGATGGCAGCAAAAGGTGGTGTAGGGATTGAACTGGATTTAGATAAAATTCCTGTGCGTGAGTTGGGGATGGTTCCCTATGAATACCTACTCTCAGAATCTCAAGAACGGATGCTGTTTGTTGCCCACAAGGGACGTGAGGGTGAGTTAATCGACATTTTTCACCGTTGGGGGCTTCAGGCTGTTGTCGCCGGTACTGTAATTGCTGAACCCATTGTAAAGATACTGTTTCAGGGTGAAATAGCAGCAGAAATTCCAACTGAGGCATTGGCGGAGAATACTCCTGTTTATCACCGAGAATTGTTGGCTCAACCGCCAGAATATGCTCTGAAAGCTTGGGAATGGACGCCTGAGTCTTTACCCCCCTGTACAACTGCTGGTGTTGAAATCTCAGGACATTTGCAAACTTGGAATGATATTCTTTTAACTTTGCTTGATAAGCCCACGATCGCATCTAAACGCTGGGTATATCGTCAGTATGATCATCAAGTGCAGAACAATACAGTCATTCTACCGGGTGGTGCGGATGCTGCTGTAGTGCGTTTACGCCCCTTGGAAGAGAGCAGGGGGAGAAGTGCCATTACCCAACGCGGGGTTGCGGCTACGGTAGATTGTAATCCTCGTTATGTTTACCTTGATCCCTATGAGGGAGCTAAAGCTGTGGTGGCTGAGGCTGCACGCAATCTCAGTTGTGTAGGTGCAGAACCTCTGGCGGTGACGGATAACCTGAATTTTGGTTCTCCAGAAAAACCGATTGGTTACTGGCAATTAGCAGAAGCTTGTCGCGGTTTAGCTGAAGGTTGCCGAGAATTAGCAACACCAGTCACAGGCGGAAATGTTTCTTTGTATAACGAAACTCTTGATTCCCAAGGTACTCCGCAACCAATCTATCCTACCCCAGTTGTGGGTATGGTAGGGTTAATTCCCGATATAACTAAAATTTGTGGTCAAGGTTGGCAGGCGGCCGGTGACGTGATTTATTTGCTGGGATTACCTTTAGCATCCACAATCAGTTTGGGAGCATCTGAGTATTTAGCCACTATCCACGGCGTTGTTGCCGGAAAACCACCACGGGTGGATTTTGATTTGGAACGTCGTGTACAAAAAGTTTGTCGTGAGGGCATTCATGCTGGCTGGGTTCATTCAGCTCACGATTGTGCTGAGGGAGGAGTGGCTATTGCTCTAGCAGAATGTTGCATTGCTAGTAACCTCGGTGCTGAAATCAATTTAGAAATACCACCTACCCAATTACAACGCCTTGATGAATTGCTATTTGGCGAAGGTGGAGCGCGAATTTTAGTTTCTGTACCCTCAAAACACCACGAAGTTTGGGAATCCTACTTACAGGAACATCTGGGTAAGGAATGGCAAAAATTGGGTTTGGTGGGTAATTTCGACACTGATTTGGGGGTTTTAACCGCTAATAACCAAACTTTAATCAAGGTTAGGATCGAAGATATTAGCGATCGCTTTTACAATGCCATCTCTAGACGTTTAGCTATCCACACCACTACTTCTCAGTCCTGAGTCGAGAGTACTGACTTGTAAGTATCAGATTCACTCACAACTTACATAACTTAGAACTATTAGCGTCCCTGAGCATAATTACGGTACTGTTTTAATGGATGGTTAAAGATTTATTAAGAAATCTCGAACTGTCTAACTACACAATCCCAGTGACTTGACCCCCCCACCAGGAGCAAAGCTAGCATGATTCTCATCCATCCCGTCACTTCGGATGATTACCCCGAACAGACTAACAACCTAATCAATAATCATGAAAATCGTCCTGATAAGCCAGAAGAAGCTTGCGGTGTTTTTGGCATTTACGCACCGGGAGAAGACGTTGCGAAGCTGACCTACTTTGGATTGTACGCCCTCCAGCACCGGGGTCAAGAATCAGCTGGGATTGCCACATTTGAGGGTACACAAGTACACCTCCACAAAGATATGGGCTTGGTGTCCCAAGTCTTTAATGAATCCATCTTGAATCAGTTGCCTGGAAACCTAGCCGTTGGTCACACTCGATATTCCACCACAGGCTCTAGTCGCAAAGTAAATGCCCAACCTGCTGTACTTGAAACTCGCTTAGGTACATTAGCGCTAGCACATAATGGTAATTTGGTCAATACAGTGCAGTTGCGTCAAGAGTTGCTTGAGAACAAATGCAACTTAGTAACGACAACGGACTCAGAAATGATCGCTTTTGCGATCGCAGAAGCCATAAATGCTGGAGCAGATTGGCTAAAAGGCTCCGTTCAGGCGTTTCACCGCTGCCAAGGAGCCTTTAGTTTAGTCATTGGCACTCCCAGTGGTGTTATGGGTGTTCGTGACCCCAATGGCATTCGCCCCTTAGTAATTGGCACTTTGGCGGGTAATCCAGTCCGTTATGTTTTGGCTTCCGAGACTTGTGGTTTAGACATCATTGGAGCCGAATATCTGCGGGACGTAGAACCAGGTGAGTTAGTTTGGATTACCGAAGAAGGTTTGGCTTCTTACCATTGGAGCCAAAAGCCCCAGCGGAAGCTATGTATCTTTGAGATGATTTACTTTGCTCGCCCTGATAGCGTTATGCACAACGAAAGTTTGTATAGTTACCGAATGCGGTTAGGAAGGCAACTAGCTAAAGAATCTCCCGTAGATGCCGATATTGTGTTTGGTGTCCCTGATTCGGGTATACCTGCTGCTATTGGGTTTTCTCAAGCCTCTGGTGTAGCCTATGTTGAAGGATTAATTAAAAATCGTTACGTTGGGCGCACCTTCATTCAACCCACACAAACCATGCGTGAGTCGGGTATCCGCATGAAACTTAATCCCCTCAAAGATGTACTGGTGGGTAAGCGTGTGATCATTGTGGATGATTCCATTGTCCGGGGTACTACCAGCCGTAAACTAGTCAAAACTTTGCGTGAGGCTGGTGCAGTGGAAGTACACATGCGAATTTCTTCCCCGCCGGTAACTCACCCCTGCTTCTATGGCATCGATACTGATAGTCAGGATCAGCTAATTGCTGCTACCAAATCAGTAGAAGAAATTGCTAAGCAGCTCGAAGTAGATAGCCTCGCCTATCTCAGTTGGGAGGGAATGCTAGAAGCGACGCAAGAAGACACTAATAGTTTTTGTTCTGCCTGCTTCACTGGAGATTATCCCGTGACGATTCCTGAGCAGGTGAAGCGTTCTAAGCTGATTTTAGAAAAAGAAAAGGTTGTGGTGTAGAGACTGAAACTTGCGACTGGGGAATCTTAAGAGGGGGAAAGGGTTAAAGGTTAAAGCGCAAAGTCTGAGCAGAACGCGAGTGCGTCTCGTAGAGAGGCTTCCTCCGAACAGAACTTTGTAACAGAGGGTAAGGGGATAGTTTTCCCTTTCCCCCTTTTTCCTATACCCCATGCCCAGGCTAAAATTAATAAATCCCCCAACAGAGATGATTTATGCACCAGCCGATATCTGAGAGAGTCCGCTGGACTACCGCCGACTTAGAGTTGTTCCCAGATAACGGGAACCGCTATGAAATTATCGACGGGGAATTGTTTGTGACAAGAGCGCCTCACTGGAACCATCAAAAAGCCTGTGTCAGAATTTGTACTGCTTTGGATACCTGGTCACAAGCTACTTCTTTAGGACAGGTTGTACCTGCTCCAGGAATAATTTTTGGAGATAACGATAATGTTATTCCCGATGTGGTTTGGGCTAGTAATGAGAGGCTAGCTTTGCTGCTAGATGAGGCTGGGCATTTGACTGCTGCACCGGAACTAGTGGTAGAGGTGCTATCTTCCGGTAGTGAGAACGAAAAGCGGGACAAGGAACTAAAACTTAAACTCTACTCATCACGAGGTGTCAGAGAATATTGGATTGTAGATTGGCGTAAGCAACAGGTGGAAGTTTATCGACGTGAACAAGGAAGTTTAAAGTTAGTTGCCACCTTATTCAAGGGTGATGAACTGAGTTCACCCCTATTGCCTGATTTTACTTGCGCGATTGCACCCTTTTTTACTTAACACAATGAAAGCGATGTCTGACGACAAGCCGCTTTGCGTCTACGCTATTCAAAAACCTAATTATGCTGTAAAAACTCAACTTTAGGCAATAAGGGATCAGTCACAATACCCACACCGCTAAAACCCCAGCGTTTCAATAAGTTTCCCACCTGTGTACCAGGAATAGATTCCACAGCAAAACGGTTTGCAACTTCTGCCGCGTGGGTATTTAGATAGCTTAGGGCGTCAAAGTTTTCCCTAAACAACAACAGATAACTTGATGCATCATCGGCATTGGGACGAGCTATAAGGTAACGCCCGTCAGTTTGTGAACGCACCAGGTAATAGAGTTCAAAGAGCATGGAGATGAATGAGGAGAGGGGGAGCAGGGGGAGTAGGGAGAGCAGGGGAAGAATAAATAACTCCTGTCTCCTGTCTTCTGACAAATGACAAATGCCCAATGCCGTACAACAACTAATTAAGATTTTCTAGTTGAATGCGCGGATCGGCTGCTTTCAGCATCAAGTCGGCGATTAAATTGCCAACAATTAGCAGCACTGCACCCATTACCAAGCTTGCCATTAATAAATATAAATCTTGAGCTTGTAAAGCTTGTAAAGCCAATCTTCCTAAACCTGGCCAGTTGAAGAAAAATTCGGCAATGAATGCACCGTTTAATAAACCTGCTAATTCAAAACCTAATAAGGTAATTAAGGGATTTATCGCATTACGGAGAGCATGAACGTAAATCACACGATTTTCTGGCAGTCCTTTGGCACGAGCCGTTTGGATATAATCTTGACGTAGAACATCTAATAATTCACCACGAGTGATCCGCTGCAAACCAGCAAAGCTAGTAATTGAGAGGGCAATAGTTGGTAAAATCATGTGCCAGCCGATATCTAGTAATCTACCAAACCAAGAAAGTTCCGCATGATTAATGCTAGTCATGCTACCTACTGGGAAAAGCGGCGAGGTCATTTGAGCAAAAACTAGTAACGCTAGGGCGGTGATAAAACTGGGAAAGCCTTGTCCGGCGTAGCTAATCACCTGTAAAATCCGATCGCCTAGCTTATTTTGCTGGACAGCGGCAAAGATGCCTAAAGGGATAGCGATCGCCCAGGTTGCAATTAAGGATGCGATCGCTAATAGCAAAGTTGCTGGTACTCGTTCCCACAACAGCGACGAAACTGAACGTTGGTAAACAAAACTTGTACCAAAATCGCCTTTTGTGACAATTCGCCACAGCCACAGCCCAAATTGCTCTGGCCAAGACTTATCAAGTCCAAATTGCTGCTTGATTTCCTCTATTCTTTCTGGGGATATCTTCGGATTTTGCCGCAATGTATCTACATAATCCCCTGGAGCAAGTTGAATGATAAAAAACGACAATGCTGACGCTAAAAACAAAGTTAGTAGTGCCTGCAATAGCCGCTTCACTACATAAATAAAAGTCTCATTCGTGACTAATCTAATTAGCCAATCCCGTCCTGTCTCCAAGGAAATTCTCGTAGATGTCATTTGTCCTTTGTCCTTTGTCCTTTGTCAGTTGTCTAGTGACTAATGACTAATGATCATTGACTAATATTCAATTAAGGAAATAATCGGCACATCCGGCAGATGTTTACGTCCTTGCAAATCCCGTAGCTCGATAATAAACCCAAACCCCACCAGTTCACAGCCAATATTCTGCACCAATTTTGCTGTCGCCTTCGCAGTTCCACCCGTGGCAATTAGATCGTCTACAATCAAAATTCGGCTACCTGGGTGCAAAGCGTCTTGATGTACTTCCAGGCAGTCCATACCATACTCTAGTTCATATTCAATTGAGTGAACTGCTGCTGGTAACTTACCCCTTTTGCGGACGGGAATAAAACCAGATCCTAATTTATAAGCTAGAAGTGAGGCAAAAATGAACCCCCGCGACTCCATGCCAACAATATAATCTGCTTTGATCTCCGCTTCTATGCATTTTTGTGTAAAAATGTCAATAGTATAACGCAGTCCTTCCGGATCGCGCAGCAGTGTAGTGATATCCCGAAATAAAATTCCGGGTTTGGGAAAATCAGGGATGTCACGAATTAGAGACTTCAAATTCATAAAACAGAGATTGGGGAATAGGGCATGGGATATGGGGCATTGGGGAAAGGGGTAAGGGGGAAAGGGAAAAACCATCCGCTTACCCTCTGTTACAAAGTTCTGTTCGGAGGAAGCCTCTCTACGAGACGCACTCGCGTTCTGCTCAGACTTTGCGCTTTAACCTTTCTTCTTCCCGCCTTGCTAGTTTCTAGTACCTAGTCTCTAGCCCCCAATGCCCAATTCCAGATACCTGAAAAATCGTACACTATAATGTCATACGCTGGGGATCGAAGCTGTATCGCCATTTATTGACGATAATTAGAATCTAAACCAAGCTAGGGAAAGTATTGCGTTAATAAATGGGATGAACTAACTTATGCTTTAAAACTTTGATTTCAGTATACGGATTTTGAGTAGAAAGAGTTAAGTAATGTATATATCAGGTAGTCTTATTACTGCTACAAGTCTAACATTCTTGATTTGGCTACCTATCTTAAATTTGTTTTACCTAGTCTGTTGGAACCGCAAAAGGTATTTTTAGAATGAATGTCTCCGCAAGTTTAACGCCGTTCAACAGTCCAACCCAAGAATCGCTGCCGATGATTCTGGAGACTCTACCAGATCCGGCGATCGCTTCCAAGGGATGTCCTCGGAGAACCCGTCTGCAAATCGACCTGATTTTATTGGCAATTGAAGCTTTAGAACTTGGTGGTTCTGAAGCGATCCTGACTTTTGCCCAAGAGTTGGATCTTAAAGGAATTATTAAAGATAGAGTGAATTTATGGCGAATGCGTAGCTCTAACCCCTTGCGACGAGCGCATATCCGCCGCCCTTTAACCATTATGGAAGCCAAAGCTTTGGTGGTGATTGCTTGCTACATAGCGCGGCGTTTAACTGTTGTCATCCGCCAGTTATTAATGATATATCAACAAATGGATGAAAAGCAGATTCCACTAGAACAGAATTTGCGGCTATCTAATTACTTGGAGCGTTTTAGAGCGCATTTTAAGAGCCGGATGAATGCTCGACGTTCTGGTGTACTAGCATTGACTTCAGATGCAAAATTGGATGAGTTGGCGATAAATTTGTTAGGACAATTACTATTCTGTACCGGTACGGCGGGAATGCAGCGGTTCTGGATTAGTCTTTTTGACGGTGAAGTAGAATGAACATTCAACGTAGATACAGTCTGCCTAATTGTACGCTACTTTTAGAAGGGTTAAGTGATATAAATAGGGCCGCAAACTTTCAAGAACTGCGCCCAGAACTGTCAATATTGGTAAATGCAGAATGCTATTTATCTGGTTATAATCAGCCCTTGGTGGGAGGGCGAGAATTTTTTGAAAGTTTGGTCAGGGCGGTTAGTGCCTATGCCCAAGAATTTTTGAGTAATGTAACAAACCCTCAAGCACATAACCAGGAATCGGAACTAGTAGAGTTTCAGAAAATTGATAGTAATCAACACAGGTTAATAGTGCATTCGGAGAGTTCTCCAGAGAATTTTGAGTCTAACTCTAACTACCCTAAACCACCTATTCAAATAGATTTGACTACGGTACAGCTGTTTGACTTAGTAGAAGCAGTTGATCAGTTTTTTGCTGATACTCAAACATTACCAGAACTGTCACTAGAACTACAACCAGTTACCAGACGCTATGGTGGTGCTAGTTCAGCCTTTATCAAACAGGCAATACCTGCTGCTGTAGGAGTTTCAAGTTTAGCAGTGGCAGCGATCGCTTTTAACTTGATTCCGCCTCCCGAAGTGCGTCCACCAGAGCCGAAGTCAGATGAGCAGACTAGCTCTACAATACCCAGCGTCACTCCTTCAGCATCGCCGTCTGTAACACCTATAGCAGCTGCCGCAATTCCTACACCTGCGGCGATAGCTGCAACTCCTGCATCTACGACAAAGCCCACAGTAACAGATTTAGAAGCACTATTAAATACAGTTGCGGAAATTACTGATGCATCCCAGCTGCGGGCATTAAATCGTCAAGTGTATAACCAAATTCATCCAGCTTGGACTAATCGCTTAGGATTGAAACAGGAATTAATCTATCGTATAGGTGTTGCTGCGGATGGGGCGATCGTTGGTTATAAAGCACTGAATAAAGAGGCGAATCAAGGAGTCGGGCAAACTCCTCTGCCTAACCTCCTGTATAATCCTGCTAACCGCGCCCCCATTTCCAATGAACCGATCGCCCAATTTCGAGTAGTCTTTACTAGACAAGGTGTCCTAGAAGTTAGTCCTTGGCGGGGATACTTCAGGACACCAGAGGTAGTTGGGGAAAAAATTACTGACTCCAAAACAGTCAAGGGTTTAAACCAAAGGCTTTATAAGGCAGTTCGCCAAAGTTGGAGTGGTAAACCCACTTTTACGCGAGATTTAAAATATCGGGTAGCAGTCAATAAAGATGGTGTAATTGCCGACTACGAACCACTCAATCAAGTTGCCTTTGACTATTTCCGAGAAACACCTCTACCTAAGATGTTCCAAGCCATTTACGGCTCCAATGTAGCTGCTCCTAATAACAAAGAACCTCTTGCTCATTTCCAAGTCCTATTCAAGCCTAGTGGTACATTAGAAGTCGTTCCTTGGCAAGGATATCAGTAATTGGGGATTGGGGACTGGGAACTTTTAAGAGGGGAAAAGGCTAAAGGGGAAAGGGATGTTTTTTCCCTTTTCCCAATGCCCAATACTTCGGCTTCTCTATGAGACCAAGGCGTAGATTGCTTAAGCGTAGGGGTACACTCAGTACAAGTGCTCAATGCCCAATTCACCTTGTAATTCTCCTCATATAATTTCCCCACAACTGAGCTGCTTGAGCACTACTACCAGATGTGGGGGAATTATTGTCGTTTCCTAACCAAACACCAGTTACGAGTCGGCGGTTGGGAATAAAGCCAATAAACCACAAGTCAACGTTTTTGTCAGTTGTGCCTGTTTTCCCAGCTTCACCCAGCCCAATCGATGCACTGCGACCAGTACCTCTTGTGACTACCCCGCGCATCAAGCCAGTCATCTCATCGGCTACACCACTTGGCAGCACTCGTTTATTGGCATCCCGACGATCTCGGTCGAAGGAGTAGATCACACGGCAGGTTTTGACATTGTTGCGATCCTTGCAATCACCACTGTCTAGAATTCGACTGATTGCATGGGGAGGATTCCATACACCGCGATTGCCAATAGCACCGAAAGCGCCAGTCATTTCTAAAACATCAACCACGCTTTGACCTAATACTAAGCCAGGAACAGCATCAAGAGGCGACTTTATCCCCAAACGCTGCGCCATCGCTGCCACTCTATCCAGCCCGACTTCTCTGGCTACTCGCAGCGCGATGGGATTTTCTGAAAGTGCAAGTCCGGTGGCAATATCTAAATTAGTGTCAGCACCAGCACGACAGGGTTTGTAAGTAAAGCCTTGCCAACTTAAAGGAGAGCAAGAGTAACTTTTTGATGCTGGAATTCCTTGCTGAACAGCAGCACTGTAAGCAAAAATTTTGAAGGTGGAACCTGGTTGTCTTTTAGCTTGGACTGCACGATTGAACTGACTTTTTCTGTAATCAGTTCCACCTACCATTGCGAGAATGCTGCCACTACTGGAGTCAAGAGTAACTACTGCCCCTTGAGAAAAATTAAAATTTGCCCCAGCGCTGTTGACAGAATTACGTAAAGCTGCTTCTGCCTGAGCTTGAATTGCTGGATCGAGCTGAGTCTCAATGATGTAATTTCCTTCTTTGGCTGCTCCTTCTCCCAAAATTGATTCGAGTTCTTGGAAGACATAACTATAAAAATAAGGAGCGATCGTTTTGGCTTGTTGTTCGCAGACTTTGGGGCTAACTTGGACAGTGGAGCGTCTGGCTCGGTTGGCATCCTCTGGTTTAATTTTGCCCATCTCCAGCAATCGCTTAATCACGCGATTGCGGTATTCAGCTGCTTCTAACTTATTTGGCCCATCCCCGCAAAAATCGAAAGCGTTGGGGGCTGGTAAAATTCCGACTAAAGTCGCTGCTTCGGAGAGAGTTAATTCTTTGGCTGACTTATCAAAGTAATAGCGGGCAGCATCCTCAAAGCCGGAGGTATCAGCCCCTAAAAAAACCCGATTTAAGTAGGTCAGCAAAATTTCATCTTTGCTGTAAAAGGTTTCTAGCTTCAAGGAGACAATTGCCTCCCGCAGTTTGCGGCCAAGGGTATCTTGTCTGCCTACATATTCGCGGAACAAACTGCGGGCAACTTGCTGGGTTACAGTACTCGCTCCTTGCTGCACATCTCCACTGCGGCTATTTACCAATACGGCTCGTAAAATTCCTAAGGGGTCAACCCCAAAGTGCCAGTAGTAACGGCTATCTTCTGAAGCTACCACAGCAGCAGGCAAATAAGGGCCAAAGTCCTGCAATTGCTTCATGTCTACATGGGAGGTAGTCCGAGGCTCTCGCAGAGGAGTAGCTCCATCACGGGCGTAAACTACCACTGGGGCGCGGGTCGCTGTTGGTAGGGGTCTTACTGAAAATTTTAGCCACTCGACGCCAATTACTAACGCTAATAAGGCACTAGCACCGCTTACACCGTAAGTTGTCCATGTTGCCGCTTTGACATACCAGGCTGGTGGATCAACGTATTGCAGACGTACGGAGGCGGCAAGTTCTGGTGGCCCCAGAGTGAGGATATCGCCGTGACGCAGTTCTAAAGAACTGACTCGGCGCTTACCACGATAAATACCATTGGTGGAGTTTTCATCTTTAATGGTGAAAACAGGTGTACGTTGAGTAGAATCCCGCGACAGTGACAGGTGAATTTGGCTGACAACTGGGTTACGGATCACGATATCGCTGGATTTAGAACTACGACCTAGGATATAGCGATCGCCCAACAGCGGATATACCTCCGCTTTATCCGCCCCCGCATCCTGCACCCAGAGTTCCGGTACTTTGGCATTAGGCTTGAGCGCCAATTTGGAAAAATCAACCCTAGCTTGAATAGTATGTACTGCTTGAGTCAGTTGACCAAGTAACGTTTGAGGCTTTCGAGGGGGTTGGGTAGGGGAACTCATCGGCTATTCACATCACACTTTTTAGTGAAAAATCGGGGCAATTACAATCTCAAATGTTAATCTTCCACCATTTTACTCATAAGCCAAAGAATAAATTGGCTGTACGTAATTATCAAAGATTTAATTTTATACCCAAAAATATCTACAAAGTGTAACTACATTGTTAATTTTGTCACTTATCTATAGAGACATTATTGGTTTTACAATTGTCAAGTGCTGATTTTATCTGCTTTTTCTATTTAAAAAAAACAACCAATCCTTTGATTTTTGTAATTTTAAACACTACTAATCAAGAAATGAAGGATTTAATTTTCCCGCTTTAGCACATAAACAAATTCTGAAACAAACGTAAACATCCTCATTTAGGCAGATTTTATAAATCTCATTGTCTGATTTAATAAGTCGAGAGTTCCGTTGAGGTTAATTTTCAGAATGATGGGAAAATCTCTGACCCTGATTGGTACAGCTCTAACTTTGGCACTCTCCACTAGTGTTGCTGTCGCTCAATCTAGTAAATCCCCCATAGCCCAATCCAGTAGTGAGTCCACTAGTTCACCAACGGAAATCAAGATGTCGCCAGAAGGAATGAAAATTCTGTGCGAGAATTTCCCACTCAATTCCCGTTGTCCTGGTGGCACACCAGTCACTCCCAGCACTCCTGGTAGCACTACAGTACCAGAAGAAACTACACCTTCTGGTAGTACTACTCCCGAAAATACAACTCCAGCACCAGAAGGCGTCACCACACCTGAGCCTGGCAACCCCGGTAACTTGACTCCAGTACCAGGAAGCCCAACACCATCTGAACCTGGCAACCCCGGTAACTTAACTCCATTACCAGGAAGCCCAACATCACCTGAACCTGGCAGCCCTAGTAACTTAACTCCAGTACCAGGAAGCCCAACATCACCTGAACCTGGCAGCCCTAGTAACTTAACTCCAGTACCAGGAAGCCCAACATCACCTGAACCTGGCAGCCCTAGTAACTTAACTCCAGTACCAGGAAGCCCAACACCATCTGAACCTGTTAATCCCGGTAGTACTACCGAACCAGGCTCTAGTCCCAGTACAACTCCAGATTCCATGCCAACAGCTCCTACTCCAAGTAATTAAAAGTAAAAGCTAAGGATAATGTGCTGCGAATTTGTGGTCAATGATAGTTGGTGCATCTAACATTAGCCACCACCAGTTAAAATAATTGGTGGCTAATGCAAATATATGGAAACAATAGCTCAAGTCATCTCACATAGAAATGAGCAGTGTTTCACTCGTTAATAGCCTGGGGTTATCAATCCCAGGCTTAGTCGTTTCAAAATCCCTGGTAGATTTTTTAACCACAACCCACTGTCTTTGTTGGTATGTTATGCTCTGCAATAATACATAATACTTAATCTTTTGTTTATAAATAGTCTTTACAGTGCTAGGTTACCGCGATCTGCGATTAGAAGTCGGTGTTTTTTGCACAGAGGCAATTAGTAGGCAAACAATGCCAATACTAATGAATGAATCAGCTACGTTAAATACAGCAAAATTAATCAGGCGAAAATCTAAAAAATCAACGACGTAGCCTAAAACAAACCGATCAATACCATTACCCATAGCACCACCTAAAATCAAGCCATAGCCAAGTTGATCCCAAAGATTTAATACTGGGCCAAACAATGCTAATGCTATCAATACCAAACTCACTCCTAAAGATAGCCAGCGCAACCATTCTACTTTCCCACTTAATAGACTAAAAGCTGCGCCAGTATTGGTGACATAGGTGAAGTGAAATATACCCGGTAAGATTGGTAGTGTCTGTCCCAAGCTGAAAGTTTGCACCACCCAGTATTTTGTCAGTTGATCTAAGAAAAAAGCTATGAAGGAAGCAATCCAAAAAAGGCGGTTTTTTAAATACATCGTGAATTAGTCAAGAGTCAAGGGCAGCGAAGTTCTGATCAAAGGAAGCCTCCACTCAGACTTCTCTCAAGGGTCAACAGTCAAGGGTCAAGAGCCAATCTTTGGACTATGGACTCTGGACAGATGGACTAATGACTAATAAAACATTAAGTGACGCAATATAAATGCTATGACAGTGACGGCGCAGACTACGGCTAGTTGCCCAGGTAGTGCAAACCAAGAGTATCTAAGGATTGCTTGCATTAATGGTAAATTTTCTGTGCCTTTCCACTGAAAAAGATAGCTAATAATCAAATAAGTAATACCGCATAGGTGGAGAGTCAACAAGCCGCAAACGCAACTGAAGGCGAGAGTTTCTAGTCGCGGTCTAGCTTTAAAGGCGAAAAAGCCACAAACCCAAGCTCCAGGAACAAAGCCTAGCAGATAGCCAAACTGAGATAGCTTGACATAACCGATACCGCCGCCATCGGCAAATACAGGTAATAAGGTTAATCCCATGACTAAATAAGCAATTTGCGAGAGCGCACCAGCATTTTTCCCCCCTAAACAACCTACCAGCAACACTGCGCCAATCTGAAAGGTGACACCTAAAGAAAAAGTCTGAATTCCTTGCTTACTCCAACTCCAAGGTAAGGTGATGCCATGAGCTTCTAAGAAAGTGCCACCCATTGTCAGGAGTAAGCCAATCATAGACCATAGTAATTGATTGGAAACGGCAAACATTTATTAGGCAAAAAGGGAAGGGCAAAAGGGAAAACCAACAGAAACCAGTATAGACATTAATATCTAAATAAAATTTGTGCTGACACCTCAAGAAGTAGCATATTTCTTTTCGCCTCTTCGTTTAGTGTGTAACTTGTCAGTTCTGAAAATTTTAGCTCAGACGTTCATAGCCCAATTTTCGTAACTGAAGCGTGGTTTTAATTCCCCACTTGGGACAATAATGTATAAATGAATATTTAATAACTAGTATATATACTGTTAATTTAGCTTAACCTAGATTTCGCTACAAAATGTTTGAGATAGTTTTTTAACATACTAATTGGATTTTGGGCGATCGCGCAAATATTCTCTGTACATAAAAAATTTAATGTTTTTCTAGTAATAATTTCACCGATTAGATTATTTAGCTATTGGCTTCAGATTTATACAAGACAATGCATAGGCAGAATAAAAGTTTATTATTAAACTTAATTAAACCTGCGATATACCATTGTTTGTTATTCATTTACATATTTTTTGATAAGCTGATAGATGAAATTACACCACAGTTTGGGTTTTGTAAACATATATAAATTTCATTCTAAGTGTATATTTTATAACAAATTAATTTTGAAAAAGTAGCAATTTTATCTAACTAAAAAGGGAATAAGTGTTTGATCTTCATCTAAAAAAAATATGTTTTTTTCACTTTGTTAACCTTTTGTTTACCTTGAGCTTTACCATTTGAGGGTATCTTAGAAGCGCTCACCTGGAAATTTACTAAGAACCGATAGCGATGCTTTCACCTGTAAATGTAATAAAAAATCATCGTCTCACAGCTTCAATTTCAGTGTTAGCACTGACAATAGGATTAGCTGCTTGTGGCGGACAGCAAACTTCAGATAATACAACTACTCCTTCTGGAACTGCTACAGATACTACTGCCTCTAGCCCAGCTAAACTAGATCTTGGTGGAAACGTAAAATTAACAGGGGCCGGTGCATCTTTTCCTGCACCAATATACGATACCTGGTTCACAGATTTGAATAAAAAATATCCAAATCTGCAAGTTGACTATGCGTCAGTTGGTAGCGGTGCTGGAGTTCAGCAATTTATCAAGGGTACTGTAGATTTTGGTGCTAGTGATGTTGCTATGACGCCAGAAGAAATTAAGAAAGTACCACAGGATAAAGGTGTTATTTTACTACCTGTGACTGCTGGTAGCATCGTACTGGCTTACAACTTGCCAGATGTGCCAGAGCTAAAATTACCACGGGCAGTTTATACCGACATTTTGCTAGGCAAAATCACAACTTGGAACGACCAGAGAATTGCTGCGGCTAACCCAGGTGCCAAGCTTCCTAATCAGCCGATTGTAGTTGCTTATCGTTCTGATGGTAGTGGAACCACGGGTGTATTCACCAAACACCTGAGCGCTATCAGCCCAGAGTGGAAGAGTAAAGTTGGTGAAGGCAAGACTGTCAACTGGCCTACGGGAGTTGGTGCTAAGGGTAATGAAGGTGTTACCGCCCAAGTACAACAAACTCAAGGTTCTATTGGTTACGTTGAGTACACCTATGCCAAAGAAAACAATCTCAGGTTTGCTGCTTTGGAAAACAAAGCTGGTAACACGGTTGTAGCTAATGAAGAGTCAGCATCTAAAGCCTTAGAATCAGAAACTCTACCGACAAATCTTATTGCTTTTATTGCTGATCCGGCAGGAGCCGATGCATATCCCATCGTTACTTACACTTGGCTGTTGGCTTACAGCAAATATCCCGATGCGGCAAAAGCCAAGGCAATGGAAGCCGCTATCGAATACGGCTTAACTGAAGGTCAGAAGCAAGCTGCTGCATTAGGTTATATTCCTTTGCCCCAAAACGTAATTACAAAAGTTGCTGCTGCGGCTGATCAAATTAGTCCAGAGTATAAAATCAATGTTGGTGGTGGTGCTAGCGCTAGCAAGTAGTGCTTAGCAATAGTTAATACCCAGCAGTCAAAGTATGAAGCATGTCTAGTTAATAACTGCTTGACTGCTAGCTAGACTTGTTACTTGATTGGCATTTTTAACTTGGAACTTGAAATTATTGACATCTCAACTTCAAGAGATGATGAGGCGACAGTTTTACTAATCTGGTTGCCTCCCACATTTTTCTCTGATTTAATTGTGAAAGTCGGTAGTCATGGCTACAAATTCTCAAAATCTGTCATCAGCGATGAAAAATCGCTCTGAGGCTGAAAAATCTCTGGATCGTGGTTTTATTTGGCTGACTAAAATTTTCGCGTTTGCGATCGCTGCTACCTTATTATGGATTGCATTACAGGTTGCAATTGGAGCTTGGCCCGCTATCCAAAAGTTTGGTGCTGAATTTTTAGCTAACAGCACTTGGAACCCAGTTAATGATAATTACGGAGTATTGCCTCAAATTTATGGAACTCTTGTGAGTTCTTTTATTGGTCTGTTGATAGCTGTACCAATTGGGGTTGGCACCGCTATTTTACTGAGTGAGAATTTTCTTCCCTCAAAAGTGCGGCTGGTACTTGTGTTTTCGGTAGAACTGCTCGCAGCTATTCCCAGTGTTGTCTACGGAGTTTGGGGGATTTTCGTTTTAATCCCAATATTAACTGACTTGGGAAAATGGCTTAATAGTTACTTTGGTTGGTTGCCAATTTTTAGCACCCCTCCCACAGGGCCAGGAATGTTGCCCGCAGGAATCATCTTAGCGATTATGACTTTGCCGATCATCACAGCTTTATCGCGCGATGCCTTGATTTCTGTACCTCCGAGTTTGCGTCAGGCAGCAGTAGGACTAGGAGCAACACGCTGGGAAACAATTTTGAAAGTTCTCGTCCCAGCTGCCTTTTCGGGCATAGTTAGTGCTGTGATGCTAGCACTCGGCCGGGCAATGGGCGAAACAATGGCTGTGACAATGTTGATTGGCAACTCCAACAATATCAGCGCCTCTCTTTTAGCACCTGCCAATACGATCTCTTCTCTACTGGCAAATCAATTCTCAGAAGCCAGTGGTTTACAAGTTGCGGCTTTAATGTATGCCGCCTTAGTTCTGTTTTTCTTGACGCTAGTAGTCAATATTCTGGCAGAGTTGGTCGTTCTCCGAGTCAAGCGAGTGTAACGTAGGTTTGGGTTGAATTTATGACGACTTCTAGTTTTCCAGAGCGTAGTCTAACTCGCTCCGCCACGTCTCCTCGGACGCTGTTTAACACAGTAATGACTGTAATAGCATTTACCTGCGGAGTATTGGCACTTATACCTTTGCTAGCAGTGCTTTCTTACGTGATTATTCAAGGCTTTGGTAGTCTGAGTCCTAGCGTGTTTGTTGAACTGCCACCTAAAGCTCTACAAAAGGGCGGAGGTTTTGGTAATGCGATCTTAGGAACACTCTTAATGGTAGGAATTGGGGCGCTGATTAGCATCCCTTTGGGTGTTTTAGGGGCGATTTACATTACGGAATTTAGCTCTGCTCAAGTTGCCAGGGGTATACGTTTTGCAGCCAACGTCCTTAGTGGAGTTCCCTCCATTATTGCTGGGGTATTTGCCTATGGGATTGTAGTTTTAACATTAGTAAGACTGAATTTAGGCTCATATTCAGCTCTAGGTGGAGGATTTGCGCTGGCAATTTTAATGTTGCCAATTATTTTGCGAACTACTGACGAAGCTTTGCAGTTAGTATCGGACGATTTGCGACAAGCATCTGTGGGTTTAGGAGCAACTAACTTTCAAACAGTGAGTCAAGTGGTATTGCCAGCAGCTCTACCAGCAATTGTAACTGGTTCAACGTTGGCGATCGCCAGAGCATCTGGAGAAACTGCACCCTTACTATTTACTGCTCTATTTTCCAACTTCTGGCCCGATAGCTTATTCCGACCCACAGCTTCTCTTGCTGTTTTGGTTTACAGATACGCTATTTCCCCGTTTAAAAATTGGCAGTCACTAGCTTGGGCAGCCTCTTTGATCTTGGTATTGATGGTTCTAATTACAAGTATCATCGCTCGCTGGGCAACTCGCAAAAAAGTTTAATGAAGTGACATTCCCAGGGCGAATTTTCATTGCTAAAACTAATACTAGACTTACTTTATGGCTACTAACATCAGTACAGTGAATGACACTGAGACCGTTTTACGCACAGAAAATCTCAACGTTTACTACGGCAAGTTTTTAGCCTTACAAAATATTTGGCTAGATATTCCGAAAAATCAGGTGACAGCCTTTATTGGCCCCTCTGGTTGTGGCAAAAGTACTTTGATCCGATGCTATAACCGTCTCAACGACCTGATTGATTCATTTCGGGCAGAAGGTAAGATATTTTTTTACAATAAAAACTTGTATGCAACCGAGATTGATCCTGTAGAGGTGCGTCGGCGGATTGGGATGGTGTTTCAAAGACCAAACCCGTTTCCAAAATCAATTTATGACAATATTGCTTTTGGAGCCAAAATCAACGGCTACAAAGGTAATATGGATGAACTGGTAGAACGGAGTCTACGGCAAGCAGCTTTGTGGGATGAAGTAAAAGATAAACTACGCCAAAGTGGCTCGGCTTTATCTGGTGGGCAGCAACAGCGGCTATGTATTGCAAGAGCGATCGCAGTTCAACCAGAAGTTATATTAATGGATGAACCTTGTGCTGCTCTTGACCCCATATCCACCTTGCGCGTAGAAGAATTAATTCACGAACTTAAAGAGCAATACACTATCGTTATCGTCACCCATAACATGCAGCAAGCTGCGCGGGTTTCTGATAAAACTGCCTTTTTCAACGTTCGCTCTACAGATACAGGAGGTCGTATTGGCTTCTTAGTAGAGTACGACTCGACAGAAGTAATTTTCAACAATCCCAAGCAAGAAGATACCAGAGATTACGTCAGCGGCAGATTTGGATAAAGATTCCGTTAACTCTTTTTTTGAGACGCTACCCAAACACAATCTAAAATCGTATGACGCAGGTTTTACAGATTTTTAGATACAAAAAAGCAAAAAGGGCACAACATTAGTTGTGCCCTTAAAAATAGTATGTATAATAATCGCCTGTTGCGGTTTTAGCTAGCCGTGGCTTCGCATTTATTTTTATTGGAACGGCGGTAAAATCTGCGTCCCATCTCATCAATGGCTATATTTAAACCCGCGACATCACCGCTAGCTTTAGCATAATTGTAAACTGCCAAAGCTGCTACATATGCCTCACTACCCGTGGCTATATAAGTATCGTCCACCAATTCTTGCAGTTGCGTTAGAGATAGCAGCACTGGATATAACGCTTCATACAACGCCAAGTCGCGGCGCATCTCTTCTAAATCAAAAGAACGGGGCAAAAAGTCAGGGTTTTGTGTTGCAATTTCCAATGCTTTGCTGACAAATGCCCGACTTTTATCTCCCATCTTCAGCATTGCTCGGCGTTTTTCGGTTGTCAAATCAATCAAAAACGGTAACTTTTCGTGAATGGTGGTGATCGCCTGCATAACTGCTTCTTGATCTGCTGGAGCCAGATTAGCACTGATCTGATTTTTAGCCATTTTTAATACTCCTTTAGGATACTTATTTTCAGTATTCCCAAAGTCAACTGCTACACATCCAATTTACTGATTAGCTTATATCACTGCGATCGCCTCAATCTCTACCAACACATCTTTAGGCAAACGCGACACCTGAACACAAGCACGCGCTGGGGCTGTATCTTCGGGGAAATATTTGGCATAAACCGCGTTTACTGCGGCAAAATCATTCATATCAGCTAAAAATACAGTGGTTTTTACCACCTTTTGGAAATTTGCACCTGCTGCTGTCAGGATAGCTTCCAGATTAGCCATTACCTGCTCAGTTTGCTTTTTGACATCATCAGTGTAAACAACATCACCGAGGCGAGGATCGATTGCAATTTGTCCAGCCACAAATACTAATTGACCAGAAGCCGCGATCGCTTGATTATAAGGGCCCACTGGAGCGGGTGCGTTATCAGTACGAATTACTTTACGAGTCATAGATATCACTTTCTCTAACGATGCTTCCTGCTTACCGATTTCCATCTCAGAGGCGATCGGTTTGTAAACCTCTCCATCAGGCATTATCGCACCAGTCACAGGTATTCCTCTCCCCTCTTCCTTTGCGCCCTTTGCGTCCTTTGCGGTTCGTCCCTCTACCCCAACCTCGGACGTATCCCATAATGCCGATACCGCCAATAATCCCGCAGAATTTTGTCATGGTCAAAACATAAATTCTCAGGCACACGCCAAGACTCAAAAATGCCTACACCCTTAGCATCATCCCCCGCTTGAGGTTCTCCTGTCGCCGTCGCCAAAAACACAATGCTAATTGTATGCTGACGCGGATCACGATTGGGGTCAGAATACACCAGTAATTGTTCAACTAATTCCACCCGCAAACCCGTTTCTTCCTCAGCTTCCCGCCGTGCTGCTACTTCCACCCGTTCCCCATAATCCACAAAACCACCCGGTATAGCCCAACCTAAGGGTAGATTATGTCTTTCAATTAACACTATTGGCCGATGAGGTCGATCTACTAGTTCAATGATGATATCAACTGTCGGTGCAGGATTTCGGTAAGTCATAGTCAGTTAACAGTGAACAGTTAACAGTTAACAATATTCATTAGCTCTGTGACAACTGATAACTGAAATCCTGTTCCGTGATAAATTCGATGCGATTGGCTTTGCCACTGCCCCTTGGGCAATCGCGTAGCGTGTCGTTCAAAGAATCGCTCCCTCCTACTAATTCAGGTTAAATATGCCTTTTCCTAGATCAAGCGGTATTTTGCTGCATCCCACTTCCTTTCCCAGTCGATTTGGCATTGGAGATTTAGGCTTAGAAGCCTACCGCTTCATTGACTTTCTCAAAGATAGCCATCAACAATATTGGCAAGTTTTACCCTTGGGCCCTACTGGATACGGTAATTCTCCGTATATGTGCTACTCGGCAATGGCAGGAAATCCCTTGATGATTAGCCCAGAAAAATTGCTAGAAGAGGGTTTGCTCGCTGAAGAAGACTTTGCTAACTTACCAGCATTTCCAACGGAAAAGGTAGATTTTGAGCAGGTTGTGCCGATTAAGATTGGACTACTCAAAAAAGCCTGTGAAAATTTTAGAAATCATGCTACGCCCATACAGCAAAAAGAATTTGCAGGTTTTTGCGACAGCAAAGCCTATTGGCTAGACAATTATGCCTTATTTATGACACTGAAAGATGCAAATGACGGTGCAAGCTGGCATACATGGGAACAAGAGCTTGTCAAGCGGGAACCGCAAGCATTAGATCAGGTACAACGTCGGCTCAATGGAGAAATCTTCTATTACAAATTCATCCAATTTGAGTTTTTCCGGCAGTGGTCAGAGCTAAAAAGCTACGCCAACATGCGTGGTATAGATATTATCGGCGATATCCCTATCTACGTAGCTCACGATAGTGCCGATGTGTGGGCGCATCCTAACATCTTTTGTTTAGATGAAAAGACTGGAGAAGCCGCGCAAATGGCAGGAGTTCCACCAGATTACTTTAGCAATACAGGTCAGTTGTGGGGCAACCCAGTTTATGACTGGGAGGAATTGCAAAAACAAGACTTTAAGTGGTGGGTGCAGCGCTTTGAGGCAATGCTAGATTATGTAGATATTATCCGCATTGATCATTTCCGTGGCTTTGAAGCTTTTTGGTCTGTGCCACAAGGAGAAGAAACAGCTGTTAATGGAGAATGGGTTGAAGCGCCGGGAGAAGCTTTTTTTGAAGTTATTAAGCAGAAGTTGGGTAAGCTACCCGTCTTAGCCGAAGATTTGGGAGTAATTACCCCAGAGGTAGATGCGTTACGAGACAAATATGAATTTCCCGGTATGAAAGTTTTGCAGTTTGCCTTTGGTTCTGATGCCGATAATCCATTTTTACCGTTCAACTACCCGCGAAATGCTGTAGTTTATACCGGGACTCACGACAATGACACAACAATAGGCTGGTTCAACACAGCTGGTGAATCCGAAAAGCAAAACTTGCTGCTTTATTTAGGTTGTATCAGTCCTGAAGGCGTTCACTGGGATTTAATTCGACTAGCTTTAAGTTCCATAGCTAATCAAGCGATTATTCCTTTGCAAGATGTTTTGGGATTAGGAAACGAAACGCGGATGAATTTTCCTGGCGTTGCTGAGGGTAACTGGGAATGGCGCTATCAAGCGTCAGCTTTCACAGAAGAATTAAGCTCCAAGCTGAAAAGTCTTACTAAACTCAATGGACGCGCCCCGCAAGCACAATAAGGCTGGGGGGGTTGAGGAGGCTGGGGAAGATGAGGTTTAACTGATGCTCAATGCTCAATGCCCCATGCCCCATACCCTATATTTCAAGGTCTAGGCTTAGCAGCAATCTTGATTTCTTCTACTTTCCCTGGCTCTCCCATTTCCTTGGCTTTCTGCTGATTAACGCTCATTAAAACACCACCAGCATTATCAGTTTTCACTGTCAGTTGCTCTCGCGCTCTCCATGTACGGCGAGTTCCCTCTGGGAGAGTACCTTCAAACTCGGTTTTGCCATCAGCTACGACACGAATCCAAGATGATGCTTTTAAGGTGACACCAATCTGTACTGGTTGCACCTCTTGAATCCTACTGAGAGTGTCGCTAACCGGTTGGGCTTCTACTGATTGTTTTGGTTGTGTTAGCTCTGGTTTGACAACGTACTGTTTTTCTGAATCTGGCTCGCTTTGATTATTATTTGCTTGTAGCGCGGCATTATTCAATAACTGAGATAAGCCGTTCACAGTGCATAAAATTAGGAATATGTAAAGAAAGTAAAGATGAATAGGACGTAATTGAGCCAGGGGTGAAGTTTTCCCAATAGTTTGGGAGTTCACTGGTTGAGCACTGATAGGAAAACTGTTAGCAAATTCTGTTCCGTTAAAACCTAATGCGTCAGCGAATTGCCTGATAAAACCCTGAATATAGACTGGTTCTGGCAAATCGTTTAAATTACCTTCTTCAATCGCTTGCAATAAACGTCGGGGAATCTTTGTTAATATGACTACTTCTTCTAGAGATAAACCCTGTTCTTGACGCGATGCCCAAAGTTGAGCACCCATTTCTGCCAACTTTTCAGATCGTTGCTGCTCTAACGATAATACTGCCTGATCATTATTCTTCTTTCTTAGCCATTTCATGCTTTTTTACACTCCTTAACTCAGCTGAATCTTTAATAGGTTGCTTTACCTGCTCTTGTAAAAAGCGAATCTCATCATTTTTTAGGGAGCGATAGTTACCCTCTCTTAAAAAGGGTTCCTTCGGGGTTTGTAATTGAATTGGGCCTATGGCAGTCCGATGCAGCTTGATAACTGGGTATCCCAACTGTTGGGCGATACGGCGAATCTGGCGATTTCTTCCCTCCTGCAAAACAATTTCTAACAAGCTTTGATCAGCGAAACGTTCTATCAGGTGTACCTTGGCTAGTCGTGTTTTTCTTCCCTCTAATACCACACCCTGACGCCACATTTGCAGTACTGCTTTTGGGGGATGTCCTTTTACCAAAACACGATATGTCTTGGAAATACTATGGCGTGGATGGGTTAGCCTAAATGTCAGATCTCCATCATTGGTAAGTATTAAAGCTCCTGTAGAATCTGCATCTAGCCGCCCCACTGGGTGAATACCTAAACCTTCGCGTAATTCTTTTGGTAATAGATCCAGGACTGTCGTCCTTCCCTGCGGGTCGTCGCAAGTCGAAACCACGCCAGCTGGTTTATGCAGCAATAGATAGATTAAAGCCGGACGCTGCTTTTCAAAGACAGGCTGACCATCAACTGCGATCGCATCTTTTTGGGGATCAACTTTTTGACCTAAATGTGCAGATACCCCATTTATTTGTACACGCGACTGCCGAATCATTTCTTCGGCTTCACGACGTGAGGCAATACCCCACTGAGCAAGAATTTTTTGTAACCGTGCCTCCATGTGGAAATTGCTGATTTTTCTGTTAACAATTACATGATATTTGCATTTTGTAACAAGTAGACATAAATGTTACATTTAGGGTTTGTTTAAGTTCTCTCGATTTTTTAGCAAATAGTTATAAATAGAGTAGTTAGATGCCTGATCAAAATTTCCCATCAATCAACGCAAATAAGATCCGGGTAATTACGCAAGTGTTGACAACAGCACTCAAACTTTGGTTGAGAACGCAAGTTAGTCAAGTATCCCAACTGGAAGTAGAGATTAGAGCAAGCGATCGCCAAATTCTTTCTGGACGCATTCCTTTGGTATCCATTTTTGCTACTCATGCAGTTTATCAAGGTCTTTTAATTACGCAAATACAAATAGTGGCAGAAAATATTCGGATAAACATTGGCTCAGTACTTAAAGGACAACCACTACGCCTATTAGAAACAGTATCGGTAGTTGGCGAATTAACCATAGACGAGAAGGATCTTAATGCTTCTATCTCATCTGACCTATTATCTACTGCTTTCAATGACGTACTGGTTAAATTATTACCAGAATATTTTCCAGAATTTCAACCAATTAATTGGCAAAAAATTCTCCTTGACAATCAACAAATTATACTGTGCGGCATCCCAGCCACCAATAGTAAAACAACATCTCTGGAGATTTGCGTGGGTTTACAATTACTCAATGGTCATGAGTTGCAACTAACACACATCCCAATCAAGCACAATCAGGAACCACTCTTAGAGGGTAGTCATGTGTACAATCTGGATCTAGGCTCAGATGTCGATATTCAAGAACTAACGCTGATCCCTGGCAAACTGGTATGTTGTGGGCGAATTAATGTTAACCCTTGATGATTAAAAAATAAAATGCTAGTTCTTTATTTTCAATAATATAGTGGTTCTCAATTGCTTGCGATATCTTCTTGCAAGATGCGGTCAGAATACATCTACACTCTGACTTTTGGCTCCTTTAGATTGGGTATATTTATTCATCTAAAAACGGCTTTATTTATAATCACCGCTCTTTGTGTTTGGATACCATAATTAGCGGTAGCAGCAATAATTTTACTGCTATTCTCCTCTGTCTTAGTTAATTTTCCTAGTTTGTTAGGCAAGTATCAGAAAATACTCTTATAACAAACAATTAAGGCTACCAGTCCATAGCTAAAGCAGCCAGAGGATAGAGAGTTAAGAACCTAGATGTCCTGGAAAGTCCAAAAGGGCTTTCCATTTGCCTTAAGCCTTAACCTAGACCTCCTGCTGTTTGCAGATTAGAGCAGGTTAGGGTGAAGTTTACACTACAGATAAAAGTGTCACATAAGACCTATGACCCACCACCCCATTTGTTCACTTATCTGCTATGAGCGGCAACAGCAGTGTCACGAAATAGTAAACCAAAGGAGCTGTGAAAATATAACTATCGGTACGGTCTAAAATACCGCCGTGACCTGGGATTAACTGACCGGAATCTTTAACTCCAGCATCCCGTTTCAGCATAGACTCGGTAAGGTCGCCTAAAAGACTAGCAATGCCAATCAGCAAACCCAATGCAAAACCAGTGAAAAGGGATCTAGGTAAGTCGAGATAGTAAGCTCCAGCTAGAGCTACGGTAACACTGGAGGTGATACCAAAAATAGCACCTTCCACAGTTTTTTTAGGGCTGATTTCAGACAGACGGGTTTTCCCGAAGAATTTGCCAATAATATAAGCACCGATATCAGCTGCCCAAATACATAAGAAAGTCAGCAGTGTTAATGTCAAACCTTGTGGTAATGAGGCAAAATTTCCTTTTTCCCAAAAATCTGTCCAGGTTGGAGGCCAATAACCACCCAAAAATAGATTGCTGAAAGTAGCACTATCTATTGCTCGCAACCGCACCCAGTAACTTGGTAAATAGCCTACGTAAAATAATCCCATAATAGAAGCAGAAACATCGGCGATCGTGGCAAATTTGGGCTGAAATAATAAGTAAAAACAAATAAGTGTGCCAGCTATTGGCATCACCGCATCGGCTAAACTGCTATCAAGCGTAGAAATCACTAACAAAACTAGGCTGAAAGCCATAGTAGTTTTAGCCGCAGGAGCTATACCTCTGGCCCGCACCAAATTAAAATATTCCTGTTGACCCAAAAAGACGACAACCGCAAACATGAGGGTAAAGTACCAACCTCCCAACAGGGTCAAAGAAAGAGCAAGAGCGATCGCAACAATTCCACTAATAATCCGAGACCAAGGCATAGAAGTATTTGGGATTGGGTATTGGGTATGGGGTATTGGGTATTGGGTATTGGGTACTGGGTATTGGGTATTGGGGATTGAGTATTTGGAAAACTTTTTCCTAGTCCCTAGTCCCTAGTCCCTAGTCCCTAGTCCCCAGTCCCCAGTCCCTAGTCCCCAGTCCCCAGTCCCTAGTCCAGTTTCTCACCACTGAGGATAAAAATGGGATCGACGGCGGTAAAGGTTTGAGAAAAGCCGCGTGTTTCTAATCGATTAACCGCAGACTGAACAACTTCTATATTTCTAGCCCTTAACTGAGAAAATATCTGGGAAATAGCATACAGACTTTCTAAATTAGCAGCTGTGGCGACAACCCGGCCTGATGATGGTAAATAATGCCAAGCGGCTTGTAAAATTTCCTGAATAGGGCGTCCTCCCTCAATACAGACACGATGAGGGGTAAGTTTAAGGTCATGCAAACACTCTGGGGCGCTCCCTTCAATTACTTCGACATTCTTCACCTCGAAGCGATCGCAATTGCGTTTAATCAGATTGGCTACTTCTTCATCCCTTTCTACAGCGATAATCCGTCCGTTTGGACACAGCAGCCCCACTTCTACCGGAATTGTACCCGTCCCTGCACCAATATCCCACAACACTGAATCAGGTTTTAATCGCAGTTGGGCAATTAACAACAGCCGGACTTCTCGCTGGCTCAGGGGAATTCCTGGCAAGTGCTCGAACAATTCATCAGGAATACCAGGGGTAATGTAAGGCCAAAGTTGTGAGGGCATAGAATCACACAATTATACTAAAGATATCGGCTTGCCAATTCAACAAACTATAAGCTACAAAAACATTTAATTCGTAACATTATAAGTAATAATAATGAGTGGGGAAATGTTAGGCGATGTTTGGGAACAAGACGCTGCGCGTCTACGCTACGCAGTTCAGCAACAATTAGGAAAAAAAGCAGGGCGGCGGACACTGTTAGCGCGGGATCAAATCACTGGTGAATTAGTGGTTATCAAGTTACTTTCTTTTAGTAGTGACTTTGAATGGGATGATCTCAAGTTATTTGAGCGTGAAGCTGAAACCTTAAAATCTTTATCACATCCTTTGATCCCTCGCTATTTAGACTATTTTGAGGTAAATTCACCTATCAAAGGATTTGCTTTAGTACAAACTTATATCCCAGCACAAACTTTAGAGCAATACTTACAATCTGGACGGACTTTTACAGAGATTGAAGTCAAACAGATAGCTAAATCCCTATTAGAAATTCTGATTTATCTGCATGGGCTGCATCCACCTGTGATTCACCGTGATATTAAGCCTAGCAATATTTTATTGGGGGAGCGCTCTGGTAATAGTGCTGGTCAAGTTTACCTAGTAGATTTTGGCTCAGTGCAGACAGTTTTCGCCGCAGAAGGTGGAACTAGGACTGTGGTAGGAACCTATGGATATATGCCACCGGAGCAATTTGGCGCACGTACTGTTGCAGCTTCAGACCTTTATAGTTTAGGCGCAACTTTGATTTACTTAGTAACGGGTACTCATCCAGCAGATTTACCCCAAAAGGATTTTCGCATTCAGTTTGAGCAGTTGACTAATTTGAGTCCTAGCTTTACTAATTGGTTAAAGTGGATAACTGAACCCAGTTTAGAACGGCGTTTGAATTCTGCTAGTCAAGCACTTGCAGCTTTAGAAGAACCACAGTTGAGAAGCAGCCCTGCTTTGGTTCTTGGTAAACCAGCTGGTAGTAAAGTTCAACTGACCAAAAATTGGGATTCTCTAGAAATTATCGTTCCACCTGTTGGCTTTCACCCTTCAATTTTGTTTACAGGTTTGTTTGCGATCGCCTGGAATTCATTTATCCTATTTTGGACAATTGGCGCTCTCTCGGCCCCTTTTCCTGTCAATATCCCCTTTGCCTTGTTCTCACTTCCCTTTTGGGGTGCTGGCTTTTTTATGTTGTATACATTTCTCTTTCATTTATTTGGACGCATCCGCTTACGTCTTAATCACGAACAAATTGCCTTAACCTGGGAGTTGTTTACTTTTCAATTTCATCGTCCTCGTCCATCGCCAAGACAAAGCATCACCAAGCTGGTTTACATTCCGCAACACTTTACTAAAGACTCTGAAGGTAACAGAGTTGACGTTCCACCGCAACTGGATGTTTGGTCAGGAATCTATAAGTATCGGCTAGGTGGTACTGATGGCGGTATTAAACATGAAGCAGAACTTGAATGGCTAGCTAACGAATTAAGCGATTGGTTAGATTTACCAATCACACGAGAAAAAGCCTCCTAATGTCTATAGTTAATACAGGAAGCAAACAGGAGAGGCATATGTTTGGACTAGGATGGCCAGAAATAGGTGTAATTGCTATGGTCGCTATTCTAATTTTTGGCCCAAAAAAAATTCCCGAACTGGGAAACGCAATGGGTAAAACCCTACGGAGTTTTAGGGAAGGAATGAAAACTTCTGGTGACGATACTAATTCAGAACAAGAATAATAAGGGTCAATCAATTTTGAATTTTGGATTTACGTTAGCGTAGCGGACGCAGCGCAGCGAGTATTTTGAATTGAATGAGATCACAAGGGTACTTAGCTCTGAGGATTTTGGATTGACTCTAACAAGATTTGTTCCGCCCACAATTTGAGAAGTTGCAAGGAGGAGCCACTACTGCGGGAGGGTTTCCCGACAGCCAAGTATAGCAGTCGAAGTATAGGTTAGGACAATGTTGATTGCTCAAAGCCTTGTAGACGCGTTCGCGGAGCGTTCTCGAAGAGTAGCGGCTTCCCGTAGGGTAGTACTTGGATTTATACGGGCTAAACCATAGCTATCCGCGCTTCAGCACTCTGCTATAAGTGGCGGCGGCGTTGGTTTCCCTGCGAGCAAACTTCTCCCAATGCGAAGGAGCGCCTCGAACAGAAGGGGAGACGCACTCGCGTTCAGGGACGGGGCATGTAGCTTGCTTCTTTGCAGGAGTACCAAAAAAATCTAAAATCTAAAATTGGCACGGTCAAGGGTAAAAACTCTGGATTTTTGACTATTGACTTTAGACTCTTAAACACCACTTACGCGGTTGCCGGGAAACTCTAATCAAGCAGTGGCTCCTGTTGACTACAGCAGAGTATTAACTACAGAAGAAGGTGTAATCCCATTTTGGGAATCTACGATAGTCGTACCAGGATTTTGTTGAAGTATTTCTTCCTTGACTAAACCACGCAGCCTGATTAACTTAATAGCTCGTGTAACGCTTTCTGGCAAAATTACCACCAGACTGTTATCAGGAGCCATGTCTAAGGCTTTATTAATTGCTTGGGTTTCATCCAAAATTGATTCGTAGCGGCAATCAGACTTAACTTGGGTGATACCTTGAGTAATCAATTCAGCTGCCGATCCCCGTGGACGTCCTCTTGTGTCATCGTCTTCTTTGATGATGATGTAATTAAAAATTTGTGCTGCCAGTTTACCCAAGGTAACAAAGTCTTCATCGCGGCGATCGCCTGGGCCACCAACTACGCCAATCCGCACTCCTGTAGTCCAGTTGCGGACAAAAGCACCTACAGCTTCATAACTGGCTGGGTTGTGGGCATAGTCTACTAAAGCGTGGTAGTTGCCTAAATTAAATAAATTCATCCGTCCTGGCGTTTGACTAACTGAAGCACGGAAACTCTTCAAGCCAGCACGAATCTGCTCAATCGTGACATTTTGGACGAACGCTGCCAAACTAGCTGCTAAAGCGTTGGCAATCATAAACGGCGCACGTCCGCCCATTGTTATGGGTATCTGTTCTGCTCTTTCTATGCGGTGTGTCCAATCACCTTTGACAATAGATAAATAGCCATTTTCGTATACCGCTGCTACTCCACCCTTTTGGATGTGCTTATGCACTAATTCCGAATCTGGGTTCATGGTGAAGTAAGCAATATTAGCTTTAGTTTTTTCTGACATGGCGGCGACGCGGCGATCGTCAGCGTTGAGTACCGCATAGCCATCAGGGAACACAGCTTCCGCTACTACACTCTTGAGGTTAGCTAACTGGTCTATGGTATCTATGTCGCCTATTCCTAGATGATCGGCTGCGATGTTTAACACTACACCGACATTGGCAGCTTCAAAACCCAGCCCAGAGCGGAGAATGCCACCACGAGCCGTTTCTAGTACCGCTACTTCTACTGTCGGATCTTGCAGAATGACGTGGGCACTTTGGGGGCCTGTGTTGTCCCCAGCTTCTACTAAGTAATCACCGATGTAAGTTCCATCGGTAGTTGTATATCCTACTACTTTGCCTGTCTGTTTATAAATATGTGCTAAAAGTCGGGTAGTAGTAGTTTTACCATTAGTACCCGTGACGCTGAGAATAGGAATTTGACTGGATTGTTCGTTGGGGAACAGCATATCCATGACTGCTCCGGCGACGTTCCGAGGGATGCCTTGACTTGGGGCGACGTGCATCCGAAATCCGGGAGCGGCATTGACTTCGACAATCACACCATCCATCTCTCTCAAGGGACGGCTAATATCTGAGGTAACAATATCTAGTCCGGCAATATCCAAACCGATAATTTTCACTACCCTTTGAGCCATCCAAAGGTTTTCTGGGTGAATTTCATCGGTACGGTCTACGGCACTACCACCTGTACTTAAGTTGGCCGTTGCCCTGAGATAACAAATTGTGCCCTTGGGTGGCACGCTATTCAGGGTGTAACCTTGCCTTTCTAAAAGTTGGTAGCTGGTGCGGTCTAGTTCAATCTTGGTCAGGACGTTATCGTGTCCTTCACCACGATTTGGATCAAGGTTTGTTTCCTCAATCAGTTCGGCGATCGTGGATCTACCGTTGCCAATTACATGCGCTGGTACGCGTTCGGCTACTGCTACTACTTTGCCATTTACCACCAGTACCCTGTGGTCGCGTCCAACGTAATACCGCTCAACAATAATTGACCGAGAAACCTGTCTAGCAGCTTCGTAGGCAGCTTCGGCTTCTTCCCAACTTCTAATATCGATTGTGATACCACGTCCATGATTGCCATCTAAAGGCTTGATGACAATGGGGTAGCCGCCAACGTATTCAATGGCTTCTTGCAAATCGTCCAAAAAGTTGATCACCGTACCTCTAGGTACTGGTGCGCCGGCTGCTGCTAGGATGCGTTTAGTGGCTTCCTTGTCGCAAGCTAGTTCTACGCCCAGAATGCCAGTGTTGTCTGTCATTGTGGCTTGCATCCGCTTCTGATTGACGCCGTAGCCTAGCTGAATTAAAAAGCGTGCCTCAAGAGGCATCCAAGGAATACCTCTTTTTTCTGCTTCCTTGACGATCGCTTCAGTGGAAGGGCCTAAAGATGCATCACGGCTAAAGTCTTTCAGGTCTTGGATGTCTTGCTCTAGTTCTGCTTTGGGATAACGGCCTCGATCAACGATACTTTGACACAGCCGTACTGCGGCTCGTCCTGCGTAGCGTCCCGCTTCCTCATTCAGGTACTCGATCACTACTTGGAATATTCCGGGTGTGGCAGTTTCACGTGTGCGACCAAAGCCTACGTGCATCCCGGCTAATTCTTGTAGCTCTAGGGCTACATGTTCCACAATGTGACCCATCATCGTGCCTTCTTTCACCCGCATCAGAAAACCACCCCGACAGCCAGGCGAACAATAGTGACCCTCCAGACTTGGCAGCGCCTCTACTAATCCTTCATAAAAGCCAGGGATTTCATTCGAGGGCGTCTCGGTAAGGGTTTCTAAATCGAGGCGCATGACGATCAGCTTGTGGCGTCGAATGCTCCAGTAGTTTGGGCCGCGTAGGGTCTGGATCTTGAGGATTCTCATGGGAATAGGTAGATGGAGATTCGGAACCAAAATTCTAGTTTCTTACTGGAATTGACCGCTAAACTGTTTATGATGAACAGTTTTTTCTTTTTACATGGTATTCTTGTAATTTTTCTACGGCAGTAAATAAATCAGCGGTCAACTCAGTGTAACCTCAGATACTCTATCCCGTCAGCTGGAAATACGGTGTACAGCGGGCAGTACAGTCCGCTGGTATAGGTGAAACCGATCGCCATAGCTGAGGATATGCAGACGTAAATTATGCACAGTAAGTGGTTCATCAGCACCGACATGCGGTTCGTTTGTATGTGTTACCTCAGTGGGGTCAACAATCGTCACGCTGCCTTTGCCCATAACTTGTAACCAACCATCGCGTTCAAATACAGCACAAGTATCTTCGTCAATACCGATGCCTAAGCGATCGGGATGAGCTGCGATCGCACTAATCAGCCGTCCCATACGATTACGGTTGTGAAAGTGTTGGTCAACAATCACTTCGGGAATAAATCCCAAACCCGTTGCCATATCGACTAGGGAACGATTTGGAGACTCTCCACTACCACCGCCAGCAATCATATGATGTCCCATCACTGCTGCTCCTGCACTGGTGCCAGCTAACGTTAATTGCCCTGCTCTCACCCGCTGTCGGATAATTTCCATCGCTGGCGTATCTGCCAATACGCCACAGAGGCGTAATTGATCTCCTCCTGTCAAAAATATCCCACTACAGGCTTCTAAGGATGCTTTGATTTGAGGGGTTTCACATTGTTCTCGTTCACGAATATCTAAAATTTCAACCTTCTCAGCACCCATTTCTTCAAAAATCCGAATATACCGACCACCGATGATGGCAGGTTCACGAGAGGCAGATGGAATAATTGTAATATAGGCCTTACTAGCACCGGCACGACCAAAAAAAGTTCGCAGGATATCACGTCCGTGAACTTTGTCTTCTGCGCCTCCGATGACCAGAACAGCGGTTTTAGTTGCTTGGGGTGTCCTCATTTCCAGCGATTTAGCTTTTAATTGCGGCATTGTGTTTCTCCTGTCAACAACTTCAGGTGAATTTAACAAGGTTTAGTAGCCTAATGACTTTTACGCTTTGCTTGTTTGAGAGGACACTTTTGTGAAGTTTGGAGCGGCGACTAAAGTTCTGATAGTTTAGAAGCCAACCCACCCTAGGGGTTAGCCCTTGGCGTTCTCGTAGAGTAGCCCTTCTCTACGAGAGGCTGCGCCAACGGGTTCGCTAGTCGCCTGCGGAGGAGCCAGTTGCTCATGGGGGAAACCCCGATGAGCAACTGGCGTTGGAAACCCTCCCCGAAGTTTGGAGCAGAGGCTTCCTTTGCTCCAACTTTTCTTCTCCTGCCAAAGACCAAGGCGAATGCAGCGCTGTCTCACCGCAGAAGCGTCTACAAACTTCTTGCTTTCACACGATGTCTCAGTTTTCATGTGTCCGTTACTGTTCCTCAAAGCCAGCGCCTTGTTTTTCACCTGTCTACTCTTTCCAGGCTGGCAAAATAGTGCTTGGTGGCTAGAATTACGCTCTGGGCTTGGGGGCGAGCAGGTCTTGACACGCTTTTTTCTGAGGCTGGCTCGATGCATCCTGGAAGTTGTTAACTTAATCGGATTAATAATTTAAATGTAGTTGTGACAATATTTAAACATAAATTAAGTAATTAGAAAAACTTTTGATCCTACCAAGAATCTAAGAGTTCTGGTACTTTTAGATACTATTGATCAAGTTTATCTGTACTCTTACCCGACATTGGCTTCTTGTGTTTGCTAGACATTCAAATTTAAGATTAGTGTCCTTGAATACGAATAACTGTGCGCTTTGATATAGTTACGCTGTTTCCTGACTGTTTTACCTCTGTTTTAAGTTCTGGGTTGCTGGGTAAAGCCTTAGCCAAACAGATCGCCCAAGTGCATCTGATTAATCCACGGGACTTTACCAACGATAAGCACCGGAAAGTAGATGATGAACCCTACGGCGGTGGTGTGGGGATGCTGATGAAGCCAGAACCCATTTTTACTGCTGTGGAGTCGCTGCCGATTTTACCTCGAAGAGAGGTCATTTTGATGAGTCCACAGGGTGAAACAATCAATCAACCACTGTTACGAGAATTAACGACAAATTATGACCAATTAGTAGTTATTTGTGGGCATTACGAAGGAGTAGATGAACGGGTACTGCATTTAGTCACTCGTGAGGTGTCTTTGGGTGATTTTATTTTGACAGGTGGAGAAATTCCAGCAATGGCTTTAATTAATGGTGTCGTGCGTCTCCTACCAGGAACCGTAGCCAAAAAGGAATCTCTAACAGCAGAAAGTTTTGAAGAAGGATTGTTGGACTATCCTCAGTACACTCGTCCAGCAAATTTTCGTGGGTTAAAAGTACCCGATGTCTTACTCTCTGGGAATCACGCCGCGATCGCTCAGTGGCGTTACGAGCAACAGCTCCAAAGAACACGCGATCGCCGTCCCGATTTGCTAAAGAAATGGGAGCAGGGAAGCAGGGGAGCAGAGGGAGCAGAGGGAGCAGGGGAAGCTGGGGGAGAGTGGGAGAGAGAATCAAACCAATGACCAATGACCAATGACAAATGACAAATGACAAAAAGATGAATATTCGTATTGGTAATGGCTACGATATCCACCGACTGGTAAGCGATCGCTCCTTAATTTTAGGAGGAATTCAGATACCTCATGAACTGGGTTTGTTAGGCCACAGTGACGCTGATGTGCTAACCCACGCGATTATGGATGCCATGCTTGGGGCATTATCTTTAGGGGATATTGGTCATTATTTTCCGCCTAGCGATCCGCAATGGGCAGGAGCCGATAGTTTAGTACTATTAACTCAAGTACATCAGCTGATTCGAGATCAAGGCTGGCAGATAGGAAATATTGACTCAGTAGTAGTAGCAGAACGTCCCAAATTAAAACCGCATATTCATCAGATGCGTGACAAGCTAGCAGCTATTTTAGAATTACAACCGAATCAAATTGGCATCAAAGCTACTACCAACGAAAAACTAGGCCCTGTTGGACGCGAAGAAGGAATTTGTGCTTATGCCGTTGTCTTGCTAGTTGCTTCAGAGTAACTTTTTTTTGCTGCATCAGTGAAGCTATACGCACGCCTGCATTCAAGTGAAAACAAAGTATTTTTAAGCGCTAATTCCAATGAATTTGGTAAGCGCGAAGTTACAGAAGTTTTGCGGTGTAATGGTGTTCAGTATTTTAATAAAACTCAAAACTTCCTCGGTTGGCTACAATTTCAGTCAAATTGATTCCACTATTAGTGTATTTAAATTATGAAATTTCCTAGTAGTATCCTTACTGTAATTAAGCGTTTTTGGTTGCCAATAAGTCTGACTGTGGTAACAGCACTCACAGTTACCGCCTGCAACCCAGCTAACTTCAAAAGCGCAGCCGCTCAAGTACCGCAATTGGTAAGTGGTATTCTCAGTGACCCCAAAACCTTTAACTACCCCCTCAGTCAGGAGTTTCCGAATGTTTTTCCTCTGATTTACGAGGGGTTAACCTCCGAAAACTATGAAACGGGTGAAGTTGAGCCTGTTTTAGCAGAATCCTGGCAATTTTCTGATGATAAATTAAAGATTGTTTTTACTCTGCGCCAGGGTTTGAAATGGTCTGACGGAAAGCCGCTGACAGTAGACGATGTGGTGTTTACTTATAACGAAATTTACTTCAATGAAGCAATCCCCACAGATGTTAGAGATGTCTTGAGAATTGGCGAAAGTCGGAAGCTGCCAATTGTGAGAAAAATTGACAATCGACGGGTTGAGTTTACTGTTCCAGAACCTTTTGCCCCCTTCCTGCGTAGTGCTACAGGATACCCAATTTTACCAGCCCATGCACTACGGGAATCGGTGAAAACAAAAGACGCTGAAGGTAAGCCAATATTTCTGTCAAAGTGGGGTGTTGATACTCCTCCCGACCAAATTATCGTTAACGGCCCCTACAAGCTAGAGCGCTATGACACTAGTCAACGTGTAGTGTTCCGACGCAATCCCTACTACTGGCGCAAAGGGCCTCAAGGAGAATCTCAACCTTATATTGAACGAATAGTGTGGCAAATTGTGGAATCAACAGATACCGCTTTACTACAATTTCGTTCTGGTGGGTTAGATACTCAGGCAGTTACACCAGATTACTTTTCTTTGCTAAAAGTGCAAGAAAAACAGGGTAATTTCAAAATCTATAATGGTGGGCCATCAACTGGTACAACCTTTGTTTTGTTCAATTTGAATAAAGGTAAAAGGGATGGAAAACCGCTAGTTGATCCAGTAAAGTCGCGTTGGTTTAATACTGTAGAATTTCGGCAGGCAGTAGCTTATGCGATTGATCGAGAGACAATGATTAATAATACTTTTCGCGGCTTGGGTACTCCACAAAATTCACCGATTACCGTGCAAAGCCCTTATTACCTTTCGCCTAAAGAAGGGCTAAAAGTCTACAATTATAATCTAGAAAAAGCGAGGGAACTGCTACTAAAAGCAGGATTCAAATATAACGACAGAAAGCAACTAGTAGATGCTCAAGGAAACCGCGTCCGCTTCTCATTGCTTACCAATGCTGGAAACAAGATCCGCGAAGCAATTGGCTCGCAAATTAAACAAGACTTAAGCAAAATTGGTATTCAAGTTGATTTCACTCCACTAGCATGGAATACTTATACAGACAAGCTTTCTAATTCCCTAGACTGGGAAGCTTCTATGTTAGGTCTGACTGGTGGTTTAGAACCAAACGATGGAGCTAACGTTTGGTATCCTGAAGGGGGATTGCACATGTTTAATCAGAAACCCCAACCAGGACAAAAGCCGATTCAAGGTTGGGAGGTGGCTCCTTGGGAAGCGCAAATTGGTAAGCTTTACATTCAAGCAGCAAGGGAATTAGATGAAGCAAAGCGCAAAGAAATTTATGCCGAAACTCAACGGATTACCCAGGAAAATTTGCCGTTTATTTACCTAGTTAACCCTCTATCATTGTCGGCGGTACGTAATCGTTTTGAAGGGATCAGATTCTCCGCCCTTGGTGGGGCATTCTGGAACATTTATGAAATCAAAGTAACGGATTAGTCAATAGTTTTTGGTCATTAGTTGTTGGACTATAAACTTTTAACTATGACTAAAAATAATTACCAATGACAAGTGACAAATGACAAATGACAAAACTTTGCGATCGCTCCTAGAAGCCGTTGCCAATGGTAAAGTTACCCCAGATATAGCATTAGATTCACTCAAGGACTTAGCTTATGAAAGAGTGGGTGATTTTGCCAAAATTGACCACCATCGTCAGCTAAGAACTGGTTTCCCAGAGGTAATATGGGGCCCTGGTAAGACATCTGAGCAGATTGCTCAAATTATGGAGGTGATGCGCCTCCGCAACCCGGTAGTAATGGCAACCCGCATTGAACCAGCAGTTTATGCCGCACTGCAACCAAAAGTTAGGGGGTTGCGATATTACGAATCAGCGCGAATTTGTGCGATCGCTCCTTCTATCATCGAACCACAGTTCGGGGGTGAAATCGGCATTCTCTCTGCTGGAACTGCTGATTTACCCGTCGCTGAAGAAGCCGCTGTTACAGCCGAACTTTCTGGTTTTTGCGTCCAACGCCTCTGGGATGTCGGCGTTGCTGGGATTCATCGTTTGCTAAGTAACCGCCACGTCATAGAGTCAGCATCAGTGTTGATTGTTGTGGCAGGGATGGAAGGCGCTTTACCCAGCGTCGTTGCGGGTTTGGCGAATTGTCCTGTGATTGCTGTTCCCACCAGCATCGGTTATGGCGCAAGTTTTGGCGGGTTAGCTCCCCTATTGACAATGCTTAATTCTTGTGCTGCCGGAGTAGGTGTAGTAAATATTGATAACGGTTTTGGTGCGGCAGTTTTGGCGGGGCAAATTTTGCGGACAGCCGAGAAATTGCGGTTGGCATCGCCAGCATCTTAGGTTATGACAGTGACGTAATTACCGCCAACGCTACGCGCGATCGCGGGAGTTACCTATCACATCGGCTACCCATAACTAACAAATGCAGCCAATACCCCTTAATCACCAAATATGAGCCACTACAGCGATTTGATATCTCAGTTACTTTGGCATTTGCCAGTAAATTTGATGGTGCTAGCGCAAACAATTACTGACCCAGACCTGATGGGTCAAATTCAAAAATCTTGGAGCCATTTTATACAGACAGGCCAAGTGTGGGCATTATTGATTGGTTTGGTCATTGGTTATATGATTCGGAATCTCACTAGCTATGGTTAAATTTAAAAGTTAGAAGTCGGGAGGCAGAAGGCAGAAGGCAGGAAGCAGAAGGTAGAAAATAAGAGATAGTATTTGTGTTTATTCTCCCCCTGCTCCCCCCACTCCCCCTGCTCCCCCTGCTTTCCCATCTCCCCTCTCCCCTCGTCTCTATGACCGAAAAACAAACTTGGAGCCAGCGGTTTGAATCATCGTTGCATCCGGCGATCGCTCTTTTTAATGCTAGTATCGGTTTCGATATTGAATTAATAGAATATGACCTGACTGGTTCTCAAGCTCATGCCAAAATGCTGGCTCACACGGGGATTATTTCCCCAGAAGAAGGAGAACAACTAGTTGCTGGTTTAGAACAAATTCGCCAGGAATACCGCCAAGGAAAATTTCAGCCTGGTGTCGATGCTGAAGATGTACATTTTGCAGTCGAACGGCGACTGACAGAAATTGTCGGGGATGTGGGTAAGAAACTGCATACTGCGCGATCGCGTAACGACCAAGTAGGCACAGACACTAGGCTTTATCTCCGCGACCAAATTCAACAAATTAAGAGCCAATTACGAGAATTTCAAACTGTCTTACTAGATATAGCTGAACAGCACATTGAAACTCTGATTCCTGGATATACTCACTTGCAACGTGCCCAACCGTTGAGTTTAGCGCACCACCTTTTGGCATATTTTCAAATGGCCAAACGCGACTGGGAACGCCTGGGAGATGTTTACCGCCGCGTGAATATCTCACCCTTGGGTTGCGGTGCTTTGGCGGGAACCACTTTCCCCATTGACCGCCACTATGCAGCCGAACTCTTGAACTTTGACAGCGTTTATGCTAACAGCTTGGATGGAGTGAGCGATCGCGATTTTGCGATCGAATTTTTGTGTGCTGCTAGCTTAATCATGGTTCACCTCAGCCGCCTTGCCGAAGAAGTCATTCTTTGGTCAACTGAAGAATTCCGCTTTGTCACCCTCAAAGATAGCTGTGCCACAGGTTCCAGTATCATGCCCCAAAAGAAAAACCCTGATGTACCAGAATTAGTACGGGGAAAAACGGGACGTGTATTCGGTCATCTCCAGGCAATGTTGGTGATCATGAAAGGGCTACCCCTGGCATACAACAAAGACTTGCAAGAAGATAAAGAAGGTCTATTTGATACTGTCAACACAGTCAAAGCCTGTCTAGAAGCAATGACAATTTTACTGCGGGAAGGTTTGGAATTTCGCACTCAACGCTTAGCAGAAGCCGTGACGGAAGATTTTTCCAATGCTACCGATGTCGCAGATTATCTAGCAGCGCGAGGCGTTCCTTTCCGGGAAGCCTACAACCTTGTGGGTAAAGTCGTAAAAACCAGTATTGCCGCAGGTAAACTTCTGAAAGATTTGAAATTGGAGGAGTGGCAAGAACTGCATCCAGCATTTGCAGCAGATATTTATGAAGCGATATCTCCCCGCCAAGTTGTTGCGGCGCGTAATAGTTACGGTGGTACTGGCTTTGCACAGGTAAGAAAAGCTTTCCTTGATGCTCGCGCTCAAATTTCTGAACAGCAAGAGTAGGGAAAGGAAGATTTTTCCCAATGTTTTAATTTAGATAGACATGAATAAACTAAAGTTTGTAGTTAGCGCTAAAGTACTAACTACAAGCTACCAACAGCATTCGACTAAATGTATCAATATCTGTTACTAGACCAACTGACTGGAGGTTCTCCAACGATCGCGCTCGATTTTGCTCAGAGAAAGAGTAGCACGCATCTTGAATCAAGACAGGAATATAGCCTAGATCAGCCGCATGGCGAACTGTGGGTTCGATCCCAAACTCTAGCACTGCTCCGGCGATCGCAACCGCTTCAATGCGGGCATCACGCAAGGCTAAATCAAGATATGATCCAACAAACGCTGACATTGTGAGTTTGTCAAATGCCACTTCTGACGGCAGTGGTTTCAATTCTGGGATAATAGCATGGGCTGGAGAATTAGGCAGAAAGTTCGGTTTAACTTGTGCAACATTAGCTACTCGCTGTAAAGCCATCGCGCCTTTGAGTTGCGAGACTCCAGCAACTTCAGTCGGTAATGTAGTGTGACGTGAGAAAAAAATCCGCATTTGATGAGATCGCGCCGCTTCGATAACTGTCTTTACCTGCTGAATCAACGCAGCACTATCGGGCAATTGTTGAGCGATCCCGACCTGCATATCGTAAACCAAAAGTGCCATTTTTTGAGGACTACACACATCCTCTAGGGTCATGGGAATATTAAGCCCAAAAGCGGTTTGCATGATTAACTCCTAACAGCTGCAAAGAAATCTTGAGCACGTGTTTGAGCGTAGTATTGAGCGAACTCTTCATAAGTAGTAGCAGGATGACGAGTGAGAGTTGCGATCGCGTTAGTTACAGCAGACCCAGCCCCCTGTTTCCAACAATCAAATAACTCGAACTCAGCGTCTAAATACCATTCCGGTTCTCCATTGGCAAGTCGCGCAGCTTTAAGATCTGCGGGCGGAAGATCGACATACGCCACAGTTCGACCGAGTGCTTTTGCAAAAATGTCCGCGATTTCATTAAATGTAATTGCTTGAGATCCGGTCAAGATATAACTCTTGTTTTCATGTCCTGGTTCAGTTAGACAAACCCCCACCACAGCAGCCACATTACGAGCATCAACATGAGAGATTTTGGTATCTCCAACGCAATTGTAAATTGAGCCACTTTGCGCGATCGTTTGAGCAAACCAGCGCATATTCTGCATCAACATATTCGGGCGGAGGTGCGTCCATGCTATCCCTGACTGCTCTAAATGTTGTTCAATCTGGCGATGCCATTTCTGAAATGTACTCGGCAATTCACCTGCTCCCATTACTGAAAGTTTTACAACTTGTTGTATGCCTGCTTGTTTTGCAGCATCAATGAACGTGCATTCTAGTTCCACTTGATTAGGCAAATTAGGCAACACTAAAAATGCTTTTTCGATACCTTGCAAAGCTGCGTCCAGAGTTTCAGGTTGTGATAAGTTACCGATTGCCAGTTCTACCCCTTGCTGTGCTAGGTTAGTTGCCTTTTTCGGGTCGCGTACTAGTCCTCGAATTGAAGCTTTCCGTTCAAGGAGATAGTGAACTACCTCGCCGCCAATATTTCCGGTTGCGCCAGTTACAAGAATTGTCATCTCAAGTTCTCCTTGGCTAAAGAAATCTTTAAAATTTGAGACGTAGCCAATGTTAAAAGAGCCGCATCATGCGTGGCATTATTATACTAAGTCTTGGTGGAAACCAAGATAGCTGTCAGCAGGCTTCTTAAAATAGCTGGCATTGCTGTAAGTATTGGAGCTAGTAAAATCTTTATTAGACAAATCACGTCTCTACTGACGACTGAAGTCACATAACTAGTGATTCTTTATTCTTGTCTAATACTTAGTTACCAATAAATAAAGGCGTACATTTGTACGCCTTTATCACTAAAAGATTCAAAGAGCAAGGATTATAATAGGCAACTTACTCAGTATCAGCTGCTGCTGCGCCTTCTTCTTCCTCACTCTTAGGTGGTCTTTGTTGGAACCTTCTCTGCATTCTTCCTGTCGTAGTCCGTTTACGAAACTTTCTGGCATACGCCTGGTTCCGTAGCGCCTTTTCTTTTTTCGGGTTACGGCGCTTGGCCATGTTCACCTCATTAATAAACAACAAAAAAGGGAGCAACTAGGCATCACGTAGGCAATATCAGCTACCAATGTTATTGATATGCTTTTAGCCTAGTTCAGCAATTAATAAACTTTTAACAGTATACTAGTCTACCGTGTTTTCCTAGGCTATGTCAATACTACTTTAGAAATATGTACTTGGTAGCTAAACAAAAATACCTTTTATGAGATTAAAATAGGTTAGCTATATGTAAATTAGTTAACTAGTTGTTGCGGCTCTTTAAACTACTTGATATTTGATTAAAATAAACTTTAATTAGGAAATAGTAGAGAGTTAAAATTACCAATTAAGTCTTAAGAGTTAATGCAAGCAATGAAATTATGTAATTTAGATTTTTTATATTAATTTTCTGAATCAGTACTGCAAAACTAGTATTGATAGCTGCTGTGAGCAAGGCTAATACTGGCTATCTAATGAAATTGATGCATTAATGAATGTTATGTATATATATACACAGTACATTTATTTAAACCTGATGTTAGAATTAACAATATTCTACGGAAAACCTTAGAATAAAATCCCAAATCACAAACATTTTTGTATAAAACAAAACTCAACTAACATTTTATTAGTTGATTGTTATGTAAGTGTTAGGGAATTATAGAGTACAACACAAAAATTTGAAGATTGAACGTTCTTGCTTTTTTTGCGGCAGCTGTACAGTCCACACGTACCCTATGGCGCTATGGACAAACAGTACTGGGTATCATATTTCGGCATCCCATTACTGGCACTAGTATCATTCCGATTTTACCAGATGGTCGCATTGTACTGATTCGGCGACGCGACGATGGTCGCTGGGCATTGCCGGGAGGTATGGTGGACTGGGGAGAAGATATTCCTAGTACAATTCGCCGGGAGTTGAAGGAGGAAACTGGACTTGAATTAGTTGAAATTCGGCGTTTAGTTGGAGTTTACTCCGCGCCAGACCGCGATCCTAGAATCCATTCAATTTGTGTTGTGGTTGAGGCCCAAGTGCATGGGACAATGGAGGTTCAGGATACTTTGGAAGTCATAGAAATCCAGGCTTTCCCTGTCAATTCTCTGCCTCCAGGACAAATGTCTCACGACCACACAAGGCAGTTGCAAGACTATTTGAATGGGCTGACAACACTAGCATAAAACTATTTTGTCATTGGTCATTTGTCCTGTGCCAATTCCTAATGACTAATGACTAGTATTCTAAAAGTTAACTACTAAATTAAATATGGATACGCTATTCCGTAACTCCCGGAGAAAGCTTTCGCAAGGGCTAATATTCTGGCGTGAAGTTGGTGAAGGAACTCCTGTCATTTTTTTACATGGTGCTTGGAATGATAGCAGTCAATGGATATCTGTTATGAAATCGCTCTCACAAGATTTCCATTGCTTCTCACCTGATTTACTAGGGTTTGGTGAATCAGAGAATCCTAATATTCACCATTCAATTGATTTACAAGTCGAATGTCTATCTGAGTTTCTACAAGCAGTGAAACTAGAAAAGGTATATTTAGTAGGACATTCTCTTGGGGGTTGGGTTGCTGCTAGCTATACTCTCAAGTATCCAGAGAAAGTTGATGGTGTGGTACTGTTAGCACCAGAAGGTGTAGAAATACAAGGACAAGAAGAGTATTGTCGGAAAATGCGGCGATTACTAAACTATCCGCCATTAGTAGTTAAACTGTTGCGATCGCTAACTCCCTTGACTAAAATCCTGGGTTGGTATGAGAAAATTGCCCAAGACTTGCAGTTACGTCAGGAGTTATCACCATATCCTATAGCTTGCCAATTACTTTTCAAAAGAAAGCAAGCAGAAATTGAAGCGGAATTACTGCAAAAGCGGCTTTATATGATAGAAGTCCCAGTTTTAATTTTACAAGGTGGTCAAGATACACCAGATGCTCTAGCTAAAAGTCGGGTTTATGCTCAACTAACTGCGAAGGTCGAGTTGAAAATGATTCCTCATGCAGGAAATGATTTACCAGAATCTTGTGCTGAGGTTGTGGCGGTCGATATTCGGGACTTTATTAAAGGGAATTGAGTATTAAAACATTAATAATTTAGTTAGATGGAAGCGGGTTACGTATTGCTTCTAAAAAAATGGTGAGATTAATTAAACTAAATCATTGAGAGTTTGCTGCCAATCTGCTATATCTATACCTTTGCTCTCAAAGCGTGATATGTGTTTTAAATTTGTTGTCACAACTATCACTTCATCAAAACTCTTCAATTGGAGAATTGCCTGAGCGGCAAGAATTACATCACCATCCAAGCTATCATTGCTTGCGGTAGGCTTTCCCAGTTTTCGTACCCATGCCCATAACTCGGCTGCTTTTTGCATCGTTTCGGGAGTTAGGGGTATGAGACAAATTTGGCTAAGTTTATTGAGGCGGTTTATACTCTTTAAATTTCCTTGTCTCAATAGTTCACGCCGAAGTTCATAATCGGCTATTTCTGGCACACGTATAACAGTTTTATTTTCTCGCAAAAATTTCAACCACTCTTGTACTTTTGAGTATATTTTTGGATGCGTTACTTTACTCAAGGGATGAGTATCTAATAATATGACTCTAATCATCTTTACTATTATACTGACAGCTTATTCTGAGTTAAAGCTGCCTCAATTTGAGAATACTTTTCCTCATCGTATCCTGATTCATCAGCCATCCATTCATCAACTAGTTCTATTACCTGTTCTAAAGAATCATCCTCTTTTGCTTCCGATTCAGATAATTGGACAACTTGATGCCTTAATTCTCGTAACGAGTATAGGAAGCGATTTGTTGCATTTGTTATTGGTGGGTTTATGGTTGTAAGTGGAGCAAGGATATCAACGTCGCTATTCTCATTATGAATGAATGTAAATTTACGATAACTCCCATGAGCAGCAGTATTAGGAATTTTAACGTTACCCAATGGCAACGATTGCCTCTCAATCAAGGCATCGACTCTTGCCCTAACTGCTAGCAATTCAGCTAAAGAAAGGGCATCCAATTGCTGCATAATCACATCTAACTGTGAAGTTTGAGGCATAATGTCACCAAAGCTAAACTTCTCTCTTAATTCTAAGCTATCCGTGCTTTGGCTTATCTGCTGGTCGTGAAAATTCAGATTCTTATTCTCCATTCTCCGTTACTATTTTTTGCATTCCCCAAAAAATTAAATTTGGTTCTATTATCAAACATTCTGCAATTTCAGGATACAAGGCTTGTAGATAGTTTATCAACAGAGTGCGATCGCCTCCTTTAATCGCAATCTTTCCTTTAGGAAATAAACTCCACCACGCCTCAATAAAATCTTTGATTCCAGCTAATAAAGTGTAAATAACTCCACTTTGAATTGCCTCTTGTGTATTGAGAGCGAAGCGTGGAGGTAGCGTGAAATTATTTGTCTCTACAAGTGGTAATTGCCCTGTTTTTTGACCTAGAGTTGCAAATTGCAATCCTATTCCCGGCATAATTGCGCCTCCAACCAGACATTGGTTAGCATCTGCACCTGTAAAAGTCAGCGCTGTTCCAGCATCAATAACCAGCATGGGAAAACCCCAAGTTTTCCCCGCACCCCACAAAGCCAAGGCGCGGTCAATTCCCAACGTTGGATACATTCCCTTGAGCGGAACTTGGTCTAAGGTAATAACGCGAATATGGGGGTAATTCTGCCAAAGCGCTGTTTGCTTGGGAACTACAGAAGCTACAAAAATGGGTAGATAGGAAGATGTTTCTGCAATAATTTCTCTTTGTTTACCACTCAGCTTACTAAATGGAAAAATTTCTGTTGGCAAATCATCCAGTGTTCGACATTGAGCCATCTGCTGTATGACAAACTTAGGTAAATGGTCAGTATCCCAAACACACTCCAAAGCTTCGCCTATAAACAACGCCCAATGCAACCGAGAATTCCCAATTTCCAGAGCTAACCAAAGATTTTCTCTGTATTCTGGGTGTTTTGGTAGTTTCACACTTTTATTTTTTTTAAGTTAGCCATAGGTTTTTTAATAAAAATTAACATTCCCGGCGTGTAACAATAAAACTAGAGGAATAAATACTCAATTTGTCAAGGAGGGGGTTATGGTAGCGCTCACCGAAAAAACTGAAAAACGGCTCACCATACAGACTGTGGAAATCGCTCAAGATACGACGGCAATTCGCTCTTTAGACTGGGATCGCGATCGCTTCGATATTGAGTTTGGTCTGCAAAACGGTACTACTTACAACTCGTTTCTGATCCGAGGCGAGCAGACTGCCTTAGTTGATACCTCCCACGAAAAGTTTCGTCAATTATATTTTGATACGCTTACGGGACTAATCAACCCAAAAGAAATTGATTATTTGATCATCAGCCATACAGAGCCAGACCACAGCGGCTTAGTTAAAGATATGCTGCAACTGGCCCCAGAAATCACCGTTGTTGGTTCTAAGGTGGCGATTCAGTTTCTTGAGGATCTGGTACATCAACCATTTAAGCGGCGGATTGTGAAAAATGGCGATCGCTTAGATTTAGGTAATGGTCACGAATTTGAATTTGTCATTGCACCCAATTTACATTGGCCAGATACCATCTTCAGCTTTGACCACAAAACCCAAATTCTCTACACCTGCGATGCTTTTGGGTTGCACTATTGCTCAGATAGCACGTTTGACGAAGACTTGGCAGCTATCGAAGAAGACTTTCATTACTACTACGATTGCTTGATGGGGCCAAATGCGCGGTCAGTTTTATCCGCCCTCAAGCGCATGGGGGAACTGAAAAATATTGGCATGATTGCCACAGGTCACGGCCCGCTATTATCTCACAATGTTGAGGAACTAACTGGACGTTACCGCACTTGGAGCCAAAACCAAACCAAGGCAGAAACAGCAGTAGGCATATTTTACGTTTCCGAATATGGGTATAGCGATCGCCTAGCTCAAGCAATTGCCAACGGTATCAGTAAAACTGGTGTCGCCGTGGAAATTGTGGACTTGGGATCAGAAGTAGATTTGCAAGAGTTGCGGGAACTAGTTAGCCGCTGTACTGGACTTGTAGTTGGTATGCCTCCGGCTTCTGGTGCTGCTAGCATCCAAGCTGCACTCAGCACAGTGTTAGGATCTGCCAAAGAAAAGCAAGCCATAGGTGTATTTGAAACTGGCGGTGGCGATGATGAGCCGATAGATCCGTTGCTGAGTAAATTCCGCAATTTGGGTTTGACAACAGTTTTCCCAGCGATTCGGATTAAGCAAACCCCTACAGAAAACACCTACAAGTTGTGTGAAGAAGCGGGTACAGACTTAGGTCAATGGCTGGGACGCGATCGCAGCATCAAAGCGATGAAATCCCTAGATGCTGACCTAGATAAAGCATTAGGTAGACTCAGCGGCGGACTATACATCATTACCGCCAAAAAAGGCGATGTCTCCAGTGCAATGTTAGCCTCTTGGGTAAGTCAAGCCAGCTTCAAACCGCTGGGATTTTCCATTGCAGTTGCCAAAGACAGAGCAATTGAATCACTTATGCAAGTAGGCGATCGCTTTGTCCTCAACATCTTGGAAGAAGCCAATTACCAAAAACTCATGAAGCACTTTTTGAAGCGATTCACCCCTGGTGCTGATCGTTTTGAAGGTGTGAGAACTCAGCCAGCCGAAAATGGTGCTCCCATCCTCACCGACGCCCTCGCATACATGGAGTGCGAAGTTGTCAGTAGAATGGACTGCGGCGATCACTGGGCAGTATACAGCACCGTTTACGCCGGACGAGTTTCTAAGCCAGATGCATTAACAGCAGTTCACCATCGCAAAGTCGGAAACCACTATTAATTTTGGATTTGGGATTTTAGATTAATAATCCAAAATCCCAAAACACTCAATAAAAAAGTATTTGTGCAGGATAGCCATCCCTACTTAATATCCAGAATTTGGATGTTTAATTAACAATCCAAAATATGTCTTGGAAAGTTCTGATGCCTGCGGCGGGCTGCGCCAACGGAGGAAGCCTCCGCTCAGACTTTCCGCAAAATCTAAAATCTAAAATTGTTTCAGCCATGTCAGCAAACAAACCCCGTGACGTTCAAGTTTACCCCATTGCTACAGACACAAGAGTACTGCGATCGCGCAGTTGGTCAAGGCTCAGATTTGAAATTGAATACGCTCTTGCCAAGGGTACAACTGCCAATTCTTATTTAATTGAAGGCGATAAAACTGCTATCATTGACCCTCCGGGTGAAACGTTTACGCAAATTTATTTAGAAGCTTTGCAGCAGCGTTTTGATGTCACAAAGCTGGATTATGTAATTTTAGGTCACGTCAATCCCAACCGCGCTGAAACCTTAAAAGCCTTACTGGAAATTGCTCCTCAAATTACCTTTGTGTGTTCTAATCCAGGGGCAAAAAATTTGCGTGGAGCGTTGGAAAACCCAGATTTGCCAATTATGGTAATGCGGGGGGAAGAAACCCTAGATTTAGGTCAAGGACACTATCTACAATTTATCCCCACCCCTAATCCACGCTATGCAGATCAGCTTTGCACCTATGACCCGCAAACAGAAATTTTGTACTCAGATAAGTTATTTGGGGCGCATGTTTGCGGGGATCAGGTTTTTGATGAAGGTTGGGAAATATATAACGAAGATCGGCGCTATTATTTTGATTGCCTGATGGCTCCTCATGCTCGTCAGGTTGAAACAGCGCTGGATAAACTGGCCGATTTTCCCGTGAGAATGTATGCTACCGGACACGGCCCTTTGGTACGCTATAGCTTAATTGACCTGACTAAAGCTTATCGAGAGTGGAGCCAGCAGCAAACATCTGCTGATTTGACAGTAGCGTTGATTTATGCTTCAGCTTACGGGAATACTGCAACTTTAGCCCAGGCGATCGCTCGTGGCATCACAAAAGCTGGCGTCGCTGTAGAATCGATTAACTGCGAATTTACCGATCCTGAAGATATCCGCGCCGCTGTCGAAAAATCTGCCGGCTTTGTCATCGGTTCCCCCACCCTCGGCGGACATGCACCCACACCTGTACAAACGGCTTTAGGAATTGTCCTATCGACTGCCACTAACAATCAACTCGCTGGTGTGTTTGGTTCCTTTGGCTGGAGTGGTGAAGCAGTTGATTTAATTGAAGGCAAACTTAAAGATGCTGGTTATCGGTTTGGTTTCGACCCCATCCGCGTCAAATTCAAACCCAACGATGCGACTCTGCAATTATGTGAAGAAGCCGGAACCGACTTTGCCCAAGCACTGAAGAAAGCTAAAAAAGTGCGATCGCCAAGTCAACCTGCTACTACTGTAGAACAAGCAGTTGGTCGGATTGTCGGTTCTCTTTGCGTTCTCACTGCCAAAGAAGGTGATAGATCCAGTGCCATGTTAGCCTCTTGGGTATCTCAAGCCAGCTTTAATCCCCCCGGTTTAACCATCGCCGTAGCCAAAGACCGCGCTATAGAAACCCTGACCCACTCAGGAAACAAATTTGTCCTCAACATCCTCAAAGAAGGCAATCACTTAGGTTTGATGAAGCACTTCCTCAAACCTTTCGGCCCAGCACAAGACCGATTTGCTGGTGTTGCTGCCGAAGAAACTGAAAACGGTTCTCCTGTTCTTACAGATGCCCTAGCATACTTGGAATGTTCTGTACAAAATCGGATGGAATCCGGTGATCATTGGCTGGTTTATGCAACTGTCGAGAATGGCAAAGTTCTAAATCAAGATGGCGTTACCGCCGTGCATCATCGCAAGTCGGGAACTCATTATTAGGCCTCTTGGACTTGTTCTAGCAATTTTTTACGGCGTTCTTCTATAAAATGTTATCCAGATGAGGGTTTAGAATAATTTTGTACTAGTGTGAAGCAGTCGTTTCAGAATTCTTATGCCAATCCAGTTTCGGTTTCATCCAGAGAAAGCTGTTGAAGCCGCAGCCGTACTTTTAAAGCTGCATGGTAAGCCTATGAAGTATCTAGGCTTGCTTAAAATGCTTTACATCGCTGACCGGGTTGCATTGAAACGCATGGAACAACCGATTACTGGTGATCATTATGTGTCGATGGATTACGGCCCTGTCCTCAGCGGCGTTTATGACATGATAAAGGGGAAGCCCGTTGATGACGCTTTACCTCTATGGTCTAAGTTCATTTCTCCTCGTAATGAAAATCATGTTTCCTTATTGCATGATCCAGGAGATGAAGACCTTTGTGAAGAAGAAGAGGAAATCATTCAGCAAGTTTATCAAGCTTTTGGGCATCTTGACCCTTTTGATGTTGCTGAGTGGACTCATGACCTTCCAGAGTGGAAAAACCCTCATGGCTGTGCCATTCCGATTTTGGTAGAGGATATTCTCAAAAATGTGGGCAAGAGTGACGAGGAAATCGAGGAAATTCAGCAAGAAGCCATTCGAGAAGCATATCTAGATAGGGTTTTGAATGGCTAGCATCACCATTAATTTGGGAGATGCATTTTTGCTGGATACGCCTCCTAACAGTCAACACCTCTACATCGCAATAGCACAAACTTCTGGAAAAGACTATCTATTCGTTAATATCACTACCCGTAGACCTAATTCTGAAACTGCCTGTGTTCTCCTACCAGGTTTGGATGTACCAAGCTTTATAATTCGTGAGTCGGTAATAGCTTATCAATTTGCTCGTGAAATGGATGCTACTGAACTAGCTGGGTTGATAAGCATTAGTAGCCCAATTCCGAAAGGATCTTGTTCCATGGCTGTTCTTACACAGATCCAGCAAGGCGTTTAGTCTCCAAGCGGTTGAAGAATAGGTATAAAACTGCTCTTAAAGCTTTCTTGGGAATACCGTAAAATGTCGAACGTCCATTTTAGATGTTTGTCAATTTTTATGAAATTATTATTTCCTATCCTGAAAAGATGTACATGAGTTGTAAAGACTATTCGGATTTACCTTAACAATTCAGACCGTTTTATGGAGAAGTGGAGTCCAGATATTTATTAGTAGACAGGTGATTAACCTCAATCCAAAAAAGCGTAGTGAAAGGATCGCGGCTTTGAATGAAAAAGGAGCACTTTAATGAATACAGTTATCCTAAACCTAGAGCCAATAATTCACCTTACAGATGAGCAGTTTTATCAACTCTGCATGGCAAATCGGGATTTAAATCTAGAACTGAGTGCAACAGGAGAAGTAATTATTGTGCCACCTGTGGGAGGAGAAAGCGGAACTCAGGAAGCAGACTTCATTACCGACTTGAATAATTGGAATCGCCAAACTAAATTGGGAAAGGTTTTTAGCTCCTCTACTATATTTAAGCTGCCGAATGGAGCAAATCGTTCTCCCGATGCTGCTTGGGTAAAATTGGAGCGATGGGAAGCGCTGACTACTGAGGAACGTAAAAAATTCCCGCCACTAACGCCTGACTTTGTAATTGAACTCCGCTCGGAAACTGACCGCCTAAAACCTCTGCAAGACAAAATGCAGGAGTATCTAGAAAATGGTTTGCGTTTGGGTTGGCTAATCAATCCTCAAGATAAACAGGTAGAAATTTACCTACCAGGACAGCCTGTAGAGGTAGTTGCGATACCAGCACTACTCGTTGGGGAGGAAGTTTTACCTGGGTTTGAGTTACAGGTATAAATTGCTGGCGATCAACTAACTCTTCACTCTCTTTTTTTCATCGCCAGTGGAGCTGATAATTATCTGTCTTATGAAGTATTTCTACTAATTAACTTCTACTGTTTTTTAAAACCACCTAGTAAAAGTTGTTATACGGCGTATATCTTAGGGTTGTATCTTCTTTTTAATAAATTCTCTAGCCTAATTGTAGAGTTCATTTAAGCATAGGGAAAAATTTGTATGACAACTAATGTTTCCGATGACGTTAACATCAAAAAAAATATTAATGGATCGCTAGTAACTGGCGTTATCCTGATTATTTTTGGGATTATTGCGATCGCAATACCTACTATTTCAACGATTTTTGCTGAGACTTGGTTTGCTATAATTCTGATCTCTTCAGGATTTGCCAAACTAGTTTACGCTACTCAAACGCGCGATCGCGGAGGTTTCGTTTGGAAGCTTTTATTGAGCGGACTTTATATTGCAACAGGTGTAATGCTGTTTGTTTACCCCAAAACAGGTATCCTAACGCTGACTCTGTTATTAAGTAGCTTTTTGCTGACTGAAGGTATATTTGAGCTGATCCTGGCATTCCGGTTGCGTCCGCAACAAAACTGGACTTGGGTACTTGGTGATGGCATCATTACTCTAGTGTTGGGCGCAATGATTTGGTTTCAATGGCCCTTCAATGCACCCTGGATTCTTGGCACACTAGTAGGTGTCAGCGTTCTGTTCACAGGTGTTTCACGCGTGATGCTGTCGCTAAATGCGCGTTCTTTCTTGAAGCAATCAGATTCTTCTGCAAGCGCTTAAAGCCTTGTAATTTTCTCTAGGTAAGTACCTTGAGTTTTGTCCTTACTTATAAATTAGGCTGAGGAAGAATTCCTATTTTTGAATTCTGAATTCTTCTTTTGCCTTTTTCCTGTGTCTTAAATCTCAATTCTCTTTTCTAAATACTGCCCAATCATCAACTGCTCACCAGCACGAGAGATTATAGTTTGTCTAGTCCGGTATTTGCTGCCAACTAATTTTAACTCTTCCTCAAATACTGAACCGTTGTACTCAGTTCGCAAACATAGAGTTTTGGGGTTGGAGAAATAATATTTAGCTGTGACTGGTTTGGATGTGGCAAAACCGCGATCGCGATATAAAATACTTCCCAGAGCACCAAACAGTGTACAACCTTTCGACTCCTTCCTTGCTTTGAGCAAGTCTGTACTTTCCCAGATAACTTCTGCACCACATTGCAAACTTACTGAATCGGCTAAATCGTGCATCTGAGCAAGCTGTTGCAATTCATGACATCCTTGTTCCAAAAACCGGATGGTGATTATACTCTCCATCTCTTTGGTTTCTCCTTCCGGTAATGTGTAGTAGCGCCGTTCCGAGCGCCATTTACCTGCTGATTCTTGGAAAAATTCCGCAATCGGCGCTCGCTCAGCGGTTTGTGCAATTTGTAGTGGTAATGTCACTGGTCACTTTCCTCACCTAAAGTAAATAGAATTCTGGCAAAAGTTAATTGCTCTAGTTGCTGTGAAACATATCAGCCTGTTCTTTGCCATATATGCAAGGGGTCGAAGAAAAAACTGCATTCATTCACATTATGGCGTTCAAAAAGCAATTTATCTTTAATATTCTTAATATATTACTTTAGCAACGAAAATTACTAGTCTTTTTGCTATGATAAATATGAGTATCTAAAAATAAATATAACTATTTGATACTACTTGTATTAAAAGCGAGGACAAAAAAGTCCCATATCTTTAGGTATTACAGGTCTTCTCCTAGGGGTAGATGTCAAAAAAGTAAAAGATATTTATACTAAGTTAATAATTACAACGTCTGCAAGAAGATTGTTTACCTCCGCGTAAGCACTACAGTAGTGAGATTTTTTTGAGTTTTAAGAAAATAGTAATTTCTGGTACAGAAAATTTAGGAGATATAATCGTGGAACTTTTGTTTTCCATTAATTGTATCTTTTAAAATTGCTTGCTCAGAATTACTTGGTAATACACGGCTGTATAACCCAGAAACTCCCCAACGGCTGTATAACCCAGAAACTCCCCAATAGGAGAAAAGTAAATGATTTTGGATGGAAATAAGCCGCACAAGCAGGCGAAAACATCAGCTTCAGCGGCGGCTAACCAGGTAATTAATACCCAGTTAGATTTAGCTGCGAAAACTGACGCGGCTGTTGCAGACGTAAATAGTAGTTTTAACACTTTACCTAGGTTCCAGTATTTCTTTGTTTCTGTATCTTCGAATTTGGCATCTATCTTATTGATTCCCTGTTTGCTGGGTATAGGAGTATTGACAGCAAGTTGCGGAGCGCTACCCAAAGAATCAGCCGGAGCACAATCCCAGAATCCTGGTGGTGAGCGTAGTGGCGGTGCAACACCTGTGGATGTAGCGATCGCTCGAACTGAGGTGCTAGAAAAACAACCAGAGTATACAGGAAATACCACACCATTCCGCATTGTGTCACTGCGATCGCAAGTAGAAGCCAGACTATTGGCTTTGAACCTAGATGTAGGCGATACAGTTAAGCAAGGGCAAAACGTTGGACAGTTAGATGATGCCATCCTGTTGACAGAATTAAAGCAAGCAGAAGCAGAACTAGCAGCCCTCAAATCAGAAGTAGCCAGAGTTACAAATCAAGTCAGTAATGCTCGTGCTGAAGTAGAACGGGCACGGCTACAAGTCGTCCAAGCTCAAGCAGACTCAGAACGGCAACAGAAATTATTCAAAGCAGGTGCGATCGCCGAACAAACTGCTCAACAAGCACGTACAGAAGCACAAACAGCTGCCCAAGCACTACGAGCAGCTCAAGAGCAAGTCCGTACAGAACAGCAAGCTGTCGCAGCTGCCCAAGGCAGAGTAGTTGCTCAACAAGCATTGGTTGCTCAAACAAAAGAACGTAGATCTTATGCTCGGTTAACATCCCCCATCAACGGTGTAGTCACAGAAAAGGTGACAGAACCGGGTAATCTTCTGCAAGCAGGTAGTGAAGTCTTGAAAATTGGCGACTTTAATCGCGTCAAAGTCGTCGTTCAAATCTCCGAATTAGAACTGGCACAAATTCAGGTTGGGCAATCTGTGCAAGTCCGTTTAGATGCCTACCCTAATCAAACATTAATGGGCAGAGTTACGCGGATTTCCCCCGCTGCGGATGCTACAGCTCGCTTGATACCCGTAGAAGTAGTGATTCCCAACAATGATGGAAAAATTGGCAGCGGACTACTGGCGCGGGTCAACTTTGAAAACCAGACACCACCGCGAGTAGTAGTGTCGCAAGCAGCTATTCAGAAAGAAGCAGGTAACAAAAAGACCAAGAATACAGGGGAAACACAAACAAATGTAGAGCAGTCCTCTCCCACATCCAATACACCCAATGCCACAGCGGCAGAAAAGCGTACAGGGACATTATTTGTGGTGACAGACACAGAAGGCCAGACAAAAGTGGCGGCGCGTGCTGTCACTTTAGGAAACAGAGGTGATGGCAAAGTAGAAATTTTATCTGGTTTGCAGCCGGGAGAACGCTATGTAGTTCGCAGTGGTCAACCTTTAAAAGATGGAGCCGCTGTACGTTTATCGATTATTTCTGAAACAGCGGAGTCTGTACCGAAAGGTAATTCACAATAAAAAATTGCAAGATTAAAAATTCTTTTTGAATTTTGAGAGAAGTTTGAGAGTCGGCTTTTGACCTAGAGAACTTCTGTAATTTGGCATTTTTAATTGGAGCACAGCGACAGTAATGCAGCAAGTTAAGAACGGTGGCGGATTTAGTATCAGTGCCATATCAATTCGCCAACACATCGGCACACTCATGCTCACCCTAGCAGTGATAGTTCTGGGTGTATTTTTTGTCCTCAAATTACCCGTAGATTTGCTACCATCAATCACCTATCCCCGAATTGGTGTGCGGGTACAAGCACCTGGAATTTCTCCAGAGGTAGCAGTTGATGAAGTGACAAGGCCTTTAGAAGAAGCCTTTGCCGCTACCGAGGGCGTGATCCAAATTTTTTCCCAAACTCGTGAAGGGCAGGTGAATTTGGATCTGTACTTTCAAACGGGAGGCAACATTGACCAAGCCTTAAATGATGCCACAGCTGCCTTTAACAGAGCTAGAAGCACTTTACCAGACACCATCGAAGAACCGCGCTTATTCAAAGTTGATCCTTCTCAGTTACCAGTTTATGAAGTGGCATTAACTTCCCCTTCCTTAGAAGGCGTTGATTTACGTGTTTTTGCCGAAGAAGAACTAGCCCGTGAACTGAGTGTTGTACCTGGAGTAGCAGGGGTAGACGTGTCGGGCGGAGTTCAAGAAGAAGTTAGGGTCAATATTGATCTAGATCGCTTACAAGCTTTGGGTGTAGGTTTGACCGATGTGCTAGATCAACTCAGAGATCGCAACGTAGATATCTCTGGCGGCCGGATTTTGGGGCAAGATTCTGAACCGTTAACTCGTACCGTCGGGCGCTTCCAAAATGCCGATGAAATCAGCAATCTTTCTTTTGAAGTCTCCTCCCCCACTTCTCCTACTTCCTCCTCAGTCACCAATAATTCCCAGTCCCCAATCACCAGTACCCAGCCCTCAGTCCCCAATCGCCGCGTCTATTTGCGGGACTTTGCCGAGGTCATTGATGGCTCAGAACAACAAAGAGTGTTCGTCTTGCTTAACGGGCAACAAGCTGTAAAAGTCAGCATCCAAAAGCAGCCAGATGCTAACACTATCAACGTTGTCGAGGGTGTGAAAAAACGGATAGAAGAACTCCGCCAATCTAGTGTAATTCCCGAAGGAACAATTCTGACACCTACCTTGGATGAGTCGCGGTTTATCCGCAATTCCATCTCGAATGTTACCAGTTCCGGGTTAATCGGAACAGCACTAGCCGCGATCGCCGTCCTTCTATTCCTTGGTTCCCTGCGGCAAACTTTTATCATCGTCTTTGCCATTCCCTTAGCAACCCTCGCCGCCATCATCTTCATGGGGCTATTTGGTTTATCCCTCAACGTTTTCAGCTTGGGCGGTTTGGCATTGGGTGTTGGTATTGTGGTGGATAACTCCATCGTCATGTTGGAGAATATTGCCGAGGGTGCTGGTATGACTCCTGGCAAAGATACCAAAACCCGCTTGAATTCACAGCAATTAATTTCTCAGGCGGAACAAAGTAGCCAGCAAGTAGAATCAGCTTTAGTTGCTTCCACCAGTACGAACTTGGTGGCAGTATTGCCGTTTTTGCTCATCGGTGGCTTTATCGCACTACTATTCAATGAGTTAATTCTCACCATTACCTTTTCCGTAGCGGCTTCAATTTTGATTGCTGTTACCGTTGTTCCCATGCTCGCCTCTAGGATGTTGGCATGGCGATTTTCCAGTCGTTTGAGCCGATTTTGGCTGTTGCGGAAGTTTAATGACCGCTTTGAGGCTTCTACGAGGGGATACGGCAGTTTTTTAGCTGGGATATTGCGTTGGCGGTTAGTAACGGTGGCGATCGCTCTTATCCTTTTTGGTGGTGGTAGTTTGTGGATGGCTCCGCAAATTCCCCAAGAAATCCTCCCCCGGATTAATACTGGACAAGCCAACTTCAATGCTCAGTTTCCGCCCGGTACACCTTTAGAAATTAACCGAAAAGTGATGGCTGCGACGGATGAACTAATCCGCAAACAGCCAGAAACAGAGTATGTTTTCTCAACATCTGGTGGTGCTCTATTTGGGAGCAATACCAGTGAGAATGCTCTACGCGGCTCCAGTACTATTACTCTAAAACAGGGTACAGATGTAGAAGCTTATGTAGAACGAGTTACCCAGGAGTTTAACAAGCTAAATTTAGCAGGAATTCGCCTACGCCTTTCCCCCGGTCAAGTACGGGGTTTGATTCTCAGCAACTCTCCAGTACGTGGCGCTGATGTTGATGTAATTCTTCAGGGAAATGACGCAAATATTTTACAACAAGCAGGCCGTCAGGTACTAGCAGCCTTAGAAGAACAAGTCACCCAAGCGAGATTCCGTCCCGATGCAGACGATCGCCAACCAGAAATTCAGATTCGTCCTGACTGGGAGCGGGTTTCTGCTTTGGGCTTAACTACTACAGATATTGGGCAAACAATTCAAACCGCACTCGAAGGTAGTACACCAACTCAGCTACAACGCGGCAACCGTTTAGTAGATGTGCGAGTGCAGTTGAATGAAACATCGGTGCAAACACCTTCTCAATTAGAGAGGTTGCCTTTGTTTGTAGACAACAATCGCCAAGTCCGCTTGAGCGATGTTGCCAAAATTGTTGAAGGGCAAGCTCCTGGAGAGGTTCAACGGATTAATCAACGTCAAGTTTTCTTAATTGCTGGCAATTTGACTGAGGGAGCTAGCCTTAGTGGCGCTCTAGAACAGGTGAGTACAGTACTGGAAAGCATAGATTTGCCTGAAGGCATCAGCATCTTACCCAGTTCGGCAGCCGAATCTAATCAACAACTGCAAGACTCTCTCCAGCTGTTAGGTGCATTAGCTGCCTTTTTAGTCTTTGTGGTGATGGCAGTGCAATACAATTCCCTGATTGACCCCTTGGTAATTATGTTTACCATCCCGCTAGCACTAGCTGGGGGTATTTTCGGGCTTTACATTACCAAAACTGCCATTGGCGCAACAGTAATCGTTGGTGCAGTATTGTTGGTAGGTATTGTGGTCAACAACGCCATCATCATGGTGGAATTGGCGAATCAAATTCTGGAACAGGAAAAGGTTGATCGGAAAACAGCGATTCTAAAAGCTGCTCCTCAACGCTTACGTCCAGTGCTAATGACCACCATTACTACCGTTTTAGGTATGTTTCCCCTAGCGTTGGGAATTGGCGAAGGCTCAGAATTTTTGCAACCATTAGGCGTGGTAGTGTTTTCTGGTTTGTCTTTAGCAACCGTTCTGACGCTGTTTATCATTCCCTGCTTTTATACTCTGCTGCACGATTTATTTGGTGGGAATTGGGCGAAGCCGATATTAATTTGGTTGCGTGGATTTACCAAAAAATTTATTTGAACAGGATTAAATCAGTCAACAGTGAACAGTAAACAGTAAACAGTTGGGGAATTTAAACCCGCCAGATAGCGCCTCCCAATAATCGGCTTTGGGTTATTAGTTTTCAGTTGGAAGTACTCGCCCTCTTAGCGGTTCCACTTAAACCCAATTATGTTTACTGTTTACCGTTTACTGTTAACTGTTTAGGGTAGGATATTATCCTTTGTTCTTCTAACTGTCAAACCCTCAATATTTTCAGTATTTACAGATAGTTTTTCGGTAATTAATTTAATTAACCACAAAAACACTAAGGCACTAAGTAAAATCACGATAAAAGATATTTTTCACTACCTTGACAGGGCTAGTTGGGCTATGCCTACGCTTACTCAGCATAATTACACACTAAGGATATAAATCAAATTTTTAAATTCACATATTGCCCAGTCTGTCAATATATAAGTTCTAATTTAGATTTTTGATAAAGATTCCGTAAAATTACTGGTTATGTTGATAAAGCATTATCAGAATTGCTTTATAAATCTACCTATGAGTATATATCAACCAAGTAAGTAAACACTTCTCAACCAAAAGTATCTGCTAGATAAAAAGCGGTTGAAATGTGAGTATTTGCTGTTTGATTTCACCTACACGCCATAACATTCTTTCAATCCATATAAAGAGGAGAGAACATGAATACAATAGCAACCAAAATAGCATTGTCTGTTCTAGGTGCAGCAGGAATTAGTTTTTTGTCTTTGACACCAGCCAAAGCCGTCATCTTGGTAGAACCCATTGTGACAACCGTCAATGAAGACATACTCAAAATGAGAGATCCAAGAAGCCTTGGGCCAGATATACACCCTGGAGAAATAATCAGATATGGTGTTCCAGATAGAGCTAACAACTTACTCAATGCCACTGAGCGAGATATAGCAAGCCTGGTCTTTGAATTAGAAACGCTTTCGTATAGCAATCCAGATTCTACTCCAGCATTTGACAATGAGTCAGTGGAGTGGGGAGATGTAAATGGAGATGGGAAGATTGGTTTCTCTAATATTCATGGCTTAAAAGATATCTTTAAGAACGTTACTGTTGATGGTAGTACTCTCACTTACAGTGGTGGTGTAATACCGAACCAAACTGTGTTTTTCAATCGATTTTATAGCCAGCCCGATTTATCCCCAGGTGGTGGAATCATCCCAGCAGCACCACCCCTACCAGCAGATCAAGATGGGCCCATCCGAGTGAATAGCTATTACAATGCTGTTCCAGAACCATCTGACATTTTAGGTACATTAGCTTTTGGCGTCTTAGTTGTAGCTTTTAAACTAAAGCGTAAACTTAAGTAGCTTGCAAATGACAACACTGAGAAAGGCACAAATCCCCCAATTTCCATGCCTTTCACTGTGTAATTAGCTCACAATATACTCCCAATGTTTCCTGATGTACGCGGCTAGCATTCAGCCATTCAAGGTTTTGATTTGCCCGATTTTTCCACTCGTACAACGTATCTGCATTACTCAGTAATTGCACTAATGCTTTAGCTAGAGCTTTACTATCTTTTGTTGGTACTAAAAGACCTGCTTGCCCATAATCCAAGGCTTCAGGAATCCCGTCTACCTGAGTACCAATAATAGCAGCGCCAGCTTCCCTAGCTTCTGAAAGTACTAAGGGACAAGGGTCACGATGAGAAGCAAGCACAAATATGTCGCAAGATTTTAGATAGCGTTGAGGTTCTGGTTGGAAGCCTTCAAAATGAATGCGCTCTCCTACAGAAGTTGCTAGCGCTTGAGCCTCGAATAGCTCTCTATCAGGGCCATTTCCAACCAAATAAAGATGCGCTTGGGGAAAATTTAAAGCAATTTGCTCAAAGGCGGCGATTAACTCAGCAATCCCTTTACGTTTATACATCCCGGCTACGGTAGCGATCGCCGGATGCTGTAATGGTAAAGGTTGATAATCGTGTAGGTTACGGGTGCGGGGACTACCCAGAGTTCCGTTGCATACCACCCGCAACTTGTTTTCCGGGATACCGCGCCGTGCCATAGACGCTTGCACAGCCTTACTGACAGCAATTACTCTGTCAGCTAAACCCATTAGCAAACTGGTACGCTGAAATTCGTTGTGTACTGTGGAAACTAAAGCATACTTGTGCCCATATCTGAGAAAGCGTGCTAAGACTATTCCCGTCATCATGTGAGCATGAACGATATCCGGCTGGAATTCTGCTGCGATCGCCTGATAACGCACAGCTGCTTTTATAATATTTATCGGGTTTCTCTGCTGATCTAAATGGTAGTGTTTGACGCCACAAACAGCTAGTAATGCCTCGTATTCGCCACCAACAGAAACTACTGCTACTTCATTCCCAGTTTTTGCTTGGAGACAGGCAAGATCCACAGCTACATTTACAATTCCATTACCTATCTTTTGAACATGATTCAAAATATGAATTATTCGCATGATTTTTGATATGTGTATAAAAAATTTAGATAAATAACTGAGTATTAATTAGCATACTTATTAGGTTTTAAGTGGTAATTTAAGAACCTTCAGTAATGAGTATAATCCCCTGAAACTATTAGTAACCAGCTACTTCTTTTTAAAGACTTACTCATAATATACAGTCTGATTCTATAGCAGTCAGAAATGATTTAGGACATTTATGAATTATTTATTATTTTTTGTTTGGCGGTTTTTGCTTTGTAGCAAGCCTACTTAGCGGTTAGCTAAAAAATATTTTCATATTATTGCCAATTAAAAATAATATGTCTAAATAAAATTAACTATAGTACTTAGTTAAAAAAATACTTAACAAATGTGAGTTTTGAGACACTATTTAAGTTAGTACCTTCCTAACATTACAGAGATTATACAAACGCACTGTATCTGTAAGAAAAAAAGATTATTGCAAAAACTCAAATAATTAAGAATCAATTAATACAAATTTGCGAATATGAGAATTGCGTTCTGGAAAGTGACGTGATAAAAAAGCAGTCAGTAAAAGTCTCCAAGCTAGAAGCGAAAGGACAGATTCATCTATCATCAACAGAAAGTTTTTCATGTTTCTTTGCTTCAGTGCTACTAAAATCCAATGTAGTTTTAGGTAATTTTTTATATCTTGAAGAAGAGGAACTTTTGAGCGGTACTGTTCATCTACTAAGGCGTAAATCTTCTCCTTCATCAAGATATTTGTAGCTAACCGTTGAGTCAAAGAAAATTTTTGATTATAAGCACCGGGCCAAATAGTCCGATAAGCAAGACACTGATTAAGGAAAATGGCATGGCCAAACTGGACAATGCGAATCCAGGAATCAATGTCGTCACAGTTAGCATCAAGAGTAGAGTCCCAACCACCAGTTTGCAAGAAAGCATCACGCCGACAAGCCACTTGCACTGGCGTACCAAAAGGTAAAAGCTCTAGGAGCATACCGTAGTGAATATCAGCTTGTGGAATATAAAAAGCCAGTCCAGAACCAAGTTTGGGGGTGCGGCTGATCTCAACTTCATTGCAATCCACCTGAGCAGCCACGCATGAACAAATGACCGCATCAGGACAAAGTGCGATCGCTTTTGCCATCTCTTCGAGACAATTGGGAGCTAGGTAGTCATCATCATCCAAAAACTTAATCCAGTCGCCGCTAGCTTTCGCAACCCCAGCATTTACCGTCGCCGCATGACCTTGGTTGACTTCGTTACGATGGTAAACAACGCTGTTACCCAAGCTTTTGATATAGGTTTGGGTGTCATCAGATGAACAGTCATCGACAACAACCACCTCGCACTTAAGAGTCTGGTTAAGAGCAGAGTCAATTGCTCGTTGCAGTAAGTTTAAGCGATTATATGTGGTGATGACGATGCTAAATTTCATAAATTCTATACTTGTGGCACAGTCTTTTGTAACATTCTTTCCATTACAAAGCATTCATATCAGAAAAATTCTCAACATCAAATAACTGGACTCTCAGGCGGTTATAGATCTATGATTGATGATCGTGAGTTTTTTAATTAGACACAGAGATTATGAACGCTCAAGAGATCATCCGCTCCATTGAAGCGGAACATCTAAAATCTAATCTGCCCGACATTTATGTGGGCGACACAGTAAGAGTAGGAGTAAAAATTAAGGAAGGCGAAAAATTCCGCGTCCAACCCTACGAAGGAGTAGTAATTGCCAGACGCAACGGCGGCATCAACGAAACTATTACAGTCCGCCGGGTATTTCAAGGTGTTGGCGTTGAACGGGTGTTTTTGTTGCATTCTCCCCGGATTGACAACATCAAAGTATTACGTCGTGGTAAGGTACGGCGTGCTAAGCTGTATTATCTGCGCGATCGCGTTGGCAAGGCAACCCGGATCAAGCAACGGTTTGACCGCCCTTTGTGATTCGCCCTTCAAAGTATGGGAGACTCCAACTTCAAGCGGCTTCTGCCGCTGGTTTATTCACTTACCAAAACTACGAAAAGCCTGTAGCGCTTCTGCGGTAAGCATCAAGTCGTTAAACATCAGAACTTTTCAAAAGCAAGGTAAAATAAAAGTCAAATATTGCGTTAAACTGAGATTTAGTTCAGCGCAATGGCTGAACCAAAAACAGCTTGTGCGCTCTTAGTTCAGTTGGTAGAACGCAGGTCTCCAAAACCTGATGTCGGGGGTTCAAGTCCTCCAGGGCGCGCTCAAGAGCAAAAACAAAGCCCGAAATAATTACACAGCTGCTAACATGGCAGTTAGTGCTAATGATTTCGGGTAAAACTTTTGTATTTGCAGCTTTTTGGCTTCCAGTTAAGTTGTTAACCTGGATAAAAATTAGCAAAGCATAGCTGTACGAGATAACGGAGGGATAAACGGCCGTGGCCAAAAAAAATGAAGCAGAATTGCCAGAAGCAACAAATGGGTTTAGCTTTAACAACTTTATCCAGGGAACCAAAGAAGAACTTGACAAAGTCGTTTGGCCCAGTCGCAAGCAAGTAGTGAGCGAATCCGCCGCCGTATTGTTAATGGTAGTACTCTCCGCATCTTTGATATACTTGGTCGATGGATTGTTTGGTTGGGCAGCAAAACAGGTGTTCTGATGACTTCCTCAACAGACGAACCACGCAACTCCACGTTGCAGTCAGAAGAAACCGCAGAAGCAGCGTCAAATGAAGCACGCTGGTATGCAGTACAAGTAGCCTCTGGCTGTGAAAAGCGTGTAAAAACTAACTTGGAGCAACGCATCCAAACCTTTGATGTAGCTGACAAAATTATCCAGGTGGAAATTCCCCACACGCCAGCGGTGAAAATCCGCAAAGATGGCAGTCGCCAGCATACTGAAGAAAAAGTTTTTCCAGGCTATGTGCTGGTGCGGATGATGATGGATGATGATACCTGGCAGGTGGTACGAAACACCTCCCATGTAATTAACTTCGTAGGTTCAGAACAAAAACGTGGCAGCGGCAGAGGTCGCGGTCATGTCAACCCAATACCCTTGGGCCCTTCAGAAGTAGAACGTATATTCAAACAAACCAGCGAACAAGAGCCGGTTGTCAAAATTGACATGGCTACTGGTGATAAGATAATCGTGCTTTCTGGTCCGTTTAAAGACTTTGAAGGTGAGGTGATTGAAGTCTCTCCAGAGCGGAGTAAGCTCAAAGCTTTGCTCTCGATTTTCGGTAGAGATACACCAGTAGAATTGGAATTTAATCAGGTAGAGAAACAGAGTTAAACACAAATGGCGAAGAAAGTAGTAGCGGTCATTAAATTGGCCCTGAATGCTGGAAAAGCCAACCCAGCACCGCCAGTTGGCCCCGCATTGGGTCAACATGGCGTTAACATTATGATGTTCTGCAAGGAGTACAACGCCAAAACAGCAGACCAAGCTGGGATGGTAATACCTGTAGAAATTTCGGTTTTTGAAGACCGGAGTTTTACATTTGTTCTCAAGACGCCACCAGCATCAGTACTGATTCGCAAGGCAGCGAAAATAGAAAAAGGCTCGAATGAACCCAACAAAAAGAAAGTTGGGTCAATCACAAAAGCGCAATTACAAGAAATAGCCCAAACAAAACTGCCCGACCTCAATGCCAATGACATAGAGGCGGCAATGAAAATTGTGGCGGGAACTGCCAAGAATATGGGCGTAGGAATTGCAGATTAGTCAAGAGTCAAGAGTCATTAGTCATTGGTAAAAGAAGAATACAAATGACAAAGCGCAAAGTCTAAGCTAAGGCATCCTTAGATCAGAACTTTGTAAGAGAGGACAAAAGACAAAGGACAAATAACTAAAATTTATCGGGGGAGAGGCGAAGCTTCGGAATTACCCCAGGAGAGGAAAATGGGAAAAAAATTATCACGCCGTTTGCAGGCGTTGCAAGACAAAGTAGAAGATAGGGACTATGAACCCCTAGAGGCTTTAGCCCTATTAAAAGACACGGCAACAGCCAAATTCCCTGAAGCCGCAGAAGCACATATCCGGCTGGGAATTGACCCGAAGTATACAGACCAACAACTGCGGACAACGGTAGCACTGCCCAAAGGTACAGGACAAGTAGTCCGAGTGGCGGTAATTGCCAGAGGGGAAAAAGTCAACGAAGCAAGCAACGCTGGTGCTGATTTAGTCGGTTCAGAAGAGTTGATTGACGAAATCCAAAAAGGCATGATGGACTTTGACAAGTTGATTGCCACACCGGATGTGATGCCACAGGTGGCGAAGCTTGGGAAGTTACTTGGGCCTCGTGGTTTGATGCCATCGCCCAAGGGTGGAACTGTGACATTTGACTTAGCAAGTGCGATCGCTGAATTCAAAGCTGGTAAATTAGAATTCCGGGCTGATCGAACTGGTATTGTCCATGTTATGTTTGGTAAGGCATCCTTCTCGCCTGAAGATTTGTTAGTAAACTTGAAGGCATTGCAAGAAACGATTGACCGCAACCGTCCTTCAGGAGCTAAAGGTCGTTATTGGCGCACATTTTATGTGGCAGCTACTATGGGCCCATCGATTAAACTCGATATTAATGCCCTCCGAGACTTTAAATTGACCGAAGCCGCTTAAATTTTAGTCATTAGTCATTAGTCTTTACGATGACTCATGACAAAGAGCAAAACTAAATAAGCAAAGCCAAAGATAGCAGGTGCAAATTGCTTAATATCCTGCCGAGGTTAAAGTTCTTATTGTCTAAAGTACCACCCCCAAAGGGCGTGATGATTATGGCATGAAGAATATTACTTTTAAACCCCGGCTGAGATAGCTGGGGTTTATTGTTTTGAGTTGCTTAGAAAAAGACACCAAGTATGGAGGATGGTTTTAAGGAGGTGAAACAAGCATGGGTAGAACACTAGAAGATAAAAAAGAGATAGTAGCTGACCTCAAAGAAACTTTGAGCGGGTCAACTCTAGCGCTGGTGATTGACTACCAGGGACTAACAGTTGCGGAAATCACTGACTTAAGGCGGCGGTTGCGTCCAAGTGGCACTGTTTGCAAGGTGACTAAGAACACCTTGATGGGTATTGCCATTCAAGACCAGGAAAAATGGCAGCCATTGACGGAATTGCTCACAGGTTCTTCTGCCTTTTTGCTGGTCAAAGAAGATTTCTCATCTGCGATTAAGGCTTACCAAGACTTCCAGAAAGTCACCAAGAAGACAGAACTTCGTGGCGGCGTCATGGAAGGTCGCCTGCTCAAAGAACCGGATGTCAAAGCTCTGGGAGATTTACCGTCCAAGGAACAACTGATAGCACAAATTGCTGGAGCTATCAACGCCTTGGCTACCAAGATTGCTGTGGGTATCAACGAAGTTCCTGGTTCACTGGCTCGTGCTTTGCAGGCTGTGGCCGACCAAGAGCAAAGTGGTGGTAACACTGAAACCGCTGCTGTACAAGATAGCAGCACCGAAAGCGCTGCTGAATAGACTTCGTGGTTCATCAGTCAAGAGTCTACAGCTAATGACTAATGCCCCATGACAAATAAATAATCAAAATTACAGGAGTTAAATCAATGTCTGCTGCAACCGATCAAATTTTAGAACAATTAAAAACCCTGTCTTTGCTGGAAGCTTCTGAGTTAGTCAAGCAAATTGAAGAAGCTTTTGGCGTAAGTGCTGCTGCACCGGCTGGCGGCATGATGATGATGGCTCCTGGTGGTGCTGCTGCACCCGCTGAAGAAGCTGTTGAGCAAACCGAGTTTGACGTAGTTCTAGAATCCGTCCCAGCTGATAAGAAGATTGCCGTGCTGAAGATTGTCCGGGAATTGACTGGTTTGGGTCTAAAAGAAGCTAAAGACTTAGTGGAAGCTGCACCCAAGGCAGTTAAGGAAGGTATTGCTAAAGATGCCGCTGAAGATGCTAAAAAGCGGATCGAAGAAGCTGGTGGTAAGGTAACTGTTAAGTAGTCACAATTTCATTACTAGTTTTTGATTGAGGAGCCTAAGTTAGGCTCTTTTTTTATATCAATAGACCACTGGCATTATAACGCCCACCCTACAAGCTACCCTGTGGTTTTAACATGGGAAATAAAAAGAATCATTGAGAGGAAGCAATCGCCATGACTGTTTTCGCTGCCAAATGGACGATTGATGAATATCATCGCATGATTGCAGGTGGTATTTTAAGCGATCGCCAAGTTGAACTGCTCAAGGGAGAAATAGTAGAAATGCCGCCGGAAGGGGAACCTCATGCTTATTCTAGTCATGAAGCGGGGGAATATCTGATGGAATTATTAGGCAAACGTGCCACATTACGTCAAGCCAAGCCTATCACCTTGCCCAACAACTCGGAACCCGAACCAGATATTGCCATTGTTCAACGCTTAGGACGTAAGTATCGAGAACATCACCCCTATCCAGAAAATATTTATTGGCTGATTGAGTATGCTAACTCCAGTTTAGAGAAAGATTTAGAGACAAAAAGTCAAATATACGCAGAAGTCGGTATCCCAGAATATTGGGTTGTGAATCTTAAAAAGCTACACTTAGTAGTGTTTCGAGAACCTTTAGATGGAGAGTATGCTACAAAAATGACACTGACTACGGGAACAATTCAACCACTTTCATTCTCAGATATTTCAATTTCAGTAGAAAAAATTCTTAACAGCTAACTTAGAAAATAAGTCTTAGATGGTCTTAAATAAGTTTAGGATATATTCTCTGACTTCTACATTATCCTTAACAGTGATAGTGATTTTAAGGGTGTTACTCTACAATGTCTATGGAGAATAACGGATTTGAACCGATGACCTCTGCGGTGCGATCGCAGCGCTCTACCAACTGAGCTAATTCCCCTTTTGAACAACCTAAACAAAGTACTCTTTAACTTGTTTTAACTGTCCTAATGATAACTTAATCCGGCGGTGTTTGACTACTTGGATTAAGGGGTTAGCAGAGTGCGAGCGCCATTATTTTTACTCTCAGGCTGCAACACAGATGCTTGATGAATGAGAGAGTATCAAAGGTGGGCGATTAGCCACAGTGCGCTACGCGATCGCATGATCATTCCTTCCACTAATGCTTATGTTATGGGGCTATTGGATACCGATTCTTGAACCATTAGAAAAACAACTTCCTATGAGAATTTTAAAGTCACATCACTTGACTTTTTGCTTAAACAAAAAATAGGAATATTTACTCTGTAAACAACAACCACTGTTTAAAAAGATCCGGCAATCATCCCAGCAAGTAATGTAAAACCAATCCAGACATTTTGCCGGAACATTTGACCGTACATAGGGTTAGGTAAGTCTTGCTGCTTTAATCGTAGAGACTGCCAAACCCAGCCAATAGTAGCCAGTACTAGACTAATCCAAAAAGGCAAGTGAAGGTTGATTAATACACCTAACCAAACTAGTAACAAAATTGTGCCCGCAAAGAAAATTCCAATAGCTACAGGGGCGTAATTACCAAAAAATAGGGCACTAGAATTAACACCAATGCGCCGATCATCTTCGCGATCGCTCATTGCATAAAGCGTATCAAATCCCAATGTCCACAATACAGTCGCGCCCCAAAGTAGCCAAGTCGGTGAAGAAAGGTTTTGCGTCACCGCACTCCAGCTGATCAATACGCCAAAACCCCAAGCAATCGAAAGCACTAATTGCGGTACTGGAAATACCCGCTTTGCCCCTGGATAAAGCAGAATCACGGGTACTGCTGCCACAGATAACCAGAAACTCAGAGGGTTAAGATAAAAGGCAAGAACTGCTGCACACGCCATTGCTACTATAGCGACGACAATCCCAACTTTTACAGACAAGGCGCGGGAGGCGAGAGGGCGATCGCGTGTTCTCTCAACTTCTGGATCAATGTCCCGATCCCACAAATCATTGACAACACAACCGGCTGCACTTGTGGCCAGAGTACCCAAGATGATCACACCAACCAGAGGTAAAGGTGGTTTCCCGGAAGCTGCCAAAAATACAGCCCAGAGGGCAGGAATCATCAAAATTAACCGCCCTTCTGGTTTATGCCACCGCAGCAGCCGAATAATTACAAGCCATACAGGTTCTTGGTTGCGTTCTGGCGTCCTTAACATAAAAATCACTAAAAAATTAAGAACTTCACTTTAGCTAGATGAATTAATGCATCTTTACATCTATAGAATATCGTTATTTGCTATTTGTAAAAGCATAACTACAAGTGGCAACTTTAAAAACGTTTAAATAGTCACGAAAGTTATAAGCAGCAGGGTGAATATACTTAGCTCAGTTAGCCTCAACGCCCTTCGGGCAGGGAAAAAAGCAAGGGGTAAGGGGAACCTCATAAACAAATTTAGTTGCTCTAAAGCGAGTGCGTTTGTTATTTATCCTTTTGCCTTTAACCTTTTCCCTCCGAAACGCAGTTTTGACCAAGCTGAAAGCAAGTGTGTTGCAACAGATATCAGTGCCAACTACCCCGACACACCACTTTTTACCATTATTTCTAATTAAAGAGAGAAAACTAGATGCTGAATTTAGTTTCGGCTAGCTGGGAAAGTATTCCAACTCAACCAGTTGAGCGACATCGGATTATTGCTGCCATTGACCTGGGAACAAATTCACTGCACATGGTAATTGTCAAGATAGACCCGACACTACCAGCTTTTAGTATTATTGCCAGAGAAAAAGATACTGTGAGACTGGGCGATCGCGATCTGGCTACAGGGAATTTAAAACCAGAGATCATTAAAAAAGCGATCGCAGCTCTAGGACGCTTCCAAAAAGTTGCCAAAACTTTAAACGCTGAAACAATTATTGCAGTAGCAACTAGTGCTGTGCGGGAAGCTCCCAATGGTAAAGATTTTTTACACCAGGTAGAAACGGAGTTGGGTTTAAGCGTTGACTTGATTTCTGGTCAAGAAGAAGCGCGACGCATCTACCTAGGGGTGCTGTCGGGGATGGAATTTAATAACCAGCCCCACATCATTGTCGATATTGGTGGTGGTTCTACAGAATTAATTTTGGGCGATAGTCATGAACCGCGTACTCTCACTAGTACTAAAGTTGGTGCAGTCAGGCTTACTGGCGAGTTAATCACCACCGACCCCATCAGCAACACCGAGTTTCAGTATCTACAAGCCTATGCCCGCGGGATGTTGGAACGTTCTGTAGATGAGGTGTTAGCAAACCTACAGTTTGGGGAATCTCCTCGTTTGATTGGAACGGCTGGCACGATTGAAACCCTGGCGATGATTCATGCACGGGAAAAGCTAGGAGTTGTCCCTTCTACTCTCAATGGCTACCAGTTCCATCTTAAAGACTTGCGGGAGTTGGTAAATCGCTTGCGGAAACTGAGTAACTCAGAAAGGGGTGCAATACCCGGTATGCCCGACAAGCGGTCTGAAGTAATACTTGCTGGCGCAGTAATATTGCAGGAAGCAATGACCCTTTTGGGTGCTGAGTCGGTAACAGTATGCGAGCGTTCTCTCAGAGAAGGTGTAGTTGTAGACTGGATGCTCTCCCACGGTTTAATTGAAGATAGACTGCGCTACCAAAGTTCGGTTCGTGAGCGCAATGTGCTAAAACTTGCCAGTAAGTATCATATTAACTTAGAACATAGCGATCGCGTGGCAGCATTTGCCCACAGTTTATTTGACCAAACTCAAGGTACTCTACATAACTGGGGGCAGGACGAACGCCAACTACTTTGGGCGGCTGCAATATTACACAATTGCGGTCATTATGTCAGCCATTCGTCTCACCACAAGCATTCTTACTATCTAATTCGCAATGGTGAATTACTCGGTTATACAGAAACGGAAATTGAAATTATTGCCAATTTAGCGCGTTATCATCGCAAATCGCCACCGAAGAAAAAACATGAAAATTATCAGAATTTACTGACTAAACAGCATCGTCAAATGGTCAGCCAATTGAGTGCCCTTTTAAGATTAGCAGTTGCATTGGATAGGCGACAAATTGGAGCGATCGCCCAAGTGCAATGTGAATATTATCCACAGTTGCGGCACGTTAACTTATTAATTTTTCCATCTCAAACTGCTGATGATTGTGCTTTAGAACTCTGGAGCTTAGATTATAAAAAAGGAGTATTTGAGGAAGAATTTGGAGTGAAATTAATTGCAACTTTAGAAGATTCTGTCGTTGCAACTATCTCCTAGTTCACGATGTCATTACCCACATTTTTGTAACAGTCATTTCATGACGATCTCACTTTTTCGCGTTGCTTGCACATCTATATATAGCGTTTCCTAATCTAATGAGATACAGATTGACCTCACCCCGCTAAAGTAAAGCTTTACCTCCCCTCTCCGAACTTCGGAGCTACGGTGTACACACAAGTCTTTGAGAGTGGCCTCACAAGCTTTTGATCCCCCCAACCCCCCTTCTCAAGGGGGGCAAAAACTTCTCAAAGTCCTCCTTTTTAAGGAGGATTTAGGAGGATCTACACGATTTTGGTTTGGTACAGAGATGTGTGTACACCGTAGTTACTAAGGAGAGGGGCTGGGGGTGAGGTTTTGATATGTACCTCATCCACCTGGGAATCGCTATAAGTGATTGAATATGGCGTAACTCGACTGCGGGGCGATCGCATAGAGTTGTTTTTTGAAAATGACTTGACGAGATGTAGGGGAAACCCCCTTGGCACTAGCCTCTCCCTTTGGGAGAAGACCGCGCTGTCCCACTAAATCTGTCACTGTTGCGGTAGAAATATAAATATGATTCGGCAAACACCCTTTCATAGAGTTTTTCATCCTTTTGGAACTGCACTTCACAAAAATACACCACACCCGGACTTTTATTTTCTGGCGGGAGAAACACCGCATCAATCTCGTCGAATCTAGGTTCTTTAACAGCTACCGAATAAAATTTATATTCATCTGCATTTTTTGGCGGATTTTTCAATAGTTAAAATAGTAAAGTAGGAGATTGTTGAAATAGTTTATAAAAAATCGAATCACGCCGCATTAAGCATTCCAGTAAATAATTAGCCCTATGAAACATTTAACCATAATCCCCTCGATATTGCTATTTTATTACCACTAAAACCATGCCCAAACACACGTTATTCGTCTGCAAATCCTGCCACCGCTCATCTGAAAAGCGACCAGATAATCCACCTTTTGATGGCACTATTTTACTTGAACAACTAAACACTTTATGCGCCGAAAAATTCCCAGATAATCAAGTGGAAATTCAACCAGTGGGATGTTTATGGGCGTGCGATCATGGCTGTGTTGTATCCGTCGCCAGTCCAGATAAACCCACCTATCTCTTCGTCAATCTCACCCTTGAAGAAAGTACCACAGCATTAATAGATTTTATGCAACTGTATATCAAAAGTGCTAAAGGAAATGTAGTTTGGAAACAGCTTCCTGAAGTATTACAGTCTGCTATTTTCGCCCAAATTCCACCACAGAATAATTCGTAATTCGCCCTGGGTCTGCGCTAACGTAATTACTAAATTTGGTTACAAAAAAAACACCGCCGAAACCTACCAAGAGAACGTGTCTAATCTGAAAGTCAAGCCTATCGTCGCAGTAACGCTCGTGCGATCGCTCTTTCTGCTGCCTTTTTTCCAGTGATTGTCTTTGTGGTTGTAATAGGTTTCATCGTTACGCTATTTTTTGGCGGTATTGCAGAAGTAAATAATTAGTTAAATTTGGGTATTTACGCCTTTTTAGACCGTTGACAGTCAACAGTTAACAGTTAACGTGAAATCCTATTCCCTTTTAGGGGTGGGACGAGCTTAACATCTATCAAAAGTAAGACGTTTGCTGGAAGTTAACTGAATGCATTGCACTCACTTTTGAATCACATTTGTTTCCAATACTGGATGTACAGGTCAACTTTAGTAGTTAGCTAGAACTATAAAAACAGCTAATAGTCTTAATTTACCCTGTCAGTGTTGAATATGGGGGCGAATAAGATGACAGCAACACCAAAAGAGATAATTCGGTCAAGTCAATGGCATCATCTATCTGTACAAGAAATAACTCGGCATTTAGATACAAATTTAGAAACAGGTTTAACCTCTGCTGTTGCAACAAAAAAACGTGACTATTTTGGTACAAACGAACTCAAGAGCAAACCTGGAAAAAGTCCATTGCTACGATTTCTCTTGCAATTTAACCAACCGTTGCTGTACATCTTATTAATTGCGGGTGCAATCAAGGCAATACTTGGGCAATGGGTAAATGCTGGGGTGATTTGGGGCGTAACTCTGATTAACGCCATTATTGGTTTTGTGCAAGAATCTAAAGCTGAAAGTGCGATCGCAGCCTTAGCTTCTTCTGTGCAAACCAATGCAAACATCATTCGCAACGGTAAAAAGGTGCAACTATCTTCCACAGAGTTAGTACCGGGGGATGTAGTACTACTTACTTCGGGAGACAAAGTACCAGCTGATTTGCGTTTAGTGCAAGTACGGAATCTGCAAGTTAATGAATCAGCGCTAACGGGAGAATCAATTGCAACTGAAAAAAACACGCAACTGCTCAATCTAGATGCACCCTTAGCAGAACGCACCAATATGGCTTATGCTGGTAGCTTTGTGACGTTTGGCACAGGCAAGGGTATTGTTGTCGCTATTGGAGATGCCACAGAAACCGGGCGGATATCCCAGCTAATGGAGCAAGGAACCAGCTTAAAAACCCCATTAACCCGCAAATTTGACAAATTCAGCCGTACATTACTGTACATAATTCTAGGGATAGCAGCATTCATGTTTGCAGTTGGGCTGGGATACGGCTACTCCTGGACAGAAATGTTTGAAGCTGCGATCGCTTTTGCTGTGAGTGCCATTCCCGAAGGATTACCAGCTGTGGTGACGGTTACACTAGCAATCGGTGTTTCCCGCATGGCACGGCGTCACGCGATCGTTCGCAAGTTGCCAGCAGTGGAAACTCTTGGCGGTGCTACAGTTATCTGTTCTGACAAAACTGGTACGCTAACTGAAAACCAGATGACTGTACAGGCAATTTATGCAGGCAATAGACAGTATAAAGTCACTGGTGTAGGCTATGCTCCACAAGGAGAAATTTTACTCGATGAAAAACCAGTAAACTCAGATAATTCTTCTGCTCTTGAAGAATGTATAAAAGCTGGATTGTTATGTAATGACTCGTACCTGGAAAAAAAGGACGAGCAATGGCAGGTTGTTGGCGATCCTACAGAGGGAGCATTGATAGCTGTTGCCCAGAAAGTTGGATATAGCCGCAGCAGCTTAGAACAGGAAATGCCCAGATTGGATGTTATCCCGTTTGAATCTGAGTTCCAATATATGGCAACTCTGCATGAAACTTCGTCGTTTGTCATTGGTCATACCCCACATGAAGCTGTTAGGGCATCTACGTCATTGGCAAATGACAAAGGACAAAGAATTATCTTCGTTAAAGGTTCGGTCGAGGCAATCCTTAAACGTTGTCAGCAGATGTTAGATGCAGAGGGAAACTTTACCTCTGTGGATGCAGACATGATACATCAAGAAGTTGATGCAATGGCAAATCTTGGTTTAAGGGTGCTAGCGTTTGCCAAGAAATCTGTGCCTGTAGAGACGTTGCATGCAACGTCTCTACAACATGCAGATATCGAAAATGATTTGATTTTCTTGGGATTACAGGGGATGATCGATCCGCCTCGAACAGAAGCAATCAAAGCGGTACAAGCCTGCCAAGAAGCTGGTATCCAAGTCAAAATGATTACAGGCGATCATGCGGTAACTGCACGGGCGATCGCTCAAAGTATGGGCTTCAACAAAAACGGCGAAGTTCTAGCTTTCACAGGAAGCGAACTTGCTCGAATGGAGAAATCAGAACTCGCCACAGCTATAGAAGATGGGGCGGTATTTGCGCGTGTTGCGCCAGAACAGAAACTCCGTATCGTCGAAGCATTACAATCCAAAGGCGAAGTCGTGGCGATGACGGGGGATGGTGTCAACGATGCACCCGCTCTCAAACAAGCAGATATTGGTATTGCGATGGGGGGTGCAGGTACGGAGGTGGCGAAAGAAGCCTCTGATATGATTTTGACCGATGATAATTTTGCCTCAATAGAAGCAGCAGTTGAGGAAGGGCGAACGGTTTACCGGAACTTGCTCAAAGCGATCGCCTTTATTCTACCTGTCAACGGTGGCGAATCAATGACGATTTTGATTAGTGTACTGCTGGCCAGAGAATTACCAATTTTGTCTTTACAAGTTCTGTGGCTAAATATGGTTAATTCCATTGCTATGACTGTACCTTTAGCCTTTGAGCCAAAATCGGAACGGGTGATGCAGCAACCGCCACGTAACCCCCGCGAATCATTGCTTTCCCAAAGTTTAGTCAAGCGCATCATAGCAATTTCTATCTTTAACTGGATTTTGATTTTTGGTGTATTTGAATGGATACGACAAACTACAGGAAATCTCGCTCTAGCTCGGACAATGGCAATTCAAGCTCTAGTAGCAGGAAGAATATTTTATCTTTTAAGTATTAGTCAATTAGGAAATGCTTTTATTGCCAGACTTCGAGGAATTAGACAGAAAATTAACGATGCCTCAGCAATTGGAATTGGAATTGCTTGTACTGTAATTTTGCAGATAATTTTTAGTCAATGGAACTTGATGAATAGCTTATTTTCTACAGCACCACTGAACTTAAATCAATGGTTAATTTGCTTATTTGTTGGGTTGCCAATGATTGTAGTATCCGCATTAGTCAATCGTTTTGACCCTCTTGATTGAACTATAGCAATCTTCTTTAAATTTTAATTTAAAGCCACAGAGTTAGACGATTTTAGATTTTGGATTGACCCCAGGGATCAATCCGCTTGCTTTCTTAATTTTGGATTTGGGATTTCCTATTGATTCCACGAATAAATCTGCTTGCTCTGTACCATTAAGGAATCATTCGGTCATTAATTATTAGAGTTGGGTATAGGTACATACCAATTCCTATTTTTTAGCAAAAGTATAACTTTCATTGCGAGGAAATTATCATTACTATATTTAGATTAATATCAAAAGATAGATTGGGATTAATATCAATAGATAGATTTGGCAATAAAACAAATAAACTACTGTCAGTAAATAAAGCAAACTATTAGGAGTCATAGTCATGACTTTTTCACTGCAATTATTATTAGCAGCTGCATCTTTACCAACGTTATGTTTTGCAGTAAACGCAGTTGCACCGTTACCAATTTATGCTCAAACTCCAACACAGACAGTCTTCAGTGATGTTCAACCTAATTATTGGGCACAGCCATTTATTCAACGCTTAGCACAAAGAAATATTGTGGCGGGATATCCTGATGGCACATTTCGACCAGAGCAAGCAGTACAGCGTGATGAGTTAGCTGCAATCATTCGCAAAGCTTTTAATCAACCGCCAGTGCGACAAATAGAAAGTGGTTCTGTATACGAAGATGTTTCTGAGGGATATTGGGCAGAACGTCCAATTGAGTCGGCATCTCAACAAGGTTTTATGTCCGGTGATTCTAGTGGTAACTTTAGACCAAATCAACCTGTTACCAAAGTTCAAGCAATAACTGCTTTGAACCAAGGTCTGGATTTAACTTCTGATACACCAGTAGCAGCCTCAACACAACCAACTACACAAAGACGAGCAAGGAGAAGACCAGTATTTGTGCCAATAGCAATAACTTCCTTAATGCAGCATCTATTAATTCCTAGAGCCGAGGCTGTACCTTCTCCCGCGACTACTCCTAGAACGACACCTCAAACCACACAGCCAGACCGTTCTGCCTCAGCTATTGTCAGTGACTATTACACAGATGCCAGCAGTATCCCGCAAAATGCTATTCCTGATGTAGCTAAAGCAACCAAACAAAATATAGTGGTTAACTATCCGAATCCAAAAGTACTCAATCCTAACCAGCCTGCTAGCCGTGCAGAAATTGCGGCTTTAATCCATCAAACATTAGTTTCTCAAGGAAGAATTGAACCACTTGCGAAAGATTCATCTGCTACTCAATATATTGTTCGGACTTCTGGTAATAACCAAAATACTCAATAATAGTCATTCATGGTTTATAGAGACGTTACAATGCAACGTCTCTACATGGTCTATCTGCCACATTTTTTAAATTGGTATGACGCACGAATTCGTGTATTCGCTCGTGGCTACAAGGTTGACGTAACGCAATATGTCTGCCAGAAATAAATTCTGTATCTATTTGGTAGGCTTTAAATTCTGGATTCCCAGAGGTGGCGTGGCGATCGCTTCTGCAACTTTTAAATTCTTGCTAAACCAAAACTGAACTAACTCACTAAGAATCCGGCGACGATAAAAAGCACATTTGATAGCATCTTCATTCCAAATATAAGGATTTGGAGAACCGAAGAAAAAATAATGAATTATGCCAGCAATCTTGTCTGTATAAAATATTTTTTTTGCTATTAAACCTTGCTGGGTAGTTACTAAAAATACCTGTCCCGACCTACCAGCCCCCAGCAATTTCCCAGGATAATTGTGCTGTAATTTTGCCATTTATTTTGATTTTTATATTTATTTTATTTATAACAATCATGTCTATTGAGTAGAAGGGCTTAAAGCAAAGCTATTAGTAAGCAGATCTAGCCCTTAAGAATCTTGTATAAAGCGATAAATCACTCACTACGAACAAAAGTTTTATCTTACATACCTACTTGTCGAGAATGCCGGAACTATAAAACGCTACGCGATCGCGTAGCGTTTTATAGTAAAGAATTTTTAGAGTGTGGGTAAGCTTTACTAGATTTACTTGTCCACAATCGGACGTCCTTCGGCATCTATGTCAAGTTCTTCGCGTCGAACAGTTTCTTGAGCTTGAACTGTGTCATGTTCTACAACTTTCTTGACTTTAACTTCTTCTTTCAATACAGCTTCTTTGCGAATATCGGGTGTTTCTTCGTAAATTTCCATGCGAGCTACTTCACCTTCACGAAAGGCATTACCTGGATTGGTTGGTGTAGCATTTGTGGGATTTGTACGCTCAATTACTACTCGTTCTTTTTCAACGGGAACTGCAACACGAGCAGTCTCAGTTTCTACATGTTTACCAATAGTAACTTCTCCAGTCTTGCGACGTTGTTTGCTAGCAACTAACCGTTCTTCGTATAACTTCAAGGTTTGACTATCCTGTTTGTTAATGTCGTAAAGTGACGGTTCTTGCTCGTAGTTGTAAGTGCTGCGGTCATAAGTAGCAGGCTGAGTTATGCCAGAAGCAGCAGTTGAAGTCCGATAAACTCCACGTACTTGTTCTTCATAGTCGTAATCAACCTTTTCCAATTCATCAAAGTTAGGCAAGTTTTCTACTTGCTCTTTAGTCAGACTTTTGGCATAAATCCGTCTGTCAGTGTAACGAATATCAGCAAGCCCGACTGGTAGTAAAACTTTTTTACCAAAAATCCAGAAACCTGTGTCTACTACAAAATAGCGGAATTTACCTGTTTGTTCATCAACTAAAATGTTGTGAATAGAACCAATTTTGTCATTTGTTTGGTCATAGACATCAAAACTCTTGATGTCATCAATGTTGTGAGAGTCATGCTCACGATAGTCTGGATAGAATTCTTCTAATTTTACAAGTGCCATTTGGGTTTTCTCCAATTTATATCTGTTACTTACTATGTTAAAAATATTTATAAAATAATCTTCTAACTATTGGATGATTAAGGATTAAAAATATTGATGATTTTTGTATAATAGCTATTTTTTATTCTAATATGAAATTATAGATTTGTTGTCATTAATTTTAGCAGAGACGTTGCATTGCAACGTCTCTACATGGTCTGTCACATTCTTTTTTGTAATTGGTATTATTTATAAATAAATTTGTCTTCACACTTATGTTAATAGAGTTCCCTGAAACTCACGAAATAGGAGGACTGAAGCTTTCACTCTTCAGTTGCTAGTAGGAAGTTCCAGGACATTGACATCAATAAGAGGTGTGATATTGAGATTTTGTTGTAGTAAACGGGTTTGGATGGCTTGAGTCAGGCGGGAACGAATTTCCTCTGAAGATGCGATCGCATCCTCACGTGGTTGGACGTAGACTACACAAAGTAGTGTGTTCTGGCCTTTAATATTTGCGCCAGTGAATCGAACATTCGCCTCTACCAAGTTCACCAGAGGGCTTTGACTCACCACCTCTTCAATCTGAGCATTAGCGCGTTGAGCAAGAGTGGAGCGTTGCAAATTAGGAGAACTGGTAAACTGCCAAGTCAGTAAGCTTGCTATGACTGCCACAGTAAATGTTAATGCCACAGGAAACAACCAGCGTTTGCCTCGTTTATAACGTACTCCTTGGGCAGACAATCCAAAAAAGCGGAACAACAATGCAGCTGTGAAATTAATTCCTACCAGTTGTAGTAAGAGCAAAAACAAACCGCTAGCTACCAAATCCCACCTAGCAATTGCGCTTGCCATACCGACAATTCCCGCAGGAGGAGCCAAAGAAGCGGCAACTAGCATTCCGGTTGCTGCCCCAGATACCAGACTACTCCGTTCAGATTGAACTAAATTCAGCGCTCCCGCTGCTCCTGCTGCTAAAGGTAATAAAACTGCTACTGAGGAAATTTGACTGCGTTCAAGCATCAAACTAGTGGCAATATCCTGCCGCATAATTAAACTGAGCATTCCGGCGACGGTTATCGTCATTGCTAATGCTGCAAAATAGCGCAGAATGCCGCGCCAGAGCAATTGGCTATCTCCCCTGGCTGTTGCTATCGCTACATTCATCGCTGGGCCAGCAAACGGGGCAATCAGCATTGCCGCAGTTAGTAAGTAAATTGTGTTGGTGTACAAGCCAATCCACACGACAAAACCAGCTACAGCCGCATATCCCAAAAAACCGCGCCAAGAGCCAACACTTTGCAAACCACTGAGAAAAATCTCAATTGGGCTGCGTTCTTCCACATTTTTGACCTGCTGAGGTGCTTGTGAAGCGGGAGGACTTAGAGCTATGACTCCCGTTGGCAGTAGTGTGATATGTAATTTGGGTATGTTTTCTAATTTTCCTAACAACTTTTCAACATACTGATTGGAAACGTGAACCAGCACTAAGTCAAGTAATTCGTCACAGCCTGTTGCCTCCAACTGAGCTAGGTTTACCCCATTAACAGACTTAGCAATATCAAGAACTTCTTTGCCTTGCCCGCGTGGTACTTGGACGATTACTTGGCGCATAGTAATACCATTTCACCTTGAGATGTTTTTGAGCAGGGGAGGCAGGAGGAGTTAAGAAAAGTATATTTGTATCAAAAATTTCGTTAAATGTTATAACCTCCTGCCGATAACAATCTCGTATTGCAAGATAATTTCCTCTCTAACTGAAGGTATATTTGTTAATTTTCTGGGTGATAACAATAGCCCGACGTTTTTAGCTTTGCACAGTAGGAGCTGCAATGAACAGCTCCATCACAGTTTGATGAAAAATCCTTGTTAAAAATCCCCTCTCTAAAACGGAGCTTCAGAGATCATCAAGCTGTACCTAGTTAGGGCGCGACTGCGGAGCACGCTTAGGCCCACCCGCCCAAGGTGGAGGCCCTTGAGATGGACGAATATCAATCACAGAACCATCTGCACGAGTAATGGAAAAAGCATCTAACTCCCCGCCTCTGCCCAACTCACCCGTAACAGTAACCTGCTCACCAGACTTAAGATCAATCTCGCGCCACCAACGCGGCCCCGCATCAACAATTAGTTGCCCACTACCATCGTCAATGATGAAATCATTACCCACAATCTGTGTAACTTTACCAGATACAGTTGTACCAGCGGTACGCTGTTGTAAGTCACTAATTCTGGTTCTAGTTTGGGCTTGTGCCAAGGTAGGTAAGGTTGGAATTGTTATTGCAGAAATTGCTGCTAAGGTTAAGCCGAATAGTAGTTGTTTATTCATTGCTAATTACCTGATTAACTCTGCTATCTTCATTGTTGAAAGCAAATGTGAGCAGAAAGTGACGGTTAAAATTTAGATGAATTTTCAACAGCTATTCAATTGAATTGAGAATATCTAAAAGTTGTAGCCTACACCCAGTAATATGCCTACATCAGTTTCATCGATAAAACTGACATTTACTCCACCCGTTGCTGTAATCTGTGGGGATAAAGGAACATCTACACCGCCAGAAATTAATGCACCTACGGTGCTATCTCTGCCTGTAGAAACTGCAATGCCACCACCAACATAAGGCGCTACATTTAGTTGAGTAACTTCCAAATTTTCTGTAGGAAAATCTACAGTTAGGGGTATGAGGAAAACTGTATTATCTCCAACTAAAGCCGCAGGACGCGCAGACAAATTTTGTGTAAGTCCAATTTTGCTAATCACAGCAAATGAACCTTCACCTACCCGTGTATCGCCACTCAAACCAATGTTACCACCAACACCGATATAGCTAGAACCAGAACGAGTAGCTCTACCAGGTTCAAAAGTTTGAGCTACCTTTTCCGATTGAATATTTGAGGGAGTTTGTACAGTTTGAAGTTGTGTTGATTCTGTAGTCAAACCTGATGCAGAAGTAAGAGCAGTATCAGGAGTTTCACCCACTTTTTCTAACTGATTTGGCGTTAGCGTTACATAATTAGTGGTATTAACAGAAGTAGAGTTCTGCTTTTCAGCACGAGCTGGCATGCTACCAATAACAACCATCCCAAGAGTTAGTAAAGTAGAAGTGCATTTGAAAAAAGTAGTATTCATGGATATTCTTTCCTTTTCATCTTGTTATCTTTAGTATTGACAACAAAAGTGAGGAGAAAGTGACAACGCTGTTGCAATGCTAACATTTTTATCGAAAATTCTTCGGTCTACGTTGACTATCTTGCTTACTTGAAAACGGTTCTTGAGATTCGTGTTGGTCGTTGTGAGAAATATGGATAGCATACTCTTCAGGTATAATCGGGGAGCCATATATTTTGGCATAAACTTTAGTAAATTCTGCACCTAAAAATAGAATGTGAGCGGCGTAATAAATCCAAGTAATGACAATTACAAAAGAACCTGCAACACCGTAAGCAGAGCCAATATCAATTTGACTCAAAAATAATCCAAATAAAAACTGCCCTACCATAAATAAAAGTGCAGTAATTGCCGCACCCACCAAAGTAGAGCGCCATGCAACTTGAGCATCAGGTAGAATTGTGTAGATTGCTGCAAATAACAGTGCGAGGATACTAAAGGAGAGTAAAAAGCTGAGAATTTGCCATAGATAACTTAAACCTGGCAATAAATCACTCAAATTATTAACTATTACTACTAAAATGTTACTTACGAGATAGGAAACAAATAGTAAAAAAGCAATGACCAGCACCATTGCAAAGGTCAAAATACGTTTACGAAGGAAGTGAAAAATCTGCCGTCTAGGTTCTGGTTTTACTTCCCAAATTTTGTCGAGTGCGTATTGGATTTGTGCAAAAACTCCAGAAGCACCAAAGGCAAAAAAACCAAAATTGAAAATTAGTCTCAATACTCCTCCACGAGTATCTTCTCTCATGTTGGCGATCGCAGTGGCAAGTAATTGTGCGCCTTCTTCACCAACTATTTCTTGCAATTGGTCAACAATTTGTTGTTGCGCTGTTGCTTCTCCATAAATTGCACCAAGGATTGTTATAATAATTACCATCAAAGGTGCAAGCGAAAATACTGTGTAATAAGCTAAGGATGATGCTAATAGAGATACTTCGTTAAATTGCCACTCTGAAAATGTTTCTTTGAACAGTCTCCAAACTTTTCTTAAATTCATAATAAAAATTACTTGGCTGGTAGCCCCCTTTTAGTTGTAAAATTACTCTAGCTAGCATTAGATAAATAAACCTTCTCTGCGTTCGCGTAGCGTGTCGTAGAGAAGAGAAGAAATAAGAGATCAAAAGAGTTTGGCGCAGCTTTACAAAGGAACGGTATAAGGTGGTGATTGCCAGCAAACTCATCCTCACAGTCATGCTTATAATTGCGATCGCCCTAACTCCACAAGTTCTTGTCGAGACACACTCGCTCGTGGTGAAGTGTTTTTAGTCAAAAGGAATGATAACCTGCTTATTTAGCTGTTTTCAGTATTAACAAAAAATGTGAACAGAAAGTGACAGCACCAACTACTGCGACTATTTGAGTTGTAAAAAAATTTGAAAAGTTGTTCCCTTCTCGACTACACTTTTGACACTAATGTAACCAGCATGTGCAGCAACGATTTGGTGGACAATAGATAACCCTAAACCATAACCGCCAGTTTTGCGCGATCGCTTTTTATCCACCCGATAAAACCGCTCAAAAATATGCGGTAAATCTGCGTTGGGAATACCGATACCACTGTCCATAACTTCAATTACAGCCCAATATGACTGGGTGAACAGCCGCAACTGAACTTGACCGCCAGCAGGAGTATATTTACAGGCATTACTGAGCAAATTAACTACTGCTTGACGCAGCAAGTTGGCATCACCCAGTACAATCAAACTCTTAGTTGGTAAAGTATAAGTTAGATTGAGATGTTGTGTAGCCTCTTGTGTTGCATATTCATCTGCTATTTGTAAAAGCTCACTCTTTAAGTCAACTTCTTGCAAAGATTCAGGGGATAATCGACCTGCATGACGCGCCAGAAACAGCAGATTATTCACCAGAGTATTCATTGACTTAGCGACATCGAAAATCTTCCCGAAGCGCTGACGCTGCGCTTCAATATCGTTAGATTTAGATATTAAACCATACTGGGCATTGCTAGTAATCGCTGACAAAGGCGATCGCAATTCATGAGAAGCATCAGCTGTGAAGCGCTGTAGCTGGTCATAGCTGTCATGAATTGGTTGCATTGCTATTCCCCCCAAATACCAACCAGCTAAACCGATTACCCCCAAGGTTGCTGGCACTATCAAAAGCAAAACTAGCCGTAACTGAGCCAGATCATTTTGTACGGATGTTAGCGGCGTTGCAACTTGGAGATAACCGATTAACAAACTATCTTGGTAAACAGCCAGCGTTAATTGACGCAGCCAGATTACAGAGGGTATTTCCTTTGAGTAGTAAAACGTAGTCTTGAGAGTGTTAAATCCAGGGGTTATTGTCAGCTGCATCTCTGGAGTTTGACCAAAAAATTGTACAAGTTGCTTTTTGGTGTCGTACCAATGTGCGTATAGAAAATCAGTACCCAATGGAGATACGTTACTTCCCAAAAGCGGCACATTTTCCAGGTCTAACTGTTTTTTACGCAAATCATACTTCGCATTCACCGCCATAACTCTAGATTTTTTGTAGAGCAAGCGATCAAGATCCTCCAGTTCGTCTAAGACTGCTTGGTAGTAAACTACCCCCGCAAAAACGACCAAAATACTCCCCATTGTTAGGGTAAACCACAGAGCTAGATTACTGCGACTACGGAGAAACATTATACTTAGACGAGAGGTTTATAATATACAGATGCAGCTAAAATTTTTGTATAGCAAATTTGTGAAAATATTTATAATGATAATTGTTTATCTTACTACTTGTACTAAAAAACTAGACCTTAACAACATATCTTTTTTCGGTCAGATTGTAAATAAAATCAAAGTTTAAAAAAGTCTTGAAAAGATAAATCTAACACTATATTACTTAAAATTTTTATCTAAATACTAGCTGTAAAACTAAGTTTATTACTGTATGTTTTTGTCCAACTTATTAGAGAAATTACATTCTTTAAAGCTAGAATATTTGCTACCTTTGCCACTGCTCCTAACTGCTTTTGGACTTGGTGGTGAATCGTTAACAAATATCCTATTGAGTCGTTCACACCCTATCATAAACAAGCTCCAAGCTGATACACAAACAGTAAAAATCAGACTTGCAGCTAATGTGCTACTAACCGAAGCTGAAATTGAAAAAGAGCAGGAGTTTACCGAAGTTGAGCTTAAGACCGCAAACTCCGTACTAAAAAAGTTAATATTTAAAATTCCAGTCGCAGAATTAAGCAAAATAAAAGCTATGATTGCTCAAGAGTTGGGAGTATCTGGTGAAATAGAAATACAAGCTAATACACAAATACAAATACGGTCTGCGGTTCAAGTGCTAGGAATCCTAGCTGAAATAGAAAAAAAGCGAAGATTGACAAAAGTTGAGGTCAATACTGCCAACTCCATACTTAAAAAGTTAGAATTTGAGTTTCCAGTCACAGAATTAAGCTCTGTAAAAGCTATGATTAATCAAGAACTGGGATTGTCTCATGAAGATGCTGGAATGTTTATAAGCTATCGGGTAAAAAATTAGCCAGTATTCCAATTAATTTCTACTAAATTTAGGAATCAAGTTTGATTTTTGAAAAAACTCAGTACACTTGAGGTTTAAGTGTAGGGTGAGTATTACTAGCCATTTAAATATGGTAAAAAATCTGCTTTATCGGTGCAATTAAGCTCAGTGTCTTAGTGGTTAATTGAATCCTATAGAGCAATTTTTGATAACTTTGGAGCGTCTCTGTCTCTATTTATATTTAATTATCTGGAGCTTTTAGACTATAACCCATACCGTAGACTGTTTTAATCCAATCTGCTGCACCAACTAACTGCAAACGATGGCGCAACTTCCGTACTAGTACAGTTAATGCATTGCTTTCCGGTTCCGAACCCCATTCCCACAATGCTTCTTCAATCAACTCGCGAGTTAAGATCTGATTGCGGTGACGCATTAAGTACTCTAGCAATTGAGCTTCGCGTGGTGATAAATCTATAATTGTCTGATTGCGTTCCACAGTTAAGTTATATAGGTGCAGTTGTAAATCTGCAACGCGAAGAACATCACCCACCCATTGGGGCGATCGCCTCCCTAAAGCACGTACCCGCGCTAATAATTCTACCAAATCAGCAGGTTTGACAAGATAATCATCTGCTCCTGCATCTAAACCCATAACTTTATCTGGCGTGGTGTCCTTGGCAGTGAGCATCAACACAGGTGTAGTTTTACCACGAAGTCGGTACTGACGACAAAGACTTAACCCGCTAATTGTGGGCAACATCCAGTCCAAAATTAATAAATCATACTCTTTTTTGGACAATAACCACTGTGCAGTTTCGCCATCTTCAACGCCATCTACAATGTATCCAGCTTCCGATAGCACACCTTGTAATGGTTCTATTTGTTCGCGATCGTCCTCTACCAGCAATATCCGCATAAAGCTCTTTTTGGCAATTAAGCTAACCGAAATTGCCAGCCTCCTTGCTTAAGAGTAAAAGAACCAAACGTAGCTTTCTTCTTCCACCAGTAAGATGTTAATGTATATTTTGATATCTAAGATCTTCACACAAAAAATATTACATTTCTGCCAAAAGGTAGTTTTTAGGCTTACGAATTTTGTAACATACTCACCAATTTTTGGTACGATTTGCGATCGCAGGTCATGTTCGCCATGGGCTTGATTGATGGCTTCAAACAGACGCTCCAAAAAACTTGTCAGAGGTGAAGTGATCTGAAGTGTACCCGATCAAGGTCTAGAAGCTTTGAGGACAGTATAGAATCTACAATTTAATTACAGAAACAGCTTTTTGCTTCTGCTCTGACGTAGCCTCTAGATAATATTGCAACGTTCTTAGGTCGCTGTGAAATAAGCAATGTGGTATTGAAACGACCTGACAATTTTACTCTGAAACTGATGGTACTAAGACCGTTAAACCGCCTGGAATACATTTAATTTCAACAGGAGTATTTCCATTCATATCACCATCTAAAGCTACTTTTTTTGGAGGTTCAGTTCTCACCCGCACATTTTTAGCACGTAAATGCCGAATATCATCTCGATTAGTAGCAGTACCCGTAAAGCCCGATCTCAGCAGATGATAACCAGCAAAGAGAGCATTTTGGCGGTTAACAGGAGCAACAATTGTCACATCTAGCAGACCATCATCTATAATTACTCCCGCAGGCCCATGTGCCAAAATCGAAGTCGGTGCGGCTGAATTGGCAATAGTGACAGCCGAGGCTGATAAATTGATTGTTTGCTCCTCTGTTTCTACGTAAACTGTAAAAGAATCCAAGTGTCTAAGTAGTTTTATTCCTGTCCCAATAAACGCCAACATCCCAAAAAGTTCTTTAGCTTTTTTATCAGTTTGTTTGATAGTTTCAGCTTCAAAACCGATCGCAGTCAAGACAATCATTGGTTTGCCATTACATAACGCAACATCAACTTTTCGGGGTATCCCAGTTAAAATTGTTTTGCAAGCATCCTGAATTCCAGTAGGAATACCCAAAGCTTGAGCAAAGGCATTGACAGTACCTCTGGGAATAATTCCAAAAAGAATTCCTGTGTTAATTACTGCTTCAGACGCAGCTGATACCGTACCATCACCCCCAGATACAATAATAATTTCAGCACTATGCTCAATCGCTTCACGGGCTAATTGAGAAGGACTAACTTCATGGGTGGGACGAATATCCAGATTGATTTGCGGTTCCAAAACTTCTCGAATCGCCACTAAATCTTCTACAGGGTCGCCTTTACCCGCAGATGGATTAAAAATTAAACAAGCATTGCGACGAGTCATAATTTAATCCTTTTTATCGGGTAATACGGAGAATTTTGTCCTGCTGTGAGGGACAACTTCCTCGCCCATCGCAATTACTCGTTGTGATATACAACTCGCCATCCGGCCCCATAATTGCCTCTCGAAGTCGTCCATATTTGCCCTGCAAATATACCTCATGGCGCTGGACTTGCTGGGGTGATTGTGGGTTGAAAGCAACACGCTGCAAATGTTCAGAACGGAGGGTAGGAATGATTAAGCTACCTTTCCACTCAGGAATAGAATTTCCGGTATAAATTGCTGCTCCACCTGGAGGTAGAGCTTGACGCCAAACAATGGAAGGAGTCACCAACCCCTCTCCTGATTCACAACGGTAGATAGTGGGCCAGCCGAGGTTGTCGCCTGCTTTTGCTACACTAACTTTATCGTGGCCGCTTCTGCCTAACTCACCACTGGGGCCGTGGTCTGTTACCCATAGTGTTGATGCATCAGACCAATCAAACCCTTGTGTGTTACGAATACCAGTAATATATACGGGATTTTTCCCAAACGGGTTATCTTGCGGTACTTGTCCATCTGGTGTCACACGCAGAATTTTACCAGCAAGGCTATTTTCATCCTGGGAACTTTGCGGATCTCTTGCATCGCCAGTACCTATATAGAGCATTCCATCGCCACCAAACCGAATGCGACCACCGTTGTGATACACAGCCACGGGAATATCATCAAGAATTATTCTATCTGATGAGGCACTAAGTCCATTTTGAGATAGTCGCCATCGTTCGACGCGATTAACCTGTGAGCCATTTCTATCAGCAGTATAGTAGACGTAGAAAAGTCGATTTTCGGCAAACTTTGGATGAGTTGCAATGCCGAGTAAACCACCTTCACCGCTATCTGTAACATCAATAGTGGCTACAGGTTTTTGGACAAGTTTACCATCCTGCACCAACCGAACCCGTCCAGGTCGTTCAGTGACTAACATATCTTGATTTGGTAAAAAAGCAATTCCCCAAGGAACTTCAAGACCTGTTACTACTTCTTGGGCCCGCACATTTACCTTTCCTTGTGAACCAAAGCCATCTTGGACTAAAGTACAGGCTTGATTGTTGGTAGTAGAAGTTTGTTGACTGACTTGTGCAGTTGTTTGGGTTTCTTGATTGTTAGTATTTGCCGAATCAGATGTTGGTACGGTGCAAGAAGAAATTACCAGACATACCACGCCAATAGATAATTTTACTGCAAGATTTCTTGTCAGTTTCATGCTAGTTTTCTCCACAAAATTACTGCTTACATGGTATTTAAAATAGCTAAATAATTTCCCTATTTCTAGGATTTGTTGCGAGCTTGATAGGGATATATAGACAGCTTGACCATCTAGTAGCCATGAAGACTATAGATTATATATTAATATATTATTTTGTCTTTAGCTGAGTTTTATAACCTCTATCCATAGACCTACGTAGACTAGCCACGGGTGCAAAACCAGTGTGAATATTCACATACAACATGGTTGATTCTGCACTTAGTCGCATTTATTGCACTATTTTTCCTTACTACCTGAAACTCCGGCACGTTATTCTGGTGAGCATGTAGCTTCTGAGATATTTTACCAACTAGGTGTTGAAGAAGTTTAGCACTGCATGAGGCTAGAACAAATCGAAAAGGAGAGCACAAAATGTTACAATCTACCAAAAAAATCCTATTATGGCTGTTTGTCATAAACCTCGGTATTGCTTTCGGTGCTGGACTTTACGAGTCAAAAATCATGTTTCCTCAGTGGCTTATCTCTTCACCAGAGTCAGTGTACCGTTGGAATGCTGAAGCCGCACGCAGGGCTAACACTGGACTGAATTTCTGGGTTTATGTAACAACAGTGCCTCTGACTCTGCTTACCCTAGCGAATTTGATCGTCGTTTGGTGGACGCAGGGTAGTGTACGTCGCTGGTGGCTAATCGCCGCCGTGTTTGCTTTAGCGGATAGAATTTTCACCTTCTCATACTTCATTCCCACAATGATCAGGCTGATGAGTAATACTTTATCTCAGCCGAAGGCAGTGTCTTTGGCATTGCAGTGGGAGAATCTGAACTATGTACGTCATGCCATCGCTCTAGTAGCTTGGTTGGCAGCATTGAAGGCGTTCTCGTTGTTATATGCACACCACGCTAACAAGGCGCTACACCGGAATAATTTCTAATCGTCCTATCCACATTAATAATATGAGGGTGAGTTTATGGCATGACGCAAGTATGTTTCACCTGTCTCTGGAAACAGACGATACAGCATTTGACCTAATACTATTGCCGCAGTAGCCGTTGTCAGAAAAGGTGCAATCGCATAATATTCACCAAACCACAAACAGATTAGTACAGAACATAGTCCCATAACTCCGGGTACATGCAAAATTATTCCCAAATCTTGCAAAATGAGGCAAACAGGAGGGCTAAATAAGGAATGTTTAATCTTCATAATGAAACAAAAAATATTTACCGATGGGTAATTTTACGAATCTGGTTCGCTTCCTCTAATATTGTTTCAACTCCAGAATCAGCAATGCCTTTGACATAGTTAATTTTGATTTCTTCTAACATATCGATAAGTAAAGATTGAAATTCCTGAATGTTATGCTTTTTTTGTAACTCCTCCTCTAAAACATCACGAAAGTGGGTAATTAGACGAGAGGTTAGTTTTACTCCAACTGGATCTGATAACGCCTTGATGAGATTGTTATAAGCTGATTGAGATAAATCACGAGCCAGCTTTTCTGTTAGTCGATTCGGTAAGTGATTTAGACCGGGTATATTTTGTATTTGTTGGTAAACCAGAGATTCGTTAAGGGTGCTTGTAATACTGTGATGCATTAAGGCTTCTATGTCAGGCTGGACTTTAGGTAAAACATCATAGACACCGACGTTAACTAAACGAGTGGCTATAGCTTTTACTTCGTTTATTTCATTAACTTGAACATAAGGTTTGCGGCTTTCAGGATGAAATAACCAGCGTGCTAAATCACCTTTGCGAATGGTATCTTGCATCTGGTCAATTACTTGAATACCTACCATCTCAGTGATTTCCTCAGCAAAGCTCACCGCAAAGTCGTGATTAAGTTGCGATCGCAAAGGCTCAAGATTAAGTAAATCAGCTTGATAAAGACGAATAGTGACGGGAATTATTCGTAACCAACGCCAGATGGGAAGTAACAAAAATATATCGTACCATCGCCTTAATATCGCTTCTAACCAGTTTAAATCGGGATTGCGACGGCTTATATAGAAAGTACGTGCCAGAAATTCTACAGCAAAAATAATTACAAAAGGTAAGTCAATCAACCAGAAATGATTGACAAAATTACCAAATCTATCAATATCTCGATAGTAGTTACTATTGATTAGGGGTCTAATTTGAGAATTAAAAAAGTTGATTTCTGATTGCCAACCCTGTTGTAACAAATAAGCTTGACTCCAAAATCTAGTAAATGCTTCCCTAGCAGATAGTTCATTAGTACGCAAGCGTATTTCATGTTTGATTTTTGCTAAAGTACCACTTTTATTAGCCTCATCAAACGAATTATCCTCAATCATGTGGATACTAAGAAGACGTAATTCATCAAGCAAACTTTCTGCTTGAGGTGAAGATAAACCATTTTGCAAAACCTGTTCTTTTAATTCTGTAACCTTGTTGAGGTAGTTTTGCGTTTCTGGGTGTGGTTGAATACCCTTAACTGGGTCATACAGTTGAGTTAAACTTGGTAATACTTGTAGATAGAAATTACGCAAAGGTATGTAGGTCATGTCAAATAAAATCAAGCATAAATTCAGCAATGCTAGGATAGCAATTATTCGTTCAAACCAACGATTGCGATGAACAGGAGATTTTTTTCTCTCTATTTTTGATGTCATATAAAATTTTATTTACTGAATATCAAAACTAATTAACTTTAAATGACTAGGATTTGAAACGAGTTCTTTTGCTACTAAGAATCCAGCAAAAGTCCAGGTTTGACGTTTCCTTGCTTCCTTGCCAATTAATCGGCCATTTTTACCGTCATAGTATTCTGGCCATTTATCCTCAAATAATCGATTTTGTGCAACATCAATTGCTCTGTGGGCAATTTCTAGACGATTTGTTTTTTGTGCTGCTGCTGTTAGCAACCAGAGTAAAACTGGCCAGTTACCACCGTTGTGATATGACCAAGGATTATTTTTTGGATCGCATCCTGTGACGATTTGCCATTCTAAACCTTCAAGTGCTGGAAAACAGATTTTCATCGGCATGTTTCCAACTAAATCATTCCAGCGTTGCTCAATTAAATTCATAATACTTTGAGATTCTTGCTCACTAGCTAAAGAGGTGATAATAGCCATTAAGTTTCCCAAAGTAAAGAAACGAAAATCCATGCGTCCAGAACCGAGATTACCTACTAAATAACCGCCATCATCTGGTAGCCATTCCGTTAACCAAGCAGGTATTGAGTTAGCATAAATATTAAATCTATTCGCTACTTTTCTGCCAAATTCTTCACCTTTAAAGCGATAAATTTCATTTAATCGATTTAGGTCAATCCAATAATATTCTCGTAGATGATAAGTCAAGGGTGCTAAACGTTGATTTATCTTATTAATGCAGAAAGCATTATCATCGTTTGGTAAAATAAGTTCTATGGCCGCGCGTAAAGCAGCATAAAACAGTACTTGAATTTCTAGAGGATGTTCGTAGACTCCCATACGACGATCTATCATAAAAGCGCCATCGGGAACTAACATTGTTGGGTACATAGCAAACCGATGGACAAGACACATTTCTAAAATTAGCTTAATGCCTTGTTGAAATTCGGGTTGATGAGCAAGGGAAATATCACCTGTAGATTTGACATAAGCCCGGAGTAAAATAACCCACCATAAACAAGAATCAATAGGTGGAACTCTAGCGATCGCATGTTCTCCAAAATCAGCGCTCAAATACTCTTCGCCATCTTTTAATACTACTTTAAAACTGGCTGGCATCAATCCTGGCCCCGGCTGAAAAGAGTCCATTTGAGGTTCATTACTCTGTAATTTCAGAGTTTCTATCAAAAAATTGCGGACAATCTCTGGTTTACCACTAATCAAAAAAGCCAGCGCCGATAAAACAAAATCACGGACAAAACATTGATCATAATTTACTGCTTCTGACCCTGTTTCTAAGGCGGCTACTGTTCCAATCGGACGACCATGATAATAGATAATTGACTTATCAAGCAGTGTCCAAGCTTCTAGAACTAAATCATTTTTTGTTTTCATTATTTACACAGTCTCCCTAAAAAATAATATGTAGAGACGTAGCAATGCTACGTCTCTTTACTACGTCATGTCAAAAAACGACCATGAGTAGATAAAATTCTCCCCTGTGTATTTGTTCCTTCTGGAATTGGACGGTATTGCAACCAAGCAAATAAAGCAGCAGTACCAAGAAAAATCAAAGTTATCGTAGCCACCAGTTGAAGCATGATACTGTAACGCATAATAGAAAGTTTTTATGTGTGTATTTTGTGCTAATGAAATCAAGGTTTTTTAAATAAAGTATTAATATTATGAATGTTCCACCCGAAAATTCGCCCACATCACAAAACCATAAATTTGGCAGTCTAAATCTTGTAGCTACTCAACGATTTCGTGATTGCTATTCTGTAATAATGTATATTCTTGAGCATCTTAGACTAAAATTACTGTTTGGGAATTTTGGATGCTTATTGCAATATTACGGTTAAAACTTTCATCTAATAATTTCAGCAGTTGTGTTACTTTGGTTTGCGCTACTTCTAAACTTAATATTGAGTTAAACAAGGTTATAGTGTTCCATGTGGACATTGGTGACAGGTACTTCCAATTCGTGCAAAGCTTTCTCTACCTGATCCATCATTTTTGGTACAGCACAGATAAAGTAATTTCGTGTTCCAGTACGCTTAGGAATGTACCTCTTCAGCAGTTCTTTATCAACATACCCGCTTTCCCCTGACCAATCCTCTGGAGGTTCTCTAAGAACATGGACAACTGTCAGGTCTAATTTATTTTTCAGTTCTTCAATTTCCTCACGATAAGTTATATCTTCCCAAGTCTTACTTGAATATATGAGTAGTAATGGACGTTCATCTTTGCGTTCTGCTAAAGTAACGAGCATACTCATAATTGGTGTGATCCCGATACCTCCAGCAATAAAAACAAATCCGGCAGTATCTTCATAGCGCTCTGTGGTAAAAACTCCATAAGGGCCGTCTAGAAAGGCTTTTGTACCAGGTTTGACATCTTTGATAGTATTAGTAAAATCTCCCACCGCCTTGATGCCAAATTCAATGCGTTGGCTACGCCCGCCGCAGGCATTGCTATCTTCTGCACTGGAAGCAAACGAAAATGGATGTTCCCGCATTCTCAACGGCGAGATTTCTAGAGTAATCCAAGCAAATTGACCTGGTTGAAAACGTATTCCTTCATGTCCTCTGGGACGCAACACCAAATTCCAAACATTGCCCCTTTGTGGAATAACTGCTTCCACTAAGTAGGGTTTTTTCTGCATAAAGTAGGGTTTGACTAGGCGGACATAAATCAACAGCCATAATGCTGCTAGTGCAATACCAATCCAGATAACACTCTTCCAGAACAAGCTAAGGTAATTGCCTACACCCAAGACGTGTCCTAAACCAAATGCCATAACCACAACTGCTAAGATGCCATGAGCTATACGCCAAGGTTCGTAGGGGATATTAAGCTGTTTGCGCCAAATGGAAGTGATAATAATTGCAATTAGCGCCAAAGTAGCGATTACTGCCGCCCTTGCCCGCCACGGTGCTTGGATGAAATTTAATAGTTGCAGTGTCTCTGGGTTATTGGTAAATACAATTATGGGGTGAGCCAGAATGAAAAAGAATGCAACTATCGAAGTGTAACGGTGAAACTGAAGAATTAGGTCAACGCCATATGAGGCTTCGATGCGATTGATGCGAGCAGTTAGAGCAAATTGCATTGCCATCATTGCTAAACCAATGAAACCCAAAGCCGCAGAAAATTCCAGCCAAAAACTACGTTCATCACTCGGTGTAGGCGGATATAAAAGTAGTATCAATAGGGGTAATAGGATAAGTACAAGATATGCACCTATCCAAGATGCCCCTATTACTACGGGGTTTTTCATCAATAGACTTCTCATACTAATTCGTACTCCCTATCAGGTAAGCGGTGCTATAAGTCTCAATAGAATTGAGTTAATGATTGCCAAAGCCAGTGAGCCAAGCAAAGCACTCCAAAAGCCGTATCTTAAGCGAAACCCAGGTACTAAAGCAGCTGATATCCCAAAGATAATTGAATTTAAAACAAAAAAGAATAAGCCTAAAGTAAGGATAATAAACGGCAAGGTAAATAAGGTTAAAACGGGAAGCAAAAGTGCATTCAAAATGCCAAAAACTGCAGCAGTAATTAATGCTTTACCAAAATTGTCTATTTCTACTCCTATTGGTAGTTTAGAAATAATCAAAAAACTGATAGCTGTGACTAACCAAGTAATTATCAACCCAACCATAAGAAGAACTCCTGATTAGTAATATTATAATTTAATGGCATTTCACGAAATTATTGATCCAAATCACTTTTCTTACTCCCCCTGCCTCCTCAATTTTAGATTTCCAATTTTGCGGAAAATCTGAGCGGAGGCTTCCGACGCTCGTTCGCGCAGGATGTCGCAGACAAGACTCGCTCTAAGCGTTGGCGCAGCCTCAAAGTAGAGAAGCCATGCCGTAAAGCCTGCGGCATGGCTTCGCTTAAGGCGAAGCCTCTCGTTCACGAAGTGTCTCCGATAGGAGAAGAGAAGGCTTTACACTGCGCTATCCGTTGACGCCGCCTCTCGTAGAGAAGACATCAGAACTTTCCAAGACGAATTTTAGATTATTCAATCCAAAATCTAAAATTTTGCCGCTTTCGCTGCTTGCCATCTGTATCAATCTTAAGGTGAAACAGTATAAGTCGATATTCTTAGTATTTGTGATAAATGTGAATAGAAAGTGACAGACTACTATGCCTGCGCGAACTTGATTCATTTAAACAGTATTCTTCTAGTGGAAAAGTAACAATTAATTTTACTTTTCATCCTTCACGCGATGGTTATCAATAAATGGCGGTAAACCGAGTAACTTAACAGTATAAATATCTGTCGGCATATCAATTCCTGCTTGCATTAATGCTTCTTTAATCGCTTGTGCTACTTGCGAAGTCATTTCTAAAAATGGCAAACGACGAGAATTAACCCAAAATCGTACTTCAATATTTACCGTACTTGCTGCCAGTTCACGCACTAAAATTTCCGGCTTTGGGTCTGGTTCAACTCCTTCGACTCCCAAAACTGCGTCATTAATAGTTTGTTTTGCTTCAGTAATATCTGACTCATAGTCAATACCAACCATAATTGAACTACGGCGATGAGTACAGGCAGTATTGTTAGTAACAATGGCGCTAAAAACTTCCTGATTCGGAATGTAAACTACACGCCCATCATAGGTTTTTAACGTTGTTGCTCGCAGTTGAATTTGAGTAACTGTACCTTCAAATTCTTGAATCATAATTTGGTCGCCCAAACGAAAAGGACGAGATGCTAGTAAAACAATTCCAGAGAAATAATTACTTAAAACATCTCGCAAACTAAAACCAATCGCCACACTTGTTAATCCCAAAGTTCCTACTAAGGTGGCAAAATCAAGTCCCAAAACTCCCAAAGCAACAACTGTACCAATTACCCATACGCTACCATATACCAACCTACTCACAAGAATTTTAGAATTGCGGTCAACTTCCCACTGTCGAGAACCAAATAAGGTTAGACGACGTATACTACCAGCAATTATCCAAGTAGCAATTAAGGCTAAAAATGCACCTAAAAAAGAAGGTAGGTTATCGATAGTATCTCGCTGGAATTGGCGTACGGTATTGTACAACCTTTGCCCTACATCAATTGCTAGCGGTGGTTGTTCAAATGCTTGGGTTAGTTGATTCGCCCACTGTTGCGCTAGGGTTTCCACTGGTAAATTAAAATCTTGGGCATCCTGTTGAGTAACAGTGAGCAAAACCCGGTTGCCCACTTGCAAGGTAGCAATACCCCGTGATTGGTCAGGTACAACAGTAACATTTCTGCTACCTTGAGGTTGTGCCAAAATACCCGCAATGCGACGGTTAACTATCTGTGCGCGTTGCGTAGCATTCACATCTCCCACACTACCAATTTGGAAGATGGGCTGTCCTCTAACAATAATATCTGCAAAAAACAGCCCATCAGTTGGGATGATTTCTGTATCAGTTGGTTGAGATGTTGCAGGAGTAACAGGAATCTGCTGCGTTAGTCCTTTTCCAGGATTTATCAGTAGCAGACAGAAGATGAATACTGCCATTGTTGCAGCAAATCTGCGTTTACCACAATAAAAGGTGTGATTCATCATGTTTATTAATAACGCAAAACTGCTGCTAGAGAAGCATCTCCGGGTACTTGCTCTGGTTCAACAGCATAGACTGTACCACCATTAAGAAGGGTATGCAGCGCGGCAAAATCCATCAAATCCTCATCGCCTGCTTTCTGTTCTGAATGCACTTGTACACTGCTTGTATCAGGATTGAACATTCCCCATTTTTGCTGTCCGACTGGCACAAACAAAGATTCAACTCGCTGATAATAGGCTGCGGGAACAATTTCTTTGATGCTATTAGCTGTTTTCCCAGTCCCTAAATTAGCTTGATAGTAAGCAATGGCTTCATTTTGCTCTTCTTCAAAGTAGGGTTGAACAATTTGCCAAGCTTGTGTGTGCAATTCTTCCGCTTTCAATTGGTCAGGATTTCCGGTAATACCTTCATCAACTAAATAAGAATAGGAATTTGCTTGCCTATAGATAGGTAAAAGATAGTCTACTCCCGCAAGAATCAAAGGCGACTTCTGATTTTTGAACAATTCCTGTAACCCATCGTTGACCTTGCGGAAGTAGCGAAGAATATTCTGTTTTTCATCATCATTGCCAGCTCCATGTCCGTGAAAAATTGCAGCCCTGTCACCGCTTCCACCTTGGGGTGTACCTGTGTGAAACTGGAGGTTTTTTTCTGGGTCATCGTACCTTAATGCTTCAGCAATACTGGTGGGTACATCTTCTAATTCAATTTCGCGGATACTGAAGCGAGTAGCTTGAAACAAGCGCACTAAATTTTGACTTAGTGCTAATATATAAAACTGCCCATCACCTGTAAATAAAGACATCAAAGGTTTGAGGTGAAAACGTTCAGTAACTACAACTAATTCTTGAAAATCAATAGGTACAGTGTAGTAACTAAAAAAGTTTTTTGAGATAAAAACTGCCAATCCATCACTTTGGTACTGCCAAAAATTGTATTCATTTAACTCTTGGGCTGGCAATAATAAGTCTCTCGCTTCTTGAGGACGAAGACCATTTTCGATTAATTTTTCTTCAGCGTCTCGTATTAAATTTTTAAAACGAATCGGATTTTGTAAAGTTTCCGTACTCATTTTGTAAGTTGGCATATAAATCGAAACGCAATTTGTATTTGTTTCTGCTGTTAAAATTGCCAATTCATCAATTGAAAATAGGTTCATAGATACCTCGTCCTAATTTTTAGAGTGTATTACAAAGAAATTAAATTTGTGCACGATCGCATAGTTTCCTTATTGTTGGTTTGTTTATAGCAAGCAGCTAACTATGTCTATAGCGATCGCTTTAATGTTTGAGATTGAGAATGTCTCACAAATCAACCTCTCAAGACATATTTTGTCGCTGATAATTTCAAAATTTTATCGTCTGTCAAAGGGAATATTTTCTTAATAAGAATCTATAGTAATTTAGTTATACGCCTCAAATGTGACTGAAAAGTGATGATATGGTATTAAGTTAATTGCTTTTTTGATATTTAACTAAATATGTAGCTCATAAATCTTTCGAGGTTGTGATATTAGTTCTAACTGATTCACTTGTGCAAGTGTTCTGCGGCATTGTCAATATTTATTTTGTTGCAACTTTGATAAATTGGGCGGCAAAGTTGCTTGTTTCAATAGCGGGTTTAACCTTTGAGCAATTCGGTTAGCTATAATCCGATGTCCTGCTTGATTTGGATGAATTCTATCAGATAAATAACGCGGGTCGTTTAAACTAGCTAAAACATCAGGAATTAAATAAGCTTGAGTATCCTTTGCCACTCGTTCATACAATTTTTCGTAATCTCCATTAAACGGTTTAACATTCATCCCTAAAATAACTGCGATCGCTCCTTGTTGTTGAATGCGAATTACAATTTGTCGTAAATTTTGTTCTGTTTGTATTAAAGGAACTTCTTGCAAAAAATCATTACCACCAAGGGCAACAATTACTAGCCAAGGGTCTTGGGAAATCACATCTTGCTGTAAACGAGCCAAAGCTGTTGCTGTTGTATCACCACCCCTACCCTTATTTAAAATTGGTAAGCCCAAAGTCCAACTGAGAACGCGTGGATAAGCAGCCTCAGTTGTGACTCCTGCACCCGCAGTAATACTATCTCCAAAAACAATGATTTGCGTTCCTGTGCCCCGACGCAAGTTGTTGACATCTTGCTTAACCCCAACATTCTCAACATTAATATTATGAATATTCATGTTGCGCTGACAGCCTGTTAAAACTAGCAAGCTACCAAAGCATAAACCCACAACCCAGGTTTGAAAGTTGGTTCTCATTGATGGCGATCGCCTTACCCATACTCACCAAATTAATCGGGCCTTACTTCAGTAAACGGTAAACAGTTAACAGTAAACATAATTGGGTTTAAGGGAAATCCCTGTATCGGCGATCACTTCCAACTGAAAACTAATAACCCAAAGCCGATTAGTAGCAGACGCCATCTAGCAGGCTTAAATCCCCCACCTGTTAACTGTTAACTGTTTACTGTTAACTGTTTACTGATTAGCCAAGACTGCTCCCGGCACTAACTCCACCTTCACCCAACCTGGTTGTCGTCGGTCAAATGCTTTGTATGCATCTATAACGGACATCAGCGGTTCGACCTGGGTCAAGACCTTTGTCGGATCTACTGTGCCATTACGAACCAGATCCACCAATGTCGGAATATACTTGCGGTGATTACAATTACCCATGTTGATCGTCAGATTTTTGTTCATCGCCATGCCGATGGGGAAAAAATTGTGAGTTGGTGGATAAACACCAATAATTGAAAGCGTGCCGGCTTTGGCTAACGCCTGAACTCCCCACTCTAAGGCTTGAGAAGGAGCATTACCTGGATGCCAATTGCCGTTTTGAGGATTAGTTTCAGGAGCAATCTGCTGTAACTGCTGCTGGAACTGTTGCGCCTTCGTTCGTGTTGTTTCGGCTGCCGGGCCACTGTCAGGAGCATTAGCATCTACGCCGACTGCTTCAATCACCCGATCAACGCCAATTCCCCCAGTGAGTTCGCGGATCGCCTCAATTGGGTCTTCGGCATTGTAGTCGATGACTTCTGCACCTAATTCCCGTGCCATTTCCAAGCGTGAAGGAATTGTATCCACTGCAATGATGCGTCCTGCACCAAATAGTCTGGCACTGACAATTGCAAACTGTCCAACTGGGCCACAGCCAAAGATGGCTACCGTGTCTCCTGGTTTAATCTCTGCAATGTCGGCTCCAAAATAGGCAGTTGGGAAAATATCTGAGAGCAGAATCGCTTGGTCGTCTGTAACCTCTTTTGGCAGCTTAACTAAGCCCACATTGGCATAAGGAATCCGGGCGTATTCTGCTTGTAATCCATCAAAAGGGCCAGATTCCTCTGGGCCGCCGAAAAAAGCTGTTCCGGCGTTGTGTCCGTGGGGATTGGCGTTATCGCATTGTGCATGATACCCTGTACGGCAGTAAGAACAGTAGCCGCAGGCGATTGTAGAGGGAACGACAACGCGATCGCCTACTCTCAGATTTCGGACATTGGAGCCAATTTCTTCAACAATACCAACGCCTTCATGTCCTAAAATTGTTCCAGGCTTCATGCCTGTAAATGTACCCCGAATCATATGCAAATCCGTACCACAAATGGCACTGGATGTTAGTCGAATAATCGCATCTGTTGACTGCTTGATTTTAGGTTCTGGGACATTATCTAACCGAATATCTCCAATTCCATGAAAAACTACTGCTTTCATTCTGAATAGTCCTAGTAATGATGTTTATGTTTCTAGTAAAAACAAAGCTAACGCTGACTTTTTAGCTACTAAAAGCATGAAAAATTTTCTATGCTGTAGAATTGTAAATCTTGCATCCAATCTAAATCATGCAATCGCTGATTTTAGCTAGAGATTAAATTAATATCCTAGTCAAGGAAACCACGTATTTAGAAAGTATGCTATCAATGCCAACATACTTTTTTATCGTCCTCTAGTAAGATATAAATCGTAGATACAATATAAACTAAACAAAAAATTGAGTTGAGAAACACAACCTATTAGCGCGTCTATTCTAAAATACTAAATTGATCAAATCCGCAAAATCTTAATTTTCTAATCTAAAATGATAACCATTTTCTTATCAAAAAAGTTAGGCTAGACGTGCTACTACAATTATCCTCACCCCAAGCATATTGGGCTATAAAGGACAATTTGCTACTGTCAACAGCCCAGGTAACTAGCCTATCAACAAGGAGCCAATATTGCTAGAAAAACACTAAAACAGCATTCTCAGTTTTAAATTTAAGTAAAATGTTTGCTTGCAAAATTTGTCTATGTCTAAAGGCTGAATTTATAATCTCATAAATATACCGTCAATTCGTTGTATATTTATAACTATTGAAATAAAGTAAAGCGTCAAAGCAAAAATATCTAGATATTTTTCATTCTTTAGATTACATTAATTGCTTTGAAAAAATTATTACCAATCATAGGAAAAAATAGGATATGGATCTTGGTTTCAGTGGTAAAGTTGCTGTGATTACTGGAGGCGATTCTGGTATAGGCAAGGCAACAGCCCAACTACTTGTTCGTGAAGGTGCAGAAGTTGCAATTATAGACAAAACTTCTGAAGCGCTTGAACAAGCAGCTAAGGAGATTGGCTTTGGAGAAGTCTTTGCAGTTCAAGCAGATCTTACCAAGCTCGAAGAAGTGGAAGCCGCTAAACGTCAAATTATTGAGCGCTTCCAGAAAGTTCACATTCTCGTTAATGCGGCAGGAATCACGGGTGCTACAGCAGATTTTCTTGAGCTTAGTGATGAAGACTGGTATGAAACCATCGAGGTAGACTTGATGGCGGCGGTACGCATCTGTCGCGCCTTCATTCCATTAATGCGCGAGGCTGGTTGGGGACGCGTGGTTTTGATCAGTTCAGAAGACGCCGTACAGCCTTATCCAGAAGAAGTGCCCTACTGCGCCTGCAAGGCGGCAGTGCTCAACCTTGCCAAAAACCTTTCCAAAGCTTATGCAAAAGATGGTGTGCTGGTGAATACAGTTTCCCCTGCCTATATTGCTAGCCCCATGACTGACGCCATGATGAAAAAACGATCGCAACAGCTAGGCATTAATTTTGATGAGGCGATCGCTACTTTTCTTGATGAACAGCGCCCTCACATTGAACTTAAACGACGTGGTAAACCCGAAGAAGTGGCGGCTGTGATTGCGTTCTTATGTTCAGAACAGTCGAGCTTCGTAGTTGGTTCTAACTACCGGGTAGATGGTGGCTCGGTCGCTAGCCTGTGACAAAGTAATATTAAGTCTGGGTGGTGTTGGAAGTTGTTTAACGGGTTTCTAGAGGTTGGAGTAACAAAATTTCAATCTTCCTAGAAACCCGGTTTCTGAAGTTAGTGAATAGGTATTCTAGGTAATTACAGTTGGTTGCTCCCGTCCTATGGAGTTGCGAATCTGACCTATCTGATCAGCAAGCGTAATTAACGAAGCAAGTGCTTGTTGCGTATCGAGGTCATGTTTTGCAGGATCAGGCTCGTAGCTTTCTAGGTAAATTCTCAGTGTTGCGCCTTGAGTACCTGTACCTGAAAGTCGCACCACAATGCGAGAACCATCAGTAAAGCCGATGCGAATCCCCTGCTTGTTGCTAACGCTGCCATCAATCGGGTCGGTATAACTAAAGTCATCACCATATTCGACTTGATAGTTACCGAATTGCTTTCCTTTCAGGGTTGGCACTAAGGAACGCAGATTTTCCATTAGGGTGTTGGCTTGGTCTGTATCCACCCCTTCATAGTCATGGCGAGAGTAATAGTTGCGTCCATAAGTCTTCCAGTGTTCCCGCACAATCTGCTCAACAGATTGTTGTCGCACTGCTAAAATATTCAGCCAGAAAAGAACAGCCCATAACCCATCTTTTTCGCGCACGTGGTTAGAGCCAGTACCAAAGCTTTCTTCACCGCAGAGTGTAGCTTTATCTGCATCTAAGAGATTGCCGAAGAACTTCCAGCCAGTCGGTGTTTCATAACATTCAATCCCAATCTGAGCCGCAACTCGATCCACTGCTTCACTGGTGGGCATTGATCGCGCTACCCCTGCTAAACCGGAGCTATAACCTGGGACTAGCTTGGCATTTGCAGCCAACACGGCTAAGCTATCGCTAGGGGTGACAAAGAACTTACGCCCTAAAATCATATTGCGATCGCCATCCCCATCGGAAGCTGCCCCAAAGTCTGGTGCATTCTCTCCATACAAAATATCCACCAACTCATGAGCATAAACCAAATTCGGGTCAGGATGTCCGCCCCCAAAATCTTCTAGGGGTATACCACTACGCACAGTTCCCGCTGGTGCGCCCAAGCGTTGTTCAAAAATAGCATGGGCATAGGGCCCAGCCACCGCATGTAATGTATCCATGCACATCCGAAAATTTCCCGAAGTCAACAGTTGGCGAATGCGATCAAAATCAAACAAAGACTCCATTAATTTTTCATAATCCTCTACGGAGTCAATGACCTCAATTACCATGTCTCCCATACGAGACTCACCCAGAGTTTCTAAATCTACATCTGGTGCTTCTATGATTTGGTAGCGATCAATTACTTTAGTCCGAGCATAGATAGCCTCTGTCACCTTCTCTGGTGCTGGGCCGCCGTTGCTGATGTTGTACTTCACACCAAAGTCACCATCTGGGCCACCGGGATTATGGCTTGCAGACAAAATAATTCCACCCAATGCCTGGTACTTACGAATAATACAGGATGTTGCAGGAGTAGACAAAATCCCGCCCTGACCAACTTTAATGCGACCAACGCCATTGGCTGCGGCCATTTTCAAGATGATTTGAATGGCTTGGCGATTGTAGTAACGACCATCGCCACCTAGGACTAAGGTTTGTCCCTGCAAGTCTTCTAGACTATCGAAGATGGATTGAATAAAATTCTCCAGGTAATGGGGCTGCTGAAAAACAGTGACCGCTTTCCGCAGCCCAGAAGTACCGGGCTTCTGATCAAGAAAAGGAGTAGTAGAGATTTGCTGACTGATATTCATAGATAATATTTAACAAAGCCTTTTTCACTATCCAGCTTTGCATAAGTTCGTAGCGAAAAAAATTGCCCCGCATTAAACCTTTGCGTTTCCTCTATGTCCCTGGAGTGTTTCGCGCGATCGCAACACTCAAAGGTATGACCACTATCAGACTGAATACCCAACTTAACTGAATGAATCAAAATCGGATCGAGCAAATTGAGTTGAACCTACGCGCAAAAGCACTTAATCAGCGCAAAGCCGCCTTAGATGAACTGGCAGAGTTTCCATCTGAAGTGGCTGTCCCCATACTCCAGAAGCTTGCTAATGAAAAAGATGTTGCGCTTTGTCGCCTTGCTGTAATGGGTTTGGGCAACCATCAAACTGAGGCTTCATTTCAAGCGTTGCTACAGATTCTAGAGCATAACCAAGATGGTAACGTGCTAGCGGAAGCGGCAAATTCTCTTTTTGAATTTGGTGATGTGGCGATTCCCTTGCTCCAACAGCTATTTGAGCGGTCTGACAATTGGTTAGTTCGCCAAACAGTGATTTCTCTGCTGATGGAAACCGAGCATTATGAGGTTTTATTTGCTGTTGCGGTAGAATCCCTGAAAGATGATACACAAACGGTTAAAGAAGCAGGTATTCTTGCTCTTGGTCAAGTGTTAAAGACATCTTTGCAGAATCAAGCCTTAGCCCTGTTAACAGAGTTTGCAGAAGATTCATACTGGCGAAACCGATGGCAAACAGCGATCGCTCTCCACGGCTGTCAACACCCCCAAGCCAGGTATTTAATGGCCCAACTTCAGCAGGATGAACATTTTCGAGTAGTGGCAGCTGCCTTAGAAAGTGCATCAGGATAGGAGTTTGATATTAGCAGTCAATCAAAAGTCGCAGTGCTAAGCTGTTACGCATTTAAATTAGATTTCTTGCATAAGTCGAGATACATTAAATCGAACCATAGATGAACATAGATAAATATCAGTATTCATCCGTGTTCATCTGTGGCTTGGTCTAACTTACCTTTTTTAGCCTCTGATAACAGTTTTTTGAATTTAAACAGGACTTACGCACTCAGATCCCCCAACCCCCTTCAAAAGGGGGCTTTAGAAGTTCCCCCCTTTTGAAGGGGAGCCAGCGCGGTCTTCTTTCAAAGGGAGAGGCTAGCGCCAAGGGGGTTTCCACGCCACTCCCCACAACGGATAGCGCAGCGAAGCGCGAGTCTTGTCTGCGACACGCTGCGCGAACGAGCGTCGGGAACCTCCGCAAGGGGGTGACTCCCCATGAGCGACTGGCGTGGGCTAGGGGGGATCTAGGTTTCAAGATTCAGTGCGTAAGTTCTATTAAAGACAACACAATTAAGTTAAATCAGTTTTTAAAGTTGATGGGTATAGTGCCAACTGGAGGGTAAGTCAAGCTAATGATTCAAGGTGGCGATGTCCAAGTAAACGGTATGCTTGAAACCCGACGAGGGCGGCGACTAGTACCAGGTGATCAAGTTACAGTGGAAGGACAGACTTTTGAGGTCAATTTAGCTTAAACAGGTTGAAATCTTTTTCAGGCTCCCAAAGTTACCACTGCATGATGAAATATACTTTAATTAAGTCATGAGATTTTGATATTCCTTAATAATAAGAAAATATACTCATAGCATTTTTTGAATAAAGAGTGAAAATGTCTAAAAAGATTATTAAATAAGAGTTTCATGAATTATGGAATCGGACATAAGTGTTCTTCTAAGAGATATAAAACGAAGTTAACTTAACATCTCAATTCCTGAACCTGATATAGGATTTACTTCCAAAAAGTAACTATCCATCATCAATAGAGTCTTTTGAAACTTTGATTAACAAGGCTTTTAGCTAATTAGACCTTGCTCAAAATTCCTCAAAGTAACTGAATTTACATTAAGTAGATCGGTTTAGTGATCTTGAAATAGCCAAAATTCTAGTAGCTATTGATTTCTCCAAAATAAAGTTTTAGCTTAATATTTAGTTCGCTATTCTACCGAACTGTAAAAATAAGGAAGTTACTCTTATGATGACTGAATCTATACTTACCGAAATGCAAGCTTGTAAACAAACATGTATCGAATGTCAAACTATTTGCATTGATACCCTCAAATACTGCAAGAGTCAGGGAGGGAAATATTCAGATATGACTATGATGTCTATGATGCGCGACTGTGCCGAAATGTGCATGATCTGCGTCAATATGATTAATGACGGTTCTGAATTTATGGGAAACACCTGTAGTTTGTGCGCCGAGATCTGCGATCGCACTGCAATAGCTTGCGAAAATATGGGTAGCGATGCAACGATGATGTTTTGTGCCGCTATTTGCCGCAGATGTGCTGAATATTGCAAAACGATGGGGCTAAATTCTGCTTCCTATTTCCGCAGGTCAAGTTTGGTGACGGAAGATACACTATTATCTAGCTGAATTACCCCAGTTCAGGTAGATTGAGTAGTAAAAAAGCACTAATAGCAAGAGCAGGTCTTAGCGAATTGGCAAGGCGATCGCAAATTCAGTTCCTTGACCTGCTTGAGATATGAAATTGAGTCGGCCCCCGTGTTTCTCTTCCACAATTTGACGAGAAATCGATAATCCCATTCCTGTACCCTTACCAACCGCTTTGGTTGTAAAAAGGTAATCAAACATTTTCTGCTGAACTTCTGGCAACATACCAAAACCGTTATCTATAATCCGAATTACAACATACTGATCAATCACGGTTGTTTGAATCCGAATTTGAGGAGTGACGGGTAAAGTTTCTTCTAAAGCATCGATCGCATTCGCAAGAATATTCATAAACACCTGGTTCAGTAGTCCTGGATAACACTCTACGTTAGGTAGCTCCCCGTAGTCCTTAATCACTTCAATTGCAGGACGATTTCCCACAGCTTTCAAGCGATATCCCAAAATGGTTAGTGTACTTTCCAATCCATCATGTACACAGAAGCGCACTTTCGCTGTGGCATCAGAACGTGAGAAATTTCGCAGAGAAATCGAGATCTCTTTAATTCGCTCTGTACTCAATTTCATGGAATTCAGCAGTTTTGCCAAATCTTGTAGTACAAACTCAATATCAACTTCTGTTAGTGTTTGCTCTAACTTCAGTGCTGCTTCAGGATAAGACTGTTGATAAAACTCAATTATTTGCGTTAAATAAGACACATACTCAAACGCTGGCGACAGGTTGCTCACAAGACATCCAATCGGATTATTGAGTTCATGAGCGATACCCGCAACCAGTTGTCCCAAGGCTGACATCTTCTCGCTTTGAACCAGATGCAGATGCGATCGCTGTAAATCCTGCAAGGCTTGAGACAATTCAGCAGTTCGCTCACTCACGCGCTGTTCAAGAATTTCATTTCCCTGCTGTAATTGTGTATTCTTCTCCTCTAAAGTTTTAGTCAGATACCGTAGTTGTAAGTGAACTTTTACCCTAGCAAGAACTTCCTGTTCTTCAAAAGGTTTGGTGATATAATCCACTGCACCTAATGATAGGCCCTTGACTTTGTTATCTGTATCTGCCAGGGCCGTTGTAAAAATAATTGGAATGGTTTGAGTTGATGGATTTGCTTTTAAGCGGATACAAGTTTCAAAACCGTCGATTCCCGGCATTTGCACATCCAACAAAATCAATTCAGGAGATTGCTGCTGAGCAATTTTGATGGCACTGACTCCATCCATCGCCATCCGAACTTTCAGCCCCACCTGTTTGAGTGCTTGAGACAGCACAGACAGATTTGTTGAATTGTCATCTACGATTAAAATAAATCCGGTCGTTGAGTTATCCATAGCCTATAAAATAATTCGTAATTTGTAATTCATAATTCATAATTCATAATTCATAATTCATAATGAATTGTTTCATGAAGATTATGAGTGCATTAAGCTCACAGTTTTCAGCAAATTCTGAGATTTTTTGAGCAAAAGGAATTAGTTGAGTATTTTCCTGAGCCAGTTTTTCGACTATCTCTACAAGTTCATCCAAATTTCCCATTTCAACCAATTGATTTAGGTGTTGCAAAATTTCTATTGGAGGTGCTGTGATAGTTTCTGGATTTAGTTTATTAATGTTAGCTTTTGTAGCTATGTATTGAGTTGTGTTGTTATAAATCCACTCTAATTTGAGGTAACGTTGAATCAACTGAAGTAGGCTCTCAGCCTCAATCGGTTTTGGTAAGAATTCATTCGCACCTGCATCCACACTTTTAAACTGATCCACTTCAAACACACTAGCAGAAGAAGCAATCACAGCCGTATCTTTGAACTGAGATAACTGACGCAGATGTCTGAGCATCTCAAAGCCATCCATGATCGGCATAACTAGATCAGTGATGATTAGGTCAGGATTCACTCTAACAGCTTTATCTAACCCTTCCTGACCATTGATAGCTTCAACCACCTCAAAGCCGATCGGTTCTAGCAAACTGTTTAAAACAGAGCGGTTTTCCCATCGGTCATCGATTACCAGCACTTTACGCATTGCTCCTTGATAACCGATGATCGTGCCCTGGTGAACAACTCTAGAGGAAGTTGCCCAGTCTTGAGCTTCGGGTAATTCCACATCAAACCAAAACGTGCTGCCTTGACCTAGTTCGCTCTGCACCTCTAATGTACTGCCCATAAGTAAAGCAATTCTTTGACTAATTGCCAAGCCTAGACCAGTTCCTTCTGCTTGTGTTTTAGCATTTCCTACTTGTTCAAATGGCAGAAAGATTTTCTCTAACTGCTCTGGTTTCATGCCAACGCCAGTGTCCTGAATCTGGAAGCGGATTTTGTAAAAGTTTTGAGTTGTTTTTTCTAACTGAGAACTTCTAATCGTTTCTACCTTAAACGTGACACTACCTTGATCGGTAAATTTTATGGCATTTCCTAGCAAGTTAATGATCACTTGGCGTAGACGCTTTTCATCAGCCCGAATGCCCGTGGGCAAGTCTGCATCCGGTTGATAAACGAAATTAATTCCTTTTTGCTCGGCACGAATCCGGCAAATTTCGGCAATGGCTTGTAAAAAGGACGGAAAATGGAGATCATTGGCATTTAATTCCATTTTCTGTGCTTCAATTTTAGCGAGGTCGAGAATATCGTTGATTAGCATCAACAGGTGAGAGCCGCATTGGTGAATGATATCAATACCTTTGCGCCCCTTATCGGTCATTAGTTCTGAGCGCTGGAGAATTTGAGCGTAACCAAGAATGCCGTTGAGAGGCGTGCGTAACTCATGGCTCATATTGGCGAGGAACTCGCTCTTGGCTTTACTGGCATTATCTGCCGCTTCTTTGGCATATTTCAGTTCTGCGGTGCGTTGTTCTACCCGGAGTTCAAGTTGTTGATTGGTTTTTTCAAGAGTGGTGAAGGAATCTCGTAACTGCTGTGCCATGCGGTTGAACGATTGGGCAAGCACACCTAGTTCTTTCACGTTTGAGGTTTCAACTTCTTGATCTAACTCTCCCTGGGCGATCGCTTCCGATGCTCGACTCAATCGTAAAATAGGTCGAGCAATCCAGCGAGAGGTGTAGATGCCCAAAACAGTCGCCAGTCCCAATGCACTCAGACACAAGTAAATGGTGTTAAGAGTGTTTGCATTGATTTGCCCCATGAAGTCTGATTCGGGCATGGCGACGACGACTAACCAATCTAGTCCCCATTCGTCTTGCCAGGGAGAAACTTGGACAAACTGGCGCTGTCCATTCAGCATAAACTCTAGCTGTTGGCTAGTTTGAATGGTTTTAAGATCACCAAAGTTCTCAATAAGATAGTTAGATGTCCCTTGAATTAAAGTATCTTTGATTTGAGTACCCTGTAATCGCTGTGGTTTTTGATTAACCACTGAGAACACTGGAGCATCGCTGGAGCTAGCCACCAAAAAGCCAGTGCGTTCTAGGATGAAAACTTTACTTGATTGGCTGACTTGAATTTGACGCAGAAAGTCACTGATTTGTGAAAGGCGCTGTTCTACACCAATACTGCCGATGAGATTCCCTTGCTTGTCGTAAATAGGTCGGCTAGTGGCGATCGCCAAGGGATAGTTATTAGTTTCCCATTGATAAATTTCACTCCATCCTGGTTTACCAGTTTGAATGCCCTTGGCGTACCAGCCTTCCTTCTGAAATTGATAACTTTTGGTGATTTCAAATAGTTTGATTGGCTTACCCTGAGCATTAGTTGTATAGTTGTACAGGTCAGGATTGCCATAGCGATCGGGCAACACCAAACTGATATCTGGATTGCCGTGATCTGGAATTGTGGACTCACGGTAGTATCCAGAAGCAATAAAGTTTCCTGTTTTAGATCCGTAAAGAATATAGCCAACATTATAGGTTTTTACTTGCTTAAATAAGAATTGAACTAAACGGTCTGAATTTTGTGGATTAAGCAATCCCAAGTCGAATTGTTCACCATTAATTTGAGTTAGATAACGAGTCGCTGCTGCATAGCTATCAAGGTGTTGATTGATGCGATGGCTTACTTCAGTCTGCAACTTAGCCGCCAGTTCATTTACTGCTTTTTGCCCGTTTCGTAGAGAAAGGTATCCAGTCAGTCCTACTGCTGCAAAGATCTGTAACATGAACGGAACAACTAAAACAATTCGTAGTGGAACTTGATCAGGGACTTTGGAAACTTTATGAATTGTAGGCTTAAATAGCATGGTAATAAAAATGCTTGAATATAGATATATACGCTATTGTTCCCTTTGATAACCCAAAATTTTTCACTCTGCCAAATGACAGCACAGTTCTTAATTTCTCCCAATCTTGGGCAATCTTAATATCGGCGCACTGTTCTAGAGTTTTTACAAAAGTTTTTAATTATAAACTGACTTGATTAAATGCTTGGCTCAACGCATCAACCAAATTTAAGCGTTCTGCCCAATCTGTTAGGTAAGCATAGTCTAAAGTTTGTTCCTGCAACTTGAGTATCCCCAATACATCGCGCCACTGTTTTTCAGATTGGCTACCCCTTCCCCACAGCAACTTTTGTAAAATCATATCTTCTGGTGAAGCTATCCAGAATGGAGGTATCCCATCTAAATCAGGTAATATCCTACGTGCCATTTGCGATATTGCAAATGGTGAAGTTTCATTAAGATACAGGTCAGCATTAGCGATAGTTTCTGTATGCGTAATGTTCAGCATTCGCTCACTTCCTCGTTTTAAATCTTCAACTGCGCCTGCCGGACAATAATATCCAGCAGCTTCAAGTGTTGTTACTAATAAATCAATTTGGTCAAGTTGGACTTCAATTACCAAATCTAAATCACGAGTTGAGCGAGGTTCACCATGAATGGAACTAGCAACACTACCACTAACGTAGTAAAAAATATTAAGGGACTCAAATAGTTGATGAAGTTCGCCTGCCAGAGTAATGGAATCTTGAATCCACATACTTTCATCAAAACCTTGTGGTTGGAAATTAGGAGTAAATTTTTCTCCTAGCACAGCACGAGAAAATACCCGACGAATATCCTCCAAGGAAGCACCTCGATTTCGAGATTTAATTCCTGCTAGAGATAACTTTTTCAACCCGCGTTCATGGGCCGCAAACATTTTTATGCGCTGAGCGATTGAGAGTTGCCGCAGCCGAGTAAATAGATAAATTTCAGCATTTATATTTGTATCAGTAGCCTGGGGTTGGTAATTTGGTTGTGTAGATATTTGTAATAAGCTCGCTTCACTAGTTCCAGTTTTGAATTTTATTTGTTGCTGTTTGATATTCATAAGCGTGGCTTTAGCCTGGGAAGAAAAAGCGATCGCACCTTAATCTTTAATCAGTGACTTGCCCTCTAGTAGACTTAATCTGTCCTCGCTTACTTTTACTGTCAAGACGTTTTTTTTGAGAACTACGAGTTGGTTTAGTGGGTTTACGTTTTTGGGGCAATATGACTGCGCTTTTGATGAGTTCTTTGAGTCGTTGCAAAGCCTCCTGCCGATTTTTATCTTGGCTTCGGTGTTCTTGAGCTTTGATGACAATAACTCCTTCCTGGGTAAGGCGTCGGTCATTTAGCTTCAAAAGTTGTTCTTTATAGAAAGCAGGTAGTGATGAAGCCTCAATGTTGAACCGTAAGTGAATGGCAGTAGAAACCTTGTTGACATTTTGACCTCCTGCTCCTTGAGAACGAATCGCGCTAATTTCGATTTCGCTATCGGGGATGATGATTTTGTGAGAAATTTGCAACATATTTTATATATAGCTTCTATGTCCCTAAGAGCGCAAAGCCTCGATATTGTCTTACATACCAGGTAGAGTAAAAGATGAAATCGATCAAGATGATAGATTCAATGTTACAAAAAGGCGTCGGGAAAACCCATTCCTTCTAGCGATGAAAGACGTCCCAACGCCGTTGACAGTCAACAGTCAACAGTCAACAGTCAACAGTCAACAGTCAACAGTCAACAGTCAACAGTCAACAGTCAACAGTCAACGTAAAATCCTATCCCCTTTGACGGGTGGGATGAGCTTAATGATGTAACCGATAATACAGTATTTTAAATGGGTAAATAGAGCGAACGCTATCTAGTGGGCGAATATCAAAAGGCAACTTAATAGTAAAAGTGCTACCTTTACCGAATTCACTTTGCACATCTATACTACCGTGGTGTGCCTGGATAATTGCTTGAGCGATCGCTAATCCTAATCCAGAACCGCCAGTGCTACGGGAGCGATGGCTATTCACTCGATAGAAGCGGTCAAAAATTCGAGTTATTTCCTGCTGCGGAATCCCAATGCCTGTATCTTGAATCTGAATAACGGCATAATGGTTACAGCGGTCTAAGCAAACAGTCACTTTTCCTGTTGGTAGCGTGTATTGAATTGCATTGATAATTAAGTTAGAAAACAAGCGATAAAGCTGATCTGCATTACCAATGACATTTAAAGGAGTTGACACCTGTACTGAAGATGTTAGCGTTACACCAGCTGCGATCGCCAACGCTGCAAATTCCTCTATTAAGTCGTTCACAATATCATCTAAACAGCAAATATCTTGTTGCATTGGCACAGATTGACGATCCAGGCGAGTCAGCAGTAATAAATCTGTAACAAGAGTTGTGAGTCGCTGGTTCTGACGTTGTAGAGTTTGCAGAATGTCCCGCGTCTCTATTTCATCTAATTGAGACATCATCAGCGCTGATTCTACTGTCGCTTGTGTTGCTGCTAGAGGTGTCCGTAACTCGTGTGCGGCATCTGCTGTAAATTGTTGGATTTGTCTATATGAGCGATAAATTGGTTGCATTGCTAAAAGAGCTAACCACCAACTAGCAACACCAACCAGAATCATGATGATTGGTAATCCCAATCCTAAAGTGAGTTTCACAGCAACAAGATAACTATTGAAGTCTGCTAGACTTCGCCCTACTTGGATATAACCCCAATCACGATTTTCTTGAGTGTGCAGAACCAAGGAAATCTGATGGTAGAAGTGACCTTTGCTGTCTTTAAGAGTTTGCCAAAGTTCCTTGTTAAAAACTAGGGGTAATCCCTCTGGGTAAGTTCCTGCGATCGCAATCAAGCGTCCATAATTATCGAAAAAACGTACATAATAATTACCTTGATTGATTGCACTTAAAATATGGCGTTTGGAACTTAACTGTTCTTGAATACAGCTAGTACCAACCACACAAATATTGGGTAAAAGTTTCTGTATAACTGGTTCTAATTCACCGGGTTGCTGTAATTTTAGTTCAATACTATCGTGCAAAGTTCCGGCGACAGACTCTAATTCTCGGTCTAATGTCATCCAATGGGTATGGGAGATTGCTCTGTAGATGCCGAATCCACAAAGGCTTAAAATCACAGCCATGACGAGTGCATACCACAGCGCCAAACGCAGACGGGTTTGCTGAAACAGTTTATTTTGATTCATAATCAAACATCGTGGCAGCCATGCAGCTTGAATTCTGTTTGTATGCTAGTAGTCTGTTTCATTGGGCTATTAGATCCCCGACTTCTTTAAGAAGTCGGGGATCTGTCCACTTGCAAGGTAGCCATAGTTCGTAGTGAGCAATTTATCGCTCAAAACAAGGATTATTAGGACTAAAGTCCTTACTACAAACTTTTATTTATTTACGCCTAGCTACTTATCAATGATGAGATTCAGACGATATCCCGTACCATGCAAAGTTTCAATTATATTTTCGCAACCACTATTAGCTAGTTTGCGACGCAGTAAACGCATTTGAGCAGCTACCACATTACTAATAGGTTCTGCACTCACCTCCCAAAGCTGATTGCGAATTTGTTCTGTGGTAACAATTTGGTTTGGGTGCTTCATAAAATATTCTAGTAACTGGAATTCTTTATTAGTCAGAGAAATCTCCTGTTTAGTCCCCGTAGTGTTTTGACTCACAACGATATTATTGCCGTAATCTAGAGTCAGGTTGCCAACAGTTAATTCCTGGGACTGAAATTGGGGCGATCGCCTCTGTAAAGCACGCAATCTTGCTAATAATTCCGCCATACCAAATGGCTTTACCAAGTAGTCATCTGCACCTGCATCTAAACCAGCAACTTTATCTTCCATTCTGTCTTTAGCTGTCAGCATTAAAACAGGCAGAGGACTTTGATGATAGCGTAGTTTTTTGCATAGATCTAAACCTGATATTCCTGGTAGCATCCAATCGAAAATAGCTAGCGTGTATTGTGTCCACTTATTTTCTATATATGCCCATGCATCATTACCATCCAGTACCCAATCAACTAAATATTTATGCTGGGTAAGAGTTCGCTTAATAGCAGCACCTAAATCTGGTTCATCTTCAACTAGTAGGACTCTCATAGAGTTTACCGATTAAAACTAAAACGTCCATCTACTTTTTCACCTTTAACATCAGCAGAAATTTTCACTTGATACTGACCAGATGCCTTTTCACTTAATATAGCTGTGTAGTGTTTATCATTAGCATCATAAGCAAAAGGAATAGTATTTTGTTTGCCATCCGGTAGCTGTACTTGAGCCGTGACTTTAGCATTAGGTACAGTTTCGTGGTTATCACCTGTTTGTAAATATAAATCCATGTGAGTTTGATTAGTTTCTTTCACTGGCACAAACTCTAAATGATATTTTCCTGTTTCCACAACTTGACCACCTTTAGAAGCACCATGCTTGCTATCTGTTTTAGTAGCAGGTACAACTTTCTCGGTTGAGGTAGAAGCAGTTTGAGTATTTTCTGTACTAACTTGATTACTGTTATTACAAGCTGCTAAAAAAAGTAGTGCTATTCCTAGAAAAACTAAATTTAATTTGAATGATTTCATCAATTTATTCCTCACTATAAATAATTAATCTTTGATTAAAAGGTGAATTACCAATCAAATACTGCGCCTACTTTTTTACCATCCTCAATAACTGACTGAGTTTGCTTAGTAGGCATCAAAAACTTACCAAACTGGGCATACAATGCAGGTAACACCAGCAATGTCAAGGCGGTAGAAGTAAACAACCCGCCTAATACTACTACAGCTAGGGGTTGCAAGATTTCTTTACCTGCACCTGTACCAATGACTAAGGGTATCATTCCTAAAGCTGAAGTAAGAGCCGTCATCAAAATGGCGACCAAGCGCTCCGTTGACCCCTCAAAAAGGACTTGGCGTAAAGGCATTCCCTGTGCAATCTTGCCATTGTAGTTGTCTACTAGCAGTAGTCCGTTACGCGTCGCCACACCAAACAGGGTAATGAACCCTACCAAGGAAGCCACAGAGATAATCCCACCCCCTAAAGCAATAGAAAATATGCCTCCTACCAACGCTAGAGGTAAGTTAATCATGATCATCAGCATGGCAGCAACAGATTTGACTGCAAAGTACATTAAGACTGCAATGATGACCATTGCCAATCCGCCAAAGACTAGCAAATTTTGGGTGGCTCGTTGCTCTGATTCAAACTGACCGCCGTATTGGATAAAGTAGCCTGTGGGTAACTGTATTGCTTGGCTGACTTTGTTTTGAATCTCCTCTACAGCCGAGCCTAAATCTCGACCGGAGACATTTGCAGAAACGACAATCAAGCGAGAAACATTTTCCCGGTTAATCGTGTTGGGGCCGGTTCCATAATCAATGCTGGCGACCTGAGCTAAGGGTATTTTTTGACCTGTAGGTGTATCTACCAACAAGTTGCGGATGATGTCTAAATTATTGCGTGATTCTGACTGCAACCAAACCACTAAATCAAATAATTGCTGGTCTTTGAGAACTTGAGATACAACTCGGCCATTAAGCGCGGTTTCTACCATATCGGTGAGATGACCAACAGTTAAGCCATAGCGAGCCGCTGCTTGCCGATTGAATTGAATTTGCACCTGTCTAATAGGAACTTGGGGTTCTAGTTGTAGGTCTACGAGTCCGGTAATTCCGGTCATAGCCGCCTGAACTTCAGAGCCAATATGGCGTAATTCTGCTAAATCAGGGCCAAAAATTTTGACTGCGATCGCACTTCTTACTCCCGATAATACCTCATCCATGCGATGCGAAATAAAGCCGCCAATATTGGGAGCAACTCCAGGAATCTTACCAAACTCCTCCCGCAGCTTCTCAATACTTCCTTCCCGGTCTTTTAATCCTTCCGCACTCAATTCCACATCTAAATGTCCCAAGTTGACCCCCCCTGCATCCGCATCACCAGCCGCACGTCCAGCCCGTAACTGCACCGTCTTAAATCGCTTATCGTCCTTTAGCGCATCCTGTAAGGCGAATCCAACTTGGTTTGTCGCCTCTAGAGAACTCCCTGGATAAAGCAAAACTGTGTTTACTAAGGATGGTTCTTGAAACTCTGGTAAAAATACCCTTCCCAAACTCAGTAAAATTACCACAGAAGCTACTAAGGATGCTCCCGCAACTACCAAAATAATTGTGGGGAAACGGATGGCAAAATTGACAAGAGGTCGATAAATGCGTTGTGATAAAGCACTTACCCAGGTATCATCGGCGGGTAATTGACGATTTGCAAGTAATATCGCACAAAGTGCCGGAGATAAAGTCATCGCCACTAATGTAGAAGCAAAAATTGATATCAAGTAGGCAACACCCATTGGCGCAAATATCCGACCTTCCACACCTGTAAGCATGAAAATTGGTGCAAAGACAACAGCAATAATCACCGTTGAAAAAATCACACTAACTCTGACTTCTACAGAAGTATCATAAACAACCTTAAAGGGATGCACCGGATTGCTTGCTACTTGGTTCTTCCGCAAACCCCGATAACAGTTTTCCATATCCACAATTGAGTCATCCACCACTGAACCAATGGCGACAGCTAGTCCCCCTAGTGTCATAGTGTTGATACCTTGACCGAACAAGCCCAGAATCATCATGCCAATTAAGACTGATAAGGGAATGGCGCTGAGGGTAATAATTGCGGTGCGCCAGTTCATCAAAAACATCAACAGAATAATGGAAACGATGATAATGCCATCGCGCAGAGAACTAGTAACATTTTCAATAGCAGCTTCGATAAAGCTTTCTTGCCGGAATGTTTCTGTGACTTTGACATCTTTAGGTAAGCCAGCTTTGACTTCTTCCATAGCCTTTTCCACGGCTTTAGTAACTGTGGGAGTATCATTCTGTGGCTGCTTGTTGACCATTACCACAATTGCTGGCTGACCATCCAAACTGCCATCGCCACGTTTTAAGCCGGCTCCAATACGGACATCTGCCACATCTTGCAGTAGTATGGGTGTTCCGTTGCGTGCCATTATTGCAGATTTCCCTAGTTGCTCAATTGATTCGATGCGCCCCAAGCCACGGATAATTAGTTCTTGGTCTGGATTGACCAAAAAGCCACCCGCAGCGTTGACGTTAGCTCCTCTAGTTGCAGATGTGACTTCATCTAAAGTGACATTGAAAGCTTTTAATTTTGCTGGGTCAAGCAATATTTGATACTGGCGAATGTCACCACCATAAGCAATTACTTGGGAAATGCCTGGTACAGCTAGCAATCTATTGGTAACATCCCGGTCAACTAAGCGCCGCACTTCCATGAGTGAGGTTGTTTCAGCAGTGAAGGCGTATTGTAGGACTGTGCCAATAGGGGAAGAAATGGGCGAAATTTGGGGATTTTCCACACCTTCTGGCAATTTTTGCTGTACCTGCTGTAATCGTTCTGTGACTAGTTGACGGGCTTGATAAACATCAGTCCCCCATTTGAAGATCACTTTGACGACGGAAATGCTGACAGCAGAGGAGGAACGTACTGTTTCTACTCCTGGTGTACCATTCACCGCGCTTTCAATTGGCAAGGTAATTAGTGTTTCTACTTCTTCTGGTGCTAGTCCTGGGGCTTCTGTTTGAATCTCAACTTGAGGGGGAGCGAAGTCAGGAAAGACATCTAGTGGCATTTGGGTGAGGTTATATGTACCCCAAATTGTGACTACTATTGCGAGTAGTACGACTATCCAGCGTTGAATTATTGACCACTTGAGGATGGCATTGAGCATATTTGATTTAAACGCAGAGGTACGCGGAGGGAAGCGCAGAGGTGCGCGGAGGTTTATTGAGGGGGGGTTGGGGATTGGGAGTTGTGATCAATAATTGGTGTTTCTGGTACTGGCGTTAGACGGGATTGAGTGCGGCGACTAGCCCAGTAAGTACCTGTGATAAAGGCTACAGTTGCTAGTGCTGTTCCTCCCCCAAGTCCAACCCACCAAGGTAATGAGGAGTTAGAAGTTGCTTTTTTCTCTTCTACTGTGCTGCTGTGCTGCTCCTCTGCTTTTCCCCCACTTCGCAGAGATTGGGCGTAAAGTTGCGGTGCGCGTTGGGTGACAATCATATCTCCCTCGAATAAGCCTGTCTTGACCTCAACCATGTCATCAGAGGTTTGACCTAATGTGACTTCAACTGGTTGGTAAGAATTGCCATTTTGGATATAGACAACTTTTTTATTATTAGCTTCTACTACAGCCGCGTTGGGAATAGCCAAGATAGCTGATGAGGTTTGGTTTGTTAAAACTTCTAACTCTGCAAACATTCCTGGTTTCAGTACACCACCAAGATTATCTATTGCGGCTTTCACAGGTACAACCCGCGTCTCGCCTGCTACTACAGAATTAATTACCGCAATTCGTCCGGTGAAAGTGCGATTTGGGACAGAAGCAACTTTGACGCTAACTCGTTGACCTGTTTTAACTTTGTCTAAATCTTTTTCATATATGTTTGCTGTGGCAAATACCTGATTGTTGTTGACAATCGTCATCAGCTTACCACCTGCATCCTCAAAGGTTTGACCAAGGGTAACTTCCCGATCAGCAACTTTGCCAGAAATTGGAGCTGTTATTGTCACCAGTCCTTTGGCATTGCCACGGATTCCTAGTTGTTGCAGCCGAGTTTCATAAGTGCTGTTACTGAGATTGATCCGAGATTTTGCTACTTCAACAGATGCCTGAGCGCGTTTAAGTTGATTTTCAGCCTCAATAACCTCTCGACGGCTATTGGCTTTGGTAAGTTCAGCTTTGGCTTGAGCTAGCTGGGTTTGCGATTCGAGAGCATTACGCCTTGGTAATGCACCTTGGGCAACTAATTCTTGATCTTTGTCATACTTTTCTTGAGCATAAGCCACTTGACTTTGGGCTTGGGCAATTTCAGAGTCGGCTATTTGTTGGTAGCGATCGCGGTTTTGTTGCGCTAACTTTAAATCAGCTAAGGCTTGTTGCAAATCAGCCTGACTTTGAGCCAGTTTTTCTTGGGAGTTAACCCGCAGTTCTACCAAATCAAGACTAGATACCACAGCAACGGGTTGACTTTGTTTAACTAATGCACCAGGTTCTACCAATAACTCAACCACTTTCGCCCCTGTAATTGGTGTGGTTACTTCTACTTGATTGCTAGGTAGAGTTTCAATTTGTCCTGTGGTTTTAATACCAATAGCTAAACGCTGGCTTTTAACTGGCTCAACTTTAATTCCTAACCGTTGGGCAGTTTGAGTGTCAACTTGAATGGAACTAGTTGCTGGAGTGGCTTCAGTTTCTCCTTGAAATTCATTTCCGTGTCCGCTGTGGGCTAAAACTACTACGGGACTTATCAATAACAGCAAGCTCACAAGTGTACTAGAAACACAATGCATGGTTACATTTGGTTGGAAACGCGCAGAGTCGGGCATCGCTATCAGAAATCCTGGAGTATGGGAGCAAAGAAACTGCGATCGCAATATTTGGTAAACAAAGCTAGCTTTAATTTATCGAACCGCCTTCTCTACGTTCGCGTAGCGTGTCGTAGACAGAGGCTTGCGCCAACGCGCAGTGTCTCGCAGAGAAGAACGCCAAGAATTCTAAGTTTTATAGATATTGAAACTTGAGGCTACTTGTTATACCAAGATTTACGCCACTGCTTCATTTGGTTAATCTCTGCGTCTTGCGATTTGATAATTTCTTGAGCTAAGTTTTTAATTTCAGGACGCTGAGACTTTTGCAAGGCATCTTTCGCCATAACTATAGCTGCTTCATGGTGAGGAATCATTGCGTTGATAAAGCGTAGGTCAAATTCTCCATCAGCTACACCCAAGTCCATGTTCATCATCATGGCTTGCATTTGCTCAGGTGACATCTCCATCATGTGACCCATTTTGGCATCATAAGCCATTGGTTTATCTCCCGCTTTGGGATACCAAGCTGTACGCCACTGTTTCATCTGCGTAATTTCTTGGTTTTGTGCTTTGATAATTTCGTCTGCTAGCTTTTTGATTTCAGGGTGGTTTGATTTTTGCTGTGCTTCTTTAGCCATTACCGTTGCTCCCTGATGATGCGGAATCATCGCATCAATAAAGCGTAAATCATAGTTGGCATCGGCTGGGCCTAAATCCATTGCCATGCTGTGGTTCATCATGCCACCACCATGATTCATGGGTTGCTTGTCACTAGTATCGGTAGCAATAGTAGTATTTGGTGCTTGGCTTGGGTTTTGGGAAGTAGTTGTAGAACAGGCTGTCAACACGCTACTAGAAAAAGAGGCGATCGCTAACAAAGCAAATGTCAAAAAGCTGTTTCTCAGAGTAGGGAGTTGCATAGGGATGATCTCAGATAATTTCCTAATTCTATTCTGGAGTCTCTAGTTAGCTGGAGAGTCAACCTTTTAAATATTTGTATTTTGCTTAGGTAATGAAATTACCTAGATAACTGGCTGCTCAAAACGCAACTGCGGCACTCATTACATAGTTTGACAGCCAAAAATGAAATTAGGATGAAATCAGGGTTGGTGCTAAGCTGTCGCGGATATAATCTGCACATCTTTTCGTGTTGGCTGTTGACTGTTGACGGTTGACAGTTAACCGTCAGCTTAAAAGCGTAATAGCTTACTCGTTGAGATATAGAAAATGCATTTAAATATGAAATCTGGATGAAATCCTTATACCCCAGTAGTTAGAAATGTTTATTACTTCATTGGTATGACGCTAATGCACCCCCAAATCTTTAAGGTGAGTCTAAAGGCAATAACGCCTTTAGTAAATCCAAAAAATTTCAAGAGGGTAGAAAAAATGGCTATACAAGAACTCACCTTGAGTCAAGTAAACCAACAGATGCAGCAGTGTATTCAAAACTGCTTAGACTGCCATAGTATCTGTTTAAATACCGTGACCTACTGCCTACAAAAGGGTGGTAATCACGCCGAACCTGCTCATATTCGGTTAATACTTGATTGTGCTGAAATTTGCAACACAAGTGCTAATTTCATGCTTAGAGCTTCTGACTTACATTCTCGTACCTGCGGCGTTTGTGCTGAACTGTGTCAACGGTGTGCAGATGAGTGCGATCGCATGGGTGACGATACTCAAATGAAAGCTTGCGCTCAAATATGCCGTCGCTGCGCTGATTCTTGTCGGCAAATGGCAATGGCAACTGCATAAGTCAAAGGCAGAGGGTAGAAGGAAGAAGCCATATTTTGCCCTCTGTTACAAGGCCTACGGTATACACACATCTGCAATTTTAAATCATAAATTTTACATAGTTATGTTGCTACCCCATAGAGCGGTAAAGTGAAGGTGCAAGATTTACCGGAGGTAGCAATGGCGCGTAAACGCTTGATTATCGAGATGGGAATGGGAATAGACCAACATGGACAAGAGCCGACAGTAGCAGCAGCCAGGGCGGTACGTAATGCGATCGCTCACAATGCTTTACCCGGTGTTTGGGAAATCGCTGGTTTGAGCGATCCTCATCAAATGATTGTAGAAGTTCAAGTCGCAGTACCCTATCCAGAACAGGTACGAGAAGAAGAGGTACTAGCTGTACTACCCTTTGGTCGGAAAACGCTCACCGTAGAATCTGGGGGGATGGTAGTTCAAGGGCGAGCAATTCCCGAACTCAACGATAAAAATGACGAAATGTTGATTGCGATCGCTGCTGTTACAGTTCTAATCGAAAATTAGTAGCTATTGCTAGGGCAACAAAGCAGAAAGAATATTGCTTGTATAATAAATGTTAATTTTGTAGTAAATCGTGCTACAAAGCGGTCTATTATGACCAAGGTTGGGACGGTCTACTACTAAGCTATTATGCATTTAAATTGCACATTACCTCGACATTCAGGTTGACTGTTAACCGTTAACTGTCAACAGTCAACAGTCAACAGTTAACAACTACAAAGAGTAGTTATTGCTTTAAATTGTCAATGAGGTATGCGTGAGTATTTTATTAAGTGGGTAAACAGCCCACTTTTGTCTTCTAAATTGGGTAAATACACGGTAACTACTAGTTGTGTTTTATAGTTACGAATGTCACTATCTACATTAGCGATCGTAGTGGTATGTGCTTGCCCTAAGTCACCTTAACCTTTTGGTAAACTACTATTCGCGTTTGCAAGTGTATATGGTTATCGCCGTACATTATCAGCTATTTCTAACTTGTTTTTATAGATACACTAATTTTAACTTCCTAGTCAGCTTAACGCAGACCTAAATTAGTTTTACTCATTAAAATAGCTCTTTGTTAAGACAAAAAATTGAGTTAATCAATGAAATATTAGCATAATTGTTTGTATTTACCCTAAAACTTGAGGATAGCTATACCAAAGCATACCTCACACTCCTTTGCAGCCAAAAACCTATATACTAGACTTGACTTTGATAAATCTGAAACTTTTGTTAATTGTGATACCAAAACCTATTAATTTTTAGAAGATGTTCTAGTGTATCTATAGTTTTTAAGGTTTAGTAAAAACTATATCCAGTATCATCAATAAACTGCATTAATGTGGTGCAAAAATCAAGAGGGGAGTGAAAACATGGATTTACGTAGAGATGCATTGCAAATCCTCAGAGAAACTAGTAGAACTTTTTATATCCCAATTAGTCTTTTACCAACAGGATTACAAGAAGCAGTTGCATCAGCATATTTGTGTATGCGTGCCATTGATGAAATTGAAGATCATCCAGAACTGGATAACCTTACTAAGGCAAAGCTGTTACGCATAATTAGCTTGACATTACAGGCGGGAGTTGATGGCTTCGCAGTAGATGCTTTCTCGGCAGGATTTAGTGAACACGAGAATACTTTAGCAGAAGTTACCGTTGGTATTAGAGAATGGTCGCTACTAGCACCTGAGACTATTGCACCCCGGATTTGGGATGCCACCGCCGCAATGGCAGATAGAATGGCTTACTGGGCAGAAAGAAACTGGAAAATTGATACAGAGTCGGATCTAGATCGTTATACATTTGGGGTTGCAGGGGCGGTGGGCTTGTTACTCTCTGATTTATGGACTTGGTACGATGGAACACAAACCAACCGGACTCAGGCAATTGGGTTTGGTCGAGGCTTACAAGCAGTTAACATCCTGCGTAACCATACTGAAGACTTAAAGCGTGGGGTAGACTTCTTCCCTGAAGGTTGGAATGCAGCCAATATGCAAGAATATGCGCGGCGCAATCTAGCACTAGCAGAAGCTTACACTAACTCTCTTCCTACTGGCCCAGCCTTAGATTTTTGTCAAATTCCCTTCACTTTAGCTCATGGCACTCTTGATGCCCTAGCTAATGGTAAAGAAAAACTTAGCCGTAGTGATGTTTTTGCACTCATAGAACAACTAGATGTGAACATGAAAGCTAGTTAGGGGCTAGGGACTGGGGAACTCGGGGCCCCCTCTGGGGATAAGGGGCAATGGGGACTGGCAACAGAGAAGAACTAATGACAAATGACCCTTGTACAGACGCGATTAATCGCGTCTCTAGTCTTAACAAATGACAAATGACAATTAAAGGAGAAATATTTCAGTGAAGAAAACTTTGTTCCTCAATCCTCCTTCTTTCGATGGGTTTGATGGTGGTGCGGGTTCACGATACCAAGCCAAGCGCGAAATTACTTCGTTTTGGTATCCCACATGGCTAGCACAACCTGCTGCCCTAGTGCCAGGTAGCAAGCTTGTTGATGCTCCTCCACATGGTCAAACATTGGAAGATGTATTGAAAATTGCCAAAGATTACGAACTAGTAATTATGCACACTAGCACGCCCTCACTGGCTAATGATGTCAAGTGTGCTGAGGCAATCAAAGCTACAAACCCAGATGTACAGATTGGCTTTGTTGGCGCACATGTGGCAGTATTACCAGAGGAGACACTACGCGATCGCCCGGTAATCGACTTTGTATGTCGCAATGAATTCGATTATACCTGTAAAGAATTAGCCGAAGGCAAACCTTGGGACGAAATCAAAGGTCTAAGCTACCGCGATCAAAATTCTCACATCCGCCACAATGAAGAACGCCCATTAATTCACGATTGGGATGCTATGCCCAGCGTCCTCCCAGTTTATGGGCGTGATCTAGATATTAGAAAATATTTCATCGGCTATCTACTGCACCCTTACATTTCCTTTTACACTGGGCGCGGCTGTCCGGCAAAATGTACATTCTGCTTGTGGCCACAGACAATTGGCGGTCATCTTTACAGACATAAAAGCCCCGAAGCAGTAGGACGCGAGATGGAAGAAGCCAAAGCCATCTTTGGCGACAAGGTGCGGGAATATATGTTTGATGACGATACTTTTACAATTGATAAACATCGAGCGATCGCTATTAGCGAACACATGAAGCGGCTTAAGCTTACCTGGAGTTGCAACGCCCGTGCAAACTTAGACTATGATACTCTTAAACAACTACGCGACAACGGTTTACGATTACTGCTAGTTGGTTTTGAATCTGGCAACCAAGATATTCTCAACCGAATTAAAAAAGGCATCAAGCTAGAAGTGGCGCGGGAATTTATGAAAAACTGCCACAAACTCGGCATCACCGTCCACGGTACTTTTATCATTGGTCTACCTGTTGAAACCCAGGAAACCGTAGAAGAGACAATCCGCTTTGCCTGCGAACTCAGTCCGCATACAATTCAAGTCTCTATCGCCGCGCCTTATCCAGGCACAGAACTTTATGAACAAGCCAAAACCAACGGCTGGTTTACAAACCAAGCTTTAGTTGCTAACTCTGGTATTCAAACCTCAACGCTGCAATATCCCAATCTTTCTAGTGCGGCGATTGAAGATGCAGTTGAGCAAATGTACCGGAAATTTTACTTCCGTCCCAAGGCAATTGTGCCAATCGTACGCGAAATGCTCACCGACCGACAAATGCTAGTACGCCGCCTGCGTGAAGGTGCAGAGTTTTTCTCTTACCTGAAAGAACGTCGAACTCAATCTGCGGCTAATGCACAATCTAATCAGACAGCTGTTGTCTAAAGGAACATAAGTTCAATAAACCTCTCCCTGTCTTGAACTTTAGTTCAAGTCTGTCTTTTTGGGGCAAGCGAGAGGTATAGTTTTGCATAGTAAAACTTCTGAAACACCAACCAATAATAGTTCTTATTTTCTCCACTCCGGTCTGTACAATGTTTACTAGTCCATCTATCTCGATGTGTGTCAATATTTATTTTCACTATATGTGATGGATGGCTTTTTTTACTCTCAGCACAAAACTGCCCCAAGTATTGATTGATCAAGAATATCTAGTTTCAAATCAAGTAAAACTTAGGAGTCTTTATGAGTACATTTGAGGAAAAAGCAAATTCTGAAGTAACTTTGAGCAAGACTAATAAAAACAAACTGCATTTAGGTTGTGGTAGAAAAATTTTGGAGGAGTATGTCAATATTGATATCTTCCCAGCGCCAGGTGTAGATTTAGTTTGTGATATAAACGAGGGGATTCCTTTTGAAGATAATTCTTTTAGTGAAGCGCTGGCAGTAGATTTTATTGAACATATACAGCCGACAAAAGCAATTAATTTAATGAATGAAGTTTATAGAGTTTTAAAGCCAGGAGGGATTTTTAGAATACATGTTCCTGAAGCTCCCGGAATAACTGCTTATCAAGATCCTACGCACACGTGTTTTTGGAATGAAGAATCTTTTTCTTATTACATACACCAACATTATAGACGAGAAAAATATGGTATTTACTATGGCATTATTGCGAAATTCAAATTAATTAGTTTAAAACGAAAAAGACACATGTGGCAAAAGTTTTTCAACAATTTAAATTGGAATTACTTAACAAACTATCTTCTTGATATAGAGTTAGAAGCTATTAAGTAATTGTCAATTGTTTGGCTAAAGGCAATAGTTTTTTAATAACCTGTAGGGCTTGGGGTGCGAGTAGCACCCCGACTTAAATAAAAATCAAATCGATAAATGATCTCGCTCGCCACCTCTGCAACGGCATTGGTGAGGGCAAATAAACGATACCTACAGTGAATAGAGCCACGGCTTGGCAACGTTATTAAAAAGCATTGACTTTAAAATCCTTATACAATATGAATTTTGAGCTTTGGTAAGAAACAGAAATTATCTTCGTTTCTTCCTTATCCCTAATATTCCATGCCCAATAATCAAGTAATCTTGCGATCGCATCGTCATATCATTATCAATGGTGATGACTTCGGTTTTTCTAGCGGTGTCAATCAAGCGATTATCAAAGCGCATGAACAGGGTGTACTGACCAGTACCAGCCTGATGGTAACAGGTGAAGCAGCCCAAGAGGCGATCGCTTTAGCACGCACTCACCCCAACCTAGCAATCGGTCTGCACCTAGTACTAGTGTGTGGCCGCGCGGTTCTGCTACCTGACCAAATTCCCCACTTGGTTGACTCAATAGGTAACTTTTCAGATAGCCCCTTACAAGCTGGGTTGCGCTACCAATTCCATCGCGCCACCCGTGAAGAACTGCGTCATGAAATCCGCGCTCAATTGGCAAAATTCCGTGAATCTGGGCTATCCCTTTCCCATGTTGACGGACATTTACATCTACACGCTCATCCAGTCATCCTAAATATTCTGGTTGAGTTGGCGCAAGAGTTTGATATTCGCGTCATCCGTCTGCCATCTGAAGAACTGGCGATGACCTTGAAGCTTGACCGTCGTGGATTATTAAATAAACTAGTCTGGTCGGGGGTATTTGGCGGACTACGCCGCTACGGTGAGGGTTTGCTGACATCCCACGGCATTAGCTTCGCTCAACGCGTCTACGGATTACTGCAAACTGGCAATATGACTGAGGAATACTTGCTTGGTCTAATACCCCAAATTCAGGCAGACTTAGTAGAAATTTATTCTCATCCGGCATTAGTTCACACAGGAGAACCACTGAATGGTTCGCTAAGCGCAGGTGAAACAGAACTCGCGGCTCTGTTAAGCGAGCAAGTGCGTCAAGTATTGGTTAGTAACGGCTTTGAGTTGACTAATTACGTGACAGTGAACCGTTTTTGAGAAGGCGTTACTGATGTAAAAACCTTAATAAATACTCAATTTGCTGTGGCGGTATGTTTTTTCAAATCCTCCAAGTTACAGACTTCCAAAGCTCTAGCATGGGTAGCTGAGAGCACAACGCGTGGAGCAACACCAGCATCAAACGCTTCTTGCCAACGAGCAGCACACAAACACCAGCGATCGCCTGGCTTCAATCCAGGAAAATTAAAATCAGGAACAGGTGTGCTCAAGTCGTTCCCTTGTGATTTGGTAAACGCAAGGAATTCTGCTGTAACTTGGGCACAAACAACATGCATCCCAAAATCTTGACCACCTGTATTACAAAACCCATCCCGGTAATACCCAGTCATGGGAGAAGTACAGCAGACTTCCAAATTTGTGCCTAGTACGTTTTTAGCTTCTGTCATAAAAATCTCCATTAGTCATTAGTCATTAGTCATTAGTCATTAGTCATTAGTCATTAGTCATTGGTCATTGGTCATTAGTCGGGAGACAGGAGACAGGAGTTATTTATTCTTCCCCTGCCCCCCCTGCCCCCTCTGCCCCTCTGCCCCTCTACCCCTCTACCCCTCTGCCCCCCTGCTCCCCTAATGCCCTTTACCTGCTCCTAAATAAAGTTCACCAACTTTAGGGTTATTTAACAATTCTTGACCAGGGCCGGAGATTGCATCGCGTCCAGACTCCAATACATAACCGCGATTGGCCATTTCCAAAGCTTTACGGGCATTTTGTTCTACTAAGACAATCGCTGTACCTGACTGGTTGATTTGTTTAACTTGGTCAAATACTTGTGTTACCAAAATGGGGGATAAGGCAGCAGAAGGCTCATCCAAAAGTAGCAAGCTAGGTTCTAGCATCAAAGCTTTGCCCATTGCTAGCATTTGACGTTCCCCTCCAGAGAGCGTACCAGCGCGTTGACGACGGCGATCGCTTAATCTAGGGAACATGGTAAATATTTTATCTTTGAGCGGTTTCAAAGGAATATTCCTGACAAAAGCGCCCATTTCTAGGTTTTCTTCGACGCTGAGGGAAGGGAAAACATTGGCAATCTGCGGTACATAGCACATTCCCCGCTGAACAATTTGATTCGACTTTAACCCTACGATATTCTCACCTTTGAAGCTAATTGTGCCTGTGTGGGGAACTAAAAGCCCAAAAATGGCTTTTGCCAAGGTGGATTTACCAGCACCGTTAGGGCCAATTACTGCCACCAATTCTCCTGGTGCAACCCGAAAATTCACACCTTGCAGAATATCTACATCTTTAATGTATCCTGCGTGGACATTTTGAACTTCTAGCAAATAGTCATTTGTCATTTGTCAACAGCTAAGTCAGCTATTAGTTATCGGTTATCAATGAGCAGCTTGTTTACTGATAACTGTTCACTGATAACTGTTTACTATTACGGGGTTTTTTGCAACTCAGGTCGTTCTTCTGGAAGGATTGCCCCTTCTACTGGGCAAACTTGGAGACATATACCACAATCGATACAAGTAGCAAAGTCAATCCAGTACCAATCGGTTCCTTTGGCATTTTTGCCTGGGCCATCATGAATGCAAGCTACGGGACAGGCATCTACGCAGTCGGCGACGCCTTCACAGACTTCAGTAACAATTGTGTGCGACATATTCTTGATTCCCTCTCTTCTGTATCGGCTATTTCTAGCCTAGCAGGGGACTGGGGGCTGGGGATTGGGGATTGGGGATTGGGGAACTCGGGGCCCCCTCTGGGGATAAGGGGCAATGGGGATTGGGGGCTGGGGACTGAGGGAAAAGGTTAAAGGGTAACGGGATGGTTTTTCCTTTTCCTCCTTACCTTTACCCCTTCGCCTTTTCTCAATACCCTATGCCCATCTCCCTTAACGCAATGGTTCAATTGTGGGTGAACCATCAGGTTTGATCCAGGCAATTTGGGCTATACTGCGATCGCGTGCATATTGTCGGATAGCGTCTGTATCCCTTCCTCCTAAATCTATTTCTACCCGCACCAGATGAGTAGAATCTCTGAGTTTTTGGGCGTAGGCAAAGGCTGCGGCATTAGCATTTGGTGTTTCTGGTGCTACTAACCAGTTACTAGCCGGGGTTGTTTGCGGTAATTGCTGAGTAGACAATAAAACTTGGTATAAATCTTCGATATTGAGTACAAAACCAATTCCGGGGATATTTTCACCTTGAGGATGATATAACCCCAAAAGTTGGTCGTAGCGACCACCCCGCCCTAAAACTTGGGCTTGTGACTCGGTATCACTAACAACTTCAAAGACGATACCAGTGTAATAGTCTATGGTTTGGATGAGACTGAGGTCGAGGATTAACGGGAAATTTTTCTCTGATTCCAGTAATTCTACTAGGGATTTGAGGTTATTCACCGCCTCTTGCTGCTTTTCATCTAAACTCAGGCTGCTGACTTTTTGCAACACATCCGCACTGTTTCCGCGCAAATCCAACATGATTCTGGCACGTTCGCGCAGTTCGTCACTTAGGGGCAGAGTATCTATAGTAATGCGGTCGAGATGAGCGATCGCTGTGCGAACCTGATCTTGTAAATTAACAGGGAAGGCACTAAGAAGCGATCGGGTAATTCCCGCTTCACCTAAAATTAAATGCCATCCCTTCAAACCCAGTGCTGCTAAACAATCTGCTACCAACAGTAGTATTTCCGCATTTGCCAGCAATCCGCCAGTACCTAATAACTCAACCCCGGCTTGATAAAACTCTTGCTGGGTATTGTGCTTGCTTTCCCAAGTGCGGCGAAACACATTGGCGTTATAGTACAGCCGTTGCGGATAAGTTACACCTGCCATGCGAGTGACAACGGTACGAGCAATCGATGCTGTCAATTCTGGACGTAGCCCTAATTCGTCATCTTCGGTATTTTGTAGTTGAATCACCATCTGGCGCTGAATGGCTTCCCCGGCCATTAGGGTATCCATACGCTCTAGAGTTGAGGTGATAATCCTGTGATATCCCCAACGGTGAAACACCTGCTGTAACCTATCTTCAATCCAGCGTTTTTTAGCCACATCCAAGGGCAATAAATCCCTGGCTCCCGCTGCTGGTTGATACACCATTATTTTTTCTTCCCACCAAACAAACCACCGAACAAACCGCCGCTCCCAGATTTATCTGGTTGCTTACCTCCATTATCAGCAGGCGTAGTCACTTTAGGATTACTCGGTTGTTGCCCCAATGCTTTATCTATTTTAGGTTTCCATTGCAACGCTATTTGGTCATTGGGATCTAATTTCAAGGCATTGTCAAAGTGAATTTTTGCCATTTTTAGCTGATTTTGTTTTAAATACACCAATGCAATCAAGCTATGGCAGTGACTATTTTTAGGTTCTAGTTTCAGGGCATCTTGCAGTTCTACTTTGGCTTGGGCAAATTGGTTTTTGTCAATCAAAGTTTGAGCGCGACGCACATACTGTTCTACAACTGAGTCTTCTTTTGCTGGTGCTGGCGCTGGTGGTGTATTTGCTGTATTTGGCTTGGACGTATCTGAGTTAATTTTGGGTTGAGTAGGTGGCGGCGCTGCGGATAATTTGCCCGCACTCCGCATTAAGTAGACTAAATTCAACTCACTAACTTGAGCAATGACTTGCAGCACTTGCTGTAAAGAATCATATTGGGTTTGGGCGATTTTTGCGATCGCACTTTTATAAAAGTGATCGATATTGGGCGCACCTGCTAACTGTTTAGCTAAGTCGGTGTTCAGTTCTACCGAGGCAGATTCTTGTACCAAGCGCCTACCCATTTGCGACAAAATTAGAATATATTCCGCGCGAGCCGCTTCACCAGAAAGTTTTTCATAAGCTGGGTTAACTAGCTTTGATAACAACTCGTTGGCTAGCTGTTTTTCCGCAGCACTTGCAGTAACACTACTATCAGGGTGCAAGCTGCGGGCAATTTTGATATAACGTTTGCGGATATCTTTGACATCCGCGTCAACTGGAATACACAAAACTGCGTGATGATCTATGAAATCATACCTAAAAAGTCCACGATCTATTTTAAAAGACATAGAGCGGTGTTGCACCAAAGGAGCAGTTAGATTTTATCTAGTTTACTTTGCTTGATCAGTGATTCGTCAGTAGTCATTTGTCCTCTCTTACAAAGTTCTGATCTAAGGAAGCCTTAGCTCAGACTTTGCGCTTTGTCATTTGTCAGGAGTTATTTATTCTTCCCCTGCTTCCCCTGCCTCCCCTGCCCCCACTCCTCCACTCCCCCGCTCCTCATACCCAGGCTGACAGTGGCGGAACTTGCAACAGTTCACGACTGAGAGTGTTGTGAATATAACCATTTGTGGCAAGAATTCTGCCTGACTCAATTTTTAAAGGAGTGCCATCGTAAGCCGTGACTTTGCCCCCGGCTTCTTGTAACAAAATTATCCCAGCGACAATATCCCAAGGAGAAAGTCCGCGTTCCCAGTAGCCATCGACACGTCCACAGGCAACATGCGCCAAATCCAGCGCTGCTGAACCGCTGCGCCTGACTCCCTGAGTGAGGTGGGTGAGGTGACAAAATTCTGCGTAGTTGTTATCAGATGTTTCGCGGCGATCATAGGCAAATCCTGTCACAAGTAAGCTCTTACTAAGTTCTGATGTTTGCGACACTTTGATCGGGCGACGGTTGCGTGTTGCTCCTAAACCAGCAGCAGCCCGGAATAGCTCATTATGTAAGGGATCATAAATTACGCCAACTTGCGGGATACCATTAATTAATAGCCCAATGGAAACTGCGAAAAAGGGATATTGATGGGCGTAGTTGGTTGTCCCATCTAAAGGGTCTATTGCCCAGAGGTACTCATTTTCTTGATTTCCTATTTTCCCTGATTCTTCCGCAAGGATAGAGTGCTCAGGAAAGTGGCGGCGCAAAACTTCTAAAATCAACTCTTCTGAGGCTTTATCGGCGGCGGTGACTAAATCACCAGGGCGTCCTTTTTCAAGGATTGCATCTTCTAACTTACCTAAGTAGCCTTGTAAAAGAGCACCAGCAGCTAGCGCCGCTTCGGTAGCAATGTCTAGAAAAATTTGGAGATTTGTCATTGGTCATTTGTCATTAGTTAAAATTCAAGGGTCAAGCGTCAACAGTACTGTTAGCGGATAGCTATGGTTTAGCCCGTGCTGAGTACTGAGTCACGAGTCAGTATTTATTCACCCCCTGCCCCTCTGCCCTTCTGCTCCCCCACTCCTCAAAGATTTTGGCGGCGAAACTCAGCGGGAGTGAGGCGCATGGGTTTTTCTGGGTTCCAGATTCCTTGCCCCATGAGTCTAGCCCATTGTTGGGCACGTTCTAAACGTTGGTTATATTTATGGTTAGGCGATCGCTCAACGAATAGTGCATTTCCTTGTTTAACTAATTCTTCATTCAATAACACCTTATCTTTCCAGACATAAGCTAGAGTCCGCCCGATTTTGTCTTTTGCTTCTAAATCAAACTCCAGTATTACAGGTTGTTCGGCATTGCCAGTCAGCTCCTCTAACTGTTCTTTTGCTGCTTCTCCCCAAGGACGCTGTCGCAAATCTGGTGCATCGACACCAATTAATCGCACTTGAGAAATTAAGTTTGGTTGTTCAGCCATTCCTAACACTTCCAAACTTTGCCCACTAACTACCCGCGCTACTTTTACTTGGGCTTGATTGTCTGCAAGCTGATTTTTTTGGCAACTCATTAGAAGCAATAAGCAAGTTAAAATGGCTATTTTTCGGCTCCAGAGGCCAAGATATGGGGGGATAAGGGAAAATGTTTTTTTATTTTTAGTACCCATGCAGTCAAACTTACTAGAACAATCATTGTTTTTTGAACTCGCCAGTGTGTTTGTTAGGCGATCGCCACTAGTAATACTTTGAAACTTGGAGCGATCGCTATTGCTTATTCCTCATCTAATGGCAAACCCGCTTTAACTTTCCCACGACCAAAATAGCGCCCAAACTGGAGTTCATAGACTTCATCTTCGTCTTGTGTCTCTACCTCTAAGTCGGAACGTGGGTAACTCACACACAGCAAAGCATAACCTTGCCGACGCAACTCTGGCGACAAGCCGATCGCCTCCGGTTGATAAATTTCTCCCGACAATACTCTGACAGCACAAGTGGTGCAAGCCCCATTGCGGCAAGAAAACGGCAATTCTACCCCCTGTTTTTCGGCACTGTGCAAGATATAGCGGTCTTCTGGCACTTGCAGGGTGTGTATTTTACCAGTGGCGCGATCGCGAACTCTAATTGTGTATGTACGGGACATGTGGATGTGGGATTTTAGTTTTGAGATTAAATCTAAAAATGTCTTCTTTTATCTTTGCATTTTCTGCGATTTCAAAGTACAATCGTAACTTGTGGCACCTGGAGAGGTGGCCGAGTGGTTGAAGGCGCAGCACTGGAAATGCTGTTATGCAGCAATGTATACGAGGGTTCGAATCCCTCCCTCTCCGTTCTTAAAGTTAGTCTAAATATACATAGTAGTTATAACCAGATTTATACAAAGACTCCTCATTAATTTTGATGAGCTATTAGATACCTGACTTCTTAAAGAAGTCGGGTATCTGACCACCGCCACTTGATTAATAGTCCAGCAAATTGCTTGATTAGGTTACACTAATTGATAAATAGAATGGACATGGATTTATATGCGCTTACCTATTGTTATTAGTGCGGGATTACTAATGTTGCTGGGTTTAAACACGCCAGTAATATCTAAATCTCCTATACAGGTTGCACAATCATCAGAGATTACGAACTCCAACTCAAAGCAATTAACGAATAATTCTCAATTAAAACAATTAAGGATTAATCGTCGATTGTGGCGTCAGCAAAAAATTAACAATTATCGCTATACACTTAGTAACGATTGCTTCTGTATCCCTGAAGCCAGAGGGCCAGTAGTAATTGAAGTACGTAACGGCAGAACGACTTCCATAACTTCCGTACAGACAGGTCAGCCAGTTGCTAATCCAGAGTTTTTCCGAACATACAACACAGTTCCTAAGCTGTTTAATTTGATTAGGAATACGATCAGCAGTGGACAATCCGAGCTTGCTGTAGAGTACGATCGGCAGCTTGGCTATCCAACCCAAATTAATATCGGTAATCTAGCTGCTGATGCCGGAATATTTACTACAATTGAGAATCTGCAAGAGATTCGTTAAGCTCATCTCACTCCTAAAAGGGGATGGGATAACACGAAAGACAGTTGACTGTTAACTGTTAACCGTCAACCATCAACTGTCAACGGTCTAAAAAAGCGTCTTTCATCACCTACCTAGAAGGAATGGGTTTTCCCGACGCCTTTTTATAAGTAGGAACTGGCATTAATTCGTACTGTAGTCAATGGGCGATCGCGCTGGATTTAAAGTTTAGGGATTGGAAGAATTTCCAGTCCCTAGTAGTCTGTTGCAAAAGTTTTGAGAGGTTCGTAGTAAGCACTTTAGTGCTTAAAAATCAAGGACTAAAGTCTCGACTACAAAGAAATATTTCTGATTGCAACAACTTGTGGTGATTAGAAGAAATTGGGAATACCTGTATCTAACACCAAATGCTGCTAAATCTGTAAATTAAATAAAAAATAATCCGAAATACGGCAAATTGTATTTGAATTTTAATATATGACAAGAGTAACTTATATAAGCTTCCTCGTATGCCAAAATACAGCGTTAGCGAAGTTTTAGAAATTCTTAAAAATCTTACGGCTGAAGAAAAACTGGAACTGCAACAGTTTTTACCCAGCGTCCTAGACACTATATCTACTGCTACGAAATCTTTAGAATCCCATTCTCAAAATATTGGAGGCATCAACATCGGTAGTGGTAACTCTGATATTGCATTTAATCAACTTCAGGCAGACAGGGGAAGCACACTCAATCAAAGCAGAACGCAAGCTAGACTTCAGAATGCTGATGTACAAGAAGCCTTAAAGTTACTCTCAACATTAAAACAAGATATTTTAGTCAGTAATGCCTTAAACCCTATTGAAAAGAAAACTTTAGAAGTTCCCATACAAACAATTGAGGAGGAACTGAAAAAGCCCAAGCCAGATAAAAGCTTAGTAGATCAAGCAATTGAAGCGTTGAACAAAGGATTAACAGGAGCAGCACAGCTAGCCGACCCAGTTTTAAAACTAGCCCCTCTGGTTGCTAACATGTGGGCAGGGATATGAGTGGAGAATTTCCTGATCGCCAGAACGAAGCTAGCCAAAATATCAGTAACGTTTCAATTGGTGACAGTAACGTTGTCACCTTTAACCAAACTCAGATTCTACAAATCTCTGTTGACGAGATTAAAACCCGCCAATTTAGAGAAACTTCACCCTACAGAAGCTTAAAGACATTTGAGCCAGAAGATAAAGACTTATTTTTTGGACGTGACCAATTTCTCACGGGTTTGGTAAATGAACTAGAACACACCAACCTAATTTTACTTTTAGGTGCTAGTGGTAGTGGTAAATCATCAGTTGTGCGTGCGGGGCTGATTCCTTGGCTACTAGAAAAAAAAGGGTCACAGTTAGTACACCTAACGTTTACTCCAGATGTTGACCCATTTGAATCTTTTTATACCAGCTTACGCAGTAAATATAGACAATCTGAAGCTCAAATTGCCCTTGAAGCAAAAACTGATACTTTAACTCAAGTAGTAACGAGGTTAAAGCAGCCTGATTCTTATTGGTTCATTTTGATTGATCAGTTTGAGGAATTATTTACTACTACTCAGCCTCAAAAGTGCGCTCAGTTTATTGCTAGCTTAGTGAAATTGAGTAAAAATAACTACCCAGGCGTCAAAATTGTGGCAACGATGCGGGCTGATTTTCTTGATAGGTTAAGCCCTTATCCTCAGTTTGTGAAAGCTACAGAGAAACATCGTCCACTCATTGCAGAAATGCAAGCCGATGAGCTGCGATTAGCTATTGAACAACCTGCGGCACATCATGGTGTAGTATTTGAAACTGGTTTAGTTGGAGAAATCATTAAGGATATTCAGGGACAAGCAGGTTACTTACCTTTATTACAGTACACTTTAAATTTAATTTGGGAAACAGAATTAACAAATGGTAGTATCCAAGACCGCACATTGAATACTAGTACCTACCGTCAGTTGGGTGGTGTGAGAGGGGCTTTGCAACAACGGGTAGATTCCATTTATGAGGCGTTACTCGAACAGGAGAAGTTAGCGACTCAGAGCATTTTTTTGAAACTGGTTGATATAGGTAAAGATTCTGAATCTGGTACTGAATGGAAGCCAGTCCGCAGAAGGGCATTGATGTCAGAGTTCAGCAATGAACTTGAACAAAATGTACTGATAAAATTGATTAATGAGAATTTATTGATTAGCAACATTCAATTAAAATCTCAAAAATCTACAGTAGAAATTACTCATGAAATACTGCTTACTTCTTGGACTAATTTAAATATTTGGATTAGAGAAAATCGTCAAGCTATAGCTTTACGTAATAGACTCAATGACGATGTCGCCCACTGGCAAGCAAAAAAAGCAGAAGATGAATTGTGGGGTGGTTCAAAATTAGAGCAAGTTTTAGAACTGCGAAAAGACTCTACATTTAATCAAGTTTTGGGTGGGTTTAGTCCTGCTGCAAATCAGTTTATTGATGCTAGTGTTGGTTTGCGCGATCGCATGCAAAGACGGAAAATAGCAATTGCGATCGCTTTCTCTGCAATCATTGCAGCAGGTGGAATAGCTTTTGGCTGGCAGCAGCAGCAGTCTAAACAAATTATTGAAGCTGTTTTCCTTAGCACAGATACAACAAAAATTCTCAACTCCTTACCTGATTTCTTGAAAGAAGCAGATAGGCTTAAAAATGAAGGAAATATAGAGGAATCCTTGCCTTACTACCGACGGGTAAGAGCAGAAACTATCAAGCTTATTAGGAACTTCAAAGACAATCCAGAAGAAAAATTAAAAATCCAAAAATTATCAGATGCCTCCGAAGAAGCTTTGGCACAGGTGATTAAAGCAAAGCTATTTAAAAATCTTGAGGATGAGTTAAACAATGGTCATTATGATAAGGCAGTCAAAAAAACTTATGACATTTTAATGTCAGAAAATATTGGAGCAGGGGCGGATCTGAACAACAATCGTAGACTTGATAATCAAGATGAAGCGGATTTAATCCCTTGCAAAACTTTAATTGAAATCAGACAAAAATGGCTTAAGCATACCAATAACTATTGTGATTGGTATGGAAAAGACTCTCACTATGAAGCTCCAAACTGCACACAGATAGGTAAAGAAACTTTAACAACAGCAATCTTTGAATTCCCCTATGATTATGCAATAAAACGGATTGACTTTTGCTCTGAAAAAATATAATTTTTCTGTTAGTTTAATAACTAAACATAGTAATTAATTCTCAATCAACTGCAATTAAAAAATCTATAAGAAAACTGTTTTATTTACCATATCAGCAACAAAATAGTATGAACAAAACCAATAATTTAACTCAGCTAAAGTCAGCTACAGCAACGTTAATAGTTCCTTTATATATTTTGGCAACTTTTACCACTAGTTCTGCTGAAGTTCCTAAAACTGCGGTGATTCACTATGCATCCGATCCTGGAGTCAGGCTGCTTCTGGGTGCTACAGATTCTATGGTGGCTAAACCAGGGCAGCGAATGCAACAGTATAAAGATGCTGTGGGAGTTCCTGGCTCTAAGAAATCCCTATCACGGCTTAGTCTTCCAAACCCAACGCATAACAAAATTGGAGCGTTAGTACAAGCTGGCCCTGCTCCTGTCAGCTCTGTTTACACATTTCCTTGTAAGGTGAGTGGTTCTGTTTACTTTGGTTGGCGAAAGCAAGGTGGTTCATGTAGTCATGGATTATGGGTAGTACCAGTTGCATCTCAGTTGCACAGTTCCAAAGTTCCATCTTTAGCCTCTAAGAATACCCACAGTGCCACAGCTTCTAAAAATCTCCGACAAGCTCAAGCTGTTTCTAACTTAGTTAAGTATTACTGTAGTACGGTAACGACCTCAAAAATAGATCAATGGATAACCTCAGCAGGTTTACCTTCATTAGAAACTGCTTGCCAGGAAGCTAGCCAAAAATGTGAAGAAACTACAGGTAGTAAATGTTTAGTAGCAAGCTTAGGCGATTGGAGTGTAAATGATCCTAATTTAGCAGTGTCGATGCAGTGTGGTAGTAATCAAAGTTCTGTGATTTCCGCACGTACTCGTCAAGGCAATGGTTCGCTGATAGACAGATTGCTTTTAGAAATAACGCAGATGTCTCAAGCTGTCAAAGGTATTAACTGTGCAGCTAGTATTTACCACCCAAACGAAGTAATTGTTTCACCTTCTAACGATGAGCTGACCTTAATCCAAACTAATGATAATGGTGGCAATGTAGAAATTAATGTTTTGGTTGGATCTGTGAATATTGTTTCGGTTGGAAGAACAAGCGGATTCAAAGTAAACAAAGGGTTCAGATATAGTCTAGGGGAAAATAAACCGACGCCGCTAGACTGCGATCGCATATTTAAATCGCAGCCTGTTCAGGAGTTTTTAAACACTGCCAACTGGCCACAGGAAGTCACAGGAGAACTGCAAAGTTACCGCTCAGGTTTCTGTAAATCTCCTGAGCGACCTACAGATAATGGTACTGGCCCTGTTATCGATATCATCTTTCCTCGTGGTGGAGGTGGTGGAGGTGGTGGAGGTGGTAGTCAAACTACACCTGGTGTTGGTAGCCCATAACAACTTCTAGTAGTCTGTTGCAAAAGTTTTGAGAGGTTCGTAGTAAGCACCTTAGTGCTTAAAAAATCAAGGACTAAAGTCCTGACTACAAACTTTAACAGTAAACAGTAAACGGTAAACAGTAAACATAATTGGGTTTAAGGAGAACCACTGAGGGGGCAAGTACTTCCAACTGAAAACTAATAACCCAAAGCCGATTAGTGACAGGCACTATCTAGCAGGTTTAAATCCCCCACCATAAGCCTTGATAACTGTTTACTGTTTACTGTTTACTGTTAAAACGTTCTTGCGCCGTCTTAAATGCTTCTTGCATTACAGACTGAATTTTCTGGGGATCGGGTTTTTTACCTCCCATTAAATCACCGAAGTAAACGCAAGCTGCTTCACCTAATGACCAAGTATAAGCAGCTGCCCAAGAAGCGGCGATCGCGCTGCCAAAACCAGGCACGAATTTGATTAACTCCCGTGCGATCGCTTGTGCTAAGAAACCGCCTGCGATCGCACTGACAATACCCCCAGCTTGAGATGGGGTTAGCGTTTGCCCATACAATTTTCCCAGTAAACCTACCATTGATACTTGCAAAGCAGTCAGAACCGGCATTGTGGCAAATGGCAATGGTACAGCTGCAAGGGTTGCGGACATGATCGCAAATGGCAAAATGTAACGGCGTCCAGCATCTCGGTAAAGATTGCCAATTTGCTCACCAACTTCCTCCTGATCCAATAACTGATACATTGCCTTAGCTTCTGCTTCTGGAAGCAGTTCTGCTAAAGCATCTCTCAGGGCTTCTAAGCCATAAAATACTGGAGTGTAGCCGTCTTCTTCCAAGGTGAAGTCAATCATTACAAAGCGATCGCACAGTTTTGCAAAAGTTTGCTGCATTGCGGCAAATGCGCGATTGACTTCCTGATAATCTGGCGGATAGGCAGGATGATCAGCAGTACTGGGGGGATAAACTTCATGTAAACAGGTAACTACTAGCAGACAGGGAATATCTGGATACTGCTGACGTAGCTGCTGAGCAATTTGTCGCAGCGTGTCCGTTGCAAAATCATTAATTTTGACAGTCAAAATCAGAACTCTGGCGCGGCGACTTTCCTGTTGCAGATCGCCAATTAACTCCTGAATGATTGCTTGAGTATTCTGATTTACATCTCCCAGCCCCACCGTATCAGTAAAAATCAGTAACGGCAGGTCATTGGAAGGATAAGCATAGCGCTGTGTATTTTGTGTGTGGGGGCGAAATCCCTGACCCACAATCTCGGCAGAAACTCCCGTCAGCCCTCTCACAATTGAACTTTTTCCGGCTTGGGGCTTACCAATCAAAAGAGCTTCAGTAGTTGGCAGTTCGGCGCGAACTTTTTCTAAAATCTCTGCAACTTGAGCTTCGCTAACGCTAAACCATTCAACAACAGTCTGTGCTAGTTGTTCTACGGGTAAAAGTTGCGTCATGCGTGCTGTTGCCTTGTTCCAGACACCAGTAATACGATTTGTCCAGGAATCATTACCAGACTTAGTTGTCACAGTATCAGGAGACAGCGCTGTGGGGGGATTTCCCGCGCCAGTCCGCTCAACGGGGGGAACCCCTGGCTGGCTTGACTTGATGCGACTGTCGTTTGATTCACTGAATTGCTGAGAATTATCTGACGGCGAGTCAGGATCACGTTGCTCAGTCATTCCCATCAAAACGGTAGATAGAATTTAAACTACATCCTGTCTATATCTATCGTACGTCAGCAGGGCATATTTGACTGAATTGCTTGCCCCAAATGAATTTGTGACAGTCTCCGTTTCAAATGCGACCTGTCCCCAGTTTTCTAGACCTCTTGCATAGTTCGCTGCATCTTTATTGTGGCAAAATAAAAGCGTCGTGCTGCTTGCCATGACACTTTTTCAAGGATTTGGATTAACTTTTACTACATTTGGACAAGAGGCACTGTGTTAACAGCACAGTGCCTATTTAATTGGTTGCAATTGGTTTTAACTAGCTTGCTGATTAACTCGTCTTTGCATTTCTGCGTCCGCTTCTTCATCTGTTGTGCATAGCACACCAGGACGAGAGCGAATAATGCTTAGATAGTACTGAAAAGCATCTTCATCTTGAGGATTGCGTCTAACGTAGTCACGCAATTCCTGCTCAGTCATTGCTTGGTAGCTTGGGCTAGTCATTCGATTATCACCTCCCCATTCTCAAGTATCTCTATTTGTATCGTCTCGCCAATTAACATGACTATTCGATTAGTGCGACTATCAAGCCTCACTAGGTTGATTGGTTGAAGCAAGTTACTCGCTCTTACACATCTTTGATAAAGTGCTTTTAACTGTGCCGACGTTGGTTCCATTTCACCCCCTTTTATATTCTCACCTGCAACGCTTGTGCGTCTTTCCATTTTTCCCGGCCTATACCGATTATTTTGGGGTTGATGAACTCCTAGCGCGATCGCTGTCAAGCAGAAATCGTATCCTATGAATTAGTAGTAGGATTTGGATACAGCATGGCAGACAACACTGATAATCTTGACTCATTTCGTGCTTTGGCACTCCAAGTTACGTGTCATGCAGTCAATCAAGCACGCGATCGCACTGAAGCGCGATCGCTTATCCAAGACTCTATCCACCGCTTAGCGCCACAAATTGCTGCTAGTATTGCGTTTATTGGCTTTGATTGTCGTTTAATTGTATTGCCAGAATATTTCCTCACAGGTTTTCCGATGGGTGAGTCTCTAACGGCGTGGGCAGAAAAAGCCTGTTTAGAGATGGCTGGTGCTGAGTACGAAGCACTTGGTAAAATTGCCCAAAAACATCAGATATTTTTAGCTGGGAATGCCTACGAACTTGACCCTAATTTTGTGGGATTATACTTCCAAACCAGTTTTGTCATTGACCCATCTGGCTCAATTGTGTTGCGGTATCGGCGGCTAAATTCTTTATTTGCTCCCACACCACATGATGTCTGGGATAAATATCTTGACTGCTATGGTTTAGAAGGAGTTTTCCCCGTTGCCAAAACTAAAATTGGAAATTTAGCAGCTTTAGCATCAGAAGAAATTTTATATCCAGAAGTGGCACGGTGTTTAGTAATGCGTGGGGCAGAGATTTTTTTACATTCCACTTCGGAAGTGTATAGCAGAAATCTCACGCCTAAAGACGCGGCAAAAATCACTCGTGCCGTGGAGAATATGGCATACGTAGTCTCAACAAATACCGCAGGTATAGTTAATAGTTCTATCCCCAGTGCTTCTGTAGATGGTGGTTCTCAAATCATTGACCATCGAGGAATAGTCTTAGCCCAGACAGGTGCAGGCGAGAGTATGGCAGCTTTTGCAGAGATTGATCTAGCTGCTTTACGCCGCGATCGCCGTCGAACGGGGTTAAATAATTTACTTTCACGCCAGCGCTTTGAACTATACGCACAAAGTTACAACCAGTCACACTTCTACCCCGCTAATACTATGCTAGAGGCAGAAGTAGATCGCAAACACTTCATTCAAACGCAGCAAACAACCATCGAGCGCTTAGCCAAGCTGGGGATAATTTGACCAAAAGGGGAATAGACCATTGGGAGTAATGATAAATGACAAGTGACAAATGACAAAACCAATAGAAGTTCGCAACCCCCGGACTGGCAAATTTGATTACGTGATTTTACCCCCGCCTCCAAAGCTGCTGGCACAGCAATGTAACCGTACACGGAGGGCGCAAGTTCGCTGGCAGCAGTTGGGTCTAGAGGGGAGAATTGAAGCCTTACAGCAGTGGAAGCAAGCCATATTATCGGGACGCGATCGCTTGACAGAAGCTTTGGTAAATGATACAGGAAGATTGTCAGTCTCAGTATTAGAAATAGACTCCTTCCTCGCTAGCATTGACCGCTGGTGTGGGTTAGCACCAGATTTGCTACAAGAGTTTGCCAGAAATACAGCCATCCCGTTTATCGCATTGCAACAAACTTCAGTTCCTTACCCTCTAGTTGGAATAATTAGCCCGTGGAACTTCCCGCTATTGCTATCAACAATTGATACCATTCCGGCATTATTGGCGGGTTGTGCAGTTGTTGTCAAACCTAGTGAGATAGCTCCCCGCTTCGTAGCACCGCTGATTACAGCACTCAATGCCATCCCTAAATTGCGCGACGTATTAAATTTTGTTGAGGGAGCGGGTGAAACTGGAGCTGCTCTGATTGAATGTGTAGACTTAGTGTGCTTTACAGGTAGCGTGGCAACGGGACGGAAGGTGGCTGAAGCTGCTGCTAAACGGTTTATTCCAGCTTTTTTGGAATTAGGAGGAAAAGATCCTGCGATCGTCTTAGAATCAGCCGATTTAGAATTAGCAACCTCAGCGATTTTATGGGGTTCAGTCGTCAACACAGGGCAGTCATGCTTATCAATTGAGCGGATTTACGTTGCTGAATCTATATTTGAAAAGTTTGTGCATCAACTAATAGCCAAAGCCTCTCGGCTTCAGCTAGCATACCCCACAGTTGAAACTGGAGAAATTGGCCCCATCATTGCCGAAAAACAGGCAGCAATTATTAGTGACCATCTTCTAGATGCGGTAGAAAAAGGAGCAGTAATTCACTCTGGTGGTGAAATTGAAAACCTAGGCGGCGGTTGGTGGTGCAGTCCCACAGTTCTCACTCAAGTCAACCATTCCATGAAAGTAATGACTGAAGAGACTTTTGGCCCAATTATGCCAGTGATGCCTTTTGCCACAGTCGAAGAAGCAGTGTATTTAGCAAACGACTCAATTTATGGACTAAGTGCTGCGGTGTTTGCCTCAGAAGCAGAAGCCTTAGCAATTGCTCACCAACTAGATGCAGGTGCTATCAGTATCAACGATGCCGCACTCACTGCCATCATGCACGAGGGAGAGAAAAATGCCTTCAAATTCTCCGGGATGGGAGGGTCACGCATGGGTGCAGCAGCGATTAAACGTTTCATGCGGAAAAAAGCTATTTTAATTAAAACTAATTCTACTAGCGACCCTTGGTGGTTTGATAATAGGGAGTAGGGAATTAGAGGTAATGACTAAACCTATTAAGTAGGTATAATTAAACATAAAATAAAATCCTAGCTCAGAAGTGAGATTCATCGCTCAAAACAAGGATTATCAGGACTAAAGTCCTCACGACAAACTTTTATTTACACCTAGCTACTTAACTTATCAAAAGGAGTTTTGTAATGTCTAATATTCGAGAAGGAATGCCAGTGCTTGCTCGTCATGAAGGTGATTGGGTAGGAACTTATACACTAATTGATACAGCAGGAAAAATCCTCGACAGCTATGAGTCTCACTTAACCTGTCAATTTCCAGAAAATAGCCCTCATCCTTACTATCAAATCAACCGTTACAAATGGGCTGACGGTAAAAAAGAGGAATATGAATTTCCCGGAACTTATAAAGATAATAAACTCTGGTTTGACACCGATCGCATTCAAGGAAAAGCATGGGAAGCGGATGATTCCATTGTTATTTTATGGTTTTCTTATAAAACAAACCCAGAACTGAACTTGTATGAAATGATCTACATTAGTCCTGATAATAACAATCGTGCCCGTACTTGGCATTGGTTTAAAAACAATCAAATCTTTCAACGCACCCTGATTCAAGAAGAACGACTAAAATAGTAATCTTAAAGCTCAAAAATGATTTTCCTTAATGCCTTTGTGTTAAAAATCATTTTATCGTTGAATTAAAGAGGGCTACCGCTTTACATTAAAGTGAAGGCATGTACACGCATGGCAAAAACAGACAAAATAAACTTTTCTAATCCTAGTGGTTTTCCAGAATTTCTTCCTAGTGAGAAACGTCTAGAATTATATTTGTTAGATACCATCCGTAGGGTATTTGAAAGCTATGGATTTACGCCTATAGAAACACCAGCAGTAGAACGTTTAGAAGTACTACAAGCTAAAGGAAATCAAGGCGATAATATCATTTATGGTATTGATCCCATTCTGCCACCAAATCGGCAAGCAGAGAGGGATAAATCCGGCGAAACTGGTTCGGAAGCGAGAGCTTTAAAATTTGATCAAACAGTTCCTCTAGCGGCTTATATTGCCCGTCACTTGAATGAATTGACCTTTCCCTTTGCTCGCTACCAAATGGATGTTGTTTTTCGCGGAGAGAGGGCAAAAGATGGGCGTTTTCGTCAGTTCCGTCAGTGCGATATTGATGTAGTTGCGCGTCGTGAACTTAGCTTACTCTATGATGCTCAAATGCCTGCAATTATCACCGAGATATTTGAAGCAATTAATATTGGTGATTTTCTCATCCGCATAAATAATCGAAAAATTCTTACAGGTTTATTTCAGTCGCTAGGGATTGCAGAGAATAAAATTAAATCCTGTATTGGCATCATTGATAATCTAGAAAAAATTGGTGAATTTAAGGTTAAGCAAGAGTTAGAAAAGGAGGATATTTTAGCAGAGCAAACTCAAAAAATTATTGATTTTATTAAAATTGATGGTACTGTTGATGAGGTATTAGATAAGCTCAAGCATCTCGCGCAAAATTTGCCAGAAGCAGAGCAATTTAGTCTGGGAGTTGCTGAAATAGAAACGGTGATAGCAGGCGTTCGTAATCTGGGAGTTGCGGAAAATCGTTTTTGTATAGATTTAGCGATCGCACGTGGTTTAGATTATTATACTGGTACAGTTTACGAAACTACCTTAATAGGACATGAAGCCTTGGGTAGTATTTGCTCTGGCGGCAGATACGAAGAATTAGTAGGAACATTTTTAGGCGAAAAAATGCCTGGTGTAGGCATTTCCATCGGTTTAACTCGTTTAATTAGTCGCTTGCTAAAAGCTGGTATTCTTAGTACCTTAGCTGCTACACCAGCCCAGGTAATGGTAGTAAATATGCAAGAAGATTTGATGCCCATTTATTTAAATGTGTCTCAAATGCTGCGTCAGGCTGGCATTAATGTTATAACTAGCTTCGACAAGCGAGCTTTGGGTAAACAATTTCAGCTAGCTGATAAACAGGGGATTCAATTCTGCGTAATTATTGGTTCTGAGGAAGCCGCAGCACAAAAGTCTTCTCTCAAAGATTTGAAAACAGGTGAGCAAGTAGAAGTCCCATTGGCAGATTTGGCTGAAGAAGTGAAACGTAGGCTGACGTAAATCCTTAGACAGAGTGTTATGAATAAACCAATCAAGCGAGCTTTTTTAGACACCGAAGATGGTCAAATTCTTTACAGGATTGGTGGTGAAGGAGAGCCTCTTTTGTTATTACATATGAACCCGCGTAGTAGTGATGAATATCACGAATTAATGCCAATTTTGGCAGAAAAATACCGCGCGATCGCAATGGATTTTATGGGTTTTGGAGATTCTGATAAACCGCCAAGGTTGTATTCGATAGCTGACTACGCTAAAACTGTCATTGCTTTGTTGGATGAGTTAGGTATTGAAAAAATAAACATTCTGGGAAATCATACGGGAGCTTTTGTTTCTGGAGAAGTAGCAGCAGCTTATCCAGAACGTGTTAATAAATTAATTTTATGTAATGTGGCTGGCTTCGGTGAAGCTGGAAAAGCCGATTTAATGAAGAGATTTAATGAAGGTTTTGTGATTAAAGAAGATGGTTCACACTTGATAGATAGATGGTTAGCTCGTACAAGGTATGTAGGTTCGGCTAAATTAAATCATCGATGGGTTTTAGATGATTTAAAATGCTTTGGCCATCCTTTATATGCAGTTTGGGCTGTGGGAAATTACTGCATAGAGGCCGCAGAAAGATTTAGTTTAATTAAATGTCCAACTCTGATTCTCTGGGGAATTGATGATGTGGAAGAATTTGAGAGATTGGGTTTAGCAATAGCACAAGATAGATATTTTCTCTCTCAAGCTGTTCCTCATGGTAAAGTTGTCGAGTTATCAAACGGAACTATTTGTATGATGAACCAAATACCAGAAGAAATTGCAAAGGTAGTACTCGAATTTTTGGATGATGTAGATGCTATCTAGACAAAACAGCTGTACACTTAATCTCAATTATCAATCCTGGCGTAGATAAACCAGTAATGCCGATGCCAGTCCAGGTAGGATAGTTATTAATAAAATAGCGGTCTTTTACTTGCATAAACAATTGTAAAAATGGAATAATATGCAATGGTTGATTGCAAGCAGTTGCTTCAGCTTGGAATTCCCCTAAACCATTACCAGTGACATGGTAAGTAATCATTTCTACAACATCATCAAAGTTAGCCCCTGCTGCATCCAGTACCTTTTTAACATTTTCAAAAGCCTGAACAAACTGGGCTTCTATACCTTGAACAATTTGTAAATTTTCATCTCTGCCTACCTGTCCAGAGATATACAAAGTATTACCAACTTTAACACCAGGGCAATAATGAAATTTCTCATAGAGAATCTCCATGCCTTTAGGAACGATCGCTTCACGAGTAGACATCACAAATTTCCTATAATGTTTTTAGCGGTGATCAGATCCCCGACTTCTTGAAGAAGTCGGGGATCTTGCAGCCCCGTAGTCTATCTACTCTTTTTTGGACTTTAAATAGCGTCCTCTAGGTGCACCTATTACCTGTCCGCGATTGTAAATTATGTTACCTCGCAAAAAGGTTGTTTTGACTTGTCCTGTTAACTCAACTCCTTCAAAGGGTGTGTAGCCTTGCTGCGACTCAGACTCAGCAGCGCGAACAATAAAGGTTTCATTCGGATCTAACAGTACCAAATCAGCATCGTAACCAACTGCAATGTCACCTTTTGAACTTAACCCAAACCTTCGTGCAGGATTCCAACTTAATAACTTAGCCATGTGATTGTAAGACATTCCCCGCTTGCTACCTTCACTAAATACACCAGAAAGTAAATATTCTGTACCACCAAAACCAGACTTCGCTAACCAAATATTATTCGGGTCTTTAGCACTTCTTTTTTGTTCAGCAGAACAGCAAGCATGGTCACTAACTATCCAATCTACTTGATGGTTAAGTACTGCTTGCCACAAATATTCTACGTCAGCACGGGGACGAATAGGGGGGTTAACTTTTGCCCAAATTGTATTAGGAGTATCGACATCTAATAGCAAATGTCCGACAGTAACTTCTCGCCGAAAATTAATATGAGGAAAAGCAGTTTGCATAGTTAAAGCTGCTTCCATTGCCTTACGCGAACTCAAATGCAACAAGTTAATATTTGCACAGTTAGTTTCATGTGCCAAATAGGAAGCAATGCAAATTGCTAAACCTTCAGAATGAGGGGGACGTGCTGCACTATATGCGCTTAATCCGCTAAGACTAGAGTCATTTTCAACTATTTTGGTGTAGGCGTTGAGAATTTCTGCAACTTCACAATGCAAACTCAAGCTGATAGTATCTCGCGCTTCTGGATGTGCTTCCATCAAGCGAGTTAGACCGCGCATAATAAATTCAAAATGGGCGAAGTCGTAGCGTTCCTCTTTATTAATCATCAAAAAGAGGTTTTGCTGGTCTGACAAACCATGCAACCCATAACCGCCATAAAACATGAAGATTTTAAACGAAGATATGCCATGTTCCTCAAATAGTAAAGGTATTTCGTCGATATGCTGGCTAGCTATAGGTGCGATGTGATAGCCATAATCTACAAAAAAATTATCTGCGGATAATGCCAATACTTCTGGGAAAAAATCGCGGTAGGAACCGCCTTTGTTGAGATAATACTGTCCTGTACGGATGTAATTGAGACTAGTTGTAACTCCCCCCATTGCTGCTGCTTTGGTTTCAGTCACAGCATCTTTATCGAGGGGTTGATAGATACCGATGTGCATGTGGGCATCCACGACCCCAGGAAAGCCCAGCAGGTTTTTGGCATCAAATACTTCTTTGGCTCTGTCTGGGCTAATATCAGGGGCAATCTGAGCAAATTTCTCATCTTTAATTCCTAAATCAAGTAGTTCAACAGCATCCTGATGGGGACGAACTACTCGCACATTTTTGATAATTTTGTCTAGTATGGGAGTTTCAGACACAGTAGACCTTACACTAAAATGAGTAAATAATCCAAAGTTTTAATGTTCAAATATAATATTATTCCACTTAAGTATTATATAAGTTCAGAATCATACCGAGATACAGACTAATTGCTCAGAACTACTCTCCTACGGTGCGATCGCAACTTAATATGTCCGAAGTATTGTTATAGAAGTTGATGAATTTCGTTGACTGCATTGGTTATTAAAAATGATGCCTTTTCAATTTCTTCTTTGGTTGTAAATTTACCAATACCAATTCTTAAAGCTCCCTCAATTACATTATTTGAAAGATTCATAGCTTGTAAAACGTGAGAGGGTGCAACAACACCTGATGAACAAGCTGCACCTGTAGAAATAGCTAATTGGTGGCGAACTCTAGCAATTATGGCACTATTAGGAATATCTGGGATAGAAATATGTAAGTTACCTGATAAACGGTTGTTTAAATCTCCATTCACCACAGCGAAGCTCGCCGAAGGCATCGCGTATGCGGCATTTTTATAACCGTTATCTCGCATGGCTTGGACTGCGAGGTGGGTGGGTACGATATCATGGGCGTTATTCATGGGTTTTCCTCCAAACGTCTTCCCAATTGTGAAAGGCTGATGCGACTGAACCAAAACCGGGGAGTTGACTATCGACAACCGTGACAATTTCGGCGGTATGCCAACCAAATTACTAAAGTGGGTTCATTGTTTCTTAGGCGTAAACCCAATTAGGGCTAAAACCTTGTATAGTTGCTAAAGAAATTAAAGGTAGAGTTGTTATTCTATAAGCCTTAATCAAAACTTCTAAATTTAATAAATCATCAGCCTGACTTACTTTTAATTCAGATACAAATGACTCTGTATATTTTAACCATTGATTGTTAGATATATTTTCGTAGGCAATAGTTAAACCTTTATGTTGTAATTCTACAAAAGCCTTAAAATATTCTTCAGATGGTAAATTATTAGACTTAGAAGAATTAACATATTTTGTCGTTGGAATTAAATTCCATAATTGATCATGAGCTACAAATGACCAAGGCAGATAATGATCTAATGAAATTTCATCCTTATCCAATTTAACTTTAGAATAAATACATTCAATATCCCGATGCTTTAAAATAGTTTTCCAATATTTAATTTGATTTGCCAAAGAATCTCTCTCTTGTGGCATGAATAATTTATTAACCACATTAGGGGTACTGGGGTTTCCTTGCTGCATATAATTTAACCATTCCCAAGATGCCCAGCCCCTAACTATTGTATAATTTTCCTCTAAATATTGAATCCAATCTGGATGTAAAATAATGGCGTTACAATTTCTTTGGTCTTCCGCGTTGAAGCAATATAAAGGCTTTTTAGTATGAAATTGATTGTTAGCTAAATTAATTATATCTGGATTAACATCATAATCCTTTAATCCTCTAGTCTCTTGAGTAAAGAAAGGACGAATTAAACGATAGGAAACATAGCGATTAATAGAAACAACAATATCATCAAGATTTTGGTGATTAATAGTATTGCGTAAAAGCTTTTTATCTGTATCTCTAAATTTTAAAATTGGTTCTGTAATTTCTAACTCAAGAGTATCTAATTTATTAGCAATTTGGTCTTGTATTCCAAAAGAGAGCTTAAAATATTTGTGAGGATACCAAGCATTAGCTAACATTTCCACAATAATTTCTTGAAAGCTAATAGGTGATAAAGTATCAAATTTTCTTCTTTTGAGAATATCTAGTAATGATAAAAAATATAGGTACTTGTAAGAATTAGTTATATTATTAAATATTCGAGCTAAAACAGTAACATCAACTTTGTCTGATAGCGGTAAATCTTGAGTAATGATTTGATTTTTAAGTAATATTAAATCTCCTAAATATACTTGAATAAACTCATTTGCGGCTGATTGATTAATTTTATTTAATGCCTTAACAATCTCTACAACAGTTTCAGCAGTAGGGTCAATTTTTTCGTGATACCAACGGAAGACAATTGGACGCTCAACACCTAAACCTGTCGCCAGTTGGCTTTGGCTGATGTTGTAAGACTCTAAAACCTGTCTGAGTGCTTGTCCTGCTTTTCCCATAGTTTTCATTATGACAGGACAAGGAGTAGACTTTGTTAACTTTTGTGATAACTAATTTTTTGAATTTAGTTAGCATTTATGATAACAAATGTCCTAGAAAACATTGAATACTATGCAAGTAGACAATTGGCAAATGTTCGATGAGGAGGGGAATCTAGCCGTTTCTCAGATGATGCAAGAGATTAAACAGGCCCTTTATAACCAACCTTTGCCAAAAGTACGTAAGCAACTTCACCAAAAAATTCAAGAGGTTTCAAAAAGACATGGTGAAGTTTATGACACAGAAGTTAGATATAGAATCTCATCTCGGTTGACTTTTTGGGCTTCTGAAGTTCATGATCTTAAATCTGTTTTTGGTTTTAATTCTCAATACTGGAAGCTGTAACACTATCCCTCAAGAGTTAGAACAGAACTATTTAGAACAGTGATGCTGCATACATCTGTCATAAGAACATTACTTAATCTTTTAACCTACGCTTCATTTCTAAATATTGCTGGAACTTGGGATCAGATATGCACTGATCAATGAACTTCTCTAGTTCATTCTTCATTGTGCTGTCAATAAATTGACAGTACTCCTTAAACAGCTCCTTCTTACCCTCTGGAAGATAGAAACCAAGATACTCTTGTCCCTGACGCTTCTCTGTCACAAACAACTCTTGCATATCATCAAGACTCATCATAAATCGTTAAGTTTCAATATACCTTTTGTAGGGTATATATAGTACGTACGGTACAGTTAGGCATGAAAGAGATTAATCCCACTTTGCAACATTAAACAGGTGCGTTATGGCAGAAGAATTTGTGAAATTAGAAGATAACAGCAGCAATCAAACCCAGGTCAGCAGAGAAAAGATAAAACACATATTAGTTGGTAGTCCTAATTTAGTCAGGAGGACTATCCAGGTTTTACATACTATAGGTTATGCAGAAGTAGGCTCTTGGTCTAAACCTGTAATAGCAGGTAGTTTAGGTGAATCAGGTGATGTAGTGAGTCTATTAATTAGATAGCAAGTCTAGGAAATAAAACGTGTAGGCAGTTGGAGCGATCGCGCCAACTCTTGATAATTTAAATAACTAGAGGATTCCTAATTAAATGACGCGTTTCATACATGACAAATTTGCCAAGGACTATCTGGAAGAATTACTAAAAGATTACGGAGAAGTCAAGCCATCAGAAAAAGTCTCAGGAGAGATTAAAGAAATAGATGTTTTCTTCACTCCTGACAAACAACAAAGCTCTAATTTACAAATACTGGGTTTGCTGGGAAGATTTGCTGAAAATCCTGCACTCATAGAACCCTTCCGCAATCCAGCTTCTACCGATGAAATATGCGACTGTATTCTAAAATTATTAGAAGTTAAGGCTCTCCTGCGACGAGAATCAAAAGCAAATAAAACCAAACTTCAAGACTCAGAAATTCCCAAATTGTGGGTTCTTACTCCAACTGTATCTGAAACTAGATTGTCTAGCTTTGGAACTATGCAAAAAGACGGTTGGTTATCAGGAGTACATTTTCTGCCAGAAGCCTTGCGAACAGCAATTGTAGCGATACATCAACTACCACAGATACCTGAGACGTTATGGTTGAGGCTTTTGGGTAGGGGAAGTGTGCAGTCACAAGCGATTATCGAGTTGCAAGCGTTACCATTAAATCATCCATACCAAAAAGCAACACTCGAATTAGTTTACAACTTGCGCGAAAACTTGAGAGTAAATCAAGAATTAGAAGCAGATGATCGGGAGTTAATTATGCGGCTAGAACCACTTTATCAAAGAGACAGAGAACAAGCCAAACAAGAGGGAAGGCAGGAAGGAGAACAAGACTTAATACTGCGTCAACTCAATCGCCGTATTGGGGAAATTAATGAATCATTAATCGAACAGATTAAAGGATTATCTATTGAACAATTAGAAAATTTAGGAGAAGGATTATTAGACTTTTCCAATGTTGCTGATTTAGAAACTTGGTTAAACCAACAATAAGGATAAATCAACAGTAGATTTGATAGGCTCAGAACCCCAACTTATCAAAGAAGTCGGGGATCTTGTTTTGTTATTTGTCCCCATCGTAATACTTATTTTAGCCGAAGTTTTTCCCCGTTATTTCATCAGATCGCTTTTCTTCAATTTTAATAACCGTCTCTGGCAAATCAGCATTTAAAATCCGTTCACTCAACTTTGCCAAAACCGCTTGTCGTAACTGCTGATCGTCAGGTAATTTAGCCAAAAATTCGTCAACAATCTGTTCAACCTGCGATTCTCTCCCATGATCCACCCATAGCATTCGATTGATTTCTTGACCATCTGGACGAGTCATTGTAATTCGTCGAGCTTCAAAACCTTCTCCCTTGGCGGCTACTTCCTTTTGCAAAGCTTCCAGATTCTTAAACCGTCGCACCAAATCCGCTAATTTCATCTCGAATGCAGTGGCATCATCATCTGTCCATGATTCAGCAGGTTTATCCGCAACAATCATCACCAAAGCTTCCAACCACTGAGAATCACTTGCGGTTTCATCGGATGCTGCTCGAATAAAGCGTTTTAGTGGGGATTCAATACATTTTCCGGCTAAATAATTTGCCCTTACCCGCAAATCTTCTCTGAGTTTTGTTTCCTTACTTCTGACCCCAAAGCCTTCATAAATCAGTTTTTGACAATCACTCAATAAGCGATCATAAGCTGTATGAATCTCTCTGAGGGCATGAACTAACTTAGTGCGTAAAGTTTTCGCAGTTACACCATCATCCCCGGCTTCAGCACCGATAGGGGGTAAATTACAAGCTGCTGGTAAAGCTTTAAACAACAAATCATCGGGTTCAACAGTAGTTTGTAATATCTTTAAAATAGCTCTAGGTTCATCTGCAAGCCGTCGGGTTTGTTGAGTATATTTAGGCAGTTTCTTCACAAATTGATAAAGAGGAGTAACCACTGTTAACAGGGTTGCATTACGCACTTTACCCAAATTTTTTAACTGAGGATTGCGTAAAATTGTTTCTAATTCTTTGAATACTTCCGCTCTTAATCCAACTACTGCAAAATACTTAACTGCAAACCGTTCAGGATATTTAACTAATAATTCAAAATGTTCAGTTCCCAATACTGGAATAAATGTACCGTCTTGATAAAGTCCCAAATCATCAGCGTGATACAACAGTACCGCCGCTAAAATCACCGGAACTGCACCTTGTTTCATACCGTAGGGAGGTGCTGCTAAATGTTGATAAAGTAAATCAAAAGTTTGACTTGTTTCTGTTGCTGCTAAACAAAAATTATCAACTGCTTCCCACAGAGAATTCAAACCCGAATTTTCTGATGGTGGGTAAAAATCCCAATACTCATCTTCCTGGCGATAAATCCCTGTTTCTTCTAACAGAGAATAATACATACTAACTTCAGGGCCATAACCTTCTAAAGCTAATCTCTCTTCATTTTGATGCTCCAACATTGCCTGAATCAATTCTCGTCTAGCCTTTACCCCTTGAGAGGTTAAATCTCGACGGTTAATTAATTCATTCCACAAAATTGCACTGCGATGATAAACGCGATCGCAAATCTCAGAAAGCTTACTATTAAAATCAGTAATGTTGTTAAGTGTTTCGACTTGTCCTTGAATCCAACATTGTTGATTTACTCCTACACTAAAGGACTGATTGAGAGTTTCATCTAAAAATTCTTCAGCTTCTTGTAAACGATAATTTACCTCTTTTCTCGCTACCCCATCAGTTTGTAACTCTCTTGCTGTTTTTTTGATATTATTTAAAGCCACAAATTCCAGGGTACGAATTTGCAAGATATCTAAGTTAACTGCACTTAAAATAACTAATGGTTTACCATCACTAGTTGTGGAAGGAACAGAATTAGGAATTTCTTCCTCTACCCAATACCCCACAAAACCGTCTGCATCCGCACTACTGCAAATTAACTGACTCAAATCTTGGGAGTTATCTAAATAATGCCGTTCAAAATAACGTAAAGTTCCCTTTTGATAACTGTGACGTTGAGCAACTAAAGGCCTTAAGGGACGGTGGAGAGATAACAGTTTAACTAAAGGCGATCGCTCTTGTCCTATGTAATTACTTAACTCACTGTCAACATTAAAATCAGAACCTTGCCAAATCCGCAATTCATCTAATTGACGACGATGAGTAATGAGATTCTGTTTTAGCAGTTTATCAATAATTTGTTGCCAATAATTAATCTGTGCTTCTGACGGGCGATCGCACATAGCTAAAGATACTAACGTTCTTGTCGCTCTCATTGAACCTGTAACTGTAATTAGGTTCAAAATGCCAATGGTTTTTAGTACCCTCAGACTATCTTCTTCTAAGCGTTTAGCATCACTAATTAAATCTTGAACTTCTATCCATCTTTGCAAATTAGGACGAGAAGCTAAACCCATCCCCGCAGCTTCAATAAAATAGTCATAAACCCGATCTAGCTTAAGAGTTGGTAAATGATCATCTCTGACCGATACTTCTTCTAAAAAATTACGAAATGATAAAGGCTCTCCACTGGTTAAAAAGGTGAATAAAGAGCGATCATTTTGAGCATAACGTTGACAGAGAGTTGGAAAGATCAAAGCAGATAAAGGATGTAGCGGATAAACTGCTTTAATAATTTTATCAGTTACTTCTTCATCTACAATTATTGATTCTAAATAGTTACTCCAGTCCTCAGAGTAACTATTAGTAGCGCAACTTATTGTGTCTGATGCTGAAGAATCAATTGCTTCTCCAATCAAGCTCATCATTTGTCCAGATGATTCAGTAAAGGCAATATCCTCAAATCGCCCTTGAATCTTCGCCCATTCGTTTTTTTGAACAGTTGCTAATCTTTGACTATATTCTGCAAAAGCTTGGTGTAAGATACCTAAAATATAAATAGGAGTTTTACTATCTTTTGGTAATTCAGCTAATTGTTGTAAAAGATATAAATCTTCAAAGCCTTGAGCATGAGCAGCATATTCTAAATTTTTACCCAGTTCATCAATAACAAGGAAAATACCAGTTTTAGATTCTTTAGCAACTTCTAACACCAAATTAGGAATTTCTTTACTATCAACTGTTCCACCATCATTAATCTCTGCTTCTAAATCTACCAGCTGACGAACAACATCAATTTTGTTCTTTTGGTTAACAGTCCAAAAACTGTCAACTCCTGTTAATAAAGCTCTGATAATAGTATGACTAATCGGTTCTCTTTGTCCCGTAGCCACAGCCCTAATTAATCCTATCGGGTTAATTTTATCTTGAATTAATTGATAGATATCACTACTTTTACCTAATTTATCTTCAGCTATTGATAAAGCTTTAAGGTACGTTTCATTCTTAGAATGAGCAGCAAGAGAAATTAAATAATGAGCAAAAGCAGATTTTCCAGTCCCATAAACACTGGTTAATGTCCAAGCTCTATTTCCTTCATCTGAATTAAAACTATTTAAAATGCGTTCTAGAGAATCAATTGCTCTTTTAGTAAGAACATAACCCTCTAAAGCTTCCACACTATCTAAATCTCTTTCTAAATTGATTGAACGAGAATAGCGACGCTGGAGACTAAAATAATGGGATAATTTTCTATTAGTCATAGTTGTACTCATTTTTATCAAGAATTATAATATTGCTTTAGAATTACTTCAGCTAAGATCTCTGGCTCATCAGTAAAAGATAACTGAATTAACCCGGCGGTATCCGAAAGAATTATCGCATCAAACTGTTTAGCCACTGTCTCAATAGCTGCACATAAAATATTTTCCGTCAGTTTAAATACCATCCCAGGACTACCTTCATCATAAAGTAGGCTAGGAATATTAATGGTTTTTCTTCCCTGACTTATCCAACTAGCATATTCTAAACAACTAGCGACTATAATTGATGCAGGTAAATTCGCTTTTGTGCCAATTTTAAACTGATAGTTTTTACCAAAATGACGAATTAATCCTAGTTCATTAAAAGGACAATCAATAGAATCTTCAATAGGGGTATTACCTCTAGTAAAATCCTGTGCAACATACATTCGTAAAATACAATTTACATCTTTGATAAAAGAAGAGTCAGCAATATTTTTATTGAAATTCATTATATAATCTTTCAATCCTAATAAAATGTCTTCTTTTGTAAACTCTAAATCCCTAAATATATTAAAAATATAGTACCAAGCAGCAGCTTCGCAAGTAGGTTTTAACAGATTCCAATGTAATAACCATAATGATGCTGGATCTTCTAAATAAGAGTCCCATCCATTGTTTCCTAAAAGCTTTTCCCCGAATGTTGTTGGTAAATTATTCTTATCAAGGATTTTGAAAGCACTACACCAATAGCGAATAGAGCGTACCATATTTTTACCAACACCTAAACGTACAGGAGCATCATCCTGTAAGAAAATTCCTGGATTTTTCTTTGCTGCATCAAATCCTTTTTTCAACCAACCAAAACGAGGGTGAAAAGTTTCATGGTTGGCAAATACTGGATTTACTGGATTTTCAAGATGTTTGAAGTTCAGACTAGTTTGGATCATGGTAGGATGTATATGATAGCAACTATTTTAGTTATTATGGCTCAAAATTAGACAATAGTTTTTATTTACTCAAAAAGTCTTGAAATTTAAATGATATTAATAAATTTATTTTCCCTAAAATTTTGAATGCTGATATAAAATTTTACATGCCTAGCTAAACTAACTCTAAAAAGTCTAAACCAGTCAACATAACATCATTTCCTTAAACCAATTAACATAACAGTTTTTTTGATACATACCAGAATTATAATATTATATATATAGCGTTTCTCTATTGGATAAGGTATATACAGGAGGGCTGATAAGCTAAGTTTGTCAATCAAGGATTTTGGTGTACCTGATGCGAGTAGCAACCGCTTTAGATAGTGGAATTGATCTAATAGCGTATATCCTTACTGTGCAGGAATAGATAAAAGTAATTCTCTGAGAGAGTCTTTGACAAGTATGGAGAATGTATTTATAAGTTTTATTAAACAGATATATCTTAATCTTTGGCTCAAAAAATAACACATTTTAGGCTATTTTTATCAGTTATTTCTTAAAAAACCAATATTTTTTCTTCAGGAGAAAAGACAATGGAAAATTTTAACGAATATCATCTAAATCCACAAGAATTTCCTTTTCTTGAAAGCTTTCAAGATAACTGGCAAGTGATTAGAGATGAGTTTAAACACTTTCTTCAGCAGGCATCTGATGAAGAATTAAAGTTTACTGACGAGGTTTTTGGGCCTAAAAGTAAAACAATCAAAACCAAGGGTAATTCAAAATACAGTGCTTTTGGTATTTTATTTCAAGGGTTATTTATTGAAAAATATATCCAATTGCATCAAATACAATATCCTGATTATGGATCAGATGATGCATCGAAAAAAGCACTTAGGTTAAGAGAGAAATATTTCTCAAATTTGGCTAAAGTGATAGAAAAAGTCAACTTTAGTAATGATGGCGTTATCAGAAATGTGTATTTTGGTACATTCCATCCAGGTTTAGATATCAAGTTGCATGTGAACAATAATCCTCACATGAATCGTGGGTATCTTGGATTAATTGTGCCAGAGGGGGATGTGGCTATGAAAATATGTCATGAGCAGCTTTACTGGTATGAAGGAAAATTCCTGATTTTAGATCACAGCTATCCACACTGTCCGCACAATTACACTGATTATGACAGAACTGTTTTGGTTGTAGACTTTTTTAAACCGGATAAGTCTAGAGAGGAAGTGATACGGTTTGAACAAGAGCAAGTTATACAACGTATGCAAGATAATCCTTACAGTTTAGGTGTTTTTGGTAAAAGCGATAAGGCTAATGAAGAAGATTTTATCAAGTATGGTTTAGCTCATCAGTTAGAGTGGGATAAAGCTTTATAAGGTTAGGCTACACAATAAAAACTCGCTGACGCGGATTGAAAATCAAGAATCTGTTTTTGCAAGTTTGTTATTTTTTTAACATTCGCGTAGCGTGCCGGAGGCATACCGCAGAGACGCGGAGAACGCAGAGAAATTGAGGAGTAAGGTCAATACACGTTTTGGAAATGAATGCAAAAACTTACAGAAAGTTAATAGTAAAGCAACTGAATCAAGATTTTAAATCTGCTGTTGAAGTTGTCGAGATTCCTATTCCCAAGCCTGCTGCTAGTCAACTTTTAATTCAAAACAAATTTGCTGGGATTAATGGTGGTTTTGATACTTTACTTTGTCGTGGTGATGTTCCTTATGTTAACTTGATTCCTCCTTTTGATTTGGGTGTGGAAGCGGTGGGAGAGGTTGTCGCTAGGGGTGAAAATGTTAAAGATTTTCAAATTGGTGATGCTGTAGTAACCACTGTGCGTGGTGGCGGTTATCGAGAATATCAGGTTATTGATGCAAACTTAGCGGTGAAGGTGCGCCAAGCAACACCAGAGTTGCTCACACTAATGCCTACAGGTGTATCAGCTTTAGTTGCATTGGAACAAGTGGGGGAGATGAAAAGTAATGAAGTTGTCTTAGTGACAGCAGCAGCAGGCGGAACTGGTCATATTGCGGTGCAATTGGCAAAGTTAGCAGGTAATCATGTCATTGGTACTTGTAGTTCTGAGGCGAAGGCGGAGTTACTTAAAGAATTAGGTTGCGATCGCATTATCAATTATCATACAGAAAATCTCAATCAAGTCCTCAAGCAAGAATACCCCAATGGGATTAATTTAATTTTTGAGTGTGTGGGTAAACAAGTTTTCGATACTTGCGTTGATAACTTGGCTGTGCGGGGACGTTTAGTAGTAGTAGGTTTTATTTCTGAATATGCGAAGAACTTAGAACAAGTTACCCAACCTCGCATTTATCACCAGCTATTTTGGAAAGCTGCTTCTGTTCGAGGTTTTCTCATGCCTCATTATCAAGAATATATGGTCGAGGCACGCGATCGCCTAATTTATCTCTTCTCTTCTGGTAAACTCAAAGTTGCCGTTGACTCAACCCAATTTAACGGTATAGAATCCATTCCTGCTGCTGTGGAATACCTCTTGAGTGGGCAAAATTGTGGCAAAGTAGTTGTCAGATTTTAGCTACAAATTGAATTTTTTAAACTAACTAATCGTAGTAATTTTATAACCTAAAATCTTAAATTTTACAAAAGTTTAGATATTAAAAGGCAATCAAAATGACACAAGAATCAGAAAATACTTTAAAAGTTGCTCAGCAGGCATTTGAGCATCTAACACATGGTATGGCTACAGGAGAATGGGAAGCATTATTAAATATGCTCACAGAAGATTTTACCCTTTGGTTTCCAATGGGTAAATTTCACGGTTTAAATATAGGAAAAGAGCGAGCTAGAGAGTTTTTCTATTATGTTTCTGAGTCTTTTAATCCAGGGTTGAAGTTGAATTCTCTTGACCGCGTTACTAGCAATGAAACAACGGCTGTTTTTGAGTTTCGAGATGAAGGGCTTTTATTCGGACAGCCTTACAAAAATCGGGTAGCCGTTTCTTTTGATGTACGTGGCGACAAAATCTGTGGCTATCGGGAATATTTTGGTAGTGATGGTAAATCGTATTAAATAATTCGTAATTCGTAATTCGTAATTCGTAATTCGTAATTCGTAATTCGTAATTATTTGATTTCGTTAGTTTCTCTCAGGGTTTAGTTGGTTGATTTCTTTGCACTTAGCTTCTGCGGCTTGATATGCTGCTAAGTAGTCTTGACCACCTAACATTACATCACCATAATACTCATAAGGTGGATCACCATAGATTGGTAGAGGATCGTCTTCTGGATAATCTTCTTTTGATTCTTCAATTACTGCTTTCAGTTTTTTGACGCTCAGGCTTTGTGCTGGAAAATACCAAAGTTCTTGAGGATTTTTATTCAGGTGCGGTAGTGTGGGATCGATTATCATTACTTCTGAGTCGTTGCCTAGCTCAATCCAACTGTGTTCAATCGGTCTGTATGGCTTGCCAGCAAAAGCTAAAAATCCCTGAACATATTTTGCTCCTTCCGTTACTAATGCTGCTTTGTAAGCATTATCAAACGGAGTACTAGCCCTGCTGTTTATGCGTTCAGCAGTTTTGATTGACAGCGTTTCATCCAATGGTTTGTTCATCAATAGCGAGGATTAGAGCAGCCATTAGAATATTTTATCACTTTGACTCATTGTCTTGCAGGGGAGTAGGGGGCAGGGGGGCAGGGGG
>NZ_VJXY01000029.1 GCF_014831675.1 Komarekiella delphini-convector SJRDD-AB1 | reverse complement strand
GGAATGGGGACTGGGGAATGGGGACTGGGGAATGGGGACTGGGGACTGGGGACTGGGGACTGGGGGACAAGGTGAATAAATAAAATACCCAATCCCTAATCCCTTTCAATGAGGTACGTTTCCATCTATTGCAGATATCTAGTCACATACTGACTCTATATCACCTATCTAAAATCTACAGTTTATCGCTCAAGATATAGTATTTTATGGTTTGGTAATAGATAGTACAGGTATCTAGATGAAATAGCAAGAGCAAACACCATAATCTCAATCAAGAATATGGTGATTACATATAAGAGGGGTAAGAGGAGAGAATAATTAATAACAAATGACAAATGACTACTCTCATGAGTAAATATGCAATTAAAATACATAACAGCTTAATTTAATAATTAAAAATCTTTAGCGTGAGTGGGTAATGCAAACACAGCAAGCTTTTAGAATTAATGCCGCCCAACCAGATAAATTAAAACAATTCCTTCCCAAACCTTTAATTATCTCTACCCCGGTGGCTGGTTGGAATGGTTTTTATTTTGCCTATCATCGCCAATCTAATTATAAACTTCCTGAGACATCTCCTTTTCAGCACATTGTTACTATTTACAGTAAAGAGTTTCAAGCAAAATTAAAAATTAACGGACACTGGCAAAGCAAATCCTATGCAGCAACCGATGTAGGAATTTTTCCGGCTCACCAAATATCTCCAGCAGTACAATTTGAGCAGGACTTAGGGTTTATTCACATCGGTATTGAACCAACAATGATTACTCGTGTTGCTTACGAGTCAGTAGATGCTGATGTAGTTGAAATTGTACAACAGTTGCAAACTCACGACCCACTGATTCAACAAATTGGGCTGACACTCAAGCAAGAAATAGAGACTAATGGATTTGATAGTTATCTCTATCTAGAATCAGCAGCAAATATGTTGGCGGTGCATTTGTTAAAACGCTATTCGACACATAAATCCATTATTAGAGAATATACTGGTGGATTACCAAAACATAAATTAAAAGAAGCGATCGCCTATATTAACGATAACTTAGACCAAAATTTATCATTGGCAGAAATTGCTGCGGTCGTCCAAATGAGTCCCCATTATTTTGCTAGTTTGTTTAAACAATCAACAGGAATAGCACCTCACCAGTATGTCACTAAATGCCGGGTTGAGAGAGCAAAATATTTACTAACACAAGAATTATCAGTTATACAAGTTTCTCAATTAGTAGGATTTCAAAGCCAAAGTCATTTTGCTAAGGTTTTTCGTAAATATATCGGCGTCACTCCTCAAATATTTAAGAAAGCACTTTGAATTTTTCGGAAGATTGCGCTAGTTTTCGGAAGATTGCGCGAGACAAGATTATCTTGTCAGTACTAAACTTACTTCAGATTCCCGACTTCTTTAAGAAGTCGGGAATCTGAAGTGAAGGGAATCTAAAAAAAATGTCACAACTCAAATCAGCAGAGGAAATGCCCGGTAACTTTGGGCTACCCATTTTAGGCGAGACTCTCCGATTATTTGCTACCCAAGGATGGGGATTAGCAAAGAACTACGAGCAATACGGCCCTGTTTTCAAAACCAGCATTTTAGGAACCAAACATGCAGTTTTGGTAGGGACAGAAGCAAATAAATTAATTTTACAAGAAAAAGCCGACCATGTATCTTCTTACTTAGGATGGAAACCGGCTATGGAACATATTTTCGGTCGTCCTATGATGCTTCAAGATGAAGAAGAACATCGCTGTACCCGTCGCTTAATAGCTCCGGCGTTTCACGGGAAAGCCATTGCTAATTACTTTGATATTATGCAAATTGAAGTTAACAACTGTCTAGAAAACTGGGCGGCACACAGTACAATTGCTATTAAAAATGAATTTAACCAGCTAGCATTACGAATTGGGATTCGTCTATTATTGGGTGTTCAGCTACAAAATCAAATTGAACAAGTTGAACAGTTGTATAACAATTTGATGCAGGGAGCATTAACGTTATTACGGTTAGATTTACCATTTACAAAATATGGTCGCTCCCAGAAAGCTCGTCGTCAACTTAAAGCCTTCTTACAAAATATTATTAGCGATCGCCAAATGCAAGGCAACTTAAAGGAGTCTTGTGACGTATTAGGATTGTTTCTTGCAGCAGTGGATGAAGAGGGTAATGCTTTAGCCCAATCACAAATCATAGACGAACTGATACACTTGCTAAATGCAGCACATTTTACTACTGCCACATCCCTAACATGGGCAATGGTTGAATTAGCAAGATATTCGCAATGGCGCGATAAACTCCGTCAAGAACTAACAGAAGTTGTAGGAGATGAACCTTTGAACTTGGGACACCTCAAACAACTTAACCAAATGACTTACTTTTTAAAAGAAATAGAACGCCTTTACAATCCCGCAGGTGTAATACTATTGCGGGGAGTTGTGAAAGAAATTGAATATGCAGGCTATCGCATTCCTCCTGGTTGGGTGATTATTATTGCTCAAGGATTAACGCACCGCTTACCAGAAATTTATACTAACCCAGAACGGTTTGACCCAGAACGCTTTGCATCTCCCCGCGAAGAGGATAAAAAAGATCCCTTTGCTTTAATTGGTTTTGGCGGTGGCGAACATATATGCATTGGTATGGAGTTTGCCAAGATGGAGATGAAGATTTTTTTGGCAACGTTGCTGCAACGGTATGATTGGAGCGTGACACCAGAATATAAAACTATCAACTACCAACAACCACCGTTTAAAGTAGAAGAAAAACTACGAGTGCTATTGAAAATTCTTTGAAAACCATAGTAAATTTGACAGTTTTACTGCAATGAGAAGAATTTGTTTGTTATAACTATGGGTGGAAAATGATTTTACCAATCAGCTATTTTGGTGTTATCCCAGACTTCAAGTTCTAAGTCATGAAGATATGTCAGTCCATTGTGAATTTGTTTATTTGTTCCTTGAATATCAAGGTCAAACCAACCATCCCCAACAGCATTAGCTCCTAGAATTGCCGCAGTAATGTTAACAGTCAGACCATAGTCAGACACCAGGCGAGAAATCACAGGTTCTTGGTGATAGTCTTTGGGAATCCTGACTCGAATTCTTTGATTGGTAAGTGTATCGTTGTCGCTAGCCATATTTTTAAATCAACCGTTTGAGCAAACGCCTTTGATAAAAACTGGATAATGAGGATTGAGTATTGAGTATTAGCAATAATTTAATTTTTAATCCCCAGTTCTTAATCCCCAGTCCCCAATCTATTCAACATCTTTAATCCGAGTTTTTCGTTCTAAAATCTCCTTCAGCACTAAAGTCACTACTGCTAATAGAGCCAACAAGACAGCCGCAGAGAAAGCAGCTTCAGTTTCATACTGTTTATAAGCGTCTTCTACAAACAGTGGTAAGCTCTGAGTTTGGCCAGCAATATTGCCAGATACTACTGAAACCGCTCCGAACTCACCCATTGCTCTGGCATTAGTCAAAATTAAGCCGTAGAGTAAACCCCAGCGGATACTAGGCAAAGTAACACGCCAGAAGATCTGCCAATCGTTTGCACCTAGGGTCTTAGCAGCTTCTTCTTGATCTTTACCAAACTCTTCTAAAACAGGAATTACTTCCCTGGCGACAAAAGGCATACTCACAAATGCCGTAGCTAGCACCATGCCTGGAAAGGCAAAGATAATCTTGATATCATGTGCCTGGAGCCAAGGCCCAAACCATCCATTTCGTCCGTAGAGGAGTACAATCATCAATCCTGCAACTACGGGCGATATAGAAAAGGGCAAGTCAATAATACTTAGAACTACGGCGCGTCCGGGAAACTTATGGCGAGCGATCGCCCAAGCTGCACAAAGTCCAAATACTGTATTCACAGGTAAAGCAATCAAAGCCAGTAACAGCGTCAGTCCGGCTGCATGCAGAAAGGCGGGGTGTGTCAGGTTAGATAAAAACGGCCCAACTCCCTTTCTAAAGGCTTGAAAAAAAACGTTGAGTGCAGGGATGTATTGAACTAAAGCTAAATAGACAACTGCTATACCAATCAAAAGTGTTGGAACCCAACTTTTCTGCTGTTTTGGCTTTACTGTACCTGTATTAGACCCAGATGAGTGAAAACTTGGCTCATTTACTGTCATATCGCCTTGCCCATGCTTGTAAGAAATTAATTGCCAGTAATAGCACTAATGAAATTGCCAGTAGAACCACACCAATTACAGTTGCACCAGAATAGTCATACTGCTCTAAGCGTTGGAAAATTAGTACGGGTGCGATTAAATCTTGGAAAGGCGTATTGGAAGAGATAATTACCGTTGAACCATACTCCCCAACTGCACGGGAGAAACCCAAAGCAACACCAGTCAAAATTGTCGGAAATAATGGCGGCAAAATCACTTTCCAGAAGGTCTGCCATTGAGAAGCACCCAGACACCAGGAGGCTTCTTCAATTTCATGTTCCATTTCCTGAAGCACAGGTTGCACTGTTCTCACTACGAAAGGCAGTGAAATAAATACCATTGCAACCCATACCCCCAAACGAGTGAAAGATACTTTAATTCCTAGAGGTGCTAGTAGCGAACCAATCCAGCCGTTATCACTGTAAACTGTTGCCAGTGTTAACCCTGCTACCGACGTTGGCAGTGCAAAGGGTAAATCTACGGTGGCATCAATTAAGCGTTTCAGAGGAAAGTCATAGCGAACTAAAACCCAAGCAATCAAAGTACCAAAAATCCCATTGATCAAAGCCGCTAGAATTGATGTGACAAAAGTGACATTGTATGTTGCTAGCGCGATATCACTGGTTGCGATCGCCCAAAATCTCGCCGGAGGTTCCGTACTCGCTTTGAGGAACATGGCAACTATGGGGATAAACAACATTACTGTTAGATATCCTAGAGTAATTCGCCATGTCCAGGGAAGGTGCAACAACTGATGAATAAATGCCTTCCAAGCTGGAGTTTTACGGTCAATTTCTATAGAAGGAGATAAAGTCATAGTCAAGAATTCAAAATTTCAAACTCACAAAAATTTTTCTTTTGGTAGTTAATAGTCAGTTATTTTTTCTACTAACAGTAACGACTGACTATCAACTAATAACTAATTACCGTTTCCTTTGGGCTTGAATCTTGTCAAACATACCCCCATCTACAAAGAACTTCTGATCAATTGCTTCCCAACCGCCAAAGTCCTGAACTGTACCCAGAGTTTTCACTTTGGGAAATTTATCTGTAGCTGCTTTAGTTTGGGCTATTTCCTCATTTGCGGGTCGAAATCCTAACTTGACAAACTCTTGCTGTGCTTCTGGGGTATAAAGGAATTTAACAAAACCTTCAGCAACTTCGCGGTTGCCGTGCTTATCGACATTTGTGTCTACCACAGCGATCGGATTGTCAATAGATATATTCACTTCAGGAACGACATAATCAACTTTCTCGCCCTTTTGCTGTGCCAAGAGAACTTCGTTTTCGTAATTAATTAAGACATCTCCCTGACCTTGCTTGGCAAAGGTGTCAGTCGCTTCTCGCGCATCCTTAGTCAGAATTGGCACATTATTGTAAACTTTAGTCACATATTCAGTAGCTTTAGCTTCATCTCCGCCGGTTTTAATCACGGAATTCCACAACGCTAGGAAATTCCACCTAGCAATACCTGATGTTTTGGGGTCAGCTGTAATCAGTTTTACATCACCTTTCACCAAATCTTCCCAGGTCTTGATGCCTTTAGGATTACCTGGACGGGTTATTAGCGCCGCCACAGATTTGGAGACAATGCCATTATTGGGAACTTCTTTCTCCCATCCTGGCTGAATTAATCCAGCCTTCTCAATCTTTTGGGTGTCTCCAGCTAATGCTAAGTGGACAATATCTGCTTCTAAACCATCGATAACAGCACGAGTTTGGGAACCAGAGCCACCATAGCTTTGCCTGAAGCTAACGGTTTGATTATGTTCTTTCTTCCACTGCTCTACAAATTTAGGAATGATGGCTTCGTGAGCTGCTTTAGTGACAGCAAAGGAAACCAGCGTTAGTTCAACATTCTGTTTGTTGGCAGCAACAGGGCTAGCCGCAGGGGCTTCAGTAGTCGAATTACTGGCATTTTCACCACAGGCGGCGAGTGCCACACTCAAAACGGCTCCTACTACAAAGAGCGATACAAAGCTTTTAAGCGAATTCAGTCTGAACCGTGTTCTCTGTTCAGCGTAGATGCGTTCGCCTTTGGCGTTGCCGTAGGCTAGCAGCTTGTCGTGAGACATCGCTTGGAATCTTTTCAGTGGGCGCTGCCACAAAGTCATCTCATATTCTCCTCTAAAACTACAGCTAATTGATGGGAATACAGTTATATACTGTTTATGGTAATAGATGATTGCAGGTATCCGATCGCAAACGCCAGAGGATAACAGCACATTCTCGATAGAGAATATGGAGATTCTACCACCAGTTTGATGGTTAAAACCGTTAAAAGCTTCAAGTATCAAATTGTTATCACAATTGAGCGGTAGATGTCTCAAAGAATGATACTAGGGAAGCGATCTAGCAAAAATAGTAGAGACGTTGCAATGCAACGTCTCTACAGAGTTTATGGGTTGCGTAAATTGTCTTATTTGAACCGCCATAGGTAAATTTATTCTGACTTCTGACTCCTTTTAATTTATGCAAATTTCAAGGGCAAACCGTCCTGAAATACTAGTAGTTCTCCCAGTGGGATTGGCGTCCAAACTTCGTTATCCGTGAGAGGAGTAGTGGCAATGACGGCAACGCGATCATACTCAGTAGTCAACTCTCGAAAATCTACGGTCATGTCTTGGTCAATCAAGTGAGCAGCGGCAAAAGGTGCTTGACGCACAATGTAGCAGAGCTTGGTTGAACAGTAAGCAAAAAAGTGTTCCCCATCTGACAATAGGTAGTTAAATACGCCTGCTGAAGCAATTAGCTCAGTAATTTCCCATAAGACTAAGTACAGTTCCTTGATGGTAGGCTCACCATCAGGAAAGCGTTGGCGTAAAGTTTCCAGCATCAAGCAGAATGCTTTTTCACTATCGGTGTTACCCACGGCTTGGTAAAAGCCCATGTTTTTCGGTTGAAAATCTGGCAAATTTCCATTGTGGGCAAACACCCAATACTTACCCCACAATTCCCTGCGAAAAGGGTGACAATTGTGTAGGGCAACTTCACCTTGAGTAGCTTTGCGGATATGAGCAATTACATGGGTCGAGTGGATGGGATAGCTTCGGACAAACTCTGCTACTGGAGAAGCAACAGAAGGTTGGGCATCCAAAAACATTCGACATCCCTTTCCTTCAAAGAAAGCAATGCCCCAACCATCGCTATGGTCATCCGTTTTTCCTCCCCGTGCAGAGAACCCTTCAAAAGAAAAGCAAATATCCGTTGGAACATTGCAGTTCATTCCGAGCAGTTGGCACATTGATATTGAGTTTCTGATTCGACTAACGGCTGAGGATTAACATACTTCAGAATGCCTCAATAATTCTGGAGCGATCGCTTCAATCTTACAATTTAGAAAGTTTGTCAAGGGTTAAGAGTCATTAGTCATTAGTCAATTGTAATTTTTCTTCCTCTGCTCCCCCTACTCCTGTACCCTCGCCGCAACCGCTCGACCAACTAGCGTGACCTGGGGGTAGCGCTAATGCAAAAGTGAATATTCCTATTGTTTCCCATTGTTAAACGCAGAACTCTGATTAATAAGTTTTGTGATCTCTGCTACTAAAAGAGTGGGTTCTACAGGCTTATTCACGTAGCTTTGAAAACCAGATGTGAGAGCAAGGCTGTAACCTTCTTCAGAACCTAAAGCAGTTAAGGCAATAGCTGGAATCTGTTGTTTTTCTGAGAGCGTTATCTCTCTAACTTTGCTGATTAAGGAAAATCCATCCATTTCTGGCATGGCGATATCAAAAATGAAAATATCAAATTTGAATTGTTTGATTGCTTCAAGAGCTTGTAAAGCTGATGTTGCTGTGATTACCCGACTACCATAGCTTTCAAGAATACAGGTAGTTAAGAACAGACTATCGGCATTATCATCTACTACAAGAACCTGTATACCATCTAGAGATTGAAAATCTTTTGTAACATCTAGAGGATGTTGATCTTTAGGATTTTTTGCCATGATAATATTGCCTCCTTAGTTGCCGTAATCAATTACGGAGGAAATCCACTAGACAGCTAGCTCAGTACTGGCTGCCTAGAGGATATTTATTATTAAGCTACCATGACCTTAGTCTGATCTCTTGAGTAATATTTGTTAGTTGCTAAAATGCTTTTTTATTCGTGTTATGAACTCTTGAGAAGAAGCTGAGAGCATAATTGGGGTAATAGTCTCAGCTTTTACCCCAAAATGTCAGAAAACCCCCTATGTGATAGCTCACGAGATTTGAAATTTAAGTACCCAGTTAATATAAATCTGTTTTTATCTTGATTTTTCCTACAGCTCTGGCAACTTTTTCCCAGGCTCTAGCAGTGTCAGGATCTTGCCAATTGGTTCTTAGATGTTCAGCTTTCTCGTAACAGACTTGAGAAAGTATCTCTAACACACCAGATAGACTCATGCCATCAATCATTGTCTTTATATCATCTTTGTCGTACATTTTTAAAACTCCATATTGAAAATCTGTCAAATTTGTTAAACAGGTTGAAGATGAAGTCATCATCCACGATACTTGGATGTGATAATACCTGGGATCATGGTGTATGTACAAGTTTCAATGGAATGACATGAAAAGGACTGCATAAAAACTGGATATATCTCTAGAGGCTAACTACTATCTCCATTGACAGAGATGAGAGGACAAGAAGATCAGAGTTCGGCTTGAGTCTCAAATTAAACTTCAGCAAGCTGAGATTAATTTAAAAACAGTTGTATGCAAAATCAATACTATCAAAGATGATATAGCACACTCTGCCAAAGCGAAAGTTACTCAAGCTCAAGCTGACTACAAGCTGTTATTAACAAGGCGCGATCGCTTCAAGAGATTTTCATCCGACTGAGCTTTATTAGTAAGCCTTAATTAAACAATATTAATAACGCATATATCAGCTAATCTGTCAATGTAGAGTTTATACCCAAAAACTTGTGACAAAACAACCACAAAGATACCGTATTGCTCAATAATCGGATCACAATATTTTTGAGCACATTCAATTATGATGATTCAGAAAATACATTAATCTCTTCTCTTAGCTGCGGAATTTAGCTGGAATTGTTCACAAAGCGATCGCGCTTGTTAAAGCCTCCCAAAAGAGACTCACAATCAATCATATCGTCCAAAATCCTGAGTCTACTAAAGTATACTTTCGCTATTAGCCAGAGAATGAATTCTCTGGCGGGTGAGGAGATCAAGATCAGCAAATCGTTAAATTTTGGCTGTAATCTCTCTTGTAAAACACCAATTTAAAGACTTCAGATAGATTTCAAGCCGCTTATTTTTAATTATCATCAGCAAGGATTGATATTCGAGGAAGTTGGATGAATGCAGAGATATCGGTACTTTGGGACAAGGTGCAGACAATGGTTAGGGATTTTGTTACTCTGCTGCCCAATATTGTACTGGGATTGATTGTCTTTGCAATTTTTTTCTTTGTTGGCAGACAAATTAAGCAAGTAGTGAAACGCTTGACCCGCAATCGTCGCCACGCTCGCAATTTGGGAATGGTGCTGGGTAGATTAGCTCAAGGTATCACAGTTCTTATCGGGCTGTTTATCTCCCTGTCTATTGTCATTCCCTCACTTCAGGTAGCCGATTTAGTGCAACTGCTGGGAATTAGTGGGGTGGCGATCGGTTTTGCTTTTCGGGACATTCTCCAAAACTTCTTAGCTGGCATTTTAATTCTACTGACGGAGCCGTTTCAAATCGATGATCAAATTGTTTTCAAAGGCTTTGAGGGTACGGTAGAAAATATCCAGACACGCGCTACGACTATCAGAACCTATGACGGTCGCCGAATTGTAATTCCTAACTCCGAACTGTTTACAAATTCGGTGACTGTAAACACCGCCTTTGAGAGCCGCAGACTAGAGTACGATGTCGGCATTGGCTACGGAGATGACATCGACTGGACAAAGCAGTTGATGCTGGAAGCACTGCATAGCGTAGATGTTGTATTACAAGACCCGGCTCCTGATGTATTGGTAATGGAACTTGCTGAAAGTAGCGTTAATATCCGCGTGCGGTGGTGGATCAATCCGCCGCGCCGGGCGGATGATTTGGATTCGCGGGACAAGGTGATTTCTGCAATCAAGAAAAAGTTAGTCGAAAACGGCATCGACTTACCCTTTCCCACCAGACAAATTTTATTCCACGACCAAACCGAAGATACAGACGGCGATCGCTCGCGTCAGCGTGAAGGATGGCCATCTGGTAAAGGCGAAGTCCCCAAGCCTCGCAGCATTGGCGGTTCACTGAGACAGCTAGCTGAATTACAAGATGGTAATGGTAAGTTAGATTCTCAAGTAGTTGATCAAGAATTATAAATATGATGTCCAGTTGAGCAAGCTTTAGGATAGTTCCACTTGCGATCGCCAGGATGTGCAGGAATGCGCTCACAAAGTTCTTTCAAATACTAGGCACAAATAACACACTTTGCATCTTCAGAAGGATGCCAGAAAAACGAATGCTTGAGACGCTATAATCAGGAGTTAATAACTAAATGTAAAATGCCACACATCTTATTGGTGGATGATGAAGCACCTCTACGCGAAAGCCTCACCTACACCCTGCAAAAAGAAGGCTATACAGTGACATCAGCAGCAGATGGGCATGATGCTATAAAACAGTTTCATAAGCAAGTACCAGATGTAATTTTGCTAGACCTAATGCTGCCAGAAGTTGGCGGCATGGAGGTCTGTTGGCGAATTCGGGCCTTTTCGGATGTTCCCATTGTTATGCTGACAGCAAAAGATCAAGATATTGATAAAATTTGGGGCTTGGAAGCGGGAGCAGATGATTATGTCACCAAGCCATTCAACACCCGTGAACTGCTAGCACGCATCAAAGCAGTGTTACGTCGTCGTAAGGATTAGTTTATAAAGATGGGCTGGTTGCTTCGGATCAAATTAAATTCTATTCATGCCAAACTGCTAGCCACTTACCTACTGCTGACAACTTTAGGAACCACCTTGATGGCAGGTTATATCCTGTGGTCATTTCATGCATACTTTATGCGAACACGCCTAGCAGATTTGGAAAACTGGACAACTGCCCTGAGTGAGAGTGCAGCAGATGCTTTAGAAGCAAACAATCTTGAACGGGTAAAAGTGCTGGTGCAGCGATATGGAGCACCACAAACTGTGACGCTTCGGATTTTTAATCAAAAAGGTTTTCTGCTAGCTACTTCTGACCCACAGCGAGACACACAGGTTACAAACTGGTATGAAGTTTCTGGAATGTGGGAAGCTTTGCAAAATCGTCCAGCACAGGGAGTTGCAAAAGGGGTTTTATCAACGCAAGATCGCCTCTACATTGCTAGACCAATTTGGCGTAATGGTCAATTATTGGGTGTGCTGCGAATGTCTATGACTCTAGATCAGCTTCAACGTCAGTTTGCTAGGGTGATTTGGAGTGTTTTGGGAACTTTGGCATTGACAATCTTGGTATGTGCGCTGATCAGTACTCGTCTGGCTCGCAGTCTTTCCAAACCGATTGAAACTATGCGGAATTTTGCGATTCGCTTAGGCAGTGGCCATTTTGGCGATAAGCTTGTTATCCGTGAGAACAATGAGTTAGATCAGTTGGCGGCGGAGCTTAACCGGATGAGTGAAAGGTTAGCTTCGCTAGACCAGGAGCGTAGGGCTTTTTTGGCCAATGTCTCCCACGAACTTCGCACGCCCATCAGTAACGTTCAGGTAACGGTAGATGCACTTAAAAGTGGCGCATACGAAGAACCCCAATTACGCGATCGCTTTTTCCAAACTATCGAGAACGAAATCAAACGCTTATCTCGACTGATTCATGACCTACTCGATCTAGGACGCCTAGAAGCAGGAGTTACTCAACTCGAACAGCAAATATTCTCACTTCAGGGTTTAATTAATCGTGCTGTCAGTGCGATGGAACCTCGAATGCAGGCTATTGGTGTCTCTGTGCGCGTCAACGTGGCTGATCTCAAACTACAAGGCGATCCAGAACGGTTATTACAGGCTGTTTTAAATGTGCTAGATAATGCAATCAAACATTCAATACCCGATTCTCAGGTCTTTATTTCTGGATTCACTGAAGGGAAACAAGCAGTAATTAAAATTCAAGACCAGGGAAAGGGCATCAGTGAAAGCGATTTGCCCCGGATTTTTGAGCAGTTTTATACAACAGATCCCTCTCGTAAAGGCACTAGCAACGGTTTGGGATTAGCGATCGCCAAGCGCATTGTCGAAGCTCATCATGGCAGCATTACAGCCAGCAGCGCCACAAGTCAGGGCGCAACTTTTACGATTTGCTTACCGCTGAAAGCAAGAACAGACATCAAATCAAATGTCAGTTTAAATAAAGAAGATACTCAGGTTGAGCTTGATTGACCTTTCATCTGTATTTAATTTAGTCTATGAAATTCATTAAAAGTGGTCAGCATTATATCAATCTGAATCATAGACTTCTTGCAAAAATCAGGGTAAAAATTAAGGGGTAAAGGGAAAAGGAACTCACAACCCTTCTCCTTTAACCCTTCGGGGTGCTCCTGTTATTTACATGTTTTTTAATTGTACTGGAGAGACAATTACTAATAGAAAACCCTATTATTTAGACTGAATATGAGCAAAAGCAGATGAGTTTGAGCGCAAGTTGTAAACAATACTGATCTAAACAAATTTTATCAAGAATTGTAACGCTTTTGATAGAGTACGGTTATTGCGATCGCTCATTGCCATAAAACCGAACCTACTGAAATTTAACGTTGACCTAATGTGATAACTAGGAAGCTTAAATTGAGCTTTTAAAAATTGAATATTGCTTGAAAAAACTACACTGGTTGTCAGTAAAGCTACAAAGCTTGAAATTAAGCCTCCTAGAAACCCAACATTGAATCTTAGAGGTGATAGATATGGCACTGATGCGTTGGAATCCATTTCGAGATATTGAACGCTTAGAACCATTCCGAGAAATTGAACGTTTAGACCCATTCCGAGAAATTGACACTTTACAGCGGCAAATGAATCGCCTGTTTGACAGGTTAGTATCAACTGATGGTGACGACAGGACTGGATTTAGCTTCATTCCTGCTGCCGAAATTAAAGAAACTGAAGATGCAATTCACTTGAGACTAGAAGTACCTGGTCTGGAAGCAAAAGATGTAAGCATAGAAGCAACTCCTGAATCAGTTTCTATTAGTGGTGAGCGGAAATATGAATCCAAGACAGAAGAAAACGGTGTAACTCGATCTGAATTCCGTTATGGTAAATTCCAGCGAGTAATTCCGCTACCTTCTTTAATTCAAAACGACAAAGTACAAGCTGAATACAAAAATGGTATTCTCTGCTTGAACTTACCGAAAGCTGAATCAGAAAAACACAAAGCGGTTAAAGTTAATCTCGGTTAATTTTGTTGCTTGAGTTAATCTCAAGCCGAAAGTAAACAGGATTGGCAGTGCAATTTTTAATCTAATAAATTCCTGTCAATCCTATTTTTTCCTCAGCGCCACAATTGCTCAAGCTGAAGAGGAAGATATATGGCAAAAGTAGTTGGAATTGATTTAGGAACGACAAACTCTTGTGTTGCTGTCATAGAAGGTGGGCAACCTATGGTAATCGCCAACGCTGAGGGACAGCGCATCACTCCCTCTGTTGTGGCTTATACCAAAACCGGCGAACGCTTGGTAGGTCAAATTGCTAGACGCCAAGCAGTAATGAACCCAGAAAATACCTTTTATTCTGTTAAACGTTTCATTGGGCGCAAATACGAAGAAGTTACTCATGAAGCTACAGAAGTTTCTTACAAAATTCTACGTGACAGCAACGGTAATGTTAAACTCGACTGTCCCGCAGAAGGTAAACAATTTGCTCCCGAAGAAATTTCTGCTCAAGTTTTACGGAAGTTGGTTGATGATGCTAGCAAATATTTGGGACAAAAAGTTACCCAAGCAGTAATCACGGTTCCTGCTTACTTCAACGATTCTCAACGGCAAGCCACCAAAGATGCAGGAAAAATTGCCGGTTTAGAAGTCCTCCGCATTATCAACGAACCCACAGCAGCAGCCCTTGCATACGGCCTAGATAAAAAGCAAAATGAAACCATCTTGGTTTTTGACCTTGGTGGTGGAACCTTTGACGTTTCTATTTTGGAAGTAGGTGATGGTGTATTTGAAGTAAAATCCACCAGTGGCGACACTCACTTGGGTGGTGACGACTTTGATAAGAAGATTGTGGATTGGCTAGCTAATGAGTTTCAGCGCAACGAAGGTATTGACTTGCGTAAAGATAAGCAAGCTTTACAAAGACTGACCGAAGCCGCAGAAAAAGCCAAAATCGAACTTTCGAGCGCCACTCAAACCAATATCAACCTCCCCTTTATCACTGCTACTCAAGAAGGCCCAAAACACCTTGATATGACGTTAACACGGGCTAAATTCGAGGAAATGTGTTCAGATCTGTTTGACCGTTGCCGCAAGCCAGTGCAACAAGCACTGCAAGACGCTAAACTTACTAACGCTGAACTGGATGAAGTTGTGTTGGTTGGTGGTTCTACTCGCATCCCCGCCGTTCAAGAATTAGTGCGGCGAATAACGGGTAAAGATCCCAACCAAGGCGTTAACCCAGATGAAGTTGTAGCTGTTGGTGCTGCTATTCAAGCGGGTGTTTTGGCGGGCGAAGTGAAAGATATCTTACTGCTGGATGTCACCCCCTTGTCTTTGGGTGTGGAGACTCTTGGCAGTGTAATGACCAAGATTATTAGCCGTAACACCACCATCCCCGTCAAAAAATCTGAAATCTTCTCTACAGCAGCCGATGGTCAAGCAAACGTAGAAGTCCATGTTCTCCAAGGTGAACGAGAATTAGCTCAAGACAACAAAAGTCTGGGCAACTTCCGCCTCGATGGAATTCCGCCAGCGCCTAGGGGTGTACCGCAAATCGAAGTGACTTTCGATATTGATGCTAACGGTATTCTCTCTGTGACGGCCAGAGATAAAGCCACAGGTAAACAGCAGTCGATTTCGATTACAGGTGCTTCCACTCTCGATAAGCGAGATGTAGAACGCATGGTCAAAGATGCACAAACTCACGCAGAAGAAGACAAAAAACGGCGTGAACAAATCGATACCAAGAACCTAGCAGACTCCCTAGTTTATCAGGCTGAGAAACAACTCAGAGATTTGGGTGATAAGGTGAGTGCTAGTGATAGAAGTCGAGTTGAAGGGTTAACAGCAGATTTGCGGGAGGCGATTAACCAAGATAAATTTGATCGCATTAAATCTCTGACCAATGAGTTGCAACAAGCTCTGATGCAAGTGGGTAGCGCTGTCTATGCTCAAGCAGCGAGTTCTGCGGGTGGAGAACAGCAAAGCGATCGCAGTGATGATGTAATTGATGCCGATTTTGTGGATAACAAATAATCAGCCAATCGTTTGTAGGGGCACAATATATTGTGCCCCTACGCGTGTGGTCTATTCAATTGAAAACCCTTGTAGTCAAACTAGGTTCGCTCGTATAGAACACTCCAAATTCTAATCATCCCTATTATCTACTTCTACCCTAATAGTGGGACGCGGACAGCGCCAATTCGCTCCCCCAGTGCCAACATTGGTGCAACCTTGAGCTTGCATGGCATCTGGCGAGACATCTCCCGGCTTATAAAAGCGCCAACGCCTTCTGTTATCTGGCCCTGATTCCGCTCTGAGTCTGCGTGTATCACGCCCGTAGTCACGACGCCTATTATTATCACGCCTGTCATTATCCCGCCTATTATCATCCACTTCTACCCTGATGGTGGAACGTGGACAGCGCCAATTCGCTCCCCCAGTGCCAACATCAGTGCAACCTTGAGCTTGCATGGCATCCCGCGAGACATCTTCCGGTTTGTAAAATCGCCAACGTCCCCTGTCATCTGGCCCTGACTCAGCTCTGAGTCTCTGTGTATCATGCCCGTAGTCACGCCTGTCATTATCCCGTCTATTATCATCCACTTCTACCCTGATGGTGGAACGTGGACAGCGCCAATTTGCTCCCCCAGTGCCAACATCAGTGCAACCTTGAGCTTGCATGGCATCCCGCGAAACATCTTCCGGCTTATAAAATCGCCAACGTCCTCTATCATCTGGCCCTGACTCAGCTCTGAGTCTGCGTGTATCACGCTGATAGCCACGACGATTTTGAGATATCACCAAGGGAGTAGGAGTGGACTTCATTTCTTGTGCGAAGACCGAGGATTGGTCTGTATTAATAGAAACTGAAGTCAAAATAGAACCACAAGCGACAAAAGTCATTAACTGAGTTAACCGACTTAATTTAGCAAAATCAGGCATCTTTTCTCTCCGTATATAAAGTGTATATTTATTAATAATCTCCATGAGTAGGAGACAGGAGTTATTAACTTAGCTGTTTTAAAGACGTGAGTAGATAGATACAATGTTGCTTGTCTGGAATTCGATTTATGCTAAATTTACATTACAAAAATTTAGAACTTACGCACTGAATCCTGAAACCTAGATCTCCCCTTAAAAAGGGGGGAACTTCTAAAGCCCCCTTTTTAAGGGGGTTGGGGGATCTGAGTGCGTAAGTCCTGAAATTGTCCAAAATTTCCAAATATTATGAACACTAAAAAGCGGGTCGCTTAGAAACTGAAGATATGGCGATCGCTAGTCCGAAAGAATATATGCAATACTTAATCACTTTTGTGCTAGCCAAGATTGGTACAAGATGTCAATTTACGACGGAAATAGCTTTGCTAATGGATACCCCTCTACCACAGGGAAGAGGGGTTAGGTTAAGGGGTGGGGTATTTTTATGATGGGCAATTAGAGCCATTGGAAATGACTTGATTTGCCAATCACATGAATCGGAAGTGAAAAATCCCGCACTTCCTAATCCCTAACTTTCCAAATGACAGCGATGAAAATCGCTTACACCTACATCGTCACACATAAAATTCATCCCAATAAATCAAAATTAGGGGTTGAAGTGCGAATACTTTGGTAAGATTTCTACAATCTGTTTAAGTACCTCTCAAAGGTCTTCAAGACACTGTTGTAGAAGAGTAGTCTTATCCAGTTAAACCAATTTGTGCTTGCTTTCTCTAGTTAAAGTCAATGCTAGATGTAGTAATTAGAGGGGGAAAAGGGTAATGGTTAAGGGGAAAAGGAATCAATCTTTTTAACCCTTCCCTTGCCTTCTTAACCGACTTTTTGCAGAAGTCTATTGAGTTACATTACTAGCATGATGATTAGGGATTTTGTGCTAATCAAAGGCTAACCACTCTGCATCTAGGTGCATAGCGTTAGGCAAAAACAGCTATTAATAAGCATTAGGAGTAAGAATTGTTTACCCAATCAATCGCTATAAGATGGTGGTAGTGTGTGCTGAACGCGAAGTATATGCTGAAGGGATAGCCGATGAGTAACTCTCATGTTGCTCTACCAAGCAATACTGTATTTTGTGGTTGGCGTCAAATTCATTGATTTGAATAAAACTTCCACGTAAACACACACTGATGCAGTTTCATTTGCTTGAATAGCTATATTGATAGGACATTGATACGACGGAAATTCACAATTCCTGATTATGGCAAGTAAACTCATTGATGTTAGGGAATATACTGTCAGGGCGCACAAAAGACAGATTCACACTCGTGTTTTCAACTTTGTCTGTAAAGAGTGTAATGAGGCTACAAAGCGCGAAACTTTTGGGCCGCGACCTTTATATTGTGAGACATGTCGCCCTCCCCAAGTGCCAAAAAAATCCCAACCAACAGCTCACAAGGCTAAACCTAGACCAATGTCTTATAAAAGTGATACCGATTTAAATTGATTGAAGTTTTATGACACCAAAAGGACAATTAGAACCACCTCCAGGCACATTTCTGTCTCCACTCTTGGAATTAAGAGACTACTATGCTCGCCTTACAGAAGAGTACGAACGCCTATTTGTGCAAGCGCGATCGCAGCTCGACCATGTAGAAGCGTTGTTGTCTAACTGGTCTTTTTCAAATGCCAGTAACCAGATATCCAGACTTGCGGCGATTGATGAGACTTCAAAACTTTCCCAAGAAGGCTCGCTACTATTTCTATCACCGCCTGATGATACCTCCCAAATCAACTTAGTCGAGTCTATAGAGTCGGAACTCAAAGACTCAGACAACTTTGAGATAGAAAGTTCTTCTGTTGATACAGAAGAAAGTCAACCGCCAAATACATCGCCAGTCATAGAGACACCTTCAGAGAGTAGCGATAACTCAGCAAAGGTAGCGGAAGTTCCAATGCTACCCCAGTATGAAGCTTTGTCTCGGATGGAAGCAATAAAACAGCTCTTGCAAGAATATATTGGGACTGTGTGTCATATAGATTTCATCGTGCGATCGCTTTACGGTGAATTAGAGTCCAATCTCTTCAAAGTAGTTAAAGGTAGAGTTCAATCTTCCCTTACCCAAGGAAGAGAAAGAAACGCCTGGGTAGCTGTTCCCGAAGAACCAGGTTGTTACACTCTGGATTTAAGCTTGATAATTCCAAGTAACGGCAATGGTTCTGCTAGAAGTATCAAACACAAAAAGAAGAAATCTTTTGTACCTCCGAAGACAAAAGTAGTACCGATGCTCAGAGCATTTGAGGGTCAATTTTTGATTGACGCTATCACATCTCTTCTGGAACAAAATCCCGGCAGAGTTTTCAGCGTTGCGGAAGTTATCGCTGGAATTTATGGAAAACTAGATTCTGAGGAAATTAGAGAGATCAAAAACAAAGTGCTGAATGAATTATCTAGAGGTCATCGCACAGGTAGATTCTCTAGGGTTCCTGACCAAATCGGCTTTTACACTTTGGACTTCAATCTGGTATCTAAGGGAGGCTCACGTTGAACTATTTCTAGAAATGCCTCCTAAAACTTACTCGGATGAAAAGGTGCTTCTTGTTTTTAGATCAACGCAAATACTGCTGCAATAGCTACTCTACCTTACGGAAAAGCCTGCGGCAGACAATATGCAAAAATCACGCCTCTACATCCAATTTTGAGAAGGGGTTGTTTAGTGAACGCCCTAAATTCCATATACAGATACTTCCCACTCATAGGAAGTATCTTCTATGGGATAATCCTCCAACTTCCTAAAATTCCAAAATTTTAGCAATATTTTTTTGAGTACATGGGACTAAATCTAATCCAAGGCAACTTTAGAGTCATCAAAGCCGCACCTGATGGCGATTCGATCCGCTTCTATCCCAACAACCCCAAGCTGTGGGAGAAATTGCCGACACGAGTCAGTCCTAACCGCGCCGGAGGTGTACAACTACGTTTGGATAGCATTGATACTTTGGAAACACACTTCCAGGCTAGAGGAGGTATAGGTATGCAGCACCAACCACTGGAATTTGCTCATAGTGCAGCCAGCGAGTTGCTGAAATTCTTGGGTTTTAAAAAGATTACCCGTAATGATAATGAAGTAGTTACTACGGCAGAACCAGAAGAAGTGCCTGGTTTTATACTTACTCGATTTGCAGACATCTACGGCAGAGCTATAGCTTTTGCCTTCAAAGGTAATTCAGATCAAGAGGATGGTAGTAACATCTATTTAGATAAATCGTTACTCAAAAAAAGCGCCAATTATCATCTTTTGGCTAAAGGGTTCGCTTATCCTACTTTTTACTCAAAGTTATATCCTGACATTCGCCAGCAATTGGCCAGTGTCACCGAAAAAGTTCGTCAGGAAAATAAAGGTTTATGGGCAGAAGACAAGACTAAAAAGGGTTTTATCTTAGAAGAATTAGAAACCATTACTGAGAGTGTTGTCATTCTACCAAAACTATTTCGTAGACTCCTCGGCTATCTTGCAATCAATGATGGCAGTGTAGCTCTAGACGGATTTTCAAATTACCTTGAATCACTCAACGATCGCTTGGTAATTCTCCCAGAAGGCCATATTACTGGGTTCGACTTCGTGGTTAAAGTCGAGGGTCAGAATATCAAGCTAACTACTGAGCCGGAAAATTTAGTGTTCATTGAAAAATAATTCACAGGGCTGTTTCATTCTTGTGTACAGGAAATTTGATGTAGAGACGTTGCAATGCAACGTCTCTACTTGTGATGTGTATCCCCAAAATTCTATTTTGATGGGGTTTTTTCTGAAGAAGAAAATTTATTAATATCTACTATCTTCGGTGCGATCGCTCATGTCGTCTCTATATTTCCTAATCTAAACTTTGCAGTGCAAGTAAATTTAAATTCAGCTTTGAATGGCTTGATAGTTGCTATATCTCATGCATTTTTGGAGAACATAAAAATGAGTAAACTGTAAATTCTGTTTAAAGATTTTATGAACTCTAGTGTAAACACTAGCTTTTTTGGATAACTAAAGTATTCTCACTGTAGTGCAAAAAAGTATTCATATTGATTGAGTACCTACCTACATGAGCTAAATCTCAAGGATTTAGTTCATAAACTTGGGAGCATTACAGCTATGCCTAAAAAAAATATTTTTCACAAAATTACTACAGCTTTAGCCACTAGTGCCACCATTTCTCTGGCGATCGCAGTAGAATTACCTAAAGCCAGAGCATTTTCCCTGATTCAGGAAGATTTATTTTTTGGACGCAATATTGCTGGAGATGGAGAGGTATCCGAGAGCGAGTTTCAGACGTTTATTGACGATGTAATTACCCCTCGTTTTCCAGCCGGATTAACTATTTTAAATAGCAATGGGCAATTCCTGGATAGTACAGGAAGACTCATTGAAGAACGTACCAAAGTTGTTACTCTCTTCCGAGAAGACACTTTCGCAAACGAAGTTTCTATTAGTGAGATTGTCAAGACGTACCGCAAGCAGTTCAACCAAGAAAGTGTTTTGCAAGTAGTAAACAAAGACGAGCTAACGGTTAGCTTCAGTTCAGATGAGGATTTATTTAACAACAGTTCAGTTCCCAAGTTTATCCAAACAGAATTATTTTTTGGGCGTAATATTCCTGGAGGTGGAGAAGTATCTCAGAGCAAGTTTCAGACGTTTGTTGACAGTGTGATTACCCCTCGTTTCCCAGCCGGCTTAACGATTTTTGATGGCAATGGGCAATTCCTGAACAGCACTGGAACCATTATCGAAGAACCCTCGAAGGTTGTCACCCTACTTTTAGAAGACGGCTTGAGCAATGAAACCGCAGTTAACGAAATTGTAGCGGCGTATCGCCAACAATTTAATCAAGAAAGTGTTTTGGTTGCAGCCAATCAAGATGTAAAGGTTAGCTTCGGTTTAGGCGATGATCTAATTGACAACAGCCCAATTCCAGAACTAATCCAAGCAGATTTATTTTTTGGGCGCAACATTCCGGGAGGTGGAGAGGTATCCGAAAGTGAGTTTCAAGCTTTTGTTGATAGTGTGATTACCCCGCTTTTTCCAGCCGGCTTAACAATTTTCGATGCCAATGGGCAATTCCAAAACAGCACGGGAACCATTATTGAAGAACCCTCAAAGGTTATCAGCTTTATCTTTGAAGATACTTTAGATAACGAAACTTCTATTAATCAAATTATTGGAGCGTACTTGCAAAAGTTTAATCAAGAAAGCGTGCTGACAGTTGTTGATGAAGATATCCGTGTGCGTTTTGTAGAGTCTGAACCTGTTCCAGAACCTTCTTCTGTTGCTGGAGTGCTTTTATTTAGCACTTCTATAATCGCTTTGAGACTGAAAAAGAAAGTTCAAAAGCAGCATTAGCTCTATCTTGAAAATGAGCCAAAAGACAGGAATTTTATTGTAGGGGCACAATATATTGTGCCCCTACGCCTGTGGTCTATTTAATTGAAAACAGCTGTCAATTTGTAGGACACTATATTTAAATTCAGCCATTAAATTTCCACAGTTGACGGCGACTAAGCTCGATAAGAAAGCCATCTAATAATCTCTTTACAACTTCTTCTCCATCACTTAAGTTTGTTTTGTTCAAAGAGTTCAACTCTTGGTTTAAAATCTCTCCCACTGACTGCCAATTAGACCAACCTATTCTAACTTGATTAATAATTTGTTTTACATCATTATGAATATGAGTTAGTGAAGCACCCTTACTAATTTGATTTGAAAAATCGTTTGTGCATATGTAACTATATAAATCCTCTATATCTTTTTTGTTTGTAAAAATTAATTTACGTTCTTCTGCTTCCCATTGTTTATCAATATTATTTTCAGTTAATAAAAGTATATATGGTGTTTTTCTTGTTTCTGTTTTATATTGCCACAGTCCATGTAAAAATAAATCCATGTAAAAATAAATATTTATATACTTGTTGAAGCGATAATTTTGATGATTGAATTTTTAACTCTACTAAAAACCTTGATGTTTCTGATTCAAATACCATATCTGGTTGAATAAATTCAAATCCACATAATTTTTCATATAAATTTAGACTATCAACAAACTCAATATTATCTTCAATTACAATTTGTGATACTTCTAAATCAAAAAAACGATTTATAATGCGATTTTTTATTTTCGTTGATACAACATCCATGAAAATATTAAAAATTATATTTAGCGGAACTTCTCGTTTTCTCAATTTATTAAAAATTTCTGGATATGTATTTTCATTTGACTTATTTAATTCTTGAGGTGTCCAATAAAGATGTTCTGCATATCTATATATTTGCTCAGTCCAAGTAGTTTGTGAATATGTCATTAAAAATCTCCTTTCATAAAACGGCAGGCAATACCCGCCTCATTAAGTATCAACAAATTGTTTGTTATCCGTGGTCTAATCTAAGAGGATGTTTAAAAAGTCCTCTTGTCGGTATCAAAAGTTCTAGATCCCTCTAAATCCACGCCACTTGCTACAAGTCGGGAAACCCGACGACAGTCGCCTCAAGTCGGGAAACCCGCCCACGGCGCTGTCTCCCCAACACAGTCGCTCCCCTTGACAAGGGGGACTTTGATTCCGGTTCCCCACTTAGAAAGGGTAGCCAGCGCGGTCTTCTCTACTTTGAGGCTGCGCCAAGGGGGTTTCCACGCCACTCCCCACAACGCAGAGAACCTCCGCAAGGGGGTGGCTCCCCATGAGCGACTGGCGTGGGTTAGGGGGGATCTAAAAGTGCTTAAAGTCACAGCGAAACACTTTTAAAACACCCTCTAAGATAACTCTCTTTCTATATGCCGCCAATAGGGAAAAGTTCTGCGGGAGGGTTTCCCTCTCTTACGAGACGCTAACGCGAACGGCAGGAAACTTTTCAAGACAGCGAAAAGTCTGTAGCAACCCGTAGGATGCGGAGGTTTCTGACGCAGAAGCGTCACTTTTCAAGACAAAGACGCAAAGGTTTCTTTGCGCCTTTCTTTGGGCGAAATAATTAGCTGCCCTTGGGTAGAGTATCTCCTGGCCCAGCTGTAACAATCACCAGATTTTCCGGTCTAATTAAATCTTGGATTGTCTGCTGCACCTGAGTCATAGTCACTGCTTGAATACGCTTGGGAAACTCTTGGATTTCTGCTCGTGACAGTCCCAAGACAGCATTATCCAAAATGATGCTAGATACATTACTAGGATTAGCTAAATCTACGGGGTAGCTGTTGCTAATTGAGCGTTTTGCTGTATTCAATTCTGTCTCAGTTACTCCTTGCTCACGCAACTGTTTGAGTAAAGCAAGGGTGCTGGCGATCGCTTGAGGGGCATCTCCTGGAGCAGTCTGCATTTGGATCAAGAATGGGCCAGGATTGATTCCCGCTGAAAATCCACTGTAGATCCCATAGGTTAGACCTTGGCGATCGCGTACCTCCGTACCCAAGCGGCTGGACAAGGTATCGCCACCCAAAATCTGATTCAGTACTAGTGCTGCATAAAAACGCGGGTCTTTCCGAGAAATGCCGTTATAGCCGATGTAAGTAACGGCCTCTGCTTTACCGGGAATCACTTTGTTTAAACGTGTCAAAGTTTGCGGCAATGGTACTGTAGGTACATTAAGAACAGGTGGCTTACCTGTAGCTTGCCATTTGCCGAACTCCTGATTTAGCAACGCTTTTACCTTAACTGGATCAAAGTCTCCCACTAAAGCGATCGTTGTGGTGTCGGGTCGGTAGTGTTCCTTGTAGAAGCTGAGCAAATCATCACGAGTAATGCTCTTTAAACTCTCAACTGTAGGAAAGCTGTAGAACGGATGACTTTCTGGGTAAATAGCCTGCTGGAATACTCTTCGTCCCAGTCCACTGGGGTCATCTAACTGGACTTTGAGACTGGTTAATGCTCGCTGACGACTCAGTTCCAACTGGTCATCTGGCAAAGTAGCATTTCTGACTACATCACCCAGGGTTTGAATCAATATTGGCAGATTCGTCGAAAGTCCCTGACCGCTAATGCTGACTCCTTCGCGGCTAGCACTGAAATCTAGACCAGCTCCTCGGTCTTCTAAGGTTTTTGCTAGGGTGAGAGCATTCTTAGTCTGCGTTCCATTCATTAAGTTGTTAGCAGTCAGATTTGCTAATCCGGCTTTTTGATTGCCATCAAATTCACTACCAGCGTCAATTTGTCCGCTGAGGTTAATGGTGGGAACGCTTTTGTCTGGTAATAACAGAACTCGCAAGCCATTTGCCAGAGTGAACTGTTCAGGTAATGATTTTTTATTGGAATCTGTAGCTGATGTGGCGGGTGGTAGGTATTTTGCCAGTTCCGCTGGGTCTACAGGTTTACCGGGGCTGAAGTTTTCCACAGTCCGACCAGAACCAACATTAGAAGTCCCTGGTTTACCATCTGGTTGGGTTGGCTCAAAGAAGCCGATAGTTTGTTTAGCTGGATTCAAGTAAGTTTTCGCAACTCGTTGTATCTGTGCAGGGGTGACTTTGGCGATCGCAGCCAAATACTGTTCAATAAAACGATAGTCTCCGGTGATGGTTTGGTTATACCCCAGTTGACTTGCCTGACTGGTGATGTCTTGATTACCCAATATAAATGAGGCTTGTAGTTGCGTCTTCGCCCGGTTTAATTCTTCTAGGGTTACTGGCTGTTGTTGGAATTTTGTCAAAGATTGCTGGAGTACCTGAGCAATTTTTGCTAACTCTTGACCTGGAGCCGCCGTAGCATTAATCTCATACCAACCCGGTTCAATGAGTTCAGCAGCACCGCCACTAACTGAACTAGCGAGTCCAGATTCCACCAAAGCCTGATAAAGCCTGGAACTACGTCCACCTGTAAGGATGGCATCCATCACATCGATCGCAGGTACATCAGGGTGTTTAATATCTGGTAGCGGATAAACGGTTTGCAATAGTGCTGCACTTCCGGGTTGCTTCAAAACTATAGGCGCTTTCTGAACAACAGAGGTAGGCGCAGTCACCGGAATAGAATTTTTAGCCGCAGCCGTTTTGGCTCGTTTTGGCAACTTCCCGTAAGTTTCTTTAACAGCTTTGAGGACGGGTGTTGTGGCAAAATCTCCTGTAATCACCAAAGTGGCATTATCTGGACTGTAGTAGGTTTGGTAATAATTCTGTACCTGCTCTAGAGTGAATTTTTCTACATCAGCTTTTGTACCCCCCACAGGTAAACCGTAGGCTCTATTAGGAAAAGCGCTTCGCATCACTGCTTCACTCAGACGGATATTGGGAAAATTTTGATACCCTTGTAACTCTGAGATCACCACTCGCTTCTCACTTGTTAGCTGATCAGGGCCAATCAACGCGTTTTCCATACGATCAGCTTCCAAAGTCAGCAGTGCTTCGAGTTTATCTTTCTGTACTGTACCAAAGTAGGCTGTTTCGTCATAGCTGGTAAAAGCATTGAATTGACTACCCAACGCACTAAATAGCCGTCCAAACTGCACGGGACGGTCAGTAGTGCCTTTAAACATTAAATGCTCTAATTGGTGAGAGATGCCATTCATCCCGGCTCCTTCATTACGTGAGCCTACTTTATACCAAACTTGCACACTCACCACCGGAGCGGTATGGACTTCCTTGGTTAGCACTGTTAAGCCGTTGTCCAGCACTGTTTTTTGCACACCTTGGGTGAACGAGGGAGCAGACACGGGTGCGACCGCTGTTGGTGTTGCAGCATTGGTGAAAGTGCCCGAGAAGGGCACAACACTTAGGAGAAGACTGAGTAAAAGCCCGATAAGCATATATAAGCGTAGCTTCATAAGCAATGCGAAATTCAATTTGATGAAACTTAATTAAAGAAGAAATGCAAAACCCTCATTTTTAATTTGGTATCTGGCTAAGCAAGTAACTAGAGCAAAAGCCCAGAAGTAGCTCAGCAACTTATTGCCACAGGTTTTCCCACCTATTAGTTTAATGAGCGATCGCCTTTATCAACTGGTAATTATTTAATGCTAAGTCATGTCTCAAGTTTCAATCCGGTTGGAAACACCACGGTTGCTGCTGCATACATTCAAGATAGCGACATAGCAGCGTTCGTTTCCTATCGCTTCATAATCAAAAAATAGTTACAATAAGTGGTATCAATATTTTAGTTATATTTCCTGCTATGGAACGCGAAGCTCTAACAATCCGTTTTCCTGCTGATCTACTTGCCAAAGCCAGGAAACTCAAGCAAGGCAGCGAATCATTTAATGATTTAATAGTTGAGGCTTTAGAACATGAGGTGCGCCGTCGCCGGGGATGGGCTGCTCATCAACGAATTATTGCCCGCAGCGAAACTGTCAAGGCTAAAATCGGGATACAATCAGCCTCTACAGATCTAATTCGTAGTCTTAGAGAGGATGCGGGGCGACATGACTAGAGTTTTGTGCCTAGATACCAGTGTTTGGATTCCCTACCTTGTACCAGAAGTTTATCAATCCCAAGCCAGAACCTTAGTAGCAGAGGCATTGAGCCTAAGTATACGCTTAGTCGCTCCAGCTTTTAGTTGGGTAGAAGTAGGGTCTGTGCTGCGGAAGAAAACCCAGATAGGAGTCATTACTACAGAGGAAGCACAAGGTTTTTTTGAGGATTTCTGCGAACTTCCTATTGATTACATTGAAGAAGAAGCAATTCGGACAAAAAGCTGGGAAATTGCAGAGCAATATGGATTATCTACCCTTTATGATGCAGCTTTTCTTGCTTGCGTTGAAAGTACATCTGCGGAATTTTGGACAGCTGACGCCGCACTTGTTAGACAACTTATACCTCGACCTGCTTATCTTCGAGAAATAGGGGAAACATAGCACAATACGCTTGGTGTTACTAAAAACCTTAATGATTTTAATTCCAGCGATCGCTCTGTTTCATCCTCTTTTCATACTTAAAAGAATGGCATAACTTTAATTACCGTTTAATTTGCTTAGGAAAGTTAGGAACTAACAAAGATTACACTAATTGACCTTGTTTGTTATAAAATTTAATTTGATCTTGTTCATTACATAACCATACTTCAACAGTTTGAGATTCTAAATATAAATTTTTTTAAATTCAACCTCGTCCAAAGTGTTCCCACTGGATTTAACTTCTATACAAATTTCTGGTGCAATAGACGCTAATACTTCATCTTCAATTTGAGCAAATCGTTCCTCTGAACACCAGACAACATCAGCAACTTTCACCCCATCTGATGTGTTAATAGCACATTCTGGCATTACTTCTCCTGTGTTCAAAAAAGATTATAATAAACGTTGGATTCTTCCTTGATAAAAAGAATGTTTAATTTTTACTGGACTCATTACGATTTGACCCCATTTATTTAATTCGATTTTGAAGGGTAAATCTTTTAACTGTTTATTTTCACAAACTTCTTCCCATTTCATAGTTAATATTTGCTTGAAATAGTTGATTTAATCTTAACTCATCTTATAAATACTTATCTGCCTCTCTAATTGCAGAGCTTTTCAATTATTAATAACGAAAATCTCACGCAAAGATGCCAAGCCGCTAATAAAAAACTTTGTGCCTCTGCGTCTTTGCGTGGAAAAATCAGTTACATTCGTCTAAACTTCAACATCCAAAGTACGCACTAAAAAAGCCCACTTGTCTGATGCTTCCTCGATAATCTTAGCTGTGGGTTTACCTGCACCATGCCCCGCCTTCGTCTCAATTCTAATTAGCGTTGGTGCATCACCTGTTTGAGCGGCTTGCAAAGCTGCGGCAAATTTGAAACTATGAGCAGGGACAACGCGATCGTCATGATCGGCTGTGGTAATCAAGGTTGCTGGGTAAGCTGTCCCTGGCTTGATATTGTGCAGTGGCGAATACGCATAAAGCGTTTTAAAGTCTTCTGGATTATCCGGCGAACCATATTCGGAAGTCCAAGCCCAGCCGATGGTAAATTTGTGGAAGCGCAACATATCCATCACGCCCACTGCTGGCAAAGCTGCACCAAACAAATCAGGGCGCTGAGTCATGCAAGCACCGACTAATAAACCGCCATTACTACCACCTGCGATCGCCAGTTTTGCAGGTTTTGTGTACTTATTGGCAATCAACCACTCAGCTGCGGCAATAAAGTCATCAAAAACATTCTGTTTTTTCTCTTTCATTCCTGCTTGATGCCATTCTTCACCGTACTCGCCCCCACCACGGATATTGGGCATAGCATAGACACCACCCATCTCTAGCCATACCAAAAGACTCACAGAAAAACTAGGTGTCATTGAAGCATTAAAACCACCATAAGCATAAAGATATGTGGGGTTATTTCCATCCAATTGAATGCCTTTTTTGTGGGTAATAAACATTGGCATTTGAGTGCCATCTTTGCTGTGATAAAAGACTTGTTTGGTTTCGTAGTCATCAGGATTAAAATCTACCTTTGGTTGACGAAAAACCTCACTTTTTCCTGTCACCATGTTGTAGCGATAAATAGTTCCTGGTGTAGTAAAGCTGGTGAAACTATAAAAAGTCTCAGTATCATCACGCTTGCCACCAAACCCACCCGCAGAGCCGATTCCGGGTAATTTGACCTCGCGTATGAATGCCCCTTTGAGATCAAAAATTTTGATTTGGGTATAAGCATCTTGAAGATAATCAGCAACAAATTGGTTATTAAGTATGCCAACGCTTTCCAAAGTTTCTGCTGATTGAGGAATGATTTCTTGCCAATTTGCTGACGCTGGGTTTTTGGTATCAATAGCAATAACTCGTCCTCGTGGCGCATTTAAATCTGTGCGGAAATAGAAGACGCTATCATCATTATCGATAAAACTGTAATCTGCCTCAAACTGATTAACTAGTTCTACCACTTCAGCATTAGGGTTAGTTAAATCTTTGTAGAAAACCAAATTTTTTGGGTCAGTTCCCAGCCAAACTGAGATGATTAGATAACGTCCATCTTCCGTAACATCTCCACTAAAACCCCATTCTTTCTGGTCAGGACGATGGTAAATTAGTACATCTTCTGATTGGGTTTTACTCAGTTGATGATAGTAGAGTTTTTGATAATAGTTAACATCTTCTAATTGAGTTTTTTCATTTGGCTCATCATAACGACTGTAGAAAAAACCTTGATGATCATGTGTCCAAGATGCACCAGAAAATTTAATCCACTTCAGGTGATCTTCCAAGTCTTCACCAGTTTCAACATCGCGCACTTTCCACTCTTGCCAATCAGAACCAGAGGTCGATAGACCGTATGCTAAAAGTTTACCATCTTCACTAATAGATAATCCCGCAAGAGCAACAGTGCCATCTTCTGAAAGTTTGTTGGGGTCGAGTAAAACTCTGGGTTCGGCGTCTAGGGTTTCTAAGGTGTAGAGAACGCTTTGATTTTGTAGTCCGTCGTTTTTGAAATAAAAATAGCGTTTGGTGGAACCGTCTTGTAGAGATTCGCCTTCTTTAAATGGGATACCATATTTTTCATAATCCCAAAGTTTAGTGAGGCGCTGTTTAATTTTTTCCCTTACAGGAATTTCACTCAGGTAGCCAAAAGTAACTTTATTTTGTGCCTCAATCCAAGTCTTTGTTTCTTCAGATTCGGGATCTTCTAACCAACGGTAGGGATCTGCAACTAAAGTACCGTGGTAGTTATCAACTTGATTACTCTTGCGGCAAGATGGGTAACTTAGACGTTTTTCAGAGTATGGCATAGTCTCAGGTCAAAAGTGCTTCTTTCATACTATAAAGATAGACCCAATACTTGAGTCAAACGCTTGCCAAATCTATGAGAAAAATCTTTAATTTTTCAAATCAGCACATTTTCAGATCTAGTTATATGTGCATGTGATGACTATTTTGTTAATGGTGCGTCATTCCACAAGAAATTTTAGTTAGAAATAGTATTTTTTAGGCTACTGTTAAGTATTAAGTGATACTACTACAGTATTAATGATTAATTAAGTATAAATTTAACCTTGCCATCATGCCAAATACCAGTTTCTTGTTGTTGAGTAGGCTAGAGTTTTGTATTCTGGATGCAATGCTTTTTAGGAAACAAGCAATATGGAAGAATATCTGCAAGTGAGTGAAGTTATTAACTGGCAACATCCTACAGTTCTAAAACTTGCAAAAAAAATTGCATCAAGACATCAAACATCAGAGGCGATCGCAAAAGCTTGTTTTGAGTGGGTACGCGATAAAATTTATCATAGCTATGACTACCAAATGAATCCTGTAACCTGTCGAGCTTCAGATGTACTCAAATACAAAACAGGTTATTGTTATGCAAAGAGCCATTTGCTAGCAGCACTACTCAGAGCGAATGGTGTTCCAGCAGGCTTTTGTTATCAGAGATTGCGTCTTCATGACAATGGTGAACTTTATAGCTTACATGGTTTGAATGCAGTATACTTACCCGAAATAGGTTGGTATCGGATTGATGCAAGGAGAAATCGTCAAAATGTTGACGCTCAATTTGTCCCCTCAAAAGAACAATTAGCTTTTAAAATTCAATTTCCCCAAGAAGCAAACTTTCAAAATATTTTCTGGGAGCCACTGCCAATAGTTGTGGAAGCTTTACAAGCCTTCAATACATGGAATGATATGCTTATTAATCTTCCAGATATTCCCTTAGAATTGTTAGAAAAATTTGGTCTTGCTTTGAGAGTTGATATTAATCAACATTAGAGTAATAAGTTAGCGGTACAAAAGTCAATATAGTTCAGATAAGCCCAAAACCCTCATGTAGAGACGCGATTTATCGTGTCTTAATATACCAATTATCTACACCAATAACCCTTAACTGAACCGTATTGGTACAAAAGTAGGAGCGTTACAGATAAAATTGACGCAAACTAAGAAATAACTTATCCCTCTTCTGTCACTTTCCGAGTACTCTGAATAAAAGGATTAAAAAAAAACTCTCTTCAGGTAAGTAGGGCAATGGATGTAGAATTACAAATTCTCAAACATTTGGCAAGAGAGCCTCATCCAACAGTTGGTATCATAGATGAATATGTGCAGAGTATAAAGACTTATTTAAAGAAGTAAGGAATGATAAGTGCTTCAAATATTTACACCTGGGGATAATATCAACGATAAAAAGAAAATCGTTACCAGAGATAGCGAAGGTAGTAAGTATAAATTCGGCACAATCATGACACCATTTCTTAGCAAATTTAGATTGGTCAGTAGATAAATTAAAACAAAGAAGATTAAATAAGTTGAAAAAACAATTAGATGGTCGTGCAATTACATTAGTAATAGATGAAACAGAGAGAAGTCTGAGCGGAGGCTTCCTCCGCTCAGAACTTCGGAGAGATAGGAAAAAAGGGAATAAGACTACGGCAAGTGCAAGACAATATTTAGAGCGCAAACGCTTCTCATCCCATTTCCAAAAATCTTTGCAACAAATGAATGGGCTATATGAGTACACGTACTTTTATCCCTATGTTTGTGTATCAAATATTTTGTAAAATAAGATTAGCATCTTGACGAGTTGCAAATCCTAAATTTCAATTTACTAATACAGATGGACATCGTTAAGCTCATCCCACCCCTAATAGTGGATGGGATTTCACGTTGACAGTTAACTGTTAACTGTTAACCGTCAACGACCTAAAAAGGCATCTTTCATCCCATCTCTAGAAGGAATAGGTTTTCCCGACGCCTTTTTATAAAATAGAAAATTATCTGCGTCTATTCGTGTTTAAAAAACCAAAATGACATGGACTTCTTTACATGCAAAAATACATCGCACCATCCGATCGCGCCATTTATTTGAGCACAAACAGCGGCTATTAGTAGCTGTTTCCGGTGGACAAGATTCTCTGTGTTTAATAAAGTTATTGTTAGATTTACAACCAAAATGGGAATGGCATCTAGGTATTGCACACTGCGATCATCGTTGGCGTTCTGACTCCCAAGCGAATGCTAATCATGTAGAAAAATTAGCTAAGACTTGGGATGTATCATTTTATTTAGAAACAGCTAATCAGTCTTTAACTAGTGAAGCTGCTGCACGCAATTGGCGATATCAAGCTTTAAGTGCGATCGCCCAAGTAAATAATTACCAATACATAGTTACAGGACACACAGCCAGCGATCGCGCCGAAACTCTCCTTTACAACTTAATTCGCGGTACTGGCGCTGACGGTTTGCAAGCCCTGACTTGGCAACGCCCATTAACTGCGGATGTTATATTAGCGCGTCCACTTTTAGAAATAACTCGGTTACAAACAGAGAAATTTTGTCAAGATTTTCAACTACCAGTTTGGGAAGATTCCACTAATCAAGATTTGCAATACGCCCGCAACCGCATCCGCCAAGAGTTAATACCGTATTTGCAAGCGAATTTCAACCCCCAAGTAGAATCAGCCTTAGCCCAAACCGCAGAACTTCTCCAAGCGGAAGTGGAATATTTAGAAAAAGCTGCCCACGAGTTACGGGAAAAGGCGATGAGTATAGAGCATGAAAGAGATTCCTTTACTCCTGTGGTTCCCTTAAGGTTAAATCGTCGGGTATTGCAGACAGCACCACTGGCTTTGCAACGTCGCGTCATACGTCAGGTATTGCAGCAGATACTTCCTGATGCGCCCAGTTTTGAACATATTGAAAAATTAACGGCGTTGATTATAGCGCCAAATCGTTCGCAAACTGATCCATTTCCTGGTGGTGCGATCGCTCAAGTAGAAGGTGACTGGATTTGTTTGAAATCATCCTTTTGATATATAAAATTTTATAAAATGTGACTTATGTTCGACTGTGGGATATAAAAATAGTGCAATAAAGTGCTTACAGCTAAACAACCGGAGATTGGCAAGCTCATTCGAGAACTTCGGCAAGAGATGGGGCTAACCCAGGAGAAATTTGCTGCTAAGTTAGGTGTGACATTCCCAACTATCAATCGTTGGGAAAACGGGCGATCGCAGCCCTCGCCCTTGGCTATGGAAAAGGTTGTCAGTCTGCTTACTCAGATGAGCAATTCACCAAAGGAAGCGTTGCGTGAGCGCGGCCAAGACCTACTCTCTAAATACTTTCCAGAATGAGGAGTAGAGCCGATGTCTCCAGATAGGAAAGCAACTCCTGAAGATATCTTTGTTGGCGGTGGTGAGATGGCAGTGTTGATGCGAGACTCCTTCAAAGACGCTTCGCGAACGCCCGATTGGTCAGCTTTGATTGTGGGCATCAGTCCCAGACGGACGCTGGACGATGACTACAAAGGCTTCCTTGACCTAGTTTTAGAACAGGTGACGATGGCGATCGCGCTAACTGCTGATGCTGGAGAATTCGATCAGCGAAAAGCACTCCAATCGGGGTTCCAAGACATCACAAAACCTATGGAGCTAGAGGAGTTAGTGAAAGCAATCGCCCGGTTATGTGGGTGGAGTAGAGGAAGAATATGACCCAGGATCGTCAAGCAGCCGAACAGCTTTTTACAGGCAACAGTGAGATGGCAATGCGGATGCGATCGCTCGACTGGTCGCAAACGTCGCTGGGTGCAATTGAAACTTGGCCCCAAAGCTTACGATCAGCGCTGAGTATTTGCCTCAACTCCCGCTTCCCGATCGCCATCTACTGGGGATGGGACTGCTTACTACTCTACAACGATGCTTGGCGACCGATCATTGGTAACAAGCATCCTTGGTCATTGGGTCGCCCCGCTCGTGAGGTTTGGTCGGAAATTTGGGACGATATTGGCCCGGAGCTTGCAAGCGTTCTAGCGACGGGCGAGGGCATCTTTCATAATGACGAACTGTTGTCGATGCATCGATTTGGATACACTGAAGAGTGCTTCTTTGAGTATACTTTCAACCCGATTCAGGGACAGGGAGATGTAATTGATGGAGTTTTTAACATTGTTACTGAAACCACATACCGCGTTTTGAATGATCGCCGCGCTCGACTGCTGCGCGAAGTAGCATTCAGAACCGGAACTTCCAAGACTACCGAAGAAGCGTGCGCGTCAACGGTAGCGGCGCTCAAGTCTGATCCAGCTGACATTCCTTTGGCGTTCCTCTACCTGATTGACTCAGATGGAAAACATGCCCGCCTCTGTGGTGGTACTGAGTTTGCTTTAGATAGCTTTGTGAGTCCTGAGATAGTGGATCTTGCTGAGGAGAATAGCAATGATGGTTGGGCGATCGCCCTCGCTGCTCGTACCGCCCGATCGCAAGCGATCAATGACCTAGTGTCACGCTTCGGAAAACTCCCTGGCAGCCCTTGGACTGAGCCACCCCAAGAGGCGATGGTACTGCCGATCACTGCCGCTGGGCAAGGCAGAGTCACCGGAGTGCTTGTTGCTGTCGCTAGCCCCCGTCGGAGACTCGACGATACCTACCGCGACTTCTTCAATCAGCTAACCGGACAAATTGCCATGGCCATCGCCAATGCCCGCTCCTACGAGGAGGAGCGCCAACGAGCCGTTAGCGAAGCGGCACGAAGTGCAGCACTGGCAGAACTTGATCGCGCCAAAACAGTCTTCTTTAGTAATGTCAGCCACGAATTTCGGACACCGCTCACCTTAATGCTGTCTCCTTTAGAAGAGGCGATCACCAACCTGAGTGGCACCATTCCAGCCGAAGAACGCGAACAATTACAGTTAGTGCAGCGCAACGGTTTACGGCTGTTGAAGTTAGTCAATACCTTACTCGATTTTTCCCGCATTGAAGCCGGACGAGTGCAGGCATCCTATGAACCCACAGATTTAGCCACTTTTACCGCAGAATTAGCATCGGTGTTTCGCTCGGCGATCAAACGGGCAAACCTGCGGCTGGTTGTAGATTGTCCACCCATGCCTGATGTGTATATTGATCGGGAAATGTGGGAGAAGATTGTTTTCAACCTGTTGTCGAATGCCTTCAAGTTCACCTTTGCAGGAGAAATTTCAGTCAGCTTGCAGTGGCAGAGCGACCACATTGAGTTAGTGGTGCGAGATACCGGGATTGGCATTCCCGCCGCAGAATTGCCACATTTGTTTGAGCGGTTTCATCGGGTAAAAGGCTCACAGGGGCGCAGTATTGAAGGATCGGGCATTGGGCTATCTTTGGTGCAGGAATTGGTCAAGCTGCATCAAGGCTCCATCAACGTCACCAGCGTCGAGGGGGCAGGCTCCTGCTTCAACATCTCCATCCCAACAGGAACAGCTCATTTGCCTCAAGACCGCATCGGTGCGACTCGCATAGCTTCAACGGCATTGGGCGCGAATCCCTACCTGGAAGAAGCCTTCCGTTGGCTTTCGCAAACAGATCAACAAGTAACTGTTTTCAGCGATGGAGAGCAAAGCTCTGCATCTGTGCGAAGCAAATTATTTTCCTCTGCTCGAATTATTTTAGCAGACGACAATGCAGATATGCGCGATTACGTCAGGCGGTTGCTAAGCCAGCAATATGAGGTGGTAGCCGTGTCGGATGGAGTTGCGGCTCTGTCTGCTATCCATCAGCAGGTTCCAGATTTGGTTTTGACGGACGTGATGATGCCCAACCTTGATGGGTTTGGCTTGCTGCAAGCGATTCGCTCCGATCCACAAATTAGGGAAGTACCGATTATCATGCTGTCTGCACGAGCTGGAAAAGAGGCTCGCATTGAAGGACTGGCAGCGGGAGCCGATGACTATCTGATTAAGCCGTTTTCGGCGCGTGAACTGCTAGCACGAGTGGAGGCGACCTTAAAACTGGCGCAATTGCGGCGGGAAGCAACGCAACGGGAGCAGGCGTTACGACTGGAAGCAGAAACGGCAAAACAGCAGGTTGAAACGGTTTTGTCAAGCATTCGGGATGGCTTTTATGCTCTTGATCGCAACTGGAATTTCACCTACGTCAACGATCGCTACTGTAAAATGGTGGGAATGCAGCGAGAAGAAATTCTTGAGCAAAACGTATGGGAGTTGTTTCCATCTGCCGTTGACACCGATGCTTATGTGCAATTCCATCGGGCAATAACTGAACAAACACCGCTCCAGTTTGAGTATTTTTACGCACCTTGGAATTGTTGGCACGATCATCGGATTTATCCTTCGTCCAGTGGACTGTCAGTTTTTCTAGCAGATATTAGCGCTCGCAAACAAGCCGAACTCGAACGAGAGCGCCTACTTGGGGCAGAACAGCAAGCACGGGAAGAAGCTCAAGCCGCCAACCGGATTAAGGATGAATTCTTAGCAGTCTTGTCGCATGAATTACGATCGCCTCTCAATCCGATCCTCGGTTGGTCAAAGCTACTCAAAACAGGCAAGCTTGACGAAGCTAAGACGGCTCAAGCCTTAACTGTCATCGAACGCAATGCCAAGTTGCAGTCCGAACTGATTGAAGACTTGCTCGATGTCTCCCGAATTCTACGAGGCAAACTTAGCCTGAATGTTTCCCCGATCGATCTAGTAACAACGATTCAAGCCGCAATAGAAACAGTACGACTAGCAGCTCAAGCCAAGTCAATCGATTTACGATTTACGATTTTAGATTTGGGATTGAACAATGTTGATGTCAGCCCCAAATCTCCCAACAGTGACGAGCAACCTGGTAATCTAAAATCTCAGAGCCGTCTTGGAAAGTTTGCTACACAGGGCAGCCCTCTAACGCTCGATAGCGATAGCGTTAGCGACGTAGGAGCTTCTGACTCGCTAACGCTTCACTATGGCAACTTTTGTCTCCGACATGCTACGCGAACGCAAAATCCCAAATTCCAGATTTCAGGCGACTCAAACCGAATACAGCAGGTGATTTGGAATCTCCTCTCGAACGCCGTCAAGTTCACCGATGTGGGGGGACAAGTGGACATCCGATTAGAACGCCTTGGCTGTTTTGCCCAGATTAGCGTCAGCGATACAGGTAAAGGCATCCGCCCGGACTTCCTGCCTTATGTATTTGACTACTTCCGCCAAGAAGATGGTGCTACAACTCGAAAATTTGGAGGGCTGGGATTAGGACTGGCGATCGTTCATCACTTAGTCGAACTGCATGGCGGAACCGTTCAAGCAGAGAGTCCAGGAGAAGGGCAGGGGACAACCTTTACCATGAGACTGCCGCTGATGCCAACTTCAGCCCAAACTAATCAGGATAGTAGACTGTCTGAGCCAGCTTTGGATTTGACTGGTATCCAGGTTTTAGTCGTAGATGATGATGCCGATACACGGGAGTTTGTTGGCTTTCTAATCGAGCAGTATAAAGCAAATGTGATCACAGTTGCCTCAGCAGAAGATGCACTATTGGCTTTAGCCAACTCTAAGCCAGATGTGTTGCTCAGTGATATTGGAATGCCAGAGGTAGATGGCTATATGCTGGTGCGACAAGTGAGAGCATTACCACCAGAGCAGGGTGGAAAGATTCCGGCGATCGCCCTGACTGCCTATGCTGGAGAAATTGACTATCAACAGGCAATTTTAGCAGGTTTTCAACGGCATATTCCGAAGCCAGTCGATCCAGCCAACCTCGTTGAGGCAATTGCAGACTTGGTTAGACACAGACAATAAGCAGCGTGAAGGAGTCTGCTAGTTTTTGAAATTCAGTTTTGCTGGTCAAATTTTAAATTATCCTCGATGACACTGATGTGACACTTACCAGTCAAATAGTTTGATAGTCATGTGCCTAACTATACTCACGAGTCACACATGCGTTTGCCCTGGGGCTTAAGCCTCTTGTCTCACCAAAGCCCCAGAACTTGTTAAGAGGCGAGCAATTCTGGTTGAGACATTAAACTCTGTAAAGTATGACGCATCTGGGTGATCGTCTGGAGTTGATAATCACCAGTTTCTTGAACTTGAGCCAAAGATTCCCCAATTCCTTGCAGTTTATGCCGTAATCCGTCTAAGGAATCCTGAATTGGTTGTAGTGCTTCTTGATAAAGATTTACCCGACTCCAGCATTGGGCGGTTGCTGTTCGCAGAGACAGCAAATTCTCCTCGATCGCTGTTAGCTCCTGGCGCTTCTCCTCTAAATCGTGGATTTGATTTTCAATCATTCCCTGCGCTAGCTCAATACCACTACGCATCTGCTCAATCTCACGTTCCAGCTTTTGTATTTCCTGTGAATGTTGTTGTCGCTGGGTTTCAACTTGTAATAGAATCGGTTCTAAATTAATTTTGTTACCCTCTTCTTCATTAGCAACAGTATGTCCTTGCCGTCGTAGCAGAACAGCTTGGTGTTGCTTGAGAAACTTCTGTCGCTGTAGCATATTGCGGCGTTGTCCCACCAAAGTTTCGTTTAACATTTGATAGAGGTCTTTTTCATCCGCTAGTTCCATTTCTAAATTAATGTGGTCATGGTCAGATGCGTGATTTAATTTATTTTGCAGTTCTTCTATAGTTTCTTGCTTATATGTCAGTTCTTGTTCTTGATCATGAACAAAACTAGCGTCTATTTCTAACTTATACTGTAAATCTTGCACTATCTTTTGCAGTTCTTCTAAAGGCATGTTCTGCAAAACTTCCACATCAGCTTGCTGACCGAGAACTACATCACCCGATGTTGCAGCCAAGGAGTGAATCTGCTGGTATAAATCTTCCTGATTTCGTAACTGTTCCTTAAGTATCCGAGCACACTCTTGCTTGTTGGTAAGATTTGCTGTATCTACTTGCAACTGGGCTGTTTGCTGCGCTAAAGAATTTTGTGCCTGTTGCCATGTGTTTTGGCGATCGCCAAATGTTTGCAACAAACGCTCTACTTCCTCTTGCTGTTGAGCAGCTACAGTTTTTTGCTGCTCCAGTTGTTGCCAGTGTGGGTTAAGCGTAGCTTGCTGGCTTTCAACCAATTCAAAAGCCAGATGGAGATGTTCCCTTACAGTTTCCGTAGGAGCAACACGACTAGACAAGCGATCAAGTAACTCACTCATTACCCGACTTTGATCCTCATCCAAAACCGTCCCCTGTTGGAAATCCGCTTGACGCTCCTCCAGACGGCGCTGCTCACCTCGTAAATGCTCCCAAGCTCCTTCGAGTTCCTGGCGGTTACGCTCAATTTCTACTTGCAAACGTTCAATCTCCTCGCGGGATGTGTCAACCACCTGTTTTTGCTCCTCCAGGCGTTGCAACTCACCCTCCAGTTCTTGCAGTTGTTCCGAGCGTACTTCCATGTCCATTTCACGGCGATTCAACTCTTGCGCCTGAAATGTTAAAGATTGTTTCCACTGGTCAATCTCATCTTCCTTGAGCTTAAATTTTTCCAACTGGCGAGAAAAATTCTGCAAAATATTCACTAGCGGCCGCCCTGCTTCTTGAATCCGTTGTATTTGACGATTCGGATTCATTTCAACTAGCACCAGTGCACCATCATTTAGTTTGCTTGCGTCTTCAGCTGTAATTACTTCTTCCGACACAGTATTCCAATTTTGGTCAGTCCGCTGACAAGCTAGCAGTTTCAGTTCAGTTTTAGAACCACCACCGAGTAAGCCGCCTTTCTGCTTTTGTACTTCTGCTAAATACAGCACACCGTTAGTCCTTGTTGATGCACTTAAACTCGTGTTTTGGAATATACCTTAGATAATTCTGTTAACTTGTCTCACTGAACCTAAGTTGAGGGAAGACAGACAAAACTATTTATAGACGTGAGATATTACGTCTTGATATTTATAAGGGCGATTTGGTCGCGCCTTTATATTTTGTACTGATGATAGTGATGATGACTTCCGTGTTAACACTAGCTTTACCAAAGGGTATTACGAAAGTTTAATGTTTATAGCTTAATATGTCTCCCGATCAAGGCAAGGGATTAGAGAAAAATCTTTCTAATACCTCATAATCAATACCTAATACGTCTGCTTGAAGCATGGAAAAATTAAGGCGCAGAATTAATAAAAATGTCAACAGGATTACAAGGAGCACCTTTTAGCTAAATGCAGGGAAATTTAAATGAAATTGATATTTGCAGTATCTTGCAATTGATTGAGTTAGGACAGCGAACTGGACAACTATTGGTAGAAGCCCCTAGCTCTCACCAGAGCAACAAACTGGATGGAGAATCTCTGAGATATCGCCCTAAACAAAAGTCCTGGTTCGTCTTTTTCCTCAACGGTCAAATTATCTATTGCCAAGAAGGCGAAAGTCGTTTATCCCGAATTGGCGATTATTTACATCATTACCGAGTTGAGACGCGACTTGAAGAAATACAACTTGCCTCCCTATCATCAACAAACGCGCCAGAATATGCATATATTTGGGCACTCTTAGAACGAAATATAATTCAACCGAAGATAGCTGGTAGTATCATCCACGGCTTGGTGCATGAAACCCTCTTTGACCTGCTGAGTTTGCACCAAGGTAATTTCATTTTCCATCAGGGTGCGGCACTTACCCCACAATTAAACACTTTGGAGATTGCTCCACTAGTTACTAAAATTACGAAGCAAGTACAAGAGTGGAAGCAGCTATATCCACACATTCAATCTCCTGAGCAACTACCAGTGTTGGCTGACCAAGTTCGGCTACGCTCCTCACTCCCAGCAGCAACATTAAATAAGTTACAGCATTGGACAGATGGTAAAACATCCCTGCGTCAATTGGCTCGCCATCTTAACCGAGATATTCTGACAGTTGCCAAGGCAATATATCCATACGTGCAACAAAATTGGCTACAACTAGTATATTCAATTACACTTAAGCAAGAAAACTACACAAAAGATAGATTGGAAGTAAATCATCGCAAGCGGATAGTATGTATTGACGATGCGATCGCTATCGGTGAAACTATAGAGTCTATCTTGCAACCACAAGGGTATGAGGTAATCTCCCTCACAAATCCCTTAGAGGCTCTCAGTCTCGTTTTTCAACTCAAGCCGGATTTAATTTTGTGTGATATCACGATGCCGCAATTGGAAGGGTACGAAATTTGCGCCATGCTGCGACACTCAACAGTATTTCGGCTTGTACCAATTATCATGCTTACTGGTAAAGATGGATTTATTGATCGAGTCAGGGCTAGTATGGTCGGGGCAACAGATTATTTGACAAAACCATTTACAGACACTGAGTTACTAATGCTCATAGAGAAATATATCAATAAAGAGTCTTGTATATAGGTATAAACGAGATCTAAGACTTGTTGATCTAATAAAAAATGAGGTAAAAAATGTTATCACAGAATCAGCAAACCCAGTGAAACATCAATATTCAGTAACTTAGTGAAAAAATAAAATTAATTTATACACTAAATGATTGCAGGAGAATCAGGGAATGTTCCAAATAGGAACCTCTACATCAGGAGGTAGATAGACATTTATGAGTACAGTTCTGATTGTGGAAGACAGTATCGCGCAAAGGGAGATGATTACAGACCTCCTGAAAGCAACTGGCCTAACAGTCACCCATGCCAGTGATGGATTAGAAGCATTAGAGGCAATTCAAAGCGCACCTCCCGATTTAGTGGTATTGGATATTGTCATGCCCCGGATGAACGGCTACGAAGTTTGTCGTCGGTTAAAGTCAGATCCGAAAACCCAAAATGTTCCTGTGGTGATGTGTTCTTCTAAAGGCGAAGAATTTGATCGCTACTGGGGCATGAAACAAGGTGCAGACGCCTACATAGCCAAACCGTTTCAACCAACCGAATTGGTGGGAACAGTCAAACAACTGCTGCGAGGATAAGGATGAAAACAATATGGTCAGCAAACCGGACTTTTTAAGTGGTAGTGGTCAAGACCACTTTCGTCCTGAATTACAAGTAGAAAGTCCTGAAGGTGAGTTACATTTGAGATTTTACATTCCCTCGCATCAGGAGTTTGCACTACAAGCAACTGGCATCCGGGAGGTAATTGAACTGAGTCCCGATAGAATCACTCCGATTCCTAATGCTTCTCCTTTACTTTTGGGTACTCTAAATTTACGAGGTCGAGTTATTTGGGTAGCTGATTTGGGTCAATTTCTTGGAGAAGCAAGTGCATTAAACACAGATAGAGCTGAAATTCCGGTGATTGCCATTGAGGAGCAAGACACAATAGTGGGTTTAGCAGTCGAGGAAATTGGTGGCATGGACTGGCTGGATATACAGCATCTCATGCCACCAACTAATATTCCAGATACTATGGCTCCCTTTTTGCGCGGAGAGTGGTTATTAGATACTAGAAAAAATCAGTGTCTACGACTACTCGATCAAATGGCAATTTTGCGGAGTGCGCGGTGGGCAGGATGAAATTGGGAGGAGGAAATGGCAGCAAGTATAGATGATTACGAGCCAACTTATCAGCAGGCAATGACAGCCTATGTTCAAAGGAACTATGAAGTTGCCGCTACTTTAGTTGACCAAGTGGTGCAAAGTTTACCAAATGACCCTAACTCTCGTTTGTTACGGGGTCACATCTACTATGTTTTGCAGGAGTACAATGTAGCACGAGAAGAATATCAACAGGTATTGCATTTGACTAACGAGCAAGAAATCATTGGTTTTGCCAATAATGGACTTGAAAATATTAATCAACACCTACAATCATTAGGTAGTCAGATTGATACATCCGCAGATCAAGAGCAAATCAATCCTATAGAGATTTCTGATTCTCTTTCTCTATTATCTAGTGAACAAGAATTTTCAGATTTGGGTAATAGTGAGGAGTTTGATAGCAGTAGCCTTGATTTAAAATCCTTTGGGGAACATCAACAAGGTGTGAATGCACTAGAAGAGTTATCCTTGGACAGTCCATTTGACATACCAACAGACAGTATTGAATTTGGCAAAACATTAGATTCTTCCACAACTGTTGATGAGACTAAAGATCCTTTTGACTTGAGTCAACAACTACAGCAGCAAGAGTTGAATGGCAGCAATTGGGATGGGCAAGCAGAATTAGAGCTACCCGCTTTCTGGCAAGAAGATATCTCAGAAGCTAGTCTTGAAGAACCAGTAGTGAATAGTAATTTACTGGAAATTGATGCACATTTAACTAACGAAAATTCTGCAATTGACAATAATAGCAGTAATTATTCACCTTTTGACTCAGCCAATCTACAAACTAGCAATAGCCAGAAAAACTTCCCTGATTTATTGATTGAGTCCAGATCTCAAGAGTCTAGTGTTGAAAACTTGGAATTTAAAAAAAGTAGTTTAGGGGATGAAACTTTATTGATCGTCGAAAGGGATCTCAAAAATGGCTCAATATTAGCAAACAAGTTGGAATATAACAGTCCAGATGATTTGTCTCAAACCGAATCAAATAATTGGTTGCAACAGAAGGAAGTTGTAGTTTCGGAAGTATTACAGCCAAACCAAGCAGAGTTATCTTCATCTTTTAACAGCAATTTTGCCCAAGAAGAAAAGCAGATTAAATCGGGTGAACTCATAGCTAAAAATAACTTTGATGACGATGAAAGTTTTGATATTGAAGCATTTGAGTCTACTTTTGGCTCAGAGGAATTTACCTCTGATGAAGATACAAACAGTGTACTAACTAGAGAAAATTCTAAGAGCAATATAGAATTTTTAGACGACTTTGAAGAATTTGACGATCTAGGGAATATTCCGGGATTTGACCTGATAGGAGGAGATTCTGACTTCGCTGATGTGGCAATGCATTCTGGTGCGTTAGAAACCAATGGCAGCCTACGCAGTAAAGCCGTGGAGCCTACTTCAAGTAATGCAGCTAGCGATCGCGAAGAAGAACTGTTCACAATCACTGGTGCACATGAAGCAGTCCCCGTTTTTACTCAAACAGATGCCTCGAAGATAGAACCCAATGTTACGGTCGAGCAGGGTTTGTTAGCGCCATTAGAAAATGCTCCTATCGAAAGAAAACAATGGTTAATCGCTGGGAGTGTAGGTATTGTCTCAGCACTGGTTGTAGCCACGGTCAGCTTTGTAGCCACGACATTTTCCCCAGCACAACAACGAGAATCAGTGCGGAACACAGGCTGGGCAATGTCACTAGCAGCAGGACTTGCAGGTTTTGCGACCGCAGGCTTTATGGGGACTCTTACACTCAAGCAAATTCGGCGCACAACCCAGGATTTGCAAAATCAGTTTGATGCTGTACGCCAAGGCAATCTCAATGCTCAAGCTACAGTATATTCTGAAGATGAATTTGGGCACTTAGCCACGGGCTTTAATGAAATGGCGCGTGTAATCTTCACCACCACAAATGAAGCTCAACGTAAAGCCGATGAACAAGAGGAAGCCAAAGAAAACCTGCAACGTCAGGTAATTCGTCTGTTGGACGATGTGGAAGGAGCCGCTAGAGGGGATTTAACAGTTCAAGCTGAGGTGACAGCCGACGTACTAGGAGCCGTAGCCGACGCCTTTAACCTGACAATTCAAAACCTGCGGGATATTGTACAACAGGTAAAAGTGGCAGCTAAGGAAGTAACAAAAGGTGCAACTAATTCTGAAACGTTTGCTAGAGCCTTATCTAGTGATGCCTTGCGGCAAGCAGAAGAGTTGGCAGTCACGCTTAATTCTGTACAGGTGATGACCGACTCGATTCAGCGGGTAGCAGAGGCGGCGCGGGAAGCTGAAACCGTTGCTCGCGATGCTAGTACTATTGCCCTTAAAGGTGGGGAAGCAGTAGAAAATACTGTAGCGGGTATTCTAGAAATTCGAGAAACTGTAGCCGAAACCACCCGGAAAGTCAAAAGACTGGCGGAATCTTCGCAAGAAATTTCTAAAATTGTGGCATTGATTTCCCAGATTGCTTCTAGAACTAACTTGCTGGCACTTAATGCGAGTATTGAGGCGGCAAGGGCAGGAGAAGCTGGACGCGGATTTGCAATCGTGGCAGATGAAGTGCGCCAGCTAGCAGACAAATCTGCCAAATCCTTGAAGGAAATTGAACAAATTGTGATGCAAATCCAAAGCGAAACAGGCTCCGTGATGACCGCGATGGAAGAAGGTACACAACAGGTAATTAAAGGCACAAAATTAGCAGAAGAAGCTAAGCGATCGCTGGAAAATATTATTCAAGTAGCAAATCGTATTGACATTCTTGTGCGCTCAATTACCACCGATACTGTGGAACAAACGGAAACCTCCCGCGCCGTTGCTCACGTAATGCAATCAGTGGAACTCACAGCCCAAGAAACTTCCCAAGAAGCACAACGAGTTTCTGGTGCTCTACAAAACTTAGTAGGTGTATCCCGCGACTTGATTGCCTCTGTTGAACGTTTCCGAGTGGAAACTATGGAAACCAGGTAATTAGTCAATAGTCCAAAGTTCAAATTGTTTACTATTGACTATTGACCTTTGAGTGTTGAACGCCTGTTCAATTAAAGGGGAGAATCCCGAATAGAGTCTCTTTCAGAGACGCTGCGCGCTAAGTGAAGCCATGCCCGAAGGGCTTTACGCCGGAAGTCGTTGCTCCGACTTCTCTTTGCAAATGACTGGCTCCTGTTGACCCTTGACTCTTGATTAAAAAACTATGCTGCCGGAACAACAACAGCGGATTTTGGGCTACTTTATTGAAGAAGCCAGAGACCACCTGAATACAATTGAACAGGGGTTGCTGAATCTTGAGAGTACCCTAAACGACCCGGAAATGATTAACGAAGTCTTCCGGGCAGCTCACTCCATTAAAGGAGGAGCGGCGATGCTTGGTCTGACTAGTATTCAGCACACGTCCCACCGTCTGGAAGATTGTTTTAAAGTTCTTAAAGAGCATCCAGTTAAGGTTGACGAAAAGCTAGAGTCTTTATTTCTCGGTGTGTCTGATACTTTAAAAGTGCTCTTAGAGCATTTAAGTGGGCCGTTTGGTCTGTCAGAAGATGCGGCTAATACTCTCATGTCAGAAACCGAGCCGGTTTTTCAATGGCTAAATCAGCATTTGGAATTACTCGTAGAGCAAGGTAATAGTGTAGCAAGTAGTACTACTGCACCGGAAAAACATTCAGCTTCCACAGATAACCTCAGCACACTCACAGAACTTTTTCTGCGGCGAGATATTCCCAGTTTGCCAGAAGATGCTCGGAAAGAATCTACAGATATATCCTTCTCGGTAGCACCTCAAGAGGTGAATTCTTCATTCGCGATCGCGTCTTCAAAGGAGAAAACGCTAGGGCAGTCAAACGCTAGCGGACACGGCGAATCGGCGCTATCGCCAGCAGCAGCAACAACTGATAGTTTGAGCGAGTTTCAAGCCCATGTGCTACAAACACTACGGGAAATGTTGCAACTGTTTAAGCAAACAACAACACCCGAAACACGGCAAAATCTTCAGCAATGCTGTCATCAGTTAGTTAGACTCGGCGCAGCCCAGAATTTGTCCAATTGGTGTGGTTTGTGTCAAGCAGCGGCTAGTGCGATCGGCAATTCGGAAAACACTTATTTGACTTTAGCTAAAATCGTCATTACCGAAATCAAACAAGCTCAGGAATTAGTCCTACAAGGTAGGGAAGCCGAAATTGTCATTAGTCAGCAACTAGAAGTGCTTTTAAGCCTTGCAGAAATTGAGTTGCTAGAAATTACTCCTGATTTAGCTGATGAACAGTCTGCGGTTTTGACAGAACTATCAATTACGCCAGAGCCAATTTTATTTGTTAACACATTCGATACTACTGATCACGCCGAGCAGTTAGCACCACCTACAGTTATGCCACTACAAGACAGCATAACTAGCTTATCTGAGCTAACAGAGCAACTTAACCTTGATGAGGATACAGGCGATCGCTACGCCAATGTCTTTGAAGAAGATGCCTCTGTTGAATTACAAGCAACATCGGAAAACGTTGCTACTCAGACTAATCTTTCTATTAACTCCTTGTCCGCTCATGAAGATGAGATACATCCGCTTAATAGTAATATTGACCCCAATGGGCCAGAGGTAGGCATAGCTGAATTAAATACGCTTGCCGATTTATTTGAAGGTGAAACTCCCGATCTAGATGAAACCTGGCAACAAGAGGAAATTTTAGAGATTGTTGCTACCAATGAATTAGGAATTAACTTCAGTCACAGTGACATTGAAAATGAGGATGCTGATAGCGATTTATCAGATTTACTCTCGTTTGATGAAGACTCAAGTAACGAGCAGCATCCAACAACCACAATTCAGACAGAAGACTTATCCTTATTATTTGGTGACAACTTCTTAGACAAAGAAAATCAAGAATCACAAAATCAACAAACACCATCTACAACCGTAGAGTTTAGCAATATTGCAACTTTTAATATAAATTTAGACGCTTCCCCTTCAGATATTTTACAAGAATTTACGGAAATTTCTGGTGACTTAGAACAATTTCCAGCGGAGACTCGAAATAGTGCCAATGAAAATGAAGTGATTGAAGATTTATTGTTACAAGCACTAGATGATGAACCACTGCTTGCAAGCGAAGTAAATCAACCTGTGGTTGAGACGATCGCCAGCATAGAACTATCCACCAACCAACAAAATAGTTTTGATGAATTATTTTTAGAAACGGGACATGCGGATTGGGTAGAGGAAATTACCCCTAATGACTATATAGAATCACCTACCTTGTCTGAGCCAGGCTTGTCTTTAGAAAATCTATTTACTCAAACAGAAGAATATACACTACCGTCTAAAGGTGAGTTAGAACTGAGCGATCTATTTGATACTCCTTCGATAACACCATCTGAGCTTTCTTACTCAGAGGATGACTTAAGCACCTTCTGGAACCCGGAAATTACAGCAGAACAGCAGCATGAATTCGATTCTGTAGTTGAGCAAGATGTGGCAAAGGCGCTAGAGGAGAGTTTGTTTTCTACGGCGGCTAACGACATTTTTGCCGACAGTCAGCAATCCATACCAGCTAGCTTTGATCTAGAAGATTTTGATATCACTTTCCAGCAGCGACAGCAGCAAGATATGCTGTTTTCTTTAGATGCTGAAGATGATTTATTTGAGGATTTAGCATCAAATAACTCAGCTTCTCCCACAAGAGAAGACAGCGTACAGCCCTCCGCACTGGAAAGCAGCGATCGCACAGAGTTAGCAAGTCTTAGAGAGTCAGTAACTCCTAAAGAGATTCGCAGCTTGTCGCAAGAACCAGAAGCTTTGGATGTTATACCAGAATTTACCAATCAGTCCACAGAGATATCATCTGTAGATTCTCTCAAAGCATTTACTGATCTGGAAATTAGTTCTGATACTTTCGATGACAACACAGATGAAAATTCACAACTGCTGTCTGAGGATGTAGCTGACCTCACTTATATCCAAATTGAGACTACAGATAATATAGAGAATGATTTGTCTTTTACAGCAGCTTCTTTAGATATAAGTTTTGGAGAAATTTCAGACTTAGCATCATCACAGACGCAGCCAAGCAATTTGTTCGAGACTTTCGATGACAACACAGATGAAAATTCACAACTGCTGTCTGAGGATGTAGCTGACCTCACTTATATCCAAATTGAGACTACAGATAATATAGAGAATGATTTATCTTTTTCAGCAGCTACGAACCAAGAAGAATCAATAGAAAATTTAGAAAACACAGCAAACGTTGACTCGCAAGTCGTCAATGATTTTACACAAACAGTTATTCAAGAACCGATAGTAGCAGACTTAAATGAGTTAAATCTAGAAACTGATGAAAATCTCGAAGCAGATTTTTCTGAGCATGTATGGGATTCAGAAGAGACAAACGAACCTGCAATAGTAAATGAGGCAGAGAATGCTATTGTTACCTCAATTGAAGAATTACAGGTGACATCAACTGAAGCAGCTGCTTTAAAAAATGACATCCCTGCATTAGATGAATTCGCCGATTTGGAAGCATTACTTGGACAGGAAGTAGCACCCAGCCTCAATGCTACCTCTATACCAGAAATGGATTTTGCTGCCTTGGAAGCATTGCTAGGTGAGGACAATGATGAAACAGCAGCCATATCTAGTTATCAGCAGTCCTTCAGAACTCAACCCGTCTTAATACCATCTGTCAACACCGTTTCATTACCGCGCATAGAGGATGAATTTGGTGATTTGGAAAAGTTGCTGGCAGAAGCGGATCAAACGATATCCCACTCATCAATTGTAAAATCGAATACAGGCAAAACTCCACGCCCCTCTACTCGTCGTGCTGCAAGATTTGAAGAAACAATGAAGGTTCCAGTCAAGCAACTGGATGATATGAGCAATTTAGTTGGGGAGATGGTGGTAAATCGCAATACCTTAGAGCAGGATCATGAACGGCTACGACAGGCACTAGATAACTTGCTGATTCAGGTGCAACAACTCTCAGATGTAGGGGCGAGGATGCAGGAGTTATATGAGCGATCGCTACTGGAAGCCTCTCTTTTAGCTGGTCGCAAAACCAAAGACTCTGGCATCTCATCCCAGGACTCCAATTCGGACAGAGGTTTTAGCGAGCTAGAAATGGATCGCTTTACTCCTTTCCATACACTTTCCCAGCAGATGATTGAACGCATTGTCCGGGTGCGTGAGTCGGCAAGTGATATTGACTTTGTTACCGAAGAAACCGAACGAGTGGCGCGGCAATTCCGCCAAGTAACTACCCAGCTACAAGAGGGGCTAACAAGAGCACGAATGGTTCCTTTTGCCCAAACTATTGATCGTTGGCGACGAGGAGTGCGTGACAACGCCATCAAGTGTGGTAAACAAGTGGAGTTGGTGATTGAGGGTGGCGATACTTTAATTGACAAAATGATTTTAGATCATCTGACCGATCCGCTGACTCACATGCTCAATAATGCGATCGCTCACGGTATTGAAACGCCAGACGAACGACAAGCTATCGGTAAACCACCCGTAGGAATCATCACCATTCGCGCCTTTCACCAAGGCAACCAAACCATCATTTCTGTAGGCGATGACGGTGCAGGTATCGATTCAGAACGAGTTAAGTCCAAGGCAGTGAAGATTGGCATGATTACAGAAGCTCAGGCAAAAACTATTTCTCGCGTAGAAGTCTACGACCTGCTGTTTCAATCTGGTTTTACGATCAAAGACCAGGCAGATGAAATTTCTGGTCGAGGTGTGGGAATGGATGTAGTTCGCTCTGAGATTAGCGAAATTCGCGGAACAGTTAACACCGATTCCACTCTCGGCAAGGGAACGACTTTCACTATCCGTTTACCGTTAACCCTGAGTATTTGTAAAGCCCTTTGCTGCGTTTCCGATAAAGCGCGTATTGCATTCCCTATGGACGGTGTAGAAGATACGCTAGACATACCACTCAAAAATATTCAGCATAATGCCAATGGGGAATCGTTTATTTCCTGGCGTGATACACTGCTGCCATTCCGACCCCTGAAGGAACTTTTAACCTTTAATCGCCAGATTAGCCGTGGTAATGTCTACGGTGGTAATCGAGATGATGACATGGTTTCTGTGATCGTGGTGCGATCGGCCAGTACTCTAATTGCCTTACAAATTGATCTTGTGCTGAGCGAACAAGAAATTGTAATTAAGCAATTTGAAGGGCCAGCGCCTAAACCTATTGGTGTAGCTGGTGCTACAGTCCTAGGTGATGGTCGTATTATGCCCATTGCTGACGTGCTGGAAATAATTGACATCTTCCAAGGACGGATTTCTACACAAGCTGGTGGCAGTTCTTGGCAACAGAAAGCGACTCCTATAGACCCACCTGCTGTGAAGATTGACCCAACTGTCCTGATTGTGGATGACTCAATTACAGTCCGAGAGTTGCTCTCCCTGACGTTTAACAAAGCAGGTTATCGCGTAGAACAGGCACGTGATGGCCAAGAAGCTTGGGATAAACTCCGCTCTGGTCTGCCTTGCGATATCGTATTTTGCGACATTGAGATGCCCCGTTGCGATGGTCTAGAGTTATTATCTCGCATCCAGAAAGACTCAAACCTCAACCACCTGCCGATCGCTATGCTCACCTCGCGGGGTGCAGATAAGCACAGACAAATGGCAGTTCAACTCGGTGCTAGTGGCTACTTTACTAAGCCTTACCTAGAGGAAGCTCTACTTGAAGCTGCGGCGCGGATGTTAAAAGGGGAGAAACTCGTTAATAGTGCTAGTAATGCTTAGTACTTATCCCTCTTCTGTCACTTTCCGAGTATTCTGAATAAAAGGATTAAAAGAAAAAACTCTGTATTAATTTTAAGGTGAAACGGTATCACTGAGGTGAGAACCGCTATAGGTTTTCCACTTGTTTGAGTTGTTGATGAATTTCATCAAGTGGTGATTCAGGTTCGTCAAGACAAAATTCTAAAGCAAGTCTAACTTTTCCTTTTTTCCATCCCTCGGTACTAAATTGCAAAACTTCACAATTTAATCCTTGAGTATACAGATTTGCTTCAGTTGTCCCTTCTGCTCCAATGTATTCCTTAATCGCTGTAATTAAATCACGAACTTTGAAAGTTTTAGCAATATCTAGTTTATTAAAAGTGTCTGCTTCTATAGACACAACTTCATCGTGATTGAGTCTCTCGAATCCATCTCTCATAAAAATCTCCGATCACTAAATCTATAGCTTCTACAGACATAGCAGCTCATCCGAAATAAAATGATGATTTTAAAGATTTAGTGCTGCTTTCCCCCTCTTTGTCCGTGGAGAGAGGGAAAGGATGAGGTTCTTAGAAAAACCAACCGTAAGAATGTAAACCTTTACCTAAAAGATTTACACCCAGATAGCACACCCAAACGACAACAAAGCCAGTGGCAGCTAAAATTGCGGGACGACGCCCTTGCCAACCGCGAGTAATTCTGGAGTGGAGGTAAGCGGCGAATACTAACCAGGTGATTAATGCCCAGGTTTCTTTGGGATCCCAACTCCAGTAAGAACCCCAAGCTTCATTTGCCCAAACGCCACCGGCAATAATGCCAATAGTTAACAGAGGAAATCCCAGCCCGATGACGCGGTAGCTAATATTATCAAGGGTTTCGGCGAGGCTAAGGCGCTGGGGTGAAAGGGGTTCGACAGATGCGAGCACTTGAGACTCAGGGGCAGTTACTAAATTTAAAACAGCAGTACTAGCGTTACCGTTACCGTTGTTATTGCGCTCATTACGAGCAAAGCCATTATTTTCGACAGGGGGTGTTGATGGTTGAGAAATTAATTCGGCTGCTTTGTGCAAGCGATAACCGTTGCTGCGATAGCCACCAGTACCTACAGAACTGCCTTGTAGCTGGATATTTTGACCGCGAGTGACAATGAGAAAAGCGATCGCTAATAGAGAACCCACCATCAAAGCAGCATAACTCAACATCATCACACTGACATGCATCATCAGCCAATTTGACTTCAAGGCAGGTACTAAGGGTTCTGACACTTGCATTTGGGATGGTAGTGTCAAGGTAGCAAAAGCAGCGATCGCCATTGCCACGGGGGCTGTCACAACTCCTACTAAGCGGCTACGGCTGGTATTTTCGGCAATTAGATGGATAGTGGTAATTCCCCAAGTTAAGAAAAACAGGGATTCATACAGATTACTCAAGGGAAAATAACCAGCTTCTATCCATCGTGCCCCTAATAGGGTGGCTATGCACAAATTAGCGATCGCCATCCCAGCTGTCCCCAAAGCGGCTAGATAAGGCAGATTCGGAAAAGCTGCCCCTCCCCAATACACCAGCATTGTGAGGAATAATATGGCAAAGGAGGCGTTGTCCAGCCAGTTCTGGAGTACAACCAGATTCATAAAGTGTTCTCCCCAGTAAATTCGTTAAAATATGGATTCTGACTGTTATGATCCTATCTGCTTAGAGGGCGATGGGACATGGGAAAGGGGAAATGGCATGAAGGTGATAAGGAAGAAGATATAAATTATTACAGCATTACAGCATTTTTGCATTGATTGAACTACATTTATTACTTCCTAATCCTTCATCTCCCCTATCTCAATGATGTTACGGTGATTTAGTTACAGATGGTGTAGTAGTTGGCAGAGAACTACTGACTGGACTAGGCAAAGCAGCTGGTTTGCCAGCTTTCTTGAGTGTAAAAAAAATATCGTAGCGGTTACTACGGTTGTCGCTGACAGCAGATGTCACCCCAATTGAACGTGTTGCTGCTAGTAAAGGTTGTTGATTGGGGGTCAGAGTTGGGAGGGGAAAATTTTTCGCAGTTCGTTCCACATCCAGGAAAAATTGACCATTTGTGGGATTGGGTTCTTTAGGAACTGTTTGTTGGAAAGGCAGAGTATTAGCTAGTGGGTTGCTGGGTTTGGGAAGAATTTTACCGGAGATGGGAGCGCCCACAACTAAGAAAGCGACATTTTCATCTAACCAGCCGTGGGTTGCGGTTAGTGTACCATAGGGTGCAATCCAGTTAATAATGGGTTGGCCTGCAACTTTCCCTGGTTGGATCTGGAATTGATATTGATTTTTCATGACATCATCCAGCTTTTGTAAAGATGCTTCTGCTGATTCGCGATTACTTGCCTGTACCATAACCACTAAACCTGCACGAAAATCCTCTGATGAACCTTCTTTTTGGGTAGTTGGAATTATTGAGACGGCAAACTCGCCTTTCATCCAGCTGAGTAAATCCTGATCTAAATCTAGATTGGTCAGAGATTTTACTCCACCGCGCAGTTGTTCTGGTGATATTGGTGAGAGGGGATTTCCTTGGGATGTTAACACATAGTCTCCCCACAATCGTTGTAAGTTACCGCCAGACAGCATCATCAAGGTTTCTGCTGGTACGCGGCTTTGCATTTTTCCAGCTTTGTTTTCCACCGCTAGTAAACGCTGACTATTGGGGTTGAGCCAAGAAACGCCTTTTAGGCGGATTCCTTCTGATTCCAAGGTAACTGTCCCTGCTAAACCTTGGTTATTCTGAAGTTGAGCTAGAACTTGAGCAGGTAAATGGCGATTTGGAGAAGCCGCAGCTATTTTTGCTGCTGTTGGCACATTGACGTAAAACTGGGCAAAAGGTTGGTAGTTGGTGATTTTCGGGAAATTTTCGGCAAAGCCCCCAATTCTCGCTAGAGATGTTTTACTTTTATAGGCATCGATTGCTCTTTCTGTGGCTTGGGGATTATCGGTGATGACTAGGAACCGCCCTTCTAGTAATGCGGCTGAGAAGTTTTCCCCAGATTGTCCCTCATTTTGTTTGATGGCGATCCCTTGATATGTGCGGTCAACCCATTTGCCTTGTTTGAGAGTTTTGGGTTGTGCCAAAATGTTTTTGGCTATTTCTTGACTTTTTACTGGCAGCACCATTACCATCGATTGCTGACTGCTAGCGGCATCTCCATCAGTAGCAATTGGTTTAGGTACAGGTTGATTCGCTGCTTGAGGGGCAAGAATTGCGATTGTGATTTCATCACCTACCCAAGGAGCGATATCTTTTTGGAAGTCATAACCATTGTTAGTCAGAAAGCGATCGCGCAACTGCACTAAATTTTTATCCAGTTCTGCTTGGGTTTCTTTTGTCCCAAACTCCCGCAATTTTTGCCACTGCCTGGGATCTGTTGTTAAAGAAACCGTAAACAGGGCATCTTGAGGAATAATATTTGCACCTACTGGCAAATCTCTAAAAGATGGCTGTCCCTGAGTTAATAACCAGTATGCTGCACTCCCTGCACCAATCAATAACCCAGCAGACGAGAGCGTTAACACCAGAGATGGTTTCTTTTTTTTCTTCATCGGAACAGACACAATAGGCAGTGCCATTGAAACCTATACCTCATACTTGCAAACTTAATTACTTGCCTGATTGGTTGATTCAACCAAAAGGTTGCCCATTAGCTAGGGCAGCTAATTACATAAATTTCTCTACCCTGAATGTGATGATACTTCAGGAATAAAACTTCCCTACTGTCTCAAAAGCAGTGTTTTCATGGTTAGTTACCTTTTTTAACACGCTGTGTTGAATTTTGCAGGATAATTTTCTTGGACAGTTACCTCTGCCGAAAATTCTCCAAGAGTGAAGTGCTTCATTCCAAGCACTCTGAGGATATAACCTAAGTTGATAAAGTTGCAAGTCATTAATTTTAAGTTTGAGCAAACAGGAGTCAAGGTCATTTGTCCTCTGTTACAAAGTTGAGCCATTCTTTAAGCGGGTTAAGAGACTTGTGCGTTAGCGTAGCGGTAGCGACGCAGGAGCGTCACTGGCGTCTGAGCGTCGCAAGCCAGCGCTCAGACTTTGCGCTTTGTCATTTGTCGTTAATTATTAGACCTCTTGCTTACCCTGCTCCTCTGCTTGCCGTATTAACATTAAGGTAAAACGAAATGGCTAGGCTGCTTGATAATAAACATTTTGCAATTGTTAATTAATTTAAGTGGCACTATGCCGATGCATTAACGATACTCATCTGCATAGGCCCCAAATATTTGGTTAAATAAGGCGAGAAAACTTCATAGATTAAAGTTAGTGGCTGTCCATGATGCCAAAATAAATAGTGGCGACCCCAAAAAGGCCCAGTTTCATCAAAACCTGACTGTAGTGCATCTGAGTAACCGTAGTAAATTCCTTGGACATCTCGATACAACTCTGTGCGGAGACGGGCTAAACTCGCCCAAATTGGTAATGAGCGATTTTGTAGATACTCATCTACATGACTAGCTTCCCACCACGAGGTTGCATAAGCTAATCGCTGACCAGAGGGGGTACGCAGCCACACTTGTCGCCGTAGTCGCGGCCCTGGGACAGCTTGAATTAAATCAGGAGCATCATCTAAATCCATGCCAATTAATGACATGTCAATGACATCTACTTCTGTCGGCTTGCCTGTCAGCAATTCTAAGTGTCTTGTTGGCGAGCCGTCGCCTAAAAGTAGCATTTGCCAAGTCGGTGCCAGCTGAGTGTGAGGCAGACCTTGTTGAATCACTACCTCCCCACCTTGCCAAATTGGAGTGAGGCGATGCCAAGCTGCTGGAAGTATTAAGTTGTTTGTCGGCGTAAAAGTAGTAGTCAATGCTTTTTACAAAACTTCACCTATTTCTATAAAAGCATAAAAATTCAGAGCTAAGTCTAGGTTAAAAGTTAAAAGTCAACAGTCTCAGGTATTTTAACCCTTGACTATTGACTTTTGACTAATATTTAAACAATGCGGATGGCGAGACTCGAACTCGCAAGCCAAAGGCACACGCCCCTCAAACGTGCGCGTATACCAATTCCGCCACATCCGCATGGATTGTCTAAATACAGAATATAGCATATCAGGATAATTATAGTAAGGTGATATCTAAGTTCAAGTTCCCAAAAATTTAAGTGTACGGTTTCACAAATTTTCTGAAAGCGGATATCAGACTAACAGAAATTTAGCAGCGGCACAAGTGATATTTAAAGGGGTAGAGGCATGGTACATCGCTTCCTTGGATTCGGCACGAGCGTAAAATCTTCTAGATTTGGCGCTAGCAGTTTCATTGTTGCGATCGCAACAGGCTAGTTTGGGAAACTGGCAAAGCTTGATAGCAGCAATGTTGCTACTCTAGTTAAGACCCGTAGAGGCAGCAAGCCCGATCCTATACTCTGCTGAAGATGAAGGTTGGAAATCTCCTGTCATAATTTGAAATATAACGGCAGTTTTATTTCAAATTGGATGGAAGAAAATGACAATCTACTGGTACTGATATCGAAACTAGAAAATGAAGTTTGACAAAATATTAATTGCCAATCGGGGAGAAATTGCCCTTCGCATTCTTCGCGCCTGTGAAGAAATGGGAATTGCGACGGTTGCGATTCACTCCACTGTTGACCGTAATGCTCTCCACGTCCAACTTGCTGATGAAGCGGTTTGCATTGGCGAACCTGCCAGCAGTAAAAGTTATTTGAATATTCCCAATATTATTGCTGCCGCATTGACGCGCAATGCCAGCGCCATTCATCCTGGTTATGGCTTTTTGGCAGAAAATGCTCGGTTTGCAGAAATTTGTGCTGACCATCATATTGCCTTTATTGGCCCAACTCCAGAAGCCATAAGGCGGATGGGGGATAAATCCACTGCGAAAGAAACCATGCAAAAGGCTGGAGTGCCAACTGTACCAGGTAGCGAGGGGTTAGTAGAGTCTGAGCAAGAAGGATTAGCCTTTGCTAAGGATATTGGCTATCCAGTAATGATCAAAGCCACAGCGGGTGGCGGTGGACGGGGTATGCGTCTGGTACGTGCTGAAAGCGAATTTGTCAAACTATTTATGGCAGCCCAAGGTGAAGCGGGAGCAGCTTTTGGCAATTCTGGCGTTTATATAGAAAAATTTATTGAACGTCCGCGCCACATTGAATTTCAAATTTTGGCGGATAACTACGGTAATGTCATTCACTTAGGTGAAAGAGATTGCTCGATTCAACGTCGCAATCAAAAGCTACTTGAAGAAGCCCCTAGCCCTGCTCTCGATTCTGACCTGCGAGACAAAATGGGACAAGCTGCTGTCAAAGCTGCCCAGTTTATCAACTACACTGGGGCGGGAACTATTGAGTTTCTCTTAGATAGATCCGGAAAATTCTACTTTATGGAAATGAATACCCGGATTCAAGTAGAGCATCCAGTAACAGAGATGATTACAGGGGTAGACTTGGTTGTTGAGCAAATCCGAATTGCTCAAGGAGAAAAACTTAAGCTTACCCAAGATCAAGTAGTTTTGCAGGGTCATGCGATCGAATGCCGAATCAATGCCGAAGACCCTGACCATGACTTTCGCCCTTCCCCTGGACGTATCAGTGGCTATCTCCCTCCTGGCGGCCCTGGTGTCCGAATTGATTCTCATGTTTACACAGATTACCAAATCCCGCCCTACTACGACTCCCTGATTGGCAAGTTAATAGTTTGGGGCCCAGACCGACTAACCGCCATTAACCGGATGAAACGCGCACTGCGGGAGTGTGCCATCACGGGACTTCCTACTACCATCCCGTTTCATCAAAAAATTATGGAAACACCACAGTTTTTACAGGGTAATATTTATACCAATTTTGTGCAGGAGATGAATAGTTAAGGACTGGGGACTGGGGAACTCGGGGCCCCCTCTGGGGATAAGGGGCAATGGGGATTGGGGATTGGGGACTGGGAAAGATTTTCCTAATACCTAAAATATCCAATCTTTAAGACCTAATACTTAAATACCTAGCAACTAATACAATACTTGATAGCTGCTCCCTAATACTCAGTCCCCAATCTCTAACTTACACGAGACATCATGGTCAGCAAACCTTGTTGACCTAGCAAAATTTCTCGCACCAGACTGAAGATACCAACCCAAATAATAGGAGTAATGTCCACTCCACCTATGGGTGGTACTAGCTTTCGCATCGGTACTAAAAAGGGTTCAGTGGGCCAAGCTATTAAATTAAAGGGCAAACGATTCAGATCCACTTGGGGATACCAAGTGAGAATTATGCGAAAAATAAACAAAAACGTCATTAGTCCCAATACAGGGCCGAGAATCCAAGTAGTCAGGTTAGCACCAGTCATCAGCTTGAGTAACTATCTGTGAATAAAGGAAGAACTTGGGCGAACGGCATCGCCAGAAAATTTTAAGCTTTGTAAAGCACTCCCTTTATTATTTTATTTCAATCCCTAATACGGATTAACAATGATTTGTGATGACGGTTATCAAGTTTGGTCGCTTGTGCTCAGAGGCTTCTCAAGAAAGTGATACACCATTAGAATTATTATGAAGTGTGTAAAAAAAGGTTGAGAACTATGACGCCTTCTTTAGCAAATTTTCTTTGGAGTTTGGTTTTTGGTGCTGCAATTGTAGTTATCCCTGCTACAGTTGGTCTAATTTTCATTAGCCAGAAAGATAAAATCCAGCGTTCATAATGTTTGGCGGAGTCGCTTGGACTCTCATACCCGATTGTCTGTCAGCTATTTATCTAATTGCACCAAGCGCAGCAATTTTTCCCTTTAAGGGCGGTTGTAGTTGACACACATCGGCTTTTTTAGCTTTCGGTGGACAGCTTCAGAGCTTCTTTACCAGATGCTTTGAAGCTTCAATATATTGCGCCTAATTAGAGTAGTGATTTTAATTGTGACTCGCTAACATAGATTTGATATTGGGAAAACAGCAATGATAAATTTTGGGCTGAACTCAGCCAGTGTTCTGGCTCAGGTAAATTTTGGGGCAAACTCAGCCAGTATTCTAGGAATTTTCCTGGCTGTGGCTGGGGCAGCACTGTATTTTCTTCGCACTGTGCGTCCCGAACTGTCAAGAGATCAAGATATCTTTTTTGCCGCAGTGGGCTTACTTTGTGGTTTCATTCTCATCTTTCAAGGGTGGCGACTAGACCCAATTTTACAATTTGGTCAATTGCTTTTAGTCGGCACAACTGTATTTTTTGCTGTTGAAAGTATTCGTTTGCGGAGTATAGCTACTCAGCAAGCTAAGCGCAATACTCCGATTGTGGACGAAGACAGACCAGTAAGCGATCGCTATTCGTACAATGATCGTAGAAAGTATCAGGCCGAGATGGAAGATGATTTTGAGCCACTGCCTTATGAAGAAGAGGAGCGCCCTATACGTCCCCGGATTCGGGCTAGCAGGGATGAAATTTCATCTCGTGATAACTACTACGAGGATCAATCTCCCCGTCGTCCAGAACGCCGCAAAGGCAACGAAAGTACAGAAGCCGGGGATAGAGGGCGTCGGCGTAATTCTGGGCGTCCAGTAAATCGTACTTCTGATAGCTTTGAAGAGGAGAATTGGGGTTCTTCTAGGGAAGTTGATGATTGGGACAGTTCAGGCGGGGAAGTTAGAAAACCTTCTCGTCGTAGCAATAACGGGCCCCAGCGACCAGAAAGTCGCGAAGACGATGTTGCTCCTACCAGACCAAAAAGGCGTCGTCCGCCAACTGACTCGTCTTCTCGAAGAGGGCGCGAAGATGATGAGGCGATACCAACTGAGTATGTACCCTACAACCCGATTGAAAAGCCAAATGAGGAGCCAGATAATTCAACCGATTTTGATAATGTCTAAAATAGCCAGGGTGCAGGGAGACTGAGAGACGACGGAACACAGTTGAGGTGAAAAAATTTACGTCTACATTTTGGCTCCAAAGACCAATTCATTGGAGCCTGGTTTTTAGCTTGATAAGTTTACTTATAGCTTGTAATTCTAATAATATTCCTGTAGGGCCTACTTCCCTCAACAGTCGCTACACCGAGGAGCAACCTGGTTTGAGTGGAAATGGGCGCTTTTTAGCGTTTGTATCTAATCGAAATGGTAATCATCAACTGCTGCTGTACAACTTGGAGGAGCAAAGGTTGATTCGCATACCGGGCTTAAACCGACCAGAAACAATTGCTGAAAGTCCAAGTTTGAGCTATACCGGGCGTTACATTGCTTATATTACTAGTGACCAAGGTAGACCAGTAGTGGCGCTTTATGATCGCGCTACGCAACAGTCGCAAATCCTCACCCCAACTTATCGCGGCTGGGTAAGAAAACCTAATATCAGCCCAGATGGACGTTATGTTGTCTTTGAAACCGCCAGCCGTGGTCAGTGGGATATTGAAGTACTAGACCGGGGGCCGAATATAGAGTTAGATATTCCTAACGGTGCAACTGTTAGTTCGCCGCCGTAGGAGAGGGGGAGCAGGGGAAGCAGCACTTCTCTACTTTGAGGCTGCGCCCTAAGCGTAGCTATGCCGCAGGCTTTACGGCTCCGCTCAGTGACCGGGGAGCAGGGGGAGCAGGGGAAGCAGGGGAAGCAGGGGAAGCAGGGGAAGCAGGGGAAGCAGGAGAAGAAAAATTACAATTGACCAATGACTAATGACTAATGACTCTTGACCCTTGACTTTTGACTCTTGACTGATGATTGATATATGAAACCCTTTATTTTTATTCCTACATTTATATGCTCAGGTTTGCTGAGTGGATGTTTTGGCTACCCTCGCCTGTTGAATTATTCCTTTGATCCGGGGGGTAGGGGTCTTAACAGTCTAGCTTCGGAGTTAGAACCTCAAATTTCTAGGAGATACATTGTTTTTATTTCCGACCGACGTGGTAGTCAAGATGTTTATATGTTTGATACGGTAACTCGTAATTTGGTTGATTTGCCAGGTTTAAACTCCTTGGATACGATCGCAACTCATCCGAGTGTTTCTGAAAATGGTCGTTATATTGTGTTTGCTGCTAGTCGTCAAGGGCGATCAGCTATTTTTCTCTACGACCAGGAAACACGCCAATCACGTAATTTAACTACTAACCTGCAATCAGAAGTTCGCAACCCTACAATTAGCGCTGATGGTAGTAGGATTGCTTTTGAATCTAGCAATAACGGGCAGTGGGATATTTTAGTGTATAACCGTTCTGGACAACCGTTAAATGTTCCTCAAGAACCGCGTTGAAGTTAGTGATTGGGGGCTGGGGACTGGGAATTGGGTACTAGTGATTGGGGAAGAGTTTACCAATACCTAAAATATCTAATCTTTAAGACTCAATACCCAATACTTAAATCCCCAGCAAACAATACAATACCTAATACCCAGTCCCCAATACCCAATCCCTAATTCTTTGTCTCTAGTCTCTCTTCTTGCTGCACAGATTCGATTAGCAACCGCACTTGTTGCGTTCCTTGGGAAGGTTCAAATGACATGGGAAATTTACCTCGACATAACATCCTGAAACCCAGGGGTGCAAGACTAAGTAATCCTTTGAGATCTCGAAAGTAGTTACCGACAACTTGTAAACCAAACTGACGTTCATCAATCCAACCACCTTCTTTAACTAAGTCTATTAATACTTTACGGTGGCGAATTGAGCGACTGTCGTCGGCTTGTTTATGTGTGAGGATTTCTTGTTTAATTTTAGTGATTTGTTCTAGAGGTGCGACTTCCATTGGACAAACTGAGTCGCAGTACAAACAACGAGTGCAACCCCACACTCCTTTAGTGCCTTCGTTGTAGCTTTCTAAGCGATTTTCAGTGTCACTATCGCGGGAATCTGCTACCATCCGGTAAGCTTTAGCTAGGGCGTGGGGCCCAACGAAATCTGGATTTACTTCACGGGCATTGCACTCAGAGTAGCAAGCACCGCACATAATACAGTTGCCAGTTTGATCGAGTTGCGATCGCTCTAGTGGTGTTTGCAAAAACTCCCTTTCTGGCACTTGTCGCGCGGCTGTACTCACATAAGGAGCTACTGCTTCTAAATTATTCCAAAAACTGCTCATATCCACAACCAAATCTTTAATCACGGGCATATTACCTAAAGGAGCCACCGTGATTTCTGGAATGGTACTTGCTTTACTTGCTAATGATAATATCTGTTGTAATCTAGCAAGTTCACTACCAATATTTTCTTTGCAAGCTAAAGCTGAACGTCCATTGATTCGCATAGCACAGCTACCACAAATCGTATTGCGACAATTTTTGCGAAACGCTAATGTTCCATCTTGCTCCCACTTAATCCGATTGAGACAATCTAGGATTGTATTGCCAGATTCGGCATCTAAAAGGTAAGTTTGCACAACAGGAGAGGAATTTTCTTGTTGCCGAATGACTTTAAAAATAACTTCCATTGCTACCAGCCAAAGTCTTAAAATTTCCTCATCTGCCCTAGAGATCATGAGTAAAGGCAGGTGATGGTGAAAAAATGAGTGATACTTTACTCTGTGTTGCCCTTTATTCAATGCCAGGTGTTAATAGGCTGATGATGAAAAGGCTACTGATTCTAATTTAAGGATAACCATTAAAATTTTAGTTGTAATAGCCCAGTAGGCAACATTTATCTCAAGCTCTACACCCAAAAACTAAAGAGGTTATTGTGGTTTCGCATTTAATTTACATATTTAGGAGTGTATCGAAGAGAGACTTCATCTGTAGCCAGACTTGGATTCATCCCCGAATTAGCGAAAATATTTAAATTAAATACATACATATTAGGTTATCACTGCATCTTGATGTCAACTTGAGTTTAGCAGCCCTGGCAGGAAAAATCTCTTAAGCTGTGGCGAATCAGGAATTTTTTGGTTATATAGAAGTGTTAAAGCGGATATTAACATCTAGTGGTGGCAATAAAGCACCAAGTAGATATAGGAAGATTTATTCTTCCTATAGATGGACGTTCAGAATTGTCTGACTGCTTTCAAAGAAAAGTTCTTGCGCTGGGAACCCCGGATGTGTGAGACTTTTCGCTTTTTGTCTACTCTCAATCAAGAAAATCTTGGATTTAACTCATTGGACAAAACTACTCCTCTAAATTAGATGAACTTTTATAAAAGCCATCCTACAATACTCACTAGGCAATGCAGCGGGAGGAAAATCCTCACCACTTTTTCCCTTCTTAAGTCCAGGGATTTATATAAAAGTTTATCTGCAACTTTAATTCAAAATTAAACAACAATTTTGCTATTATTAGTCCATGCTAGTATTTAATATAAAATTACGAAGTAGCAAAACCAGAATCAATAGCCGCGCTTATGCGGCTACTACTGCTTTGTTTATTCGTAGTGTAGAGACAAGTAAATTCATGTCTCTACTGGCAGAACAAAAGGGTGTATGCCCGTAGTACCCTATTCAAACACTATGCTGTCCTAAGCTTGAGAGGACGAGTAGGGAAAAATCTACAATTTGAGGGCAAGAAAGGCAAGCACTAAAAGTGAAAAACCTGCAATTGCTTGGGTCTACGACTTATTTGTAGTAGAACTCATCCAATTCGTAAAGGTGGCTTCAAGTTACGCCGCTACAGTAGCGCCAAAAGAGAAAATAATTTAATTTCCGATGGCGAATGATGGTTAAAAGTGCCGTAAAATCACCGAAATAAATATCTGTGATAACTGTGACTTCTAATCTATTGTGGACAACCATAATAGAGGTGCTTGTGTCTTCTATCAGCAGGAATTAACCCTTCACCCTAGGGTTTCGATAAGCTCTATGCAGATGCTAAAAAGCCAACTACTGGCATGAAACGACATTGTTTATCAGTTTGGAGAGAGTAAGGAAAATTTGAGCATAATGACTGAAACTGCAACTGCGCCATTAACCGGAAAAGCACTACTTGCTAAAGTAAAAGAACTTTCCACTTTACCACGACGAGAAAGAGCAAAGCAGTGCGGCTATTACACTGTTACTAAGAATAACCAGGTTCGCGTCAATCTCACAGATTTTTATGACGCTTTACTATCGGCTAGAGGAATTCCTCTGAGTCCAGAAGCACCTAAAGATGGTCGGGGTCGTGAACCGACATATCGGGTTAGCGTTCATCAAAACGGTCAAATTGTTATTGGTGCCACCTATACCAAAGCAATGGGCTTAAAGCCTGGAGATGAGTTTGAAATTAGACTAGGATACAAGCATATTCACTTGATTCAACTTGGTGAAAGTGATAAAAAAGAAACGTCACTGGATATAGACTCCGATGAATCAGACGATGAAGATTTTGAAGAGGAGGAGTAAATTTTTCTGATGGTAAGGATAAGTTGAAGGTGAATGCTTGATAACTTATCCTGACCTTTACAGGAAATGGATAGTTCTCTTTTAAAAATTTTGCTTTAGCAGAAAATACGATTAGACCCCTTGCGGAATTCACAAATTTTAGTAGATTCTTGATTAATAACCAAGAAATCTATTTTGCAAGAAGTCTATCGTGTTTTTTTTGTCTGTTTTGATAACGCTTTTTGAACCTTTAGTCAATACCTTACTGGCATTTATGGAAAATGCACCAGCACTAGTTGTAGTAATGGTATTTTTCACTTTCTGGGTAGGGTGTTGGTTGCCAATAGCAGTAGTTTCAGCATTTAAGCTCAATTGGCAACCCACCAAACCTTTACAGCCAGAGCAAAAGTTGCCGTTCCTTGTGTCACTCTATTTATTAGCTCCCCTGATTCTCTGGGGAATTAGTTGGCTAACTAATACGTCTTTCTCAAATTACGGTGTTGCCAATTTTTCAATGCTAGGTTCTTTAGTACTAGGTTTTGGTTTGGGGGTACTAAGCCTAGTTATTGTGTTTAGTGGACAATTTGGGCTGGGTTGGTGTTCTTTTCAATGGTCGAATATCAAGTTAGTACCACCCATCTTGCTACCGATTTTATTGATAGCTTTGTTAGTCGGTGGTATTGAAGAGTTGATTTTTCGTGGTTTCCTGTTTAGTGAATTAGCGCAGGATTACTCAATTTGGATAGCAGCAACAATTTCTAGCTTAATTTTTGCTGTTCTACACCTGATTTGGGAGCGAAGTGAAACCATACCTCAAGTTCCTGGATTGTGGTTGATGGGAATGGTGTTGGTGTTAGCACGGTTTGTTGATCGCGGCAATTTGGGCTTAGCTTGGGGGTTGCACGCTGGATGGGTATGGGCGATCGCTACCATAGACACAGCAGAACTGGTTACTTACACGGCTAAAGTCTCCGAGTGGTTCACAGGTAAGAACAAAAAACCTCTAGCCGGCTTGGCAGGAATTATTTGTGTACTGGGAACTGGAGTAATTCTTTGGTTGTATTTAATTTGAGTTGGTACATAGACGTCAGGTTATGGAAATAGGTGTCAAACAGGCGTAGGCTTTGTTCACGCAGTTATCTGCACCCTTAAGGATGATGGCGATTTTTAACCGAACTGTATTGGTAATAGAAATAGATTGATTGCAAGGATAGAGAAGCAATACCCAATTAACATAGAGCAGGAGCATAAGTCTATGGCATACAGTGATTTTAGTCTCGCCAAAGTAAGAAATGCATTTGGCTTAACTCTGGAAGAAACACGCAATTTATTTGTTACTGTAGCTGGGGTGCAACCTTCTGAATTGCTGAAGCGGTTGCTGGATGAAAACCTCACTTTGGCAACTGCTATCAACAGCGAAAAAGCCCGTTCTGAGTTCTTGATCGCTCCTATTTTGTCTGAGGTAAGGCGACAGTTGAATTACCGGATCAGCTTATTCTCCGGTACAGAGTTCAATGTTGATCCTGCTCAAGGACTCTCTGGTTTTTGTGACTTCATCCTCAGCGCATCTGGAGAGCAGTATTTTATTAGTGTTCCGGTGGTAACAATAATTGAAGCAAAAAACGAGAATATTGTTGCAGGGCTAGGACAATGCACTGCAACAATGCTTGCTGCTCAGATATTTAATCAAAGAGCCGGAAATAATATTGAACTAATCTACGGAGTGGTAACTAGTGGAACCAACTGGAGGTTTCTAACACTAGAACAGAATGTAGTTTACATCGACTCAGTTGAATACTACATTAAGGAAGTTGATAAAATTTTAGGTATTTTTCTGAAACCCCTCCAAAAATTTGTCTTAACTTCTGCCTCCTAATTTCCGTGTTATGCGAGTTAGAGGACAAACTATAAAGTGGGTTTTAGATTTGTACAAAATTAAATAATTTGGGTTGAGGGCATTTATTTAAAGACTTCGTGTTGAGCCTACCACTTCTTTTAAGTTATAAAGGTAAGGGTGCGTTAGTGATTACTTGACGCACCTTAGATTTATTTACAACTAATGATTAGTAGAGTATGGCGGAAAGAAAGTTACTATTCAAAACAGCCTAAAAGCCTGGAATCAAAGGTTTTTGGATATTGATAGAAGTTAGAGCTGCTTGTCACCTGACATCTGAACTTTGGTAATTTTTAATTCCCTGTTCCTTGCAAGGTAACGGTGCTAGCCTAGCCCCCAAAACCAGGAATTAAACGCTTCAAGGCGCGACCCGCAACATCGCCGTAGCGCAGTTCACCACACAGGATCTTACCCATAATCTGAGCACCGGAGGGGCGCTTGACACCAACTTTGTAGCCAATGCCAGGAAAGCGATAGAATGCTCCAGCTAATTTTTGTGCCCAAGCCATTTCACTGCCCCATTGTTCATTAATAGCATCGCTGTATTTTTCTAAAGCGTTAATATCACCAGAAAGAGCCTCATTAATGGCTCCGGCTGCAAGCAAACCACTAAAAATTGAAGGGCGAATGCCTTCTGCTGTCATGGGGTCAACTACGCAAGCAGCTTCCCCTGCTAAGACTGCATTTTGAGTATGCAACTTTTGATTGCCATCCCACAGGCAAATCGGATGACCGTACTGCTTACTAGTTTTGACATCTACATTAAATGATCGGGCGTACTCATCTAAAATCTTTTTGAAGTCCTGGGGTTCGCCGCCGATGAAAGTACCGACACCAATTGAATAACCTTCAGCTTTCGGGAAATTCCAGATGTAGCCGTTTTTCACCAAGCCAAACTCAAAGTGAATTGTAGATTTGTCTTGCACAGCCGCAGGAACTTCTGCTTCTAAAGCTCCTGCTAGGCGGCGTTTACGTTCTTTGAAGCCTAGCCATTTTGCCATTGGCCCCTTGGCTCCATCAGCAGCAATTAAGTAGCGTCCTGTAACCGGGCCATTGGCTGTATTAACTTGCCAATAATCGCTTTTAAACTCAATGCCAGTGACTTCCGTATTATCTTGTAATTGGGCCCCTTGCTTCTGCGCTTGCTGCACTAGGAAATGGTCAAAAACATCTCGTCGCACCATCCAAACTGGTTCTTTAGTGGCGATTTTCGCTTCTACGGGGTCGCCCAATTTCCAGGTAAAGCGCAGGGAGTCTGCTTTCAAAGAAATCGCTGGACTAAAGTCAAAGTCAAACCATTGGGCGATCGCTGGCGATACACCACCACCACAAGGTTTGTATCTTGGTAGGGATTCTTTTTCTAAAACTAATACTGAACGACCCTGTTTGGCTAAATGATATGCAGCTGTTCCACCAGAGGGCCCAGCACCGATGATGATGCAGTCGTACATAGGGCTGAATTTTTGCTCCTGAATGAGTTGATCTTCCAGTGTATCTCTGTACTCTACAAAGATGTATCCTGACCAGACTTTAACTGATTTTAAAATTTACTGCTGAAAATTCTATAGCATTCTGTTTTACTTGGTTAAATATTTAGCTATTTTTATAGTAAATATTTGGATGTAAAACCTCTGCTTTAATTAAATGAGATTTAATTTAACTGGATTATTTAGGCTTTTTTGCTGCAAATTTGCTTTTTATTGAGCTGAATTTCAATATATTCGTTAATTTCATTTCCATCATTTATCTTATGCGATCGCTACCACAATACAATTCCTTACTTCGACTGTTTACAAATTTTTAAGTAAATGTTTGCGACTTTTATAAATTTTTAGTAAATATCTTCAGAAAGCATGAGGGCTGAAATATGTAGTATTTCAGCCCTCATAACTTCTACTATCCTTTGTATAGAAATCTACACATTTTAGACTGTTGTAATGTCTTTTTCTTTTTCTGCCAGCAATTCGTCTATTCTGGCGGTGTACTTGTTTGTTAGTTTTTGCAGTTTGTCCTGCAAGTCTCGTGCTTCATCTTCAGGAATTTCAGCATTTTTTTCCTGTTTGCGAATGGCGTCTATAGCATCACGACGGATGTTGCGAATAGCAACACGACCCTCTTCAGCATACTTAGCAGCCATTTTGACAAATTCTTTACGGCGATCGCTGGTTAAGGGCGGAATATTCAGCCGAATTACAGAACCGTCATTGCTAGGGGTTAATCCCACATCCGAAAGAGAAATAGCCTTTTCGACCAGATTCAAGCTGCTGCGATCATAGGGCTGAATCAAGATTGTCGTGGCATCTGGCGTGCTAATATTTGCCAGTGACTTCAGGGGTGTAGGCGAACCGTAGTAGTCCACCAATACTTTATCTAGTAGACTCGCATTGGCGCGACCAGTGCGAATTGTATTAAAAGCTCGCTGAGTTGCCTCAACGGTCTTTTGCATCGTACTTTCAGCTTCAGCTAATTTCACAAGAACCTCCCACAAGAGTGCCGATGGATTCTCCCATGACTGCACGGTGGATATTACCTCGCACCGTTAAGTCAAATACAAGAATTGGGATATTATTTTCTTTACATAAGGCAATCGCAGTACTATCCATTACCCGCAAATCTTTAGCCAAAACGTGCGCGTAGGTGAGGCTGGTAAAACGTTTGGCATCAGGATGAATATGGGGGTCAGCATCGTACACACCGTCCACCTTGGTGGCTTTAAAAATCACTTCGGCATCAATTTCTGCTGCTCTTAAGGCAGCAGTGGTGTCTGTAGTAAAGAAGGGATTTCCAGATCCAGCACCAAAAATTACCACCCGTCCTTTTTCAAGATGACGGATGGCACGACGACGTATGTACGGTTCCGCTAATTCTTGCATAGCGATCGCGGTTTGTACCCGCGTCTGTACTCCTATTCGTTCCAGCGAATCTTGCAGCGTCATGGCATTCATTACCGTGGCAATCATCCCAATGTAGTCAGCGGTTGCCCTGTCCATCCCCGCCGACGCCGCTTTGACGCCACGAAAAATATTGCCGCCGCCAACGACGATGGCGATCTGAACGCCAGTGGCTACCACCTCTTCCACTTCTTGGGCTATTTCTTTCACCACTTCTGGATCAATGCCATAGCCCATGTTGCCCATTAAGGCTTCACCGCTCAGTTTGAGTAAAACCCGTCGGTAATTCGTTCCCATGAAGTTACGCTTTATCAAAAAAGTTGCAATTGCCTCCAATTTAAGATAGCAGTTACAGGGACTATCTATGTCTAGTTACGCCAGATCAATACAGAACCATTAGGTTCTGTCTGTGGTAGATGTATTTCTTGACCTTGAAACAGAGAGGCGATCGCGGTTCTCAGATAATCCTCTGCCTGAGCTGAAGCATTTTGACGATGAGCGGCAATTTGACCTTTGTAGCGAACTATACCATCACTATCTATTAAGAATGCCATTGGTGTTTTTGTAGCACCAAAGCTGCGAGTCACATCTTGAGTTGAATCCCACAGGTAAGGGAAATTCAATTGATAACGCTCGGCAAAAGCTTTCATATTTTCAAAGCTTTCTCTAGGGTCATGATTACCATCACTACCATTCATGCCAATTAGTGTGAAACCACTTTGAGCAAATTCCGCTTGAATATTTTTTAGGCTGTCTAGATACAACTGTACATAAGGACAGTGGTTGCACATGAAAACAACGCCAATTGCACGGAACTTGTTGAGATAACGGCTGAGATGATGTACTTGATTGTCAATTCCTGGCAATTCAAAATCTGGTGCGTAGCCCCCAACAGGAGTACCAATTGCTTCTAGTATAGTCATCTTCTCTGGCTCGAAGGAACTAGGGACAAACAAAATAAGCTAATGTGCGTCCAAGTTGCACATTCTTTGGTTGAAACTGTCATTAGTCATTTGTAATTTAGAGACAAATGACCAATGACAAAAGACAGCCCCATGAGTAATTGTGTAATTTAGATGTGTTTTAGCTTATTGTCAAATTTAGCGTCAGTTTCCAGATGCAAACCATCCCTTTGCCGATGCTTGATATAATAATTTTATAAATCAATTTGGCTACCGTAAATTGTGAAACTACTGAATCTACTACTGGTACAAATTCATCATATTTTTGATGATGCGGTTGGGTAATTGTCTTTGATCGCAACGTCGCTAGTTATTTTTATTTAATTAAACCAGTTGTTATTGACAAATCGCATGAGCATCAATTTGTAGCGTTAATAAACCTATATCTATAATTCGCTGTATTACACAAAACTGGTTACAAATTGAGATTTCATTCTCATAGGTAAGTTACTGACAGCATCGGTTTGCCCAACTGTAAATATTTATTTATGTCGCCTTTACAATATTTTTCATGAATTGCCGTAATAATACTGTATTGCCAATCTCCAACAATCACAAACTTGCTATTATTAATTCACTTATTTAATGTTTGTTGAGTATCTTTGAATATTTTGAGCTTTAAGATACTGCGGCTTTGACAAGTGTCCACAATCAGCTAATGGCTGCAAAAACGAATCTGGCAACCACTTTCCGAGCCTAGGTCTTTATTGTAACTTCTACGTATAAGGATGTGTCAAAAATAGTATTTAGACTGCTTTTTTAGAACTGATATAGGCAGTTATTGCTACATAATAATAAATAAAATTACCATATATGAAGTATTATCATTAGCAGCAATATTTAAGCCTATGAATGACATCACAAGATTATAAATTTGTGCCAACATGGCATAAATCTGGTTCAGATTACAGGAATTGTGATTCCTAATATTGACATCATCTCAGAGAATGGATGAAAATCCATAGTGGATTAAACTGTTAGCTGATGCTGGTGCTAACCGCCTAGATACTATCGGGGAGCATGTCTAATAAGATCCAGAGAGTGCACTACTTATGATTTTAAAGTTTTAAAAAATTTCATCAAAATAAAAATAGTGATACTTAAAGCAAGTCACTCAAGTCTAAGCCTCTTATTCATAACATTGTATTCATCAAATTCCTCATGACAACCTCTAGTTCAAAAACGACACTTGCTTCCACAAACACCTGGATTTGGCAAGATTTCCCTATCTGCTATCAAACCCAAGGAACTACTGGGCCAGCTGTTGTTCTGGTGCATGGCTTTGGTGCTTGTTGGTGGCATTGGCGGAAAAATATACCTGTATTAGCAGAAAACTGCCGTGTTTATTCTATTGATTTGATTGGTTTTGGTGCTTCAGCTAAACCTCAACCGGGTGAAGAAATTACCTACACACTGGAAACTTGGGGACAGCAAGTAGCAGATTTTTGCCGCGAAGTCGTGGGTGAGCCAGCTTTTTTAGTGGGAAACTCTATTGGCTGTATTGTAGTCATGCAAGCCGCAGTAACCAATCCTGATATTGCTTTAGGAATTGCTTTGCTCAACTGTTCTCTACGGCTATTACACGATCGCAAACGAGCAACTCTACCTTGGTATCGTCGTGTTGGAGCACCTTTGTTGCAACGTCTGTTATCTATCAAACCACTTGGCAAGTTCTTTTTCAATCAAGTTGCTAAACCGAAAACAGTACGGAAGATTCTACTAAAAGCCTATGCTAATGCTGAAGTAGTAACAGATGAGTTGGTAGATATTCTCATGTCACCAGCAAGTGATCCCGGTGCTGTGGCTGTGTTTCTTGCTTTTACTGGTTATTCTACAGGGCCATTACCAGAAGACCTTTTACCACAGCTATCTTGTCCCGCGATTCTCTTGTGGGGAACAGCTGACCCTTGGGAACCAGTTGAGTTAGGGAGAGAATTAGCCAATTTTCCGCAAGTACTCAAGTTTATTCCCCTAGAAGGAGTGGGGCATTGCCCCCAAGATGAAGCTCCTGAGTTGGTAAATCCGATTTTACAAGATTGGATTTGGGAGCGATTAGCAGTAATAAACTCGGAAAAACTATAGGCATAATTTTTCATCATTAATCCCCATGCTTGAAGCTTTGGGGGTTACGCATTTCAAGAATGATTCTATAGTATGTTTACACTTTTAAAGTCTGACGTAGAAAATTTATTTTTCAATTAACTAAAGTCATTTTCTCATTAATGCGGGCGAAGTAGAAAGGTAGGCACTAATTATATAGGTTTCCTTTCTTGTTTCTCAGTCGTTAGTTTATTAAACGTCTTGAGAAAACAAAGAAGACTGTACAAACTCTCTCAAAACTTGATTTGTATTAAGCGAGTTATGCAAGTCATCTCCTCCCCCGCTAATTACAACATTGAAACTACAAGACTAGCTAATCTGTAGGCTTTGGTGTCTTACCACCAGCCGCGGCGGCCCCAACGGCGTCCGCGCCAGCCGCCACCCCAACGGCGTCCGCGCCAGCCGCCGCGCCAGCCACCGCGCCAGCCGCCCCAGCGACCTCCAGATAGAAGCTGCTGTTCTTCTGTGGGTAAGTCTACAAGCAAATCGGATTTGATGACTTGATCTGACATAATTATTGACCTCAATTCAGTACATAGATGTTACACACATCTGTACAACTAATTTAGTTGAGGTGTGCAATACCTACGCTTTTAGTTCTAGACATATTTCCTAGAGATTAAACTCTCCTAAAGTTAGAAACAAATATGCTAAATCTCTAGCTTTTGGTTGATGCCGAATACTATCTTAAGTTGAATGAAATATTTTCTTGAATATAATGAGCAATCGTATTTTTATTGTTTAAATATTTTACGCTTGTTTACAAACTCTTACTGGTGATAGCTTGCTCAAGTATTTACTAGTAAAGAGCTTTATATAAGCCTGTAAATTTAAATTTAATGTAATTTTTCGATAAAATGGTTCATTGAAACTAAAAAAACTGAGTTTTTGAAGTCTTGCAACTTTCACAAATAGAATAGGATTACTATAAATAGCATTTCCATCTTGAGAAATAACTTGATGGATATAAAATTACTGCGATCGTCTTTAGTTAAACTGTAAGATAGCTGCTTGTCAGTTAGTCAAAACTATTTGTATTTGAAGTAAAGTAATGCAGAAAAATAAGTGCTATCAGTAGCGGTTTACTTTATTGTCTACAGACCTTTCATTTGATGCTTTAAGAGAACATAGAAGACTGATAAACTTGCCCAAGACTAATTTAGCTTGAGCGAGTTATATCAGTCTTCTCGTTGCCTTGCTAATTTTAGACTTTGAACTACAAGGCTACTAGTTTGCGAACTGTATTAACTTAGTAAAAACCACGACCGCCATAGAATCCACGACCGCCATAGAATCCACGACCGCCATAGAATCCACGACCATAGAATCCACGACCGCCATAGAATCCACGACCGCCATAAAAACCGCCGTAATATTTTCCTCCAGCTACAACCTGCTGTTCGTCTGCGGATAACTCCACAAGTAAGTCTGATTTGATGACTTGATCTGACATAATCGTTTCCTCAATTTCACAACACAGGTGTTACACACACGCTTGGAAAACAGATAGATGTGTAATACCTATGCTTTTAGTTCTATACATATTTTCTAGAGATTAAACTCTCCTAAAGTTAGAAACAAATATACTAAATTTCTAGCTTTTGACTTACATCAGATTCATTCTTTAGTTGAAGAAAATATATTACTTTGATTAGTTAGATAATTTAACTCATGTTCAAAACTTCAAGCAGTAGTACAAGTAGAATACATGTAGGAAAATTCAAAAATTCTAACTTTGAAAATTATGTCAACTAAAAAAAGAGATTAAACAGAATAATTTTCCAGCTTTTATCTATACATTATTCAAAAAGCTAGTTATGCCAGAATATTTATTCAATTTGATTTTTACAGCAGCGAACTTGGTAACTTGGTTATAGAAGCATCAATAGTTGCAGTCACCAACCATTCACTCAATTTCTTCACAGCGGATTAACAGTGTTTCCATTGCCTCTGCTAAGGAAATCAACTCTATCCAAGAAGAACCACTAACTAAACTTTGAGCATGAGCCAATCGGTTTCGCAACTGTTCGGCAGATTTGAGAAAGCGTTCGCCAAACCTCTTAGACTTCAACCCAAGTTGCTGGAGAAGTTCTGGTTGATTTAAAACCAACTCTCTCTTATCGCAAAATTGTAAGTAATCTAACAAATCTGTTGCTTCGTTTCTTTCCTGACTCTCTTGCCATAGGCGTTGGGCTACTCTTAACCGCTCAGGTTTCAGGACTTGCTGCCAAGAATCTTGGGGATAATAAAGCCGCACTAGCCGCAGCAAATTCATCTCTAGCAAGGTTACTAAGCCAAACAGCAGCATCCGCGCGGGTGCTTTTTGCAAGTCGCCACAGGTAACAATCCCACTCACCTGATTACAATCCAAGACAAACAATCGAGGAGTTTGTTGTAGGATGGGTAGCAATTTCATTAATGGAGTGGAAATAGCAATGAGTTCTTTGGGATGAAACACCCGTTGATAATCTCTACACTTGCCAGATTTGGCTTGCATTAAACTGGAGCGTTCAACATAGCCACTAATAGTATCTCCCGTCTCCAGACCAATAACATCAAAATCCTGTACGCGCATCCAATACAGCACTTCTGACACTTCAGCATCATCTGGCACAGCTTTCAAGGGTTCTGCCACATATTCAATTGTGATATTGTTTTCAAACAAACTCCGCAGGTCTTGGGAACGGGATTTTAGGTGTTTCATCTGTCTTTAGCCATAAGACATCAGCAGGATTAGTATTTCATAGATGCCTGCTTTGTGTCAGTGCAAGTTATGCACTTCTGTAGATGTCACTTGTGCAAAAATTGAGCGAAAAACTAAAAGCGATCGCACTCTTGCTAAATTTGAGTATGAATTAGAATTTTTTCTTAGCGCTTTGGCTTGGAACCAATGGCTATAAACTTCAAGCGCCCAGACCCGATGAGCCTGAGCGCTTGAATATTAGGTTGCAGAGAAACTTCTGCTGGGTAGTAGTGGAATTAAGCAGGCATCATTTGCATAGATTTGCAAGATTCTGCACACTTACGGCAAGCGGCGGCGCATTCCATCATCTTGGGGTCATCGCTCATTTTTTCACAAACCATTGCACAGCGATCGCACATTTCTGCACAAAGCATACAAGTGCGTCCCATGAACTCAGAACCACCCATCATCATGTTCATACACATCATGCACATTTCTGAACAATCGCGCATCATGCTCATCATGCTCATGTCCATATACTTACCGCCTTTACTCATGCAGTAAGCCATAGTTTCCATGCACATTTTGTGACATTCCATGCAAGCATTCATGCAAGTTTGCATTTCGGTAGTCATGGATTCGGTCATCATCATCATCATAGGAAATACCTCCTGATTTTTTGATGCATAAAGAGTGTCCTTGGAAGGACTACTTACAACACTAGTCCTATCTTTTTAAGGAGTCAATAGTATTTTTTATCCCAGATTTATAAGCCTACTATCCCGATATATTTACCGGAAATTAGAACTAATCTCACATAAACTTAGTCCCTTTTTAGCGGAAATTCTTACACATTAAGGCTTACAAACTCCCCTAATGAAGTAGGGATTTTTTCAGATGGTAAGCTTTTAACTTGGGGAGCAAAATTTAGGCTTATTTCTTACTCAGGAATTATGTCTTATTTTTTTAACAAAGGATTGCTAGACATAATAATTTATGAACTTCTATTAACTTGAAGATAGAGCATTTTCTAAATCAGTTTGTAAATCGAGCGAATTCTCAATTCCCACTGAAAGACGGACTAAATTATCCTTAATTCCACGTTTGAGCCTTTCCGCTTCTGGTAGAGAACCGTGGGTCATTTTTGCCGGATAGCAAAGCAGCGATTCTACCCCTCCTAAACTTTCAGCCAGCAAAAATAACTTGAGTCGGGAAGCGAATCTTTCCACCTCAGCAAAACCACCTTTTAATTCCAAACTTATCATCCCCCCAAAGCCAGACATTTGCTCTTGTGCTAGTTGATGTTGTTCATGACTGGGCAAACCTGGATAATAAATTCTTTCAACTTTTGGATGCTTTTCTAAAAATTTAGCTAGAAATAAAGCATTTTTTTCATGTTCGCGCATTCTTATAGCTAAAGTTTTAATACCTCGCAGTACTAACCAGCTATCGAAGGGACTGGGAATTGCTCCGATCGCGTTTTGATAAAACTTTAGTTCAGTGTATAGTTGCTCGTTAGAGGTGACAACTGCACCACCAATAATATCGCTGTGTCCGCCAAGATATTTAGTCGTACTGTGAACTACAATATCAGCGCCTAAATCTAACGGTCTTTGAAAGTAAGGGCTAGCAAAGGTATTATCAACTACTAAAATGATATTGTGTTTACGGGCAATATTTGTCAGTGCTGCAATGTCGATAATTTTTAATAGTGGGTTGGTGGGAGTTTCAATCCAAATCAACTTGGTATTTGGCTGAATAGCAGTTTCAAAATCAGCAATGTGATCAATATCTACATAAGTAGTATTCACTCCCCAGTTTTTCACAACCCGCTCTAGTAAACGATAAGTACCACCATATAAGTCATCACCAGCCACAATATGGTCGCCACTTTTCAGTAGACTTAATACAGTTGTGGTAGCAGCTAAACCAGAAGCAAATGCTAAGCCAAATTTACCATTTTCAATTGAGGCTAAAGCCTCTTCTAAAGCTGTGCGAGTAGGGTTTCCAGTGCGAGAATATTCATATCCTTTATGCTGGCCTATGGCATCTTGCTGGTATGTAGAAGTTAAATAAATGGGAACAATTACTGCACCTGTCTGGGGATCTGGTTGCTGCCCTTCATGAATTGCTCTAGTTTCAAATTCCATTGTTTTCTCTTACTTCTTCTTGGGTTTGAATAATCCAATATCTAATTAAATCGGCTCTAGTAATTAATCCAATTGGGACACTATACCGTGTAATAATAATCGCTGTTGTTCCCGACAAAAGCACTCGATAAGCTTCGGAAACCTCGACTTCTTCATCAAGAATTGGTAGCGGTTTACCCATAACTGCGGAAACTTCCTGATTAGAAAAATTGATACCATCATGGAGGAATTTCATCAAAGAAGCTTCATTGAGACTTCCGACTACGTGGTTGTTATCAATTACAGGTAACTGGGATATATTCAGCTTTTGCAGATAACTTGTGGCTTTGGTCAAAGTGTCACGGGGACTAACAGCAACAATAGAGGGAAAATCAGTTTTCTGAGCCAAAATTTCGCCAATCTTTATGGCTCTTACTGTTTTTCCTTCCCAAAAACCATTTTCCTGCATCCAAACATCGGAGTAGATTTTATTAATGTAGTTTCTTCCTGTATCTGGTAATAACACTACAATATACTTGGGCTGAGATAATCGGGCTGCATATTTTAAGGCGGCGGCTACTGCTGTACCACAGGAACCTCCCACTAATAAGCCTTCTTCTCGTGCAAGACGACGAGCCATATTAAAAGACTCTTTATCACTAACCCGAACCATTTCATCGACTATTTGCCGATTAAAAGTTTTAGGAATAAAGTCTTCACCAATCCCCTCAACTTTGTAAGATTTTGGAGCGTCACCAGAAAGAATTGAACCTTCTGGATCTGCACCAACAATTACTATATTTGGATTTTGCTCTTTGAGATATTTGGCAACTCCTGAAATTGTGCCGCCTGTTCCCATACCTGCAACAAAAACATCAATTTCACCATTACTATCTGACCAGATTTCTGGGCCTGTTGTTAAATAATGGGCTAAAGGATTATGCGGATTTTCAAATTGATTTGGTCTATAAGCTCCTGGTATTTCTTTGGCAAGTCTTTCTGCTACACCGTTATAACTTTCTGGTGAGTCAGGCGCTACAGATGTAGGGGTAACAACTACTTCTGCACCATAAGCTTTGAGCAGGTTGATTTTATCTTGGCTCATTTTATCAGGCATTACAAAAATGCAGCGATATTTTTTGACGGCTGCAATTAATGCGAGTCCTACACCTGTGTTGCCTGCGGTAGCTTCAATAATTGTGCCACCTGGTTGCAGTTGACCTGTTTTTTCTGCGGCTTCAATCATGGTTAGGGCAATTCTGTCTTTGGTACTCCCGCCAGGATTGAGATATTCTACTTTGGCGTAAATAGTTGAGTGTATGTCTTCGGTAATTTTGTTAAGTCTGACTAATGGAGTTCTGCCAATTGCTTGCAAAATGTTGTTGTAAGTTGCCATAGTTTCTCCTTGTCAGTTGTAGAAGATATGTGTTTATGGGTGTTTCATGTTGGATAAATTGGGATGATGTTTCATGCAGAGGCGCAGAGGCGCAAAGGCACAAAGAGAAGAGAGTGAGGTTAAGACGGTTACAGGTTTGACTGTAGTTTAAGTCAGTGTTATCTGAGAATTTACGTAATTTTGATAATAACTCTAATATCGATAGATTTATCGTAGTATACTCAAATTCCAGATTTAGACGGAATGTAACCGTTAGTCTATATACTGAATTATTGAGATTAATAGTCAACTATGAAAGTACTAATCCCAAATCATCATGAAATCTCTGCACCGTCCCGATCTCTATGGCTGGTCTAATTTCAATCCGGCAAGAAATATTGATTTCAATGGCATTGCCTGGATTCGTCCCGATGGCAACATCTTGATTGATCCAGTAGCCCTATCAAACCATGATTGGAACCACCTGAAATCCCTCGGTGGTGTGGTTTGGATTGTACTAACTAACTCCGAGCATGTCAGAGCAGCTAAAGAAATTGCCGATCAAACTTATGCTAAGATAGCTGGCCCTGTGGGAGAAAAAGATTGTTTCCCTGTATTTTGCGATCGCTGGCTCTCTGATGGTGAAGAATTAGTACCAGGACTCCAGGTAATTGAACTCCAAGGTTCTAAAACTCCCGGTGAACTAGCTCTACTGCTGGAGGAAACAACCTTGATTACGGGGGATTTAGTGCGAGCACGCAAAGCAGGTAGCTTAACGATTTTGCCAGATGACAAGTTGCTGAATCGAGAAGAGGCAGTTGCTTCTGTTCGCAGGTTGGCCCAACTAAGTCAGGTGGAAGCGGTGCTGGTGGGAGATGGTTGGCCAGTATTCCGAGATGGACACGATCGCTTAAAGGAACTTGTGGCGACACTGTGATTAAGTTAGGGGGCGATGCTTGCGGTGGTTACAGCCTACGCACAGTTGAAGATTTGGGAAGTTGGGTGCGATCGCCTCACTCAACTATTTATCAGCATTTGATATAAGTAGCGCGGCGAAATAAGTGCCTTTATGACAATCTTTCACTAATATATTCGCTCCCCCCTCTTCCTTCCTCCTCTTCTGCCTAACGTGTGGCAAGATCGGAATCAGATCGCATCGCACTTAACTAGGCAAACGAGATGCTGGGAAACACACTTGTTGGAAGATACCAAATTATTAGTCACTTGGGAGGTGGGGGTTTTGGTGAAACTTTTGTCGCTTATGATACTCAATTGCCTGGTTCACCTCAATGTGTTGTGAAGAAACTCAAGCCTCAAGCAAGTGATCCAGTGACTTTGGAGACAGCTAGGCGTTTATTTGATACAGAAGCGCAAGTTTTATACAGATTAGGTATTCACGATCGCATTCCCCAACTTTTAGCTTACTTTGAGGAAGATGCAGAATTTTACCTCGTTCAAGAATTCATTGAAGGCCATGATTTAAGTCAAGAATTAACGCCAGGAAAAAGTCTAAATTCAGACGAGGTAATTTCATTTTTACAAGAGATTTTGACAATCTTAGAATTTGTTCATCAACAAAACGTAATTCACCGCGATGTTAATCCGCGAAATATTCTTAGACGCCAGTTAGATGGCAAATTGATTTTAATTGATTTTGGTGCAGTTAAACAAATTACTACCCAAGTAATTACTCCCCAAGGACAACCCAAATCTACTGTTGCTATAGGTACTCCTGGATATATTCCTGGAGAACAAGCTCAGGGTTCGCCAAAATTTAGCAGTGATATCTATGCTGTGGGGATAATTGCTATTCAAGCTCTCACAGGATTAGCTCCCGAAGAAATAGCAAAAGATCCTGATACTAATGAATTTATCTGGCACAATCAGACCACAGTCACACCAGAATTTGCTCAATTTTTAGATAAAATGGTGTGCTACGATTTTCGACAACGCTACCCTTCAGCAAAAGTGGCATTACAAGCGCTGAAAGAGTTAGCACAACCACCTCTAGGGACAATAGCATTGACCCCTATCTCTCCAGCAAAAAATATCAAAAACTATAAACCTCAAAAAGGTGTATTGGCGAAGTTTTTATTATCAATATGTTTAATCGGCGTCAGCGGTATAGCATCAATCTTTATTTTTAATCATATCAATTCAAACAACGCTATAGCATTATCTAATCAAGGCAATACGCTTTTTGATTTGCAACGCTATCAAGACGCGCTAACAGTATATGAAAAAGCAGTTAATGTCAGACCAGATTATGCTCAAGGATGGAATGGTCAAGGTAAAACGCTTTATAAATTAAAACAATACAAAGAAGCTCTAGCAGCATACGATAAAGCGATTCAAATTCAGCCTGATTATTTAGAAGCTTGGATAGGGCGAGGCTATGTATTGGGTATGTTACAGCGATATCAAGAAGCGATCGCCTCTTTTGATAGAGCAATACAACTTAAAGATGACAACTCAGAAATTTGGAATGCTAAAGGTGAAGCTTTAAGTAATTTAAACCAATATGACGAAGCAATTAAATCTTATGATCAAGCGATTGAGCTGAATCCAGATGATTACGAAGCTTGGTACAAAAAAGGATTAGCTTTGCAAAATTTAAAGCGATATAAAGATGCGATCGCTGCCTATGATAAAGTCGTGGAATTAAAACCAGACTACGATCAAGCCTGGTATAATCTTGGGAATTCCCTAGTTAATTTACAGCGTTATCAAGATGCTTTTACGGCTTATGATAAAGCAGTGCAATACAAACCAAATTATTATCAAGCTTGGCTGTCGCGAGGTAATATACTATTAAACTTGCAACGTTATCCAGAAGCAATTGAATCGTTTAATCAAGTAATTAAATACAATCCGAGAAATTATCAAGCGTGGTATAATATTGGTTGGTCGCTACATCAAACCCAACGCTATCAAGCAGCAGTGGAAGCTTATAATAAAGCAGCAGCAATCAAACGAAACGATTATCAACTTTGGTACAATCTGGGGAATTCACAATACAATTTACAGAAATACGAAGATGCGATCGCATCTTATAATCGGGCAGTTCGTTATAAACCAGACCATTACGAAAGCTGGTATAGTAGAGGCAATGCCTTATTTATTTTAAACCGATATCAAGATGCGATCGCATCTTATGACCAAGCAATTAAATACAAGCCTGATTACCAACAAGCAATAGACGCTCGCAATAAAACCCAAAGTCAACAACAAGCCGATAAATCACAGCCTGCGATCGTACCAACTGTACCCAGTCCTAATCCTACCAATCCACCATAATTACCACTGTAGAGACGTTGCAATGCAACGTCTCTACAACTACCGGATATTTACTTCTTGCAGATTACTTCCTACCCGAAGTTTTTCCATCCTAGTAGCTGAATTGTTAGAAACTAAAGAACTTTTTCTTTGTGTAGAAGATACAGTTCTTAATCCCATCTTTTCACTCTTAGCTAACAAGCGTTGCTTTTGAGTATACTCATTTAATTTGACTTGAGCTTGAGCATAAACTGGAGTATCTTTAGGAATCTTTCCTAAAAATTGCACAGCACCATTAAAATCACTAATAGATGCTTGCTTATAGGCTCTATGTAAAAAATAAGCTGCTCTAATCTGCCGTTTCTCATGATACTCAGCCAACTTTTTTTGAACTAAAGCGCCAGCAGAACTTTCTTGAGGAATTTGACGCAGATATGCTAATGCAGTGGAAAAATCTCTTCCCCCAGCACTTTCATACGCTTTTGCTAATAAATCTTGTGTCTGAGCTTCAATTTTGGCGTGTGCTTGCTGCACTAGTTTATCTGTTTTGGATTGCCAATATAAAATATCTGGAACTTTAGGAGCAACACGAAGTACATCTGACCATCTACCTTCATTTGAGGCTGTTTCAGCTAATTGGTATTGCTGTGCAGCTAGTTGCCATTGCTGCTGCCATTCTTCGATTGTGGCTTGAGCTTCTGGATAAACATTACTTTGAGATGAGATTGATTTTACCAGTGCGATCGCCTCTTGCAAATCCCCCGATTGATATTCTTCTGTGGCTTTATATAAAGTTTCTGTTTCTGAATATGCTGGCGAGCTATTAACTAAGGAATATACACTAAATCCCATCAACAAAGAATTAGCTGCAAGTCCGACTTTCATTCCTGTTAATAACGGTGAAGATTTCCCAGATACGGGATATTGGTGAGAATTATCATCCTCAACAGTTACTTCTAAAGAAAGTTGATACGGTACTTCTACTATTTGTTGTGGCTTTTCCCATTCCATGTGCTTGAGTACCCGTAGTACTTCACCCACAGATTGGAAACGGTTTTGCCAATCGTAGCGAATCATTTGGCTGAGAACAGCAGCTAGATAATCACCGATTGGTGTGTTTTGAGAACGCCAGACCATCTCATTAGTATAGGGGTCTATTTTTAATTGCAGCGGTTCCATACCCGTTAAAGCCTGGATAGCAATCATACCCAAAGCATAAATATCACTGTTTGGCTGTGTTTGACCAATAAATTGCTCTGGCGGTATGTAACCCAATGAGGTAACAGGAATCTTGTAAATAGGTAATTCTGCATCAATGCCAAAATCAATTGGCTGGATTGAGCCAAAATCAATTAAAACTAACTTTCCGTCACAAGCACGTCTGACCAAGTTTTCTGGTTTGATATCGCAATGGATGACACCTTGAGAGTGAACAAATTCTAGAATAGTTAAAACATCTTTTAAAAATTTAATAACTTCGCTCTCATCCCACAAACTTCCCCACCCTTGCTTAATGGGTAATTCCGCAGTTAACGCATGTCCTTCAATACACTCTTGCACTAAGTAGAATCGTTCGTGTTCTTCAAAGCAAGCGATGAATTCAGGAATTTGGTGATGACTTCCCAGACGCTTGAGAGTTTCAGTTTCAGTCAGAAACCGTAATCTCAGAGTATCTAAATAGCTGGAATGGGAACTGCTAACCTTGAGCTGTTTAACAACGCATTTAGGGTTTCCTGGGTAATCTATGTCTATGGCAATATATGTTTGTCCAAATACCCCTGCACCTAGGTTTTGAACAATTTGATAACGCCCTTGTAATACTTTACCGATCATGTGGTGGTTCATGAGCTGGTTACTTAGTAAGCCTTTATATTAGTTTTCCTAGCATTACTCCGTGTTTCCGGAATACCTTAGAAATAAAATACTAGGTGTCGCTTCTCTTACGAGATGCTTTCCAAACGCGGAATTCTAAGTTTAAATGTCAAAATGTCAAAAAACCTTGTATCTTGGGCTTTTGATATTTTGTCAGATGCTATGTTGATTTCCGCTGTGACGTACTAGAGTATGGACTCCTTGAATGCAAACTTTGTTTCTTAAGTATTTTTCTTTAGCAAGAATAGTATTTTATTATTTTTAAAACGCTGAATATTAATTAGGCATAGGTATAAAATTTTTCAATATTTGGCACTGTTTTTAACTTATGCATTATACCAATTGATACTTCCTGTGCTATCGATTACAAAATTTCTGCAACTTTACAAAAATATCAAAATTAACTATTCGTGCTTTAATAAATGTTATTATTTAAGTAATCACATGACAAAGAATTGACAAAAATCTACCTTAGTGATAATATTCGTAGTGATAGTTTTATTTTAAAGTTGACTAAAACATAAGTATTGTTTTATTAATTAATTTTCAACGTTCAAAATTTTACATAATTATAATTGTACTTTTAATAGTAATACACTAAATTCTTCTGTGAGTTAAAGAATGTTACTATGTCTTCAGCAGGTAGAGGAATTTCAAAAATAACAAATTCAGTGTTAAAAGGAAGCGGATCATTCAAGAGAGCCACCTTTACTACCTTGAATGTAGAAAAGCTAAAAGGTGTTTTGTCTTACTTTTCTTATCTACACGCTAATGGAGAAATTAGCGACAAGGCATTTGAAAATTTAGTCTGCTATGCCTGTTCTATTTTCATTGAAAATGAAGTAGAAGAAATAGTTCAAGAAACTTTAGAACGCAAGCTAGTACAGTTTTTGCAAACTAAGTTGTCTTTAATAGATGAAGATAATTCTGATATAGAACAAATTAGTTATGCTTTGAAAGCAGCTAGACTGATAAGGAGCAGATAGAATGTCTAGTGCTAATTCTGAATCTAATGAAAGCTTAGATGATAAAAATAAAAAATCAGATCGAGCTGGAGATTTACAAAATCCTCCTGATGAATTAGAAACCTTACCTCCAGAATTAAAGAGAATAGTGCAGACAACTCTTTCAATGCAACGGATATCGCCTACATCTTTCATATCACCAATTCAAGAAAAAATTAATGAATCTCACATCTCAAAAATACTTGAGATTGTCGAGAAAGATGATGAAAGAGCTTTTGCTGATACTCAAGCATCTCGTAAATATACTCTTATTAATATAGTCATTTTTTTAGGATTTTTAGGATTTTTAACTGTTTTTTTAGTAAATAAGGATTTAGAAACTTATAAAGAGTTACTAAAGTTACTTATTATATTTGCAGGTGGTTTAGGAAGTGGCTTCGGTTTAAAAGGTTATTTAGACAAGAAAAACAAGTAGGTTTGCCATATCACATTGTACTAGATGCCAAACCTGTTGCTGGTAGCTGAGTAATAAATTCTAAAATTATTGTTCTATACAACCTCAGACGGTTGTAGCAATCGGTGATAGTAAGCAAGGAATACTGAAAAATCTCTTAGTGTTGATAATCTATTAATGCATTTGTTAGGAGAACAAATAGCTAAAACTGCAATGCCTTTCAATAAGTGTTAGTGTTTTAACGGTAAACCTTTAGAGTTTAGGGATTGGAGCCTGTGGAAAATATCTATATTATTTGTTGATTTTTTATTGACCCGAAGCAAAATTATCATCATCATAATCAAAAGTACTATTAACCAATATACTTATCTGCTTCTAGGGGCTTGCTACCACTTTCAGTGCGATGTAAGTTAATCATCTATATATATTTACAAAATTTCCATAGCAAGCTAGTCTGAAAGGCTGTAGCTATTGCTGTAATGATGTTTATTAGTGTGTTCAGAGGACTGGATCTATGATTGAGCTTGGTTCATTGGTGCAGTCCCAGAATAACGATTTGGGGATAGGAAAAGTTACTGGAATATCTGATGATAATGCGATCATTGAGTATTTCTGCTCAGTAGGACAACGCCTACAAAAAACTTTACCTTTAAATTCGCTCTTTAAAGTCAGGCTTCAGGCTCAGACTCGATGCTATATTAATTTGGGAACTCAAGACACATGGATAATTGGCAGAGTCTTCGATTGGGATGAAGATCGAAGAAAGTATCAAATTGACCTGCCTGATAAGAAAACTGCGATCGCAGTTGAGCAGGAAATTTACGTTCGTTGTAATCTACCCATCGTAGACCCAATCGAAACTTTAGCAATGAAGGGTCACGAAACGCCCTATTTCCACGATAGAAGATTGGCTTTTGTCAAATGCTTAATTAAGCAACGCGCTGTTAGTCGCGGAATGACGGGACTGATTTCGGCAAATATTAATCTTTATCCTCACCAAGTTGAAGTTGTGCGGCGCGTCCTAGAAGACCCAATTCAACGCTATTTGCTAGCAGATGAGGTGGGACTAGGAAAAACCATCGAAGCGGGTGCGATTTTGCGTCAATACCTCCTCGATGAACCAAAAAAACGTGCGGTGGTATTGGTTCCGCAACATTTGCTCCAACAATGGCGGATTGAGTTAGAAAATAAGTTTTATCTGTCCCATTTTCCCGAACGGGTGGTAGTGCTTCCGGTTGAAGATGTCCATAGAATCAACCCGAAAGCCAAAGTAGGCTTCTTAATTTTAGATGAAGCCCACCACATCGCGGCAATGGCAACCTCTAAAGATGCAGCAGTGCGCCAGCGTTTTGAGACTTACAAAAATCTTGCTCATAGAAGCGATCGCTTACTCTTATTATCCGCCACGCCTGTTCTCAACCACGAACAAGATTTTTTGGCAATGCTGCACCTGCTCGACCCGACAACCTATAAACTTGAAGACTTAGCAGGTTTTCGCGCTAGAGTTGAAAGCCGCCAGGAAATTGGTAAGGTTCTCCTTTCTTTTAGGGAAGGCGCGAATCCTTCAGTTTTAAAAACTAACCTTCAACAACTGCAAAATCTGTTTGCAGAAGATCAATATTTGTTAAATCTTATACAAGATTTGCAAAATTGTTTACAAACATCAGCAACACCTCCTACTGAACGAGATAAAATTGTTCGAGAGATTCGCACCCACATCAGCGATACCTATCGGCTTCATCGTCGAATGCTTCGTAACCGTAGGGCTTCTGTGGAAGATGTCATATTTGATCGCAATGTTACACTCAAAGAAGAATATGATTTAGATGAGCGATCGCCTGATATTTACGAACTGATAGAACAATGGCGTACCACTGCTCCTAATCAAGAGCAGTATCAACGAATTTTCCGATTATTATTTTTAGCTTCTGGTACTTGGTCAGGTATTCTAGAACAGTTAATTAATGCCCGTTTAAGCAGTATTTGCCATACTGGCTTGATTCGGGAGTTTGGCGAAGATGATATCCGTACCTTGACTACAACCGCGAAATTTCCAGAAGAAGAAAAAATTCTAGAATCGTTGCTAGGGATTATTAAACAGCCTTCGGAAGATGGCGATCGCATTGAGCTACTAAAAATTATACTCCTCTATCGCCTATCAGAAATTTTAGGACTTCAATCTTTCCGCAGTAATATTAAGCAATTGTCCGAGCGGGTAAAACAGAGAATTCAAAGACCTATTCCCGGTGATTATTTGCCCAAAATTGTCATCTTTACTAGTTTTGAGCAAACTGGAGCAGAAATTATTCGCTCTTTATCTGATACTTTTGGTGCAGCAACTATCGCTAGCCATAAATCAGAACAAACTCCCGCTCAAGTTGAAAGTAGCTTAAATCAGTTTAAGAGTAACCCTAATTGCTTTATTCTCGTTTGTGATGCTTCTGGAGAAGAAGGTCGTAACTTTCAATTTGTTGATTGGATGATTCATTTTGACCTTCCCTGGTCGCCAAATCGTTTAGAACAAAGAATTGGTAGAATTGACCGAATTGGTCGAACTATAAACGTTGAGTTTACAGTATTAGTTGGTGCAGACATAAGCGATAGCCCCCACGATGCTTGGTATCGATTATTAAAAGACGGGTTGCGAATTTTCAATCAATCGATTGCTAGTCTCCAGTTTTATATTGATGCAAAATTGGCAGAATTAGAAGCAGCCATGTTTCAATCAGGTGCTACTGGACTATCAAAAATAATAGAAAAAATCCAACAAGAAATCGCTGAAGAACAAGTAAAAATTAGCGAACAAAATGCGTTAGATGAAATTGATACTCAAGAGGAAAACGCTACTCAATATTTTCAAGAATTAGATAATTATGACGCTCGTCATTTAGAAATTAAACGAGCAATTGAAGGCTGGATTGAAGACGCCTTGCATTTTCAGGCAGTTGATAACTCAAATTTAGCAGAAGCATGGCGTTATCAACCGAATAAACGTACCTTGCTACCAGTGGATGAATTGAGAAGTCGTTTTGCTAATCATACAGAGCAATTTGGTACTTATAACCGTCGCGTGGCAAATCAGAACTCTAATATCAAACTCTTCCGTATTGGAGAAGGATTGGTAGAAGCGCTGTTTAGCTATATAGATTGGGATGACCGAGGTAGAGCTTTTGCTATGTGGCGTACTGACACATCTTGGGATTCTGGGGAAGGGATGGAGTGGTTTGGTTTCCGATTCAATTATGTAGTCGAGGCAAATTTAGAAATTGCAAGGCAAATTTTAACAAAGTCAAAGCTAGATGATACGAAATTTAAGATTTTGAAGCGACGTACTGATGCTTTATTTCCACCAATTGTCGAAACTATTTTTATTGATGCTCGCAATGAACCAATGTACATTGTTGAAGATGAAAATCTTTTGAAAATCCTGCAACTTCCTTATAAAGATAGAAGCAGTAGTCAATACTGGGATTACAATTTAGCAAAGGGACGCTTGAAAATTATTGATGATTTTGTTGATGCTAGTAAATGGCAAAATTTTTGCTATCAAGCGCGTAGCACATCTTTAGAATTGCTCTCCCAGCGTCCTGATTTTATTGATTTGTGCGAACAACGCGCTAAGGTTGCTGAGAAGAAGTTAGGTAACAGAGCCGAACAATTACGCCTGCGTTTGAACCGACAAACTTGGGATTATGCGGTTGCTGAAGAATTGAATTTAGAGAGTGGGTTGAATGAAGCTATTTTAGAAGGAATTCGTCAGCCTCAGATGAAACTTGATTCTGTGGGTTTCATTATTTTATCTGGGCGATCGCCTGTACAATCCGAGTGAGTGGGTTAGGGTAAAGATTAGAATTACAAGGTGCGATCGCTTACCGCAGGTGCTCTGCGCGATCGCATTATCAAATCTCCATTAGTCAGGAGTTTACCATGACCATAACATCTACTCAAGAAATGGGAATTGTCACGACTACAATCACTGTCTCAAATTTAGTTGATGAAATTTTAGCAGAACGAGGATTTATTAAGAGTGAACAGATTCGCTCCATAACTCTCAATAATGTTTTAGTTGATACAGGAGCAACTCGTCTTTGTCTACCTGCGAATATTATTACTCAGTTAGGCTTACCATTTGCCAGTGAAATTGATGTTAAAACTGCTGCGGGAATTTGCAAAACAAGACTTTTTAAACGAGTAAGTTTAACAGTAGGAGGACGGCACGGAGAATTCACCTGCACAGAGTTACCAGGAGGAGAAGACTCGCTTCTGGGCTTAATTTCCCTTGAAGAACTGGGATTACAACCCGATGTGATTAATCGACGGCTGATTACACTGCCAGAGACAGGCAAAAATACTTATCATCTCATTTTATAGCTGCGTCAGTAGTTAATCTTCAATAACTTCACCTGCTTGAAAAATTTGGTTAGCTGTCATTTTCAAATCAGGGAAAGTTGGAGATACGATACAGTCATTACCTCGAAATTGGCTAACCTGAAACTCTCCATCTATTAATTCATAAAGTGAAAAAGTAGGAACTTTTGGATCGCCGATAAATTTTCTAGCACCGAATGCGGCATAATCGACAATCCAATATTCTGGAATCCCCATCTCCTCATAGTCAGCAAGCTTTTTGTAGTAATCATCGCGCCAATTTTGGCTAACAACTTCAATCACTAAAGGAATTGAACTACCTTGAGTAATAGTTGAAGATTTCGTCCATAATGATTCTGAAGTTAAACAGGGACGATTCAAGATTAAAACATCTGGTAAATAACCTGATTCACCTTCAGGAGGTTTTACTATTGCTTGGTTCGGGATGAAGTAAGGGAGGTTTAATCCACTGTATTCAATGACTAATTTAGTAGTCAAAAATCCTTTTATCTCTTCATGTTTCCCGACTGGTGGCGTCATCTCAATAATTACTCCATTATGCAGTTCGTAACGTACTGGGGAATTGTCTGGATACCATTGAATAAATTCCTCAAAGGTTACTACTTTTGTTGCTGTTTGAGTTTGAGTCATAAGTAACCTCACAATGTTTAACTTTTTTTACATAATAAGTAAATTGCAAACCAATATTTTCCAGTAATCAGAATAGCATTACTATGTTCACCTCTAGTGAGACAGGCTTGTGAGATTTGATAAATTGCTCGATGAGTTTTTGTAACTGATGTTGAGCCTCGCTTACGAAAATATTAGACTTTATTTTTGATTACAAGCCAGCTTGAAAAACCTCTTCAGCAGTCAAATTAAAATTAGGGAATGTTAGCGATACAATGCGCTCATTTCCCCTGAATTGAGTGAGTTGATATTCCCCTTCAATTAGTTGGTAAACTGAAATAGTTGGTAATTTAGGATTACCAATAAGTTTTTTAGTTGCTTTTGCGCTGTGGTCAACAATCCAATACTCGGCTATGCCCATCTCCTCATAATCACTGTATTTTTTGTAGTAGTCATCTCGCCAATTTTGACTAGCAATTTCAACAATTAATTTAACAGTGCTACCGTGCTCTATGACTGATTCAGTTTTCCAGCGAGTCTCTTGAAGAATATTTTCACGATTTAAAATAATAATGTCTGGTTCATAACCAGATTTATCACTATTAGGCTTCACAACACATTCTTTAGGGATGTTCCAAACGCCACGTTTACCCAACTCTTTAATAGCTATGTTAAATTCATCTATAAGAAAACCAGCTATGTCAGAGTGTTCACCTGTAGGTTTTGGCATTTCAATAATTATCCCATCATGCAGTTCGTAATGTACCTCAGAATTCTCTGGATACCATTGGATAAATTCATCAAAGGTTACTAGTTTTGCTAAGGCTTGAGTCATATCAAAAACTATGATTTTTTAGCGGTTTTCTTTTTACCTTCTTACCTATGTACATAATAATATCTTAACTCTCGGTTTCTTCTTCATGTTCAATCACCTCAGATCTATCTGTTAACGGCTTAACTACCCGTGCGATCGCTTCCTGAACAAAAGCTTTAATAAATTCATCTCTGCGATTAATTTGAAACTGTCGTTGCACTACTTCTGTCATCCCACCATCGCCCCAATCTTGGTCATGACGAAAATATTCAATAAAACTTTTCCCGGCAATTCTTGTTAGATAAGCTGCCGTTACACCTTGAATTGCTCTACCAATAATAAAAGTGGCAACATTGAGTTGTAAAGCCGTAGATAATAATTGAATTGCTCCCTTAACTATCCCTAGACTGGCAATGGTTTTTGCTAAAGAAAGGGCTAATTCTCGTCCCCGTTCCATGTTCAACTCACAGCCATAAACTCTACCAATTTCTACAACCATTTGAGCATTGACGGCGGCAGTAGCCAGTAAATCTACTACAGGAACAGGCGTGACTGATACCACACCAGCACCAATCCACTGAAATCGCTCGACAATTTTGTCAGCTTGACGGCGGCGCTGGCCATCAATGAGTTTTCGCGCTTCGTCTCCTAGCCGCAGAGATTGCAGCAGGATGTTATCTGCAACCAAATCTTCACCCTCAGCGCGTAAAATAGCCGCCATCCGTCGCAGCATGGGGACAATATCCGGTTCTGGTTGGAAGGTTTCGCCAGTTTCTAGTTGTGCAGATTGGGGATTAGCAGCGATCGCAACTACATCATTTGGGGCAATAAATCCCCGCACCCGCTGACGCAATCTAGCAAGGATAGCTTCTTTGTCCTCATCTGTGTATAAGTCCGTTTTGTTAAGCACAAGTAGCGATCGCTTACCTATTTCCGCTAATCCCCGCAGCGGCTCATATTCTGATCGTCGCAAGTCATTATCCACCACAAATAACAATAAATCTGCTTCCGTTGCCAATTCCCGCGCTAGCTGTTCCCGTTCCGTTCCCGCTACCCCCGCTTCCAAAATCCCTGGCGTATCCGTAATTAAAATCTTGCGTTCCAATCCCTTCAACCGCAGACAATAGGTTTCTCCCGCTTGAGTTGTTCCCATTGGTGCATCAACTTGGCCTACCATGCGTCCCATAACGGCATTGACTAAGGAAGTTTTGCCAGCACTTCCCGTACCGAATACCACTACTTGAATCTCACCGCGTGCTAAGTTGACTTCAATCTCCCGTGATCGACTTAATAAAGCTTGGCGTGCTACTTCATCTTGAATTTGCGCTACTTGTTGCCGTACAGCTTGAAGAGTTGAAGAAGCCGCATCAGATTTGGCTGCGGGAATTTGCGCTGGTGTTACTCGTCTTGAGTTGCGGCGCGATCGCTTTTCGCCAGCCTGAATCACCAGTACATAATACACAAAAGCCGCAACCAAGGCTCCTATGAGCAAAATCAGCAATAACAGCAGTAAATTGCCTAGCAGTGGAGAATAGGACAACTGCCAGTAGAGGCGTGAGAGAGAATCAATCAGCCATAGACTTAGCCCCAAAATGAGGATCAGACCAACAACCAGCGTTACTATGCGCGACAGAGGCATGGATAGCAAATATAAATGAGTATTCAGTGGGCAGATGCTTCTAATCTTAATAGCTTCAGTGTTTTTCACCAGAGTAGCCACAAGCAATTTTTGATCAACTGATAACACGCTTGGTATAAAATTTACTATTGAACTCGTTCGGCTGGATTTCTCGTTTTTGATCAAAACCTGCCTCCTGAAAAAGTTGAACTGCGAGTCCTACTATGACTGCGACACTCAAATTAAGATACTTTCACTGGGTTAAACGAGTGTTCTATCAACTTAGTATTCGGCAAAAAATTGTTTGTGGGTATACTATTGCCTTGGGAATTGCAGTTTTGGGAACAACAGTAGGGTTGGCAATTGGCGATCGCTATTTCCAACGAGCCAGACAACAGATGATACTCGCAGATGAAGAAGGGGCTTTGTTAAGTAATTTGCAAGGTAAATTGTTGGAAATACAGATCCATCAGCAAGAAATAGTGCCTTTTTTACAGCAGCCGCAAGTGTTGCAGCAGAAAACTTCTCATTCTCTGGATAATTTGGTAGAAGCGGAAACGTTGCTTTCTCAGGCGTTGGAATTTAGTAAAATCAATTCGCAAAAGGATTTGCAAGCGCTACTCAACAAGCACGATCGCACAATAGCTGTGTATTTTCAACAACTCAGGGTACTGAATCAGCAAGTTTCACCACTAATTTTACAGCCGCAGGGAGTGCCAAAAGCACAGCAATTAATCTCGAAATTTAGTCAAAGTCAGGATGCACTGAAGTTTTATGACTTTGCCCATGAATTAACCGATCTTGCAAGAACAGTTCGAGAACGCCAAGAAGAGGCTGATGCAGCCCAAAATCAGGCTGCGGTAATGCAAGCTCGGATTATTATCATTAGTATCCTGTTGTCAGTGGCGATCGCTGCCATCCTGGCTTTTTATATCAGTAAAATGATTGCTCGCCCTATTAATGCAGTCACAAATATTGCCCAAAGAGTTACCCAAGAAGCTAATTTTGATTTGCAAGCGCCTATAATCACAACAGATGAAATTGGCGTTTTAGCTAGCTCTCTGAACCAGCTAATTCAACAAGTAAAGCGTCTTTTAGAAGAACAAAAATCCGAAACCCAAGCGCGACTCATTCAAAGTGAAAAAATGTCCAGTTTGGGACGGATGCTTGCTGGCGTCGCTCATGAAATTAATAATCCTGTAAATTTTATTTCTGGGAACCTCGTACACGCAAAAATATATATTGACGACTTGTTAGCACTATTGCAAACATACAAAACCGAAGTTTCTCAGCCTCCCACTGCTGTGCAAACTCTAGCTGAGGAAATTGATTTGGAGTTTCTAGAAGTTGATTTGCCAAAACTCATTAACTCAATGACAGTTGGCGCTGACCGGACGCGAGAGATTGTCCGAAGCTTGAAAGATTTTTCGCGTTTAAATGAGGGCGAAGTCCAGCCGGTAGAACTACACGCTTGTATCAATACTACACTGCTAATTTTGAACAATCGCTTGAAAAAAGGAATCAGCATTGTTCGCAAATATGGGGATATTCCAGCGATTCCAGGCTATGCAGGTTTACTCTACCAAGTATTTATGAATTTGTTGAGCAATGCGATCGATGCTATGGAGGAAAAGTCTGCTGGCGATTCGCAATTTTTACCCGAAATCACCATCACCACAGAACGCTGGAACGACGATTGGGTGGTGGTGCGAATTGCAGATAATGGTCTTGGTATTACACCAGAGAATCAAAACAAGATATTTGAATCGTTTTTCACAACTAAACCAAGAGGTATTGGTACAGGTTTGGGTCTAGCAATTACTTATCAAATTGTAGTAGAAAAACATCGGGGCAAGATTACTTGTCAGTCTGAGTTGAATAGAGGAACAGAATTTGCGTTGGCTTTGCCAATTTCTCCCTCCTAATAGAGCTACCATGACATGCCGCCTTGGAATCAATTCCAAGGCTAATAGCTCAAGTAAACTCAGCAAAAACTTCAGTCCATACGTGGACTTTTGCTATTAGCCTAGAACTTAAGTTCTAAGCGTAATGTCGGTAGATACCATTCTGGGACTGTGATAATAATTTGGGTAATGACAAGCCTCAAGTTGCAGGGACTTATACCGGGATATCAACAAAAATTACTCATATATTATAGCTAGCTCTTAGCCTATCTAAATAAATTATCTAAACCGAGGGATGCATGGGCTGGAAGAACACCAACGATTCTTCGTGCTTTGGCGCAGAAGCCCTTGCAGCAAAAGTCTTTAACTTAAGTAGATTAAGAAAAGATTATTAACCAGCTCATTTTTGTTTAAAATTAGCAGTACAGCAGCAAGCTTCATCTTTATCAAAACCTATAGTTTCAGGGGCATCTTGCAAAACTCAGAGGATATTCAAGTAGGAGATAGAGTATTGATTTTAAGTCCTTCTTATGTAGCTGGAAAATATGGCGTAGTTCTTAGTCGAGAATCACGCTCAGATAACCAAGCAAGTCAGCGCTGGCTGATTCAAGTAGAGGATGTGGACTCGCCTAATATTGTAGTGTCTTTAGTTTTAGATGAGTTTGTCTTGATTAGTCCGCAATGAGTTGAAAAAGAGCAATGTCTACGATGGTCACTGAGCCAAGTCGTACTCCTACGAAGAAGCTAGGCTACGCCTTGGTCTCGTAGAGAAGTACGGGCTACGCCTACGCTTTGGTAAATATAAAATTGAAGTATATTGTGGAGTTAATTACTTGCTAATTGATTCGCCCACAAGTAAATTAACTTCGCCATCTGGGTTAATTGTTGCATGAACATATAGAGAAAACCCTGACCTATACAGCAAACCGAATAATCGCCAAGAGGTGTTTGCAGACGGGGAGTTTGGTGATTTTATTAAGCCAATTTTCGATACACTCTACCTCTACCATAACCAAGGTGTTGACCCTCGTGCGATCGCTATTTCATTTAAGCAATTAGCAGAGAATTACCCTGAAGCAGATTTGCGGATTGTCGGGATGGAAGTAAGGGGTGAAGATAAGTTTTTACTTCCTGCGAAAACTCTACCATTAACTGATAAGTCTGAATTGAGTGCAGAATATTTTATTATTTATAATCAGCTAAAAACTTTGGCAGAGCAAGAAATCCAAAAGTTAATAGTAGAGAAAGCTCAACTGTTTTCAGAATGGAGAGTGTTCAAGGCGATTTGTGCTGGATGAACTACTCCGTTACCTGCTAGATTGGCTTTCTCCTGCCTGCGAAGCACAATCATGCCACGAGAGCGATTCGATGAAGAATCCTTATCGACGCAAGCGGCATATAAACGCTGAATTGGGCACTTCCAAAACCGGGTATACCGTTTGGGATTTGTATCTGCAATGGTGATTTCTTGAGTGTCTGGGTCATAGTCTGCTAATAAAGAAAAGTGACCACCTTCTAAACTTGGATTTTCATGGGCAATACGGGTATTGAAGTTAAGAATGTGGACATCATTTTCATCACAAACGGCGGCTTCAACTTCACGGATGAATGCTTCGAGCGTCATACTCGGTTTATCAAAATGCTCCACCCGAATGGACACCGGTAATTCTTTTTTTTCAATGTAAGTTCGACAGGTGTCATAGGTTTCTGCTAACGTCATGCCATCATCTAAAACCGATGCGATCGGCAGTTGGGTGGCATAAAAAATCTCATCAACAGTTGTCAGATACCCCAATGCGGTAAAGGCATAGGCAATTGCAGTGACATTGCAACAGAAGATGGGTTGTTGAAACTGATGTAGTTGAATGATTTCCAAATCTCGTTTGGAAATTTGAGCTAGGTTATCAATATCCATTTTTTTACTTCCTTATACACATAATTAACAGTTATCAGTAAACGGTAAACAGTAATCAGTCAAAATAATTGGGTTTAAGGAAAACCACTAAGGGACGCTAACTTCTAACTTAAAACTAATAACCCAAAGTAGATTAGTAGCAGGCACTATCTGACGGGTTTAAATCCCCAACTGTTTACTGTTTACTGTTCACTGTTTACTGAAACTGTTAACTATTTAATACTTAATGCAAAGATAGATTAGAAGCCCAGTTGCTTAACAGCAAAATTACTGCGCTTTTTCCACTCAGATATTTTCATATAATTATGGCAAAGATGCAAGGACAGTTAAGACACTTAAGACAGTTAAGCAAACATTTAATAAATGCTTAATCATTAGTTTTTAGACTCATAAACTTTTTGAGTCGTCCTGTACGCACCTTTGACCGCGCCAATTTTAGATTTTAGATTTTAGATAGATTTTCTATAGTATTGGCATCATTCGGTAATGCAGCTGTTAAAACTTCGCTCCCTTCTGTAGTAACTAAAACATCATCTTCGATGCGGATGCCGCGCACGTCGGCAAATTGAGATAAACGTTGCCAATTGACTACATTCTGATATTTTGAGCGCAGTTTAGGATCATTTAAAATTGCTGGTACTTGATAATAACCAGGCTCAATTGTGACTAACATTCCCGGACGTAGGGGACGATTTAAACGTAGGTAGCCTAAGCCAAAGCGATCGCTCCTTTCACGGCCTTCTTCATATCCTGCTAAATCGCCCAAATCTTCCATATCGTGGACATCTAAACCCAGTAGATGGCCGATACCATGAGGGAAAAACAGCGCGTGGGCATCCATTTGTACCAAATCTTCAGCGTTTCCTTGTAAGATTCCTAAATCAATTAAACCTTCGGCTATGACTGTGGCAGCCAAGAGATGAATATCCTCATACTCCACGCCGGGGTATATCTTGGCAATACAAGCATCGTGAGCTGCCAACACAACATTATAAATTTCTCTTTGGGTAGATGAAAACTTGCCAGAAACAGGCCAAGTACGGGTGACATCAGCAGCCCAACCTGTCTCGGTTTCAGCGCCAACATCGGCAAGTAGCAAGTCACCTGGTTGCAGAGAGTGGTGATAATGCTCGTTGTGCAAAACTTCGCCGTGAACAGTGACAATACTGTTGTAGGAGGTAGTCATATTCTGAGCGATGAAGACGCTTTCCATCGCTGCACGAACTTCTGCTTCTAGTTTGGCTTTTGGTGTTGCTGCCATGCCGGCTTTGTGTGCTGCAACAGTAACAGCAGCGGCTTTTCGCAACTCAGCTAAAGCAGCATCATCGTGGGTGAGGCGTAGAGAAGTGATCGCCTTAGCTAACTCCAAGTCAATTCCTTGGGGAGGACTTTGCGGTAAAACCCATCTATTTAATAGCTGCGACTGCTGCGTCCAAGTAGCAGATTCCTGCACGGCAATTGTAGCTGTACCTTCTAGCCACAATTCTAATTCTGCCATTGGTCTAGCACCATCTGCCCCCATCTTTTGGGCTATTTCGTCACGCGTTGGCATTTCTCCATGCCAAAGGGCGCTGCTGGGCTGGGGATCATCCATGAATAGTTCTAGCTTGCCCGCTTCTAAGCGAATGGCTACATTTGACAATGGTAGTCCCGCAAAATAGAGGAAATGACTGCTAGCACGCAAAGGAAAACGATTTGCTGGAAAGTTGCGCGGGCTGCTGCCTCCCGACCAAATAATTGCTGGAAAATCAATGAGGTTGGCTAGTCGTTGCCGTCGGTGACGCAGGGTATCGATGAAAGAATTAGTGGTGTTTTGGATCAGCATAAATAGAAACTCAAACAAAAAAATAAAGGTTATTTAGTCTTTATCGTCGTCATCATTGTCATCATCATTGCGATTGTTGCGTTCATTGCGATCGCCATCATCGTCGTCATCATTATCGTTCTGGTTAAGCTGTTGTTCTGGTTTTTGTCGCTCAATTGGAGCTAATGGCTGCTGTTCTCTAACACCGCAACTCACTAATCCTCCAGAAATTAACGCTAAGTTAATAGCTGCTAAGACGCCCCCGATAATTTTTATCCTCAAGTTCTCTTTTGTACTTAACATTGAACCTAGACCTGGAAAATATGTATTACTAACTTTTAAGCTTGACTAAAAGTCGATGCAATCGTATTGTATGCCGATGCGATCGCATTGTATGCCGATGCATTAATGCAGGAGGTTGCAAGATGGCATGGCAATACAAACAACTAAGCCGCAAGGCTGTATGTAAATATTTGCTTTTGCGTGTGTAAATTTCTAAAGCACTCATGATAAGTATACAAAGCCGCCAATTTGCTGCCTCAACTTCCAGGGTGCCCCTATGAGACGAATTATTACTCAGGTTGATGCCTTCACAAATACACACTTCACAGGTAATCCTGCTGCTGTATGTGTTTTGCCTGAACCTCAAGATGATGGCTGGATGCAGAACGTGGCGCAGGAGATGAATTTATCTGAGACTGCTTTTCTAGTCAAACACGATGATGGCTTTAATCTGCGTTGGTTTACGCCAACGGTGGAAGTGCCGCTTTGTGGTCACGCAACCTTAGCTAGTGCTCATGTACTTTGGTCAGAGGGGCATCTATCATCTGATGAAGCTGCCCGTTTCTACACTAAAAGTGGAATACTGATTGCCAAGCTGCAAGGTGAATGGATTGAGCTGGATTTTCCTGCAAATCGCTCACAAGCAACAGTCGCCCCGCCAGAACTCAGCGAAGCCTTGGGTGTATCTTACAAATCTGTCTCGCAGAATTCCCTAGGCTATTTGGTGGAAGTAGAGTCTGAAGAATTGGTGCGGCAAATGCAGCCCAATTTCCAGCAATTAAAAAATTTACCTATTTCTGATGTTATAGTTACAAGCCTTGCCAAGTCTGATTCAGATTACGATTTCATCTCGCGCTTTTTTGCACCAGGATTAGGCATTAACGAAGACCCAGTTACAGGAGCCGCCCATTGCTGTCTTGCTCCCTTTTGGCGTGATCGCCTGCACAAAGATGAGTTTTTAGCTTATCAAGCATCTAGCCGTGGTGGTGTAGTGAAGGTGAACTATTCGGGGGGCGATCGCGTCTTTCTTGCTGGACAAGCAGTCACCGTCCTGCGAGGAGAATTAATTACCGTGTGAGGTTTTAATGTTTCCTCGGCGATGAAAGAGCAAGCGATGGTAGCTGAATAAGACTTTAGATGCTGTTTAATAATGTCCGAAATTATTGACTAGTTCTGGAATATTTTGTTTGAAGTATTCGTTCTAAATAATAGAGATAACTCATTATCAAGTTATCTCAATCACATGTTGGGCAGTTTAGAGCGACTAGATCGAATGTTTAGAACGCTCTAAGCCCACTGATACCTAGCTTAAAAGGGTAAGCAACTATGTCAGACCAATGTATTGCAACTGAATTGCTTATGGTGTTATCTCCAAAAGAGCAGCAGCTTCTATCTGGGGGACAAGCTATAAATGATGAAGAACAAACTGCAAATATAGATTTTGGGGGTACAAAATTACATTGTAAGAGGTACTTCCCTGGGCAAGACACCAATAATTTGACTGTTCTTTTTGTAGGCAGAAACCAAACTGTCCATACCTTCTCTTGCAACAACGCTTAATATATAAAAGCGCGTAATACGGTGTTTGATAAAGGATGTCAGTATATTACTTGAAAACTGTTTTTGCAGGATATAGTTCTGCTATAAAGCGAATTTAACAGTTGTTTATACTGAACATAAACATAAATCAATGTCCTCATACAAATTCTGTATGAAAATGCACAGAATCATCTGCCTGAAATCCTTGCTAGATGAAGGTACTATTCTATACAGGCTTACATATAAATAGTACCAGCTTTTTTATAGGGACATTAATTTATGATGTTGTTATCACAAGCCAAAAATTAATTTGATTTTTAAGTTTTAGCATATTTTCTGTTAACATTTCGTCAAAAGAAGTCCCAAATGCATTGGGACACTTAAGAGGATGTTTGAAAAGTCCTTAGTGATGTATCAAATATTTTGAGATCCCCCTAAATCCACGCCACTTGCTACAAGTCGGGAAACCCGACGACAGTCGCCTCAAGTCGGGAAACCCGCCCACGGC
>NZ_VJXY01000098.1 GCF_014831675.1 Komarekiella delphini-convector SJRDD-AB1 | reverse complement strand
AGCTAATCTCTATTGTTGAAAGGTTAGGGATTTGTTTTATTTATAGTTGTAGCAACTTGTAGGATTATCTATGTCATTTTCAAATCTTTTTTAGTTTTTATTAGTAAATAAGATGCGTTCGCCCTGGCCGCAACTCTGGGTAAAACCGAAGCCGAAGTAACCCAAATCCTAAATCTTGGACAACGGGCAAAACAGAAGATGGTGATAGCTAATTTACGGCTGGTGGTTGCAATCGCTAAAAAATACCAGAACCGTAATCTAGAGTTTCCCGACTTGATCCAAGAAGGCGCACTAGGACTACAACGGAGTATTGAAAAGTTTGACCCCAATCGTGGTTATAAACTATCGACTTACGCTTATTGGTGGATCACTCAAGCAATCACACGAGCGATTGCGGAAAAATCTCGCGTTATTCGTTTGCCCATCCATCTCAATGAAAGGCTCAATAAAATCAAGAACCAAGAGCGAGAGCTGTCTCAATCACTAGGTCGTCGTCCAACTGTGACGGAGATTGCCGAGTCCTTGAAACTCAAGCCTTCTTTGATTCAGGAATCTCTAAATGTCTCGAAAAATTCAGTTTATGCAAGAAATACGAGTGGGAAATGAATCTTTCTAAAGAAATTAGCTAACACGATTAAACTAAAATTTGATTAAACATATCTGTTATAAATTTATTAAACCTATGAACACAGGCAAAAATCGACAGTTTCGCTTGGCATCACGTCCGGTTGGTGATATTACAGCTAGTAATTTTGAGTACCGAGAAGAACCGATTCCTCAGCCTAGCGATGGTGAAGTTTTGGTACGTACTATCTATCTTTCCCTAGATCCTACCAATCGCATTTGGATGAGCGATCGCCCACAATATATGCCGCCAGTTGAAATTGGGCAAGTCATGCGCGGTGTTGTAATTGGCGTAGTAGAAGAGTCAAAAAATCCCGATTTTCAGAAAGAGGATTTAGTTTCTGGGGTACTTGGTTGGCAAGATTATGCTCTGGCTTTGGGTAACACTGGTTTAGGTATTAGCAAACTACCATCACCTTTACCCTGTCCTCTCTCTGCATTTGTCGGGCCTTTAGGTGCTACAGGTTTTACAGCATATTTTGGACTTTTAGATATCGGACAACCCAAATCTGGTGAGACTATAGTTGTATCAGCCGCAGCCGGAGCCGTTGGTTCTGTTGTGGGACAAATTGCCAAAATTAAGGGTTGTCGTGTAGTTGGGATAACTGGCAGTAATGAAAAATGCCGTTGGCTTGTAGAAGAACTCGGCTTTGATGACGCTATCAACTATAAAACAGCAGATTTGGAAACAGCATTAGCTAAATCATGTCCTAATGGCATTGATGTCTATTTTGATAATGTCGGCGGTGCAATTTTGGATGCTGTGCTAACCAAAATTAATTTGGACGCACGTATTCCTCTGTGTGGTTTGATTTCAACTTATAATGCCACTGAGCCTGTACCTGGGCCTTACAACTATAGCCAAATTCTCATGCAGCGAGCGCGAGTACAAGGGTTTATTATTCTGGATTATTCTTCAAGATTTGGCGAAGCAATCAAGGATATTGGGCAATGGGTTAACGAAGGAAAAATTAAATATGCATTAGAGATTGTTGAAGGTTTAGAAAATGCACCATTGGCTATTCTTAAACTATTTAACGGTAACAAAATAGGAAAACTAGCTGTTAAAGTTTCAGAAGAACCTGTTTAAGTGGTTGATAAATTTTCCTACATTTTCGACCAGTCAAGGACAAATTATCCCATCCACTCCACCCAATCAGGAGCAATGGCTATCATCTGGTTGAATTTCTCTGGCTCAATCTCCTCAAACTCAATCATCGCACCCCAACACTCATCGCTTGTGAAGGTACTGAGAAACTCTTTAACTGATTCCACTCCACATTCCACCTTCTCAATCACTATCCGCGCATAAGATTTGACACGCTCCCACCAATAATTACTGAGGTTATCCTGTCCGTCCACACCCCTGACTGATGAAACTGGGGATAATAATTGGGGGGGGTGTGGACGGCGTGTTAATTCCATACTGCATCTGCATTCTAGCCGCATAAGCCACGTGTTTATCTTGTGACTCCTGGCGTTTACGCTCCCTATATTCTCTTTGCTGTTGGCGATACTCCAGTAGCTTTCGAGCAAATGCAACATCATCAGTATTCAAACGGTAATACCTAACCCGTTTCCCATCCTCTAATGGTCGCCGTGATTCAGTAGACAGCCCCAATTGCATGAGATACTGGCTCATACCAATTCTTTAAAATTAGGCAACAGATGCAAATCACAAAAGTACTGCTGCATCTAAATCTTTTAATGTAAATTTCTACAACTTCCTAGTTATATAAGCCTTGAGAAAGTTTCGTCAACCCTGTGGGCTTGCTACTGTTACATAACAGTAGAAATAATTTACCGAGTTATGGTAAATGAGGTTGTGGTTTTGAAATCTCAATTAACTAATCATCAGGTCGATTTACAAGATTGCACTATTTTTTATCAGCAAAGTGAGTTGGATTCGAGTTCAACCCCCATTCTATTGCTACACGGATGGGGAATCTCTACTGAGCCTTATCAAGAAGTGCTGGAACTACTAGCACAGCACCATACTATAATTGCTCCTGACTTGCCTAGTTTTGCAAGATCGACTTACTCTGGTCTAATTTTTGATTACGCTAGCCATAGCAAATTTCTCCTTTCATTTTTGGAAGTTTTAGATTTACAACAATTTCATGTAGTAGGACACTCATTCGGTGGCGGTATTGCTATTACTTTATGTACACTTGTTCCACAAAAAGTCAGAAGTGTAATTCTGATAGATAGTACTGGAATTCCTACGCCATCTATACCGGAGATGATCCCGCGAAGGGCAATCGAAATGACCGCTCAACTGTTTCTCCCAAGACGCAGGTTAAAATTAGTTGATATTCCTTTGGTTTTCTCCTATAACTTGTTATTCAATACAAAAAATGTCATTCAAGGATTGCTAATTTCTTTATACGAAGATATCAGCCATCTACTACCAAAAATCCAGGCTCCTTGTTTGCTATTATGGTCAGAAAAAGACCTAACTACGCCATTAAGTAACGCCCAAGAAATGGCGGCAATTATTCCCGACTCTAAATTAGTTATTGTAGAAGAAGGATTTCACGAATGGGGACTCTGGTATCCTGAGAAATTTACATCACTCATACTAGATTTTATTTGCAAAGTTGAGCAAACTCATTAGGGCAAACCTCCTCAAACTTAACCATCACCCTCGAAATTAAGCAAGTAGGCTAGTTATCTAATTCTGTTGTACAGCGACAAATTAGTGCCATCGAGTTGAATCTATTTCAGACAACAACAAAATTATAAGCGTGATCCGGTCAACCAATTGCACAGCACAGCCCTGGCTAAAGCTTACAGCAACATGCCATTCTAAACGGTTCACCGACCGCATCATCAATCATGAGGGTAAATCACCCAATCCACTCTACCCAATCGGGAGCAGCTGCAATCAATTGAGCAAACCCATCGGGGCAAACCTCCTCAAACTCCACCATCACACCCCACTTTTCATCACTCGTCAGCGTACTGAGTAGTTCTTGTACCATGCCAGATTCCACAACGGCTGATGCACAATGCGAATGTCATACCATTTGCCATGTCATTTCCTGCCCCGCCCCCAAAGGTACAAGCCCAGATTCCATAAATGGAACTTCATCAGGAACGTGCCAAGTCGTTTTGGACAAGGTAATTCGCTCGGTATTACGCGGCAGTTGATAAAAATCTGGGCCATAGAAGCTAGCGAACGCCTCCAGTTTATCTAGGGCTTTCACGCTTTCAAATGCTTCGGCATACAACTCAAGGGCGTGCAGAGCCGAAAAGCATCCCGCGCAGCCACAGGAACTTTCTTTGCTGGCGCGGGTATGGGGAGCGCTATCGGTACCTAGAAAAAACTTCGGATTCCCCGATGTTGCCGCTTGCAACAAAGCCTGACGATGCTCCTCCCGTTTCAAAATGGGCAGGCAATAAAAATGGGGGCGAAGGCCGCCTTTGAACAGGGCATTACGGTTAAACAACAAATGTTGTGGCGTAATTGTTGCTGCGATGGTGTTGGTAGACAGGACATACTGCACCGCATCGGAGGTGGTGATATGCTCAAGCACCACCCGCAGGTTGGGAAATCGCTGCTTGAGGGGGATTAAATGTCGCTCGATAAACACCTTCTCGCGATCAAACGTATCAACATCGTTATCGGTCACTTCCCCGTGCAGTAATAACGGCATGTCCACCTGCTGCATTGCTTCAAAGACGCGATCACCCTTGCGAATATCCGTCACACCGGAGTCTGAGTTGGTCGTTGCACCGGCTGGGTAGTACTTGACCGCTTTGATAAACTGGGATTCTTTCGCCCGGAGAATGTTGTCGGGGCTGGTGTTGTCGGTGAGGTAGAGCGTCATCAATGGCTCAAACTGTTGGCCCTCTGGAATGGCGGCGAGGATGCGATCGCGATAGGCTGCCGCATCTGCCACTGAGCGGATAGGGGGCTTCAAGTTCGGCATGATGATCGCGCGGGCAAACTGACGCACCGTGTAGGGCAGAACCGCTTTCAGTGCTGCACCGTCGCGCAGATGCAGATGCCAATCGTCAGGTCGGGTGATGGTAAGCTTTTGCATCCTTTCATTATAAAACGGCAACAAGGGCCTCATGAGAATAGGGGCGATCATCCAGATCTGGTGTGACAACTGCTCTGGAATAACCAATTTTTTGCTCGAAGATAGAACCAGAAGATATGAATTGACGACTCATTAATTGCGGAATCTCCTTCCAAAACTATTTACGATTAAATTACTACCAACCAATCGCACACCACAGACTTGCATCCGCCTTCAAAGTTAACCCAAACCTGCCATTGTCCCACACAGGCATTCCAGTAAGGCTCTCCATCAGCAATCCCAACAGCCTCGCCAACTTTAGAGACAAGTTCTTGGTAGAATCGACCCGTGCTGCCCAACCCCTTCTGCAATCTCAGCTTCAGCCCCTTCCAGCCTTGGACAGCAGCACTTTCCACTTGTGTGAGTGTTTGGGGAATGTCAATCCAATTCGCAATTAAATCAGTGTTAGCTCTGTACCCGCCACTGATTTAAGACCACCAACCTATGGTGTGGTGTTAGCTCTGTACCCACTTTTAGGCAATTAATCAATTAATTCACAATTCATATTTTCAATTGCGAATTGCGAATTGTTTCGTCAAAGGATATTGTGTCAATTACTCGTGTGGTTATCTTTTTTGTGCTTGGAACTCACCAATGACCTAGAAATTGCGAATCCCTCAAAGCGTGGGCTAGAGAGGAATTTTTGGGTATTGATGTATTGGGTCATTATCCTGCACGATGGCTCTGATACATCCTGTATTTTATGCTTCTGCCGCTTCTTGCTCCATAATTTGGATGTCTGCCTGTTTTACTTGTTACGTTATATTAATAACGGCTATATTTCTGGCAATTGGTTGGAAATAAATACTGGAAGAGCAGAAATTATGCAAGTGAGTCTGGTTACAGGTGGTAACTCTGGTGTAGGTTTAATGACGGCTATAGGTTTAGCCAAATTAGGCAATCATGTATTTATTGCATGTCGTTCGGCAAATAAAGCTGCAAAAGCTATAGACTACATCCGCCAAACCACCAAAAATCAAAATGTGACATTTTTACCTCTTGATCTAGCTTCTTTAGATTCAGTTCGTAATTGTGTAAAACTATTTAATAGCTACAATTTGCCATTACATGTATTAGTCAACAATGCAGGTATATTTAATAATAGAGGCACAACTAAAGAAGGTTTTGAATTGATTTGGGGAACTAACTATTTAGGTCATTTTTTGCTTGCTTATTTATTATTAGAAAAGTTGCAAAAATCAGCCCCCAGCCGGATTATTATGTTAGCCTCAGATTTGGCATTATCTCCAAATGGTATTGACTGGAATTTATTAGTTAAAAGAACACCGTTAAATTTTCTAAAATTATATGCCGTTTCTAAACTTTCCTTATTGCTTTTAACAAGAGAACTTTCTCAGCGATTAAATAATTCTCAAGTCACTGTTAATGCAATACATCCAGGCTTTGTGCAATCAAATATTACTATATGGCATCGCCTCAGTAAATATTTAAATTTAGGCATTTCCCCGGAAGCCGGAGCATATAGTACTCTTGTTTGTGCTACTTCCCCCGATTATCAAAACGTTAGTGGAAAATTTTTAGATAGTTACGCTCAAGAGATTCTATTGCCTGAAATAGCACAAAATCAAGAATTATCACAGCAATTATGGGAACGTAGCTTATTATGGGCTGGTTGTAACCAACAGCAGAATATAAAGAAAATTAATTATGGTGATACTGATGAAATTTGGGGGCCAAATTCCCTGAATTTAAGTAACAATGAAATAGCCGAAATTACCCAATATATTTTTGATAAGGTTCTTATAAAACTGCCAATAAAAATATTATTAAAGCAGCTAGTTAAGTCATTTATTAAATTTGATATTGGATCTTTGTTTATTATATTCCTTCAAATTTTTAGCAAATGTTTTTACATGGAAAGACATTTAGATTCACCCGTAATTTTGCAATTATGTCAAGACAAAAATTTATTAGAAAAGCTTAATGCTCATTTAGGGGATAATTTAGTATTATGGCGGTCAGAACTGTGGGTCAATTACCCTGCCCAGCAGCTAATTCCTTTTTGGCATCAAGACTCTTATTCTAAACTCCTACAAGGAGATGGTAAAACTATCAATGCTTATATAGCTTTGACAGAAGTTAATGAATATAATGGATTTGAGTATATACCTAATATTTATTTAAAAAATTGCCAGATAAAAGGAACCGATCCTTTTAGCGGTAATCAATTTTTTGAAATCACTGATGAAGTTGCAAAAAAAGCTATTCCTGTAGTATTACGTCCTGGTGAATTTGTACTATTTACTAATACACTATTACATCGTTCAGTACGTAATAATAGCGGTAAAGTCCGACTTTCTTTAACGCTACGCTTGACTCAGCCAGAAGTAAAAGTTTTGCCAGGTTATACTTCTAATTGCCAGAATCCTGTAATTTTGCAATCACAAAAATAGCTGTTTGCAAAACTTAAACGCTATTTGGCTTTGTCCGTTGAAATCCAGAAAAGGATTCAATTTCATGGTGCCCTCTTGAGCTAATAAATGATTAATAGAAGCCATTGGCATGAAACGATCTGCTTACCAAGTACTTTTCTAGTTCAAAATTACTGTACAGCGCTTCCTATTGTTATGAAGTACAGTTTCTCCCATCCACACTAACTTCTGTAACCTTTCAGGGCTAAGAACGTACCTCACAATAGCGGGAACTGATGTATGCTTAATTTACAAAAATTTACGTCTATAAAAACAAATTACATACCAACAAAAAGCCTAAAAAATCAACCCATCCACGCCACCCACTGAGGCGCAGATGCCACCAATTGAGCAAACCCATCGGGGCAAACTTCCTCAAACTCCACCATTACCCCCCAACGCTCATCACTCGTTAGGGTACTGAGTAGTTCTTGTATCATGCCAACTCCCTGATCAATCTTCTGGGCAACTAACTTGGTATAATATTTAACTCGCTTCCACCATTCATTACTGAGGCTTTCATCTTGGGCCACACCCCCCCGATTATGTTCTCCATCTCCATTATTGGGGGGTGTGGACGAAAGATTAGACGAATATCTAACCGCATCAACTCCATACTGGGTTTGCATTCTAGCCGCATAAACTGCATTCTGTTCTTGCTCCTCCTGCCGCCTCCGTTCCTTCTCCTCCCGCTGCTGCTGCCGGTACTCCAGCACATTTCGAGCAAACGCAACGTTATCAGTATTAAGGCTGTAATACCGAACCCGTTTCCCATCCTCTAACGGTCGCCGCGATTCTGTAGACAGCCCTAATTGCGTGAGATACTGCCCCAAAATCCATAAAGGGGACTCATCAAGCGGTATCGTGAGATTGAGAATCCCCTTAACGTGAGGTGCATTGCGTTTGGAGAAATCCGCTAGAGCCTCAATCATCGCCTCAGTTCCCGTCACCTCAATCCCATCCATCAAATCAGTCAATACTGTCCTCAATCCAAGCCGATGACGCATTAACCACGCAGTAGAATGATTACTCCAGTCTGTACAAATGGCAAGGCGATCGCGTTCTGATTTATCTCTATCAACAACAACAGCAGGCGGCATAATAAATTCCCGTCCCTGGTCATCAGTGATCGCCTCTCCCGGCTTGGCCAAGATTGCCTCTAATGCCACAATCTTTTTGATCAACTTCCCGCCGTCGTCTTTTTCCACAAGCTCCGGTGTTACGCTGATCCCGTAAGTATCCTGAATGCGGAACTTCTCACACTCCAAAACCTCCTCCGGCTTGAGATAGTCTTGATGCTGTCTGCTAGCGTAAGTCCTTCTGTCAATATCTTTGGCATCGGCTACCTTACGATAATGCTCCTCATCGATGGCAATAAGAGCTGCCTTCATCCATCGGGAAGCCCCAACATCCGCCCCATCACCCATTGGCACAATAGTATTCCCCATTTCTTCCAGGAGCGATCGCAAGTCTGCCCGTAAATTATTGATTGACCAATTGCGTTGTGCCTCAATCTGACAGCTGGTATCTAACGCCCAATCCTTTTCAGCACCACGTTGACCCGTCTCGCGGTTAATACGAATCAAAAACGCCGTCATCTCGTTATTCTGGAGAATCCTTTCTTTAATGCACCGCGCATTGGTTTCGGCATAACCAAAAGGAGGACGAGGGGCCACCCAAACATGCATCGGGACATTAGGACGATAGCGCCATAATTGTTGAGAGCATTCTGTAGCTGATTGTGATACAGCGTGAAATACACCAAATACCGCATCGAAATGATAGGTGGAAATATCAACACCTGTACCTAAACTGGGAGTGATGAGCAGCGCATCAATATCTTTAATGGCAGTGTTGATTTCCCTGATGAAAATCACATTCTCCTCACTGCCACTGTTTTCCGAATGGACAGCCCACACCCTTAGCTGTCGATCTTCGGCTGATTCTGGTGTTTCTTCCGTATCAGGGGTGTTTACCGATGTCCCATCATTCAAAGCACGTTCCAACTTTTTGATAAAGCGCTTGCTGTCGCTAACCATCATCAACTTTTTACCTGACATTAGTTGAGCGTGAAACTCGGCAACGAGCGCACTGCTGTTTTTACCTTCGTACCAATGAACCTTGCGACCACCAGAACGATACTCGTTTTTGATGATGTAAGGCTTTTCGCTCTCTGGACGCATAGACATGAAAAAGTCGATGGTCAAATCATCAAGGTGCGCGTCTGCTAGTACTACCAGCTTGGCATTATAGACGAGGTATTCTAATACTTCTAGGATAGCTCCCCGGTGTTCCTTGCAAGTTTTGGACTTGAGCAGATGAGCAAGATACTGACAGGCTTCATCAATAAATAGAATATCGTAAGCCTGCAAATCATTCGCCATCTTATACAATGAATCTACAGTGATGCTGAGGGCTTTTACTTTCCCCCAGTCCTCGCAAGAAACAGCAGAGTACATTGCAGTTTGTAGGCGATCGCTCAAATTCTTCAACAGATTAACGCGATGGCCATTGTTCAAAAAGCTCAATTCGGGATTATCTTTTCTAAGGCGGGACATGATTTCAGTTTTACCAGTACCCATGTCGGAAGCTAAACCAACTAACCCAGATTGAGGTAAAGAACCGATTGCTTGTGAGAGATAACGGGTGTTAACTGTGACGTTGGGTTTGTACTTGCGAAGTCCTCTGGCTTTGTTGATAAAAAACCTTTGCTGGTACTCGCTGAGTGTCAGGGCATCAGCAATCATGGCGCTGACGGCTTTATCAGCCTTATTGCCCAGTGCCACAACCCAGTCATCAATCCCCTTCTCTGGGCCTGGTAAGAGTGCGACTTCACACAGACATCCTTGCTGTATGATAGCCGCAGCAGTACGGCGGGTGGCTTGGAATACGTGCAGTTTGGTTTTGGGTTTGGTTTCGTAGTCGAATAAGATGATGAACTTACGACCCTTTTGAGCCATAGGGACTAAATCAGGGTGTAGGCGCTCTAAGTCTTCCTTTCCTACGCGGCCATTCCAAATACCCGGAAGTGCGATCGCTACAAAACCCAATGATAGTAAACAACCTGTTTTCTTCTCGCCCTCCGTAAGAATTACAGGGATTTGGGGGTGTGCCATTACCCAAGCCCAAAAACCTAATGCCTCACCTGATTGGGTGATTGTAATCAGTTCTGGCATCGGTACATCATACCGCAGGGCTACCAACTTCCAGATGTGGAGGGGAACTCGCAGATAGGTAACGCGGTTTGGGGTTTTCGGCGGTGACTCGTATTTAATGGGCTTTTCGGTATGCTGTTGGGTTTCTTTGTCCCATTCCAGTCTGGGAGAATCTGGTTTCATTCTTCCCCAATCCATTGGTAGCCAGTTGTTGAGGGGTGCAACACGAAAAAGTTGGGTCAAGCAGGATAAAGTCTAGCAATCAAAATGGAATCACAAAAAGTTAGCCAACTTCCCGCCGCCCATTGACATCTAGCGTGCAAAATTGCTTCAGCATTTTCTA
>NZ_VJXY01000097.1 GCF_014831675.1 Komarekiella delphini-convector SJRDD-AB1 | reverse complement strand
TCGTCGCACACTTTGTTATTCTAAATCCAAAGAAATGCTGAGTCTATCTATTAAATTGTTACTGCACTACCTGAAGAACGGGGTTGTACCCATCTCAGCCTAATTCATCCCGCAATTATGCAACGCCGTTGATTCAATACTGTCGGGTAATCACTTGACCCAAACGCAGTCACATTCGATTGAATCTCTGCCTTCGCGCGAGCTTGCATCATCACCGGAATAGCCAACAGCCCAATCAGTCCTGCTCCCGTGAAAATTTGACTTAAATAACGCACTATTTCAATCTCCTCAAGCTAATTTTTACTTGGATTTGCTTCCAGTCAATCTATCAACAGCAGCTTCTATTGCAGTTTGTCCGGTGCGCGTTTCTATCTCTGGGCTACTTTCAAAGACGATATGACCAGAGTTGAAACCGCGCATCATCTCGCTGTAGCTGTTGACGGCTTCAGGTGAAAAGCCAAAGCTGGAAATCGTTGCTTGCCAGTCGCTTTCGGGAACAGCAATTGCCTGTACATTACGGTTAAGCACAGCGGCAAAAGCAGCAGCGACATCGTTTGGTGAGTAGTCGATCGGACCATGCAGTTCGATGATGCGCTGACCTTTCCAGTCTTCAATCATGGCTTCAGCCGCAGTGCGCCCGATGTCTTCGGTCGAAACCATAGGCAGCCGACGATCGAGTGGAGCAAAAAAACTGGGCAGTACCCCTTGTTCGGCAGCGATCACGGCGGCACTCCCCCAATTCTCCATAAACGATGCCGCTCGCAGAACTGTGACGGGAACTGCCAAGTTGCCCAACATGCGCTCTAAAATATGGGTCGTCAAAATGTTGCCCGTACCGGAAGCGTGCTGTGAACCAACCGAAGACAGTAACACGACCTTCCGTGCATCAGCGTTTGTAAGGGCTTCAACATAACACTCGCCGATCTGTTCTGCCAGCGCAAACATATCGCTGACGTTGTAAGCAGGTGGGTTCATCACATAGACGGCATCCGCTTCACGCATCGCGGCGGTCATCGCTTCGACATCAGTGACTTCGGCAACCGCTACGTCTGCACCTTTCTCTCGCCATGTACTGGCAGCTTTATCAGAGCGCAAGACAACGCGCACTGGAAAATTTCTCTCAAGCAAAGCGTTAGCCACTGCTGAACCTGTCTGTCCCGTCGCTCCAAAAACTACATACATAAGGTTCTCCTGCTCATTAATCATTCCGGTCACTCAGGCGATTTTTGCCTTCTTGCATCATTGCCTGATCCTCATCTTGTCTATTCGTGTAAGTTCAGCATAGGTTGGAAAAGCTGTTCTTGAAATGCCCAAACTTATCCGATGATTGCCTAATTCTCCAGAGCGATCGTTTGCAGAGATTCTATAATGTCAACTGTAAGGTATTGAGTTAGTCGAGTCTCTGCTATGACAGTCGCAATCTCTCGCCCTGACATAATCGCGGATCACCGCCAAGAAATCGCCACACGGATCGTGCGGCATACCAAATCCAGCGGCAACATTATCCAACCCACGGCGATCGAGCAATTAGACTTTGCGCGCTCAGATACAGTATCTACCGCACCTCATAGCGTGTATGAACCCATCCTGGCGATCGTCGTTCAAGGTCAGAAAAAAGCATTTCTGGGTGAGGAGACATATCAGTATGGTGCAATGCAGTATCTCGTCGTTTCCGTTGATTTACCGCTGAGTGGCTTTGTGACTGAGGCGACACCTGACAAGCCGTATTTAGGGCTGAAGCTGAACTTAGACTTGATGCAATTGTGTGAGATGGTTGCCCAAATGGGTTCCAGTTCGGCAAAGCCAGAAAACTCTATTCGAGGTATATCGGTTAGCAACGTCGATCCAGCGTTGATGGAGTGTGCCCTTCGCCTCGTCAAGCTCTTAGACACTCCGCAACACATCTCCATGCTGGCACCGTTAATGATTCGTGAACTCTATTACCATCTGCTGTTGGGTGAACAAGGGGAAGCCGTGCGTCAAATTGCCACATCCGGCAGTAATATGCAGCGAATTGCTTTAGCGATTCAACAAATCAAATCTGATTTTACCAAGCCGATGCGGATCGAGGATTTAGCGAGTCAGATCGGGATGTCTACTTCGTCGTTCCATCAGCATTTCAAGCAAGTCACTTCGATGAGTCCGCTTCAGTATCAGAAGCAGTTAAGACTGTTAGAAGCGCGTCGTCTGATGCTCGCTGAGGATTTCGATGCGACCTCTACTGCCTACCAGGTGGGGTATGAAAGTCCGTCACAGTTTAGCCGGGAATATTCGCGCCTGTTCGGTGCGCCGCCCATTCGAGACATTGAACGGTTACGGACAGCTTGAGCGAAGATTGGCTAGTTATCCATCGACCACAGCATGGCTAGCGATGGCAAGGGTGGTGCGAGTGCCAATGTATTTGGGTCCGAAGGAGCAGTAACTGCAACAAATTTAGTCCCTGGACTGACGACTCGTTGCGCTTCGCGGTTCATCAGATCAGTGAAATTCTGAGGCTGTTGGGAATCAATTGCAAGTACATCCTACAAACTTACAATGCCGCGCTTAACGGCAACAATCACAGCTTGGGTGCGATCGCTGACATCTAACTTATTCAAAATCCGATTGATATGGGATTTAACAGTACCTTCACCGATGCTCAAAGCAGCCGCAATATCGGCATTACTCATCCCCTGTGCCAGTGAGCGGAGTACTGCTAGTTCTCTTTCACTCAGTTCTGGATTGCTGAGGCGCTGTGCCAACTTTGCTCCCACATCGGGCGGAATATACTGCCGGCCCCGATGAACGGTACGAATCGCATTCAGAAGCTCGTCCGGTTCAGTTTCTTTCAACAGGTATCCTTTTGCGCCTGCCTGCAATCCCCGATAAATATCTTCATCACTATCATACGTGGTCAGTACAATAATCCGAGCAGATTTAACGATCGCACAAATTGCACCAATGGCGGCAACTCCTTCCACTTCAGGCATTCGCAGATCCATTAGCGTTACATCTGGTTGGTGTTCCCGAAAGGCGGCGATCGCTTGTTCCCCATTTTCGGCTTGTGCAATCACCTGCATCTCTGGGTCACGGTTAATAATCGTGGCTAATCCTTGCCGAAAAATGGCGTGATCGTCCGCAATTAGAACCCGAATGGTCGTGGCTTGGCTCATCGTGATGCTCACTCAAGGGTTGACGGTGACAATAATTTCTGTTCCTTGTCCAGGTTGACTCCTAATCGTTAGTTGTGCGCCTATGCGCTCTGCCCGTTCGCTCATGCCGAGTAAGCCAAATCCCTCAGAGGCTGGAATACTGCCAACTCCAAAGCCCTGTCCATTGTCTTTCACGCGCAAGCAGAATCGATCGCGATCGTAGACGAGGTGCACTCGGATTTCATCAGCATTGGCGTGTCTAATTGCGTTGGTTAATGCCTCCTGCCCCATCCGCAGTAGGTTACTCTCAACTTCAGTGGGTAGAGCATACACTGCACCCTCAATCTTATAATCTAGAGTGGTATCCATGGCGGCAGCTCTAGTCTGAGCGACGAGACGGTGCAGAGCGCTCTGTAAACTGCCTTCCTCCAAAAGCTGAGGACGGAGCGCGACGACCGATCGCCGCGCTTCAGTCAGTCCAGTTCGTGCCAATTCTTTGATCAGGTCTAGGTGTGCCTGAGCTGCTTCTACATCATCCGTTAGTACCTGGTTTGCAGCTCCGACCTGAGCCAGAATGCCTGTAAATGCCTGAGCAAGTGTATCGTGAATCTCGCGTGCCATGCGGTTGCGTTCATCCAAAATTGACGCGGCTTCTGCTTGCTTCAGCGCCGTAATATCTCGCGACAGCCAAATCACCTGATCATGACTGATTGGGGCAATGCGAGCTGAAAACCAGGCTTCTCGTCCATTTAGAAACGCACTGTACTCGACTGTAAGGATTTGTTGGGTTCTTAGCACCTGCTGAATATAACTTAGAAATTCATCGGCTTGTTCCTCTCCGAGTTGATGCATGGTTTTATCAATCATCTCCTCAAAGGGTTGCCATAGCAGATTTGGCTCCTGTACGATTATTTCAAGAAATCGTCCTTCAGCAGATAGTACAAACAATGGGTCGGGAATTGCCTCAATTAGAGTCCGTAGTTTTGACTCTGAGGCTTGTAAGGCTGCTTCTGCCTGTTTGCAATCGTCAATATCCGTAATGACCCCCAACGCTCGAATGGGTTCACCGGATTCATTCCAGGTAACAATTTTGCCGGCAGAACGAATCCATTTCCACTGACCATCCTGGGTTCGACGGCGATACTCCACTTGAAAGTTGGGTATTTCTCCAGTAATACAAGCATGGTAGGTTGCGACAACTGATTCTCTGTCATCAGAATGCAAATGAGCAATCCATTCAGGAATGCTTTCGTGGAATGTTGCTGGATCGTAGCCCAGCATTAAAGCGTATTCCGGGTTAACAATTCTTTCTTCAGTCTTTAAATCAAAATCGTAGAGTCCTTGATTTGAAGCGGTTAATGCTAAGCGTAGTCGTTCTTCACTCGTTTGTAGAGCAGCTTCTGCTTGTTTGCGATCGCTAATATCCGCAATCACCCCTTCAATGTAGTCATCGTCTGCATTCAGATAAGCAGAGAAAAGTCCCCAAAACACTGTCCCATCTCGTTTTCGCCCCTGTGCTTCATAGCTTCGCACTTCCCCATCCCGCTTCAGCACCTCAAGGAATTGTTGGCGATCGCCGGGATTTACATAGTAGTCTGTGGCGTGTTCAAGCCCAATCATCTCCTCTGATGAATCAAAGCCAAGCAGATTGGCATAGCATTGATTGGCATCGAGAAGTAATCCATCCGAGAGGCGGGTGCGGAAGATGCCAACCTGTGAGTTTTCAAAAATATTGCGGAACTTAGCTTCACTGCGTTGTAATGCCTCTTCTGCTTGTCTACGCTGGGTGGTGTCATTGCCCACCGATAAGATTTCAACGACATCTCCCTGTTCATTGAAGATGGCTTGATTCGACCAGGCAATCCAAAACCGTCTACCGTTTCGACAAAGGTTTTCATTCTCGGTTTGCAAGTAAGCTTGAGGCAAGGGAGCTTCAAGATTGTGAAACAGATCGTGAACAAACTGCTTGAGATCGCGTCCAGATGTTTCGGTTTCTGGAACGATTGTTTCCAGTAGGGTACGCCCTAAAATCTGATCTTCCTCATAACCAAAAAAGCTCAGTCCATAGTCATTCATGTATCGAATTCGTCCTTGCCTATCCGTGCGAAGGATGATTGAATTCGCAGTTTGAATCAGGTTACGGTAGTTGGACTCACTTTGTCGTAACGCAGCAGTTCGTTCTGCGACCTGTTGCTCTAAAGTGCAGTTGTAGTCGGCTAGGAGTTTCTCGGCTTGTTTGCGCTCTGTAATGTCCTGAAAGGTAGCGATCGCATAAGTGATATTGCCTTGTTGATCAAAAACTGGTGTTCCCCGTGCCTCAATTAGAATTGTGGTATGACCTCGACGAATTTCTATATCTTCAGTCCTGATGCGTTCGCCCTTTAATGCCCGCACAATCGGCAATCTCTCCGCTGGATAGATTTGATCCGTTCCCGCTACATAAAGCTGATAAGCCTCTGAGATCTGCTCCGGTGCGATGGAAGTATCAGTTTCTTTGCCTATAAGTTGACTGCCGCATTGGTTGGTATAGTAAGGGCAACCTGTCGCATCCACGATCCCAATTCCCACCGGAATCGCTTCGAGGAACTGGGTGATCTTGCTTTCCTTAGCCCGCAGTTCTGAGTAAAGGTTGGCATTTTCGATAGCGATCGCTGCTTGAGTCGATAATAGCTGCAAGACCTGCGATCGCTCTGGTGTAAATACTCCAGCTGCTAACCGATTTTCTAAATATAATACACCGACCAGCTTGGCTTGATTCAGCAGCGGCAAACAGAAAATAGATTGAGGCTGGTTCTGTTGAATGTATGGCTCATTAATAAAAGCATCTTCACGAGTCGCATCATTTAAGGTGACAGGCTTCAGAGTCCGAATCACATATTGAATGATTGATTCTGGCAATTGATCGGCAATTGGAATAGACTGTAACACCTGAGTCGCACAAGCATTCTCATCGGTATTGAGTTCACAAGCCGCTTCAATCGACCATTCTCCTGAGTTTTCTAAAATCAGATATCCGGTTTGTGCGCCAGCATTCTCAATCAAAGTTTGCATCAGCGATCGCAGCAATTGCTTCAGTTCAATTTCACGAGAAATCGCCTGTGAAGCTTTCATCACTGCTGCTAAATCGAAAGCGGTATGGAAGGGATTAGTGATAGTTTCAGTAGTAATAGGAACTGATGCGGAAGCAGCTCTAGACGACTGAGAAAAGAACTGTGGATAGCGAGTTTCTAAGTCTTTAACTTTAGCAGTTGCGCCCCAGCGATCGTAGCAATAGTGCGCCTCTTTCATGTAGGTTTGAGCAATTTTTGACCGACCTCGCATCAGATAATGTTTAGCCGCTAATTCATAAGCTAATGCTTCTTCCTGGATAAACTCATGCTCAGTAGCACCTGCGATCGCCCGTTCATAAAACTCCTCAGCCTCAAGAAATTGCCCTAAGACTCGCGCTTTCTCTGCCTCGACTAGATAAAATTTATGTAGATAATTCATTGGGGCGTGTTCTGCCCATTTCTGTATCTTTTCTTGGTTGGTGTTAACACAGTTTAGCCAAGCTACTTTTTCAGAGTTTGAAGCATCGAGCAATAGGCTCAAAAGCGCCAGCGAATGATAGAAACAGAATACAGGTAAAACCTTTATTGCCGTCGCTTCTTCAAAATGTCGCCTTGCCAAAATAGCAGTCTGTCCAGCTTGATGGTGTTCTCCAAATAGATAACACAACATGACTTTGTGCAAATAGAGTATTTGGATTGCAGTTCCATCTTTAATTGCAATAGCGTGTGATAACGCCTCCTCTTCATTACACAGCCGACCAACTAAGCGACTGGGATTAAGAGACCTATCTAACAAATTAAGAATGGTCTGCCACACCATTGCAATCCAAGTTGAGGGGCTTTCCCGCCTGATTCGATCAACCGCTTTGCTGTAGGTTGCCATTTTCTGTTCCAGTTGGGTGAGTTCCTCACCGACGAAAAACGAGTTGTAGCACACGTCATATGCAGCATAACCAGCGGTTTCAAAGTCTCCGGTTTCCACTCCTTCCTGATAAGCCTCAACCAGCAGTGGTATCGTCTCCTTAAGATGTACTTTCCATTGCATAACGTGATCACTAAATAACTGTAATGCTTTAGCCTTGCCTTTTCTGGTATTCAATCGTTCTGCCAAGCTAAGAGCCAATTGACCAAATTTATAGCCGAGTTCAATGTCTTGAACAACTCCACATAGAAAAAATCCGTAGGCAGCATAATACAGTGGTGACCAGATAGCATTACCGTAGTTGATTGATAAATTTACCGTTTTACAAGTAATCAGTATCATCAGTGCTGGTGATACTATGAATGCAGCAGCCCCTATATTCGCTAGGATTGACATTGCTGCTAGCGGTTCTGGTGCAGTCATCTCTGGTAAATTAATCAAGTCTTCAATTTCTCGTTGGGCGAGTAGTGCCGCCGTTGACTCCAATCTGCCTCGAACATCTAACTCACTTGGATTTTCTGGTAAAATCACTCCCAGGAGCTTTAACACTTCCAAGCCAATTTTAAGTGCTTCTTTCAGGTTGCCCTGTGACAAATATCCTTGAATTCTGCTATCGTAAGCCTGCACTTTGTCAACCACTGTTTTGGCACGAGCGAGTACTACTTCTACCAACTGTTCCATCTCATCAAAGCAACCATGAAGATATGCTGCTTCTGCTGCTTGGGAGTACAGCGCTAAGGTGAGGTCATACTCACTGAGCCAACTCTCCCAATTGAGGAGTTTAAGCCCTGTAGTGAAATACTTAAAAGCTGCTTCATAAGCCGTTGCTGCCTTTGCTTTCTGACCTGCCATTAAATTCAATCTGGCAATTTCAGTTCGTTCTGATCGAGCAGTGACTAGCTCAAGTCCTTGATTGAGATGATCGATGATTTCAAACAACCGATCGGATCGTTGCTCTGGTGAAGTTTTTTCGAGCAATTTGCGACCAATTTGGAGATGAACAACCTGTTTGTGCGATTCATCAATCAAAGCATAAGCCGCTTGCTGAACGCGATCGTGCGAAAACTTATACTTTTGAACCAACAAGTCTTCGTCCAATTCAGATAGAGGTTGAATTAATCCCGCTTGTATTGCTTCTAATAAATCCTGGAAAATTGCTTTCGGTAATTTTTCGCAAACGATCGCCAATGTTTCTAAATCAAACTCAGACCCAACACAAGCAGCGATGGAGAGAACTTGCTGTGTTGCTTCCGGCAATTTCTGCAACTGACGCAGCAGCAACTCCACCACATTACCCGTGATATCTTGAGCTTCAATCTCAGTTAAGTTCCACTGCCAACTCAACTGTTGGGCATCAAAGGTTAACAGGTTTTCGCTATGCAGCAGCTTCAAAAATTCACCAACAAAGAAAGGGTTGCCCTCGGTTTTACGCAACACGACTTGGGCTAAGGAACGAACGGTATCAGGATTGCGATGTAATGTCTCAGCCACCAGTTGAGTCAACGGTTCCAGCGTTAAAGGAGTCAGGGTAATTTCTTGAAGCGCTGCCCCCTGCTTTCGCAAGCTCTCCAGCATCAAAATTAATGAATGCGTTGGAGATACTTCATGATCTCGATAGGCTCCGATCAAAAACAGAGATTGAGTTTGCTCGTCAAGCAATATGAGTTCAATTAACTTCAACGTCGCAGAATCGATCCACTGTAGATCGTCTAAAAAGACGACCAGGGGATGCTCTTTTGCACAAAACGCCCGCACAAACCTTTGAAACGTGAGATTGAAGCGATTCTGTGCTTCTGTTGCTCCAACTTCGGGCACAGGTGGCTGCTTGCCAATAATGAACTCAACTTCGGGAATGACATCTACGATAATTTGTCCGTTGCTTCCCAAAGCAGTGAGTAGACGCGATCGCCACTGTTGCACTTGCTCATCCGGTTCCCCCAGAAGTTGCTGCACCAACTTTTGCAGGGCATCCACAATGGCGCTGTAGGGAATATTGCGCCTGAATTGGTCAAATTTACCCGATATGAAATAGCCGTGCTTTGCTGTGATGGGTTTATAGAGTTCTTGCACCAATGCTGTTTTGCCAACGCCAGCGTAACCAGCAACGAGCATGAGTTCGACATTGAATTGAGCATTTTCTATTCCTGACTCTAGTTGACAAATTTCGCCAAACGTCTCTTTTCTAGCCACTCTGTCAAACGCCGCCAATAATGCTTTAGTCTGGGCTTCTCGTCCATACAGTTTCTGAGGAATGCAAAACTGTTCTGAAACATCTTGTAGTCCCAACGACATGGTGTTGATCTGACCCATTTCTGCCAGTTGTTGAGCGCAGTGTTCTAGATCCGCTTTGATGCCCCAGGCACTTTGATAGCGATCCTCCGCATTTTTCGCCATCAACTTCAAAATTATGCCTGAAATGGGTTTGGGAATCGTGGCGTTCAATTCATGCGGAGGAATCGGCGGTTTGGCAATATGGCAATGAACTAGCTCCAGGATGTCTTGAGTGGGGAACGGTAGCTGTCCAGTTAACAGTTCGTAGAAAGTTACGCCCAGCGAGTAGAAATCGGTGCGATAGTCGAGCATCCGGTTCATCCGCCCGGTTTGCTCTGGCGACAGATAGGCAAGCGTGCCTTCTAACACATGGGGACTTTTAAAAGTCGGATTCGTGCGGTTAAATTGGGTCGCAATCCCAAAATCAATAATTTTGACAACGCCAGTATCCAGATTAAAGACTATGTTTCCAGGGTTGATATCTTTATGAATGACATTGGCTGCATGGATTCTGCCTAAAATGTCGCAAACAGCGATCGCAAGACCTAGAAAAGTGGATAAAGGCATGGGGCAGAAGATATCTGGGCGCTTGTGCATCCATTGCTCTAGGGACTCTCCCCTAAAATCTTCTAAGATAATCACCAGAGTGCGTTGATAGTCCTGCTGGCTGTATGCCTTGACAACTCCTTCCAGATTCAGGGAACGGGTAATTTTATATTCCTGTCTGTAGCGGGTTAGTTCTTGGGGAGAGGGATAATCAAGCTTTAGCATTTTTACAACCATCCCTACTCCATCGTCTCTGATGCCCCGGTACACTAGAGAATTGGAACTTTCGTATATTTTGTTTTGGATAAAAATACCAGGTAGAGCAATCATAGAGCAACTCTTGAGAGGATAATCTGGCATAACCCAAACTATACAGCAATCCAGCTATCTACATTTTTCATCTTCTGAGGTTTTATTTGGTTTTGTTCATTTCTAGCCAGTTGTAGAGCCTTAACTAAACTCGTTAAGCGTTGTATCAATTATGTAGAGCCATTCTACAACACTCACGCTTACAACTGGCATAGCACGGGACACCAGAAGCGGAAAGTTTTACCTTATCACTCGTACAACTTCTTCACTGTCCCGTTGTGTTGCTAACTCCATTGAAACTGCAACCAAAAGGGGCTTTGTTGCATGAAACGGAAAAAAGATAAACTTCACTCAATAGAAGGGCGAATTAATTTTCCACTTTGTAGCTAACTGGTTTACCTAAATGAATCATGCGATTGAGCGCAGCACACTGCAAGAA
>NZ_VJXY01000028.1 GCF_014831675.1 Komarekiella delphini-convector SJRDD-AB1 | reverse complement strand
GTTTCAACGAAAATATCGCAGGCTGGTAGTTCGATGGGAGAGAATTTCTGCCTGCTTCAACGCTTTTCTTTCTTTAGCCACAATTCACATTTGGATTCACAGAATTTTATTAGTGGGATAGATTCTTTAAAGATATTCCTGCTGCTCTAAATAAATGGTATCGTTTTCTCAAAAATGGTCGAGTCGTCGGATTTTCTTGTTGCTCTGAGAAATCTTGTGAAGCACCATTTATAATTGAGATTTGTGATAAACATAATATTCTGTTGACAAATATAAATGAGCCAACTGGAACCCCAGAAAAATGCCGTCAACTGCTAGCAGAAGCTAGTTTTCAAGAGATTGAAGTGAAAATTCAACAACTAGGTTTTTACCGCAGTTTTGAGCAAGCTAGAGACTGGAATGGAGAATGGTTTAATCCTAGAGAAAATCCTTTGTCCCAGGTTTCGGCAGAGCAAATGACACAATTGAAAGCAGAGTATCGTAAAAAAATTGAAGCAAAAGCAACTGAACAAGGTGTTTGGTACGAAAATCTGACTTTTTTCGTAACTGGTCGAAAGCCATGAAACTATTAGTAATTTAAATTTACATATATTAAAATACCATCAAATAAAAAGACTTGGAGTTAGATAACTTCCAAGTCTCAAATTTAACTTTTATTGAAATCGTACTTTTAATTACAGTGTTAAAGATTGAGGATTTGTCTCAATCAACTTCGCTAAATCTTGTAAAAATGCGGCAGCATGAGTACCGTAAATAATGCGGTGGTCAGAAGTTATATTTACCTGCATTTGTTGCCGCACGCCAAATAAACCGTCGGCTGTTGCCACCACTTGCGGACGAGATGCGCCGATCGCTAGAATTGAACCTTGTCCTGGCGGTAAAATCGCATCAAATTTATCTACGCCAAACATTCCTAAGTTCGACAGGGTAAAGGTACCGCTGTTGTATTCTTCGGGTTGGAGTTGTTTGGCCCTAGCGCGGTCTACTAAAGACTTCCAAGTGCGTGAGAGAGAATAAATATCTACTATGTCTGCGTTCTGCAATACTGGTGTAATTAATCCACCATCATCCATCGCCACAGCTACGGAAATATTAATGCCAGAATGATATACAGTGCCCTGGTCTGAATAGCTAGCATTTAGTAGTGGGTGTTTTTGCAAAGTCACCGCTACAGCTTTCGCTAGCAGCGCTGTCATTGTTACGCCTTTGGATTTAATTTGTTTGTAAAGTTTATCTAATCCATCTGTGGTAATTGTATAACCCACGTGGAAGATGGGCACGGATAGGCTAGCTACCATATTCCGTACTACGGCATTTTGCAGTGTAGTTAGGGGCACTACCTGACCAGGAACAACTGCTACCGTTGGTGCTGGTGCTGGTGTCCGAGGGGGTGGGGGCGCAACTGGGGTAGTTGGTGTAGGTGCTGGCGGAGCAACTAAGGTGGTAGCGGGTTGCTTACCTTTATTGACAGTTGCCTCTACATCCTCGGCAACAATACGACCGTGGGGGCCACTGCCTTTGAGAGTACTTAAATCAACTTTTAGTTCTTTAGCCAACTTGCGAGCACGGGGTGAAACCACAAGCCGTCCTTCTCTGTGGTTAGACCCATTTTGAGACGCCAAGGTAGGTGTTCCAACTGAAGCTGTCGCTGGGATTGGTTCGGGAGAGGAGGTAGCACTAGCAGCAGCGCCACCTGAGTTGGCAAGAGATTTTGCGGTTTCAATTTCAGCTTCCGTTTCCGCTATAAAGGCGATCGCAGACCCCACCGGGGCGGTGTCACCAGCTTCCACTATGATATGGGCAATGTATCCCTCATAAAAGGATTCCACATCCATATCTGCTTTATCTGACTCGACCACCACCACTGTTTCGCCTTTTTCCACTTTGTCGCCTGGCGATTTCACCCAGGAGACAATTTTGCCTTCGGTCATGGTGGAACTAAGCGCCGGCATAAATACTTCGTGAATGCTCATAGGGTGGTTTTAGAGGCAATAATTTATGGACTTTAACAGCTTTTACCAGATCGAATTGTATCTTGACAGGAGAATTTTGGTCGGGAGATTTTATATTTTAGGCTGAAGAGTAGGGGAGTGGGAGCAGGGGGGCTGAGGGGCAGGGGGGCAGGGGGAGTGGGGGAGAGAGGCAGGGGGAGTGGGGGAGAGAATAATTAATGATCAATAACTCTTGACTCTTAACAAATGACAAATGACAAATGACACCTATGATCCCAGGAACCTACATATGAGTTACAGGTCTATATACTAAAGCTATCCTCAATGGTTAGTTCAGTATGCCGTTTTCGTCGTTAAATGTTGGCTTTCAAAAACCACCATGAGTTTCTCATAACTCAACTAGGATTGCTATATATATTTATATTCTTCATAATTACTGTTCAATATACACAAGCTTCGTAACAGTAGAGGATGTGGGGTAGAAGTTAAATCTAGAATTCAAGATTGCTAATTGAACTTTTTGAAATTCCTGTTTAATTTTATGTCGGTAAAGTTGAAGTTGTTTTGGATTTTGATACTAAGTATCTTTGCCACTGCTGGTGCTGGACTTTATCTCACCCAGCACCAGCTATCTCCACCAATTTTTGAGACTAGTAGTGGGCAATCTCAGCAGATGGAAGCAGTGCCTCAGTCTCAGGAAGTTGTGGCATACTCAGAGCGTTCCGATTATAAAACTATACCTTTAGAAAGTATCAACTCAGGTTTACAAGGTAGCGATCCTGCTACTCTCGCCCTAAATGCTTTTGATGACATCGCGTCGGCGAGAGGAACGCGAAAGGTAGAGGTAGTTTATCCGCAACGAAATCATGCTTCAGTGACGATTACGCAAATCAAGCAGAGTGATGATTCAGTTGGTGCGATTAAATATCGGGTTGAGATGACAACCTTTGGGCGATCGCTTTTTATCAGCTCACCTCCGGTTTGGCAAATTGTCTGGGCTGGCTCCCAGATACAATGTTTGCCTGGGAGCCGTGCCCACAAAAAAGTAACACAAAGCTGTAATTAGTCATCTGTCATTGGTCATATAACAAATGACAAATGACAAAGCGAAAAGTTCTGCAGGAGGGTTTCCCTCCGCAGGAAACTTTTAAAGAGAGGACAACTGACAAATTTAAATATCGCCGCGAATTTCTTCTACAATGCCATCGCGCAGAACGATTTCGACCTGCATTTTGCTAATCAAGTTATCACCTGGTTCTACCCGGAAAAAGCCTTCCATTTGGAATTGATTGACTTCCTGATCTTGCTGGAGAAACTGCACTTGCTGGAGGTTTTGTAGTAATTGATTCTTTTGCTCTAACAGTTCACTTTTCTTTTGATTGACTTGGAGTTGGATATTGTCAATTTGTTGGAGGGTCTGGGGGCCAGGTGGTTGCAGACTTTGCTTTTGAATTGCGGCGATCGCTCTTTGTCCTTCAACGTCTAGCTGTTGCAATTGCTGATCACTTTGATTGATCTGCGCTTGTAGTTGCTGTTGAACTTCCTCTTTCCAGAGGGGAGTGACGATGACTTTGACATTAACGACGCGTTTTAGAAGCAATTGAGGTTTGGAGACATCCATAAAAGTTTCACGTTCACTCTATAGTTTGCGGGTGGAATTATCAGGCAAACATGCCGTCAATAATATCGCGATAGCGTTCGGTGACGATGTGTCGCCGAGTTTTCAGTGTTTGTGTCATCATGCCATTTTCAATGGAAAATGGCTCTAGAATGAACCTGAACGGCCCGATGCGATCATCAGGTCGATAGCCTGGACGGTTTTGCACTTCCTGATTTAGTTCTCGGCGAAACAAATCCTGGATTATTTTACTCTCCAGATCAACGGTAGTGGTGGATTCTGAGGAACTTGTTTCGGGTAGACGCAATTGCAGATTTTGACTTTGTGCCCATTTTTCTAAAGCTTCGAGATTGGGGACAATTAAGGCTCCAATACTACGTTGGTCTTGTCCAACCAGCATAATCTGATCGATGTAGGGCGATCGCAAACACGCATCTTCAATCGGCTGCGGCTCGATGTTCTCCCCATTACTTAATACAATCGTATCTTTTGCTCTACCAGTCAGCACCAAATCGTTTTGTGGTGTCAACAAACCCAAATCACCACTATCAAACCAACCTTCAGCGTCTATTGCTTTGGCTGTCGCTTCTGGATTTTGGTAATAACCTTGCATGATTTGGGGCCCCCTCAGCAGCACTAATCCCCGCTTACCCACTGGTAAAGGCGCTTTTGTTTCAGGATCTATAATTTTAGCCTCTGTAACAGGAAGTGGTTGTCCTGATGTACCAATCATATTCCGCCAAGGACGACGCACATGGGTGACAGGAGAAGTTTCTGTCAAACCATAACCTTGCAAAATCTGCACACCAATAATTTCAAAAAAGTTATCTATATGCCTTGGAAGCGCACCACCACCGCTAATCACTTGCTTGATTCGTGCTCCCGTTGCTTCCCGTACCTTGGCATAAACCAGTCGTTCTCCCAAAGCATGCAAAGGAAATAAAGCAGATGCCAGTATCTTAGCTGCTAATCGCTCGACAGATGAGGTATGAAGATTATCTAAACTCAACCCTTGGGCAATTCGCCGCGCTTTGATATATTTCTCACTAATACCCAGTAAAAAGTTAATTAGACGTTGCTTGTTTGCTGGTTGTTCGCGGAATTGCTTTTGCACTCCTTCATAAATTGATTCCCACAAGCGCGGTACAGCTACCATATAGTGGGGTTTAAATTCTTTTAAATCTCCTTTGAAAGAGCGCAAGTTAGTATAAACTTGCGTACAACCTTGAGATAGTAAATAATACTCAACTGTTCGTTCGTAGCTGTGCCAAGACGGTAGAATACTAAGAACAATGTCCCCCTTTTGCGGTTGCACTACTGTGCCAAAAGTTGTCACTTGGTGCATCAAATTGTTATAGGACAACATTACGCCTTTAGGTTTACCCGTTGTGCCAGAGGTATAAATTAGAGTTGCCAAAGCATCACGTTTTTGCCTGACTGGTACAAAATCATGGTTTGCTCCAATTTCTATCAACTGTGAAAAATTCAGCACCTTTATAGTCTGCTCTGCCGGTGGTGCTTCATCCGAAAGTAAAACTACTAGTTGAATGGGCAAATCGTTGAGGCGGTCTTGCAGTTTATTTAATGTTTTTAAATCCTCAAGTACCAGCGCTGTACTGCCGCTATTGGCTATGATAAACAGCAGTTCTTCTCGTTCTGCTTGGGAGCTACGCACCGCATCAACTCCTCCAGCAGTCATTATACCTTGATCTGCAATAAACCACCGAGGACTGTTGTCAGCAATTAGGGAAATGCGATCGCCAACTTTTACCCCTAATGCTTGCAACCCAGCAGCAAATTTTTGAATTTGCTCTGCTAATTGAATATAAGTAATTGTTACTTCTGGTTTCGCATGGGGGTTGTGGAGAACAACGGTATCACCAAATCGCTTTGCTGCTAAAGGCCAAATTTCTGGTAGTGATTCCACATTTGTATAATCTACCAAACGCTCTAAGGCCTGGCGTTCTCGTTGAGTAATGTTAGATAAAAAAGAATATCCAAGTTGATTTTTTGACATAGCACCGTACCAAAATCTACTATTTTGCTAGTTTTCTAGCTAATTTTGTTATTACGCTACAATATACGTCCTCATTATCCACATTGTCTTTTGTGTTTAATAATTTCAGGAATTCATTTGTTATATTTACAAAAATTTATGTTAAGATTCATTTATATAGATTGCAAGCAATAAATTGCCAAAAAATCGATTGCATATAGTTTTGCTTGCAGCTGATCACAGCTGCCGCCTATTTCTCGCAGGGGGTGATTACCTATGAACTTAATGAATGCGATATTGTTAACACTAATCAATACTGCCGCTTGTTTAGCATTACCTAGGCTCTTAACTATTGTTCTAGCTCCTAAGCCAAAATCTGCTGAACTATCACCGAAGCGTTTAAAACTACACAGAGCTAGAGTAGAACTTACCAACTTCCCATATTGTACAGTTTACACATTGACGGGTAGCCAATTTTGTAAGTTTAGTCCTCATTTTTGTGACAAGTGTTCTCCAAACTGATGGATAGTTGATAAGTAAAATCTCTACACTTCTGACTAATTATCAATTATCTCTTCAGGATGGATTCATTTTTGTTGTTTAAATTCAGTAAAGTATAGAGTCAAAGAGTTTTTTAGAAAATTACTATATAAAACTTATCATTACTATAGTTATGCTCATCTCACCCCTAAAAGGGGATGGGATAACACGAAAGACAGTTAACTGTTAACCGTCAACTGTCAACGGCGTCGGGGCGTCTTTCATCACCTACCGAAAAGGAATGGGTTTTCCCGACACCTTTTTATAAAAAATATATTTAGTTAGCTTATATCTGATAAAAGAAATATAAAATATTGCCTTGAAGCAAGTGTACTAGTTATGCCTCAAACTAAGAAATAGTACACACTGAACTTTTTTCAGGGGGCATTAGCTATGAATTTGATGGATGGTATATTTCTGACTCTACTAAACACTGTTGCCTGCCTTGCGTTACCAAAGCTACTGTCTATAATTTCGTCTGCTAAAAGCCAAAGCAATAAGCGATCGCAGTCTATCATGAGTTCACAAGATTCTAACTCTGAAATCCCCAGTTTTTCATAATATTAAGGAGATGCGATCGCCTAGTTGGTAGATTAGTGGTTGATAGTCAAGCTAACAACTTTTGCAAAGTCATCAGGGTGCTATCAATGTCCTCATGTATATCAACAGCCTTGACTTCAGCTTCGGCTAAGCGGGGAAAAGTATATGCCAACCCCAAGAAATAGAGCTATTTGGCTACTAGAACCTCATCAAATGCAGTATTAACAGAAACTTCTTTCCAAGCATCCAGATCTCCTTTTATAAACTCCAGTGCATTATCAATAATCTCTACTGCATCTGCTCCCAAAGCTAATCTTTGTGGTGGGTTATCACTATCAACTACTTTAATCATTGCTAAAGCAGCTTTTTTGGGATCACCTGGTTGTTTACCATGATCATCCAACATATCTTGACGACTTTGATTAACCAATTCTTTGTAGTCATCTATTTGACTATCATTGGCAACAAAAGAACGTTTAATAAAATCTGTCTTAAAACTACCAGGCTCAACTGCTGTGACTTTTATCCCAAACGGCTCAACTTCGTAAGCTAAAGAACCGGAAATTCCTTCTAGTGCCAGTTTACTACTGCCGTAAAATCCACCGGTTGGTTCTGCCATAAAGCAAGCTGTCGATGAAATATTTAGGATATGCCCACTGCGTTGCTTTCGCATATGAGGTAGTACTGCTCGAAGCGTTTCTAACACGCCAAAAAAGTTGATTTCAAATTGGTAGCGAACTTCCTCATCACTAACTTCTTCGACTACCCCTGCAACCTTATACCCGGCATTATTAACAAGTACATCAATACGTCCAAACTTGGCAATTGCCTGTTTTACTGCTTCCCGTACTTCTTCGGGTTTGGTGACATCAAGTTGTAGCGCTAATGTCTGATTTGGAAAGCTTGCTGCTAAATCTTCTATCTGCTGTGGGTTCCTTGCAGTTAGCACCACAGTTTCACCCCGCTCAAGCACTGTTTCTGCTAACGCTCGACCTAAGCCACTTGATGTACCCGTGATAAACCAGATCCGTGTTTGAGAAACTGAAGATGTTACCATAGAAATTCTCCATTTTTAACAAGCGTTACTAAGCTAAAAAAACTTGACATTGCAGCAGCAGAAAAATGCTTATATCTTGTGAGTGAGCATACAAAGCCCATCCAGTTCAGCAATCTCAATGTATATCTGTTTAAATGTTGCTAGATTCTTGCATTTTTTTCCGAAGACTAAGCGGCCTCATATCAGTCCAGACTTCTTTTATGTAATCTAGACATTCTTGCTTTAAACCATTTTTTCCAATATCCTTCCAACCAAGAGGGCTATCTCGCTCAGATGGCCAAATGGAATACTGTTCTTCGTGATTAACTACAACTTTGTAAATTGTTGTGTCTTCTTTGTCGTTTTGATACATAATTAACCTCTTGATATTTAATTAAATAAATATGTCTTGTAATCTGGCACTAATAATTACTGAGCCGAAAATTTTAATTATTATACTAGTTTTATATATAGCTATTTAATCTCTTTAACTTTAAGCAAATTCAAACTCTGAAATTCCAAAACTGTTAGTAATAATATAATTAACATAAATAAAATATCTGCTAAAAACATTCCATAATATATGCCTCTGACACCTGATATTCTTGAAAAGAATAGTATCATTGGCACAGTTAGGACTATACTTTTTAGCAAAATTACTACCAACACAGTTCTACCTTTGCCTATAGATAAAAAAAGAGTATTGCTAAAGAATGCTAAAGGCCATATTGGCATTAATATACTGAGGATTCTAAAATTTAACACGTCATCTTGTGTAAAATTTACGCTTGGCAGAATTAAATTTAAAAATGTTTTTGGTGATAATTGGAAAGGCAACCAAATTAATACTAATAAAATAGTTCCAATGATTGCAAAAGTCAAATATGCTTTTTTGATCCTGTCATAATTTTTAGCACCATAATTCATTCCAATTATAGGTTGTAATGCTTGTGCAAAACCAATAATGGGAATAAACACAATTGAAGTTAGTTTTCCCGTTGCTCCAAAAAAAGCGATATCACTGTTTGTTCCGTAATCAGAAATTGAATTAAAAATTACAAAATCTTGAATCAATATTGTTATTGGATAAAATAATTCTGATATTCCAACCGATATTATTTCACGTAGTAAATCTATGGCGATCACTAATTTTTTAAAATTAACTAAAATCGAACTTTTACCAGAAACAAAATAACTTAAGTTGGCAAGACTATAAACAACCATAGCCATAACTGTTGCCAGAGCAAGTCCTTCAGTTCTCCAATGAAATACACTGATAAATATATAGTTTAATATAATGTTAATAATTACAAAAAGCCAGTCAAATATTGTGCTTAGCCTAATCTTTCCTTCCGATTTTATAACTTGATTACAAGCTTCCGCTAGAATCAAAAATACTGATCCTAGGATATAAATCTTAAAATATTTTGTCCCTTCTAAAGCAACTTCACCACTTCCTCCAATAAATACAATTAATTCTTCACCAAAACTGTAACCAATAATTGTGATGAAAAATGATATGGCAACACTCATCACAATTAAGTTGCCAAATATTTTGGACTGAGTTTTGATATCTCCAGAACCAATAGCTCGACTGATAACAGAAGCAGAACCTACCCCAACTAACAGGGCAAATCCATTTATTATGCTTGTAAATGGTAGTGCAAGTGAAATACCAGCCAAAGCAGTTTCACCAATGAATCTTCCTGCAAACAAAGCATCAATAAAAGTGTTTAAACTAAGCATCAATATCCCCAAAGTACTGGGAATAGATAACTTAAACATTAGCTTAAAAAGATTACCTTGAAGGATTTCATTTGTAATTTGAGATTGTTTTTGTGAAGTCATTTTTTAATTTTCGGATCATTTATGTTTGCTTAACCTTAATCAAACGGCTAACGTGATACTGCCTTACTGCTTCTAACTCCATCTCTTTTGCTGAGTTAAATGCACTCATGACCTCACCACAAACTTCTACTCTGGCTTCGTAAGTACCTGATGTACTACTATCTGGAACTGCAAAATCAATACGAACTTCTACCCAGTCAGCATCCTGTTCTTGAGCAACCTCTTGCATCGCCAGTACTTTGCCTGCTTTCAAGTAATCTAGCCAACTCCAACCAGACTGCATCCAAATTTCGCGTTCAGCATTTTGCTCAAATTTGTTTAAACCAGTCCATCCTCGATAGTATTGACGCAAACCAAGAACTGAACCATTTCGCTGCACCAATAAATCCAATACATCTGGCTGTAAGTGTCCCCACAAATGGCCTTGGGGTAAATCAACTAAGGTAGGAGCAAACTGATGACCACCAAAATGAGTTGTTTGCCAAACTCTTAATTTTCCATTAGAAGCAGGAGCATATTCTTTACGTAATTGTCGATAGATGGGAGTTCCAAATCTGCCACAAGCAAGGTCAACTTGAGCATGGGTGCAAACCATAAGTTCACGAATGTGACTAGTTTGTTGTTGATATTGCTGAAATTCCGATAAATCGTTAGGTTGGTGCATTAAATGCTTGAATATTGCTGTCACCAAAGCAACGGCTTCGCTTTTTGGAACAACAAACTCCTGTTTCTCAAACTGAGAAAACAGCTTTGCAGGACGGTAATAGTAGAAAAGGCGGGTAAAGCTAGGATGAGAATACTCGCCATCAGGAGCAATTAGCATCGGTTTCAACTTGACCCCATGCTCAAAAATTAACTCTTCAAATAAACCCATCAATGACTGAATAGTTGGATTTTCTTGAAATATTTCTTGCGGCCAAGGTTGGGGAACTTCCATAATCAACCAATAATCGTAAGTACCTGCTGTCCCAATTGGATCTTCTCCATTGGCTTTAGAAACCAAGGAACAAAAACGACAGTCACTTATGGGAAATTGGTGAGGATGTTGAGTTGGCATCTTTACTATGTTTGCTCTAGTTGTTCTTCAAAAACAATGAAATAGCAGTAAATTACTAATCAAATCCCATTCCTTTTTGCATATCCTTATACAAGTTGTCATAAAAATATTGATGCGGTACCAATCTTTTATACAAGGCATATAGCCTAAGTTCCCATGATGATTGGGTGACAAAATATTGTCTTTTAGGTTTTTGAGCTTCCAGAGCCTCCAAAATCGTATTTGCCACTTTTTCAGGTGGTAAACCTGTGCTACGATTGTCCTCTACTGCTCCTTGCATATATATTTTGTAATTCTTGCCATATATAGCTTTAGTTTCGGGTGACATATTAGCTAATGTTTCCTGGTAACTAACTTCTACTTTGTCAGCTTGTTCTGGGGTTACTATTCCCCCTGGTAAAATGGAAATAACCTCAATTCCACTAGAAGATAATTCCATTCGTAAAGAATCTGTAATTGCCTCGATCGCAAATTTTGAAGCAGATAAGAGACTTCTATAAGGTAGAGCTAATCTGCCGCAAATCGCGCTGATATTAATAATTCGACCTTTAGCTTGTCGGATCATTGGTAAAAATGCTTGGGTAACTGCAATTTGACCGATAACATTTACTTCAAAGTTCCATCGGATATCATCTATGGGAATACATTCGAGTGGCCCATCTACTGCTACAACTGCATTATTAATTAAGGCAAATAATCCTTCATCGCCAATTGCTAGTAAGACCAATTCGGTAGCAGATTTTATTTCCTCCGCTTTTGTGATGTCCATAATAATTGGTGTTAAATTACCAGATGCAGCCTGCTTTAGTGAATGTGCATCTTTCTCAGTGCGGACTCCAGCAAAAACGCGATATCCTTGCTTGGCTAATAAAAGTGCAGTTACTCGACCTAAACCTGTGGATGTTCCTGTGATAACAACTGTGCCTTTATGACTGTTATTCATGTATTTTTATGCCTGAAAAAGGTAAATTTAGAAATATAATAAACAAAGTAAAAAATCCAATTCACTGGCTAAACTAAACCAGCAGCTAATGATTGCGACTGTCCTTGATCTTGACGGCGATCGCGCACGACCATTTTCACACCACTTGCAGGAGAACAAATCAAACCTGCAAATTTGGGACGTTCTGGACGCTTGCTAACTAACTCTAATTGATAGTGTGAAAGAATTGTTGCTAGTATAAGTTTCATTTCAAATAGGGCAAAATTTGCGCCAATGCATACACGAGAACCGCCACCAAATGGCAAGAATTCATAGGGAGAAAATTGCTTTTCTAAAAAGCGCTCTGGCTGAAATTGTTTTGGATTTGGATATAAATCATCACGCTGATGCGTCGAATAAATATTGCCAATAAGTATTGTTCCGGGATGCAGTTCGTACCCCATGATTTCAACGCTCGATTCTACCAACCTAGGAAATGTAAACAACTGGGTTGGATAAATTCGCAAAACTTCATTACACACAGCACTCAGGTAGGGGAGTGCAACAATACTCATAGGGTCTGGATTTTGACCAAGACTATCAAGTTCTTTTAGTAGTTTTTCTCGAATACCTCTTAAACAGTGAATCCAGTATAAAGACCAACTAATCGCAGTTCCCGAAGCATCACCAGCTGCAAATATAGGTGATAATAAAAGGTCACGCACCTCTTCATTGCTTAATGGTTCACCTGTTTCATCACGAGCCAATATCAGATCACCAAGTATATCTGTGCGTGAAAAATCTGCTTGTTGACGACGTTCTTCCACCTCAGTTGATAGTAATTGAAAAAGTTCTCGCCGTAAGTGAAGGAGGTATCCTTGTGGACTCCATCGACCTAAATCTTTTTCTCCAAAAATATTGCTAAGAATCTTAACTATAAGAGATTGTCTATCGAGTTTAAGCAAAGACGCAAATAAATGCTTAATTTTGTCATAGCGCTCTCCTTCGTGTAAACCGATTACCCGCTCTATACCCACTTGAAAGGTAATATCTTCAATGGTTGGGTATGCAACGAAATGTTTTCCAACCACCTGTTTACTCATCATCTTTTCTGTGAGTTCGCAGATACCTCGTCCACAGGCTTGCATCCGCGCTCCATGAAAAGCCTGCATTAGGAGCTTACGCCGATTTTTATGAATTAAACCATCAAGTTGCAAAACTCCTTGATTTCCGGTTATCAATGCGAAATCTTGGTTTAATGCACCTGTAGCAGAAATTTCCTTAGTATTTGTGAAAATCTCTTTTATTCCTGAAGGATTGCTAATGTAAACAATTGGTGCAGAACCAGACATTACAGTCACAATATCACCATAACGTTTGGAAATAGCATCCAAATAGCCAAAAGGATTAACCTCGAATTGCAGACCTAGCAACCATAAGGGTGTTTTCGGCCCTGGGGGTAGTTTCATCAGCCTTTTTTACTCCCATTGTTTATTACATTGCACATAGCATGATCAATACAACTTCTCAAATGTTTGGCTAATTCCTGAATATGAGGTTCAATGAAAATCGAGAAATGATCACCAGGAACTTCCATGACTTGAATAAGTTGATTAGAACATTTACCCCAACCTAGTAAGGAGTCATTAGTATGAAATTCCGAACTTTCAAAGTCATGAATAATCTCTTCTTTTGCTCTAAATAGAGTTATAGATTGAGGATAAACTAGCGGTACATAATCTCGCATAGCTTGGACATGAGCCTTGAAAAGCTTGTAATAACTGATAAATTCTTTAATTTCTGTCTCACTGAAGATAAAGTTTACTTTTTGATTAATCAAATCAAGTTGCTGATTAAGTGATAAATCCCGAAGTTCCTCAAAAGAAATTGAAAAATCTATATTATTATCGGTTTTTATTGATTCAGCCATGCGAAGTAAAAACTTTGCATCATCATCTTTTGTAGATTCAATGCGTGTTTCTGAAAGGATGGCATCAATAACAACTAACAAATCTACTGTTTCACCTTGTCTTTGTAATTGCTGCGCCATTTCAAAAGCAAGTATACCACCGTAACAATGACCACCTAAAAAATAAGGGCCATTTGGCTGCACTTTACGAATTTCTTCGAGATAGTTTTTTGCTGTATCTTCTACTGATATGAGTTCAGGTTCTTCTTGGTTAGGAGTATGTTCCAAGGCATAAAATGGATAGTCTTCACCAAGCCTTCTGGATAAATTAATATACTGATTAATACCTCCACCAGCACCATGTATACAAAAGAAAGGTATTTTGGAACCAGAAGAGTTAATTGCTACTAGAGGAGAATTAGAACTCTCGCGGAATGGCTGACTGACAATTGCAGCTAGTTTCTCAATTGTGGGATTTTCAAAAAGAGTAGATAGGGTAAGATTATGCCCAAATCTATCTTGGATTTGAGCCATTAAGCGTACAGCTAAAAATGAGTGACCACCCAAGTTAAAGAAGTTATCTGCCACCCCAATAGGGCTAGTATTTAGCAGCTTTTCCCAAAGTTTTGCTAATGATAATTCTGTGAAATTACGAGGAGCAATGACAGATTTAGTGATATTTGTCCGAATAACTTCATTTGTAGGAAGAGAATGCTTATCTACTTTGCCATTAGGTGTAAGTGGGAGTGAATCTAATACTACAAAGGCAGATGGTAGCATATAATTAGGCAATTTTTGTTGCAAATAGGGTAACAAATATGTAGCTATATCCTGTTTTTCTGTGACAACATAAGCAATTAAAGATTGATTTTCTTGCTCCTCATTACTGACAATTACCACAGATTCTTGCACATCTGGATATTGTGTAATAGTTGTGGCAATTTCATTCAACTCTACTCGAAAACCTCTGATTTTTACTTGTTCGTCATTACGACCTAAATATTCAAGATTACCATCGTTGAGATAACGCCCCAAATCGCCTGTTTTGAAAAGCTTTGTTTGGGGAACAAAGGGGTTATCAATAAATTTTTGCTGGGTTAATTCAAGACGATGTAAATATCCCCTCGCTAATCCATCACCACCAATATAAAGTTCGCCAATAATTCCTACAGGTGTTGGTTGTAAATTGCGATTCAACACATAGACTTGAGTATTATCGATAGGACGACCGATGGGGACACTATTTACTTGGTCTTGTAATAAACTGGTGTCGTAATAAGTGGCGTTGGCGGAAACTTCCGATGAGCCATAAAGGTTGATTAGTTTTGCAAATGGTATCAATTCTCTGAAAGTTTTAGCCAACTTAACAGATAGTGTTTCTCCGCTAGTTATCCAGAGTTTTAGTTGCAATAATTTCTTGGTCAGATTATGGTAGTTATCTAAAAGTAAGCGCAGTAATGAGGGTACAAGTATAATACGGGTAACTTTGTGATGTGCCAAATCTTCGATGAATAACTGCGGGTCTAGTATAGTTGCATTGCTGATAATTACTGTAGGAATTCCCTGAAGTAAAGGAGCAAAAATTTCCCATATAGAATCTACAAAGCTGATAGCTGTTTTCTGACAACAAACTTCTCCTGGGGTAAAAGGATAAGTTTTCCATAGCCAGTGTAAGCCATTCACTGTACCGCGATGAGTGCCAAGAACGCCTTTAGGAGTTCCAGTTGAGCCAGAAGTATAAATAATATAGGCAAGATTATCAGATGAAGAGATGTTAGTGGGATTTTCTGGACTTTCTTGAGCAATTTCGTCTTTGTGGATATCTAAGCAAACAGTTTTAGTCGAAGATAATGATAGTTTTTCTAATATTACTTGCTGGCTAATCAATACTGATGCTTGAGAATCAGAGAGCATAAAATTCAGACGCTCAACTGGATAACTCGGATCAAGGGGAATGTATGCACCGCCAGCTTTGAGGATAGCTAAAATTCCCACGACCATATCTACAGAACGTTCAAGACATAACGCAACCAGTGTTTCTTTCGTGACGCCTTGTTTTTGTAAATAATGTGCAAGTTGATTAACTTGATGATTAAGTTGACGATAGGTAATGTTTTCTAACTGGCTAACTAATGCTAAAGAGTCAGGCGTTAGTTTAACTTGCTGCTCAAATATTTGATGCAGAGTTGCATCTTGATAGTCTATATGATGATTAAATTTAAATAATAATTGCTCTTGCTCAGAAGTGGTTAGTAGTGATAATTCACAGAGGCGTTGCTCTGGATTAGCAACTATATTTGCTAATAAAGTCTGGAAACTGGTAATAAATCGGGTAATTGTTATTGAGTCAAAAATATCTGTATTGTACTCCAAGCAGCCTGTTAAACCCTCTTGAGATTCAGACATCGATAGAAAAATATCAAGTTGAGCCGTACCGCTATCAAACTCTAAAGCACGCAAGGTTAATCCAAATACCTCCTGCAAAGATGTTGGAGTATTTTGCAGGACAAACATGACTTCATAAAGTGGATTGCGGCTTAAGTCTCGTTCAGGTTGTAATTCTTCTACAAGTATCTCGAAAGGCAAATCTTGATGTGCATAAGCATTGAGAGTCACCTCACGAACTCGATGTAGAAGTTCGCGGAAACTGGGATTACCACTGAGGTTATTACGCAATACTAAAGTATTAACAAATAGACCCAGCATTCCTTCTAATTCGGCTCGGTTGCGGTTGGCAATTGGAGAACCAATTAAGATATCTTCTTGGTCTGTGTAGCGGTATAATAAAATGTTAAACGCTGCCAGCAAACTCATAAATAAAGTGGCATCTTCTCGCTGGCTTAATTGTTTGAGCGCATCAGTTAAGGCTGTTGATAACGTAAAGTATTGCTTAGCACCGGCAAAAGTTGTGACAGTAGGTCGCGGACGGTCTGTGGGTAACTGTAGTATAGAAAGCTCACCGCTTAGTTGTTGCTTCCAATAATTTAAGTTGGTTGCGAGGAATTTACCTTGGATGCGATCGCGTTGCCAAATGGTAAAATCTGCATACTGAATCGGGAGTTCGGGTAAACCAAAAAGCTGATTTGTAGAGAAAGCCGCATACAGCGTTGACAACTCCCGCAGGAACACACCACAAGACCATCCATCCGTGATGATGTGGTGCATGGTCAAGAGCAAAATGTACTCTTCTTCACTCAAGCGTAGTAAAGTTGCTCTGACTAAAAGTCCTTTAGCTAAGTTAAAAGGTTTTTTTGCATCTTCTGCTACAAGTTGTTTTACTTCTTCTTCCCAATCTTTACCAGACAAATGCTCAAGATTAATGATAGGTAATTCCCAAATTAATTTGGGTGTAATTTCCTGTACTGGCTCTCCATTTACAAGCCTAAAGTTTGTGCGCCAAATTTCGTGACGATTGAGGATTTCATTGAGGCTTTGTTGAAGTGCTGTAATACTTAGTTGTCCTTTTATATGAAAAGCAATGGGAATATTGTAAAAAGAACTCCCGTGATAGAGTTGGTCTATAAACCATAGTCTTTGTTGAGAGAAAGATAAGGGGATATTCTTAGATGTTTGGCGCTTGGGAATAGTATCAGCTTGAAATTTTCCTCCTTTCCATTTTTCTAAAAGGGCTTTTTTTGCGGGTGATAAATTTGAGTGCTGTTTGTCCATTGCTAGTATGTAATTAGATTACTAATTGCGATCGCAGTCCTATTTGATTTATGAAGTTACTCGCAGAGTAATCACAAATAATTTAGGATTGCTGTATTACTTAAGGGAGGTTTTCTGGCAAACAAAGCAAGCTATGTCTTCGCTTTCTCCAAAGTCCCTGGTATTATAGTAGTTAAATTCTGTGAAGCCCGCTTCTTTTAAAGCTGACTCAACTTCTTCTAAAAAGTGATCTTTTCTTAACCAAACGGTGTCTGAACGCTGCCAATTATTTTCGATCAATTCAAATCCTGTGACTTTGATTTCCCACATCCTTTCTTCAGGTTTATAGTAGAATAATTCCATTAATGAGCATTCATCATTCACATAAACAATATTAAAATTGTTGTTTTGAGCAGCTTCATGTAGCCAATCTGTTATTGGTATGTTGAACACAAACATACCATCATCTTTAAGCGCAGTATATACGTTTTTGAATACCGTTTTCAAATCTTCGTTGTTTAGAATAAAATGAATAACATCATTTGCTAAAACGGCATCAAAGGTAGGTGTTAGCTCAAAATTACGTATATCACTCAGGATAAATTCGCTTTCAGGTGCGTTTTTTCGAGCGTAGTCTAGTATCCTTTTAGAAGCATCGATTCCAGTAACTTTATATCCTTTAATGTTAAGCTGTTGTGCTAAATGTCCACAACCGCAGCCAAGTTCAAGAATATGCGCTCCCGCAGGAAGTTGTGATAATAATATTTGCTCTAAAGCAGGTATTATACCTTTTAGCAAATCTTCGGCTGTATTCTTGAATTCGTTCTGTAACCGAGCAATAGGTTCATAGTTGGGAAGATTACTGAGCAGAGACATAGACTATTTTTCCTGTTGTTAAGTGAAGGTTTGAAATTAAATAATTTAGTCGCTATTTCTTGAGTACGTTTGTAAATTTTAGACAAGCTAGATCATATATATGTGGATATCAATTGATTCCTGATCTCCTAAAATATAGGTTAATATTTGTTAGCTAAAAGAGCTTCTACTTCTTCCTCAGATAGTTCTGCAATTTTTTCCAACAGAAGTTGCTCAATCATTTCTGCTTGTTTAGCTGGTATCATTGCTTGCAATAAAAGGTCACGCAGTGGTAAGTCTATAGGAAATTTTGCTCGCAATCGAGAAACCAGTTGAGTTGCAATTAGAGAATCTCCGCCTAACTCATAAAAGTTGTCGTAAATACCAACTTCTGCAATTCCAAGCACCTCTTGCCATATTTCTGTAATTTGTTTTTCCAACTCATTTGTCGGAGCAACATAGGAATTAATCAGTTGTGGTCTGGAATAGCGTGGGGATGATTCTGCTTGATTGGAAGATTGTAAATTTGCTAGAGAATCGAGGTTAAATGCATATTTATGCCTAGCGTTTAAATCTACTGTAGAAACAATAATTTGAGTTCCTATCTCTAGAGAAAAGATTCTTTTAAATACTTCTATAGTTTCTGTTGGAGTAATGCCTAATTCCACCCCAGGTGCTTGTTCTCGTGTTTTTGGTTCTTGAGTGAAATTTAGCTGTAATTTATCCCAATTTATAATGTACCAGGGTAAAGAATTATTTCGGTTACGTCGGTTAGTAAAGCTATCTATTAAATGATTAGCTGCCGAATATAAACCTAAGCCGAATCCTCCTAAAATAGAAGATAAAGAAGAAAAGACAATACAGAAATCTAACTTTCTATTGTGTAATATTTGTTCTAATATAGTAATCTTACGGCGTTGGAAGTTAAATAAATTTTCTAATTCTATTTTACTAATTTCTGGAATCGAACCAAATAGTTTTTCGCGATGGATTCCAGTTGAATAAATCACCCCGTTAATTTGTCCAATATTTTCATCTGATAAACTTTTATGCATTTGTTCATGATTAGTTGCATCTGCACGGATTATCAAAACTTTTGCACCTAATTTTTCTAAGACTAGCAATTGTTTAATTTTGCAATTTACTTCATCTTCTTGAGTGTGAGTTTCAAGCCATTTAGAGAAGTCATTCTTTTCTGGAAAAGTTAAATCTTCGATAAATATGATTTTTGCTTGGAAAGTTTTTACTAAATATTCTGCAAGTACAATTTCAATACTTTCTAGCCCACCAGGAAATAAGTAAACACCCTGTTTGACCAACGGGATTTTTTCTTCAAATACTGTCTCTAAGGGAACTGGCTCAAATGTTTGTACCCAACGATAGGAACCACGATAAGCAACAACTAAGTCTGAGGATGCAGATGTTAACTCACTTAAAAGCTTGCCAATAATATTAATTTCACAGTCGTCTTGTTTCTCTATATCTAGGTGAGCAGTTAAAGCAATATCAATATTCCGACAGCTTATATTAGGATACTCTTGAGAAATTGTCTGACATAAACCTAATACTGTTGCTTTCTCTGGGTCTAAAATTTCATTTCCATTGACTTCTCGAATGTTATTCGATATGACCCAAAGTTGCAAGCTTTCATTAGTTTGCAATTTACTGAGGCTTTGTGATAAAAACAATAGACTATTGAACTCTACATAATTCTCTCTTTGAGTATTTTCAAGTTTACTGACGCTCCATAGGAAAACTATATTTTGTGGGGTTTTACCTAATCTAAGTAACTCTTCAAATAATGCATCATAATCTTTAGTTTTGCCTGAATTAATCGTATAAATATTTTCAGTTAGTTTATTAAAATCTTCTCCATGCTTAACTATAATAATATTCTTACCTTGAGTGCTCAAGGCATTAATTAATTTTTCGCCTAATCCCAAATTATCAACAAAAAACAACCAATATTCCTGGATAAATTCTATTTTAGAAGCAGATGAATAAGTAAGGAAAGAGCGTTTCCACGAAGGAATATAGAACCAGTTAGCAATATCTTGTTTATTATCTAATGTTGCTAGCTTACTATTTAAAGAAGGTGCTGAAGTCGTATCAATCCAGTATCTTTGTCGTTCAAAAGGATAAGTAGGTAAAGGTAGACGATGACGCTGCTCGTGGGTATAAAATCCTGACCAATCTATATCAACACCAAAAAGCCACAATCGGCCTAATGTCTGCAATAAAAAACTCACATCCGATTGTTGCTCTTTGACATGGCGTAAAGAGGTTAGTACGTGTTGTTTAGTATTGACATCTAAATGCTGTGTGGTGAACGTGCTTAATGTTCGTCCTGGCCCCACCTCTAGAAAAACACCTGCAAACTGCTCTAATAGTTGAGATATACCATCGGAAAATTTGATAGTTTGTCGTAAATGTTGGCCCCAGTAGTCAGGATTTGTGGCTTGTGCATCTGTAATCCAACTACCAGTTACATTGGAAATAAAGCCGATGCGTGGTGGATTGAGTTGAACTTTTTTGAGCAACTGCACAAACTCGTTTAATATTGGTGACATCATTTGAGAATGAAACGCATGAGATGTATGCAATAGCCGACATTCAACATCTTGAGAGGATAGTTGATTTTGTAGGGTTACGATCGCCTCAACTGTCCCAGAAACTACGCATGACGTTCGGGTGTTAATCGCTGCGATTTCTAGATTTTGAGTTAGCGATCGCACATCTTTTTCTGGAAGCGGAATCGCCAGCATACTCCCTGGAGGTAACTGTTGCATCAGTTGTCCCCTTTTTGCCATAATGAATAGGGCATCTTCGAGAGTAAATACACCTGCGATCGCAGCTGCGACATATTCCCCAATGCTATGACCAATCATTGCTTGTGGGTGTACTCCCCATGACATCAATAACTTAGCCAGGGCGTATTCAATCACAAATAATGCTGGTTGGGCGTAGATGCGAAGCAGCTTGTCGTCAGACATCGCTGTTTGTTGGAGTTTTTGGCTAGCTGCTTCAATTCCTTCTGATGGAAAGAGTAGATGACGGATATCAAGACCGAGGTGAGGTTGCAAAATTTCGGCGCAAGTATCTATATGTCTGCGATACGTCGGTTCAACTTCATATAGTTCTCGACCCATATTTACATATTGTGACCCTTGTCCTGAAAACATGAAAATAACAGGCTGTTCTCTATGCTCCTGACATACAGTAAAAATTCGTTGCTGCTCTTGTGTTTCTAAGACGCTAACAGCATCTTTAACACTCTGACACACTAACATTCGACGATAATTAAAAGCTCTACGACCAACTTTTAAAGTATGAGCAACATTAGCTAGATTTATATCTGGTTGTTTTAAATACGTAAATAAATTTGTAGTTGCAGTTTCTAAGGCTGTGTTAGTTTTGGCTGAAAGTAACAACAATTGCCAAGGTCTAGAGTCATCAAAATATTTTATTTCAGGCGCTTCTTCTAGGATGACATGAGCATTAGTTCCACCAAAACCTAACGAACTAATTCCTGCCCTCCGGGGAGTATTATTAGTTTTCCAATCAGTTAGTTTAGTATTAACATAAAAGGGACTATTTACAAAATTAATCTCAGGATTAGGAACTTCAAAATTGATACTAGGAGGTATTTTTTTAGATTTTAATGCTTGTACAGTTTTGATTAAACTTGCTATACCCGCTGCTATATCTAGATGTCCGATATTCGGTTTGACTGAACCAATAGCACAGAAACCATTTCTTTGTGTAAAAGCACGAAAAGCTTTAGTTAGTGCAGCAATTTCTACTGGATCTCCAGCAGCAGTTCCAGTTCCATGAGTTTCTATATAGGAAATATCATCAGCATCTATTCCAGCATTTGCTAAAGCTTCTACAATAACTTCAGCCTGACCAATTACACTAGGTGCTGTATAGCTAACTTTTAATGAACCATCATTATTGATTGCTGAACCTTTAATAACTGCATGAATGTAATCTCTATCTGCGATCGCATCTTCTAATCTTTTTAAAACGACTATTCCCAGTCCACTACCGAAAACAGTACCCTGTGCTTTAGCATCGAAGGCTCGACAATGACCATCAGGAGATAAAATTCCGTCTTCTTGATATAAATAACCTGACTTTTGCGGAACTATAATCGTAACTCCACCTGCTAAAGCGATGTCACATTCTTGATCTAATAAACTTTTGCAAGCTAAGTGTAAAGCAACTAATGAAGTAGAGCAGTAAGTTTGAATCCCTACACTTGGCCCTTTTAAATTTAATTTATATGAAATATTTGTGGTCAAAAAATCTTTGTTAAAAGTATAGTTATTGGAAAGATCTCTTGAATCAACATTTTTATATACATTGTTAAAAAAGTAAGTATTTGTGCTAACACCAGCATAAACCCCAATCAAACCTTCATAAGTTTCTGGGTCGTATCCAGCGTTTTCAAGAGCTTCCCAGGCACATTCGATAAAAAGGCGATGTTGAGGGTCAATTAGTTCAGCTTCTCTAGGAGTGTAACCAAAGAATCTGGCATCAAAATGCTCAATATCTTCTAATATAGGTGCTGCTTTAACATAATTCGGGTCGTGTAAAATTTCCTCTTCTAGATTTAAATTTGCTAAATCATTATTGGAGAAAAATGAGACAGACTCAACTCCATTTGTGAGATTATGCCAAAACTCATCGATATCCTTTGCACCAGGAAAACGACCAGACATCCCCACTATTGCTATGTCTATATTTGCTGTTTGTTCTTGTACTTCGGTACTCATGATTTTACTAACCAGATAAATTAATGGATTTTAGTTAGTTTGCATTTTCATTTGTCTTCTTCTTTGTCCTCGATTTAGCCTTTGTTCAAAAGTTTTTTCCTGAGAGTCTTTAGGAGTAAAAATCTTCGCCATAGAGCTGATGTTTGGGCATTCGTAAAGTTTGGCGATCGCCAAATTTGAATTAAATGCCTTATTTACAATTGTAATTAATTGAATACCTATGAGTGAATCACCACCAAGTTCAAAGAAGTTATCATAAATTCCTATCCGTTCAATACCAATAACTTCTTGCCAAATATCAACTAGCTTTTGTTCAATTTTACTTCGAGCGGCAATATAATCGTTACTTAGTTCAGGTCGGGGATATTTTAATTTGGATGTATTGACAGTTTCTAAAAATTCTAGCGATTGTATTTTTTTATCAGAATTGTACTGTTTTAAAATATCTAATAAATCAGAAGTAGATATTACAACTTGAGGCATTGTATTTCCCAAAATTCTGAGAAAGACATCTACACCTTCATTAGTTAATATACCTTGCTGAAGATTTTCTTTTCGTAATTCTTGGAGTCGTTGGGGTAATTCTGTATTTACTGCCATTCCAACCTCTTGCCAAGTATCCCAATTGATACTTGTAGTAATACCATTCGTAGCATTATGAGCAAAAGCATCAAGAAAAGCATTAGCTGCACAATAGTCTACTTGTCCAAATTCCGCTACGATTGAGCTATTTGATGATACTAGAATAAAGAAATCTAACTGAATATCTTTGACAATTGCATCAATAACTAGTGTCCCCTTTACCTTCGGAGCCAGAATACTTTCTGCTTCTTGTTGAGTTTTTCGCTGTATTACACCACCTCCAGGAACTCCAGCGGCGTGGATAACGCCATTTAGTTGACCAAATTGTTCTTGAGCTTGAGCGATCGCACTTTGCATTTGTTCTGTGTTGCTGACATCAGCAGCGATCGCTAAAACTTCTGCACCCAAATCTTCAAGTTTTTGAACTTTGCGAATCTTGCAGCTAATACTATCAGTCTCATCATGAGTAGCAAGCCATTTTTCCCACTCATCTTTTTTAGGCAAAGCAGAACGTCCTACTAACAGTAGTTTTGCCTGTACAGTTCGAGCTAAGTATTCTGCTAAAACAAGTCCTATACCTCCGAGTCCACCTGTAATGAAATAGACTCCCTTTTCTTTTAATCGAGGTTTTTCAATTTTAACTTTATCAAAGCGCACTGGCTCAAAACTCTGCACCCAACGATTCAAACCTCGGTAAGCAATTAACTTTTCAGGCTCATTAAGAGTTAGTTCTGTCAGCAATTTTTCTACAAGTTTTTCTTCTTGCCAACTACCGTTAGCAGGAAAAATAACATCAATACTACGACAGTTGATATTTGCATATTCTTGAGGAATAACTTTAATTGGGCCGAGCAAAGTGGCTTTCTCTGGACAAAGTGCTTCAGTTCCCGTCACTGGCTGTAGATTGTTAGAAATAACTGTAATTTGAATATCAGTAGTTTCTTGTTTTCCTAAAGCTTGGGCAATAAATAGTAAACTATAAAATCCAGTTTCTTGAGCTTGAGTAACTTTTTCAATTTCTACTTGGTTACATATAGGTGTGACATTCCATAAATGAACTATCATTTTTGGCAACTTGTTTTGCCTGAAAAGTTCTTGAAATAAAGTATCATAATCCTGATGATTTTGAGGATTAATAGTATATTCATTGTCTAGTGTGGTAAATTTGTCACCAATTTTTACGGTAACTACATCCTGGTTTAGTTTCTCTAGTTGTTTGACCAAGTTGATACCCAAGCCACACTCATCAATAAATATCAGACAAGATTTGTCAGTTTTTAAATATTGGCTATCGAGTTGTACTGGGGGTAAAGAAGGCTTCCAGAAAGGAATGTAAAACCAGTCGGCTATATCAGGTTTTTTACTCAATAATGCTGGAGTATGACTATCATTTTTTCCTTGCTTCGCATCAATCCAATATCTTTGTCGTTCAAAAGGATAAGTAGGCAAAGGCAGACGATGACGCTGCTCATGGGTGTAAAATTCTGACCAATCTATATCGACACCAAAAAGCCACAACTGCCCTAATGTTTCCAATAAAAAGCTTACATCCGACTGTTGCTCTTGAGCATGAGGTAAGGAAGTCAGTACATGTTGTTTAGCATTGATATCTAAATGTTGTTTAGTTAATGTGCTTAAATTTTGTCCCGGCCCCACCTCTAGAAAAACGCCTTCAAATTGCTCTAACAGGTGAGAGATACTATCGGAAAATTTCACATGTTGTAAATTTTGGTTCCAGTAGTTAGGATTTGTGGCTTGTGCATCTGTAATCCAACTACCAGTTTCATTAGAAATAAAGCTAATGCGTGGTGGATTGAGTTGAACTTTTTTGAGCGATCGCAGTCCTCTGTTTGCTACGATTCTTAAAGCATCTTCGAGAGTAAATACACCTGCGATCGCGGCTGCTACATATTCACCGATACCATCACCAATCATCGCTTCTGGGCATACTCCCCATGACATCAATAACTCAGCCAGAGCGTACTCAATCACAAATAATGTTGGTTGTAGTTGGTTAGCTGCTGTAATTTCTTCTGACGCAAAGAGTAGATGACGGATATCAAGACCGAGGTGGGGTTGCAAAATTTCGGCACATGTATCTACATATCTGCGATACGTCGGTTCAACTTCGTATAGTTCTCGACCCATATTTACATATTGTGACCCTTGTCCTGAAAACATGAAAATCACAGGGCAACGGCTTGGTTTATAGTGGTAACTAAAAACACGTTGTGGGTCTTCAAATTTAAGTAATTTAACTGCATCATTTCTGTCTTGACAAACTACTAAACGCCGATGGTCAAAAGCTCGACGACCAACTTGTAAGGTGTAAGCCACATCAGGCAAATTGATATCAGGATCTTGCTGGAGGTAAGCCGCTAAATTTGCAGTCGCACTTTCTAAGGCTGTGCTAGTTTTGGCTGAGAGTAATAGCAATTGCCAAGGGCGAGAAGCACTGGATGTTTCTATTACTGGAGCTTCTTCCAAGATTACATGAGCATTAGTGCCGCCAACCCCAAAAGAACTTACACCTGCTCTACGAGGTAAACCGTTAGTTTTCCACTCTGATAATTTGGTATTGACGTAGAAGGGGCTGTTAGCAAAGTCTATCTCTGGATTGGGTTTTTCAAAGTTTAAACTAGGGGGTATTTGTTGATGTTTTAATGCTTGTACAGTTTTAATTAAACCTGTCACACCTGCTGCTGTATCTAGATGTCCAATATTAGTTTTTGCTGAACCGATAGCGCAGAAGTTTTTTCGATTTGTGCTAGCACGAAAAGCTTGTGTAAGCGCCTTGATTTCAATTGGATCTCCTAAGGGAGTTGCAGTACCATGAGCTTCAATATAAGAAATAGTATCGGGTTCAACACCAGCTAAGGCAAGGGCTTCTAAAATTACTTCTCTTTGACCATTAACACTAGGCGCTGTATAACCAACCTTTAAAGAGCCGTCGTTATTAATAGCTGAACCTTTAATTACAGCATGAATAAAGTCTCCATCAGCAACAGCATCAACCAATCGTTTCAACACTACAATTCCTAAACCATCGCCAAACACTGTTCCTTTAGCTTTAGCATCAAAAGTCCTACAATGTCCGTCAGGTGAACAAAGAACTCCCTCTTGATACTGATAACCAGATTTTTGGGGTAACTTGGCGATGGAAACACCACCAGCCAAAGCTATATCACTTTCACCATTTAGCAAACTTTGACAGGCTAAATGTACTGCTATTAATGATGTAGAACAGTTATTCTGAACATTTATACTTGGCCCGGTAAGATTTAACTTATAAGAAGTTTGTGTGCTTAAATTGTCTTTTTCATTACCAATAAAAATATTTAAAGCATCTACCGACTGCATTAAGTCTTGATTTGAATATAAGTTTGTAAATAAATAATTACTATTAGTTACACCAGCGTAAACCCCAATTTTACCGTTATAAAATTCGGAATCATAGCCCGCCGATTCTAAAGCTTCCCAGGCAGACTCTAAAAAGATTCTATGTTGTGGGTCTGTGATTTCGGCTTCTCTAGGAGTAAATCCAAAAAATGCAGCATCAAATAACTCAATACCTTCCATTATGCTGCCTGCTTTAACATAATTTGGGTCATTGAGCAAAGTTGGCTCTATACCCGCAGTTAGCAGTTCTTCATCTGTAAAATGAGAAATTGATTCTACTCCATCTCGCAAATTTTCCCAAAACTTGTCAACATTGTTTGCACCTGGAAAGCGGCCATTGATGCCAATGATGGCTATTTCATCGTTATCATCAAAGTTATTAAATTCCTGAAAATTATTCATCGCAAAAATACCTAATTTAACTTATTTACAGCAACTATGCTCGGCTCTGAGTAGGTTCTAAAGAATCTGATATTGATAAATCTAAAGCAATCTGAATTTGGTCGTTCAGCACTGCATCAATATCATCTTTAGTTGTGAGCGGATTAGCAATTACCGCACGCAGCGCCGTAACTGAAGTTTCTTTTTCTAAATAGGTAATTGTTTTTGTTGTCCGCGAGATAAAAGTACGACCAGCTTGACGTTGAGTTTTTTGCAGGCGCTCATTAAATATATTGATTTGTTGATTATCAGTTTCGGTTAACTGCTTTTTAACTGCAAGTTCTCTGAGAGATTCTGGGATATAGCGATAAAGAAGCAGATTTATATCTGGTTGAGATAGTAATTCAAATTCGGACATGGTAGTGATTTGAGCAGCCATATATTGTGTCTTTTCAATACCTGCATCAATCAAAAATTCATAACCTTTAAGTCCGATCAGATGTAGCCCAGCATGTAAAAATAATGCCATACCAGCTCGAGAACCTTCTAAAGCGCGTTTACCCAAATCGAATGAACCCTTACGCATGGTGTAGCTAGCATTTTTTTCAATGGATGAAGCTAAGTACGGTTCGCGCATGAATACCATACCAATACCCATTGGTAAATACAGCTGTTTATGTCCATCAATGGTGACTGAATCAGCGCATTCAATACCAACAAGTTTTTGCCGATGTTGTTCGGAAAATATCAGTGGGCCACCCCAAGCTGCATCCACGTGAAAATGAACATTTGCAGCTTGGGCAATTTCTGCTATGTCTAAAAGTGAGTCTATATTACCAGAATCGGTAGTACCAGCAACGCCCGCGATCGCAATAATATGCAAATTTTTAGCATGACAATCTGCAACAGCTTGACGTAAAGCTGGTAAGTCTACTTGGTTATTAGCATTAGTAGGAATTTTGATTAAACTATGTGTACCTATACCTAATAAATCTGCGGCTTTGTCAAAAGAATAATGCATCAATTCAGAGCCAATTACCACGGCTCCTTGATAACCGTAGTAATCTAGAGCTGCTGCTAAACCTTCTTTCTCTACACCTGCAAAACTATTTTTTGCACCCAAGGATTTATTACGGGCGCACCATAGTGCGATAATGTTTGCTGCCGTACCTCCAGAAACCAATATGCCTAAAGTGCTTTGGCTATTTTGGATATGTTCGCTATAAAATTCATTAGGAAAGTTATAAATTAATCTATGCATCATTGCCAAAGCCTGACGTTCATAAGGACTAAAAGCTTTGGCTGTTTCTATTTTGACAACATTTTGGTTCATTGCTGTCATCAATTTAGCGATCGGTCGCACAAAACAAGGCAGTGCAGAGGTCATGTGACCGATAAATCGTGGCGAAGATGTATGTATTGAATGATTAATAACATTATTTGCTAAATAATCAAGGTAGCTATCAAAATTAGTCGGATTAATAGGAACCTGACTATCAGCAAAGGTTTCTACCAAGTCGTTAAAATTAATATCAGAGTTAGTGTTGATTGCACTTAAGAAATCATCAACTAAAGTATCAGTTTGAACACCCATCTTAGACTCTATAGATAAGTTATTAGATGGTGCAAATAATTGCATGACTTCATTCGCGACTGCATACTGTGGTGTTAGCTCATTCTCAAGAAAGAAATTTTGCTTGTTTTTTTCTTGTCTTTGCTGACTCAATGCCATTTTATACTCCAGAATATATCTTGATTCTTAATTGACTTGCTGCTAACTACCACCAAAAAGACTAGATTCAAGTTTGTAGTAATGACTTTAGTCATTCTTTGCTAAGCACTAAAGTGCTTACTACAAACCCTTGACTAGCTTTGAAAATTTATGATGTTCTGCGATGATTTTGTCTGGCTTGTTTGCGGCGCTTAATTGAGGCAGACCTCGTTTGAGTGCGGTAAGAATCTTTTTGCAAATAAGCTTGTTCATCGCTACTTAAAAATTCAGATAGCGAACTGATAGTTGGTCTTTCGTAAATACTAATTATCGGAATATGAGCATTTAATTCTTTTTGAAGCTGTGAGATTATCTCAATACCAATTAGAGAACTACCTCCCAAATCAAAAAAGTTATCATAAATACCAATCTTTTCAATTCCCAGAACTTTTTGCCAAGTTGTAGCAACTATTTGCTCTACATTGTTGCTAGCTGGGACATACTCGCTTTGTAGGTTTGCTCTGGAATGGAGCGATAAACTCTCTCGATTATTTGATGATTCCTTATTTCGTAAAAAGTCTCGTTTTATCCATTGCTCAATTCTCGGTTGCAATTCTCCCGCTGAAACAACAATTTGAGGAGTTTTAGTTATGGATAATACACGGCTAAAAACTTCTATACCTTCTTGCCATGTCATGCGTAATTTTTCTAACGCTACTCCCACTGTCAGATCTTCCATGTCGTTTTCTTGAGATTGCCAGGTATCCCAGTTCACACTAATACAAGGAAAATTGATTTGGTTGTGCTTGTGAGCGTAGGTATCCATAAAAATGTTAGCAGCAGAATAGGAAGTTAATCCTAATCCTCCTAAAACAGATGAAGAAGAAGATGTCAATAAACAAAAATCTAACTTTTGACCTCGCAAAACTTTTTCTAATACAAATAGTCCATATACTTTGGGATTAAATTGTGATTGACTTTGGGTTTTAGAACTTTCTTCAATAGTGTAATAGGCATCGTCATTAATTCCCGCTGCGTGGATTACACCATGAATTTCACCAAAACTTTCATTCACTAATGCTATAGCTTGTTGCATTTGTTTTTCATTAGCTACATCAGCTGCGATCGCCTGAACTTGAGCACCTAATTTCTCAAGCATCATCACCTTTTTAATCTTCTGGCTAACTTCATTAGATTCATCATGAGTTAGTAGCCATTCAGACCACTGATGTCTTTCTGGTATGCCTTTTCTGCCGATCAAAATTAACTTAGCTTGCATTGTTTTTGCTAAGTATTCTGACATTGCTAAACCAATGCGACCAAGCCCACCAGTAATTAAATAAACACCCCCTTTTCTCAATTTAGTTTTGGCGGTAATGCTTTCATCTAAATGTACAGCTTCATAAGTTTTAATCCAGCGATGATTACCACGATAAGCAATTAAGTTATCAGTTATTGGTGCTGTAAATTCTGTAAGCAGTGAGTCTATTAATGTTTGTAATGGCTGCTCAGATTTTGGCAGGACGAGATCAAAGCAACAGCAAGTTATGTTGAGATACTCTTGTGGAATTACATTACATGCCCCTAATATAGTTGCCTTCTCAGGGCATAAATTCTCGCTGCCAGTTATATCATGTAGATTACTAGTAACAACCATCAGCTTCATTGGCTCAATTATATTCTGTTTTGCCAAGGCTTGTGTTAGAAATAGCAGACTATCAAAACCGAGATTTTGACAATCTTCAAAAAACTGATGTTGTGTTTGTGGTTCTAGCTGTTGACTAGGTAAGATGTCATCAGGGGTAACGCTCCAAAAATGTGCAAGATGCCATCCAGTACAATTCTGTTCTTGTAATGCTTGCAGTAAGGCATCATAGTCATCCCTTTGTTGGGGATTAATTGTATATGTGTAGTCACTAAGTTTTGCAAATCTATCTGCGACTCTCACGACAATCACATCATGACCTTGTTGTTTGAGTCGTTCGATAATTTCTGATCCAACTCCATAGTTATCAACAAACACTAACCAGCGTGATTGTTCTACCAATTTGTCTTGTTGGAAAAACTCAAGTGGTGTAGATTCTTTCCAACGAGGAATGTAGAACCAGTCAGCAATATCTGGCTTTTTGTCTGAAGTTTTTGGCGACATCATTGCCAAAGTCGCGTTTCGATTTACCTCAATCCAGTAACGCTGACGCTCAAAAGGATAAGTAGGTAAGGGTATGCGATGGCGCTTTTCGTCTACATAAAAACTTGACCAATCAATTTGAACTCCTACTAACCAAAGCCTACCCAAGGTGTTAAGTAAAAACTCTACATCTGATTGTTGCTCTTGAGGATGTCGTATGGAGGTTAGTGCTATGAGTTTATCTGTTTGATGTTGTTTAGCCAAACTACTTAGCGTGCGTCCTGGCCCAACTTCCAACAGTATTGGTTCTGGCTGGAGGAGCAATTCAGTGATTCCTAAACTGAAGCGGACTGGCTGCCTTAAATGTCTAGCCCAATAGTTAGGATCTGTTGCTTCGGCTGCGGTAATCCAAGTTCCACTGACATTAGAAATAAATGCAATTTTTGGGGAATTGAGTTTTACTTTTTTTAAAGACTGGATAAATGTCTCAATGATGGGTTCCATCATTAGAGAATGAAAGGCATGAGAAGTATGCAAGCGCCTACAATTTACACCTATTTGTTGTAGCTTCTGTTGTAATTTCTCTATTGCTTCTGTCGCACCGGACACCACACAAGAAGAAGGTGCATTACTCGCAGCTAAAGAGATTTCCTTTTCTAGTAATTGTTGTACTTCTTGTTCTGGAAGCTGAACTGAGAGCATAGCACCACTAGGTAACTGCTGCATGAGTTTTCCTCGCATTGCAACGATCGCCAAGGCATCTTCTAAAGAGAAAACTCCAGCTAAAGTTGCAGCTACATACTCTCCTATACTGTGACCAATCATCATCTCAGGGCATACACCCCATGCCATCCACAATTTGGCTAGAGCATATTCAATCACAAATAATGCTGGTTGAGTAATTGCTGTTTGCTGTAACTTTTGTGTTGCTGTTAAAGCTGTTTCGGCGTTGGGATAAAGAATTGTACGCAAGTCTAATTCCAAGTGAGGTTTGAGTAGTTCGCAGCAGTAATCAACTTGTTTTCTAAATACGCTTTCACTCTCGTATAATTCTCGACCCATATTTACATATTGCGAACCTTGACCAGAAAACATAAATACAATTGGGCGATTACAAGGTTCTTGGTAATGAGTGAAAGCTATTTGAGGGTCTTGCAATGCGTTGATTGCATCTTCTTGGTTTTGGCAAACTACCATTCGGCGATGATTCAAAGTCCACCGACCTAATTGTAAGGTATAAGCAACATCCGCAAGGTTTAAATCTGGATTTTCTTGTAGGTAATTAACCAGATTTTCTGTTGCAGTTTCTAGTGCTGTACTGGTCTTTGTTGAAAGTAATAATAATTGCCAAGTCCGAGAAGGACTAGAAGATTTAATTATAGGAGCTTCTTCTAAAATCACATGAGCATTTGTCCCACCAAAGCCAAAGGAACTCACACCTGCACGGCGAGGAGTGCCGTTAGTTTTCCACTCAGATAGTGTGTTGTTGACATAAAATGGACTCTTGTCGAAATCAATTTGGGGTGATGGTTCTTCAAAGTTCAAACTAGGGGGAATTTGTTGATGTTTTAGGGCTAGTACGGTTTTAATCAAACCTGCGACGCCAGCAGTTGAGTCTAAATGCCCAATGTTAGTTTTTACAGAACCAATGCCACAAAATCCTTTGTTTTGAGTTTTAGTACGAAAAGCTTGTGTTAAGGCAGCGATTTCGACGGGATCACCTAAAGAAGTTCCGGTTCCATGCGCTTCAATGTAGCTAATGCTATCAGGTTCGACCTCAGCCATAACCTGAGCTGCTCTAATTACTTTGGCTTGACCATCAACGCTGGGTGCTGTGTAGCTAACTTTATTTGACCCATCGTTATTAATCGCAGAGCCTTTGATAATAGCATGTATGCAATCTCCATCTGCGATCGCTTCTTCTAAACGCTTTAAAACTACAAGACCTAAACCCCTTCCTTTTACTGTTCCCGCAGCCTTAGCATCAAAAGCACGGCAATGCCCATCAGGAGATTCAATACCTCCCTCTTGATACAAATAACCATCTGCTGTGGATATTGAAACTCCTCCTGCTAAAGCAATATCACACTCACCACTGAGCAAACTTTGGCAGGCTAAATGTACAGCAACCAATGAGCTTGAGCAAGTAGTTTGAACTGCATAACTTGGCCCTTGCAAATTTAATTTATAAGAAGCAAGTGTAGTAACGTAATCAGGAGAAGTTCCTTTTTCTATCTGCTTATCACCCACAGAGGCTATCAGCTCATAATTAGAATAAATGTTAAGTAAATAACTGCCAAAACTTGTTCCAGCGTAGACCCCAATCGGTTTTCTATAAATATTTGAACTATAACCAGCATTCTCAAGTGCTTTCCATGAATACTCCAAGAAAAAACGCATTGAAGGATCCATTACTTCAGCTTCTCTGGGGCTGATGTCAAAGAATGAAGCATCAAACAAGTCTATACCTGCGACTACACCCTCTGCTTTAACATAATTGATGTCGCTCAATAAAGCCGCATCTACACCTAAATCTTTTAATTCTTGGTCATTGAATCGATGTATTGACTCTACTCCATCTCGGAGATTTTGCCAAAATTGCTCAATATTTTCAGCCTGCGGGAAACAGCCACTCATGCCAATAATAGCTATTTCCAAACCAGTTTTGTTACTTAATTCTGAATCTTCCATAAGTAATCTTAATTCTTAAAACTATTAATTAAACATTCTGTTGTTTCTTTTGTAATAAGCGTTGCTTTAATCTTGACTTACCAACCTCTAACTGTTCATTTAATTCATTGCTTTGATTTGCAAAACTATTATCATCTTCTTGAGTTAAATATCGTGATATAGAACTGATTGTTGGATATTTAAATAGGTCAGTTATTACTAAGTCTGCTTTAAAAAGTTCTCGCAGTTTGCTGTAAACCTGAAGCACATTTAGCGAATGACCACCAAGGTCAAAAAAGTTATCTTGAATGCCAACTTTTTCCACTTTAAGTATCTTTTGCCAAATGTCAGCAATTGCGTGTTCCATATCATTTCGTGGCAATACGTAAGCTGTTTCTAATTCCGGGCGAAGATTATCTGGTTTGGGTAAAGCTTTGCGGTCTACCTTACCGCTAGGTGCTAGCGGTAGATTTTCTAGCATCACAAAGGCAGAAGGTAACATGTGGTCAGGTAACTTTTCTTTTAAGAAGCTACGTAATTCACTAATACTAGGAATTGCTTGTGTCTTAGCAACCACATAAGCAATTAATTGCAAATTACCTGGTTCATCCTGATGAACCACGATTACATTTTCACGTACATTCGGGTGCTGACCCAGAAATGTCTCAATTTCCCCAAGTTCAACCCGGAAGCCACGAATCTTTACTTGATGGTCAATACGTCCGAGAAATTCTATATTTCCATCAGGAAGCCATCTTCCTAAATCTCCAGTTTTATAGATTAAATCTCTACGATTTCCTGGTAAATTCTGACTAACATTTGTAAACGGATTGGGAACAAAGCTTAAATTAGTTTTTTCTTGATTTTTCCAGTATCCATCACCTACACCAATTCCTGATACACAAATTTCTCCAGGAACACCAATAGGTAATAGTTGCATTTCCCCATCCAGAATGTAGAGATTTAAGTTGGCTAATGGTGTACCAATTGGAACTGTTCGCTGATTTTCTGGCAAAGGCTTGCTAACAATAAACTGGGTAATATCATCAGCAGCTTCGGTAGGGCCATAAGCGTTAACAATTTTGATTTCAGGGTACATCTGGAGCCACCTATTTACCCAGTTTACTGATACTGGTTCCCCCACAACCATCATCCATTTTAAATCAGGTAATTCTCTGGCGTGGTTTGGTAGCTGAGAGATATATTCAAGCAAGCCGCCAAATAATGCTGGTACTAATTCAACAACTGTAATTTTTTGCGATTTTAGTACCTTAAATAGTTTATCAGGAATAGCAACGGTTTCTATATCTACAATTACTGTTTTTCCACCTATTAAAAGTGGTGCTAAAAATTGCCATACAGAAATATCCGTTGAAGAAGGAGCGCTTTGGAGAAAACAAAATTCCTGTGTTAAATCCAACTCATCAAATTGAGCATAAATATGATTAATTGCACCATCATGCCTGACAATTGCCCCCTTTGGTAGTCCTGTAGACCCGGAAGTATAAAGCATATAAGCTGGGTCAACAGCATCATTAATATGTTCTAAATTCTCATTAGGCAACTGCTCAAAATCAAATTGGCTATATATTTTTAATCCCGTTTGTTTAGCAAGCAGGGTATTTTGATTAATAATGCTATCTAAACAAATAATAGATGATAATTGTGAACAACCTTCTACCAAATCGGATAAAACATTAAATAGGGATAAATCTGTTAATATAAATCTAACTTCGCTGTTAGCCAGCATGTATTTAATTCGATTTGGTGGGTAAGTACTATCAATAGGTACGTATGCTCCACCTGCCTTGTATATAGCAAGAATAGCAATAAGAAAATTGATATCACGGTCTTTAAAAATGCCGATAAATTCACCTTTAGCGACTCCTAATTCTCGCAAGATTCCAGCTAAATGATTAGCTTTTTGATTGAGTTCATGATACGTTAATTTGGTTTGTTGATGAATGACAGCGATATTATTTGGAGTTTGAGATACTTGCTTCTCAAATAAGCTATTTATTGTTTGTTCAACTGGATAAGTTTTAATATTATTATTAAACTGTGTTAATAACTGTTGTTTATCAAAATCTTTCAAGAAAACAGCATCTAATATTTTAATATTGATGTTATTTATAAGATTTTCAATAACATTAGTATAATATCTAGCCATTAACTTTATATTTTCATCTTGAAATAAATCTGGTTTATAGTCTATATCAGCACTAATATTTTCACCGTTAACTGTAAAAGAAATTGTTATGTCATTATTGAGTTGATTTAAATTACTTTTGAGATGAATATTTTCTAAACAAACTACTATGTCAAAAATTGGATGACGATTATGACTTGTTGGTAACTTTAATAAATCAACTAGTTCATCAAAATTGTAGTTTAGATGGGTGTAAGCTGCGATCGCAGCATCTTTGACTTGAAAAAGAAAATCTTTGAATGAAAGTTGAGGTATGACTTGAGTACGCAAAGGAATAACTTTGGTATTTACGCAATCTATACCAATTTTTTCATCTACTGGTATACCAATAATAACATCATTATTTCTAGTATATTTTTGTAGTAATATATTCAATGCAGATACAAGTATCAAGTAAATTGAAAAATCAGAGCCTTTAGCTAGCTTAATGATTGCTTGAGATAAATCATTTGATAAATCAAAGTTAAAAGATTTTTTTTCATCACTAGATAACAAAGGTCTTACACAGTCAAGCATCAGATTTGTTTCTGGTAATTCTCCCGATAGTTTATTTATCCAGTAAATTTTCTCAGAGAATGAATGATTCGATAGATGTATACTCATATTTCTCCTTGTAACCAATTACTTGCCGAGTTATCCTATTATGCCAATCTACTTTGATATGCAATCATTAAAAGCTTCTTTGATAATTGAGCATCCTTTTTCTAAAGTGACCAGATCAATTATTAAAGGCGGCAAAATTTTAATAACAGTATCATTTCTACCTGCTCGTTCAACTATTAACCCCAGTTCAAAACAACGGGAGGTGATATTTTTAGCTAAACTGCTACCGCCAAAGTTTTTCATATCAATCCCCCAAATCATCCCAATTCCACGGATTGCTATTTTTTCACTAATTGGCAATATTTGTTGAGTTAGAAAATTTTTCAGGAAAAGCTCTTTAGCTTTAACATCTTGTTCAAAATTACAACTTTCTCTATACTCTAAAGCAGCTGTGGCTCCTACAAATGCCAATTGATTACCCCTAAAAGTACCATTATGTTCGCCTGGTTCCCATACATCCAACTCTGGCTTAATCAATAATAGTGACATGGGAAACCCATATCCGCTAATAGATTTAGAGAGGACTACCATATCGGGAACAATATCTGCTCTTTCAAAAGAAAAGAAAGGCCCTGTTCGACCACAGCCGACTTGAATATCATCACAGATTAATAAAATATCATTCTCGTCACATAAATTTTTTAGTCTTTGCATCCACTCAATAGGAGCTACAACAACTCCACCTTCAGCTTGCACTGTTTCAAAAATTATTGCTGCTGGTTTTTCAATTCCAGAATTTATATCATTTAAAACTGATTTTATATATTGTATTGTGTCAAAGCTTTCCATAAATCCATAGGGATAAGGCATAAATGTGACATTATTTGATGTGCCAATTGTCCCTGCTCGAATTCCGACATTACCACTAATTGAAAGGCTACCCAAAGTCATGCCGTGATATGCTCCCATGAAGGAGAATATACCTGATCTTTGTTTGACTTTTCTGGCTAACTTTAAAGCTGCTTCAACTGCATTTGTTCCTGTTGGCCCGCAAAACTGAACACGATAATCTAGTTTTCTTGAACTTAGTACTACCTCATCAAACTTGGCTAAAAACTTCTCTTTAGCTGAAGTATACATATCCAAACCGTGTGCAATTCCATCGGCGTCTAAATATGACATAACTTTTTGTTTTATATAGTCATGGTTATGTCCATAATTTAAAGCACCTGCTCCTGCAAAAAAATCAATATATTCTTTACCTGAGTCAGAATAAATTATAGAACCTTTAGCTCTATGAAATATATCAGGAAAATTACGGCAATAGCTTCTAACATTGGATTCACACTTTTCAAATATATTCATAAGATGCTTTTGTTTGAATTACAAACTGATTATTTCCACTGCATAATTTTTAAGAAACATAATTTAGATAAGACTTATAGAATTTAAAAATAATCTGTGGAGGTACTTTTAACACTAAACCCATAGCTAATAAAAAGTTATAGTATAAATTTTGAATTGGCATACCTTTTCTAATAGCTGCTATGGCATTCAATGAACTTTTCTGAGTATGCCAATCGATATTAAAAGAAATAGACATATCTAAACTCCGAACATGATGCAGCGTTCCGGGAGGCATATATACAATATCCCCAGGATTTACAATAAATTTAATCGGTTTGGCATTTTTGTATTCAGGATATTTCTTTAAGTCTGGGTTTTCTGGATTAACAAGAAACCATCGCCAGCCTTGGCGATAACAATATTTAGCATCTTCATGCAGTAATATAGTGAATTGTTTTCTTCCGACAACTTGAAAAAAAATATTGTTAGTCAAAAGGCAATCAAAATGTAGTGGTGTAATACTATTAGAAGAACCTAAGAAAAACTGGCAATAACGCCACCACTTGTGCCAATACCATGCAGGCAAATAATCGTAAGGAAATGGTTGAGCATCTTCTATTAAAGAAGGTATCAAGCTAAATAAAGGTAGGTCATGGCAATATGGCGGTCGAGCATAATTCTGAGGATCTTGTTCATAATTTTCTATTAGTTCTATATATCTTTCCATTGTGAGACTACATATCTCGATTCCTTTCTCACTAAATTTCTTTGCGTAAATATTTAGGGAAGGGGATAAATCTTTGAAGCGTTTTAAAGACCATTTATCAAAACCATTCCAGCTTGGAATTACTCCAGAAATTATGACTGGTTTTCCTAATTCAACATAATCTTTCTTAAATTCATCACTTGAGAGTTTATATCTTCTTTCTATTGCAGATGAAACAATCATAGTTTTATCCTTTCAAAACTTGTCAACTCTTATAAAAATGATCAATATTTTTAATAATTGGCGTTTAAGTCCTCTACTAATCCCCTCACTAAGCCATCATTTTCATGAGATTAAGTTAGTCTACTATTCACTTACTTACAACATTGGAGCTAATTCCAAATCAAATGATGCTAATTTTTCTAAAGCTATTGATATTTGCTGTTGCTGTGGTGTCAAAAATGATAAGTCCTTAATTTGAACATAAGGATTAATCATTATTTCTTGTAACAGGATTTGAAAATCTCTAATTATTCCAGTAATTGTCGCAATATCAAATCTCCGAGAATCATACGAAATTGCCACGATGATTTCGGCTTCTGGATATATAACTAAATTCAAGGGGTAGTTATTTCTATAATAAGTTCCTGTCTGTTTAAACTTTATATTTCCTTGCCAGTTGTGCACAAATTGACTGACTGGGAGGTTCTCAACTACAACAATAGTTTCAAACATAGGTAAATTTCGAGGTACTTCACTCCAACCTTGAATTTGTGTCAGGGGAGTATATTCATGGTGACGCGCTTCTACTAATTGAGTCTGAAAATCTTGTAACCATGACAACAATTGTTGCTCAGGATTCAACTTGACATTAATTGGTAAGGTATTTATAAACATACCAACTATTGAATCTACTTCGGCTAAATCAACTGGTCTTCCTGTAACAGTACATCCATAGATTATATTGTTCCGACAAGTGTAACGACCTAAGAGAATAGACCAGATTCCATGAACTAATGTGGCAAGAGTAAGACGATTTTTTGTTGCAAAAGATAACAGGGATTTAGTAGTTGCTTCTGATAGTTTAATTCTTTCTTCATCGTACCTTTCTTCTAGATTAGATAATTGATTATTTTCTATATAAGTTAGAGGTGTTGGTGCTTTGACTCCTTGTAAGGCTTGACGCCAAAAATTTTCGGTTTTAGCTATATTCTGTTGCTGTAACCAGTCGATATAATTCCTAAAAGGACGTGCTGGCGGTAAGGATACTTCTTTGCATTCACAAAGTGCTTCGTAAATTTGTAAGCATTCTTCTAAGATGATTGGGCCAGACCATCCGTCTGTAGTTATATGGTGATTGCTCCAAATAAATTCATAGCGTTCATCAGCAAAACGAATTAAAGTTAAACGCATTAAACATGGTTGAGAAAAGTCAAAACATAATTTGCGATCGCTCTCTAGAAATGATTTGAATCGCTCTTGTTGTTCTGCTTCTTCAAGACCCCGCCAATCGTATTTATTTAAGGTAATTTTTACTTTTTTATAGACAACTTGTAACGGATTATCAATGTCTTCCCAATAAAATCCTGTCCGCAAAACTGTATGTCTATCTACAACTTGCTGCCATGCTTGTTCAAAAGCTTCTACATTTGGATTACCATACAAAGTTAAGGTATGGTGAAAAAAGTATAATGCTGATTCACTTGCATACAAACAGTGAAATAGCATCCCCTTTTGTACAGGTGTAAGTTCATAGATATCCTCAACATTTTCTACTTTCATTGTGCTTTTTTCTCACTTGCGCGGTTAATTTTTGCCAGAAATTTATCTAGATCTTGTTGGCTCAAGTTAGCTCTGGGAAAGTCAGAAGGTGTATATCTTTCTGTTTCCTTTTGATCAGGGAACCGATTCTGAATAGATGTTAGATATTTTTCTTCAGTGATTAAACTATTTTCAGTCTGGTTAGTTTCAGCTACACATGCTACTGTTGCTAATTCGGCAATAGTCTGATGCAGAAACATTTGTTGAGAAGTTAGCTTCAAACCTAATTGGTTAGCTTTGGCAACAATTTGAATTGTAATAATTGAATCTCCTGCTAATTCAAAAAAATTGTCATGAATCCCAACTTTTTCAATTCCCAAAAATTGTTGCCAAATGTCAGCAAGGGTCTGCTCGATTTCGTTACGAGGAGCAATATAAGCATTTGCCAAGTTTGGACGTGGATGACTAAGCTTGGAAAGATTACTTTGTGATGTCTCTGATAAAAGCGCTAATTCTTGTTCTACATAATTGAAAGAATTGTTCTGATCAATTACCGTTTGCAAATCTTGGGGGGAGACAACAACATGGGGCAAGCTACTTAGCAAAATGCGATTAAAAGCTTCAGCACCTTCTTGAGGTAATATTCCTTTTTTGATATCCTCTTCACGTTGGAGTTTTAATTGTTCTGGTAGTATTGTTTCCACTGCCATCCCTACCTCTTGCCAAGTACCCCAGTTGATAGCAACTGTAAATTGGTCAGATTTAGAAGTACGAGCATGTGCATAAACATCCAGAAATGCATTAGCTGCACAATAATCAACCTGTCCAAACTCACTCAATATAGAACTTTGCGATGAACAAAGTACTAAAAAATCTAAATTAATCTTTTGTAAGTTTAAAATCTCCTCTAATACTAATGTGCCCTTAACTTTTGGTGCTAATACGTTGTTTGCTATATCCTGTGTTTTTAGTTGAACAATACCACCGCCGGCAATACCAGCTGCATGGATGACACCATTTATTTGACCAAATTTTTCTAAAGCTTCAGCAATGGCTACCTGCATTTCTTTGTAGCTAGCTACATCGGCACTTTTAACCTCAACCTCTGACCCCAACTTTTCAAGCGCTAGTATTTTTTGGATCTTGCGGCTAACATTATCTTGACTATCATGAGTTTCTAGCCATTGCTGCCACTGCGATCGCTTAGGTAATCCCTTTCTTCCAATTAAAATTAACTTAGCTTGTACTGTCTTCGCTAAATATTCCGCCAGCACCAAACCTATACCACCAAGTCCACCAGTAATTAAGTAAACTCCTCTTTGCTTTAACTTAGTTTTACCTGGGGTGCTTTCATCCAGACGGATAGTTTCAAAGGTTTGAATCCAGCGATGATATCCACGGTAAGCAACTATATTATCAGTTTGCTGTGTTGTCAATTCAGTAATCAGATAGTCAATAAACTTTTGTGTTGGTGAGATGTTAGAAGCAGGAATTACTACATCAATGAGACAGGAATTAATATTGGGATATTCCTTGGGAATTATCTTACATGGCCCTAAAATTGTTGCCTTCTCAGGGCATAAACTTTCATCGCCGATGACATGATATAGATTATTAGTTACAACCCTCAACTTTAGGGAATTGCTAATATTTTGCCTGCCTAATGCCTGGGTTAAATACAATAAACTCCAAAAGCCGAGAGCCTGACAATTTTCAAAAAACTGATGTAATAATTGCTTTTGTTGTTTTAACTCATTGCCAGGTAACGTATCATTGGGCGTAATGCTCCAAAAGTGAGCTAATGCATTTGGAATCAAACTCTCTTTTTGGAGTTCTTGAAGCAACGCATCGTAGTCATCACTTTGCCAAGGATTAATAGTATATGTATATTCGTTTAGCTTAGTAAATTTATCTGCAACTCTAACTGTAACAACATTAGAGCTTTGCTGTTTGAGCTGTTTTGCAACTTCGCTTCCAACTCCATATTCATCAATAAAAATTAACCAGCAAGTGTTTTGCTCAGTTGCTAATTCCTGACCTTGGAAAAACTCAAGTGGTGTAGATTGTTTCCAAATTGGCATATAAAACCAATCTGCAATATCTGGCTTTTTACCTAATGATTTTTGCCATGCCTCTGATAACGCATCAGGGTTAGCCTCAATCCAGTAGCGTTGACGCTCAAAAGGATAGGTAGGCAAAGGAATATGTCTGCGTTGCTCTTTTGCATAAAAGCCTGCCCAGTTTATTTGCAATCCTGATAGCCAAAGCCGAGAGAGAGTATTGAGCAAAAATGCTACATCAGAAATTTGCTCTTGGGGATGTCGCAACGAAGTTAGAACTATAGCTTGGGAAGCCAACTGTCGTTTGGCTAAGGTAGTTAATGTTCGTCCCGGCCCAACTTCCAATAATATTCGTGGCTGTTGCAGTTCAGCGATTCCCTCGTTAAATAATACGGGTTGTCGTAGATGTCTAGCCCAGTAGTTAGGAGAAGTCGCCTGCTCTGAGGTTATCCAAGTTCCCGTAACGTTGGAAACAAAAGGAATTTGAGGTGATTTTAGATCGACTTCTTTAAGATGTCGTACAAATGGTTCTAAAATCGGCTCCATCATTTGGGAATGAAAAGCATGAGATGTATGCAAGCGGCGACAATCAACACCTTGCTCTGTCAAACGATTTTGTAATACTTCTATCGCATGAGTAGCACCAGAAACCACACAAAGAGATGGGGCATTGCTAGCTGCTAAAGAAAGTTCTGAACCCAACAGAGGTTGTATTTCTTTGGCAGAGAGAGAAACAGAAAGCATCGACCCTGGTTCGACTTGTTGCATCAGTCGTCCGCGAATTACTACTAAAGTCAATGCCTCTTCTAAAGAAAAGACACCTGAAATACAAGCGGCTACATACTCGCCAATGCTGTGACCAATCATCGCTTGCGGATGCACACCCCACGCCATCCAAAGTTTAGCAAGGGCATATTCAATTACAAATAGCGCGACTTGCGTTAAGGAAGTTTGTTTAAGTTGTTCTTGTGTAGTTTCTACTATCGAGGGATAAAGTATATCTCTGAGGTCTAATTTTAAATATGGTTTGAGTAACTCACAGCATTCATCAACTTGTTGCCGAAAAATTGGTTCTATTTTATATAATTCCCGTCCCATGTTTACATACTGTGCTCCTTGACCGGGAAACATAAACACAATTGAATGGTTACGGGTTTCTGAGAGATTACTCAAAACTCCTTGTTTGTTTGGCGCTGTTAGTATCTTGATAGCATCTTGAATATTCTGACACAGCAACACTCGACGATGGCTAAAATTTCGGCGACCAACTTGTAAAGTATGAGCTACATCAGCAAGATTAGTGTCAGGATGCTCTGCTAAATAATTAGCAAGGTTAGTTGTCGCAGACTCTAAAGCCGTTTGAGTTTTTGCAGAGATTACTAATAATTGCCAAGGGCGAGAAATACTTTCTTTGGGTGTAACAACTGGAGCTTCTTCTAAAATTACATGAGCATTAGTACCCCCAATCCCAAAAGAACTTACTCCTGCACGTCTAGGATGTTTACCTGTTTTCCATTCAGAAAGTTTGTTGTTGACATAAAAGGGACTGTTGGCAAAATCAATTTGAGGATTTGGTTGCTCAAAGTGCAGGCTAGGGGGAATTTGTTTGTGTTTAAGAGCTAAGACTGTTTTAATTAAACCTGCAACACCAGCAGCAGCATCTAAGTGCCCAATATTTGTTTTTAAGGAACCAATTGCACAGAAGCCTTGCTTTTTTGTACTGCTTTGGAATGCTTGAGTTAGTGCAGCGATTTCAATCGGATCTCCTAAAGATGTACCCGTTCCGTGAGTTTCAATATAAGTTATTGTTTCTGGTTCTAACTCTGCAATAACTTGAGCCGTTTTGATAACTTTTGCTTGACCTTCTATCCGCGGTGCTGTGTAACTAACTTTGTTGGAACCATCATTATTAATAGCCGAACCTTTAATAACAGCATGTATAAAATCTCTATCATTTAAAGTATCTTCTAATCTTTTTAAAACAACGATTCCTACGCCTTCTCCACACACAGTACCTCGCGCATTAGCATCAAAGGCACGGCAATGTCCATCAGGAGAATTAATACCTCCTTCTTGATAAAGATAGCCAGCTTTTCTTGACGCGCTCATAGAAACACCGCCAACTAAAGCAATATCACATTCACCGTTTAGTAAACTTTGGCAGGCTAAATGTACAGCTACTAATGAGGTTGAGCAAGCTGTTTGAACTGTATAGCTAGGCCCGGTTAAGTTAAGTTTGTAAGAAGTACGTGTAGCAAGGTAATCTTTATCGCCAGCGATCGCTACTTGCCGTTCGTCTACTGAGTTTCTAATATTTTGATTAAAATAAATGTTTAATAAGTAACCGCTTAGGTTAGAACCAGCAAAAACACCTATAGAACCATTATAGGTTTCGGAATCATACCCTGCTTTTTCTAGCGCTTCCCAAGCACACTCTAAAAAAATCCGGTGTTGCGGGTCGGTCATTTCTGCATCTCTGGGATTAAAACCAAAAAAGTTAGCATCAAAAAGTTCTGCATCTTTTATTACAGCATTAGCTTTCACATAATTTGGTTTGCTTAGAAGTTCTGCATCTACTCCTGCTTCCAGTAGTTCTTCATCACTGAAAAAAGATACTGATTCTATGCCATTTTTGAGATTATGCCAAAATTCATCAACATTATTAGCCCCAGGAAATTTTCCTGCTAATCCAATAATTGCTATTTCTGAACCGTTAGTAGGATATGTACCAGTTGGAATATTCATTATTTATTAATTCCTTAATTATTTTCAACTGATTTCATTTTTTGTAAGCGTTTTCTTTGTTGCGCTTTACCAGCTGAAATTTTCTCTGTTTGAGTATCATTGTCCTGTAACAATGCTGTTGCATTTGGAGATGTTAAATACTCTGCTAAAGAATTGATGGTAGGGTATCTAAATAAATCAAGGGTTGATAGTTCTGCTTTTAATATTTCCTGCAATTGGCTGTGAACTGTAACCAAAAGTAATGAATGACCGCCAATTTCAAAGAAATTATCGTGAATACCTATCTTTTCAAGATTTAAAGCTTTTTGCCAAACCGAGGCTATTGTCTTTTCAATCTCAGTTTGCGGCACTACATAAGCAACTTCTAATTCTGGGCGCACATCGGGCATTGGCAATGCTTGACGATCTACTTTGCCATTAGAAGTTAATGGTAATGCTTCTAATATCATAAAGGCATTTGGTAGCATATAGTCAAGCAATTTGTTTTGCAAGAAGCGGCGCAGTTCAGGAATCGTTAATGTTTTGTTTGGGTGGAGAGTTATGTAAGCTATTAAATTTTGATTTCCAGATTTATCCTCCCGAAGGATAACTACACTTGTCAATATTGATGGATGTTGATTAATAACCGCTTCAATTTCTCCTAGTTCAACACGAAAACCTCGTATTTTAACTTGGTTGTCAATGCGACCTATATACTCAATATCTCCACTCGCTAAAAAGCGAACTAAATCACCAGTTTTGTAAAGGCGATCGCCTGCTTTTTTACTAAAAGGATTGGGGATAAACTTCAGCGCTGTTAATTCAGGTTGATTTAGATAACCCCTAGCTAATCCAAGTCCGCCAATGTGCAATTCACCTACTACTCCCATCGGTACTGGTTGCAAATATTGGTCTAAAATGTACAACTCGGTATTAGCGATCGGCTTACCAATGGGTATAGATCCTGTTGAATGTTTCCCGACTGGAATCTGATAAACACAACAGCCTACCACTGTCTCTGTAGGGCCGTATTCGTTTACTAATATCGTATCTGGAGCTACATCTTGCCAGAAAGTTATACTTTGGGCTAATAAATTTTCTCCACCAATAATAAAAGCTCTAGTTTTATTTGCAATCTCTTCTTGGGATAACTGTTGTTTAAGCAAATCCAAGTGAGCGGGGGTAATTTTCACCAAACTTAAATTCGAGCTTTTACTTAAAGCTTGAGAAAGGGTTTCAATGCCTTGTTCTTCTGATAGTAATTCTATTGTACGACCAACTAATAAAGGTGAAAAAAGACTAGTGATTGTTAAATCAAAACCCAAAGGTGAATGAACTAAAGTTCCTACTCCTTGCTCTACTGGATATATTTGAGTACACCAACTTAAGTAATTAACTAATCCTTGATGAGGAATTAGAGTTCCTTTGGGTTTACCAGTGGAACCGGAGGTGTAAATAACATAGGCTAGATTTAACTCGGTTGTTGTAGTAATTGGATTTTCAATTTCTTGTTGGTTTATAGTTTGCCAATCACTATCTATACAAATTACTTTAATTCCATTTGTAGCTAAATCTGCAATTAAATGCTGTTGAGTCAGCAGCACTGGCATTTGAGAGTCGTTTAATATAAAAGCTTTTCTTTCTAAGGGATAGCTAGGGTCAATTGGTATGTATGCACCACCAGCTTTTAAGATACCTAAAAGTCCTATCAACATTAAAGGCGAACGCTCGACACAAAGTCCCACCATTACATCCGGTTTCACACCAAATTGTTGTAAGTAATGAGCTAGCTGGTTAGCACGGGTGTTTACTTCTTGGTAGGTAAATTGCTGATTTTTATAAATAATAGCAATGTTGTCTGGCGTGCGATCGCACCGCTGTTCAAACCAATGTTGGATGCACTTGTATTGTAGCTCTGCCGTTTTAGTATTGTTGAATGCAACTAAAAGTTCTTCTCGCTCTTGTTCACTGAAGATATCCAATTGTGATATCGCTAGATAAGGATTATTAATAACACTAACTAACAGCATTTGCCACTGATTCACCAAACGTTGAATATCTTCTTTACAGAAAAATTTGGCATCATAATGAAATTCTAATTTGACTAATTTATTTGGTGTATGAGTACAAGAAAGCTTTACTTTAAATCGGTCATAGCAGACATAACATTGATAAATTGAAAATACTACTTGAGGAGCATAATAACTAGTTACCGTTTTCTCAAAATCAAAACAAAATGGTAAAAATGACTGTTCTATATCATCTGTATTTGTGTTAAATAATGTATCCCAATTAAAACTATCCTGCCATTCAAGTATTTCATCTGTTAAGTTGTTAACCTGTATCAAGGTATTACTGAATGTATCATTTTCTTGCAAATGGCAAGCAAGCGGTAAATATTTGGCAAATAAACCTAGTGCTGCTTTTAATTCTTCGTAATTGCGACCATCACAGCCTAGACCTATAATTAAGTTTGATTGTCCAGTTAAACGCCAAAGTAGAATTTGCCAGCAAGTAAGGAAAAATATATTAATCGAGATTTCATATTTTTTAACAAGTTCTTCAATCTTAACAAGTAAATCACTGTGAATCACTAACTTAATCAATTGAGGATTAAATTCCGATGTTTCAGAAAGACGATTTTCAAAAGGAAGTTTTAAGCTATCCAAAGCCGAAAAATCTACTTGTTGCCAATACTTCTTCTTTGTTGTAATTTCTTCTGCTTCAAGTAATTCATTTTGCCATGTAGCGACATCAGCATATTGTAGTGGTTCTTCGTCGCTTAGTTCTACATTCTGCAAGCAGGCAGTGTAATACTGACTAATTTCATTAACTATATTTTTTAATGTTTGATAATCTGCACAGAGAGAGGATAAACTAATAAATAAAACGTATTTGATTGATGAACATTTTACCAACTCTACCTTAAATAATTGGTTTTCTTGACATTTTACGGATTGTTCTTTAATTGTCTCGAAAAGTTCTTCTATTTCTTCCAGTTGAGAAGATTGATTTTTTAAAATATGTTCATTCAAAATAACATTAATATCAGAATCTATAACCTGAACAGGTATTTTTAAACCACGCGGTCGATGAAAAGTTGTGCGAAGAATCTCATTTTTAGTAATAACTTTCTGTAACGCTTCTTTTAATATATCTAATTCTATATTTCCTTCAATAAAAATAGCACATTGATTCCGATATACATTACTACCTTGCTGTACTAACCAAAGGTGCTTTTGTTGAGGTGATAATGGAAAACCTTGAGTTTTTGCTTGCATTTTTCTTGTTCAATCCCATTTCAAATTGAGTCAAATTTTTTTTAACTGTTCTGTTTCAATGAATAGTTCCAAAAACGGTTAATATTGACAGATGCAGTGAGTTTAATAAAATAATTAACTATCTCAAGTTTGACTAAAACTTATCAGTTCGCTCATCGCAACAAAAAGCTTGCGTTCTCCCAGATATGGATTGCGTCCATGAGCGGTTAACACGTTGTCCAGTAATAATATGTCTCCTTGTTGCCAAGGAAAACATACTTCTAACCTCTGGTATACCTCACAGATATCAACCATTGTAGAGTCTTCAATAGGAGTACCATCTCCATAAAAGCAATTTCGTGGCAAATCTTCTTTTTTAAAAGATGACAGTAATGACTCACGAGTTTGTGTATCTAAACAAGCTAAATGCCAATGCTGTGCTTGATTAAACCAAGAAATTTCACCTGTCTGAGGATGCTTGATTACCGCTGGGCGAATAGAAATAGTTCTCAATCCACCATCATTTTTCCATTCAAAATCAATGAAATTATTTTGACAAAACTTTTCTACATCTGCTCTATTTTGAGTTTGAAAAACTGTTTGCCAGTCAAGCCCTAATCCATTTCCATAGTTACGAACATACATAACTTGTTTTTCAACAAATTGTTCCCTTACCTTGGGTTCTATGAATTGAAACACCTTACGACTATCAACTATTGGGGTTTCTCCACCTTGTTGTGCAGGTTGACTACAGCCGAATAAAATTTTCACAGGCCATCGATAATTAAAAGAATTCTCGTTATGCCACAGTAACTTGCTATCCGCAGGATAAAAAACTGGAGTATAAACTTTACCGCTTACTGTTTCGCGGTTATGTTCACCATTTTCATTAAATAATTCTGAACAAACCGCTAAACCAAATCTTTCAAATGCGGCTGCTGTGGTAATATTAAATCCTTTGAAAAGTATAGCACCATGTTTAATTAAATTTGTATTTACAAATTCTCGATTTGCCTCCGCCCAATCTGCAATATCAACATCTGATACGGATGGTTTGATAATTAACGGTAGGGTTTGCTCATCTCCAAACTTATCTAGTTTGATTAGTTCGGTTTCTAAATGGATGGATTTTCTCCCACCTTTGTGGAATTTTTGCTGTAAATTAAAATTACTTGTTTTTGTTGGTTTCATTTTAATCACTAACTTTAGGTACAATATCAATTGCTTTACGCTTAATTAAGCTTAATTTTTGTTTATATTCATTTTTTCGCTTTCCTTCTTCATTTAACTGATATTCTCTGTCTGACTGAATGATAATTTCTTCGAGTTGATTTAATTTAATAGCAGGATTTACAACAATTTGAGACAAAATTATTTCAAAACTATTTAGTAATCGGGCAATACTACTAGCATCAAATAAGTCTTTATTATATTTCAATAATCCAACTATTCCTTGTTCTGTATCTGTTAGTTCCAGAAGTAGATCAAATCTGGCGATCGCATTTTCTAAATAATCTAAATGAGTCAACGTTAAATCGGAAAGTGCTAAAGGATGTATGGGAGCATTTTGGAGAATGAACTTGACTTGAAATAAAGGAGTTTGGTTTAATTCTCTTTTGGGATTAAGAGCGCTAACTAGTTTCTCAAATGGTAAATCTTGGTGGGCATAAGCTTCTAGACAAACTTTACGTATTTGTTGCAGAAAATCACTAAAAGTAGGATTCCCAGATAAGTTACTACGCAACACTAATTGATTAACAAAAAAACCTATCAAATTCTCTATTTCAATTCTATTACGGTTTGCAATATCAGTCCCAACAACAATATCTTTGTCACCTGTATACCAATAAAGTAAAACCTTAAATGCTCCGAGTAACGTCATAAATAGTGTGGTTCCAAGACTATCGCTTAGCTTCTTAATTGCTTGGGATAAGGTTTTAGACAGTATTAAAGTTTGCCGCTTTTCTTGAGAGGTTTTGACTTCTAAAGACTGATGATTTTTAGGTAACTGTAAAACTGGCAAGTTATCTCCTAATTGCTTTTCCCAATATCTAAGTAACTTATCAAGTACCTCACCCTGCAAAAACTTGTGTTGCCATATCGAAAAGTCTGCATACTGGATATTTATCTCTGGAAGTGGTGAAGGCTTATCGTTAGAAAAAGCTTCATAAAGTACTGACACTTCTCGGATAAAGATTCCTTCTGACCAAGCATCAGAGATAATATGGTGCATCGTCACTAACAATATATATTCCCTAGTTTTCAATCGTAAAAGAGTTAACCTTAACAAGGGAGATTGCGCTAAATCAAACGGTTGTTGGTAACTTGCTAGCCTTAAATTTTCTACCTCTGTTGTCTGTTCAATAACAGGTAAATGTTGTAAATCTACTATTGGTAATGGTATCGCTAAAGTAGGAGCAATAAGTTGAACTGGTTGCCCATTTACCAACTGAAAATATGTTCGTAATATTTCATGTCTTCGCACTATTTCGTTAATACTTTGCTCTAAAGCAGTTATGTTGAGCGAACCTTGTAGCAGTACTGCACTAGAACCATTATAAATATATGACTTTGGATCTAATTGATGCAGAAACCATAATCTCTGCTGTGCAAAAGATAGGGGTAATTCTATCTCTCGTGAAACCCGTTCAATTGGTAGATTTAACTTAGCGACTAGCTTTTTTTCCTCGATACTTTTGGCTATTTTTGCTATCGTCGATAATTCAAAAATTTGGCGCAATGGTAACTCAACATCAAATATTTTATTAATGCGGGATGTAACTTGAGTTGCTAACAGTGAGTGTCCACCCAATTCAAAAAAGTTATCATTTATTCCTATTTTTTCTAAGCCAAGTACTTGCATCCAGATCATCGCCATCTGTTTTTCAACAAGCGTTTGAGGAGCAACAAAGGTTTCTTCAAACTCTGGACGTACTAGGTCAAGTGCAGGTAAAGCTTTCCGGTCAACTTTGCCGTTAGGTGTAAGTGGTAGTGCCTCTAATATTACAAAAGCACTTGGTAGCATGTAGCTTGGTAATTTTGACTCCAAAAAGCTACGCAGTTCAGGAATTGTTAGTGTTTGCTCGATTTTAGGGACTAAATAGGCGATTATTAGTTGAGAATCTACTGAATCTTTGCTGACTACAACTACAGCTTCTCGGACTGCGGAGTGTTGGCACAAGAGTGCTTCAATCTCTCCAAGTTCAATCCGAAAACCACGAACTTTTACTTGATGGTCAATGCGACCAATATACTCGATTTCTCCATTTGGTAGATAGCGTACCAAATCCCCTGTTTTATATAATCTACTCCCTCCTACCTTCTCAAAGGGATTGGGGATAAATTTCTCTGCTGTCAAATCAGGACGGTTGAAATAACCTTGTGCGAGTCCATCCCCACCGATATGTAATTCGCCTGCTATACCTACAGGAACTAACTGATTATATTGGTCTAGGATGTAAAGTTGTGTATTTGCGATCGCCTGACTAATCGGTACAATTGTGCTGTCTATTTCTACCTGGGATGCTGCTGACCAAATGGTGGTTTCTGTCGGGCCGTACATATTCCACAAACAGGCACACCGATGCAATAATTGATTGGCTAAATATCCAGGTAAAGCTTCTCCACCACAAAGGATTTTTAATTGCTCATTGCCATTCCAGCCTGCTGTTAGAAGTAGTTGCCAAGTCGCTGGTGTGGCTTGCATAACTGTCGCTTTGGAGTTTGTCAGTAAAACTGATAATTGCGTTCCGTCTGAGGCTACTTCACGACTAGCGATTACCAAACAACCACCAACTATGATTGGCAGAAAAAGTTCTAACGCCGCAATATCAAAAGAATATGTTGTGACTGCTAGTAAAGTATCCTCCTGGGTTAACCCTGGTGTTTTCCTCATGGAGTACAAAAAGTTGCTCAAAGCACTGTGGGGAATTTGTACGCCTTTGGGTTTACCTGTTGAACCAGAAGTATAGATAACATAAGCTAAGTTGTCAGGAGTTATATCAGATAATAAATTTTCTTGGCTTTGTTGAGCAATATAATGCCAATCTGCATCTAAACAAACGACTTCAGCTTGATGTTGTGGTATTACTTGTAAAAGTGACGTTTGAGTTAGTAATACTGAAGCTTGAGTATCTTCTAAGATAAATGCCAAGCGTTCTTTGGGATAACTAGGGTCTAGTGGGATGTATACACCTCCTGCTTTGAGGATGGCTAATAGTCCGATGACCATCCCTAAAGAACGCTCTAGACAAATCCCCACCAATACTTCTGCTTTTACTCCTAAAACTTGTAAATAATCCCCTAGTTGATTCGCTTTAGCGTTCAGTTCTTTATAAGTAAGTTGTTCTTCCTCAAACACCACTGCTACTGCATCGGGTGTTTTTTCTACTTGCGCTTCAAATAACTCATGAATGCATTGTTGAGGATATTTAACTTCTGTATCATTCCACTCAACCATTAATTGGCGTCGCTCAAATTCAGTTAACAGTGGTAACTCTGACAAACGCTGCTGTGGATTAGCAACAATTCCTTCAAGCAACGTTTGCAAATGCGCCGCCATCCTTTGTATGGAACTCTCTTCAAATAAATCAGTATTGTATTCTAAATTACCCAGTAATCCATCAACTGTTTCAGTTATATATAGGGTTAAATCCAACTTGGCACTATCACTATTGCTTTCTAAGGGGCTTAAAGTCAAACCAGGTAACTCTAAAGCAGACATCGGCGCATTCTGAAGCACAAACATCACTTGAAAGAGTGGTGTATGACTTAAATCCCGCTGTGGTTGCAGTTCCTCAACTAACAACTCAAAAGGTAAATCCTGATGTGCGTAAGCTCCTAAAGCTACTTCCCGCACCCGTTTAAGTAACTCTTCAAAGTTGGGATTTCCTGCTAAGTTAGTTCGCAGTACTAAAGTATTGACAAAAAATCCAATTAACCCTTCTATTTCTGCTCGGTTGCGATTAGCGATGGGCGAACCGACTACAATATCTTCGCTGCCTGTGTAACGCCATAACAATGTTTGGAAAGCAGCTAACAGAGTCATAAATAAAGTACTTCCCTGCTGCTGGCTGAGTTTATTTAAGGAACAAGAGAGCTGATTAGATAGCTTGAATGAGTAGGTCGAACCCCGAAAAGTCTGAATTGCTGGTCTTGGATGATCTGTGGGTAACTCTAATACTTTTGGCGCGTTCTTTAACTGCTTAAGCCAGTAAGATATCTGGGTTTTAAGTATTTCTCCTTGCAGCCATTCGCGTTGCCAAGCCGCGAAGTCTACATACTGTATTGGCAGTGCAGGTAACGGAGAGGGTTGCCCATTACAGAAAGCTTGATAAAGTGTTGCCAACTCCCGCACTAGTATATCTATTGACCAACCGTCAGAGACAATGTGGTGTATTGTCAATAAAATTATGTGTTCTTGTTGATTAAGACGTAATAGTTTCACTCTCAGCAGCAAGTCGCCTTTAAGATCAAAAGGTTTCTGTGCTTCTTGAGAAGCCTGTTTTTTGACTTCGGCTTCTTGTAGATTTAAAGGTAGCTCGCTAATATCAAATATTGGTAATATTAATGATATCGCTTCTGAGATCACAGCGATCGCTTGCCCTTCTATTGTTTGAAAATTGGTTCGTAGGGCTTCATGGCGGCTGATAATCTCGTTAAAACTTTGCTCTAGTGCCCCTATATTTAGTTGTCCCTCTAGGCGAACAGCAGCAGCAATGTTGTAGAAGGAATTATTTGGCTCTAATTGGTCAAGGAACCATAACCGTTGTTGAGCAAATGATAACGGTAATTCTTGCGATCGCAAAATCCGCTCAATATTCCTTGGCTCATTTCTTGAGTCTACCTTAAGAGCTTTTTCAATTTCTTTCGCTAGCCCAGCTATCGTTGGTTTTTCAAATAAATAACGTAAAGCAAGCTCTACTTTAAAAACTTGCCGGATTCGGGAAATTACACGAGTGGCAATTAATGAATGTCCACCTAATTCAAAGAAATTATTATTAATACCTACTTTTTCAATACCAAGTACTTCCGCCCAAATACCTGCTAATAAATTTTCGATTGGTGTGGAAGGAAGGATAATATTTGATGATGATATCTGTATAAATTCGGGAATAGGTAGCGCTTTCCGGTCAACCTTACCATTAGGTGTAAGTGGTAGTGCTTCTAATATTACAAAAGCTGCTGGTATCATATAGCTTGGCAACTTTGACTCTAAAAAGCCGCGTAGTTCAGCAATTGTCAGTGTTTGTGATTGAGGAACTACATAAGCAACTAAACGTTTAGAATCTTCGGAATCTCCACTTACTATAACTACAGTTTCTTGGACTGCTGGGTATTGGTTAATGAGTGCTTCAATTTCTCCCAATTCAACTCGGAAACCACGGACTTTTACTTGATAGTCAATGCGACCAATATACTCAATCTCTCCATTTGGTAAATAGCGGGCTAAATCCCCTGTTTTGTAGAGACGTTCAGAATTGTTTTCTGTTACCCCTTTGCCCCCCTGCCCCCCTGCTCCCCTGCCTCTTTGGAAGGGGTTGGGAATAAATTTCTCTGCTGTCAAGTCAGGGCGGTTTAAGTAACCCCTACCTACTCCCACACCACCAATATAAACTTCACCCGTTACACCTATAGCAACAGGGTTAAGATACTTATCAAGCAGATAGATTTGAATATTCGCAATGGGACGCCCGATAGGAACTATCTTTTGATTGGTAACACAATCTTTACACTGCCAAAAAGTGACATCTACAGCTGCTTCTGTTGGGCCATAAAGATTATGTAGTTGGGCATCAAGTTTATTTGAGAAGCGTTTTTGGAGTTGGGCAGGTAACGCCTCACCACTTGCTATCACCCGCTTGAGAGACTGACATTTTTCTAAACCTTCTGCTTCCAAAAACACTTGCAGCATTGATGGTACAAAATGTAAAGTTGTAATTTGCTGCTGGAAAATCAAGTTGACTAAATAGTTAGTATCTCGATGTCCTTCTGGTTGAGCTACTACTAAACGAGCGCCTGTCAACAATGGCCAGAAAAATTCCCATACAGATACGTCAAAACTGAAAGGTGTTTTTTGCAACACACTATCTGCTGTTGTTAATTGGTAGGCATCCTGCATCCACATTAAGCGATTGCATATTCCCCGATGAGTATTCATCGCACCTTTTGGTTTACCTGTAGAACCGGAGGTGTAGATGACGTAAGCAAGGTGATCACAAGTGATATTGCACACAGGATTTCCTGTATTTTCATCAGCAATTAGTCCCCAGTTGCCATCAATACAAACTACTTTAGCTTTGTGATTTGGTAGACTTTTTACTAAATATTGTTGTGTTAACAATACGCTTGGCTGAGAGTCTTCTAACATATAAGCCAAGCGTTCTTTGGGATAGCTAGGGTCTAGTGGGATGTATGCACCACCTGCTTTCAGGATGGCTAATAATCCGATGACCATCTCTAAAGAACGCTCTATACAAATCCCCACCAATTCCTCTGGTTTTACTCCCAGCGATCGCAAATAATGCCCTAGTTGATTCGCTTTGGTGTTAAGTTCTTTGTAGGTTAATTCTTGGTCTGCAAACACCACTGCTACTGCATCGGGTGTTTTTTCTACTTGCGCTTCAAATAACTCATGGATGCATTGTTGAGGATATTCAACTTCTGTATCATTCCACTCTACAAGCAACTGATGTCGCTCAGCTTCCGTTAAGAGCGACAATTCACCAAGACGTTGCTGTGGCTTTGTTAGCATACCCTCTAGCAAAGTCTGTAAATGTCTTAATATCCGGGTGATAGTGTCAATATCGAAGCGATCGCTACAAGTAATCTTGAGCAACAACTCTTCACCTGGAATCACGGTTAGGGTTATTGGATAGTTAGTCCTTTCAAAAGCATGAAAATTTTTGATCTCTAAATTTAGATTCTGCTCCAGTAAGGAAGTATCTAAAGGATAGTTCTCAAAAACTACAATACTCTCGAACAAAGATAAATCTTTAGGAACTTCGCTCCATCCTTGGACTTTTACTAACGGACTATACTCGTATTGACGTGCTTCTACCAATTGCTCTTTGATTTTCCCAAGCCAAGGCAAAAGAAATTCTTCGGGTGATACTTGTACTCTAATCGGCAGTGTATTGATCAACAGCCCTACCATAGACTCGACTTTAGCTAAAATCGGGGGACGACCTGAAGTTACTGCCCCAAAAACTACGTCCTCCTGACCACTGTAGTGGCTTAATAATAAAGCCCAAGCTCCCTGTAATAGAGTGTTTAGGGTTAATTGGTGTTGTTTTGCTAAAGATTGTAATCTTGCTGTTGTGACTACAGAAAGCTTAACTTCTCGCTCCTGAGAGCCATCAGTTTGAGCTAGTAATTTTCTAGTTCCTTGTACCGATAGCTGTGTTGGAGTGGTAAAACCTTTAAGCATCTGTCGCCAGAAAGTCTCAGCCTCAGCTAGGTTTTGTTGCTGTAGCCAGACAATATAATCCCGATATGGGCGAATAGGTTCTAGATGCACATCTTGACCATTGCTGAAAGCTTTGTAACAAGCAAAGACTTCCTTAAAAACCAAGGGAACAGACCACCCATCTAACAACAGATGATGATGACTCCAAGTAAAGCTGTAGGAGTTTTCCGAAAGTTGCACGAGTGTGAAGCGCATCAATGGCGGCTGTGTAAGTTCCAAACCTCTAGAGCGATCGCTTTGCCAAAAAAGTTCTAACTTTTGTTGTTGTTCTTCTGAAGAGAGATGCTGCCAGTTATATTCTTGCCACGGTAAGCTCACCTGCCGATGCACAATTTGTACTGGTTCTTTTAAACCTTCCCAAACAAAGCAGGTTCGTAGAATTGAATGTCGTTCTACAACATACTGCCATGCGCGACGAAATTCTGGAGTGTTGAGTTTTCCTTGGAGAGTCAAACTAAATTGTTCAAAATAGATGCCAGTGGATACTGCAAGACTATGGAACAAAATGCCCTGTTGCATGGGCGAGAGGGGATAAAAGTCTTCAATGTTTTTGTTTTTCACACTCATCTTAGATATCTCCCATAGCTGCTGTAATGGCATCGAGATCAGTCTGATCCCATTGGCTTTGCTTAAACTCAGCAAAATCGGAAGGAGTAAAACCACCTACATCGTCAGACTGACAATGAGCAATAAGCGATCGCAGTGCCTCAATAAACCTTTGAGCAAGTACTTCAATTGTGGTTTGCCGATGCAGCTGATTGCTGTAAGCCCAACTTATTTCCAGCTGTTCTTGATAAATCCCAGCGTTAATTTCTAATAAGTGAGTTCGTTTATTTCGCAAACTGTGAGTTGAACCACTTGAACCCGGTACTATGCTAAATAAAGATGATTCTGATAAAACTTGATTAAACTGTCCTAAATAATTAAAAATAACTTCAGCCTTTGACAAAGAAAACTGCTCAGTTATTTTCTTATCCCGACTCAGATAGCGCAGTAATCCATAACCAATACCTTGATTGGGAATTGCTCGGATCTGCTCTTTAATCGACTTCAAAGCTTTTGCTGGCTCGTTAGTATTTTCAAGATTTAGGTGTACTGGAAAAATACTTGTGAACCAACCTACAGTCCTCGATAAATCCACATCCTCGAAGATTTCTTCTCGCCCATGACCTTCTAAATCAATTAGTAGAGAACTTTCTCCCGTCCACTGGTGAAATGTTTGCAGTAGTGCTGTTAATAATACATCATTTATTTGTGTTCGGTAAGCTGCTGGTACTTGTTGCAGTAAACTTTGAGTTTCCTCTACAGACAGCGATACCGATACAATAGAAGTCGTTTCTTCTAGATTATTTCCACCAGGAAAATCTATCGGTATAGGTACAGATTGATGCTGTGTTTTCAGCCAAAAGTCTAGCTCTGAAAGTAGTGCTGAAGATTGGGCATATTTTTGTAGACAGCTAGACCATTGTTTATAAGAAGTTGTTTTGGGTGACAACTTTATTACTTTGCCTTGACTAATTTGCTGGTAAGCTGTTTGAAAATCTTCAATTAAAATTCGCCAAGAGACACCATCAACAACTAAATGGTGAATAATCCAAAGCAAATGGTTGGCTTGATTTTCACCCAAGTTAAAAAGGGCAACTTGGAATAACGGCCCTTGTGAAAGATTTAAGCTAGCTTGTAATTTAGTGGCTGCTGCTTCGATTGCTGCCGCTTGTTGATCTTTTGGCAATGCTAAAAAATCGAAGTATGTTAGTGGAATACTATTATCAGGACTAGCAATCAGTGCAGAAGTATTAAATTCTTCCTGGAGAAATCGTAAACGTAAAACATCATGATGCTTTTGTAGAAACTCTACGATTTTCTCTAAGATTATAGGGTCAATGTTCTGTTTGCTTTCTAACAACACTGACTGATTCCAGTGGTGTGGTTCTGGTTGATTTTGTTCAAAAAACCAGTGCTGAATAGGTGTTAACTCTAGCAAACCAGTTAGTTCCATCTGCTCGGCTTGAATTTTTTTAGTCGTTCCAACTACAAGCGCTAGTTGAGCGATCGTTTGATGTTGAAACAGTTGTTTAGGAGTCAGATTTAGCCCTATTTGGTTAGCTTTAAATATTACTTGAAGGCTAAGGATAGAATCCCCACCTAATCTAAAAAAATTATCGTTTCTACCTATTTCTTTTAAGCCTAATACCTCTGCCCAAATAACAGCTAACTGTTTTTCAACGTTCGTCTGTGGTGCAACAAAGGTTTCTTCGAGTTCTGGACGGACTGTATCAGGAATAGCTAGCGCTTTCCGGTCAACCTTACCATTGGGTGTAAGTGGTAGTGCTTCCAATATTACAAAAGCGGCTGGTATCATGTAGCTTGGTAACTTTGATTCCAGAAAGCCGCGTAGTTCAGCAATTGTCAGTGTTTGTGCTTGAGGAACTACGTAGGCGACTAAACGTTTAGAACTTTCGGAATTTTCACGTACAACAATTACAGCTTCTCGAACGGCTAAGTGTTGATTAAGTATGGCTTCTACTTCTGCTAATTCAATCCGAAAACCCCGAATTTTGACTTGATGGTCGATACGTCCGATAAATTCTAAGTTGCCATTAGGTAGGTAACGAACTAAGTCACCTGTCTGATAAAGCCGCTCCCCTCTTGAACTGTAGGGATTAGGAATAAACCTTTCTGCTGTTAAATCCGGTCGATTGAGATAGCCTCTAGCAACACCCATACCTCCAATGTACAATTCGCCAGGAGTTCCTACAGGCACGAGTTGTAAATAAGGGTCGAGAACGTAAGTTTGGACTTGGGGAATGGCTTTACCAATCGGCACTTCGCCAGCCGCCTGTATTGATAAGTCACAGAGCGTTGCTACAATTGTTGTTTCTGTAGGGCCGTAGCTATTGACAAGCCGTACCCGTTGACCAACCTGCTGCCACGTTATCAGGTGTTTTTTGTCAGCTCTTTCACCCCCAATAATCACTAATCGCAGGGAATCGGGAAGTGCCAAATCTGACGTTGCTAGTTCAGCGGTTACTTGATGCCAAAAGGCGGTAGGCAAATCAAGGACAGTTACCTCCCAATCACGACATTGCTGTAAAAATTGAGGTGTAGAACTTAACATCTCATCTGTACGCAGTATGAGAGCAGCACCACAGATTAGACAGGGAAAGATTTCTTCAGCAGCAGTATCAAAGCTGATGGAAGCAAATTGCAGGACGCGTTGGGTCGTCTTTAGTTCAAACTCTCTACATGCAGTATTGATATAGCAAGCCAAAGAGCGATGCTGAATCATTACCCCTTTGGGTGTTCCTGTTGAACCGGATGTATAAATTAGATAGGCGAGATTTTCAGGTTGTGTCTGATGAATTGGATTTTCTTGGCTTTCCTGAGAAATGGCTTGCCAGTCCGTATCTAAGCAAATGACTTGAGATTGATGTTCGGGGAGTGTGTCCAATTGTACTGACAAAGTTAGTAAAACTGACACTTGAGCATCCTTTAACATCAAAGCGAGGCGTTCTTTTGGATAGGCTGGATCTAAAGGTAGATATGCTCCTCCGGCTTTGAGAATTGCCAAGAGGCCGATGAGCATCTCTAAAGAGCGCTCTATACAGATTCCTACTAAAACCTCTGGTTTAACTCCGAGGGTTTTAAGGTAGTGTGCTAGTTGATTCGCTCGCTGATTTAATTCTCTGTAGGTTAAATACTGGTTTTGAAATACCACCGCAACTGCATTTGGTGTCCGCTCTACCTGCGCTTCAAATTGTTGATGAATGCATTCGGGTTGAGAATTTAGAATTGGGGATTTATTTGTACTAAGTTCTAGTAACTCCTGACGATCTGTGGCGCTCAACAGTGGTAAGTTAGATAACCGAGTTTGAGGATTAGCAGTAATGCTTGAGAGCAAATTCTGAAAGTGTCTCAGCATCTTAGTGATGGTAGTAGCATCAAATAGGTCAGTATTATATTCAAATGATGCCATCACTCTTTCTTCAGCAATCTCAATAGACAGGCTCAAATCAAACTGCGCTGTTTTGGTTTCTATTTTTAACAAGCTCAAAGCCAAACCAGGCATTTCTGGTAACTGCGAGTAATCTTGGACATTGAACATGACTTGAAACAGCGGTGTTCGACTGGTGTCCCGTTCTGGTTGCAGTGCTTCTACAAGTTGGTCGAAGGGCAAATCTTGGTGTGTATAGGCTCCTAAAGCTACCTTTTTTACCCGCGTCAGCAACTCGTCAAAAGTCGGGTCGCCGCTCATATCTGTACGTAGGACTAAGGTATTGACAAAAAAGCCAATTAACCCTTTCACTTCATCACGATTACGGTTAGCGACAGGTGTTCCTACAGCGATATCATTTTGTCCGGTATAACGATAGAGAAAAGTTTGAAATGCTGCCAATAGCAACATGAATAAAGTTATACCCTTTTGACGAGCGATCGCCTTGAGTTGCTCAATGACTGTTTCGGACAACTCTATAGATTGTTGAGCGCCGTGTGAAGTTTGCACTGTCGGCCGTGGTCGATCAGTGGGTAGTTGTAATGCGGCTGGGACACCTTCAAGTTGTTGCTTCCAGTAAGAGAGTTGAGTTTGCAGAATTTCCCCTTGCAACCATTGGCGCTGCCAGTATGCAAAGTCTTTGTATTGGATAGATACTTCTGGTAGAGGTGAAGAACTTCCAGTTAAGAATGCTTTGTACAGTAATGCTAGCTCTTGTAAAAATATCTCAACAGACCGGCCATCAGAGATTATGTGGTGCATCTCAAGCAAAAGAATATGTTCTTGCTGTGTTAGGCGTAAAAGTTTAGCACGTAACAATGGCCCATGTATTAGGTCAAAAGGTCGCTGGCTCTCTTGAGTCAAGAGTTCTCGAATTGCCAATTCGCCTTGCGAGTCAACATTTTTTTGCCAGTCTACTGTCGATAAAGATAATTTTAGCGAAGGAGCAATAACTTGAACGGGTTCCCCGTTGACTGTAGTAAAAGTAGTTCTGAGGGTTTCATGTCGATGGATAATTTCATTAAAACTTTGTTCTAGTAGAGTAACCTCAAGCTGACCTTTGAGATTAACAGCTAAGGAAATATTGTAAGCTGGGTTGCCTGGTTCCAAACGATCAAGGAACCATAGTCGTTGCTGAGCAAAAGACTGGGGATATTCGGCTTTCTGGACTTGCGTCAGGGATACTGACGGTATTGCTTTTGTTGTCAGTTGAGCCAGTATTTTGGTGACAAGCTTGAGCGTACTCATCCCTTCAAAGAAGTCTGCTATCGATACTTCTACTTCTAAATCAACTTCAATCCGGTTTTTTAACTCAAACACTTTTAAAGAATCAAACCCCAAAGCGCTTAATGGTTCTTCAGGATTGATATTATCTGGTGCGATCGCCAGTACTCTGGCTTCCTGTTCAATCAAATAGGCTTCTAAAAGCGGTTGACATTGCGTTGGGGAAAGCGTCAAAAGTTCGGAACGCTTTAATCGAGTTTCTTTTCTGACAATATTGCTAATTTTGAAAATATCACTGCCAATTACATTCAATTCACCATTCTGAAACTGGGTGCGAGTTGCACGACGTTGAATCTTACCGCTGGAAGTTTTGGGAATACTACCTGGTTTAATCAAAACCACAGCATAAACTTGTACTTCATGTTCTTCAGCAACAGCTTGGCGAATTGCAGATATAACTTCTTCTAAATTTGGTTTGGCGCGAAACTTTAATTCTTGTATGATTACCAGCCGTTCTTCGTTGTTAACCTCGACTGTAAATGCTGCACTAGCACCGGAATGCAAAGATGAATGGCTGCATTCTGCGGTTAATTCTATATCCTGTGGGTAAAGATTTCTGCCACGAATAATTATTAAATCTTTGGCTCTACCTGTAATGAAAAGCTCGCCATTATCCAAAAAACCTAAATCTCCCGTCCGCAGAAAAGGGCCTAAACCTGTATCTGATAGATGAGCATGGAAGGTTTTTGCTGTCTCTTCTTGGCGATTCCAATAACCTTGGCCAACACTTGGCCCAGATACCCAAATTTCTCCTATTTCATCAGGTTGACAACTACTGAGTTTGTCTGGATGAGCGATCGCTATTTCCTGTTCTGGTATGACTCGACCACAACTGACAAAATGAGAAATATTATCATTATTACCAGATGCTTCAACTACCCGATTAGACTCTAATGCAGACTTCTGGACTGTCTTAATAATCGGTGATTTTGCCTTCTGCACGCCAGAAACCATCAGAGTTGTTTCAGCCATTCCGTAACAAGGGTAAAATGCCTCTTTACGAAAGCCGCAATCTGCAAAAGCTGCTGCAAACCGCTCTAAAGTATCATACCGAATCGGTTCAGCGCCGTTAAATGCAACACTCCAACTGCTCAAGTCAAGAGTTTGTTTTTGTTCAGGAGTGATTTTTTGAGTACATAACTCATAGGCAAAATTCGGCCCCCCACTGGTTGTACCTTTGTAGTGAGATATGGCCTGCAACCAACGATAAGGACGTTGGAGAAAGGAAGTTGGAGGCATGATAATGCAAGGAAAACCTCCATACAAAGGTTGCAATATTCCCCCAATCAGACCCATATCATGGTACATCGGCAACCACGTTACGAACTTACTTTCTGGAGAATGCTCCATAAATTGGTAAGTTGTATCAGCATTGTGCAATAGGTTTCCATGACTAATCATTACACCCTTGGGTGTCCCTGTAGAACCAGAGGTGTATTGCAGAAAGGCTAAGGTATCTTGATCAATAGAGGGTTCTTGCCAAGTATCTTCTATTCCCTCTACAAGATCGTCGGTAGTAAGCCACTGTAAGGATTCTAAGTCAGTCTTTTGTGACATTAAAGACTGCACTGTAGAAAGAATTTCTGTTGTCGTCAGAGCTATAGATGCTTGTGCATCTATGGAAATAGCTTTGATTCTCGGTGTGTTGCGCTCGTTTCTGGGAGGATATGCAGTTACAGCCACAACTCCCGCATATAAACAACCGAAAAAAGCAACTAAAAAATCTAGTCCGGCTGGATAAAGTAGTAAAGCGCGTTCTCCAGTTAAATTCAATGCTTGTAATTGAGCAGCTATTTGACGCGATCGCTTATCTAATTCTTGATATGTTAGTGTTGTTTGTTCTGTTTCTCCATCTAACAAAAAGGTAAAAGCATCTCTATTTGGCTGCGTCAAGCTTCTTAAGCGCAGGACTTCGACAACTGTAGAAAAGTTGTCAACAATGTCAAACAAGTTATGAGAAAAACCATTCATTGTTATTTTCAACTCAAGGCAATGTGCAACTTATATGGTTACAACAGTTTCAATTAAACATACTTTTAAGAAAATTCATAAAATCTTTGAAACCTCCAGCAGAAATTGTATGAGATAAATAATGAGGAGCAATGTTGAGAAAAACTGATAACATATTTTTCTGCCACAAAAAATCTTGAATTTTCAGATCATACCAAAATGATAATGATATATTCTCATCTACTGCGGTAAGATGATGCCACCAAAAAGGCGGTATGTAAAGTATTTCTCCTGGCTGAAGTATAACTTCTATTCTTTCTTGCCAAGGAAACTTCGGAAATGATTCTACATCGAATATATCTGGCTTTACCTTACTATTATATGCTGCGCCAGAACTAGCCTCAAGAGGTGGATAGAATGATAAATAATTTGAAGGTGGAAATAAAAGTATTCTTTTTCTACCTCGAATTTGAGCAAAAATATTATGTAATGGGTCAAAGTGAAGGGTAGTAGTTGAAGAAAAGTTTTTACTTGAAAACCCATACCATAATGTAACAAATGCTTTCCTGTTGAAGTATTCTGGATAAGTTACATCTCCAACAATTTCAGGAAAACGTTCTTCAAAATGCGCTTCAGATAAATAACATTCTAAATATTGAGCATTGTTATTTTGATTTGCTCGATTTTCTATATGATTATGTATATAATCCTGAAATTTCATTTCTTTTTTAGGATCATAACCATCTTCATAAGAAAAATTTTTATGATTATCCCAAAAATCTTTTTTATAAAACCGTACTGGAACCAGATTATTGCCACAGTGGTTTATCAGATAATCATGAGACCAATTCTTGCAAGCATCCCAATGTTGAGCAACATCTTCAATTATAAAAGGCTGATATTGTTTACATATTTCTGAAAACTCTTTGATACTAGGACTCTTGATTTTTAAAATTGAACTACTAGTTTGGATTTGCATAAAAACTCCAACATACTTACATTTTGCACTATTTAAAAATATTGCCGCATAGAATGAATTTAATATTCATTTATTTAGGAATTATTCAAGTAGTTTTAAGTTCAATTAAATTGGTGATAGTGTTGGCTCTCCTTCTTTGATTGAGCCATATACTAATGATTTTATCTTTCCGCTTAATTAATTTAGCCAACCACTTACAGCATATTTTAAAAGTTGTTTGTAATGTATTAAATACTTTCACATTCCCCCTAAATGCACATCGATTCCTACACTTATCGTGGCAAAGACGCTACGTGTAGCAAGCTTTCAAAGTAAGAGTTACGGCAACGTTGGAAAAGTTTACAACGGACTGACTCTCATTAAAAACAGGGATTTTAATCTATTTTCCCGCCTTAAACTTAAAAAGAGGAGCCGCCGCTCCGACTGCTCTCCAAGTAGAGCAATTAGCTTGGGTTAGGGGGATATTGATACAACTTGATACTTTACAAACATCCTCTAAGATTGTTTAAATGCTAATTAATCGTGGTTTATTTGGATAAACATCTCCGTTATTGCAAGTAATTTTTATTTATCCTTGATTACCTTAACGAGAATAAGTTGCTTTAGCAATAGAGTCACCATATATATTTTTTATTAAATATAGGACTAAGTATTAGGCTTTATTATCTAGTTTTCTTTATATCTTGAGATAGATAATCAGCAATATACTTTTTCAAAGTCTCTTCTCAAGGCAGATATATAAGTTTTGTATATGACTGCATAATATAAACTTCATACTATCTTGAGTAACTGCGTAATTAGGAAGGCTATTTTAACTTTTGCGAATACTTAATTAACAAAGTAACTTTAGCTACCAACATAATCTCTGATTGTGTGTCAAGCAAACACCTACTCACAAGAATAATTGTTGCTTAGTGTTCTTAATTAAAGAAAAAATATTATTAATTAGCTTGTGTGTTGCATCACTTCATAATATGATTCAACTAACTTAAATCTAAATGACAATTTATTTCAAAGATTGTCGTTGTGTCTTCGGGTACGACCAAGTAGTGTGATTGAGTGTAAGCGGATAAATGAAGTTAGATAAATTTTTTCAAAGCCTGCTGCTGACAAGTGCGGTTGTTGTTGTGATGAACACTCCTGCTAAAGGTGAAGAAGTACAAGAGGATGTTCAAAGTAAATCTTCTAGCCAGAGGATAGGGAAGTCTGCATTAGATAAGATTGCGGTTACAGGTAAAAAATTTACAAGCAACAAATCTCCGGTATTAGCTCCCAGTAATAAAAAATCCCGACTCTTTAAGTCTCAAATTGTCAGTTCACTGCAAAGAGCAAAGTCGGATAAAACAAGTAAAAATATTCGTCAACTAAATGAAATTGAACTTCCTGCTACTAGCGCCCAAATGCTGGTACAGTCACCAACACCAACCAACACCCCGAACCCAGAAGGAAGTGGGGATCAACAAATCATACCAATCACGGGAGTAAGAGCAAATCCCACAGACAAAGGTGTAGAGGTAATTTTAGAAACGGCTCTTGGGGAACAACTGCAAGTTACAAATCGCAGTACAGGTAATAATTTTATTGTTGATGTTGCTGGCGGACAATTGCGTTTGCCTAACGGCGATGCTTTTACATTTCGTTCGGAAAAACCGCTTGCGGGAATTACGGAGATAACTGTTACAAATATTGATGCAAAGACTGTTCGAGTGACGGTAGTAGGTGATGCAGAGTTGCCGACAGTTGAGTTGTTTGATGATAATGCAGGGCTGGTTTTTGGGATCAATTCTGCTGCAACAGCGACGCAGCCATCACAGCAGCCCCAAACACCAGAAGCACAGACGCCAGCACAGACACCACAAGAAGAACCAGCAGCGCAGCAGGATGAGCCGATTGAGTTGGTGGTGACAGGGGAGCAAGATGGGTATCGCGTACCAAATACTACGACTGGTACAAGAACTGACACACCTTTGCGTGACATTCCTCAATCGATTCAAGTAGTACCACAACAAGTGTTGCGCGACCAACAAGTGACTCGCTTAGACGATGCGCTGAGAAATGTTCCTGGTGTGAATCAGGCCTTTAATTTTGGCCCAACTGGCTCTTTTACGATTCGCGGATTTGATGCAGTATCTACTAATTCTCTTAGGGATGGGTTAATTGATCCTTTAGCTACGGAAGTGACTGAACTTTCTAGTATTGAGCAAGTCGAAGTTCTCAAAGGCCCTGCATCAGTGCTATTTGGTTTGGGTAATCCAGGAGGAACCGTCAATATAGTATCTAAACGTCCCTTGAGTGACCCTTTTTACGCTATTGACGCAACTATTGGTAGCTATAGTTTTTATCGAAGCGCGATTGATTTATCGGGGCCGTTAAATGACTCGAAGACAGTCTTATATCGATTGAATGCAGCCTACAGAAATTCAGGTAGTTTTATCGATTTCTTTAATGGTGAAAGCTTAAATATATCGCCTGTTGTCAGTGTGGCTCTTAGCGAGAGTACTAACCTAGTCTTAGAGGGAGAATACATCAAGACAAGAGATTCTTACGCATCTGGCGTACCTGTCATTGGCAGTATATTACCTAACCCAAATGGCGAAGTGTCTCGTAACCGCAACTTTGGGGAACCTACTGATGAATTTGAACAAACAATTACAAGGCTGGGATACCAACTAGAACACAAATTTGATGACAGCTGGTCGTTACGCAATGCTTTTCGGTTCACGTTTCGTGATTACAGTGACCGGCTTACGATTCCCTCAACTTTGGATGAAGACAATGAAACTTTGAATCGCACATCTAGAGAATACGATCTTGAAAATAGTAATTATAATTTCACAACAAGTGTGGTTGGTAAATTTGCCACGGGTTCAATTCAACATCAGGTACTATTTGGATTTGATTTAAATCGTTTAGAAAACTTGTCACCAAGATTTGCTGAACGCGAAGCGGCAACGATTAATATCTTTAATCCTGTGTATGGTCAACCGCCGGAACCGGTCTTTAGTTCTGAAAGTAATGATCGATCCATAACAAACTCATTAGGAATTTATCTTCAAGATCAAGTTGCACTGGCAGATAGCTTGAAGTTGTTGTTAGGTGTACGGTTTGATGCTTTTGATCGGAAATATGAAGATTTCACTAATAATATAGAAAGCAGTGGGTCAGATAGTGCATTCAGTCCTCGTTTTGGGATTGTCTATCAACCCATTCCCGCTATCTCGCTTTATGCTAGTTATACAAGTTCATTTACTCCACCAAATGGTACATTCTTTTTTGATGTTGACTCTACATTAGAACCAGAACGTGGTACTCAGTATGAGGTTGGAGTGAAGGCAGATTTGAGCGATCGCCTTTCAGCAACGCTTGCATTCTATGATTTAACTCGTACCAATGTCTTGGTAGATGATCCTGATAATCAAGGTTTTCAAATCCAAGTAGGTGAACAGAATAGCCAAGGTATTGAACTGAATCTAACGGGCGAAATTTTGCCGGGATGGAATATTTATGCAGGCTATGCTTATACCGATGCACGCATTGCGGAGGATACTACTTTTACAGTTGGAAACCGATTACCAAATACCGCAGATCATTCTTTTAATTTATGGACAACCTACGAAATTCAACAAGGTGAATTACAAGGTTTAGGGGCTGGAATAGGCTTATTTTTTGTAGGCGATCGCGCTGGAGATTTGGACAATAGTTACGATGTACCTAGTTATGTTCGGACTGATGCAGCTATTTTCTATAACCAAGATAAATTCAGAGTTGCACTCAACTTCAAAAATCTATTTGATGTAGACTATTTTGAAAGTGCACTTGATTCTAATCGTGTTTACTACGGACAGCCATTTACGGTGCAAGGTACTATTTCTTGGAAGTTTTAAACAGTCAACAGTTAACAGTCAACAGTTAACAGTAAACAGTCAACAGTTAACAGTCAATAGTCAACAGTAAACAGTCTTTTGTGTTATCCCATTACCTTTTAGGGGTGGGATAAGCTTAACTAATCTGATGAAGAAAGTAAGTCGTGCAATAATCATATTTCTACTTGCTAGTTTAACAACTTTGCTTTTTTCTGCTTGCAATCAAAATCTAACTAAAAATGTAGGTAATTTCATTGAATTATCTCGCCCCACTAATTGTCGGATAATTCAGCATTTAGTGGGGGAAACTTGTGTTCCTCAAAATCCTCAACGTATTGTGACCTTGCATTTAGCTACCTTGGGTAATCTACTTGCTCTTAATATTAAACCAATTGGCGCTGCAACTGGATATCAGAAAAGTGAGTTTCCTAAATATCTTGATGGCAAGATAGATCAGATCGAATGGGTGGGAGGTGTCACACAACCCAATCTAGAAAAAATCTTGCAACTCAAACCCGATTTAATTATAAATTTGAGTGACGATAAAAGTATTTATCCTCTACTCTCAAAAATCGCCCCAACTGTACAAACTGGTTGGGAAGGCCCCCGTCAGTGGAAGGAACATTTTAGTTTTGTCGTGAAAGTTTTAGAAAAAGAAAAGGCTTATCAACAGGCATGGAATCATTATTATCAGCGAATTAAAGAACTGAAAACTGCGCTAGGCGATCGCTATCAAAATCAAAAATTTTCTTATGTCTATGTTGAAAGTAGTAGTCACCCTATATTTATTAGCGAACTTAAAAATGTATTTGCTGGCTCTATACTCAATGATGTTGGTCTGCAACGTACAGAAACACAAGATGTGATTACTCCAGATGGACACATTTTTATTCCCGAAGAAGAATTATCAAAAATCGATGGTGATGTTTTATTTATAGGCATTGATGGAGACGATGATGGAAAATCCTTTAATAAACTTAAACAAAAGCCATTGTGGAAGACGCTGAAAGCCGTTCAAAAAAATCATGTATACGTTATAAACTTGTCAACTTGGAGGGAGTCAAATCTACTTGCTGCTGATGCAGTCATCGATGACCTCTACAAATATCTTGTTAACACTCCCTTGTAGAATAGTAGCTTTAGTAATATATAATTTTGGGCTTTTCATCTTTGTGCCTTAGTGCCTTGGTGAACCAGCGCTGTAGGCGGGTTTCCCGCCGTAAGCGACTGGTGTTAGCGCAGCGTTAGCGACGAAGGAGCGTCACCCGGAGGGTGGTTTAAAAAACATTCTACTTTTTATCTCACTCCCGATTGCACCCGCCATAAATTAGCATAAATTGCATTTTTATCCAACAATTGTTCATGGGTTCCCGACTCAACTAACTCCCCATATTCCATCACATAAATGCAATCAGCATTGCGGATAGTGGAAAGACGATGAGCTATGGCTATTGTCGTTCTATTAACGGTAATCCGTTCTAAAGAACGCTGAATAGCAGCTTCAGTTTCATTATCCACCGCTGAGGTGGCTTCATCTAAAATCAAAATTGGCGGATTCTTTAAAACAGTTCTAGCGATCGCAATTCTTTGCCGTTGTCCACCAGATAATTTTTGACCCCGTTCTCCGACTATTGTTTCATAACCTTGAGGTAGCCGCATAATAAAATCATGAGCTTCGGCAATTTTCGCAGCTTCAATTATTTGTTCATCGCTAGCATTAAAAGTCCCATAAGCGATATTTTCTGCAACTGTACCATGAAATAAGAATACATCTTGACTGACTAAGCCGATACTGCGACGCAAATCACCTATATTTAATTTTTGAATATTAATGTCATCAATAGCGATCGCTCCAGAAGAAATATCATACAATCGCAATAATAATTTAACTAAAGTGCTTTTACCAGAACCAGTAGAACCAACAATAGCGATCGTTTTGCCTGCGGGGATATGTAAGGATAGTTTTTTAATTACTGGCTCTCTATCTCGATAAGCAAAAGTAACTTGTTTAAAATCAATTTCACCACGTACTTTATCAATAGGTAAAAATTTGTCTCCCGCAGTAATATTGATGGGAGCATCTAATAAATCCATGACACGATTAGTAGAAGCCATTGACCTTTGATATTTGTCAAATATTTCTCCTAATGTTACTAAAGGCCATAACAATCTCTGTACTAAAACTAACAAAACACTGTAATTGCCAATAGATATCTTACCAGCATATGTTGCCATACCTCCCCAAAACAACAAGGCTGTGAACCCTGCTAAAACTAGCATTCTAATTAAGGGTACAAAGGCAGCAGAAAGTTTTATTGCTTTATTATTACTTTTTCTATATGCTTCGCTTTCTCCTGCTAATCTGGCACTTTCATAATCTTCAGCAGTGAAACTTTTAATTGTGGTAATACCACTGAGATTATTTGCTAGTCGTGAGTTGAGAAAGCTTACCCTTTCTCGCACTTCAGCATAACGAGCCTCAAGACGCTTTTGATAAGTAAAGGAACCCCAAACAATAAATGGCATTGGCAACATTGCTGCCAAGGTAATATAGGGAGGTAAAATGAAGAAAGCACCACCAGTTAAAATGAGCAGTGAAGTGATAATGTTGATAATTTCATTAGCTCCAAAATTTAAAAAATCTTCTAGTTGGTTGATATCATCATTTAAAATTGACATCAAACCACCTGTACTGCTTTCTTCAAAGTAAGCTGAATCTAATTCTTGTACATGATTGTAAGCATCCAAGCGTAAATTATGCTGAATATTTTGAGCTAAATTACGCCAAAGTCTGTTATATGCGTACTCAGAACTTGATTCTAGTATCCAGACAATGATAGTGATAAATGAAAGTAGTAAAAATTGCCAAAATATATCTTTTACACCCAATTTGGCAATTACAGAATTTTGCTGTTCTACGAGAATATCTACCGCAATACCAATTAACCACGGTGGTGCTAAGTCTAAAATCGTATTGATGATAGAAAATGATGTTGCCTGCCAAATTTGCTGGCGATATTGGCTTCCATAGTTTAGCAAACGTTGCAAAGGATGGGCTGAATTTCTACGATTTTTAGATTCTCTAGGAGATTTTGATGTGATTGTCACGACTGGTATTATTTGTAGTTGTTAACTGTTGACTGTTAACGGTTAACAGTCAACCTTAATATCGAAGTAATATGCAATTTAAATGCATAACAGCTTAATACTGACAAAACTAAAAATTCAAACAAGGGTTACATAGTAAAACTAATATTTAATTACTTTCAAAAGCTAATCAGTTTGGTATTCATATATAAGAAAACCAAACCTGTTTTTTACTTCTTATTACTTAATACCAAAAATCATCGATTCAGAGCCAGTCAAATGCTGCTGTTGCAGTTCACGGAATCCCACAGAACGCATCCATTCAATACAATCAGCACCAGTGTAATCAAATCCTCCTGAAGTCTCAATTAACATATTCAGACTCATCAGAAGTCCAAAGGCATTTTCGCATCGATTATCATCAATAATGGCGTCATAAACAATCAGCGCACCACCAGAGGGAAGTGCCTCATAGGCCTTAGTCAGTAGCATCAGTTTTTCGTCAAGATTCCAGTCATGCAAGATATGTCCCATAACTAAGACATCAGCAACAGGTAGTGAGTCAGAGAAAAAGTTACCCGCAAAGAATTGCAACCGTTGGCTCAGACCATTAGAATTAACGTATTCCTCAAAAACTGGGCGCACAACAGGTAAATCAAACCCACCCCCGGACAGATGAGGATGCGCCAATGCAACTTGTACCGGTAAGCCACCTTGAGCTGTTCCAATGTCGATGAAAGTTTTGTACTCACTCCAAGGAAACTTTGCTGCGATCGCCTTCGCTGCTTCTATACTCAAACCAGTCATACTTTTAAGAAAAGTCTCTAAGCGCTCGGCATCAGCATAAAGTGCAGTAAAAAAGTTTTCCCCATTCTTGGCTTCATTTTGAGGTTGTCCAGTTTGCAATCCTTGAGTCAGCGAACCCCAAAATGGATATAATCGCGCATTTGCCATTTCTAAGAAGCCACCGATATACTCAAGCTTTCCACGAACGAGAAATCGCTCAGTTTCTTGAGTATTAGAGTATTGCTCGTTATGTCGTTCTAACAAACCCAATGCAACCAAGGCATCAAAGAAATCTCGCGCTGAACGTGGATGTATTCCCAACCTTCCAGCCAGCGTTTGAGCATCCAGAGGCGATGAATCAAGCAGAGTGAACAAACCAAGTTCAACTGCTACTAACAGGGTTTTTGCACTCCAAAAACCCATTCCTATCTGCATAATTGCGTCAGGAGTTATTTTAGTATCCATAATATTGGTTCAAAAGTTAACAAGACATGATGATCAACTTTACTAGATCCCCGACTTCTAAAAGAAGTCGGGGATCTACAATCAAATCAGGAATTTAAGGAAACTTGTTTATTATTTGCTTTCGCTTTGCGCCCTATCGGTACACACATCGGCGTCTCCACAATTGGATCAGGAATAATCCGACATTCCAATCCAAAAACCTCCTGAACCATTTCTTGAGTCATCACTAGCTTGGGTTCTCCAGCAGCAAAAATTCGACCATCTTTGACAGCAACTAAGTAATCAGCATAACGACAAGCCTGATTTAAATCATGCAGTACCATCACAATTGTTCGTCCCTGAGTTTGGTTCAACTCATACAACAAATCCAGAATCTCAATTTGGTGCGCCAAATCTAAAAAAGTAGTCGGTTCATCTAAAAGTAGAATATCTGTATCTTGCGCCAGCGCCATTGCAATCCATGCTCTCTGTCGTTGTCCACCAGACAAAGTATCTAATGCTCTATCTGCCAATTCCAGTAAATTTGTAATCAAGAGTGCTTGCTGTACGATTTTTTCATCTTTGGCTGACCACTGCTGCAACCAATTTTGATAAGGATAGCGTCCTTGTGCTACCAAATCTCGCACTGTTAAACCTTCCGGCGCTACTGGCCCTTGGGGCAAAATACCTAACTGTTGAGCTACTTCTTTGGTAGAAAGATTAAAAATAGACGTTCCATCAAGATAAACCATACCGCCACGGGGTTTAAGCAATCTAGCAAGACCTCGCAACAAAGTTGATTTACCACAACCATTAGCACCAACTAAACAACTAATTTGTCCGGTGGGGATTGTCAAATTTAGGTCACGGATAATCAGCGCACCATCGTAAGCTAAAGACAGACTTTTAGTTGATAGTCCTTTCATAAGTGGTATTTTCCAGCTTTACTTTTTGCGGTTACGAATTAACAAATAAAGAAAATAAGGAGCACCAATAGCAGCAGTTACCACCCCACAAGGAAGCTCTATCGGTGCAAATAGGGTTCTTCCCAGTAAGTCTGCCATTACAACAATCACTCCCCCCAACAGTGCGGAAATAGGAATCAAGCCTTCATGGGTTGCACCTACCAACTGTCGTCCTAAATGGGGTGCGATTAAACCAACAAAACCAATATTGCCGGCGGTAGCAACTCCTGCACCCGCTAAAGCTACACCCACCAGCACTAGTAAACCACGTTGCCATTCCACACGAGTACCTAAGCCTTTGGCGACATCATCTCCTAAGTTAAGAACGTTCAAATGTCTCGCTAGTACTAAAGCCATTGGTACAAAAATAACTAACCAGGGTAATAAGGAAAATACTTGCTCACTCGTACGTCCGTAGACGCTCCCAGCTAACCAAACCAAAGCACTACTAACCTCATAAATTTCTCCAAAAGTAATCATCAAGGTAGTGAAAGCAGTGGCGATCGCAGACAAGCCAATACCCATCAAAATTAATAGAATCGGAGAACTACCTTTATTCCAAGCTAGTGAGTAAATTAAAGCAGCCATCAGCAAAGCACCAGCAAAAGCAGATAGTGGTAAAGTGTAAACTGGGGCTGAAGGGTATAGTATAATTACTGACACTGCCGCTAAACTTGCCCCAGCATTGATACCGATAATACTGGGGTCAGCCAAGGGATTGCGTGTCAGCCCTTGAAAGATAGTACCAGAAATTGCAAACGCTACCCCCACCATAAAAGCTACAAGTGTGCGGGGTAGACGCAGATTGTGAATCACAAAAGCATGGTCTGGGTTTCCTGTATCTAAACCTAATACAGTTTTGACGATATCTAAAGGCGAGATTGGATATTCACCTCGGCCTATATTCATCACCATCGCCACTACAACCACTACTACTAAACACAGCAGCATGACTGGTACACGTCGGTCTATACGAAAAGATACCGCCTGCGAACGGACGACTAGCCAATCAACTTTCATTTTTTCACCTTTGACTTAGCCAGGTACACAAAAAATGGAGCGCCAAGGATTGCTGTCATTACACCTACAGGTAACTCTTGGGGTTTGAGCAACACACGTGCGGTAATATCTGCAACTAGTAGTAAAATTGCGCCCACAACTGCGGAATAAGGCAAAATCCAACGATAATCAGCTTTAATAAAAAATCGGACAATGTGGGGAACGACTAAGCCAATAAAGCCGATTGGCCCTGCAAGAGATACTGAACTTCCCGCCAGTAGTACAACGCTGATGGCTGTGATGATTTTAATCCAGGTTGTCTGCTGACCTAAACCTTTGGCCACATCTTCACCAAGACTCATGGTAGTAATTTGTCTACCAAGGGCAAAAGCCACAATTAATCCAATAACGACGAAAGGTAATGCTTGGAAGAATATATTGATATTTCTACCGGCTAATGAACCAGCTAACCAAAATCTAATTTCTTCTAATGTTCGTTGACTGACAATGAGAATAGCAGTAGTGAGAGATGAAATCAGAGCTGTGAGTGCTGCACCTGCTACTGTCAGATTCAACGGGGTAGCTCCTCCCCGTCCCAGAGAACCAAGAAAGTAGACTAACATCGCTGTGGCTCCTGCACCTAAAAAGGCCACAATGGTTAAAACACTTAAGTCCGAGCTGCCAAAAACAAAAATTGTAGCCACAACAGCCAGTGCTGCTCCCGACTCAATACCTAAAATACCTGGATCTGCTAAGGGGTTGCGTGTCAAACCTTGCATCAATGCTCCAGAGACAGCCAAGGCTGAACCTACTAGGATAGCAACAAGCGATCGCGGTAATCTCACGGTCTGAATAACTAAGTGATCATAGGAACCATCAAAGGCTACGAAAGATGTAAAAATCTTACCTAAAGGTATGGCTGCTGCACCTAACGTCACACTGTACACCAAGCAAATTAGCAAGATACACAGTCCCAGACCCAGACCAAATAAGGCTGAGATTTGTGGCTTTTTCCATCCTCTAGGTGACACTGTGGTCGCTTTTATCATGATCCTGCTGTCATTTAAAAATACTACGCTTGGCTGGTTATTTGTTTTTTAATATTTAACAGGTTTTTAATCATAAGAGTTGATAATTTTTCTTAATAACTCTATAGATTACATGATCCTGTAGCTATTTCATTATTTTTAATCAGAATCAAGGATACGGTTTCAGCTTTGATATAATTTCTCAACAAAGTGGTATTGTGAGATCAACTTAAATCTGCTGTGTCAAAGTCACTTGCTTCAGGAGTTAGGAGGTAGGAGGCAGGAGACAGGAGGTAGGAGGCAGAGTCAAGATTCTGTCTTGATTCTTCTTTGACCAATAGCAGTTTCAGTCACCAGGCATTGCAGCTATACATGGTGGTGTTAATGAGGATTGATATTTTACTCAGGGTTTGCAAAAGAAAATCAATACGCGTTTTACCCTTAATACTCAGTTTGATACTGGTTTTGTTTGTAGGAAGCCGCACTGTAGCCACACCAACAAAATCTACAGAGATATTATGGGATACTTATGGTGTACCGCATATATCCGGTAAAGATGACCGGAGTGCATTTTACGCCTTCGGTTGGGCACAAATGCAAAGCCACGGAGATTTGCTTTTGCGTCTCTATGGTCAAGCACGGGGACGCGCGGCCGAATATTGGGGAGAGGAATATTTAGAGTCAGATCGTTGGGTACAGACTGCGGGAGTACCAGAACGTGCTCGTTCTTGGTACAAGGCACAGAGTCCAGCTTTTCGTAGTTATCTCAATGCTTTTGCTGCTGGCATCAATGCTTATGCTTCCCAAAATCCTAACTTGATTGATGATGAAGTTGAGGCGGTGCTACCAGTCAAGGCAGAAGATGTCATGGCTCACTTACATCGGGTGCTCAATTTCACCTTTGTGGTTAATCCAGAGCAAGTATTAGACCTGAGTAAACAAAAGTTGCAAGCGGGATCTAATGGTTGGGCGATCGCACCAAGTCATTCTGCTAGTGGTAAAGCAATGCTGTTAGCAAACCCACACCTACCCTGGTCAGATTTATTTTTGTGGTATGAAGCCCAAATCACCGCACCCGGAATTGATGCTTATGGAGCAACACTTGTAGGTGTTCCCGTATTAGCGATCGCATTTAACAATAACTTAGGTTGGACTCACACCGTTAATACTTATGATGGTTGGGATGTTTATGAACTCACATTGGCAGGTAATGGTTATCGCTTTGATAATAAAGTTCGTAACTTCCTTTCCAAAACTCTTTCCTTAAAAGTGAAACAGAAAGATGGCTCTCTCCAAGAGCAACCATTAGTAGTGAAAAGTTCTGTTCACGGCCCTGTGGTAGCCGAGAAAAATGGTAAAGCCGTAGCGCTGAGAGTTGCAGGTCTTGACCGACCTGGTGTACTCCAACAGTGGTGGGATATGGCACGTTCCCAAAACCTCAACCAGTTTGAAACCGCACTCAAGCGCCTACAACTATCTATGTTTACAGTGATGTATGCAGATAGGGAAGGGCATATTATGCACCTATTCAACGGTCAAGTTCCAGTGCGATCAAATGGGGATTTTGCATACTGGGAAGGCATGATCCCAGGAAATACATCTAAAACCTTGTGGACAAAAATTCATCCTTACCAAGATTTACCGCGCATAGTTGACCCTAAGAGCGGCTGGTTACAAAATACCAATGACCCACCTTGGACAACTACATTTCCATCTGCCATTAAAGCCGATAATTACCCGTCTTACATAGCACCTCGTTTCATGGATTTCCGCTCACAAAGTTCTGTAAGAATGTTGGCTGAGGATAAAAAAATCTCTTTTGATCAAATGGTTGCATACAAGCACTCTACCCGTATGGAACTAGCCGATCGCCTATTGGATGATTTAATTCCGGCTGCACGCAAGTATGGTCAAGACTTAGGGCAACAAGCAGCTAGTGTCCTAGAAGCATGGGATCGGCAAGCCAATGCAGATAGTCAAGGAGCGGTATTATTTGCCTTTTGGGTAGAACAGATGGACTTAGATAAGGCGTTTAGTAAACCCTGGAATGAAAATTCTCCACGCACTACACCTGATGGCTTAGCAAATCCTGAAAGTGCAGTTGCAACGCTCGAAGCAGTAGCCGCACAAGTACAAAAGACTTATGGGACACTTGATGTACCGTGGGGCAAGGTTTTTCGGCTAAAGTTGGGTAATGTAGATTTATCTGCCAATGGTGGAGATGGCAACCTGGGAATTTTTCGGGTACTGAATTTTGCTCCTGGAGAAAACGGGCAATTCCAAGCCGTTGCAGGTGATTCGTATGTTGCAGCAATTGAATTTTCCAACCCTGTAAGAGCAATGGCACTTACCAGCTATGGGAATGCAACTCAACCCGGCTCGTCCCACATTAGCGACCAGTTACAGATGTTCGCCAACAAAAAATTGCGTCCTGTGTGGCGTGATCGCTCAGATATTCTTGCCCATCTAGAACAACGTAAAATATTCTGAGGATTCTGGGGAGACACTATGAAAAATCAACTTACTCAAAGCCAGATTAGTGAGCTAAAACTGTCTCCCAAAAACCCTATTCTCTCTGTACAAGGCTTAGGTCGAACAGTTGAGAAACGCTGGATCTGGAATCACCTGAGTTTTCAATTGTTTCCAGGGGAACGAGTAGCGGTAATTGGTGCTTCTGGATCTGGTAAAAGTTTGCTGCTACGAGCATTAGCTGGTCTAGATCCGGTACAAGCAGGGCAAATTATTTTTCAGGGACAGCCGATGAATTCCTGGTTTATACCCAGCTATCGTTCGCAAATTATCTACTTACACCAGCGACCAGCTTTGTGGGAAGGAACTGTAGAGGAAAATCTTCAACGAGTTTATCGATTAGCAGTTCACCGCCATCGAGTTTACAATCGTCAGATAATTCTAGACTATCTGCATCTTTTGCATAAAACGGCTGACTTTTTGCAGCGTCCGGTGAGCGCTATTTCTGGAGGTGAAGCGCAGATTCTCGCCTTTTTGCGAGCTTTACAACTTTCACCAAAAATACTACTACTAGATGAACCTACTGCCTCATTAGATGGTGGAACTGCCCAAAATTTAGAGGCTTTAGTTACAGCTTGGCAACATCAAGACCCACAACGAGCATATCTGTGGACGAGTCATGACCCAACCCAGTTAGAACGCATTACCAACCGCCAAATTACCTTGAAGGAAAAAGACTGATGGAAGCCAATTATATCCAGATTAGTTATGGACAACTAGCTTTGGCGACTTTGTTTATTCTGATCAATATAGGGCTTTCCTTAGTTTTACGGTTGGGACTAGAGCAAAGCCTGGGGATAGCCTCACTACGAATGGTAGTGCAGTTGTTAATGGTGGGGTACATATTGCAGTGGGTGTTTACTCTCAGCAATCCTATATTGATCATACTTTTGGCTTTAGGCATGACAGCTATTGCTGGTGTATCTAGTGTCAACCGTACGCGCAGACGTTTCACAGGTATTTATTGGAACAACTTTATTTCTCTTTTAAGCGGTTCATTTTTAGTTACAGGGATAATAGTCACTGGCATTGTACGCGTAGAGCCGTGGTACGAACCGCAGTATCTCATTCCCCTTTTAGGTATGGTTTTGGGTAATGCCCTCACGGGTACTTCTTTGAGCTTGGATCGGTTTATGGAGGACTTAATTAGTCATCGGGGAGAAATAGAGGCCCTACTAACTCTAGGCGCAACCCGTTGGGAAGCCGCACATCAAACGATTAGAGAAGCCCTGAGAACAGGAATGATTCCGACTATAAACTCAATGATGGTGATGGGATTAGTTAGCCTACCGGGAATGATGACCGGTCAAATTCTCGCTGGGGCAAATCCTAATGATGCCATACGCTACCAGATTGTGATTATTTTTGCACAGGCAGCAGGAGTTGCGATCGCCACAATGGGCGTTGTGATTCTGGCTTTTCTTGTTCTCTTTAATCGAGATCACCAACTCACAGATTTATTACGTCAGGTGAGCTCGACAAAACTAAAAAGTAGCCGCAGATAAACATCAATAATTTATCTGTGTTTATCGGGAGGACACTGCGTTGCGGGGGTTCCCAAGGCAGCTTTTGGGGGGAAGCTTCCCCCCAAAACGTGCCGCCTCGTTGTAGCAAGTGTCCGTTGTTTATCTGTGGTTCTAAATATCTAAAGAACAACCCTATATTTAACCTTGAGGCCGATCGCAACGGTACGGATAAAGCCACTCACACCGAAAAAGTCCGTGAGTGTGTTTCTCTAAAAAGGTTCCAGCGTGGCGGCTACGTGATATGTTGATTCCAGCTTTCGTTTTAACTTCATATAGCCAGGGAAAGGCTGCCACTAAAATAGCGATCGCAGCAAAGAGATACAGCATCTTAGTTTTAACTGTGGCGAATCTTTGGGAATTGCTGTTAACGTTTTGAGACATAGACCTTAGAAATAACAGTCCATCCTAAAGTAACCTAAAGATCAAAATGTTGGCGGAAGCAGTGGTCAGTTTTATCAATTTAACCTGCAAATATGCAACGCCAAATTACTGACTAAACAATGCCCAAGCCAAAAACCTCTCGGTGTAATATAACGCTAATTGATTGCTTACACCATTGAAAATGGCATCAAAAGCGTGTTCTGCCCAAGGAATTTCTAAAAAAACCGCAGTATTCCCAGAGTCACGCAACCGTTCGTACATCTGCCTACCAAATCGTGCTTGTACTAAATGGTCATGTCTGGCGTAGACTAATAAAGTTGGTGGTAAAGAGTGCGTTACGTAATTGATCGGCGAAGCAATTTGATACTGATTAGGTAATTCTTGCAGAGAACCACCAATTAACGCTTTTAAAACAGCGCGGGAGTTGATGGGATCAGGGCGTGGTGGTGTTTTATATCCTTCAACCAAGTCAACAGGCCCGTAATAGTTCACCACAGCACGGACAGGTAATGCATCTGGTTGATAAGCAGCCAACATTGCCAGATGTGCGCCTGCGGAACGTCCCAATAGTACCATGCGTTCTGGATCAGCTTCATATTCAACTGCGTGTTTGTGAATAAAATTGAGGGCTGTACGTACGTCATCTAACTGAGCCGGAAACCGATATTTTGGTGCGTGTCGATAGTCAATTGCAAATACAGTATATCCACGACTTGCTATATATTGATTAAACTCAGAATTGGCGCGAGGATTGCCATATTGCCAAGCTCCACCATAAATTACAATCAATGCTGGATATTTCCCCACTGTTGGGGGTTGGTAAACTTCAATTTTTAATGGTACTCCCGCAGAAGTTGCAAAGATAATACCTGTTTGATGACGCGTTTTACCTGATGGAATACCCCGGAAAGTATTAACTAAGGAGAAGGGATAGCTTTGCATCTTAGCGCTTACTTGAACTGGAATTTGCTCTAGATAATCTGCCCCCAATTCTTGTTTCATAGCTTTCGCCATTTGCATTTGAGTTAGTGGTATGTTAACTAGTACTGAAGCACAAATTAGTAATCCAATTAAACTTAAAGTGCAGGCTAGACGTTGTAGTTGATGCCGACGGATGCAGAAAAAAGAAAGAAGCAAACAAAGCAAATTTAATCCAAATAACCAAGGGCTGATTTCTGGTGCTCCCACTGCTAGTGTAAGTAAAAGCATGTTTGGAGCAGGAATAATAATCCAAGAACTAAGAAACAGACTAGTAAAACTTAAGAATAGTGCAAGCCATGATAAAACTTTTTTATAGAACATAGACGATACAGGGAGCACAAAATTTGTGGTGTCCAGATCCCCGACTTCTTTGAGAAGTCGGGGATCTAACTTTTCGTTTATCTGTGGTTAATTACTTGTTGTGTATCTCACTCAAGTTAGAATCGCTATCTAGTCCGAACCGTATTAGAATCATAGAAATCAAGCTGGTGCTATTCCATCCAATAAACCATCTGAAATAATAATACCGTTATTTGAAAAGATATCATCGACTTGTAAATCAGTTGCCAAATTCAGAGAATCTATATCACCAATTACAGGTAGAAAGTGGTCATATAATTGCATTGCCTGCAAACAACTATTAATATTAGATATTGCTGCATTATACACCTCGATTTTCTCTTCAATAACACTTAGCGATCGCCGATTATGAGCAATCTTATCCTCAGCTTCTTTTTCTAGTGTTTTTTCTAAAAAAGTACGTGCATGAGGGTACTGCTGCAAAATTTCATCCGCTTGCTTATCAGCCATTGGTAACAACAGCGTTTTGAGGGTTTGGTTGACGGTTTGGCGGAAAGATTTGCGAATGGTTTGGGAAACTTTTGGCTCAAAATCTAACTTTAATAATTGCCTAATTGCTGGTTCGGCTTCCACTATGCTTTCACAATCGTAACCTTGGGAAGTTTGTAGCAAGGTTTGGCGAAATTGATATATAGAAAAAGTGCCTTCATCGTAAAATCTGGGACTTTCACGCACAAAGCGATCGCACTCTACACTAGATGCACTTACTAATGCCTGTGTAACTTGTTTTTCTACAATTCTGATCTCTTGTTCAATTCCACCATCATTACCTAACAAGCGATACAATTGGCGATAGTATTCTGACTTACGAACCTTTTCAATTAATCGCTGGAAAAAATTCACAATAATTTGCTGAGACGACTCAACTAAGATATCTTCTAATTGATTTGCTAAGTAATAAAATGCCTCTACTAAAATAGCAATTAAAGGTGCAGTAGCATTGCGTGGATGGCTGAGGGTTGCACGCCGATAAGCATAACCAACAGAAAAAGTGTCTAACAACTCATCTAAACGGCGAATCATTCGTGATTGTAATTGCCGAAAGTCTGCTTCAAAAACGTCACATGAATTATTAATTAATTGATTGACTTCTTCTGTGATGTGCTGGCTAAAGTCTTTACGAAGTTCCTGGAGTTGCTGGTTGAGACGCTGTAACTCTTGCGCCTTCATCGCCTCAATTTCTCGTGGTTGACTATCTAAATTTTGCTGTACTTCCTGATAATGTTTTTTCAATTTAATACAAATATCTTCCAAATCATCAGCTAGATTTATAAATAATTGCGGACGCTTTTCTTCTGTAAGATAGCGAGTGATAGCTGTGCGAAATTCCTCAATCCCACTATCTTGAATTAGCTGGTTAATTAATGGCGTCCCCTGTTCAGTTAAAATCCTTACATAGTTCTCATTTGAAGTTTCAAAGCTGTTTACCGAAATGCGGAATTTACTAGCTGACAATTTACCTGAGTTAGCACAGTAACGATTAAATTCGTTAATAAATTGTGGTGTTTCTTCTCTACCATCCAAACCTTTAACACTTTCTGCAAAGACAGAATCTAAACCAAATCTGTCTTGTTCGCTTGTCTGTTTAATCTGACTACCGTAAAATCCTAATAATCCACTAGTTTTATAAACTCTACTGGTATCGTGAAACTGCCCAGTAATTAAATCATCCAATCGTTGCCGTAGCTGGGTGTTGTACCAAGTCTCATCAATCCGGTTGAAAATATAAAAAACGCGATCGCGTATTCCCCCATTATCCCGCATCTTTTCTAAAAGTTCTGTTTCTTCCTTTGTCATATCCCCAGCCGAAGCAGGTTTCAACACACATACCACCGCTGAAGTATCGGGATGTTGAATTTTGGCGTAAGTTAATTGTGCATCCTTCTCCACAGGTGCATCAATTCCAGGAGTATCAATAATTACATTACCATCTTGCAATAGAGGATGGTTGCAGTAATATTCTATCCTTTTCAACACAGCGCTATTACTACCACGACGTGCATAACCAGCCGCTTCCTTGAGATTGGAAAAGTTAAATTGTTCCATTGAATATGTGGCATTATCAACCGTGTGGATACGATCGCGATTTGCTACATATCCCTTTAATAACAGTATCAAAGCTTTTGCTTGTTTTGCACGTTCCGATTTACTTTCACCACCCTCTTGCTGGATAATAGTTTCACAATCTTGACGTAGCAAATTAATTACATCATATTGATTGATATTAGTTACTGTCTTAAATCCCATTTGCTGAGACAACAAAACTGCTTGTTCTCGAATCTCTGCTTCACTTAAAAACGTTAAAACTACACGTTCTTCATCTAATTCTGCATACTCAATTTTACATTCTGTACCTGTGGCGTGTCCCTCTGCACTGTATAGTAATTCTCTCTCCAACAGCGCATTGATTAGCATTGACTTACCCGCACTAAATGCGCCTGCAAATACAATCTCAAACTTGGGGGAAATTGCTTTACTCAGAGAAGTTTGTACAGATGTAATGTCTTGAGAACGTAGCGTTGGTTCTTGCTGTAAAAGTTGTAGTATAGACTCAACTTGCTCTTTCAAATTTTTGCACTGAGGTAGCATGTCTGGCATATTTAGCACCCAAAATACCATTGTATAGTTTATTCAAATTTTACTGATTTGAGCACCGTAATATCACGCATAAAATCATTCAGTTCATTTAGAACATTGCTATTAACTAATACCAATTTAAAAAAAAGAATGTGACAGACAGAACATTTAGAGACGTTGCATTGCAACGTCTCCACTTTTCGCTGTGTTCATCTGTGGTTTAATTTGCAAAAAAAATATCCTCCAGGGATGGGGTACTCCCGAAGGATATTAACAAAGACATTGGAATAATAGACCATTCTAGAAATAAATTTATCTTTATTGGTAAACCTATGCCCTCCATCTACAGGATTGCTCAAGGTTAATTATTTTAGTTATCAAGAATACAAAAAATTCTTAGAGGTTGATTTGCAGCTTTTGTGTCAAACACATTGCAATCCCTTTTTCGTAGTAAGCGGCCTCATTAATAAAAATAGGCCAAATGGTGGATTCACCTTGATAAACAATTGTTTCATCATTAAAGGTTAGGAATATCGGATCTCCTGGGTTTAGGGCTTGATAATCTCTATCTTGCAGCTGTGGATGAATCATCGCCCAGATTGTGCCATCCTCTTGTTTTGGGTAGTCTACAACAGATAAGTGCTGATACATGACCAGCGTTTCGTTGATTGAGGGAATTTCATCCTTGTTGAATCGTTCTAGATAATCTAAAACCTCATGAACAAGTTTTTCTGTTTGTTGAAACAATGTCGATTTTAAAATGCCTTGAGCAACGGGGCCAACCTCAATTGCAAAGCCTAATTCACACAGAACATTGAGAAATGGATTTTCTTCAACTGATTGAAAAGAGCAGCGATAAACTCTAACCAAAGGGTTAATATAGTTTAGATAAGCAGCTAATTTCAAGTTGAAAGGATGATTATTTACCAGAATAATCGTCAGACCCATATTGGCTGTACTGCTGTGCAAATCCAAGATAAAATCTACCTTTTTTGCACTTGCAGCTAGAGTATTTTGGATTGATTTAGCTTGTAATTCTTCGTAACTTTCGAGAGTCGGGTCTTGTAGTTCTTGTTTAAGAAAACAGCGGTTTAAATCCTTCTCTATATATCGTCTTCCTACTGCAAAAGCTTTAGGATTTGCTAGCAGAGTTACAGTTTCAAAACTAAGCTTAGCAATTAAGTCAGGAAACTGGCTAAACTTTTTAACCAGATAAGCCCCCGTAAACTCATTACCGTGAGTTCCGCCGACAATTGCCACTCGATTAATCTGGTTCACAATTACACCCACTTTGGACATGCAGCTATCGAGGAATATGTTCTCAAGATAACTTATGAAACCTCCACGCCAACACTTTGACGATTATGTGGTTCATAAAGGTATGCCATATCAGGCCCATTAGGGATGATTCCACCGGGATTGAGTGGAAACAAGTTACCGTAATAATCTTGTTTGACGCTTTCTACGTCGCAAGTATCAGCAACACCTGGAAGCTGATATAAGTCACGTAAGTAAGCTCCCAAATTTTGATAGTCTCGAATTCGCTGACGGTTGCACTTAAACAACCCGTAGTAGGCACTGTCAAACCGAAATAACGTTGTGAATAAACGGATATCTGCAAGTGTAAGATTTTTTCCACATAAATATCGATTAGTCTGCAATACCGTGTCAATCTCATCAAGAGTTACGAACAGTTCATCACAAGCTTGATTATATGCCTCTTGGGTTTGGGCAAAACCGCAACGGTAAACGCCGTTGTTCACCGCATGGTAAATCTTCTCATTCCACCAGTCAATCTTCTCTTTAAGTTCTTCTGGGTAGAGATTTAGTGTAGGATTATTTGCAAACTCGTTAAATTGAGAGTTTAGCATGACAATAATCTCTGCACTTTCATTGTTAACGATCGCTTTTGTTTGGTCATCCCACAATACTGGAACTGTAGCGCGTCCACTATAGCCGGGTTCTGCTAGCTGATATAATTCCGCAAGTGTGCGACAACCTTCGTCTTCCTGGTTGAACACCCAACCACCTTCTGTTGAAGAAGGAGACACGACTGATACCGATATTATAGCTTCAAGACCTTTAAGCGATCGCACAACCAGGGTTCGGTGCGCCCAAGGACAGCCTAGCCCAACATAAAGTTTATAACGCCCCGCAGCTGGTGGATGCGGATTTCCTACTTCTGTGCTAATAAACTTTCGGAACTGGCTGTTGGGACGGATGTACGCTCCCGATTGATTGCGGGGAGCAAGCTTCGACATCATTATGTGCCAAAGAGTCGTCCAGACAAACTTCCCCAGCCAGATTATCAGCTTTGGAGGAAGTGACTTACCCTTTTTCTTTCTAAAATTTTTGCCGTCATCCATTGGAGTTGAGTTGGTCATGGCGACAGTCTCTCTTATAAGACTCAGGACAGGCTAGAACAGTAAACAGTAAACAGTTAACAGTAAACAGTAAAGAGTTATCAAGGGGTATGGTGGGGGATTTAAACGCGCCAGATAGCGCCTTTTACTAATCGACTTTGGGTTATTAGTTTTCAGTTGGAAGTATTCGCCCCCTGAGTGATTCTCCTTAAACCCAATTATGTTTACTGTTTACCGTTTACTGTTTACTGATAGCCACCCTACTACTCTAGCTTGCGGTTGCCTCAACAACTGCGGCAGCTTCCGCTGCATAAACGCTAACTTTTTTACGGGTTTTGCCCTTTCTCTCAAACGTTACTACGCCGTCGATTAAGGCAAACAAAGTGTCATCGCTGCCAATACCGACGTTGTTACCGGGGTGAAATTTTGTGCCACGTTGACGTATGAGAATGTTTCCTGCACGCACGGTTTGACCACCGTAGCGCTTGACACCCAGACGTTGAGCATTAGAATCGCGACCGTTGCGCGTACTACCTGTTCCTTTCTTATGAGCCATGATTTCCTCTTGTGTATTTACTTATTTCTATTATTCAGCAGCGGCTTCAACTTCAACAGGAGTGTTATCAACAACAGGCGCTTCCTCCGTTGCTGCTTCTGCTTCTGCTTCTGCGGTGAACACCGTACCATTAAGAGTAATGGAGTTAATCATGAGTCTGGTAATTTCTTGACGATGACCCCGTTTTTTGCGGGTCTTCTTTTTCGGCTTCATTTTGTATACCAGGACTTTACGACCTCTGAGATGTCGTAGTATCGTCCCTTCTACAGTTGCACCTGCGACTAGCGGCTGTCCAATGCTGACTTCGCCGTCGTGCTGCACGAATAATACTGATTCTATTGTAACTTTTTCGTCTGGTTGGGCTGTCAGCAGTTCAATGTCGTAAAACCGCCCTGGCTCTACTCGTAATTGCTTACCGCCAGTTTCAATAATTGCGTAGGTCATGGAATTGTCCTTGAGGTTGCCGTACAGGTAGCTGGCTTTTTTCTCTTATGGAGATGCTTTTGCCTGCTTTTGTGGTATGTCTACCTGATCCGAGCAGGAATTAGACAGACAATCTAACATTATATTTTATTAACAGGTGTTCAGTCAAGAGACTTAGCAGTGCTACGTCTCTACATTGATTTTTACCAGATGTCTAAACAATATTGTCTAACTTTAGCTGGAAACAACGCGATCGCGTCCTTTTCTTTTGGCTTGATGTAGCGCTGACTCAGCAGCATTAACTAAAGTCACAGGCTCGGTTTCTACTGTGGGAATGACACTAGCCACACCTATGCTAACAGTTAAAACAGCAGCGGGTAAACCACCTATTCCAGGATACTCACACTTAATTGCCAAAGCTTTTACTTGTTCTCGAATGTGTTCAGCAACAGCCATAGCAGCTGTAAAATCTGCATGGGCGAGAATGGCGAATTCTTCACCACCGTAGCGAGCTACTAACACCGTGTTTTCTTCGTTGGAATCTACCACTTGGGAAATTGCTAAAGCACTAGTAGCATAAGTACTACTAGCATACGAGAAACTGCTACTAAGTGAGCTGTTTACACAGTTCTTGATAGTATTAGCGATTTGTCGCAGACACTCATCTCCTGCGGAATTACCGTACGTTTTGTTGTAAATCTTGAAATAGTCGATATCGCATAAAATCAGGGATATGGGGATGTACTCGCGTAGTGTGTGCGTGGTATGCTTGCGAGCGGATCTTTGCCACTCTATTTGCAAGTATGTATGAAAGTAGTGGCGATTGGCTAATTGCGTTAGTTCATCTAAGCTAGAGAGCGCACGTAATTGTTGGTTCTCTTTTTTCAACTGTTCAACGTGAGCATTGCTCAAATCTTCAGTTGTTGTGAGTTGTTCTCGAAAATACAAACGATACAGCTCACATGTAGGAGTATAGCGATCGCATTCTAAATTAATTAACCCCAAACTCTGTAATTTATATGCTAGTCCTGGTTCTATTTTCACATGAGCTGTAGGATTAATTACTTGAGCAAAAGCAGCTGCTAATTCCGGCTCCTCTCTTAGTTTTAATAAATACCGCCTTAAATACTCGTTATAAATTCCCGCTTCTGTGGGTGCTTCCTGCAATAGCTGTTGTAAATCTTTCTCTAACCCTCCTTTACCCATAAGATGATACAAAGCGAGTCGAATTAAATAAGGATGTCCCCCAACCATCGCCATCAAACTTTCAACATCTTTACCATCTGTCCAATCTAATCCATGACGTTGTGCTAAATCTTGCACCTGTTCTTTAGTAAATGGGAGTAGCTTAATTGGCAAACCGATATTAAATGGTGATTGAGTTAGTTTGAGAGGAACAATAATTTCTGTTGAGTACACCAAAACAAGACGGAGTTTTTGCCAAATTTCCATCCGTTTGGCTTGTTCGTACCAAGACCGCACTAATGGTAAAAAATCTCCAGCAATTTCTGGGTACTCAAATACGCAATCTACTTCATTTAATACCAAGACAAGCGGACTTTCCAAAGTGGACAACAAATACTTTTGGAAATAGATGGAGCAACTGACTTTGCTACCCATTTCCTCATCCCAATAATCATTGAGTTTTGGTTCTAGCTGTAATTCCCGACTAATGTTGGCACACAACCATCGCAAAAATTTATCCAAGTTAGCAAATACCGCTTTGTCTGCTTGCTGAAAGTCTAAACTTACAGTGCGAAAGCCTTGATTACTAGCATGTGCAAGCAACCGTAATATCAATGAGCTTTTCCCCATCTTCTTGCTAGCTTTAATGCAGACGACACTCCCTCGTTCAGCTATTTGTGCATAAGCAAGTTCTTCAATTGGCGGGCGAGGAATGTAAAATCTGGAATCAAGGGATACTGGCCCACTGGGAAATTCTAAGGATATGGCTGTGGCTGCTCGGTTGAATTCTTTAATTAATTGCTGATATGTTTGACTAAGATTGCGATTTTCTAGAATTTGACGGAAGTTAGATTTATTAATAGATTCCTTCCAAAAGTTACTCAGCAATTGCCATAAATTAGAAGCAACTTTCCTAACACGCTCCTCTCCGTAGTGTGCTTCCAGCGCTATACTGGTGTAAGTTTTTCCTTCCCACGAAGCACGCAAAATCATTTCTTGGAGCGTCGTTAAACCGGTTGCTTGACTGGCTTTTAGTAGCTGTACTACTTCATCTATAGTCATTTAGTAATCGGCTCTACTTCTATTTGAAGTTTCCCCAAACCATTGTTCTTTGTAGCTCTATGCAGCCTTCCTTTTGGAGGTAGCAGCTTATCTTTCCTAAAGCAGCTACAAACAAGCTTTGATCATTTTTTGGATGGTGAAACATTTGACATGACTTGTTAATCAGGTTGTTTTACATGCTTCTCCTATGCTTATGGAATTTTATGTAATTGGATATACTTTGTTCTAAATATATTTTAGAATGTAAATAAACACAATCTACTTAGTTTTTTCTTATAGATGGTTATAGCGATCGCTACAAAGCTGACATTCATTCAGTTAACTGTTTTCTAGATTACATTCCAAATCATGATGCTATCTGCTGTGTACTTAACCAAGTTAACGATTTGTTAATAAAAATAAAATTTTCCAACAAACAAGATTCCCGATTTATCCAATAAATCGGGAATTTTGAATCTAATACCAAAGATTTTTAAGCTATGAGTTGATAATTTATCCAGGCTTCCCAAAAAATATAAATTGATAGAATTCCTAAGAAAATACGCAGTGCAAAGCTAACAACTGAATCTGGTATTTTTGGCAGTGTGCGAGTACTCATTTGCACACCTATAAGACCGCCGCATCCCAAAATTATACCTTGAAAAAACAGAATATTCCCCTCTAATGTGTGCCCTGTACAAGCAGCTAAAGCAGTAATGACAATAACGCCTAAACTAGTTTGAATTGCTACTTTAATTTCTTCTCCTAGGAGCAATATTTGCAGCGGCACCATAATCGTACCACCGCCTAAGCCAAACAAACCTGCTAAAATTCCTGCTGCTCCCCCAGTACCAAGTTTGGTAAGTAATGGGTTAAATGCTGGTGCTGTATTTTCATTCTCTGTTTTTGAAGCTAGTTGTTTGCGAAGGTCTATCAAATAGATATTAGCTAGTAGTATGATGCCAAATGAAAAGAGTATTATGTATGGTGGAATTTTATTGGCGAAATAGACTCCTATGCCAGTAGTTAAGAAAGCTGGAATTCCTAAGTAAATTACGCGTTTAAAATCAAAGTAGCCCATCCACCAATTTTGTATACTTCCAGAAATTGAAGTAATAACAATAGCAAGACTACTAGTAGCGATCGCTTGAACTGGTGTATAACCTAGAGTGACTAGAAGAGGAATTGTGATAATACCGCCGCCAATTCCTAAAAGTCCCGCGATGACTCCAGATATTAGACCCCCAGCTACTAAAATCAACCAACTAAAATCATTCATACAATAAGTTTTATCAAAGAACTTTTAAATCAGTAAACAGTAAACAGTTATCAAAGCGTATGGTGGAAGATTTAAACTCGCCAGATAGCGCCTGCTACTCATCGGCTTTGGGTTATTAGTTTTCAGTTGGAAATACTCGCTGATATAGTGGTTCTTCTTAAACCCAATTATCTTAACTGTTAACTGTTTACTGTTAACTGTTTACTGTTAACTGTTTACTGTTACCGGGTGGCTAACAACGCCTCCGTAAAGCAACCCAAAATCATTCCACGGAACTGTAGTTGGTTGGGTGTTACCTAAATTGTCAGTAGCACGAGCTTGCAGAGAATACTCTCCAGGAACAGGGTTCCATTCAATGTCCCAGCGAACCCACGCAAATGGAAAATTTGGCTCTCGCAAACGTGCAAATTGCCAGGTTTTACCACCATCTAAGCTGACTTCCACACGCACAATCTTTCCTTTTCCAGACCAAGAACGTCCGCGCAGTAGATAAGGTTTAGCAGCAAGCGTAGCTGGCCAAGCTAACTCAAAGGCGCTTTTAACATTTTGGTACGTAATTAATTTGCCTTTATATGGAGAGATAGCTGGATAATCTGCACCAACCAGTACCATCTGCTTTAGCACCCATTGGGTGTATATTGGTGTTTCAGAGACTTCAATTCGCTCAATCCATTTAACGTTAGCATTTCCGCCCCAACCAGGAAATAAAGCACGGCATGGCTGACCGTGGTCTGGAGGTAATGGTTCCCCGTTCATTGCATAGACGAGGAGTGAGTTATCTGCTAATGCCTTGGAAATCGGAACTACACTACTGAACTTGGATTGCTTCGAGTCCAGCGAATCCAAATCTCCACCTTCAACTAGTACGTCTCTTGCAGTTGATTTCAGTCTGGCTCGCTCAAACAATATGCTAAGTGGTACACCAGTCCACTCAGCCACGCCAATAGCGCCGAGCCGCCACCGTGTTCCAGAAAGTGGTTTGTTGTAAGCTTCTTCAAAGAAGCGCCGACCATTAGCAGCACACTCAATAGCACAAGTGACTGAAATGGATGGCATAGCGATGATTTCATCGTAAGAGAATTCGCAGGGCGTGGAAACGCCAGTCCCTTGAATGTGCAAGCGCCAAGTAGATGGGTCAAAAGGAGGAGGCGTATTGCGGTTATGAACGTAAAACCAATCGTTTGGCACTAGATAGCCACGTTCATACATGGCTTCCCAGTTCATCTCTAATGTGCCTTTGCTATGAGAGATATATCCTGGTGGCAATGGCTTAAGTATTCTACTGCCTTTGGTGACAGTAGCGGAGGAATTTGACAGATTTGATTTGCTTGTCTGGCTGTGAGCAGGTGCAGGTTTAGCCAATCCTCCAATGGCTGTTGCTCCAACCATAGTGGCTAGTATTTGCAGAAACCGCTGGCGCGAAATACCTGCATCTGAGCTTTTTTGCCAAATATATTCATCAACCCGTGCTTGTAGGTAATCCTCCTGGTCAAAGAGGTTTTCATCGCTCAAGCTGTTACCCTCCTTGTAATTCGTAATTCGTAATTCGTAATAACGCTCGATGGCGAAGCGTTAGCGCTGCGCTAACGTAATTAAGGCACATAGAATAAGGAAGTAGCAAAGGAGTTTAAAGTCTCCCTCTGCTACCTGAGATAATCAACAACTATCAGTTTTAGCGTGATGAACAGATGAGACTAATTATCTATCGCAGCCCAAACACCACTTGTCTCATCTTGTTTGTAGGAAGGCAAATAGTGATCAAGTCCATTCCGAGCTATTTCTGAAATCGCCTCAAGGAACCTATGACAATCTTCAAGTGTATTATACACAGCAAAGCTGGCCCGGATAATGCTAGGAATGTTACGCGTAATTCCGCTCTCTACTTCTTTAGCAATCTCGCAGTCTTGCTCGTCCGAAATATTCTTGAGTTTGCGAATATATTCATAAGTGCAGAAAGCCCCAGCCCGAACCCCGATACCGTATTCTTGTGCCAGAATCTCTGCTACTAAACGTCCGTCAAATCCATCAATGTCAAAGGGGATGACGTGGGCTAGATTATCTCCTGGGATATGTACTTTCACACCAGGAATTAGCTTCAGCCGTGTATATGTGAATTCAACTAGAGAGTGTTCGTATTCCGCAATGCGATCGCGTCCAAGTGCTTCTATAATTTGAATTGCCTTGGCAATGGCAATAGCACCCATTGCATTTGGGGTTCCGGGGTCATGTGCCCGTTCTGTGTAAAAACGCTTTATCTCTAGGTTTCTAGTGATATAAGGCAGGTTTCCACCACCGATTTGATAAGGATAGGAGCTATCAAAAAACTCCTTCGGCCCCAGCAAAACCCCTGTTCCATAAGGAGCATACATTTTATGTCCAGAAAAAGCGACAAAATCCAAATGACACGGGTCATCATCTGCACGCATATCTACCCGTTCATGCTGGATTAACTGACACACGTCAGCAAACATCTTGGCTCCATACCGATGTGCTAAAGCCGCAATTTCGTAAATAGGTGGTCTATAACCTGTAATTGTTGAAGCACCTGTAATGGTCAGTAACTTGATTCGCTCTGCTTCAGGGCGGTTTTCGTGTGCCTTGAAAATATCCTCAATTTCAGCTACACTTACGCTTCCGTCTGGTTGAGTTCTATACTGAACAACTTCGTCTCTAGTTACCCAAGGTAGCAAGTTTGATGAATGCTCAATATCAGAAACTAAGATTTTGCCAGGTTTCTTCGCCCACAGTGTAGCAGCTCCATTAATTGCTTCTGTTGTATTCTTGGCAAATATTACATAGTTATGTGATGATGACCCCACAAATTCCCGAATCACATCTCGACTTGCATCATATTCTCGCGTAGTAATAATAGACTTTTGCCCAGAGCCTCGATGCACACTGCCATAAGTATCAAGCATATCATCTACGTGCTGCTTAAGCGTTGCAAAGGGAGTGGTTGTCGCTCCATTATCTAAGTTTACATACTTGATATGCTTTCCGTTACGAATTTTCACCTTGAAACATAGAGACTCATCTGTGAATAAAGGTCTAATTTCTTTATTCCAAAAGCTGTCAAGATTTTCTGCAAATAGTGGCAATTGGGTTGATTCTTGCTTTTGTTTTGCACCCAAGGCAAGTAATTCAGTCATTTTTAGCACCTTTATAGTTAAATGTTTAATTTTTGAGAAAGCTTAACCGTTACAATGCTTTATCTAATACAGTAATCACGTTAATTGGTAGGGAATGTGGTGTTTAACAGTACTTAGCCACTAATAGAAAACTCGGTTATTGCAGTTATTCTTTAATAAACACTAAAAAAATGTAGCCGTAATTATACTTGACTATAATATACTTAAGTAAACAAATAATACGATGTAATAGTATTTACTAATAAACTGTTGTACTTAAAGCAGTTTTCTCCCAGCTATCAGAAAAACTTCGGATGTTGATAATAAAAGTATAATACAAGCCTATCATTTAATAAACTTCAAAATGCTTGCCATACATGTATTTACTAAAAAAAAAGCCTGCTATAAGTTTTATCGGTCTTTGAGAAAAGCTTATAAATCTACTTGACTAATATTACTTTTTATTAACGAATAAATTCAGCATTTTTACGCAAATGTCAAGGTTTGCTGACTTAGTCATTATGGTCAAAGCTCTTATTTGCTTGCTAGTAAATGGCTATGATCACTCAGTACTCTGTAATAATATGTCAAATGATAGATGACTATATAAACAACTGTCTAAAGTAATAAACAATACTAGTATAAAAATGTTTTAGAAAATACATTTTTAATGTATACCCTAAGACGGTTGCAATTGTATGTTTAATAGTATGTGAGCTTAATACTTTTCCATTTTGATACAAAATAAAATTTATCAGCTAAGCTGTTATGCATTTAAATTGCAGATTACTTCGACATTCAGGTTGAGTGTTAACCGTTAACTATCAACAGTTAACAACTACAAAGACTAGTTATGCAATTTAGACGCGCATTAGCTTAATACTGTTAGTTTGTATTGCATTCAATTACAAACCGTTATGTGCAGAGCTATACTTATCGGGAAAAATCTCTGGATAACGACCTGCTCGGTAAATTAAAGGGTTCGCAGTAGTTGACATTAGTGAAATTACTGCTAAATGTATCAAGTGCATTAGCAATATTTATACCATAACTATTTGTGCTATCAGCATCCATATAGTAGTTATTGTTCGTAGCTGGATGAGGGTCAAAGATTCCAGGCATGAGCGCAATAGAAGCAATAATCAATGCAGAATCAAATATAAGTGCAAGTTTCATAGATTTATTTTTAAATTAGAATGAGTGCAATCAATGCTCTTTAGTAAGAGAGTGCCGTTTTTCATAAACTTTAACTTCCTACACTTAGTTCACCTGATTGGCTGAGTTGTCTCTCACCCATTCGGGTGAGCAGGGGGGTAGGGGAGGCGGGGAGCAGAGGGACAGAGGGGCAGAGAGGCAGAGGGGCAGGGGAGAGAATAATTAATGATCAATGAACTATAATTTGGCAAATATGCAACACCGAATTGTTGGTAAGCCACTGGATCGTGTTGATGGCAGGCTCAAAGTTACAGGAGAAGCAGCTTACACAGCTGACGTGCCAATAGATAATTTGGTTTATGGAGTGATTTTCACTAGTGCGATCGCAAAAGGCAAAGTTATCCAAATCGATACATCAGCAGTAGTCATAGCCCCTGGTGTAATAGATATCATTACTTACGAACAAACCCCATCTCTGGTAAAAATACCCTTCTTTTCCCCCCAACAACCTCAGCCAACCGAAAAAGACGATAACATCTACTACGATGGTCAACACCTGGGGATTGTAGTTGCCCAAACTTTAGAACAAGCTCAAACCGCTGCCTCTCTGGTAAAAATTAGCTACGAGGAAGCACCGCCTACGGTAACAATGGCACAAGCAGAGATATTTGAGCCAGAATCAATATTGTTTGGCATCATGCCCGGTAAAATTACTAGAGGCGATGTTGAATCTGGAAAAGCCCATGCAGATATCCTCATGGAGCAGGTTTATACGACGCCAATAGAACATCATAATCCCCTAGAAACCTCTGCAACTATAGCAATGTGGGAGGGGGATAATTTAACACTTTATGAAACCACTCAAGGCATTTCTTCAACACAACGGGGAATCTGTGCTGTTCTGAATATTCCTCCAGAAAATGTCCGAGTTATTTCCAAATATTTAGGGGGTGGATTTGGCTGCAAAGCGCTGCTGAAGTCTCATACTATCCTAGCTGCGATCGCAGCTCGCCAAGTCAAGCGACCTGTTAAAGTGGTGCTAATGCGATCGCAAATGTACACTTCTTGCGGGTACAGATCTCAAACCCAGCAGCACTTAACCCTAGGTGCAACCAAGGACGGTAAACTAACCCTCATCACCCACATTGGCACATCCTTAACTTCTCCCTTTGATGACTTTGTAGAACCTGTGGGTGCAGCAACAACAATGATGTATGCTTGTCCCAACTTAGAAGTCAAATATCGCCTAGCTCGCATCAATGCCAGCACACCAACCTTTATGCGTGCGCCAGGAGAAGCGCCAGGAATGTTTGCCCTAGAATCGGCAATGGACGAACTAGCGTATGCTTTAAATATTGACCCAATTGAACTAAAACTCAGAAATCATGCAGACATCGACCCGCATACAGGATTACCTTGGTCAAGTAAATCTTTGAAACAATGTTACCAACAGGGAGCAGAAATTTTTGGTTGGGCACAACGCAACCCAGTTCCTCGCTCAATGCGCGATGAGCATTTCTTGATTGGTTGGGGAATGGCGAGTGCTACATTTCCCAGCCATGCTGGCTCTGCATCAGTTAAGGTAGAAATTTTTGCTAATGGAGAGGTGCGAGTCCAAAGTGGTACTCAAGATATTGGTACGGGTACTTATACAGTAATGACTCAAGTAGCCGCTGAAGCATTAGGCTTATCAAGCCAGTCGGTGCAGTTTGAACTAGGTGATAGCAATCTCCCTAAAGCTCCCGTCACCGGTAACTCGATTACAGTCGGTAGTGTTTCGCCTGCTGTGCATAAAGCAGCCAGTGCAGCACGAGTGAAGATGATCCAAATGGCAATAACAGATTCAAATTCTCCGCTATATGGATCTCAATTAGATGATATTACAGTAGAATCGGGGCAAATATTTTTAAAACAAGACTCTTCTAAGCGAGATAGTTACACCGATATTCTGCACCGTCACGGGTTACAGAGTTTAGAAGTCACAGAGGAAAGCTCACCCAACCCAGACAAACAGTATTCCAAACACTCTTTTGGAGCAATCTTTGTTGAAGTTGCTGTTGATGAATTATTAGGAGAAATCAAAGTTAGACGTTGCGTAGGCGTTTATAGTGCAGGGCGAATTCTCAACTTGAAGACAGCGCGGAGTCAGGTTATCGGTGGGATTACTTGGGGAATCGGCATGGCGCTGATGGAGAAAACAGTAATGGATGCTAATCAGGGTCGAATAGTTAATGCTAACCTTTCAGATTACCTGATTCCTGTTCATGCAGATATACCAAATATGGAAGTGCAATTTGTTGAAGAACACGATTCTTTTGTGAATGCGCTGGGAACCAAAAGCCTTGGGGAACTTCCAATTGTTGGGGTAGCAGCTGCTATATCTAACGCTGTTTATCATGCTACAGGTAAACGGATTCGTGACCTGCCAATTACACCAGATAAGTTGCTGTGAAATGGCTCAAATTCCCGACTTCCAGATTCCCGACTTCTCTAAGAAGTCGGGAATCTTGTTAACGCGCATCACCAATTAAGACAAACGGCGACCAATAAAAAGGATGGCGATCATCTTTAATTAGCTTTAACTTAGCTTTTTGCAAAGCTTCCCCTTTACTCATACCCTGTTTGAGATTCTGATAAAAATCAACCATCAATTCCTGAGTTGCTTCATCTTCAACTGCCCACAAGCTTGCCATCACAGCTTTAGCACCAGCACGCTCAAATATGTAAGCAACGCCTGCAATTCCTTCACCATTAAAATCAGTTTCTACAGCAGTTTCGCAAGCACTAAGTGTTAGTAATTGTGTACCTTGTAGCCCTAAAAGAGCAGCATCGGCAATGTCTAAGGGTTTATCAGCAAATAGTAATTTATTATTTAGTAAATCCACTTTTTTGCAGTCTTCAATTTTGAAACAGCCGTGAGTTGCTAAATGCAAAAATGAAAAACGCAAAGCTTGGGATTTAAACTTTTCTAGGGTAGCTTCATTGTGGATATAAACTTCACTTTCTGGGAATATTTCTTTAATCTTTCTGACTTCTGCCTCTGCACCTGGAATATTTTGCGGGTTACGGGGTACAGGATTACCAAATGCTAAAACAGCTTGTGCTTTGCGGGGTACGGCATTTTGCACACCCGGAGATTTTAGGGAATTATTGGAAATACGAGTGAGATAGTTAACAGGATATTTTTGGATGAGAAATTGGTTAGTTTTACTGTCGTAAAGAGTCTCAAAAGGGAAATGGCGCAGTTTACCAGTAGCAATAATACTCAGTTGTTTGGGGGATAAAGCCTTAATTCTGTCTTCGATAGGACGAATGAGAATATCATAAAGTTCGCCACCAGTTTCAGCGTAGCTAGCATCACCATCGTTTTTTACCTGTTTTAGGTATTGAGTGAGAAGTTTATTAAATTTAGTGGGATCAATAGGTTTTTTAATAACACTCAACTCACCTTTTGTGAAGATGAAAAATGCAACGTTATTAGGCATATTTCTCACATTAGTCAGTAAGACAGGTTGAACTACAACCGTTCCTATGGGTATGGAGGATGTCAGGTTTTTAATATCTGCTGGTGTAGTTTCAAATAGTTCTGCTACTTCAGGGAAACGGCGAGAGATATTTTCGGCTTCTGAATAAACTTGTGCTTCTAATTGCCGAATTTTTTGAGGTAGGCTTTCGGAACCATCGCTTTGCAGTTGTTGCCGCAGAGATTCTAATTGTTGATTTTTTTTACTCCAGTTATCAAGGCTCTGCTGTGCTTCTGGGTTGGCAACTTTGGCATTAATGAGGCGAGTATAATCAGCAAGGTCGGCTGTGGTGAATAGGTTAACCCATTCAAAGGCTTGAGCGTATTTCTTTTGGTTAATCAGGACATCAACTAAAGCAGTTGCACTTGCACCGTTTTCCTGTAAAAAGTTTTGGCGATTTTCTCGTTGCAAGCCCCGACGCATTTCTAAGCTAATTTGGAGAGCTTGCTGCAAATTAGTAATGGCTTGGGTTGGTCGATTTGTGTTTTGGAATAGTACACCAATATTACCCAAGGTAACAGCTTCACCAGAGCGATCGCCCACAGCCCGTCTCAGGGGCAAAGCTTGGTTGTAAAAATCGAGTGCTTTTTGCTTTTGTCCTAAATCGTCGTAGACTAAACCGATGTTATTGAGTGTGACAGCTTCAACAGAGCGCTCGCCCACAGCCTGCAAAAGAGGCAGAGCTTGGTTATAGAAATCGAGTGCTATTTTCTTTTCTCCTAAATCGGAGTAGACTAAACCAATGTTATTGAGTGTAGTCGCTTCTCCAGAACGATCGCCCACAGCACGAATAAGGGACAGAGCTTGGTTGTAGTAATCAAGTGCTATTTGCTTTTGTCCTAAATCGTCGGAGACTGCACCGAGGTTATTGAGTGTAGTCGATTCACCAGAGCGATCGCCCACAGCATGAAATAGGGGCAGAGCTTGGTTAAAGAAATCGTGTGCTTTCTGCTTTTGTCCCAAAGCGTTGTAGACTGCACCGATGTCATTGCGTGTAGTCGCTTCTCCAGAACGATTGCCCACAGCACGAAAAAGGGGCAAAGCTTGGTTATAGAAATTGAGTGCTTTTTGCTTTTGTCCTAAATCGTCGTAGATTTGACCGATGTTATTGAGTGTAGTCGCTTCTCCAGAGCGCTCGCCCACAGCCCGCAAAAGAGGCAGAGCTTGGTTGTAGTAATCGAGTGCTTTTTGCTTTTGTCCTAAATCGGAGTAGACTAAACCAATGTTACTGAGTGTAGTCGCTTCACCAGAGTGATCGCCCACAGCACGTCTCAGGGGTAGAGCTTGGTTGTAGTAATCGAGTGCTTTTTGCTTTTGTCCTAAATCGGAGTAGACTAAACCAATGTTACTGAGTGTAGTCGCTTCACCAGAGTGATCGCCCACAGCACGTCTCAGGGGTAAAGCTTGGTTAAGGTAATCAAGTGCTTTTTGCTTTTGTCCTAAATCGGAGTAGACCCCACCGATGTTATTGAGTGTAGTCGCTTCTCCAGAGCGATCGCCCACAGCCCGAAGAAGGGGCAGAGTTTGGTTGAAGTAATCGAGTGCTTTCTGCTTTTGTCCTAAATCGTTGTAGACTTTACCGATGTTATTGAGTGTGATAGCTTCACCTGAGTGATCGCCTACAGCACGAAATCGGGGCAGAGCTTGGTTGTAGTAATCGAGTGCTTTCTGCTTTTGTCCTAAATCGTTATAGTTACGCCCAAGCCAAAGCAGTGCGAACGCTTCAAGTTCTTGAACTTTGAGTTCTTGTGCAATGGTTAAAGCTTGCTGTAATATTTGTATTGCCTGTTGGTGTTGCTGTTGCTGTGACAGTTGTATCCCTTGCAGAAGCAGTCTTTGTGCTTCTTGCGATCGCGAGTTTTGAGTCTGTCCCCAGGTGGGTTGAGCTATCAGCATTACTGTTAAAGGCGTTAGAGAAACGCCCAAAACCAAAAAAGTGGTGAGAATTTTTTTCATAGAATATTTACAGATATAATCAGTTTTCATTGAGCATCAGCCGAAGCTGTAGTTAGGAATTTTGAAGCTGTGGTTACTAACGTTGAAGCTGCTATAAGAAATACTTAAGCTGTTGTTAAAACGACTTAAGCATTTGTTATTAATGCTGAAGCTGTAGTTACTAACGCTGAAGTTGTTATAAAAAATACTTCAGCTCTGGTAAAAACAACTCAAGTGTTTGTTATTAATGCTGAAGCTGTAGTTACTAACGTTGAAGTTGTCGTTACTAAAGTTGAAATGACCGTAGAAAACGTTGAAGCAAATAGTTTGTTATTTGATTCATTTTCAGGCGGTTGCTGAAATAATTCATGCTCAATAAGGTTTTGCCAAAATAGTGATCGTTCTTTGTTGCGAATTGAACTGGATTTCATCTACCACATATTGCCGATTTCTAGCCACTGACCGAATACCTCGCAACTGTGCTGTGGAAACTACAGGTGGTTTGAGCTTCACTACTGCTTGACCTTGGATAGGATTTTTTATGGTAAAAGTATTTAGGGGGATACCACTCCAAGTTACTGATTTACCTTGGGGACGGTCTATTTGTATGCTCCGCATAAATTGAAGCTCATTCCTACTGTAAACCAACGTCTCATTCTTGAAAACTACTCTTGCAATTTGGCTCAGGGGAATTGTAGCAATTTTACCACTACGCTGAATTGATAGTGCTTGGCCTTGTGCATCAATTCCTATTATCTGACCACTGCTTGACTCACCCCCTTTAAAGATGACCTGCGCTAACTTTGGCAAGGACACTGCAAGGTCTAATTCATCTGCTTTGACTGGTGTCTGTGCCAACAAAGAATTTACCGTCTTGACATCTTTGCTAATTACAGCTTGGATGTTTCCTGCTAGCGTTGCTGCCATTACTAGGATTGCTACAACCCATCCCTGGAAAAAAGCTTTCATGGCTTTACACGGTATATTTGACTATATTTAACTTTCTCATTAAACTTCCAAAGCAGATACCAAATTTCCGTAAAATCACACAATAACAACAAGATCCCCCAGATCCCCGACTTCTTTAAGAAGTCGGGGATCTAAGCCACCTGAATAAATCTCTCCCCCTGCCTCCCCTGCCTCCCCTGCCTCCCCTGCCCCCCCTGCCTCCCCTGCCT
>NZ_VJXY01000096.1 GCF_014831675.1 Komarekiella delphini-convector SJRDD-AB1 | reverse complement strand
ATTATTGAGGCAACTAACTTAATTTTTTTCTTTCCGTGTATTGCACGGAAAAGTATAACTCTCCTCTCCATGTAATACGCGGCAAACTTGGCGTTTTTTTGTTAAGCAATATTTCGCCAACGGTATCGGTAGCGTTAATGATGGGACAGTTAGCATCAATCCGACAACCTCTGGTTGGGTATTCGGTTATCAAAATTTACAAAACTTTCAAGATATTGTGCTTTCTCAACGAGCCTTGGTAGATGCTAGTGGAATTGGGAACAGTGCTATTCAGCTAGTAGGAAAGCAAATTTTTTTTACAGGGGGATCAATCGCGTTAATCCAAAATCAAGGTGCTCAAGCTGGAAGCGGTATCAATATACAGGCTTCAAATTTTCTTCAATTAAGTGGCACCTCTTCAGATGGAAAGATTCCTAGTGGAATTGAAATAGAAACTTTAGGAGAAACTGTTGGTGATGTTATGGTTTCAACTAAAGATTTGAGTTTTGAAGGCGGAGCAGCTATAAATAGCAAGACGTTTACGGAAGCAAGCGCTAGCAATATACTTTTGAATGCTTTTGAATCTGTAGAAGTCAAAGGATTTTCCTTTATTAACCCTACTACAGCTAGCATTGCTAGTGGCGTTGGCTCATATACCTTTAATGCTGGCACAAGTGGGAAGATCGCAATTAATGCAGGTCAATTAACTGCTTTGGATGGAGGCACTATAACCTCTGGAAGTTTTGGCGCTGGCGCGGGAGGAGATTTGATCATCAATGCAAATCGTAGTGTTGAATTGAGTGGTTTCAATCCTATCCTCTCTTCTCCAAGTCAAGTAGCTGTAGGCGCTTATAAATCGGGAAATTCCGGGAATTTGAAAATCATCTCACCTGAAGTTAGATTACGAAACGGAGGAATTATTGCTTCTTATACTTTTTCCAGCGGTAATGCTGGAGATATCACAATTGAAGCCCCTAGTTTTCTCAGTATTACAACGCCGGTCAATAGAAGTGATTTATCTTATGAATTTCTGTCTGGAATATCATCATACGCAATATCCCCCCCTATATTGATACAACAAGTATTAGGACTCTCTTCAGAGGTAAGTGGAGCAGCTAGGAGCATAAAAATAAAAACTGAACGATTATCCCTATCCAAAGGTTCAATTACCGTAAGTAATTTAGGCACTGGTTCAGCGGGGAACGTAGATATTGATGCAAATATAGTTTCCCTGAAGAATAATTCTTCCATTAGTGCTGCAACCGCATTGTCCGACGGAGGAAATATTTTTATACGCGCAAACAATGTGCAATTATTTGACAGCATTATCAGTGCTAGTGCCAGTAATCCGGAGGCGGCTTATCGTCTTTTAGGTATCGACGTTACCTACAACCTTGCCCAAACTGGTGCTGGTATCGGCGGTGAGGTAACAATTAATACAAAAACTCTGTTTTCCTTGGGAAATAGCGCTATCACAGCCAACGCTTTTAAAGGACGCGGCGGCAATATTTGGATCAATGCTGATGCATACTTTTTCTCTGGTGATAGCCAAGTTGAAGCCAATTCTCAGCTTGGAATCAACGGCGCGGTTCAAATCAATGGTCTTGCCATTGACCCTAGTGGTGCTACCACAGCACCAAATACAGTTACAGAAATTCCTGAAATAGCCTCGGCTTGCCAGGGACAGTCAGGCGTGGCGGAAAGTGAATTTATCATAACTGGCGTTGATAGATTACCGCTCAGTCCTAACGATGTACCACCTATTAAACCGACCTGGCAAGACAATTTTGTTTCTGGTCAGGTCAACAATAATTCCGAAGAACCAAAATTGATAACCAAAAAACCAATCCAAAATGTAGAAGCACAAGGTTGGATGGAAGATTCTTATGGAAATGTCATCTTGACGGCAGAAGCCAATTCAGGGACACCCTATGCTGCGTTGTCTGCTAATTTGTGTTCCGAGGAAAATGTATCAAAAAGTACTGTTATAACCCCTATCCAGCAATGATTAAACGCCGAGATTGGTTTAAATATGTATTCTCAAGTATTCTAGGGCTGTTAACAGTTGTAGGTAAACCATCTGTGATAGCGGCTCAAGGTGTAAATAAAGAAGTACAGAAACGTAATCAGGCGAGACTACTGACCCAAATAGGAGAAAAATATTTAAATGAAGGACGAGCATCGGAGGCCCTTGAGTCCTGGGAATCAGCCACCAAGATTTATCGTCAACTTGGCTACGAAGAGGGTATTACTGGCAGCTTAATTAACCAAAACCTTGCCCTACAAGCTTTAGGCTTAAATCATCAGGCTTGTAACACGCTATTGCAAGCTCTAAAGCTAAATACAGATACTAAGATTTGTGCGATCTCGCCAGTTCAGTCTACTGAATCTATAACAAAACTATTGATAGCGGCGATTGATAAGCAAAAACATTTGCCAGTAAATTTATTTGCATGGCACAACTTCGGAGATGTCTTACGCTTAATTGGTAAGTTAGATGAATCAAAAATCATTCTAGCAAAAACGCTATCAATTGCTCAACAGATACCCTCTGTTGAGCCTAATAATATTTTGCTGTCGTTGGCTAATACTGAGGAAGCTATTTATCAACAAGCACGAAATAAATATTATGAAGTAGAAGAACTAGACTTCAAAAATGAAATTGTAGATCTGATTCCGCAACAAGCACTCAAGTCACTTGAAGTCTATCAGCAAGTGAATCAGGTTTCAGCAAATTCTCCAGTCACACAACTAAAATCTCAACTGCATCATTTGAGCTTGCTATTAGATTTTGAGAAGTGGTTAACAGTAGAGTTAGATTTAGGTAATCAACAATTAGTTGAGATTCGCAATCAAATCCAACAACAAATTCAACCTTCTGTTAATAGAGTTTTGAAAAACTCTTCTACATTTTCTCAATTATCAGCTACCCAATCTGTTTATGCGAAACTCAACTTTGCTAATAGTTTAAGTCAAATTCCAGAGCAGCAACTACGTTCATTAGCTATTGAGTATGGTCAGTCAGCTTTGCAAACGGCTAGAAATACCACTAATCAGCGAATAAAGTCTTATAGTCTTGGCACTCTAGGTAAATTACAACCAGAGAAATCAGAAGCATATTTTAGAGAAGCTTTAAGCTTAGCTCAATCAATTCAAGCGGAAGATATTGTTTACCAATGGCAACAACAACTAGGAAACTTGTACAACAAGCAAGGGAAAGCTAAAGAAGCCCTCACAATGTACAAATCCGCCATTGACAACCTGGCGCAAATTCGTGATAGTATCTTGTCAAGTAATATAGATATACAGTTCTTCTTTCAAGAAGAAGTAGAACCTGTATACCGTGATTATATGAAGTTACTTTTGAAAGATTCTAATCCTAATCTTAAAGAAGTAATTCAAACAAACGAACGTTTACAAACAGCACAATTAGAGAATTTTCTCAAATGCGGCAAGCTTGATCTCGTTGCTCTCAACGAAGTTCAAAACTTAAATAGTGCTGGAATAATTCATATCATTGACTTGGATGACACTATAGAAGTTATTTTACAGTCTCAAGACCGCTCTTTTCATCATCACTCTGTTGAAGCGAATCTAATTAAAGATCATGTTAGTGATCTTATACGAAAATTACAGAAAGATAAACTTGTTTCTACTAATGTGCGACAAATTATTTTGCCTTCTCAAGCACTTTATGAAAAACTAATCGCGCCGATATCGTCATATTTACCTGCATCAGGAACATTAATATTTATCTTAGACAAATCTTTCCAAAGTATACCAATGGGCATATTATATGATGGAAAAGATTATTTGATCGAGCATTACAGCGTTGCAGTCACTCTAGGTTCTAAAATTCGATCTCCCAAACCTTTATCAAAAAAGCGGTTCACAGCTCTCATCGCGGCTTTGTCTAAGCCCAGTCCCAGCTTGTCAGATAGCAACGCTCCTAAAGGCATCAGACCACTACCTCAAGCTAAAGAAGAAGTAAAAGATGTCCAAAGTCAAACACAATCTTATCTCACACTACTAGATGAAAAGTTTACTACTCGCCGTCTAGAGCAAGAAATAAGTAAAAATAATTTCCCAATCGTTCATATTAGCACTCATGGGCAGTTTAGCTCTGACCCTTTGAAGACAGTACTTCTAGCCTATGAGAAGGTCATCAATATTAGAGAATTTGATAAATTACTAAAAAGTAGAATTCAAACTGATGCAGATGCAATTGATCTGTTAGTTTTAAGTGCCTGTCAGACTGCAAAGGGTAATAAAAGGTCAGCATTAGGAATGGCTGGAGTCGCTGCACAAGCAGGTGCCAGAACCACAGTTGCAACTCTATGGTTAGTAGATGCGGATTCTACTGCTTTGTTAATGGAAGAATTCTACAAGGAATTGAAGAATGGTATTTCTAAAGCAGAGGCACTGCGTCTTGCCCAACTAACATTAATGAAAAATCCTAAATACGCTCATCATTACTACTGGGCCCCGTTCTTGCTCGTTGGTAGTTGGTTATAAATTCCCACAATTTTAAACCTTCTTGCACCTTCGACAATTCCTTTGGGTTCTTACTACTTTTAGCTAACTTCTTTGCTGTCGTGTATTCACCAAAAGCCTCATCAGTTAGTCCTGCCTCTAAGTAGCGATCTGCCAGTATTCGATAGATTTTAGGGTTTTGGCTCCCTGCTGCTATTGTTGCCTTTAATGTCTCTATCGACTCATTTACCAGATTTTTTGACATGTATATAGTATCTAGAACCTCAACAGCAGCTTCATTAAGAGGTGCTTTCAACTCGTTAACTTGTTTCACTAATGACGCAATCTCTAGTTGCTCTTTCTCCGGTAAAACGCTAATCACTAAGGGAGCGTAACTCATGATAGAGTTCCCTTGATACGCAAATATAGTAATTCTATACGTACTCCCAAATTTCAATTGGGGTTGGTTTCTTGGATATGGCAGTACAGTCTTGTTTACTTTTATCTGCCAGTTAACATCATTGCCCTCCATCTTTACTGTGTAACTAGTAGCGTCGGAAACGGCACGCCAAGAGATTAGTGGTTGAGTATTCAATATACTGCCATCACTAATATAAGGGCTAATCAGTCTTGGTTTTGGTACGGTATTATCATCACCTTGCCCTTTAAAATCAGTAGGACAATTCTGCGGTTTGAGGTTGGTACACTGATATTGCTCTGACTCAGTGACTTGTGGTCGCGCACATTTGTTTGCAGCATCGGAAACGTTGTGTTGACCAATATATAAAATTTTTCGATTTAAAAAGCAAACAACCGTAACTGTGGCTCCGTTCTCTGGATGAATCTTATCTCCCGGACAAAGCGGACTTCCTGGTGACAAGTAGCGATCGCCTTCACTCATCACCTTACCTTCAACATTCTTGCACTGACGCAGAGCTATTGATTGAGGTTGCCCCCATACGCTGCTAGAGTTTAAAACAATTAGTGTTGATATTGATGCGAGTGCTACAATCTGAACTGTGAATATTTTTTTTCCTATTGCACTTGCCGAATTTTGTAAAGTAAGCATCAAGATTTTTGTGTACCTATTTGCTAGCTAGTAGCATACAGGAAACAGAGGATTAAAAAAAGACTTAGGGCGAAGATGGCGGAACATAATCCCCTAATAAACGCTTCAACACCTGCAATCGCCACTCTTGAACCTCTCGCTGATTAGATTCGGCAATCAAACAGATCTCCCAAGTCAGCCTGGCGTCATTAATTTCACCTAATGCTTCTTGAGCTTGCGCCAGTAAACAGTGAGCATCTGTCCTGGCATCCAGTTTTGTTGATTTTTCTAAATCAGCTTTCGCCTCAGCGTAACGCTTTAACTCTAATTTTGCCCAACCCAAGTTTTTGTATAAAGTAGACTGTAATTTAATGTTTTCAGTTTTTTGTAAGCCTAACTGAGCTAAAGCAATTGCTACGTTATATTTGCCATCTAGAATCTTCAATCTTGATAAATTATTGATGGCTGGTATTGCTTCTCTACTCATTTTGATAGCTAACTGATATTGCTTTTGGGCTAAATCATACATACCTCTATCATCATAAAAAAGTGCTAACCCATAACGCGCTTCCCAGCTATCAGGCTTTAATTTGAATGATTTTTCGTAATTTTTAATTGCACAATCATCTTGGTTTAATTGCTGACACATATAAGCTAAATTACTATAAGCGTCTGCATCCAGATCATTATATTTAATTGCTAATTCATAATACTTTTTTGCTATTTTAATAGTATTAGCACTGCGAGCACCTCTTTCAAAGTAAAAGCTTGATATAACACGATTACTCTGAGGACTAATCTTTAAAGCCCAATTAAAAAACTCTTGCGCTCCCTGAGAATTATTCGCTATCTCTAACTTTTGTCCTTGAGCTATTAAGAAGTTAGCTACTAGAGGTATAGATAGAAAGATACCCCCAATCAATCCCAAAAAAATTAACGTATATTTGCTATATTTAAATACTTTGGAATTAGCTAATCTGTAATTTTTTATTTGCTGAGGCAGCTTTTCTAAACGCTGCAAAATTACTTCAGTACTTTGTGGACGTTGCCCTGGTAAAGGATCTGTCAACTCATCAATAAAATCAGCAAAAGGTTTGTCAATTTGCGGTGCTTTGTTTCTCCAGATTAATCTTCCTGTTTTTTTGTCTGTAGGTAAATCAATTAGTTGAATTGCAGTAAGTAGATGGATGAAAGTGCGACCTAAAGCATAAAAATCTGATTGCGGTACTGCCTGTCCATCCGTTTGCTCTGGTGGAGAATAACGAGGTGTGCCAACAGATGTAATTTCATACTTTCCTCCTCTAGTTGTGCTATCTCCTCCACTTCCACTTATTTTAGCTAGATAAGTGCTAGTCACTCTCCGTACCACGCCGAAATCCACTAATGCTAATTGATCATTTGACTGGAGAATTATATTAGAGGGCTTAATATCTCTGTGAAAAAAATTAGCCTGGTGTACTACGGCAAGAATTTCAACTAATTGTTTTACCCATTCTAATGCTTGAGATTGCGAAATACACCCGTTATATTCTATCCATTGCTCTAAATTCTGTCCCTCAATTTTATCCATAACCAAGCAATGCAAGGTTAAAGAACTATTGTTAGGAACAAAAGTAAAAAAGTCATCTAAGGTACTTTTGGGAATATTTGGATGATGGATTAGCCGTAAACTCAGAGATTCCCGCTCGATTAACTCAACCAGCTTCGGCGAGTTCAATTTCAGAACTTTCATAACTCGCTGTCTGCGGTCAGGATTCCATTGAGTACCAGCGTCGTTCACTTCAAAAACTTCAGTATAGCTGAATGGGTTTTCATTCAACGCTCTCAATGGCTTAATTAATCGGATGCGGTCATTAATCAGTAGCGAAGTACCACAAAAAAGACATTTTTCAATGTCATTAGGATTTTGACGTTGCTCGCATAGGGGATTAATACAATAACTCACATTCGTAGGAGGATAGCCAGATATAAACTACCTACCCTAAATCTAGCCCTTCTTCCTATCAGCGATAATGTAACTGAAGATTTAAAATTTTGAGTAGTCATTTTCGGTATATAAGTGCATTTGTAACTCAGCTTAGACACGATCTTTATCAAAAGCTGAGGAAATTACTAGCTGCAACCGCAACATATTGTATGTATGGGGACTTTTCATAGTTCATGCTCAAAAATAAAGAACAACTAGCAAAGTTGTTAATATTTGTGTATCAGTGGCAGACTAACAGCAGTATTTAAAGTAATCAGTTAATTTGAGAACTGCTACTGTGATCTAGCAATAGCAGTAGTTTTATCAACTACTCCTTTCAGGTGCACGTAAGTAGTGATTCTACTCTATCTTTCGTCCTCTTTGCATAATTAGTGACTTGAGTTATCATTTACTTGAAACAAACAGCTATTAAATAGAGAAGTCAAGTATTACTGAGTTTGATATAACACCTTTTTGTAGACACACTTAATTTAGAAAGAGCATATGTGATTACTTGCTCGAATAACAGAAAGAGTATAACTATGGATTCTAATGCTGTCCAGACACTTAAATCGCCAGTCCCTTCTCCCCTTGCTTCAAATAAACAAGAGTTTTTAGGGCAAAAATACTGTTCAGTAGTAGTAACTTTTGATGAAGCTTTAGTCGTGGTCAATGATCTAGTACTTGCCAAAAGAGGTAGATATTTATCTCAACCAGAGATCCTTATTATGAGAGGAGCGTGGCACAACCGTGAGTTTGTAGAAATAGCAGAAAATTCAGATTATAGCGTTAATTACTTACAACGAGGTGTAGCTACTCGGTTATGGGATATACTCACGAAAACAATTGGGAATGGCAAGCAGGTTAGTAAAAAGAATGTACGAAATTTTTTAGAGCAAGTTGCACAGGAGCATTATGCTCAACCTGCGCCTGCTGAGGAGAAAAACTCTTCTGTTAAGAATGTGATACACATTCTAGGAGGTAAGCCTCCTAATATATCAAATTTTTATGGACGCACAAGAGAACTATCTTACTTGAAAAAGTTAATAACAAAGCAACGTTGCGTATCGTTAGTAGGAGGGGCGGGTATTGGTAAAACTGCATTAGCTGCAAAGCTAATACAAGAAATTAGTGTAGAATCTAAACCTAAATTTGATAGCATAATTTGGAAATCGGTTGCTCATGGGCCACTTCTTCAAGACTTGGTAGCCGAACTACTAGAATTAATCCGACCTTTAGAGCCTACGCTAGACTCACCTAAATTTACTCAAGCAATGATTTCAGCGTTGATCAAGCAGATGCAATTGCGCCGATGTTTATTGGTATTAGATGAATCTGATTCTTTGTTTGAAACAAATAATTTGGAGCAACAGCTAGAGTACAAACTATTTTTCCGCCGATTAATAGAGGAAATGGATCAAACCTGCTTGCTCTTAACTAATCGAGTGTTTCCTGATGACTTTGAAGATCTTATAATAGCAGGACGTCCTATTCAAGATTTGAAAATAAAAGGTTTAGACACTGACGCTGCAATGCAACTCCTATTTGATCAAGGATTGAATGATCCAGAAAAGTGCAATGAATTGATTAAAACTTACTACGGTAATCCTTTAGAATTAAAAACAGTTGTTACTCGAATTCACCACTTCTTTGGCGGGAGTACTAAAAAGTTTTTTGAAAATAAAACTACGCTTTTTAGTAGTCAATTTCAAGCAATGCTTGATAAAGCGTTTAGTTATTTGTTAAGTGAAAATCAGCGACAAATCATGATTTATGTAGCACAAGAGTTGGCTTTGAACTCAAAACCCATTCTTTTCACTAGTCTATTAAATGGATTGAATCAGAAAGAAGAAATATCATTGTCAACATCAGATTTAATTACAGCATTAGAAGGGTTGGAAAAACAGTCTTTAATCGAAACTATTAAAGATCCCGCTTCTGAAGAAATCAGTTTTACTCTTCAGCCTATAGTGAAAAAATATATTAGAAAAAACACACCAGGACTGGTACATACATCTAATGCTGCTGAAGCACTAGCGATCGCATCATAAAAAAGAGGTATTCATGATTCCAGGAAAACTAGAGATAACAATCAAAATCAACCAACTTCCTCAAGCTAAGACTGTAGAGAACGGTTGGCAGCAGTTTGATATTGACTGTGATAGACGTATCATTTCAGTTACAGTCAAACCCAAAGTTTGGAAAAAGCTAACTGATGCCCAAGCTAGTTATCCACAGTGGGTAGGTGCGATCGCTGGTAAACTCGGTCAAGAAACAGAAAATAGGTTCGTGTTAGAAGAACCTAACATACAAGTTTTCGAGCGCAAGCCTAAACCAGAGGCAATAGCCACGGCTGGTGCTGCTTAAGCATGGGTAATCATACCCTACACAGAGGTGCAACCAAACCTCGATTACCCCTAAAGCAATCCTTAGCAAATATGGAGGTCACAAGTAAAAATCAAAACGACGCTAGATGCTAGACGACCAGAAGTTCTGTAAGATCAAAACGAACAACAAATGAAGGGAGATATACAAAAGTACCAAAAATTTAAAGGACAAAACGCACTAAGGAGTAACGCTTTGTCCAAGGGCGAAAAATCAAATAATTTCAGAGCGGGGTTATCTCAGGCAAACCAAGGAAGTGGCAGTTAAAGTTTGGACGCTTTCATCCACTAACTGGTCGAAAGAGATTGAATCCGCTGCTTCTCGTATTATACGAGAAGCCACACCAAACTGACCAGTTTTGTGTGGCAGTTTTGGCTGTTGAAATTCCTTGATTTTATAAAATATCAAGTTTTGTAACTAAAACTCCCGAATTTCGTAGTTAAAAATCTGTAGCAGCGCAACAACCCCCTCTGAAGCTTGAAAACCAAGTTTTAGAGGTGAATAACGTGAAAAATGGCAAATGCCCAATACAACAGGGTGTCGAGGTTAGGCTGTCAGGGGTAGTCTGTGTTCCTCACACCCCACACCTTAATTCCGATGCCCTAGATAAGTGGATTCTTAGCTCTTTTAGGGAAACTCGCTTCCAGAACGTCTTAAAAAGAGCGAGGGTGTTACCGCAGACAAGCTGGTTCTGGCATCACTTGAACCACACGCAGCTGTCTGAGATGGCGATCGCGATTATTGCTTGTAGCACAAATGATTACAAACAAATCTTAATCAAACTTCAGCAGTTAGCGCAGGTGGTACAGGAGTTAAACCCACAAGCGGAGCTGTTACTGCTGATTTCTAGTGACCAAAATTTTGTATTTGGCACGGTATTAGAAACTGGGAAAGTTTTCAGTACCCATATCCTTTTGAGAGAGCAGAAGCAAAGCAGTAGGAGAGTTCCAGTCATAGCAACTTTTGAAAAGTTTGCAGCTACAAACTTTCAAGAGCGCTCCCTGACGGGCGGGGGCAAAAGCTGATGAGCGAAGCCCCAATTGAATATCCGAACAATCTCACGGCCGCGGAGTACCATGAGCTAGCGGTTGGTAGTGCGATTCATC
>NZ_VJXY01000095.1 GCF_014831675.1 Komarekiella delphini-convector SJRDD-AB1 | reverse complement strand
AAGTAACTTGGGATCGTAAACAGAATTGAGTTCCATTTTTGTTATCCTTATTGAAGAGAAAGAACTAACTGTAAACCTTGAGCGACACGGCTTTTCGTTTCAAGTTACCGTTACCATCGTCACCATTGGTTGTGATTGTTGGCTGTTGACGACATTCGGATTTATTAATTGTCCAATCCCAATGATTGATTTGGGATTTCTGCCGATGTTCTACGAGGACAATTTGATTTTTGTACTTTAGGTCTTTACCACTGATTAAATAAGCGTCCCCCAGTGCATAAAAACCAGTCGAAATATAATAGCGTTTATTGAGGGACATCAGCGCATCCCAAGCTTGTTGATGCTGTTGTATTTTGCTCATTAGACTGTCCTCATTGAAATAACTCATCGCTTTGAAGCGTCGCGATGTAATGTGCGATAATTACTTTTACCTATAACTACAGTTTGGATTGCGGAAACTTTTGGTAAGCGAAGTTTCCGCATTTTTCTAGTAAGTACAATGTCTAAGTCTTAAGCGCTAACCTTTTTCTTTGGTTGAGATAATCTGGATGTACCATTAGATGAGCGAGGTGTTTGAGAAAGAGGTGGGGGAACTGTACCAAAGGGTGTACGAATTTCCAAATCTTCATTCAATTCTTTTTGGAGAACCGCTAATCGTGTCAAGTGCGAGTCGATTTCGGCTAATATTTTTGCTTCTATCTCTTGTTTTGAAAGTAGACGAACCTGTGCTTCTGGCAGTTGTACTACTTGTCCAGAAGTCTCATTGACCAATATTGAGTAGTATTAACCTTCGCTCTGCTTTTGAGTTGTATAGTTTATACCAATAATTCTCCCCTGTTGGGTGTGCTGCCCTATAGAAAAAAGAGGTTGCTTCCATGTACGTGACATCGTAATTGTGGATTGCATGATTATTTCCCCTCGCTTTGATTAATTGTGAGTAATTGGAATAACAGCACTCATTAGCTGTAGATAAGACTTGAGCAATTAATCAAATGCGATAGCGCAAGCGCTAACTTGTCAGTTCGCTCAAGTCCTGTTTACAACTAACGTGATGCTTTTATTTCTGCCCAGAACTTTGATTTGGGATGAATAGTTTAATTTGTAAAATGCTGTTGCATCCATGATGCGTATGAGTATCTCAAAAGATATTCATCTGATACTATTCAGGAATTAAAAGGTAGATGACATCAAAAAGCCAGAGGAATATCTGGCTCTTTATTTTTGCGTTGTCTTCCAACCCACTCTAATCATTCCCTCTGCTTTGCCGGAGGGCTTTTTGTTGCTGTTTATTTAATTACTAAAACACCATAGAAGCCGCAGCTTTCGTAACAGCCAAAGCCTGCTTACTTATTTCTCGCCAGTTCGATTCTTCGCCGTAGGATGCCATGATTAACTCAGATCCAGCCCACACACGACAGAACAAAACGCTATCATCTGTCCCTGGCTGCGGTTGTAAGGTTATAGGTGAATAAAGCTGTTGTGGAGTCAAACTAGCTATGGCTGCTAATAACCCTTTAGCGAACTGAGTATCATGTCCAGATTCCAAGATGTATGTTCGCTCAGCCTGAATTGTAGCTAGCAGTTTGTGTACTTCCTTGCCTCGCCGCTCGCACTTCTCGAATCGCAACTCTCGCAGATATCCCGTTAAGGCAGTAGCATCAACAGCCTGCGGTTCTGAATTCGATAGCGTGTACCATAGAAAACCGTTGTGGCGATTGCAGTAAATCTTGCGACTGCCAGCATCATTGTGGAGTCCCAGTTTCGGCTTGTTGATTGAAGTGACTAGCTGCTTGAGTAGTTCTTCTTGGCGCATTAAAGCAGCAAGTAATTCCGATGTTTGTTCAGGGGTCATTTGTTTGATACCAATGTATTTCACCTTCGCATTGGCGCAGCCGTTGATTTCTAATGTATTAATGTAAAGCCAATAAAATAGCGCTCTTGCTGTTACAAAAGCGCTTTTTACTACTAATAAATGTTTGTGGTTACAAATTACCTATGCGAATCAAATCTCGCCAGCAATTCTTCACGGGATAACTGAAGACATAAAGGGGTAAACTCCTCTGGAGTTAACTGCAACAAACTATCGACCACTCCCGCTAATTCCTCATCCACAGAACCAAACCGGAATCTCAACAAGTTTTCCACAACTTGACGGCGTTCTTGCTGTACTCCTTGTTGTACACCTTGCTCTACACCCTCTTGTACCGCTGCTGCTCTAGCTTCTTGGTAAGCTTGAGTTAAGTTCATGATCAACTCCTGGTCATCTTTGGTTAATTCTGTCTGTGCCATTACACTGATACGCCACCTGTAAATTATTTCCAGTACATTCCGGCGTACAAGGTCAGATGGTGGTAGTGCAACCAGTTCTTCTACTGCCTTTCTTTGTACCTTTCCCCTCCCCAAGAGTCTAAACCATAGTGTTTCTGGAGTTGGCGGTAGCTTGTTAATTGCCACTATTGCTGTCCTTATACCTTCAGGCAGAAAGTATATTCCTTCTATCCAATTTTCTAAATCTAGTGTAGCTCCAAAAGCCTTAAGCAGAGCTTTTGAAGCACTTGGCGCTAATATCCACAGTCTTGCTAAATCGTTCTCCGCTATTGTTGTGTCTTCTCTGTTGGCTTTACGCTGTGCGTCTGCAATCACAGTAAACAATTTTTGTAGACAATTACGTACTTCTGTTTTACTTGGTTGATTGCGAAACGGTTCTAGTAAAGTAGTATTTAATACGGCAATTCTACCCAACAATCCTAAAGTTTCTGCATTAGTAGCAGATGTTGGTGTCGGGGAAAATAACACGTCAACAAATCTAGCTTCGTCTGTTACTTCCCTATTCGTTCTTACTTCGCCTAAAGGAGCCAGTAACTCCTCTAAAAATTGTTTGGCAAATTTATCATGAGGTTGTTGGATCATTTTTGAAGTCCGACAGCTTGCTGTATTTGATTGCTTCAGGCGTGGTGGGTTTTAATACCCACCTTTCATTCTCAATACTCACTCGGCAGCATCAACACCTTCTGTGTTAGATACAGCGTGATTTCTGACAGCGGAAAATTCGTGTACTCTATCTGTTGTCGTAGCACTTCCTTGTCTGTGTCTTCTTCACATATCAAAGTACCTGACTCATCCTTCACCACTAAACGCCACACCTGAAATTCTCTCAGCCGAGCATTTGACCCAAGCCGATGCTGATAGGAGCCAATCGCATCCAGCAGCCAGTAACATCGGGTTGCTTGAGCTAGATATTTCACTCCCTCTGTGTAGCGGAGCATACCTAGTGAATGTCTGTAAACGACTTCCGAGCCTGTGAATTGCTCTAAATCTGCAATCAATTCCTCGGCGGTTTTTACAGTAGTATTTGTCATAGTTGGAATTCCTGTTTGTAACTTTCACTGTCAACAAAAAGGGTGTGGGGTGTAGGGGGTAGGGTGTAGGGGAGAAGACGGCATTGGTCGAGGCGTATGATTAAGCGACCAATGCAATCGTCCTGAAGGACGGGGCTTGTGACCCACTAATTGTTGAGGCTATCTCTTCCCCCACACCCCACACCCCATACCCCGCCCCAACGGGGCTTCACTGTCACATTGGCGTAGCATCAGATAGTTTCTGTAGTTGACTACTCGCACTTCAGAAAATCATCGACCATCTCTTGCGCTTCAGAGTCCGTCATTTCTTCATTTGTCGAGTAAGCGGCAAATCCATACCTCGCAACTAGAGCATCTGAATCGATATCCGAGTCAAGAATGCGTCCCAGTTCAGAGACAACAAATTTTCTTGTTTTTTGGTCGTAGCTAAGTTTCATGATTTCACCTGTTTGGTTAAATGAAGAACAGCGCTCTTGCCGAAACTGTCATCGCTTGCTGCAAACAAACGATTACACCGCTACCAATTCCCGACTATCCGACACTGATTGATACTCCAGCAACAGCTCCCATTGCATAGCCGTTAGTGTCTCAAATGGTCGGTCTAGCAAGTCTTCACAACAAGTGACTTCAACCATCGACAACGACCACACCGCATCAAGAGCAGAGTCACACGGGACTTTCTGTTGATGTTTTGACAAAGCCCGAATAACCCACCATCTGCCGTCGGTGGAGCCTGCTTGACCAAGCTTCACATCGTGGTGGTAAATACCATCGTCCATCAGGTCAAAGCCGTACTTCTCGCATTCGTCAGCAATCTGTACCATGATTTCGTTCCCCGTTGTAGCGGCTGGGGCTTCTTGTTCTTGTGGTGGCAGTGTTCCACGCTGGTAATGCCATGTGATGTAGCTGTGGCATCTTTTGAAAGTATCGGCGCGGTGGATTTCTTCACTATTGACCTTGACTACCCAAGGTTGCGTTAGGTCATCGTCGTAGCTGATGGTGGCAATCAGTTGTGTGCCGCAGTAAATCTCATGATCGTAGAAGGATATTTCTACTGATGTCAGTTCTTCAACTGGTTTGACGCAACGGGTTACAATTGTTGCTGTTTGTGGCATAATTTTAAAACCTTTAAAACGGTAATGAAGGTGATCGCTGTGTTTGTCAGACGGGCGATCACCTTTTAATTTGCACGAAATGTGTTGTGCAGGCACAACACTCTCAAACTAGATTTGGCGCAGCCTCATATTTCTTGCTCCTAGCCTGTGACTAGGAGCAAACCAGCAGGATACACAGCGTGTCAGGCGACGTGCACGGCAACAAAAGAATAAAAGCGCTGTGCGAATACACAGCGCTTTTATTCGGTAGTGGAATTGTGGTTTAGCCTTATTCCTGGCTTAATTTCTCAAACTGAGTCAACACAGGTACTAGTTGACTGGTTTTGATTAACTGACTACAAACCCGTCCTGCGTCTCTAGCTTGACTCATCAGGGAATGTCCTTCGACGTACTTACCTTCTTTAAATTTCTCAATCGCTTGACTGCTCTTGATTTTGGCTTCCTTAGCCAAGGCTTGTATCAGAACTTTATCCATTTTGATACTCTAAAATTACGGCTAATATTGCTTCGGCTTCTGAAAATAGTCTATCCGCTCTAGCCTCCAATAAGCTAGCGTCGCTATAGTCTTCATTCTCTACAGCCTTCTCAAACCCCTCATACAACTCATCAATAATTATATGCAATGAATTGTAAGCCTGAAATAAAGCTCTGACGGTACTTTGTTTCATTATTAGCCCTTACCACCTCCCTATTATTACCTTTTGTTAACATCACAGCACAAAGACTGTAGACAAGGTATTGGGCATTTGCCATGCCTTCTGTGCAGTCTTGTGTTGCTTATTTGAATGACTTTGAGTATCTCCCCCGGCCCGCTTTACCCGTACCTTGCGTACTCTGTGCTATACGACGGAGGGTTCTCGTTTCTCAAATCTATGTTTCGTGTTTTTACATTTACAGTTAAATTTGAGCGCTTCTTTGCTTTTCTGAGAGGCGTTGCGCTCGTCTCCTCCCTTATATACAAATCTACAATACCGTGTTGTACTATGTCAATAGAGCTTGGCATATTTCTTGTAAACTTTCAGGGTTGATTACTAATGCTGGAAATAACTTCCAAATAGGTACATTAAGCGCATTGCAAATAGCAAATGCATCTTCTTTAGAGATTGATTCTGGCCTGTTCCGGGGGTTTGCCCATTCAAGATTTTGAATAAAAGTATTGCTACAACCAGCTTTAATCGCTAATTTATCTCGGCTAGTTTTACCACGTAACTTTCTCAATCGCTGTGCTGTATCTTCGTCCCAAGTAAAACGAGATACATAGGACAATTTCACAAGGCAGACCTCCTCTATCATTTTGTTCTCCTCTAATTTACAACACCGTCTTGTGTTTTTAGAGTTTTTTGATTACACTGAGGTAGTGACGACGCAAAAGCGATCGCTCTCCGGGAAGAGAACAGCGATCGCTTCGCCAAACTCATTTACAAGAAAGTGAGCCAATTATAATGCTGACACACTTTTGGGGTGATTCAGAAATTAACCAAATGCCCCTAGATGGGCAAATAGCCAAATACACGATACCAAAGGGATATGTAAATGCCACCCAAATGGCTAGAGCTAACCGTAAGCTTTTGTCTGACTACATGAGGCTAAAGTCTACAAGGGAGTATTTGCAGGCTCTTAGCAACGATATGGGAATTCCCATATCGTCTTTAGTCGTGGAAATTGAAGGGTATGGAAAAGAACAAGGAACTTGGGTTCACTCCGAGGTGGCAATTGATATCGCTCGGTGGGTATCTGTCCCTTTTCGTATTTGGGCAAACAGAACCTTAACGAAAGTAATGCTTGCAAGTGAGGTGGAAGACAAGCCTTATAAAGAGGAAGAACCACCAAAAGCATTAGCTCCATCTCAAGAAGCTGCACAGTTAGCCCTGCTGGTGGGAGAATTCGCCGGACTAGACAAATCCCTCACCGCGCAGTTAGCAGTCAACGCCGCCACCAGAGTTAACCCTGCCCTTAAACCTGCTGCTGATGAACTCAAAACGGCGATCGCTTGTACTGACCCCTCAGATGATGCATTTCTCAACCCGACACAGATAGGGGAAGTGATAGGGAAAAGTGCGATCGCTGTTAACAAATGGCTGGTTAACGCTGGACTTCAATATCGCACTGATGATCGCAAACTGCCGTATCGTCCCACAGAGTTGGGTAAGCAGTGGGGGCGCATGGTGTCAGCTGTTGCGCGGGGTTCTAACCAAACAGTGTTTCAGCTGAGATGGTTGCCTGGCGTGACAGAGTTATTTCAGAGCTAAATGAAAGCGACCGCATCTGTGGATGTAGAGGCGATCGCTCAATAAAAATTCACAACTTTTGCTGGTGAATCGTTTGTTAGTCCTAACACTAAAAGATTTTTTCTCTTTAAGTCAAGCAACTAAAAAGCTAACAACACCATTTGTTACAAAACGACTTCTACTTTGAGCAATTATCTAACAAGCCTGAAATCGGATCTATGTGAGATAAACAAGCCGGAGTTACCAAAGGAATTGACAATGACCAAATTCCAAGATCCAAGAGCCGAGGCGATCGCCCAACAAATAGACGCAATCAACACTGCCGGGTACGAGTCAGCTTATGACCCAGTTCTTCAAAATCACGTAGTTCACGCTGGACTCTCCCTAGTTGAAGGTATGCTTCGTTTCGACATGTTCATGGGCAAAGTGCAACAAGCCGCTAGAGAACGAGAGAGTGTTTGGACATCTCAACTAAGCCAAAACATCAGCGGAATCGAATGGTACACGGTTGAGTACGGTGGCATCACGGCGGAGCTTCCCAGGCTGCATGAGGACTTGAAGTGTGTGCCTGGGGATAAACAGATTCTAATGCAATCTAAGCCAGTGGCTCTCAACTTCCTTGCTCACTGGAATCAAGTTTTCAAGGTATGGCACTACGACAAAGATGATTGCGATCGCTGGAGTCGAACCAGGTGGGGTAACTTTTACCAAGAGTATTTGCAGCGAGAGTGGTTGGAAATTTGGATTGAAGATCACATCTCTACAGTTCTGTTACAAGATGGCACTTGCCGAGAAGAACCCGTTTTCGCAATTAACGCTTGCTGCTACTGGGGGAATCCGATAGAAGTTCATCGCACAGACGCATACCTTCAATCTGGTTCGGTCTGGTTTCAGTGGAATAATTTCACGCCCTGGAGGTAAGAGCGATCGCTATACCAAAGCAAAGCGATCGCCTAATCAAAAAGCAGTAATTATCCATGTCTAACTTACCAGTTTTTAGCTGAAGAACTCCAGAAATTCTAGTGACAACAAAACTCTATATCTTCCCACAACTCTATGGAAATTAACAAAATCAAAGTCAAGGACAATGACATCAAAATCATCTACGATTTACCTGCACAATCTAGCTCAAATGAGCGAAAGACAGTCAAGTTTTTCTGTAATGAACAACCTAGAGTATCGTTCTTCAATGCTATGAATGCACTCCTAGATGACGCAATAGAATTCTGTGGATTAGACTCTGATATGTGGTCAGAAGGAGAAGTTACAGGTGTCACCCTCAAGCACTCTGATGATGGCGTAGGTATCAACATCACTGTTCAGAACAAAATCAATGATTTAGCTGTAGTAGTAAATACGCCCCATATTTCCAAAGCTGTAGTTTCAGACAATTTGGAAGATCGGATTAATAAACTAATTGCGGAGTCGGAGGCTTATATTCAGGGTCAGCGAGCGCAAATGTCATTGTTTGACGCAAAAGAGGAAGTTATTGTTAGGCAATTTCAAATGCAGTAGTCAAATTATTTATTTGATAGTAGAAAAGATGGTGAAAGTTAAATGAAAGTTATAGTCACAGTAGTCGAAAAGCTCACATCTGAAGCACACATTGATATCCCTGATGGATTATCAGAATCAGAAATCAGACAACACATTGTTGACCTTTACAAAAGTGGTGAAATGCAGCTTGACATGAACATCTACCAAGAAAATTTTGAATCAATTAGTGCCAAGATTATTAAAGATAAACCATGACTAAAATCCTTTTTCTCGACTTAGACGGAACCGTCCGCCGCACAAAAAGCGGTGCAACATTTATTAATGCACCAGAAGACCAAGAACTCATTCCTGGAGTTACAGAAGCGATCGCTCATTATGCCGATTATGTAGTGATTGGCATTACCAACCAGGGTGGTGTGGCAGCAGGGAAGAAAAGTTTGGAGGATGCTCTAGCTGAACAGAAATACACGATGCAGCTGCTACCCCAATTAAAAGTAGTTTATTTCTGCCCCGATTTCGATGGAGACTTAATCTATAGAGTTTCTTGTGAAAAGCACGAAGTTTGGGAAAGACATCAGTTCCTAGACCCAATTTCAAATAAGCCCTTTTACCAATCATTTCGCAAGCCAGGTGCAGGAATGGTTCAAAAGGCAATCAATGATTTAGGTAAAATCATTGACGCAAAATCATCCTTATTTGTAGGCGATCGCTCTGAAGACCAAGCTTGCGCTCTAGCTGCTGGAATCCCTTTTGTCTGGGCTAGTGACTGGAGGGACGAATGAACGTTGCAAATCTATTGCCCATAACAGGCTGGGATAACGATTCCTGGGAAACACCTAATAACATTGCACAAGTGATGTCCGAATTAGTATTACCAAGTGACGAATACATTCTTGAACCATGCGCTGGTACTGGGCAAATCGCTAAGAATATTCCACACCCCGAATCTTGCAGCATCCTTTGCATGGACATCAACAAGTCTAGGGTTGAGAATGGCAGATACAACGTCCCAAATTGTACTTGGCTGTGTACTGATTTCTTGCGTTCGGAAATAGAACCATACACTGAGTTTGATCTGGTTATCACCAATCCGCCGTTCAGCAAGTGCATGGAATTTATCGAGCGATCACTCTCCCTACTCAACCCCAACAACCCTTCGGCGCGGTTGCTGTTTCTAATGCCGTCTGATATTTTCCAGGCTAAAAGTCGGGCTAACGCATTCAGTAAACTAAACGCGCACATTCATCATATTTACCCAATAGTGGGCCGGGTGGATTACTTGATTAATGGTGTGCCAGCATCAAAAACTTTTGTGGAGAAAAACGGAAAAATGGTTAGACGTTCTGGCAGGCAAACATGCGATGCTGTCTGGGACATCAGACCAGGGAAACTTGGCGGTTGCACAACTTTTATCACTTAGCAAAGCATCTGTCCAAAGCGAGTTGAGGCAGCAGAGGTTTCGCATTTGAGCGCTTGACCAAAGCCCGACTCTGACTGCTCCTGTCGAGCAGGTTAACTGAACCTTGAAAACCAAATATCAAACAGACAATGTTTCGAGTCTTGGCATCTTTCAGCATTGTACCGAAATAGTGTTCAAGGAATTAAAATGTCATTCAAAAATTGAAACAACCTTAATCTTTTTTACCCGAAACATGGGCTTAGTTACCTTCTCTGTCGTCAAAAATTCTTCTGCATTAACTGACAACGCAGCTGCTATATGTAGTGAATCAATCGCAGCTAAACCATACTGGCAACCAATATTATATGCATCTTGCATTATTAGTTCTACATCATTAGCCCAGTAGGTTACAGCGCTAAAAAATGTTTCGTAAAATCTGGCTTCTGCTGTTTTTCGATTGTAAACTGCTTTGGGAATTACTTCTAATTTGATAAACTCGCTAGAAGCAAACTCATACCTAGAATCTTCTAGGATTAAAAGAGCTTTTTCGGACACTTCTCCTACACCACGGGTTGCAGCAACTAGCACTCCAGAATCAATGAAAGCTACCGTCATGTTTCAGTTTCCTGTAACCCACCACGACGGCTAGCGATTTCTTTTTCTATGCCTTCTTGAGTTAATAAAGGCTCTCCCGAAGCAATTATTTGGGCGCGGATTTCTCGCAAACGTTCTCCAAGTAAAGATTTGCTAGCAGACGTAAAAAGTTGAGGATCAACCGTCTTGACATGAAGGAATTCCACAAATTCCAACACCTGTTGTTGTTTGTCTAAAGGCAGTTCTCGCCACTTTCCTATTAATTCTTGCTCTACGCTCATCCTTTTTACCTCCAATCTGCCCTTTTTGAAGTGATCTAGATAACTGATTGGTGACATCCTCAATCAATACAAATTCTAATCATCCTCACCAATTTTCTGAATCTCAAATAGCTCAGTAGGCTGGCAACCTAATACCTCACAAAGCCTGGCAAGCTTCACAAAGGTTTCTGTACCCCCTCTGTCTCGCTCCCAATTGCGGATAGTTGATGGGTCAACACCAACTAAATCAGCAAGCTGGCGTTGAGTCAAATCTTTCTGCTTACGCAGTTGTGCAACTCTTGACACGAAAATTTCTCCCATGCGCTAATTCATAGCATTATTCTAGCGCTAAAGTCTTGACGCTAATAAATTTACAGCGTTAGAAAATTAGCGCTAAGATAGGCATTGTTGCATGAATACGGAGAAATGGTAAATTTTACTTATTCCCTTGTACTCCCTGCCAGTTAAAACGTGAAAACCAAAGCGAAGTATAAAGTTGGTAACTGGAATGCTTATGATGCAGCACTC
>NZ_VJXY01000094.1 GCF_014831675.1 Komarekiella delphini-convector SJRDD-AB1 | reverse complement strand
GTCAGTAAGCTTTGTACAATTTCCATATGGCTATCGAGTCGGTGCTTGTTTGTTCTAATCAGCACCTTAATGGTTCGATAGTTTTCTTGTCTATTCCCTCAACTCAAAATTGTCCGGAGTATTGAGTATGGCATGTACCAGTAGACAAGGAAGCATAAGATGTCCCTGTATTAGCTTCTGCTATTAAAACGACATTACCATTAGAATCTTCTACCCAGCCTTGTGCTTCTACAATTTGTAAAGCGTTATTATCTGGGAACAACTTTGATTTACTTAGATTTTCGGTAGCTTGAATTGGAACGGAATCCCTCTGCCAACCAGAGTTGCTATACAGCTTTTCATCAGGACTAGCTGGTAGACCCCCTTTGCCAGTGATCACAAATCTACTTGCTATTGCGCCTGAACCTCCCTGACAAGCAGAAGCGATTTTTGGAGTCTCTACAACTACTTCTGGCGTTGCCTTAGTGCGGTTGGGATCTTTGTTAAAAACGTTAATTTCTACTGTGCCGTTGATGCCTCGTTCTGAACTTGCTGTGATTTTGCTGTCAGGGGAGAAAAACAGTCCTTTGGTATTAATTAGGATGTTACCGCCTATTCCCTCAAAGGCGTTGGCTGTAATACTGCTGTTTTTGGAACCAATGAGAATGTTGGTATTGATAGTAACATTACCACCGTCGCCGTTGCCACCCGCAGTTGCACTGATGGCGCTGTCATTACGCAACTGTAAATTCTGTGCATTCATGAAAATATTGCCGCTTCTACCAGAAGCCGTAGCTGCGGTAATAGAGCTTTTCTTGTCTAAAGAGATAAGATTACCGTTAATCGTGATCGTTCCACCCTCGCCTGTTCCCAGGTTTCTGCCGCTGATAATACCATCATACATACGCAAGTTTTTAGTATTAAATACTACTTCTCCTGAAGAACCACTTGCTACTGAAGGAGCTCCAGATATTTTTTGGGTTTCTTGATCTGCGTTGACAACAGCTGAACTGACTCTGCCACTTTTTAACTCAACATCATCTGCATTAATGATGACATTTCCAGCAGAGCCGCTCCCTACACTAGAAGTATTAAGCGTTGACGAGTCCGAGACTGTTAGGCTTGGAGTATTTATTGTTAAGTTGCCAGCGTTTCCTGCGTTAAAAGTTGTAGAAGTTATACGGCTTTGAAGGCGAACTTCTGGAGAATTAATTAATTCTGCTGTGTTGGTTACTTCTATAGATTTAGCTGCATTTACAGTTACATCCCCTGCTTTCCCCTTACCAAGAGTTTGAGAAGTTATTCCTCCCCCATTACGAGCCTCCAGGTGACCTGTTGAGATGGTAACATCTCCTGCATTACCAGAAGCTAAGGTAAGACTAGTGATGCCGCTGGTAGTTAAAGGATTAAAGGAAGAAAAATCAAGTAACTGCGTAGACTCAGGGGCATTAACAATTATATTTCCCCCTCTACCATTACTGTAAGCTCTACTGCTGATTCCTGCTCCTTCTTGAATAAGTAATTTGGGAGCAAAAATATTTATGTTTCCTGCGCTTCCAGAGCCAGTAGATTCAGTTTGCAAGAGACTAGTGAATCTGCCATCATTTAATGAAATCCCGCGCAATGTTATCAAGTTGGTAGCGCTGACATTGATACTGCCTGATGGTTGTGTGCCTTGATTTTGGATTAAAAACGCTGCACCATCACTGAAAGAGATATTCTTGCCTTTAACTGTAACAGAGCCACCAAGATTTCCACTGGCATCGACCAACGCCTGTTGAGATAGGTTAACATTTCCAAAACGTTGTACGTCTTGATAGTTCAGAGAAATACCTTGAGAGACAAGAGTAAAATTAACTGTCCCATCAGCAACAGCACCTAACTCAATTCGACCTCCTTCTGCTGTTAGATTTGCGCCCTCTAAGCTGAGGCTACTTCCTAGCAAAGCTAGAGTTTTGCCCGGTTGAACTGCAAGACCAGTTTTATCAGTATTTCTAACAGATGGTGTTCTTCTTGAGCTTGGAGTAGTTAAGCCTCTATCTGTACCCTGAGCTAAAATTACACCTGAATTGCTACCAACTTGTAGTCCCAACGGTGTGGTAACAGTAAGTAGTGGTTGGGCTTGGGGATTCTTTGCACTAAACTCAGAGCCATCGACAAATCTAACAGCATTTGCAGTACTGGCAACAAATGAACCACCCGTATTCAATTGAGCATTTTGCCCAAAGATAATTCCATTGGGATTAATAAGAAATAAGTTAGCCGTACCATTAGTTTTAAGGATGCCATCAATATTAGAAATTGACTTACCTGTCACTCGGCTAAAAATGTTCTGAATGCTTGTTGCATTTTTAAAAATAACTGTGCTGTTTTGAGGAATAGAAAACTGATCAAAGCTATGAAATAAGTTTCCACCCTTTATAGTCCCACCTTCAATGTTAATGCTATTACCTTGTGGTGTAGCTATGGAATTAGTAGGTAACGTTTTGTCAGGCGTGACCTGTGCAGTAACGGGGAAAGAAGTTACTAGTAAAGATAAGACGCTACCTTGAAGACTCCGAAATGAAATAATACTTGCTTTCAAGTTATATACCTTTTAGTATTTGTAACTGATGCTTAAAGAGTTAGCGAGCAGGGATAAATTCTAATCAAAAACTCTAGATGTCTACTACTCCCAAACGTAGTACAACCCGCTTAGCTTTCGTTGCATCATATGCTATTCCTCTGTGCATTACTTGTGAGTTATCCCAGAATATGACGTCTCCTTTTTGCCAAACATGAGAATAAATTGGTGTATGTGCCAGAACAGTTTGAAACAAATTCTCCATAAAAAGTTTTGCTTGTTCTGGTTTATCCTCCATGCCCACGGGTATTGCACTATCAATACCGAGGTATAATCCCTTTCTAACAGTAACTTTGTGAGTCGACACAACAGGATGGATCTTTGTAGGAACGTCAACTGCTTCTCTAGAAAAGCCGGGGGCTTTATGAGCTATTAATACTTTTTCTAATTGCTGTTGTTGCTGATAGTCCAAATTGTTATATGCTTCTATCAAGTCAACAAATTGAGTAGTATGGGGCTGTCCATGTACATCTGATGCAGGTACTTCTACCGCATAAAGCATTACAACATAGAGAGCATTCATATCTAACCCCTCTATGCGCGGAAGACCGTCTTTATCTTGATGCCATTTCCAGGCAAACTTTTCCAATGGTTCTGTTTCCCCTTTTGGATTGCCCAGGGCGAATACATGCTGACTTTGCAAGTCTGGACTAATATCGGGGTCTAATGCCCTAGAACCACCAAACATAAAATTACCGAAAGTCTGCTTGGCAAATTCTTCCAATTCTGATGCGGTAAGATTTTGTTGTCTGACGACGATAACACCGTGTTCCCACAGAGATTGTTTAATTTCTTGTCTCTGCTGATCTATAAGTTTGGTTAGATTGCAACCTTGTAATACTTCAACCCCAAGCCTTGACTGATAGTGCATTTGTTTCTGCTGCTTGTTTAAAGTCATTTGAAAATGGCTTTTTCTAAGTTGCTACCATCCGTGATCGCCACAACTATAATTGCATCTCTGGGCCACAATAACCACCCTCGCAACACCTATCCGGTTTAAATGTGCATCGCGTTTTAAGTGTTGAACATAAATAAAAGGTGTTGAAGTTAGCATTATTCCGTAACTACAAGTTAAGAAGAGTAGGCTTTTGCCTCTGCCTGTATGCTGCCGCGCTAGTACTCTGTAAGCGATATTGGTACTTCGGCTTGGCAATCCTCGAAATGCCAGCAATGTGTTTTATATAACTCATAAGATTGTCTAAACTTAGGAAGCCAAGAACACGGAAAACACAAAAAAACAGCCATTGAGTTTCGCCAAAAATGCAAAATCTTTTTTGAGAAATAAAATACATTATAGAAGCCACGGGAATAAATCTTCTATGATTATCGGTAACTTGTATGTGGAACTTAGGATTAAAGTATTGAATCTAACCATTTTGTTCATACAAAAAGCTGATGTAAAAGGGGTTGATTAAATAACAACGATGTGCATTCGGAGACGGAGAGAAAAAAGTAGTCTTGCGTCCTTATTATCTCTGACAAAATAATCAAATAGTCTCAAATGCTGGGTTTGAAAGATTCGGATTTAAGGTAGACATCACGTTACTCTACGGCAAGCCTTTATGATCTACGCGGGAGCAACTACAGCAATTTCTGTACAATTCCAGAGTTTGCAGCAATATCTCAATCTCACCCAATCTAATGATCGACAAATCCCCCAAAAACTCAACATTTTCCTGGCTAAATTTGAGCCTACTAATACTGCTATTCGTTACCACAACTAGACCCCTACATGCACAGAGTATAGATACAGCACAACTACCAAACCTGCCGCCGCCACAGGATATCCAGCCCCACACACCTACACCACAACCATCACCCGAACTACCACAACCACTCCCCCCACCACCAGAACTACTAGAGCCATCACAACTGACTCCCACACCAGAAGAATTAATCCCTAGCAAACCGATAGGAGTAGTTACAGTTAAACGCTTTGAGATTATCGGTAGCACAATTTTTAGGCAGGAAGAGTTAGCCAAGTCGGTGTCCGACTTTCTCAATCGACCCCTGACACTAGACGATTTGAAACAAGCCCGTTCTCGAATCACCGACCTGTATATCAATAAGGGTTACATCACCTCTGGTGCTTACATACCGCCCCAAGAGATCCAGTTCGGTGTAGTAAGAATCCAGATAGTAGAAAATAGGTTGCAAGATATCCAAATTATTGGACTTCGCCGACTTTCTCTGAGCTATATACGCGATCGCCTCAAAGCAGGGACAACAGGTATATTCAACCAAAAGCTTTTGCTAGAAGCCTTGCAATTGTTACAACTAGACCCTTTGATTGAAAGAGTATACGCTGATTTATCGCCTGGAGACAGACTCAATAGCCCAGTACTAACAGTAAACATAGAAGAAGTAAACACTTTCAACGCGCAAATCACATTAGACAATGGGCGATCGCCGTCCGTAGGAAGTTTCCGCCGCCGCCTGCAAGTGACTGAGGCGAACCTACTCGGATTGGGAGATAGTCTAGGTCTAGGCTATACTAATACCGATGGTAGCAACTCCTTTGATGTGGACTATACACTGCCAATCAATCCTCAAGACGGGACAATATCTTTCAACTACGGTACTACGTCGAGCGATGTGATCGAAAGGCCATTCAATGCCCTAGATATCCAATCTGATTCCCGATACTACGAATTGACATATCGCCAGCCATTGATAAAAACTCCCAGACAAGAATTAGCCCTTGGGTTAACAGCCTCCAGACGGGAAAGTGAAATATCTTCTCTGCTATTTCAAGAAGAATTTGGACTTCCCCCGAATGAACTCTCACCAGGAGCAGATGAACAAGGACGCACCAGGGTATCAGCACTGAGATTTTTTCAAGAATGGACGAGTCGCAATAACCGCCAAGTCCTTGCAGTGCGATCGCAGTTCAGCCTCGGACTGGGTGCATTCGATGCCACGATAAATTCAGATAGACCAGATAGCCGCTTCTTCTCATGGCAAGGGCAAGCGCAGTTGGTACGCCTGCTGTCCCCTGAAACCATAGCGTTAGTTCGTCTGAATACGCAACTAGCGACTACTACACTCGTGCCTTTTGAGCAATTTAGCGTGAGTGGGCAGGAGAGCGTACGGGGCTATCGCCAGGATTTCCTGCTGGCCGATAATGGCGTGTTCGCTTCAGCTGAAATACAAGTACCCATTCTGCGTGCTAGTGGTACGTTGCAGGTGATTCCCTTTGCAGACTCGGGAATGGGTGGAATTCTGGTACAGAAAATCCCGACTCGAATACTCTGGCTTCTGTAGGACTGGGGTTGCAGTGGCGTGGGGGCGATAGTTTCAGTGCTCGGCTGGATTGGGGGATTCCTTTGGTAGATGTGGATTCGGATGGAAGAACTTGGCAGGAGAATGGGGTGTATTTTTCTGTGATCTATAACGCTTTTTGATGTCTATATTGTTCGTAGCTGTTCATTGTTTAAGGACTTTTCCCTTAGAGTTGCACTGAGCGCAAGGTTGCCACTTGTATCCACCACGTTCGTTATCACAAACAATTAAGCGTCCATCACCCCAGCAGCTAAGACAAGGAATCCAGGAGGTATCTTGAGATTGTTGATTAACCATTTATATCTAACTAGTGCTTAAGTTTTTGCTAAGTATATATTCTCTTATCAACGATGATTATGGATAAGATGCTAATAACAATTAGACTATTAGGTGAAATTATCAGTATAGCCTAAATAAGATGAAAGCTCTGAGCAATAGCTTTTGTATTTTTGGGCACATAAAGCTTTGAGAAAAGCCGTTTATGCTCTTGCTAAACCAATAAAAACGAGCTTTCTACTAAAAGATAGATACTGTTTACTATTTTTTAAGATATAACAAAAGTGAAAGAGCCAGGACAGAATCCTGGCTCCATATCCAAAGTATATGACAAGGCAAATAGTAGCAAAGGTATATTGCTAGCACAAGAGATATAAAACAAGATTTGTTGTTGACTCTTGTGCTTTGATTTTCGTAAGTAAAAACTTTCGAGATTTAGAGTAAGTTTTATATTTAGTTGATATATGGTATGGAGTGATTATTCGCTAAAATAAACAGCGTTGCACAATCATTGTCGGAAAATTGTACAACGCCTAACTAGATACTTTGTTTGTAAACTACAAAGAGATTAGTAGTTAGAGCTAAATGATTTAGCTAAATAAGTAACATGACCGATGGCATATATGTTGACATAGCCTTCAATTAGCTTGTCAAATCCAGAGAAATCGCTGAAGTTATCATAGCCACCAGAGATTGAAGCAGTATCGCTCAGGTCATTAAGAAAGCTTTCGGAATCTTGAAACAATTGAGAACCAGTAAGTTTTAATTCAGAAAGAGTGATATTAGCCATGATTAACTCCTGAAAGAATAGTTTTGCAAGCAGTTAAGTTTTCCTTAGCTGTTAATGCAATTTTTATTGAAGAGAATTAGAAAAATCAAGATTAAAAGTTGGTTGAAATAGACACAAAGAAGTAAGTTATGTCTAGTTGAGAATTTTAGTTTAAATATAGTAATCCTAACTTCAGTTGACAAAAAGAATTTAACTAACAAGGTCAGTCTTAAGGCTGAGAGTTGAATGAGCCCTAAGATTGAAAGTAAATTACCTCTCAAGGTACATGAAAAATAAAGATTCTTTGCTAATAAGAGTTATTTAATAATTTTAAGAGAGCATGAATAATTATGAAAGCAGGAAACGGAGATTTTGAGCATGCTGGATTTTAAACGAATAAATGATTGCTATCAGCTAATACCAGTGATTTGATCACTATAATTTCAAAACTGAATTCCTGCCGGGACTCTATTGCCATTTCTTCCGAAGTCAAACTTGAGAGTCAAAGACTTAATTCCAGAAGTTTGGTGAATGGAATTAATTAAAAACAATTGTATTTAAAAAAGTAATTATTAAAAATGAAGATGTGAGGTAAATACATTTAATGTATTTACCTATTTTTCACCCAGAAAAGTGATATTGCTCTTAAAATTGCTAAGTCCGTTACCATGAACGGACTTTTTTTAAGTAAATTCTTATTTTTTGTATTTGTTAACTGGATGCTGCCTGATACTAGTTTTTTCTGAAACCAAATCAGGATAAACGTTTCAGCCATCAAGTGGCGGCAAATGACAGCCTCGCTGATTTCACCCCTTCTGACTTCTGACTTTCTTGGTCAAAGTTTACCTGCCTCACCAAGCGGAACTGTGCACATTACAATACTGGCAGTAGAGTCGAAAGGAGAAAGAAATGCAACCCCTACTGTGCATTAGGCTCCAAGATGGTGTAAGAAGTACTGCTGAGGTACTCCATTGGCATGTGGGGATTATTCAACAATGCAGAGATGATAGTATAAAGAGAGGTATACAATATTAGTACAAAAGGTCAAGAAAGAAGGCGTAACTAAAATGGCTTTGACGCTTTTGCGTTACAATTTCAATCTATTTGGCAGAAATTCTCTAAAACTCAGACTAGGAAAGGCTTAGAAACAAAGGTATGATTTTTATTTACGTAGATGATATTAGTAGTGAATGATGAATAAAAAGTGGGCTGTCAAACGACTCACAGTAAATCTCACCTCAAGTGAAGCACAAAAGCTTGAAGACTACTGTGCTCATACAGGAAGACCATCAACCGATGTGATTAGAGAGTTAGTGCGTTCTCTTCCAGTAGACGAGGAGAAAGTAGCTGAAATTGCCGACTCCTCTGAACTTGCGGGATTAGGTAGTAGTCAAAAATCGAAAAATTGATTTAAACGTAGCTATTGATAGCAGTACGTTTCGGAATTGTTTCAACAAGAGAATCAAGTCAAGCCAGTAAACTACATTTTGGTAAAATTTACTAGTAAAATGCAGTACCTCTAGACCTGAACACCAAATTTGAACACCAAATTCATGGAGATAGTGTGACACAAAGAGGAACAATGAGCTTGAAGAACACATTCGTCAGAATAAGTCAGTGGGAGATTTAGACCCCCGCTGATAGTGTAGCGTTAGCAAGTTAAGGAGCGTCTTGAAGACTACCAAATCTACGATTTTGGGGGGTTTAAACTCGTCTACTCAGACGCTCTCTACGAGACGCCGCGCTTTGCGTGGCGCTATCCGCCAGTGGTAGAGAATTCATACGCTCATTCTGACGACTGAGGCATGTATTCTATTGTGATAATTCGAGAATTGCTCTTGTTTCTGGAAGCTGACAATTTGAAAGTAAATAATATTTAGTTTTCCTCTTAAAAAAGAGAGTTAGCTGAGACGAAAAATTGGTAATTCAATACAAAGGTACTATTAATCGGAGTAAGTTGAGTCGGGCAAAGAGCGAATCAGCTCTTGAATCACATCCGTTAGTGCTTTTCCTGTCTGGTTGCAATACTGTTCAAGTATCTTGATTTCATTTTCTGACAAGTCGAGATGAATTTGCTTGAGAGTCAATTTATCGGTTACTTTCACGTCTCACCCACCAAGTGTAGTATGGTATTTGCTTTTATGCCTGACAGAGCCTAGAAAGCTTGGGTTATAGCTTTGATTGCATATCAGGTTTTCAAGCGTAACGTTTGCCAATCGGTACTAGTCTTTTGTAATATACTACCAAAGTGGTATAGTTAATACTGTAGAATCAGTATTAAAGCATTAAAATAATATTAAAAAGTTGACTTAATGATTAGAATATCTTGTTAAAGATTTTAATAGGAGTAACCACTCATATCCAATTACAGCAGAATTGTGGAGTCAGTATCAAAATACTAAAGCAGTCTTCGCTCTGGTTAAGCCAAGAGGTGTGCTTGGAGAGATAAATAATTCCTCTTTACTCCCCCAGCCTAAGAGCAGCTTTACGAGAGCGCCATTTAAGACATAAAATGAATCAAATAGCTGGGGTTAAGTTTAATTATGTTGACACATAAGTATGTATTATATTAAATGTTTCTACCAGACAATTTTTTGGTTATTTATTGGCATCAGAGGTAGCTAATTTATTAAACTTAATTGCAGCGATACGGTTTTTTAAAACTGACATATTAGTTGGATCAAGGCGAAAGTTAAAAAGCATAACCTCGGAAGAGAGAAAACTGTACTGACGTACATAGCTCTCAGCAAGTCTAGAAGTACAAACTGCATCTGCCTTCTTTAAAAGGTGGTCATCTTGCTGAAGGTGTTTCAAAGGTAAAGTTTGAAAGTTAATATGTGAAATTCCAGATTGTTGTAGTACTTGCTTCATCATTTGACAATCAGCTTCTTCTTGACAAATAAGTAGCATTAAAGCATGACGTGATAAAGATGAAATTTTTGTCAGGAGTTGTAAGTCTGGCTTGAGGCTAATAGCAATAACTTCCTGTTGGGAGGCAGTTAGTTTGCTGACTTCCCATTGATGCTGTACTGTGGTAATTATTAGGTCAGCAGCGAGGATTTTTTTTAATAACTTTGATTGGTTAGTCTTGAAATCTTTTAAACTAAGAAATGACAAAGAAAGTTTTATTTCCGATTGAATAACTTCATATATATCTGTACCAAGTGATGAGTTTTCTATAAATACTAACTCTAAAGGGGAAGATGTGTGCTGATTCAACATAGCGGCTTGTGTGTAAGCCGCAGTACTAAACTCCGATGGAGATAATCCAAGTCTTTTCGCAGCGTTGAAGGATTGATGTAGTAGATTGTAAACTTCTTGGTGAAGAATATTCTGTGTAACTTTAGTGTAGGCGACAAAAGTTCCTTTACCTTTTTTTGCCACTAGATAACCGGATTTAATTAAATGATTATAAACTGCTGCAACGGTATTATGATTGACTTTTAAATGTTGAGCTAATTGAGTAATAGTTGGTAAAGTATCACCTGGTTGCAAATATCCTGAACTGATTAATAGCTTAATCTGTTCAACGATTTGAGTATTAATTTTGATTGCTGCTTGGATTTCAATAGAAATAGTAAACAGGATTGAATGAGGCATAAGTATAATTAATATACAAAATCAATTCTCTCAACTTTTAAGGAGTATTTAATTATTATTTAAAATTAGTGTAAATTCGTAATTTAATTTAAACCTTTAAAAAATATAATCTTTTGATTATTAGCTCAATTTGATTACTAATAATATTTTTGAGAGCAGACAGAGATTTTTTCAGGTATAGAGTTAATGATTTATTAAAGCAATATTTTGTAATTAGCTAGCACTGTCTTTCATTATGAAAAGTAATAATAACAAGAGATTGAAGATGTGTATTAAGGAATTGCTCCTCGTCTTACCAAGATTTAAGGAAGATGCCTTTTGGACTTATTGCGGGTTTGTGCCTTAGCACTTATATCAATACTCCGGACAATTTTGAGTTGAGGGAATAGACAAGAAAACTATCGAACCATTAAGGTGCTGATTAGAACAAACAAGCACCGACTCGATAGCCATATGGAAATTGTACAAAGCTTACTGACC
>NZ_VJXY01000027.1 GCF_014831675.1 Komarekiella delphini-convector SJRDD-AB1 | reverse complement strand
CGGGGGGAGCAGCGATGAAGGCGATGATGAAGCAGGTGGTGGCTGCTAGTAGGGTGGGGATCATGAGGACGCCGAACCAACCGATGTATAGGCGGTTGTTGGTGCTGGTGATCCACTCACAGAATTTGTCCCATACGTTGGCGCTAGAGCGCTGTTGTAAGGTTGCTGTCATGGTTTTATAAGTGCGTTTGTTGATGAATGAATTAGGTAGGCAAATTTGCTTACCTATGTTTATTACATTAGAACCAAAATTGAGATTTGTAAAGAAATATTACATATATATTGATTATGACAGTGAATTGTTTTTCTTATGAATCGCATCTCTAGACGCGATTCATCAGGTTTTATCAACCAGGGGGCCAGTTTAACTGCCGTCCTCCTAAGATATGCAGGTGTAAGTGAGAAACAGTTTGACCGCCGTCATCACCAGTATTGATAACAACGCGATAACCGTTTTTCAATCCAGCTTCTTCGGCAACCCGTTTAGCAGTTAACAAAAGATGTCCTAACAGAGCATGATCCTGAGATTCGGCATCAGATAGTTTGACAATGGGTTTTTTAGGAATAACTAGGATGTGAATCGGCGCTTGTGGGTGGATGTCTTTGAAGGCCAGCGTTAAATTATCCTCATAAACAATGTCAGCTGGAATTTCTCGCCGAATGATTTTGCTAAAAATCGTGTCTGTGGTTTCACTCATGCCAATTTACCAATTCATCTGCTAGAGATTCTAAAGGTTTAGAGCTGTAGAAGAAATGCTTGCCAGAGTTTGGAGCGCATCAATTGTAGGTATCGATGCCGTTAAAGTGGGTGTGGAAGTCGATATATCAGGGGGACTACCGGGAATTGTTGTCTTGGGACTGCCAGATTCAGCGATTCAAGAATCTAGAGAGAGGGTCAAGGCAACACTGAAAAATGCCGGTTTTGCCTTTCCGATGCGAAAGATTGTGATTAACTTAACTCCAGCTGATTTACGCAAGGAAGGTCCCTGTTTCGATTTACCGATTAGTGTGGGAATTTTGGCGGCTTCTGAGCAAGTTAGTGCTGATTTGTTGGGAGATTATCTATTTTTAGGGGAAGTTTCTTTGGATGGCACTTTACGGCCGGTAGCTGGCGTCCTACCGATCGCAGCTAATGCTCAAAAGATGGGAATTGCAGGTTTAGTTCTTCCTGCTGATAATGCACAAGAAGCAGCAGTGGTGCAAGGATTGGCTGTTTACGGCTGCAAACATCTGTCTGATGTAGTTAATTTTTTAAGTAATCCAGGGCGTTACAAACCTGTGCAGATGGATGTAGAGACGTCACATGTAACGTCTTTACTACATTCCGCAGATTTGCAAGATGTCAAAGGACAAGCTCATGCCCGACGTGCCTTAGAAATTGCTGCTGCTGGTGGGCATAATTTAATTTTTGTGGGGCCACCTGGTAGTGGCAAAACGATGCTAGCACGACGCTTGCCAGGAATTCTGCCACCTTTGTCATTTGCTGAATCTTTAGAAGTGACTCGTATTCACTCGGTAGCTGGTTTATTGAAAAATCGCGGTTCATTGGTACGCGATCGCCCTTTTCGGAGTCCGCATCACTCAGCATCCGGGCCTTCACTGGTTGGTGGTGGTACTTTCCCCCGCCCTGGAGAAATTTCATTATCTCACCGGGGTATTCTTTTTCTGGATGAACTCACGGAATTTAAACGTGATGTGCTGGAATTTCTGCGTCAGCCTTTAGAAGATGGCTACGTCACGATTTCTCGTACCAAACAATCGGTAATGTTTCCCGCCCAGTTTACTTTGGTTGCGAGTACCAATCCTTGTCCTTGCGGTTACTATGGCGATACCATTCAACAATGTACTTGTTCGCCACGACAACGTGAGCAATATTGGGCAAAGCTTTCTGGGCCGTTAATGGATCGAATTGATTTGCAAGTGGCGGTAAATCGCTTGAAACCAGAGGAAATTACCCAACAACCGACAGGAGAAGCATCAACATCAGTGCGTCAACGAGTACAACAAGCACGCGATCGCGCCATTACTCGTTTTCAAGAAGAAGTAAATCTGCGTTGCAACGCCCAAATGCAAAGTCGTCATCTGCAAAAGTGGTGCAAGCTAGATGATGCTAGTCGCAATTTATTAGAAGCAGCAATTAGAAAACTAGGCTTATCCGCAAGAGCTAGCGATCGTGTTCTCAAAGTAGGGCGTACTATTGCAGATTTAGCTGGAGAAGATGAGCTAAAAGCCAATCATGTAGCGGAAGCAATCCAGTATCGCACAATCGATAGAATGCAGTAGTGAAAAGCATAGAATCCGCTAAATTCTTCCTCAAGAAAGCTAGACAAACACCCTTGGGATGATGTCATGAACTAGAAAATCAGTATCCAATATATCAGGAAGTAAGCGACATTCCCTGAGAAGGAGACTGACTGGATGAATTTGCAGGCGATTTGGAAATTGTTACAAGAGACGTTTAAGGAATGGAATGAGGATAAAGCCTCACGGTTAGCGGCAGCATTAGCTTATTACACGATTTTTTCTATTGCGCCGTTGCTGATTATTGTAATTGCGATCGCAGGCGCAGTATTTGGAGAAGAAGCAGCCAGGGGTCAAATCGTCGGACAAATTCAAGGTTTAATTGGTAGAGAGGGGGCAGAGTTTATTGAAGCAGCCATCCAAAATGCTAACAAACCACAAACAGGCGCGATCGCCTCTATCATTAGTTTTTTAGTTCTGATATTGGGTGCTACTGGCTTATTTACCGAGTTGCAAGATTCTCTTAACACAATTTGGGAAGTAAAACCTAAACCTGGACGCGGTATTCTCAACATCTTTCGCCAACGCTTTTTATCATTCGCAATGGTTATAGGTATTGGCTTTTTACTTCTAGTATCACTAGTAATTAGTACAGCATTAACAGCGCTGGTGACATACTTTAGCAACATGATACCTGGTGTCGATTTCATCTGGCAGATAGTCAACTTTATCCTTTCCTTTGCTATAACTACATTGCTGTTCGGGTCAATATTCAAAGTTCTGCCAGATGTCAAAATTACTTGGAGTGATGTTTTAATTGGATCTGTTATTACTTCAATTTTATTCTCTATCGGCAGATTTTTATTAGGGCAATATCTAGGTAATGGTAGTTTTGGCTCAACCTACGGTGCAGCTGGCTCACTGGTGGTGATCTTAGCCTGGGTTAACTACGCCGCGCAGATTCTTTTCTTCGGTGCAGAATTTACTCAAGTGTATGCCAGAAGATACGGAAGTGGCATAGTCCCAAATAAGAATGCCATGCCTCTTTCTGGTAATAATAAACCCAATGATCATAATCAAAAGGTACAGCCCTCTTCTAATAAAAAGCCATCTTCTAGCTTGATTAATCGCTTAATCCGGTATTTTCGCAAACCCAAGCGTTTAAAAGAAAAAAGGAAAAATCAGAGATTTTAATGACTAAATGCTAGATATTTATGTTTACCTAGTTGGTAGATATTCAATGATTTAAAATATTGCAAAATTTAGTTATCTGAGCAAATCACAGATAATCTTATTCCGGATTTTGGCCAAAACTTTATTCAAGAATGAATAAAATAATCACTAATGGAAAAATGGTTGTTTATTGATTGGCAGGCTATCTTTATTCCTAGCATCAGCGTCTTTGAGTTAATTATACGCGGGTCGTTAGTCTACTTGGCGCTGTTCTCAGTGCTACGTATGCTTCCTAGCCGACAACTAGGAACCCTAGGAATTACTGACTTACTCGTAGTTGTACTATTTGCTGAAGCTGCCCAAAACGCAATGGCTAGTAACTATACATCAATTACAGAAGGCGCTATCTTAGTAGGAACTGTGATTTTCTGGAGTTACTTACTTAACTGGTTAGGCTATAAACTTCCCCAGTTTCAGCGTTTCCTTAATCAGCCACCACTGTTGCTAGTAAAAAATGGTCGGATGATTGAGCGCCATCTGCAAAAAGAATTGATCACCGAAGATGAGTTGATGAGCAAGTTACGTCAGCAAGGTGTGGAATTTTTAGCTGAGGTAAAATTCGCATACATGGAAGCTGATGGTAGCATTAGTATCATCACATCTGGTTTAAAAAGTAGTTCTACAGCTGAGCAAAAAGCAGAGTTAAAAAATTGATGTACATTAATTAGACTGTAAAATATGACGGTTGTATTCTGTGCCGAACTGTGATTGAGCGTTATACTTTGCCCGAAATGGGTAATCTGTGGAGTGAAGCCTATAAGCTAAAAACCTGGCTGCAAGTAGAGATTGCTGTTTGTGAAGCTCAGGCTGAACTAGGTTACATTCCATCTCAGGCGGTTGAGGAAATTAAGGCCAAGGCAGATTTTGACCCAAAACGGGTGTTAGAAATTGAGGCTGAAGTCCGCCACGATGTCATTGCTTTCTTGACAAATGTCAATGAATATGTGGGTGAAGCAGGACGCTATATTCATCTAGGTTTAACCAGTTCGGATGTGCTGGATACGGCTTTAGGACTGCAATTGGTTGCCAGTCTGGATGTTTTATTGCAACGCCTAGAAGATTTGATTGAGGCAATTCGCCACAAGGCACAGGAACATCGTCATACGGTGATGACTGGCCGATCGCATGGAATTCACGCTGAACCTATCACCTTTGGTTTTAAGCTGGCTGGATGGTTGGCAGAAGTGTTGCGAAACCAAGAACGCTTGAAAATTCTGCGCGAAACTATTGCGGTGGGTAAGATTTCTGGTGCAGTAGGAACCTATGCCAACGTTGAACCACGTGTAGAAGCGATCGCCTGCCAAAAACTCGGACTCAAACCCGATACGGCCTCAACACAAGTTATCTCCCGCGATCGCCATGCCGACTACGTGCAACAATTAGCCTTAGTCGCGGCATCCATTGAACGCTTTGCTGTAGAAATTCGTAATTTGCAAAAAACAGACGTTTTGGAAGTTGAAGAATTCTTCGCTAAAGGTCAAAAAGGCTCTAGTGCAATGCCACACAAGCGCAACCCCATCCGTTCCGAACGGTTAACGGGAATGGCGCGACTTGTCAGAAGTCATGCCGGTGCAGCTTTAGAAAATGTCGCACTTTGGCATGAGAGGGACATTTCTCACAGTTCTGTAGAACGGGTGATTTTGCCAGATGCTTGCATTCTGACCCACTTTATGTTGGTAGAAATAACCGACTTGGTGAAAAACTTGTTGGTCTATCCTGAGAACATGGAACGAAATCTCAACTGCTACGGTGGCGTCGTGTTCAGCCAGAAAGTGCTACTTGCCTTGATAGACAAGGGAAGCAGCCGCGAACAGGCTTATGCGATCGTCCAAGAAAATGCTCATGCCGCTTGGAACAAGCCAGAAGGCAATTTCCAGGACTTGATTAATAAAGACCCGCGTGTTACCCAAAAGTTGTCCCCAGCAGAAATAGAGTTGTGTTTTGACCCTCAGCAACATTTACGGCATTTAGAAGAGGTTTATAAAAGACTAGGAATTTAAATCAGTAAACAGTGAACAGTAAACACTAAACAGTTGGGGGATTTAAACCCGCCAGATAGTGCCTGCCACTAATCGGCTTTAGGTTATTAGTTTTGAGTTAAAAGTACTCATCCCCTTAGTTGTTCTCCTTAAACCCAATTATGTTTACTGTTTACCGTTTACTGTTAACTGATAAAAGAATACGCAAGTGTTGGTTAAACGATATATGTAAAGTTACTAAAAGTATTTAGTATTGCATTGCTAAATATCTTAATTTGTGCTGTAAAAATTACAAGCAATGGGTAGTATAAATAACAAATCTTGGCTTATTTATTAGCTCTTGGGATGCCTTGATGATTGAAATCCTAGCCACACTTTCTGCTTCTGCGGCAGCAGGAATGAGAATAGGCATACCTCTGCTGATCATTGGACTGTTGCAGGGCAATAACTTTTGGTCGCTTCCAATTTTATCTCATATTTACCCACCAGTTTTGCTGGGCTTTCTTACCAGTTGGTCGTTAGTTGAACTATTTGCTTCAAAAAAGCCAATGTGGCAGAGAGTAGTACAACTGGTTCAATTATTATTATCTCCCTTAGCAGGGGCAATCATGGGATTAGCAGTAGCCTCGGCAACAGCAACGCCAAACTGGCTAATTGCCTGTGTTGGGGGTTTGTTAGCTTTGGTACTCCAGCTAGTTCAAGTTGGTTGGTTTTATCGCTTGCGTGGCTTACCTTTGTGGGCAGTCTTCCTTCAAGATAGCTTGGGCGTTGCTCTAGTACTTTTTGCTTTTGATGCTCCTTGGCAAGGAGGATTAATTGCTTTAATCCTTCTGTGGTTTGCAGTTCGTAGCGCTAAGCAGTGGTATGACTGGTATCACAAAGGTAGGAGACTAGAGACTGGGGACTAGGGGAAAGGAGTCAACAGTCAAAGGTCAAGGATCATCTCTTTTCTCCTCTACTTTGATTCCTTGCTTCTTTCTCAGTCCCTAATACCTAATATCCAATCCCCTACTGCAAGATTCCGATCATGTGCAGCAAACCTTGACCGGTAATCAGCTCGATAATCAAAGCAATAAAACCTAGCATGGCAATCCGACCATTCCAGACTTCAGCGCTAGTAGTCAGACCCCATTCCCAACGCTCTTGGGGGTACATTTTTACCCTTTTCTTCATTTGAGCGGCTTGGGAAAGCTTGAAACTGGGATTTTTCAGCGCATCAATTACTAAATCTGCTAGTGCATTAATGAATACTGGATGGGTGTTAGGAGCAGGTACGCGACGGAAGTTGTGAATTCCTGATTCTTCAGCTACTTCCCGATACTCAATATCAATTTCTTGTAGTGTCTCAATGTGCTCTGAGACAAAACTAATAGGGACGACAACTAAATCTTTTACACCTTGTGCGCCTAATTCTTTGAGCGCGTCCTCGGTATAGGGTTGGAGCCATTCGACTGGCCCGACGCGACTTTGATAAGCCAAGGTGTGGGCATTGGGGCGATTGAGGGTCTGCATAATCAGGGCAGTACATTCCTCAATTTCTTGCTGGTAGGGGTCGCCTGCTTCTTCAACATAGCTCTTGGGAACGCCGTGAGCGCTGAAAAAGATATGAACCTGATCAGGATTAGGAAACTGATCAAGTTCTTGAGCTACGAGTTCCGCCATAGCTTGCAGATAACCTGGTTGTTTGTACCAAGAAGGAATGACGGTGTATTCAATGCGTTGAAGTTTGGGGTCTTCTTGCCAAAGTTTTTCTAAAAGTCGGAAGCTAGAACCACTAGTACTAATGGAAAATTGGGGGTACAGTGGCAGAATCACCAAATGTTCGATGTTATCTTGGGTAAGTTGAGCGATCGCTTCTTCGGTATAGGGATGCCAATAACGCATTCCCACGTAAATATTGGCTTCTTGTCCCAAATCACTTAACTGTTCCTTCAGGGCTTCTCCTTGCGCTTCTGTAATCCTTCGTAGTGGAGAGCCGCCGCCGATTTGCTTATAGTTTTCTTGGGATGTTTTGGTTCGCCGCGAGGCAATGAACCAAGCTAAGGGTTTTTGCAACCAGCGAAATGGTAGGCGAATAATTTCCGGATCGGAAAATAGGTTATACAAAAACGGCCCGACATCCTCTAATTTGTCGGGGCCACCGAGATTGAGTAATAAGACGCCTACACGACCCATAGCAATTGTTTTCCCCAAATCTTATCAGCTTTTTTACTAATGTTAACAATATATCTTTATTAAATAAAGTTAAACGGGGAGGCAAGATACAATGGCAACAGTTCTAAGAGACTGGAGTTACCAATATCAGTGGTTATATGATGTGATCTCAGGTTTAGCAGACTTAATTGTAGGTGGTGAAGCTCGTTTTCGGAAACTAGCTTTACAAGGCTTAACGATTCACTCACATACTCAGATTTTAGATTTATGTTGCGGTAGTGGGCAAGCGACACAATGTTTTGGTGAAATATTCAGATATTTGTGTCCTAGTGGTTGAAAAATTGACTTTTGAACCACCAAGGCATCAAGACACAAAGGTGAAAAGCCCAAAATTTACTAAATTTTTTTAGGATTTTTACCCACCTGAAAAAGCTACTACTTCTGACTCAGCACTTATTTCTCTACACTCCGCATTGCCAACAGCGCCGTTCCATAAGCCGCTTCTGTATAAATCGACGCTACTACAGGAACTTGTAAATGACGTGCCCTAATTGCAGTCCAAGTGTCATTTGCCGCGCCACCCCCAGCTGTATAAACACGGGTCAATTTGTCAGCGCCCATTTTTTGTAATAATTCATACCCGCGTGTCTCTATGCGGGCGATGCTTTCCAGCAAACCATGCAGAAATTTAATCGGATTGTCTGGGCGTGGTTCCAAGCGTGGGGGCAGATTTGGGTTGTTAATCGGAAAGCGATCGCCTACTTTCAACAGTGGATAATAATCTAACTCGCTGGCTTTTGATCCATCAATTTCATGGCTAAGGCTTTCTAACTCAGCATTACTAAAAAATTGCTTGAGCACTGCACCTCCTGTATTAGAAGCACCACCAGCGAGCCACAAATCACCTAGTCGATGACTGTAAATTCCATATCGCGCATCTTCTATGCGAGTATGACTCAAAAGTTTTAGTACCAACGTTGAGCCTAGGGAAGTCACTGCTTCACCAGGCAATATTGCACCACTGGCTAGAAAAGCGGCAATACTATCAGTCGTACCAGCACATACCAGGCAATCATGACGCAAACCAAAATTAGCTGCAATTTCAGGGCGCACTTCACTAATTGGAGTACCAGGAGGTAAAACTTTAGGTAGCTGAATTGATAGTTGCATCTTTTCCAGCCATTCTGGATATTTTAACTGTTCCACGTCATAACCCAGCTTTAAAGCATTGTGGTAGTCGCTAATGCCTAAATACCCATGCAAAAGAAACGCCAGCCAGTCGGCTTGATGTAGAAAATATTTAGCGTTGTTAAAAGAGGGTAATTGCCTCATCCATAAAAGCTTGACAAGGCTGGAGGTGGCGCTCAATACGTTATGATTGGGGGGTGCTACGCTCCTCAACTGCTCTAGCATAGATGAACCCCGCGCATCGTTATACAACAGTGGGGCATCTACAGGCTTACCAACAGCATCGCATACCAACACTGTAGAGGATGTACCATTAATTGCGATCGCCCTAATTTCTCGCCGCAATTCTTTCGGTATTTGTTCTAGAAGCTCAAATAAAGCTTTCTGCCAAGAATCTGGCATGTCACAGATAGGTGAATCCTCGAAGGCGTAACGTACCTCAATCTGGATACAAGCTTCATCGTCAATCACTATACCGCGTGCGCCAGACGTTCCGAAGTCGATACCCAAATACATATCCATGAGTTTGATAAATTTTGCTAATAAAGAATAACTAGTGACTACAGATTAAATAACTGCTTTTGTTGCATCTTGTAACAAGATATTCCACAATCTTGGCAAAACAAGGAAAAGTAGTAAACGAACTGTTCAAAATCTATTCAGTTTAGGAGGTTTCAAACCATGCCTATTTTAGATACTTTGTACCTCGCTCAAGTGTCTTCCATATCAGATACTCAAGTGTACATCGCTTTAGTTGTGGCGCTGATCCCAGGAGTTTTAGCTTGGCGGTTAGCTACAGAACTTTACAAATAACGTCCAATGTAAAACGGTTATAAAACCAATCATCCTGGCAGTACGGGGTGCATCCAGATACTTGTGGCTTTATGTCGTGAGTTATGCTGAAAAACTTGCACGTACGTAGGCCAGGTTCTTTTTAAAATCATGCGCTACGTGTAGCAATTTCCAAAAAATGAAGTAATATGGCTGCTAAATCAAGCAGTAATTAGTGCCAGGGTGCTTTTTACCGTGCTTCCCTTCACTCAAAGAGGCTTTTTTTAGCATCATGAACGCGATTCAACCGTCCAGACCCCCACTAAAACCTATACAAAAACGCCGGGTTGTCCCTCGACCAAAGCGCCACCTTCGTCAACGTTCTTACCAAGTGATGGCACTCGAAGGTACAGCCAAGATAGCGGTTAACCTTGTAATTACAGCAGCAGCGGCGTCTGCTCTAGCACAACTTTTACCTTATCACTGGTTACAGCAAGACAAGTTGCGAGAAATTCAGACTGAAGTCAAGCTGATGGAGGGACGTGTGAATAATTTGCAAGCGCAATTTAGCCGTAACTTTGATCCGCATCAGGCTAAAAGTATTATGCAAGAACAGAGCTACCGTTTCGACCCTAATCAGCGTCGGATTGCTTTTCCTAAAGAGACGACAGAAATTGAATCAACATCATCACCCTAAAGAAAATATTAAATTTTAATTTAAAGTTGTTTAGGTTTTTGTGATTTTGGCTATGTATAACATGAAATAATTTATACGAGTGCTAATAAGCAATAGTTAGTAGCTAATTTTTGAGTAGCTATGCAGGTTTCATTTATTAGCCATGAGCGATACAGCGTCGCTATCTTGCTGAAGTTCAGAATTAATAGGCGCACTTAAGCCGTGTCCGCCAAGCTTGCTTCTCTGTATAAGTGCGGCTCAGACTTATCTCCAATTTAAAATCCAAAATAAAGAATCACTTTTTTGAATCTTGAATGCTTAAAAGAGTTAATCTACGAGTTGGAATGCTGAGGAGATAGTAGTTCGTTGAGCCAATTTTCGAGTTGTAAGTGCAAGCGATAACTAGTAACATCCCTACTGTTGTCAGCGCAGGACAGTTGAGTAAGGGCGCGATGATAATCAGCGATCGCAAAATTCCAGTCACCCCAAAGATGATAAGTCCTACCGCGTTCTGCCCAAATATGAGCTTCTAATTGACCAAAAAGCAGTGCTATCTCAAAATTATCAATAGCCTCTTCGTATTGCCCTAAGTCACGTAAGGTAATACCTCGGTTAATCCAAGCCCGAACATGGCTAGGATTCAAATCTATCGCCTGATCGTAGTCGGCGATTGCTGCTGCTAATTCCCCGCAGGCTGCGTAGTAATTTGCTCGATTATTATAAGCACTAGCTAACTTGGGATTGAGTTGTAGTGCGGTATTGTAGTCACAAAACGCTTTTTGTGTTTCACCACTTTGAAAATAAATCAGTCCGCGGTTGTTATAATCAACAGCATTGTGAGGACGGCGGTGAATTAGTTGGTTTAGGAGGGCGATCGCTTCAGTATAATCTCCTTGTTGAGCTGACTTCAAAGCACAAGAGCGTAAGTAACTGTCTTTTGAAGCAGATTCGCCGCTACTTTTTGCTTCATGTTTTTGAGTATTAGCTGTACTATTTATAACAAATTCATAACGGTCACTTTGCGGGGCACCAGAAGCTAAAAATGAGTGACTATTCATATTATCTCGCCTGATTTGCCTACTCTGTGAAATCAAACTGTAGTTTTTTGATGGTGGTTTTGCCACTCTATTAAACTTATAAAGTATTTATCATTACTTAAAACCTATCTCAATACTGACTTTAAGCTCAAACTAGTGAAGGTCTTTGCCGCACATAAACAATTGATCCTCCAACCTAGTAATAGATACTTCATCCCCAAGTTGAATTCCAGAAATAGCAAATATCAACCTTAAAGACTAGTCAATTAGTAAGAGCGACAACTTGGTAGAATGCCAACAAGCCGTTCATTAGTGATTGCAAAGAGAACACAAAGGCAAGGGAACACGGAGAATGCAAAAACTATCTCTGTGCTTTCCCTAGCCTTCTCAACCACACTAGTTAAACCAAGTTACTAATTTTTCTGATGACAACTACAATTTCTTATCCCAATGCCCCCGATCTAGCCGCTGATGATTATATTGCGATCGGCTTAGCAACATGCTTCGTCAAGGAAGATGGAGAAGTTCATCAAATCGAAGTTATAGAACCTATTCCCTCCGCAGCTTTGGAAGCACTGTTAAAGGGCATTCCTACGTCCTATAAGCTGGCTTTTGCAACAACTTTGGGAGATGTGCTAGACAGCGATACATTGTGCTTACCAGATGGTTTTCCAGAGTCGGCTCAGTTCGGGGAAGAATTTGTATCAAGAGCCTTTGCAGCGGCTCGTACATACAAGCGTCGTGAATCAGCAAAATCTCTGATTCCCTTGGGTACAACCTACACTAAGTTTAAGTATTCTATTGAGCGCAAACGAGTACTAAATGCTGCTAGAGTTGTCACTAAAGAAGACAACATTAAGCAGCATTCCCACACTCACAAAGTTCTTTAGTCGTAAGTAATTATGCTGAAACTATATGGCGGCGCTCGTAGTCGCGCATCAATTGTTCACTGGTATTTAGAGGAACTAGAAGTTCCTTACGAATTTGTCAAGCTCGATATGCAAGCAGGTGAACATCGGCAACCTGAGTATTTGGCAATTAACCCCATTGGTAAAGTTCCAGCAATTGTTGATGGAGACTTTAAACTTTGGGAATCAGGAGCAATTTTGTTGTATCTAGCAGATAAGTATGGTAAGCCAGTTTCGCCAGAGGAGCGGGCTGTATTTTCTCAGTGGGTATTGTTTGCCAATGCTACTCTTGGCCCAGGAATTTTTACCGAAGCAAATCGGGAGCGAGAGATGCCCATTTTATTGACTCCGTTAAATGAAGTTCTTGGGCGGCAACCTTTTGTACTGGGTAATGAATTCACAGTTGCCGATGTGGCAGTGGGGTCTATCTTGAGTTACATTCCCATCATGCTGAAGCTAGACCTCAGTTCTTACCCAGCCGTGTTGAACTATATCCGGCGAATGTCTGAGCGTCCGGCATTTCAAAAGAGTATTGGTGCAAAGGCATAATTAAATCAGTAAACAGTAAACAGTAAACAGTAAACAGTAAACAGTTATCAGTCCTGACGGCGGATGTTGGGGGATTTAAACCCGCTAGATAGCGCATACCACTAATCGACTTTGGGTTATTAGTTTTTAGTTGGAAGTAGTTGCCCCTTTAGTGGTTCTCTTTAAACCCAATTCTGTTGACTGTTGACTGTTGACTGTTAATTGATGGAATTGGTGGGGAAGTGCCCACCGTACAAATTTTTTAACGATAATTTGTAAATTGCAAAGCAACAGGATAGTCTTCTTGCTTTAGCCGCTGGATGACAGTTTGTAAGTCATCTTTATCTTTGGCAGAAACCCGCACAGCATCACCTTGAATTGAGGCTTGTACCTTTTTGAATTCGTCGCGAATCAATTTGGAAATTTGCTTAGCGATTTCCTGGCTGATACCTTTTTTGAGTTTGATTTCTTGACGTACGCGGTTCCCGCTGGCTGATTCAACTTTGCCAAAATCAAAGATTTTTTGGGAGAGATTGCGTTTGGCGGCTTTTTCCCGCAGGATGTTGTGGACAGACTCTAAGGTAAACTCGCTGTCGGTGCTAACATTAATACTTTGTTCAGCTAACTCGACAGTAGTTTGAGTATCTTTGAGGTCGTAACGACCTTTGATATCACGCACAACTTGGTCAACAGCGTTAACCAATTCTTGTCGGTCAAAGTCGCTCACAATGTCAAAGGAATAAGTAGAAGCCATAGCAAATGTTGGATTATTTTAGATGTTGGATTTTGAATAGGGACTAGAAATAGGCGTTAGGAATAATCCCATTCCCCATTCCCCATTCCCCAGTCCCCAATTATCTAGTGGCTTGGATGATGCTCAAAAAGATGAGAGTGCCAGAGCTAAGGGAGCCAATGGCAAACATGAGCGATCGCAAAAGGGGTATATTCACAATATAAAAAATCGAGTATAACAAGCGAGCTGCAACAAAGGCGATCGCAGCCACGGCTGCTGTAGAAGAATTTACACTCGTTACATAAGCCATTAATGCAGCTGCGGCAAAGATCATAAATGCTTCAAAGGAGTTCTGATGTGCCCAAGTAGCTCGTTGAGCGTATGGTGGCAATTTATCAAACATTGCGCGAGGGGCAGAAGTATCATATCCAGTACGCGCACGGGCATAACCTACTACCAAAAATGGTATGTATATCAAAACGGCAGCAGCAGCAATAGAATACAAAAAAATTATCATTAGTTATTAGTCATTAGTTATTAATCACTAGTCATTGTCATTGGTCAAACACATAGACACACCAGCGGCTTCCCGCAGGGTAAGACAAAGCGAAAAGTTTGAACCGAGGCTTTCTCGGATCAAAACTTTTAAAGAGAAGACAAATGACAAATGACTAATCAAAATAAAACAATGTCACCACTTTTCTTTGTTCTTCTGCATCTTGGCAAGTTTGCAACAGAGTACGACTGTCGTGAAATGCAAAGCAGATTAGTTGCTGGCAACGCGAGACAATTTCCTTATTGCACAGGTAACTAGCTTCAGCAAGGGACAGATTATCATTACTAGGATTTTCTACTAGATGCATTACCTGTTCTAGTTGCTGGCGCGATTCCAAAGGCTGGCGTTCCAAGCTTTGGGGTAGGATTACTGTTAACAAATTGGCATCAGCCCGCATTGCTCCCTTGATGGCAGCTGAATTAGTACCGATAGCTCCAGAGGTAATGACCCGATTCCCTGACAAAACAAGGGCATAGGTCATCATTTCAATCAAATTCTGATGCGTAATCGGCACATGGCGAGAACCCAGCAAAGCAATTCGTTTAGAACCTGTTTGCTGGATTGTCGCTAGTTCTTGCGCTAATGTATCGAGGTTAATGAGGTCTATTGACTGGCTCAATGATGAACATAATCAGATTAAACGACCCAGATATTTTACCAAACAGCGTGTAGGTACGAAGCCAATTTGAGTTAAACGATACTACATTTTCTCGATTGTTTCGCTAAGTAACTCGATTGCTTGGTTGCACCAAGCCAGCCAATACGTTTCATAAGTAATGCCATTTAGGAGAGTTAGATAGCGAAATTTTGTGGATTCTGGTAGTTCTTGTGGATTCTGAAAATAACGCTGTTCTAAATCTTTGTAAGTAGACAATTTTTCTTGGTGGGCTTTTTGATGATGCTCTAGCTCCGCCAAGATCATCTGGCTAGGAGCAACATACCCAGCAAAGATTTTAACAAGTAAATCATCTTTAATTGGTGTGGGTTCACAAGGTTGAGCAATCCACTCTTTTAGTTGCTGTACTCCCAAGTCTGTAACCCTGTAGAGCTTTTTATCTGGGCGTGCTGCTTGGAGAATCGTCTCAGAACTGATCCACTCTTGATCTTCTAGCTTCGACAACTCCCGATAAATCTGCTGGTGACTTGCTGACCAGAAAAAGCCTACAGAGCCATCGAATCGCTTTGCTAAATCATACCCACTACATGGAGCTTCAATCAGAGCAGCCAGTATTGCGTGCGCTAAAGCCATAATTTTTAATTCACTACTTGACGTATGCAACTAATTGCATAATATTATTTTGTATGCAACTAATTGCACAATAACTTACAACAGTAAAGAGTTAACAGTATATGTCTCAAGTAATACCAGGACGATTTACCGCCGAGATTGACGAACCTTTTGTTGTGTTTCTCATTGGTATGCGAATCAATAAATTTTTTGCTTTCTCCAAATGGGTTCCTACAGCCAGAGCGATGTCACCCATGCTACGCAGCCTTCAACAGAATCCAGACAAAGGATTTCTAGGGGGAGAAACATTTATCTACTGGCGAGGGGTGGGACTGATTCAATATTGGCGATCGTTCGAGGATTTGGAGCGTTTTGCTAGAAATCCATCAGACCCACATCTAAAAGCTTGGCAAAGGTTTAATCAAGCTATTGGTGTCGATGGCAGTGTCGGTATTTGGCACGAAACTTATTTAATCGAGCCGGGAAGATATAAGGCGATTTATGGAAATATGCCTGTTTTTGGATTAGCTGCTGCAACTAAGCACGTTCCAGCTATGGGGCGGAAAGAGACAGCACGCCGTCGCCTGGGAGGTGACAACGTGCCAGGTGTACCCTCACCACCAACAGAGCCTTCTGGTATCTGAGCATGGATGCTCGCAATTGTTTGAGTTAATTGAGTTAAGGCAAAGCTGCTGCGGGAGTTAAACCGAGTTTAGATAACAGGCGATCAATGTCAAAATGCTCACTCATCAACTGGTGAATGCACTGAACCTTAATCGGTTCGTGGACACGCACTTGACCAAAAGTGCGATCAACGATTTCTACAGTGGTGAGGGTATCGAGGTCAACAGACAAAATGGGGATTTCTAGTTCTTCAGCACGACTGAGAATGAATGGGGGAGGTGGTAGTTGTCCGGTGAGGATCAGGCATTGGGTAGAAGTTTCTAAAGCAGCTTGCTGAATTTCCACCCGATCGCCTCCTGTCACCACTGCCATATTCCGACGTTTACGGAAATACTTGACAGCAGAGTTGACATTCATCGCGCCAATTGCCAGACTTTCGACCATCAAATCCAAGCGATCGTTGCGACACAGAACATCGGCATTTAACTGCTTTACCAGTTCGCCAACGCTGACGCTGCGCAGTAAATCGCTGTTTGGCAACATTGCCAGCACAGGAATACCCTGCTGTTCCAAAAACGGGCGCAAGAGAGTGTCAACAGCTTCTAGTTGTTTGGTGGGGATATCATTGATGACAACACCAATTAAGCGATCGCCCACACGCTGTTTAGCAGATAATAGCGCCTCAACTGAAAGCAGCGATTTGTAACGGGCTACTAAAAGCACAGCAGCATCTAATACCTCAGCTACTTGCAGTAAAGACAAGTCAAACAAATTGCCTTCTGACAAATCGCCAGGCCCCTCTAGCAAGACCAAATCTCCTCGGCACATTTGCAAATATTGTCGAATGAGGGACTGCTGATAATCGGTTTTGTCTTCGCCGTATAAGCGTTTTTGCACATTGGCTTCATTCAAAGCCAACATTGTGGGTGCAATGCGGTTTTCCGGCAGATTGAGACTAGAAGCAATGAACTGGACATCTTCCTCAATTACGCTTCCATCAGATGCATCTAAACAAGTACCTAACGGTTTACCGTAAGCAATGTCCAGTCCTTTTTGCTGTAGCTGATGAGACAAACCCAGAACAGTTGCAGATTTACCGCTGTAAGTCTCGGTTGATCCAATCAGCAAATATTTAGGGGATTTTGGCACACATGCACTCCTAATTTCAAAAGTCAGAAGAACCCAGTTCGGTGTTTACTAATTCTAGTTTGTTCTGACGAAAGCCTTCTGCTCTCATAAAGTGAGGTTTCCTAGGAGCTATTTTCAGTAAGGGAAATATCCAATGTTATTACTGGCATCACCGTGGTCTTTGATGCCAACCGAGAGTAAAATCGAACTTTCATTGATCAACAAAGCGATCGCTTCAGAATTTCCCAATGTTTAAGCCACCATACCTATATGGGCAGCAACGATGTGCCAAGTTCCGCTCGAAGAGACAGCCCAAACTCGTGTGAAACGAAAGTCACCATTTGCAGGGCTGCCATTATAATTACCAGACAATTGCATTCGGACTGAAACGATCGCCACCTCTCCATGTATTTGAATATGCTGCTCAGAAGGTTTCAACTCGTGTATTTTAATCAAACCAGATTCATGAGCGGCTAGATCATCTTGTTTTCCTAATAATTTTCCAAGATGATTGGTGAAGATAACTTCGGGGGCTAGTAGTTCATTCAAAACGTTTACATTAGAAGCAAGCATTGCCTGCCTAAGCCGTTCTTCGACGTTGATAATCTGAGTTTCAACTGTTGCAGTCATGGTGTTTCTTTCCTGAATATCAACAAACTTGCCTTGCGCTCTCACCCCGACCGAGGACTCGCAGTATAACTATTAAATCTGCTAAACCTTAAAGTAATGTATTTATAGCTGTTTATTACTCTTTGTTCTGTAGATGCTTTATTACAATTTTTTAACAAACTAAGTCCAGCAGCAAACACCATACACCAAAAAAACTTTTGAGTTCTTCCATAACTACTTAAAAAAGTAATCTTGTATTACTTTTTTAAATAATGATAAATCACAGGAATTAAAGTTCGTTGAGAGGTTACAGATTACAGATGTTCGGAAATAATCTGTTCTCTATAACCTGTATCCTATTCTCTTATTCTTCTATACGCAGTAGTTTGCGATAAAACCCTTGTGAAAAATCAGTTATGCGATGGCGCTTATAATTGTCCATAAGTTCAATTAAAAAATTAATAAACTCGAAACTAGCCATCATCAGTTCGTAATTTAGGTCAGCATTACCATCAAACTGAACTCGGCAACGCGTTAAGTCTGACGGTAGAGTAGCAACATTCCAGGTAGCAACAAAGGGAATATGCTCACTGGCTTCTATTTTTCGATGCCCTTCCAACACACCTTTTTGATAAAGACTGATGGCATAAGGTAAGAAATTGCGCCTAGCGCCCTGAATGTAAGGTAAGTAGACACTAGCTTGTTGTTGAGTAGCTGGCTGGATTTGCTCTATAGACATTGTTGAATATTCCTCAAGTTATTTGACAACTGGGGATATTAGTAGTTTTCAATAGTGTTCCCAAAAAATGTGTATTTGCACACAGCAGGTGGGGAGGAGCGGGGGAGTAGGGGAAGCAGGGGGAGCAGGGGAAGCAGAGGGGGCAGGGGATAGAGAATATTTAATGAATTCTGTCTCCTGTATCCAATGACCAATGATTAATTACTGAAGTTACTACTAAGAAATGTGAAAATGTCGGTTACAATAAGGCTGCATTGGCTTTTATCGAAGCTAGGGGCAATGACGCTAAAAACCTTGCTGAAAAGCAATAAGTGTTGTTATTGCCGTATATGTCAACGACAAGCTACTGCTACCTTGCTATAACTTTGCCTATCCCAGAGTTCCTAATTAATGGGCGACTCTATAAGTTTTCTCGTGATTTTAGGAGGTAAACAATTATCACCAATCTCACGAAAGGTTAAAAGTTTGTGAAGGTTGCAAAATTTGGTGTTGGATAATTTATAGCTTCTTTATGGGTGTAGACTAATACTGCTTTTTGCATCAAGTAACCTATGCCAGCGAATTCCTGGCCCGAAAAAGATTCTTATAAAGAGCTTGATCCGCTCAACTCCTTGTTGTCTGACCTATCAGTAGATGAGGAGTCAATGATAGAGACAGATACCGTGTCTCTAACATCCCGGTTTCAAGGTCGTAGACGTAAAGCCGCTCTAGTTTTGACAATCGTCTGGAGTGGCACGATCGCATTGCATTTAGCTTCTTGGGGTTCTATATTTATCTTGGGATTGACCACCATCTTAGGACTTCATGCCTTGGTGGTAGTGTTTACCAGACCTCGCCACTATCCTAAAGAAATGCAAGGAGATTTGCCTTATGTTTCTTTATTAGTGGCAGCAAAAAATGAGGAAGCGGTAATTGCTAAATTAGTCAAAAATCTCTGTAGTCTGGAATATCCAGATGGGCAGTACGAAGTATGGATAATTGATGATCAAAGTACCGACAGCACGCCACAGTTACTAGCAGAACTGGAGCAGCAATACGACCAACTGAAGGTACTTAGGCGCTCAGCCGAAGCAAGTGGCGGCAAGTCGGGGGCGTTGAATCAGGTACTCCCCCAGACAAAAGGCGACATTATAGCAGTGTTTGATGCTGATGCCCAAGTGACGCCAGATTTATTACTACAAGTAATACCTTTATTTCAAAGAGAAAAGGTGGGGGCGGTGCAGGTGCGAAAAGCGATCGCCAACGCCAAAGAAAATTTTTGGACTAAGGGTCAAATGGCAGAAATGGCACTTGATACCTGGTTTCAACAACAGCGGACTGCCCTTGGTGGAATCGGTGAACTACGGGGTAACGGTCAATTTGTCAGACGCTCAGCTTTAGATAGTTGCGGTGGTTGGAATGAGGAAACCATCACCGATGATTTAGATTTGACAATCCGCTTACATTTGGAGAAATGGGATATTGAATGTGTGTTCTACCCAGCGGTGCAAGAAGAAGGAGTGACGACGGCGATCGCACTTTGGCATCAGCGTAACCGTTGGGCAGAAGGCGGATATCAGCGCTATTTGGATTACTGGGGTTTGATTCTCAAAAACCGTATGGGAGGGCGCAAAACCTGGGATCTACTGATGTTTATGCTGATTATGTATATCTTGCCTACAGCAACAGTACCAGATTTATTAATGGCGATCGCCCGGCATCGTCCCCCAATGCTCACTCCCGTAACTGGCTTGTCAGTCACTATGTCAATGGTCGGGATGTATACAGGTTTGAAGCGGATACGTCAAGATCAGAAATTCCAGGTTTACACATACTTACTTTTGTTGCTTCAGACACTACGTGGCAATTTATATATGTTGCACTGGTTATTGGTTATGAGCAGTACCACAGCCAGAATGTCGGTAAGACCAAAGCGGTTGAAATGGGTGAAAACTGTGCATACGGGGACTGGGAATTAGGGGCTGGGGACTGGCGACTGGCGACTGGGGACTGGGTAAATCTTGCCAATACTTACATCCTCAATACTCAATCCCTGTTACTCGTCATCAAATTCTGATTCCTCTGCCCACTCAGGGGTAGTCATGGAGTCAGAAAACTCTGTGGTATCTTCTGTGAAGCGGATCACTTGTCCGTTGAAAAATTCTGCTAAGCGTTGAGCTGCGATCGCTACTTCGTCAGGTTCCCAATTGGCAGGGGGTGTTTGGGGTTGCGCTGGCGGCAAAGTTTTTATTGCACTTCCACCATTTGTCGCCATCGGCTCAGTTATTGTTGATGCTTGCTTGGCTGGTTGCGGTACTGGTGCTGGAGGCGGGATTTGACTCTTGTAACTGGGAGTAGGTGGTTGCTGAACACGAGTAGAGTCTTTTGGTGGAGGCTCTTTTCTGTCTAAGGTAGAGGTCGAAGAAATTCCTTTTTCCAGATTTACCTTGACTTCATGTTGGAAAGTCTGCTGAAAAGCCGCCACAATCATCGGTAGATCAGATTTAACTTTTTCATACCATACTTGTTTAATCGCAATACAAGCTACAGCACCATCAAACTCAATAAGATGGCACATTTGACGTAGCAGTTCTCGCCTTGAGATTGGCTGGAGATTATTAAGCACCTGTTGCCAAACTTGAGTTAAGTCATATTGTGATGTCTCAACCACTTCTGAGGTTACTGGTTCAATTCTTGCAGGTGGCGGCGGAACAGATACAGGTTCTAGACTTTGTGGTGATGAGTTAGCAGCATTGTGATTTGTTTGCGGCTCATCTGGAAGAGATAAAGTTACAGGGTGATTGTGGGCAACTGCTAGATGATGGTTGAGGGATGCAGAATTGGGATTTGTTTGCGGCTCATTTAAAGGTAAAGAAGAGACTGGGTGATTTTTAGCAACTGCTGGAGGATGTGAAGATACAGCAGGTGTATTAACTCGCGGTGAGATACTTGGAGCTTGTGGCTGAATATTCGTTGCACTGGGTAACAATCCGAGTAATGTTACCTCCAACCATAAACGTGGCTGGGTAGTATTTTTAATTTGTACTTCAGCTGTTCTGAGGTGTTGCTGTCCCGCCAAAATTGTACTCATGTCCAATTTTTGGGCAAACTCAACTAGCGCTGTCCAGGTTTGGCGAGTGCAAGTAACTAAATCGTGACGGTTAGGTGCAGTTTGAGCAATCAGTAAATCGCGGTAGAATGTGGCGAGATTTTGAAGAATAGTTAACGGTTCTCGACCAAGATCTAGGATTTTGCGGGTGCAGTCCAGAACGGCTTCTGGATTATTTTGAGCGATCGCATCTAAAAGTGCTAGTAAGTCACGTTCGCTTACCGTACCGACTAAATCCCAAACTCGGTCTGGTGTCACCTCACCCGATAACAAAGCTAATTGATCGAGTAGACTTTCAGCATCGCGCAATCCTCCCTGAGCAATTTGGGCTACCAAGGTAACAGCGTCAGGCGAAATAGTAATGTTTTCTTTAAGGGCGATGGTGCTTAAATGTCTCACCATCGCCTCTAATTGAATGCGTCTAAAATCAAACCGCTGACAACGCGAAATAATAGTTGGTAAAACTCGCTGTGGATCAGTTGTTGCCAAGACAAAAACTACATGTTTCGGTGGTTCTTCTAGTGTTTTTAGTAGCGCATTGAACGCCTGAGTACTGAGCATGTGGCATTCATCCACTACATAAACTTTGTAGCGACACTGCACAGGAGCAAACTGCGCCTTTTCAATCAGTTCGCGGATATTATCGACACCAGTGTTACTAGCGGCATCAATTTCAATGACATCTAGGGAGTAACCCTTGGTGATTCCCTGACAAACATCACACACGCCGCAGGGTTCAGCAGTGGGCTTGTCACTTTTCAAACAATTGAGAGATTTGGCAAGAATGCGGGCGCTAGAAGTTTTCCCTGTACCTCTTGGGCCAGTGAACAAATAAGCAGGGGCGATTTTAGCTGTACGAATTGCGTTGGTGAGGGTGGTAGCGATCGCTTCTTGGCCCACCAGTTCAGCAAAACTCTTGGGGCGATACTTGTGGTGCAGGGGTTCGTAAGACATGGAGAAATGGACTTCAATGCCTTTTAACGTTGATTAGTAGCACCGAGTCGAGTTTGGTATTTAACTATTTTAACTAATTCCATCAGAAGTCTGCCGCTATAAATATACTCAGTTGGCGCTGCTTTGTAGATGTTGTCATACTCTAGAAGAGATCAGGAAATTCCCGTCTACACATTTTATTGATGGGAGTAAGGTTATGATACATTGCGATCGCTACAATCTTAGGGTAAGCAATACTCAATGGTGCAGCAAATGCTCAGGCGGCTAGTTCAGTGGCTCAAAAGACTTTTTCAACGCTTGTTTGGTAAAAAACAGACTGCCTCGAAAGTTAGGATGGATGTGCAAAAACAACCAGCACCACCTCTAACTGATACAGATTTGGAATTTCTCTTCAATGAACTTCTACAAGGAGTACATCAGGCAAGAGGGCAAGCGTGGGCACTGAAGTGGCTGCATAATATTGAACATCGCATTCCAACTGAACGCTGGGTCGAGTGGTTACGGCGCTTTGGTGAAAGATTGCTAGCATCACCAACACCTAATAATGAGATAGCTGCGCGGTTGGTGCAACTGGGCGAGTTGGGTATCGGCGAAATCGGAGACGTTGCTTATGATATTGGGATGCAAATGCTGACGCGTAATCAAAGCGAACCAATTTGGGAATACGAAGGCCCGGATCATCTCAGTATGATGCCGCTTGAAGAAACCTCCCCAGTAGTCACAGAAATAAATGGCACAGAAAACCCCCCGGAGGAAGAATACCAAAGCGTCACCCTAGAAGAGTTATTTTTGATGTTGCAGCAAGATGAGAACTTACGCCAGCAGATGGCCCAACAACTGGCAATTGAGACAGATGATCCACAAATTATTGTCGATGCATTGTTGAATCAGTTTTATACTGCTGGTCAATCAAATACAGAGCAAACAGAAACTTGACCAAATCAGTTAACAGTCAACAGTCAACAGTCAACAGTCAACAGTCAACAGTCATCAGTCAACAGTCATCAGTCAACAGTCAACAGTCAACAGTCAACAGTCAACAGTCAACAGTCATCAGTCATCAGTCAACAGCAGTATTTCTTTTTCCCTTGTTCTCCTACTCCCCCTACTCCAAGGCGACTACTAGTTAAGTTTTGTGTATTTTTTGCTAGTTATGATGACAGCGTTGTCCATATATAGTGGGTTTTTACGTAATTCATGATTTTTTTAACACAACGATGGCTACAATCTAGGAGAAACAAAATCCAAGAGTGCGGCAGATGCTCAGGCGGCTATTGCATTGGCTTAATAGATATTGGAAGCGCCCCTTTGGCAGTAAGCAGACTCGTTCTCTAAAGGGTGCAAGGCGGCACAAGCTCGTAAGATCACTACCAGAACTAACCAATGCGGATCTGGAACAATTGTTTGCCCAGTTGTTGGAAGGCGTGCATCAAGAACGAGGACAGCAATGGGTATTGAGTTATCTGCGGCGATTAGAAAATCGCGTTCCGGCTGAGCGCTGGATAGATTGGTTGCAGATGTTTGGCGAAACATTGCTAAATTCATCTACACCGAATCATCAGTTAGCGACGCGGATGGTGCAATTGGGTGAATTAGACGTTGGTAGAATAGGCGACCTTGCCTATGACATTGGTACACGGTTATTGATGCAAAACTTACCTACAGAAAACTTACTACCTATAGAGTATGAAGATGAGGCGCAAGATGGTGTCGAAACCAATGTGCCTGAAGATATCCTGTCTAACTCTCCTGGGCAAGAATTGATCCGGAACTTGGGCGAACAGTTATGGGAATATGATGAGCACGATGATGTTGTCGAAACCATAGCACCTGAAGAAATCCTACCAACATCTCCTGGGCAAGAACTGATCCGCAACTTAGGCGAACAGTTATGGGAATATGATGAAGTTGCAAAGACAGTAGCACCAGCACCAGAAAACGCTGCTGTTGAGGAAAGATTGACGGATAACTTGGAAGAAATAAGAGGGGAGTATGAAGAGGATGCCCAAACTACAGAACCAGCAGGTTTCCTCGTCCCCACACAAGAAGATTCAATCACCAACTTAGGCGAACTAAAGTGGGGGTACGAAGAAGAGAATACCCCAACTAGAAGATCAACAAAAGCAGCAAATCTCATTACTCCCACTGAGCCAACCTGGGATAACTCATTGGTAAATTTAGAACCAGATGTAGCGTACACTTTAGATGAGTTGTGGATGAGGTTAGATCAGAGTACGAATTTAGTCCAACAACTGGCTTCTAATCTGGCAATTCAAACAGGCAATACCCCAAGTATAATTGAGCGACAGACTCATCAATCAAATGCAGTTACGCCAGATCAAGCATGGTTTTACCAAGGTCTTCACCAAGCCAAAACTGGCGATTTGTTAGGAGCGATCGCCTCTTATGACAAAGCTATAGAACTTCAGCCAAGTTATCACGAATATTGGTTCAACCGAGGCTTAACACTGTTTCATTTAGAACGTTTTACCGAAGCGATCGCAGCTTACGAAACAGCCATAGAACTAAAACCAGATTTTTACAAAGCTTGGCACAAACATGGTGGAACTCTGGGAGAATTAGGAAACTTTGAAGAAGCGATCGCCTCGTTTGATAAAGCCATAGAAATCAAGCCGGATTATCAAGAAGCTTGGTCTAGCCGGGGTTTAGCTCTGCTCAAGTTAGGATGGCTTAAAGAAGCAATTTCTAGTTATGACCAAGCTTTAAATCTGCAACCAGAAGACCAAGAAAACTGGTATTACCGAGGTATAGCACTGGCTGTAGGTGAGCAATATGAAGAAGCGATCGCATCTTACGACAGAGCACTAGAAATTCAACCGGAATTCCACGAAGTCTGGATAGACCGGGGTGTAGTGCTGTTTAATTTAGGAAAATGGTCAGAAGCGATCGCCTCTTGGGACAAAGCCCTCTCAGACCAACCCGATTTTTACTTAGCTTGGTATAACAGAGGTATAGCTTTAGACAACTTAGGACGGCGTGAAGAAGCGATCGCTTCCTATCGCAAAGCCATAGCCATCAAACCCGACTTTCACTTGGCTTGGTATAACCAGGCGATCGCCCTGTTTCATTTAGAACAATATACTGAAGCGATCGCCTGCTATGACAGTGCTTTGCAAATCAAACAGGACTATTGGGAAGCTTGGATTGGTCGGGGAACTGCTGCGGGACATTTAGTTAATTCCGACGGGAGTAACGCCCTACAACAAGGAGGCTTTGAGGGGAAATTAGCCAGCTACGAGGAAGGTTTGAAACATCTGCGCCCAGATACCCACCCAGAAGGTTGGGGTAGATTGCATCTGGCGATCGGTAATATTTACTATGAACAAGGAAAGAAAAATTCCAAACCTCGCGATGATTGGCGCAAAGCTGTAGCTGAATATCACCAGGCGTTGTTAACCCTCACATCAGAAGATTTTGCTCTGTTGCATCTGGAGGTTTTGCAATCTCTAAGCAAAGTGCTTGTGGGTTTAGGACAAACAACACAAGTACCAGAATTACAACAACGCGGCACAGATTTATTGCAACAATTGCTAAGTGAAGCAACTCGCTCTGATGAAAGTAAAAAACAGCTAGCTTTGAAATTTTCAGGCTTTAGTCAATTAGCAGTTGATTTAGCTGTGGAATCAGGTGATTTAGTGGAAGCTTGGGAAATGGCAGAACAAGGCAAAAATGCTTGTTTAAACTGGCTGCTCTTTGGTTGGAGTGAGGAAATCTCATCACTCAATTATGGTGCAGTTCAACAATTACTCAATCCCACAACAGCAATTGTTTACTGGCACATCAGCCCAGCAGCCTTACACACTTTCATTCTCAAAGATGGAGCGCCATCACCAATTTTGCTCTTTACACCTATACAAGATGTAGGGACAATATCTTCAGGTGAAACTGCTGTACGTCTCAATGAATTGCCTTTACCCGAAGCGGCGCGACGTTTAGTTGAATTTGAAGATTGGCTGGAAGATTGGCATCAACAATACCAGGAATATAATACCGCCCAAGATAAAGAAAGTAAAGCTAAGCATTCCTGGCGAGTGGATATGGAAGAAAAGCTGTTGCAGCTAAAAAACATCCTGAATATTTCCACAATTGTACAAGAACTTGAAGGTGTCACTCAACTGATTTTAATTCTCCACCGTGACTTGCACAGATTGCCTATTCACGCACTTTTCCATCTCTCTTCTCCATCCGAGGAAGAGTTACCGAATATGGAGGCGAATTTTACAATTACTTATTTGCCTAGCGCTCAAGTAGGTTTATCAATCAAAACCGAAAATATTCAACAGTGGCATAATCAGTTATTACTTAGTGTTGAATATCCAGATAGTGTGAGTTATCCTCAACTGAAATTTGCGAAACTTGAATCTGAAATTGTTAGTCAGATGTTCGATAATACCCAGCGGTTTCAGGGAACACAAGCCACAAAAAATCTTGTAGAAAATGCCTTTGCTGATTACAACATATTTCATTTTACGGGTCATGTCACTAACAATTTGAGTGAGCCTAAAAAATCAGAATTGGCATTAGCAGGTGAAGACAAACTGACTTTAGAAGAAATCCACCAAAAAAATCTCGCAAGTTTAAACCTTGTTACCCTGTCTGCTTGTGAAAATATCAGTACTAGTAACCACAATATCAGCACTGAATATGTAGGTTTAGTTAGTAGTTTTCTGAGCGGAGGAGTTCCTCATGTAGTTAGTACTCTTTGGACTGTAGAATCATCTGCTAGCGCCTTGGTGATGATAGAGTTTTACCGAAGGTTACAGCCAAATAAATCAGCAACTACTGCTTTAGCAGAAGCAACAGTGTGGCTGAAAAAACTAACTGCTGGAGAACTAACAAAATGGTATGAAGATTTATTAAATAACTTGCAACCAGAGGAATTGAGAATTAAAGCTTACTTGGCAACCCAGTTATATAGAAGTAGTAAAATGGTATCAGAGAAAAAGCTTTATAATCATCCTTACTACTGGGCAGCATTTATGATCACGGGTAAGCCGAATTAAAGTTTTTAGATGTTAAATAGCAGTTAAAAATCTGAAAAATTTTAAAATTAATGGTGTTAAAATCTTCCAGTCTTAAATGTGGTAATTAATAATCTCCACCCATATAGCTTTACAGAATATTACTCTATCTAAAATATTTCTATTGTGTCGCCACAGGCTAGTAATAAACATGAAATAAAAAAATTAAGCTCATCCCACCCCTAAAAGGAAATGGGATAACACGAAAGACAGTTGACTGTTAACTGTTAACAGTCAACTGTCTAAAAAGGCTTCTTTCATCTCATCCTATCCCTAGAAGGAATGGTTTTCCCAACGCCTTTTTATAACAAAAGCCAATAAAATATACTATTCATACGTATTAGTTTAGACAAGATATCTAAATAAACTAAAATCTAAATTTTTATATTTTTTGTTAATTTAAAATTAAAACGTTACCTTATAACCTTTGAGAGAGAAAACTTATTCCAAGAGGCTGATGAGAATTAGAGTAAAAAATGTAGAAATGGTATTATTACATTTGTGAAGAAATAATTTTTTCTTATAACCTATGGAAAGCCAAGTACAACAATCAGACTTCGTTGACGCTACCTCACCAAATAGTATGACAACGGTTCAAAGTTCACAGCCAGGAAATTTATCAACACTACCAAGTGCGAATAAATCTAGTGAGCGAGTCTCAGAAATCGGCAGAAAAATTTCTAATTTTTTGGAACGCCTACCGGAATACGTAGTCAACTTCTTCAATGAATACAAGCTGCCAGTTATTAGCTTTGCTTTGCTTGTGGTGGGGGTTACTGGACTCAGGATACTACTGGCAATAGTAGATGCAATAAATGATATTCCGCTTGTATCTCCATTTTTTGAGTTGGTTGGAATTGGTTACGTAACTTGGTCTGTTTTCCGCTATTTTCTCAAAGCTTCTACTCGCCAAGAATTAGCCGCAGAAATGCGTTCTATTAAAGAGCAAATAGCAGGCGAAAATGTCTCAGAACCGATGAGTTAACCGTAGCATGGTAGTGACTAAAAAAGTTTGTGCTTTTCTTGCAACGTTTCTCTGTATGGAATTGCTGCAAAATGTTGGTTAAAACGGCAATCAATAAAGCATGTCTACCTAAGAAATTTGGTAAATGATCTGGGTTGACGTGCTTTTGTATCTGTTTTATTGAAATTTGTAGATTACCAATTGCGATCGCTATATCTGCGTTTAGCTGCTTTGTTTTAGGATAGTGTTTTACTCACTGGCAATTTGCAGAATTTAGGTTTTGGGTTTTAGTCTCGAATTTTGGCGTTGCTGATTGAGAAGATGGATTTTGTGTCACGCAGAGGCGCAGCGAAAAGTATGTAGCAATATCCCGTAGGGTGCGTTTATACGGGCTAAACCATAGCTATCCGCGCTTCAGCATGCTATAAGTTCCTACCTCAGCAGATTAGAAAACACTGTATATAATTCTGACTTGAGAAAGACGCTAAAAATATTATTAGATTACAAAATGTTTTTATTAATTGTTAGTATAGGAACTCCCTTCAATGGGTGAAACACCAAGTTTAATTGAATTTAAATTGTTTGCTCCTCGAAATCAAGGAGCAAATTTAATTGGGTCTTTTTCTAGTTGGCAAGAAATACCAATGCAAAAGGGTGAAGATGGGTATTTTCGGACTCAAGTAAAACTAGAAGACGGCGTTTATGAATACAAGTTTCGCGTTCAAAGTAAAAGTCCGAATTTTGCACCTGATGAATGGGTAGATGTGATTGACCCCAACGCAACAGATGTTAATGAACAAAAAAAACTTGGACTATTGCGGATAAAAGATGGGCAACGTATTGTTGATACTTACATTTGGCAGCACGACGAAACACAGTTACCTGATAATCGAGAATTAATTATATATGAAATGCATGTTGCAGATTTTACAGGTGATGAGGTTGAGCCTGATAAACGAGGTAAATATTTAGGAGTAATTGAAAAGTTAGATTATCTCTGTGAATTGGGAATTAATGCAATTGAATTAATGCCAGTAAATGAGTACCCTGGTGACTATAGCTGGGGTTATAAAGTGCGTCACTTCTTCGCTACAGAATCTAGTTATGGTTCAACAGAAGATTTAAAGCGGTTGATTGATGAGTGTCATGGTAGAGGCATTCGCGTTTTGATGGATGGAATTTATAACCATACAGATGAAGAATGCCCTTTAATGCTGATTGACCGGAATTACTGGTACTACGAACACATGCATTATCCAGAAGACCCAGATAATTACTGGGGCCCAGAGTTTAACTATAATAATTACGATGAAAAATTAGATGTTAAGCCTGCATGGAAATACGTTGGGGATGTAGTGCAATTTTGGATTCAGGAGTATCACATTGATGGAATTCGGTTTGATGCAGTCAGTCAATTAGCTAACTTTGAATTTCTAGACTGGCTGGCTAAGCAAGCGAAAAACCACGCTACACCCAAGCAGTTTTATAATATTGCCGAACGTATTCCCGATACAAGTACTGTAGTCAAGCCAGATGGGCCTTTAGATGCTTGTTGGCATGAGAGTTTTCACTATTTTGTGGTTCCACTGATTTGTGGAGAAAAATTTGAATTAGAACAATTAAAGCAGGTTTTAGACCCCAGACAGCAAGGATATGCGATCGCCACAAATGTGATAAATTATTTGGCAACTCATGATCGCGATCGTCTATTCCGAGAATTAGGCAATCACGGCATCTTTGATGCGGCGGCATTTGGGCGAGCGAAGTTAGCAGCCATTCTGTTAATGACAGCAATGGGTATACCGATGCTATGGATGGGAGGCGAATTTGGCGAACACCAACCCAAAAGTGAAAGTGTGACTAAGCCGCAGAAAATTACTTGGTCTTTGTTAGAAGACAAGCAGAATCGAGATTTACTTGAGTTTTACAAAAAACTTATTGCTTTACGCAAGGAAAATCTAGCTCTGCAAAGTGACAATATAGAGTTTTTCCACGAAAACACCGATGCCAAAGTACTGGCTTACACCCGTTGGGATGAAGAGGATTCTTATGTCGTAGTCGTAGCAAATTTCTCCGACCAGAATCTAAATAAATATGAAATTTCAGACTTTCCAACAGCTGAATACTGGCGAGATTGGTTTGGTAACTGTGAATTGGAAGCTGGAGAGGATGGTCTAGTGACGAACTTACCAAGCTATACAGCCAAGATATTTGTTTCTCAGTAGTAGCAACAAAGGTGATTCCACATCCAGCTTAAGGGCTGTGATATTATGGGAGACTGCTGCATACATTTAGAAAACTAGAAATTAAATCGATCATGGCTCTGACGCAACTGCGAAAACAGGAAATAATCTCCAACTACCAAGTTCACGAAACCGATACCGGCTCTGCCGAAGTCCAGGTTGCCATGTTAACTGAGCGGATCAACCGCCTTAGCGAACATCTGCAAGCAAACAAGAAAGACCATTCTTCCCGGCGGGGACTTTTGAAGCTAATTGGTCAGCGCAAGAGTCTTCTGGCTTATATCCAGCAAGGAAGCCGGGAAAAGTATCTAGCTTTAATTGCTCGTCTCGGTATTCGTGGATAGGAGCGAAAGCTTATGTCTACTGAAGAATCTGAACGCAGTCGCTTGCCTTTTGAACCGAATAAAAAGCGCCCAAAACCTGCAAAAACTCAAAGTAAGCCACCAGCAAATTTAAAGACTTCTGAGGAACAGGCTCGCAAGCAACCGCCTTACACCAAAGAAGAAATGGCAATTCCCCAAGTCGTCAGCCAGCGGATGCTCCGACGAGTGGCTGGATTCTGTGGTGTACCAACAGCTTTGGGCATCACTACCCTAGTTGTCAGCTATCTACTTGCCATTTACTCCGACATTCAATTACCTCCCATCGCCGTGTTATTGGTCAACATGGGATTATTTGGGTTGGGGGTGTTAGGGATAACTTACGGCGTTCTCTCTGCTTCTTGGGATGAAGAAAGAGTTGGAAGTCTATTGGGTTTTGGCGAATTCAGCATCAATTGGGGACGAATGGTAGCGGTCTGGCGCGAAACTCGGCAAAAGAAAGTATAGTTACCAGCGCTCAGGCATCAAAATAACTGCCAGATTGGGTAAATTTTAAAGTGAATGTTGAAGTTGAAATTTTATAACTTCAACATTACTAATTAAAATTTTATAATTATTTTTGTACCCAATATTCAGTTATTCAGTCTTAAAATTACTGAGCGCTGTATCTTATTTTAATTATTTGTAATTAAGCGGATAGGTAACAATAAAGTTATGCCTCTTTACTAAAGAATTTACTTTACTAATTAGGAACTTTCATATGATTGTTGTAATGAAAAGCGGTTCCCCAGAAGCGGAAATAAACCGCGTTAGCGAGGAACTAACTAGCTGGGGATTGACACCAGAAAAAATTATTGGTCAACACAAAGTAGTGATTGGTCTAGTGGGTGAAACAGCCAGCTTAGACCCGCTACAAATTCAGGAAGTTAGCCCCTGGATTGAGCAAGTGTTGCGGGTAGAGCAACCTTACAAACGGGTTAGTCGCCAGTTCCGCCACGGGGAAGCTTCTGAAGTTGTGGTTGACACTCCTAGTGGAGTAGTTGTGTTTGGTGAACACCATCCTTTGGTAGTCGTTGCAGGCCCTTGCTCGGTAGAAAATGAAGAAATGATTGTAGAGACGGCGCGGCGCGTCAAGACAGCTGGAGCAAAATTTCTGCGTGGTGGAGCGTATAAACCCCGGACTTCTCCCTACGCCTTTCAAGGGCATGGCGAGAGTGCTTTGGAATTGTTAGCGATCGCACGGCAAGTCAGTGGACTAGGTATTATTACAGAAGTGATGGACGCCGCCGACCTGGATAGAATCGCAGAAATTGCTGATGTCATCCAGGTAGGTGCTAGGAATATGCAGAATTTTTCCATGCTGAAAAAAGTGGGAGCACAGCCGAAACCAGTTCTGTTGAAGCGGGGAATGGCGGCTACCATTGAAGATTGGTTGATGGCAGCTGAGTATATTATGGCAGCGGGAAATCCCAATGTGATTTTATGTGAACGGGGAATTCGCACCTTTGATCGCCAGTATACTAGAAATACTCTGGATATATCAGTAGTACCAGTGTTGCGAAAGCTCACTCACCTGCCAATCATGATTGACCCCAGCCACGGCACAGGTTGGTCTGAATTTGTACCTTCAATGGCAATGGCTGCGATCGCGGCTGGCACTGATTCCCTGATGATTGAGGTTCACCCCAATCCCGCTAAAGCCTTATCCGATGGCCCCCAATCTCTGACACCAGACCGTTTCGACAAGCTGATGCCAGAATTAGCAGTGATTGCTAAAGCAGTGGGACGCTGGCAACAACCAGCAGTGGCGATCGCTTAAAATTTGGTGAGCAACTTCATCTATAAAAAGTGCTAGGTTTTCATAACTAGCACTTCTTGCGTTTACTTTGTATGCGAACTTACGTTTGTGTCCCTTCAGTACATTTGCGCTGAATAATTAATCGATTCAGTAATCGCAAAAACCCGATTTATTTTCAGCAAAACGACCAATTTTCATTAACTGTAGAGAGGTTGCATTGCAACGTCTCTACGAAATAATGGGTTTTTTCGCCGCTAACCCCAGGCAATAACAGTGAAAACGGCAATTAACGAAACCAAGCCAAATAGAATAATTGAACCAATAGTAATGCTCATCAGATTATACGAGCGAATTGGTCTATATAAATAGTCATTTCGCTTCAGTGATTGAACATTCATCAGGTATATAAAAATAGCTATAATTAACAGAAAAATGCCCAAAGCAATTGAACTCAAACCAATAATGTGAGTCCATCTCGCGTTGATAACTGTATTATTCTTAGGAAACGCTCGATGGAGCGCACTAAAAATCCGATTAAAAGCAATACCAAACCCAATTAAAGATAAGCAATTTTGAATCCAGCTTGTTAAGGTTCGTTCAGCAGCAGCGCGATTGCGCTCTTTAGCTAATTCGTTGGTGAGGCTAGTTAGTTTTTTGAAAGGGTTAGAACTCATGAGCAGCTTTCTGGACTGAGCAGAATTGATAGCAAACGTAAGAATTCCATAGGCTGAATTAAAAAGTTGCCTTTACCAAAATCCCCACAAAGGCAAAAATACCAATGCAGACTAGTGCGATCGCAACGGTCAATCCCAAAGAGCGGCGCGGCGTGTAAAGATATTCCTCGTTACTCTGGATATGACGTAGTTCTTTGCCGTGTTCTATCGCTGCAACGATCATGGCATACGTACCCAGGACAATAAAAGCAATACTCAAAATCCGAGAAAGTCGCACAGGATTGATGTTTTTAGCCACTTCTAAACTATGGACAGCACTCACGATCGCATCAATCCCAAAGCCAAAGCTGATTAGGGTAAGACAGGTGCGAATCCATGCCATCAGGGTACGCTCAGCCGCAGCTCGGTTGCGCTCTTTGGCAAGTTCGGCTTGAATATTAACTAATTTGCGAGTAGGAATAGGGTCATTCATTTGACAGTGTTTTTTGTAAGGTAGGCAATGCCCACCAATATTTTAAATGGTGATCATAGAGAATTTTTTATACATTGTCCATTCTACTATTTGTAGTCTATTCATTTGCAAAGCGCTGTAAATAAACTGATGAATGCTAATGTTAAGATGCAAACGTCAGTAATGGTTTCCGGCATAAAAAGATTGCAATGAAGGAAGCTAGACCATGTTATGACATACTCCACGCACTCACCTTCTGGTGCTTCCGCTCCGCGAATGCGGCGAGTGAGAGGCTTCTTTTTGTTTTAGCTAAATATTAGCGAACTTCCTCACGAATTTTCCCTGATGAAAACATAAACGTGAATACAATCCATTAAATTTTGCAGAAACTAATTGTAGATTTCAGAAATTCTCAACTTATTTTTTCACATACATTTTGTCTATTTTGTCAATGCTTTAGTCCTACTTCAACTCTTTTTTAAACTTTGAGCCAATACTGTGTAATAAATATTAATCAATGTGTTGAAATGATTATGAAGTTACCAGCTTATTTTGTAACAGGTGTAACAAATTCGACATTCCTTAATGAAGGAAAATCTATTTTATAATCTTGCAAATACCTGCATAATTTTTTTTACACTCCAGCGATCAATACAATACCCATGTGTATGAGAAGCTTTACCTAGGCTGTCATGCAACAACATTGAGGAATGCACAATGTCAAATAGCCCAGGGTTGTATATTCTACTAGTCAGTGTTCACGGCTTAATTCGTAGTAACAATTTAGAATTAGGACGAGATGCTGACACTGGCGGACAAACGAGATATGTGCTAGAACTCGCTCAAGCTCTAGCCGCAAATCCACAAGTAGAGCGTGTAGACTTAGTAACCCGTTTAGTTAACGATCCCAAAGTTAGTTCCGACTACGCCCAACCTCTAGAACTTGTTTCTGACAAAGCTCGAATTATTCGCCTGAACTGTGGCCCGCGTCGCTATCTTCGCAAAGAAGTTCTTTGGCCACATTTAGATAACTTTGCAGACGAGTTACTCAAGCACCTACGCCAAATTGGAAAATTACCCCATGTAATTCATACCCATTACGCCGATGCTGGATATGTGGGTTGTCGAGTTGCTGGTTGGTTAGGTATACCACTTGTGCATACCGGTCATTCCCTTGGACGTGTGAAACAACAACGACTGTTAGAACAGGGAACTAAACCAGAAACCATTGAAAATAACTTTCATATAAGTACCCGAATTGAAGCCGAGGAAACTACCCTAGCGAGTGCAGCGTTAATCATTGCCAGTACCCATCAAGAAGTAACACAGCAATACGGCATTTACGACCACTATCAGCCGCAACGAATGGTTGTAATTCCTCCGGGGGTAGCGCTGGAACACTTCTACCCAGTGCCTAAAAATTGGCAGGAACCACCAATCTATGAGCAATTAAAAAGATTTCTCATAGACCCTCAAAAGCCGATTATTATGGCGCTTTCCCGTGCGGCGATGCGTAAAAATGTTAGCACTCTTGTTAAAGCCTATGGTGAAGATCCACAGTTGCGTCACTTAGCAAACTTAGTTCTTGTGTTAGGAAACCGAGATGACATCACTACGATGGAATCAGGCCCACGCCAGGTACTCACAGAAATCTTCCAGCTTATAGACCGCTACGACCTTTACGGGTATGTTGCTTATCCCAAGCACCATAGTGCCGACGAGGTGCCTGAGCTATATCGATTAATCGCGAAAACACGAGGAGTCTTCATCAATCCGGCATTAACTGAGCCATTTGGTTTAACCTTAATTGAAGCTACAGCTTGTGGTGTACCAATTATTGCCACATCAGATGGTGGGCCGCGAGATATCCTGGCAGCTTGTAACAATGGGATGCTAATTGACCCTCTCGATATCAAACAAATCCAAGATGCTCTGCGAACGGCGCTAACCAATACTGAACAATGGCAAAGTTGGTCTAACAATGGCTTGAATAGTGTGAAAGAAAATTTCTCTTGGGATAGCCACGTAGAGAAATATCTCGAACATGTGCTGCAATTGCCACAACGACGAGTCCAATCTCTGCTCAGTCCCCTGCCAAAAGCTCCAGCAACCGACTTGCCTGATTGGAAGATACCTAGCACAAACCGCTTACCAACCGCAGATCGTTTTCTCGTTTGCGAAATTGATAATACTCTATTAGGCGACCAAGAAGCTCTGCAAAAATTAATCGAGCAACTGCGTAATAAAGGTAACAATATCGGTATGGGAATTGCTACTGGGCGAAACCTGCAAAGTTCTTTACAGATGTTGGAAGAATGGCGGTTTCCAATGCCAGACCTGCTAATTGTATCGGCAGGTAGCGAAATCTACTATGGGCCTCAGATAGTCACAGATACGAACTGGCTAAGACATATTAGTTACCATTGGCAAGCTGAGGCTGTTCGCAAAGCAATGGAGGAACTGCCTGGAGTGGTAGCACAACCCCCGGAAGTCCAAGGTAAGTTCAAACTCAGCTACTTTGTTGATGAAGCCAAACCAATCTCCTTTAAGGAAATCATGCGTCATCTGCGACGGCATCGGCTCCATGTTAAAGGAATATACAGCCATAACATGTATCTTGACCTGTTACCGATCCGAGCTTCTAAAGGAGACGCCATTCGTTATTGTGCTTTGAAGTGGGGATTACCAATCAAACGTTTTTTAGTAGCAGGTGCATCGGGTAATGATGAATCGATGCTGGCCGGGAATACGCTAGGTGTAGTTGTGAGCAACTACAGTCAAGAAATTGAAAAGTTGCGTGGCTATCCACAAATTTACTTTGCTCAAGGACAGTACGCATGGGGAATTTTGGAAGCACTCGATCGCTATGACTTTTTTGGTACTCTTTCTTACACAGAATCGGAAATGATGGCAGTCTGAAAAAATATTTCACTTTAACTCGCCAAACTTGGGACTCCACCAGCCTTTGGCTGTAGTGAAATAAACCGCATCTTTATGCTTGCGGTCATTCCGGGATTGAGGGTCAGAACACCGGAGCATTGTCTTGCTCTGTCCTTCTTTGGTGTAGCTATACTCCTCCAAGGGTTTCTTACATACTGGACAGGGATATTTTGTGATCAAGGCTTTCGACTTTTGAGGATTTTCACCCTTAGCTGCCTTAGATCGAGGTGGTTCCCAAGTTTTGTTGAGATCGCTCCAAAACAAGACAGTATCTTCACAACCGCTAATACATTTGAGGAAGTATTTCTTTTTGACCTTAGTACTGGGAATTTTGGCTAGAAAGTTGTTGCACTGTTGACAGCGAGTTCTAGAAGTTTCATATTTGCGCTCTCCTACTGGTGAAGCTTTTTTAAGAGCTGAGGAACTAATAACCACAGTCTTGGCTTTTGCTAAAGCTGGCGCAAAGTAATCTTGATTCCAATCTGTAAGATAGTGCTGCCAAGAGTGTTTGCCTTGGGCGATCGCATCTAGGGCATTTTCCATCTTGGCAGTAAATTCTGCCTCCAACAAATCCGGCAATGCTTTGACCAAAAAAGCATCAACTTCTAGGCCCAAAGTTGTTGGTTGTAGATGTTCTTTTGTCAACTGCACATAACCGCGATTTTTCAGGGTTGAGACAGTTGGCGCATAGGTACTAGGGCGACCAATTCCTTTACGCTCCATGAGCTGCACTAGTTTGGGTTCACTGTAACGAGGTGGTGGCTGTGTCTGTTTTTGCTCATGTCCGGCATTTTCCAGGGTTAGCGCCTGCCCTTGCTGCAAAGAAGGTAGAATCGTATCTTTACTGAGGTTATTCCAATACCGAGCGTAACCGAGAAACTCTACCACTTGCCCACGAGCAAGCCAGAGCAAAGAACCAGATTTAGTAATCACCTGAGTTTTACGCAGTTGAGCAGCACGACACTGAGAAGCAACTGCTCGTTTCCAAATCATCACATACAAATCAAATTCCAAAGCCGAAAGTTCCTGGCGCAATTCGGCTGAGGGACGAAATACATCTGTTGGACGAATCGCCTCGTGTGCTTCCTGCGCTGTTTTAGCACTGCGATGTTTGGCAACTTGCTGCGGTACATTTTGCGGATCATGCTGTTCTAACCACTGCTTCACGCTGGCACAAAACTCTGGACTTAACATCACTGAATCTGTACGCATATATGTAATTAACCCTGCCTCATACAGCTTTTGGGCTAAAAACATGGTTTGATCTGGAGCAAATCTGAGCTTGGAACCAGCTGCTTGTTGGAGAGTGGAGGTGGTAAACGGTGGAGGTGGTTGGCGAGGAACAACTTTTCCTTCAAGCTGAATTACCTGATGAGGATAGCGCCGTGCTTCCTCAACTAAGCGTGTTGCTTCGGCTTCTGAGAGAACCCGTTTAGACTCTGGTGCATCCTTACTATTACCCGCTGCATCATCATGGGCTTCTAGTTCCTGCTCCGGTGCATCTGAGCGAGTATTCACCATTCCTTTGTAAAAAGCACGGAACCCAACAACATAATCTACCCAGACACTCCAGTAGTCTTGAGGGACAAAAGTCAAAATCTCTGTTTCTCGCTGACAAATCAGGTGTAATGTAGCGCTCTGAACTCTTCCAACACTTTTAGCTCCGTTGTTTAGCGCCCAGACTAAGGGGCTTCCTTTGTAGCCAACTAGCTTATCCAGACAATCTCGGCACAATCCCGCACCTACCAAGTTGAGGTCGAGCTTTCTCGGATTGGCGATCGCTCCTCGAACAGCCGATGCTGTAATTTCAGTATAGATAACTCGTTTCGGTTCTCTTAAACCCAGCACTTCTTTCAAATGCCAAGCAATAGTTTCTCCTTCCCGGTCTGGGTCGGTTGCTAATACAACCTCATCAACCTGCTTGGTAACTGCCTTTAGCTGCTGAATCGTTTCCTTTGCTCGTTGATCACGAGGGACATAGTTGCATCTTATACTCCTGCCATCCATAGTGAAGCCTAATGAATACTCGCCCTCATCGCTGAGTTCTCGGATGTGTCCACAACTGGCACGCACAATCCACTCAGAACCCAGAATTTGACTGAGCTTTTTGACTTTGCCAGGGGATTCAACGACTAGAAGGCGTTTCGGCATAGCACCTGCTTTTTGGGATGTTATCTAAAAGTAGGTAATTAACTCTTTATAGTACATTTTAGTATTTATGTACTATATTAAACATGTTTTTATGACCTAGGATAAGAAAAAATTAACCGAATTTCCTAGGTTAATACCGTAATATTTAAAACATAATATTCGATTTTTGAACTTACCATGCAATAGACATCCATGAGCAAAGCCAGTAATGATGAAATGTTATTGCAACAACCGTGGCAGCGTGAGCGGCAGGCAATGGCACTTTTGTCTTCTTTAAACTATCGAACTGGGGAATTAAGTAGCTATTTGCACAATATTGCTTGCGGAGTCAGTGATTTACTTGATGTCGGTTGGTCAGTTGTCACACTGTGTCAAACAGGGTTTGAGAAAGTGCTGGCAAGTAGTATTGATATGGGCGAGGGAGAACATGTTTATTCGTTACATGGTTCATTAACTGGCAGTGTCATCCAAATTGGTCAATCGTTAGCGGTGGAAGATGCTCAAAAATACCCAGAATATGGAGACGCTCCAGAAGGTTATTGCTCATATTTAGGAATACCCCTGCGGACTGCTCAAGGTGAAGTAATTGGTACTATCTGCTCTTTTCACCAGCAGCCACGGGAGTTTACTTTAGAAGAAATCCAAATTGTAGAACTATTTGCTGAACGTGCGGCAACAGCGATCGACCATTACCATCTTTATCAGCAGCAGTGTCAATTTAATCGTGTTCTGGAAGCTGAAGTCGAAAAACGCACCGCTCAATTGCGTGCAGCTCAAACTAAGCTGGTAGAGCAGGAGCGCCTAGCAGCGATCGGAGAATTTGCAGCCAGTATTGTGCATGAAATTCGTAATCCTTTGACCACAATGCTCATGGGATTAAAGTATTTCCAGAAAACCGTTTTGATTGAATCTGCTCAAGAGCGCTTATCGTTAGCACTTAGCGAAGCCAACCGTCTAGAACGTCTATTAAGTGAAATTTTACTCTACGCCAAGCCCCAAGTTTTACAGCTTTGTGAATTAGACGTGAATGAATTCATTCGCGAGTCGCTTATAGTAATCTGCGAGATGCCAGAAGCTCTAGACCGGCAAATCGAATTTATGCCAGCATCGTCTGTAATCAAAATCTTGGGTGATAAAGACAAGCTCAAACAGGTGTTTATCAACATTGTTCGTAATGCTTGCGAAGCAGTTGCAGCCGGAGATATCATCAAGTGGCAAGTAAATAACTCGCTAATAGATAAAGTCTGCATTCATGTCAACAATGGCGGAGAACCCATTCCATCGGATGTTATTGCCAAGCTTTCACAGCCGTTTTTCTCTACAAAACCTTGTGGTACTGGATTAGGACTTGCTATTGCTAAACGCATTGTTATTGCTCATGGTGGCGAACTATTAATTTGTTCTGAGCTTTTGACAGGTACTACAGTAAGTGTGCAATTACCTGTGGTAATTAGCTAGGCATAAATCAATTAAAGTTTGTAGTGAGGACTTTAGTCCTAATAATACTTGTTAAGAGCGATGAATCGCTCAATACAAACTAGGATTTTTTTATGAATTATACCTTCTTAGCAAAATCAAAAGATGAATTCGTAATTAAGACATACGAAAAAAGACTTGAACACTGCTAAAATATTTCACCATGTCGGCAGGAAAAGAAATGGTGCAGGGGAAAATATTGCTAAAACCTGGCACTTTATGGACAAGTGTCAAAGACCGAACTAAACACGCTTTACAATGCGGAGCACTGCTGTCAATACCAACAGAGTTTGAATTTGTTGAACAGAATGAAGTGCGCTTTTTGGTACGAATTTTATCCAATCTTGTTCGCAAGGACGCAGCTAAACAGCAACAGAAAAAACAAACTGCTTCTTCTAGCAAGGATTTTAATCCATTTCTTCCCTACGATGAGGATTTGTTTGTTGCGGATATTTCCGACACTCATGTATGTATTTTGAATAAATTTAATGTTGTTGAATATCACTTATTAATTATTACTCGTGTGTTTGAGGAACAAGAAAGCTTACTGACGGTAGAAGATTTTGTTGCTATGTTGGCGTGTCTGGCTGATTTCGATGGTTTAGTATTCTACAACAGTGGCAAGAGTGCTGGTGCTAGTCAGCGACACAAGCACTTACAAGTTGTACCTTTACCACTGACACCATCAGGAGTGCAGATACCCATTGAACCGTTGTTGGCATCGGCAAAATTTCAGGACTCTATTGCAACTATACCGGGATTTCCTTTTGTACACGCTTTTGCAACTATAGACCCGCATTGGGCAAAGTCTCCATTAATAACGGCTGAGGCAACTTTGGATTGTTATCACAAGTTATTACGTGCTGTGGGTTTAGATGTTGTTGATGGCAGACAATCTGGTGCTTACAATCTTTTAGCAACGAGAGAATGGATGTTGATTGTACCGCGATCGCAAGAGCATTTTCAGTCTATATCTGTGAACTCATTAGGCTTTGCGGGTGCGCTGTTGGTGCGAAATGAGGAACAAATGCAGATTCTTAAGAATCAAGGCCCAATGACTATACTCAAGAACGTTGCTTTATTAAGCTAAATTACCACGAAGGCACAAAGTTAACTTTCCTCTTGGCGGCGGTGGTTAGCAGCTTGCAATAATAGAGATTCGGCAAAAGCGATCGCATCTGTTGCAGATTTACCACCAGCTAACTGTGCCAGTTCTTCTCGGCGAGTGGTTAAATTATCTAAGGTAGTGACTCGCACAACGGTACGCTGTTCACCGTTACCATTGTTAGCTTTTTTACCCTTGTTTTGATTAATAGTTTGCTTATCTACGCGAAAATGACGGTCTGCCATTGCAGCGACTAAGGGCTGGTGAGTAACGCATAATACTTGATTGCGCTGACTTAGTTGATGTAATTTTTCGGCTATCGCTTGGGCTACTCGTCCTGAAACCCCGACATCTATTTCATCAAACACCATTGTCCCAGCGGTACTAGCTTGAGAAAAACAAGCTTTCAGCGCTAGTAAAAAGCGGCTCATTTCACCACCAGAAGCAATTTCTGTGAGAGGTTGTAGCGGTTCTCCGGGGTTAGGACTAAATATAAAAGTAATTTTGTCTGCTCCTGTAGCAGTTGGAGAAGTAGGCAGAATCTCTACTTGAAACTGTACCTTTTCCATCGCTAGGGGCTTGAGTTCGGATAGCAATCGTGATTCTAAATTAGCAGCAGCTTGACGACGTAGTTGAGTTAACTGATCGCTGGCTTGGGTAAGTTTTTCAAAACACGCCTTTTCTTGCTGTTCCAAATTTTCAATAGATTGTTCACTATCGTTCAGTTCTGCTAATTCTGCTTGGATTCTTTGGTAGTAGGCGATCGCTTCTGTAAGGGTTGGGCCATACTTGCGGCAAATTTGTTTTAATTCTCGAATTCTCTCTTCTACTTCCTCCAATCGCTGAGGATCGGCTTCTAAATCTTCTCCATAAGCATTAATTTGTCGTCCTACTTCCATTACCGCAGTTTGCGCGTCCCTTACTAAGTCCAATAGTGGTTGCAGTTGAGCATCGTACTCCACCATGTCATTTAATGTAACCTCGCTGTCACCCAACAAATCGGCTGCGGCTGGTGTCTCATGATCATTTTGATACAAAGCTTGGTAAACTTTGTAACTCATCTGTTGCAAATCAACGACATGATTCAAGCGTTCCCGTTCTTGCGCCAACTGTTCCAATTCATTGGGTTCGCTGAGGTTTGCAGTTGCCAATTCTTGAACTTGATAGGTGAGTAAGTCGAATTGTTGCAAACGTTCTCGTTCTGATGTCCGGCGTTTTTCTAATGCTAGATGGGCTTGTTGGTAAGCATTGAAGCTAGTAGCAACCTTTTGACGCTGCTGCATGGGGGAGTTACCACCATACAAATCTAACCAGTCGCGGACTTGGGCAGATTGCCCGACTTGTACAGTTTGGCCTTGGGCTGTGATTTCCACTAGGCGATCGCGCAGTCCCCCCATAATTTGGCGGTTTACCAATACACCATTTACCCGCGATCGACTGCGGATATTACTAGCGGTGGCCGTGATTTCTCGGCTAATGACTACGGAATTCTCATCGAGCAAATCAATTTCTTGTTCACTCAACCAAGCAGTTAAGGGGGGGGTTGAGGTGAAAGTGGCTTCTACCATTGCCCGATTTGTTCCAGTACGGATAACTCGACTGGAGACTTTACCGCCCAAAACAGCATCAATAGCATCTAGGATAATCGACTTTCCAGCGCCGGTTTCACCTGTCAACACATTTAGTCCAGCGCCAAATTCTAATTCTAGTTGGTCAATCAGGGCAAAGTTTTCAATCTGTAGGCAAAGCAACATCAAGCCGAATTCTCCGTGAGGGCAGATGCCAAATACTTCTAACTTACAGGACAATAAGTAAATATTTCATCAACTAGCAATACCTACTACTATTAGACTAATACGCCCATAAATTAAGTGTAGCAAAGTACTGGGGACTGGGGACTGGGGACTGGGGACTGGGGAACAAAAAAATAATTCTTTTCCAATACCCAATACCCAATGCCCGATGCCCATTCCTCAATCACTATCTTCAACATATTGTTACAATACTTAACATGATCGTTCTGACCGGTGGCTTTCTTCATGATTGTTAAGACACTTCCCCCTAGTTCCCGACCGATTCAGGAAGACAGTCGTGGCGGCACAAACCGCCCAGACGAACTGTATGATACTGAAGTAGTTCCAGAAAATGGTACACAGGCTTTAGTTGTGCGATCGCCAAGACTCTTGGCTACTCAAAATATCACAACAATAGCCGAACCTGAGACGCGTTACGATCCCGTAGAGATAAAGGCGTATTACAAAAATAGACCCCTGCAAGTTTTGCGGCGGATTTTCGCAGTTTTGCGGCCAACGCTCTCCTTAGCTTTTGGACTGTGGTGGGATAGCCGTCGGGGAATTGTCGTCAAAAATGACCGCCGCCGAGCCAATCAGCTACGAGAATTGCTGACACAACTGGGGCCTGCTTACATCAAGATTGGGCAAGCTTTGTCCACTAGACCAGATTTAGTTCCCCCCATGTACTTGGAAGAACTAACTAGGCTACAAGACCAATTACCGCCTTTTCCCAACGAAATAGCTTATCAGTTTATCAAAGAAGAATTAGGAGCGCCTCCAGAAGAAGTTTACGCTGAACTTTCGTCTCAGCCAATTGCCGCCGCCTCTTTGGGGCAAGTCTACAAAGGCAAGTTAAAAACTGGTGAGGAAGTCGCCGTTAAAGTTCAACGCCCCGACTTAAGAGAGCGGATCACTATTGACTTATACATCCTGCGCTACCTTGCTGCTTGGGTGCAGAGAAGAGTTAAACGGGTACGTAGTGACCTGGTTGGTATCTTGGATGAATTGGGCGATCGCATTTTTGAAGAAATGGATTACATCCATGAGGGCGAAAATGCCGAGCGTTTTTTCCAGTTGTATGGTCATATAAAAGACATATATGTACCGAAAATATACTGGGAATACACAAATCGTCGCGTTTTGACGATGGAGTGGATTAACGGCATCAAATTAACCCAGACAGAAGAAATCCGCGCCCAAGGCATAGATGCTCGTTATTTAATTGAAGTGGGTGTGCAGTGTTCTCTGCGCCAGTTGCTAGAACATGGATTTTTCCACGCCGATCCTCACCCTGGTAACTTGTTAGCTATGCCTGATGGGAAATTGGCTTATCTCGACTTTGGGATGATGAGTGAGATTAAGCCGCCGCAGCGTTATGGTTTAATTGAGGCGATCGTCCACGTCGTTAACCGCGACTTTGAAGGTCTAGCAAAAGACTACGTTAAGTTAGATTTTCTATCCCCAGAAACAGACTTAACACCAATTATCCCAGCTTTTTCGAGAGTGTTTGCTGATGCTCAAGGAGCCAGTGTTGCGGAACTCAATATTAAAAGTATCACCGATGAACTGTCGGCTTTAATGTATGAGTATCCTTTCCGTGTACCTCCCTATTACGCTTTAATTATTCGCTCTCTGGTAACGCTGGAAGGTATCGCTATATATATAGACCCCAACTTTAAAGTTCTCAGCGAAGCTTACCCCTACGTTTCAAAACGCCTATTAACTGACCCAGCACCGCAATTAAGAGCATCGCTACAGGATTTGTTGTTTAAAGATGGGAGATTCCGCTGGAACCGCTTAGAAAACTTGTTACGTAATGCGCGTAACAGCCAAGACTACGACTTAAACTTGGTGTTGAATCAGGGAATAGACTTTTTGGCTTCGGAACGCGGCGCTTTTATTCGTGACAAGCTAGTAGATGAATCTGTTAATGGACTTGATGCTTTAAGTAAAAATGTTTTGCATAACTTCACCTACTTGCTGCGGGAACGAGTTGGGTTGACAGCAGTCAACGAAACTCCGGCGGCGACAGTTGAGCAACAACAAACCTTGGAGCATATTAAACGTATCTTGAATATTCTTCGAGAAACTCGTGGCTTTGACCCAGCACAACTTGCACCCCAAGTTGCTCAGTTATTGGTAAATCCGGGTGTGCAGCGTTTAAGTCAACAAGTCGCTAGCCGTTTTACGCAAAAAGCTATAGCAAAGTTAATTCGGCAATTATTGGCGTCGTAGTAATTCGTAATTAGGGATTTTAATTACGAATTTGGTGACACAGATGCAAGAGCGTTTTATGCTTCATCTTTGTGATAACCGTTTTTATCGCGTTTGAGCGTTTCCTCTAGGGCTTGAATTTGTTCACGGCGGGCTTCCAATTCTAAGGAGCGACGCGCCAAGTCTTGGTTTTGCAACGTCAGAGATTGCCGCCAATGTTCTGCTCGCTCGGCTTCCTGCTGCAAAAATTCTGGTGTAATGCCGGTTGTGAGGTAATTTTCTATTAGACCTAGTACCCAGCTGGTAGCGTCTTCTAGTCTTTCAATATCGCCTGTAGGGGAAAGTTCTACCAAAACAAGCAATTTCTCACTCATGGTGTTTCCTTTGCCCAGTAAAATGAAAGCCTCTTCTGGAATTATGACCCAGAAGTTTTCAGCTTCCTGACGCGCCAACAAGCGTAACTGGTGTTGGTCTAAAAAATCGTTTTTACGCACCTGGGCTAGATATAGCATGACAGTTGCTTTACTCCAATTCAAAATTCGTCGGGAAAGTTGAGTGAGACAGAAACCGACATCGCCCAACTTTCCATAAAATTAAAACAAGATTTTTAATTTATTTTTTGGGGATAGTTAATTTGTAATGGGTAATTGGTGATCAAATTATGAATTGTTAATGATGAAGTATAAATCTAATTCATAATTCAACATTTATAGTTCATATTTTTACTATTACCCATTGCAGCTATCTTAAACTACGTAGGTAATGCCTACGATAACCCCTTCAGGCGATCGCGCAAAATTTCTGCTTGCTTCTCGGCTTCTGCTAAGGCATCCCGCGCTGCTTGTACCACATCAGCAGGTGCTTGTTCAACAAACTTAGGATTGCTTAATCTGGCACTTAGCCCGTTAATTTCTGCTTCTACCTTGCTGATGCGTTTTTGCAGTTTGGCACTGACTGCTTCGACATCTACTACACCAGCAAGGGGAATTAGCACTTGGATTGTACCAATTACACCAGCGATAGTATTTTCTGGTTCTTGTGGTTGTTGTGATTCTGTCTGTGGGAAGAACTGTCTCCAGAACTTTTGTCTAGCTTGTGTACTCAGTAAATTTTGGCTGACAAACCAAACTGTGTAACCAAAACCAATTATTTCAAAGAAAGTTCCGACTATGGGAATGTCATCAATCGCATTCCCCGCAGCTAAACCTAACCTAGCAAAGATAATCGCCACAATAATCAAGCCAATAGTCTTCAAACCCCTCTGAGGTTTCTTAGCAGCAACCATTTGACTCTGTGGTTCGGCGGTAATGGTTAAAGTCTCGACCTTCGCCAAATCTTTAATGTAAGATTGTCCAGCACTGAGGATTTGCTGCTCTTTCTCGCTTGCAGTTTGCAAATTCGCCGTCACTTTTACCCCTGGCTTGATATCTGCCTCAGCTCGTAAATTCCGAATTGTACGGATAGTACCAATCAGCAATTCAAACTGTTCTTCTAAAGCTGGATCAATTAAGTTTGCATCTACCTGGGGATAGATTTGTAAAGGTAAAGTTTGCTGGGAATCTGCTGGTTGTTGGGTGAGAGTCTGCCAAATTTCCTCAGTAATGTGCGGCATAAAGGGATGAAGTAGTTTCAAAATCCCTTCTAGCACGTAAGCGAGAGTTTGTTGTGCTGCCCTTCGGGATGCGGGATCTGCATCATTTTGGAGGCGAGATTTAACTAATTCAATATACTGGTCACAGAAATCGCCCCAAATAAATTCGTACAATCCCTTGGCAGCTTCCCCTAGACCGTACTTATCGATGTAATTGGTAGTCTGTTTAACAACTTGATGATACCGTGAGAGAATCCAGCGATCGCTCAATTCGGTTGCTAGTGGTTGACCTAATTGTTGCGGAGTTTGCCCATCCAAATTCATCATCACAAACCGGGCGGCATTCCACAACTTGTTAGCAAAATTGCGGGACGCCTCCACCGAGGCTGATTCATCCTTTTTGCGATCATATTCTAGCCGGATATCTTGACCCGCACCAGCTACTTCCCTAACGAGGGTATAGCGCAGGGCATCAGTACCATATTTGTCAATCAATAACAGCGGGTCAATGCCATTACCTTTAGTTTTAGACATCTTCTGACCTTTTTCATCCAGCACTAAGCCGTGGATGTAAACTGTTTGGAAAGGCATTTCCCCCGTAAAATGCCCACCCATCATCGTCATTCTGGCAACCCAGAAAAAGATGATATCAAAGCCTGTTACTAAGGTCGTGGTAGGGTAGTAAGTCGCTAAATCTTGAGTTTGTGCTGGCCAGCCCAAAGTCGAAAACGGCCAAAGTCCAGAAGAAAACCAGGTATCCAGCACATCTGGGTCTTGTTGTAGCTTGACATTTTCACCAAATTGCGATAGTGCTTTCTCCCAAGCTTCCGCTTCCGATTTGGCCACCACAAACGGCGTGTTATCGGTAATTTGTCCACCTGTTTCACTAACAGCGTACCAAGCAGGGATTTGATGTCCCCACCAAAGTTGGCGAGAGATGCACCAATCTTTGAGTTTTACTAGCCAATCACGGTAGACCTTTGTCCAGCGCTGGGGGACAAACTCTGGAGAATTTTTTTGGTCGAGGAATTCTAGGGTTTTGTCAGCGAGGGGGCGAATTTTGACAAACCATTGAGTAGAGAGGAGGGGTTCAATGGGTACTTTACCGCGATCGCTATAAGGAACGCTATGCTTATAATCTTCTATCTTCACCAAAAAGCCATCTGTTTCTAGGCGAGTAACCACATTCTTTCTAGCGACAAAGCGGTCTTGTCCTTGAAACTCCTGAGCATTTTCGTTGAGCGTGCCGTTCTTATTCATAATGTTGATCAACGGCAAATTGTGACGCTTACCCATGTCAAAATCGTTGGGGTCATGAGCAGGCGTCACCTTCACGCAACCTGTGCCAAAAGTGGGGTCAACAAATTCATCGCCAATGATGGGAATTTCTCGGTGTAAAATTGGCAGAGTTACAGTTTTGCCAATTAGGTGTTTGTAGCGATCGTCATTGGGATTCACAGCCACGGCAGTATCGCCTAGCATTGTTTCTGGTCGAGTTGTCGCCACCTCCACATAACCAGAACCATCTGTAAGGGGATAGCGAAAGTGCCAAAGATTCCCATTGACCTCTTGTGTTTCCACCTCCACGTCAGACACAGCGGACTGAGTAGCTGGACACCAGTTAACTAAATACTCACCACGATAAATTAAGCCTACCTCGTAAAGGCGAGCAAATGCCTCTACAACAGCTTCAGATAAACCCTCATCTAAGGTAAATCTCTCCCGCGACCAGTCCACCGAGACACCCAAGCGTCGCAGCTGATTCAGAATGGTTCCTTCAGACTCCGCCTTCCACTGCCAAGCGCGTTCTAGGAATTGCTCGCGTCCTAACTCGCTACGAGTTTTTCCCTCTGTCTTGAGTTGCCTTTCCAGCATTGTATGCACAGCAATACTGGCGTGGTCAGTTCCGGGCAACCACAGGGTATTACGCCCCTGCATCCGGTGGTAGCGCACGAGGGTATCAATCAACGCACTTTCAAAAGCGTGACCCATGTGCAAGCTGCCGGTGACATTAGGCGGTGGAATCACGATGCAATACGGTTCACCACCTTTTTTCGGGTCGGCTTTGTAGACTTGGTTTTCTTCCCAGAATTTTTGCCATTTGGCTTCTGTGGAAAAGGGGTCGTAGAGACTGGGGAGATTGGGGATATTTGCGGACATGCGGGGCAAACTAACTATGGAAGGACTCTAATAAATTTTGCCACAGGGTTGGAGAGGGTTTGATGGGAACGAACCGCCAAGACGCCAAGGACGCCAAGAGAAGAGAGCCAAGTGAGGAGGTGGATAGACTCGCCTATGCTGTGATTGGGGCAGCGATTGAGGTGCACCGGGTATTAGGGCCAGGGTTTTTGGAGGAGGTGTATAAGGAGGCGCTAATTATAGAATTTTTCAGATGCGGGATACCTCATACGGTTGAGAAGTGGGTAACAGTGAATTACAAAGGACATGAAGTAGGCAAGGGTAGATTAGACTTTCTGGTTGCCGATTGTCTAATTTTGGAATTAAAAGCTGTCCAGAACCTAGCTCCTGTCCATGAAGCTCAAGTCCTCTCCTACCTTAAAATGACTAATTACCCCCTTGCTCTCCTCATTAACTTTAACGTCCCCTCCTCAAAGACGGCATCAAACGTATTATCCTCTCTTATTAATCTTCTCTTGGCGTCCTTGGCGTCTTGGCGGTTCGTTAAATAAATCCATGAAACATCAAACAACCTCTACCCCTTTTACTTTCATCCCTACCCTATACTTCGCCTCCGGCATACCTTACATCATCATCAACACAGTTTCCGTTATCTTCTACAAAAAACTAGGAATAGATAACACTCAAATCGCCTTATGGACAAGTTTCCTTTACCTACCCTGGGTCATTAAAATGTTTTGGGGCCCAATTGTTGATATCTACTCTACCAAACGCAAATGGATACTTTATACCCAATTTGCCACATTCTGCTGTTTAGGTTTAGTAGCCTTTTGCTTACAACTGCCAAATTTCTTTTTCATCTCCCTTGCCACATTGACAATAGGAGCATTTATTTCTGCAACTTATGATATTGCTACAGATGGATTTTATCTACTAGCTTTAAGCCCAGAACAACAAGCCTTTTTTGTTGGTATTCGCTCACTTTTTTATAGACTTGCTGTTATCTTTGGCTCTGGACTTTTAGTAGTTTTAGCTGGTCAGCTTGAGATATATCTCAACAACATTCCTTTAAGCTGGACTCTAGCTATTGGCTTCTCAGCTTTAATTTTAGCAATAATTTTTGTCTTCCACCGTCTAATTTTACCTGTACCTGAGTTAGATCATCAACGACAATCACAATTTACAGAAAAGATACCGTTTTGGTCAATTATTACTTCATATTTTACTCAACCTAAAATTACAGCTATCCTAGCATTCATCTTACTTTACCGACTTGGTGAAGCAATGCTTGTCAAGATAGCTTCTTTATTTTTATTGGACAAACCAGAAGTAGGTGGTTTAGGTCTATCAACATCAGATGTTGGATTAGTTTACGGAACATTTGGAGTAATTTCCTTGATTTGCGGTGGGATTTTAGGAGGATTACTGATTTCTAAATATGGATTAAAAAAATGCTTATTCCCTATGGCTTTAGCATTGAATCTACCTGACGTGTTCTATGTATACATGGCTTACACCAAACCTTCACTTACATTAGTGTATCCTTTGGTTTCTTTAGAGCAATTCGGATATGGTGTTGGGTTTACAGCTTTTAGTGTTTATTTAATGTATATTTGCCACGGCGAATATAAAACTTCTCATTTTGCTATATCTACTGGCATTATGGCTTTAGGTATGATGCTTCCAGGATTGGTTAGCGGTTATCTGCAAAAAGCACTTGGGTATCCATTATTTTTTGTCTTAGTTTGTTTACTCACTATTCCTGGTATGATTGCTCTATTTTTTATTCCTTTAAAAGAAGAATCTAAGCCTCAAAATAATTAATATTAATCCAGTCTATGAGTTATGTTTTGGGAATAGATGGCGGCGGTAGCAAGACTGTTTGCGTGTTAATGGATGATTCGCATCAGGTACTAGGCTGCGGTGAAGCAGGCCCATCTAATTATCAGAGTATAGGCATTGAAGCAACTTTACAATCAATTGAATCTGCAATTTATTCTGCTGTAAATGAGGCAGTAGAAATTACAAAATTTATAAGAATTGAAGCGATATGTCTGGGTTTAGCAGGTATAAGCCGTTTAGCAGATATCGAAGTAGTAAAAGGTTTAGTTAAAAAGTTACAAAATAGCCAAGTTTTGCCTATAATCTGGGCATTACAATCATTTAGTATTGTTATTTGTAATGATGCTTTGATTGCTTTAGTTGGTGGAATTGGGCATAATGTAGGAATTGTAGTTGCCGTAGGTACTGGTTCGATAGTTCTTGGACGAAATCATCAAGGAAATACTAAGCGAGTTGGCGGCTGGGGGTATATTTTAGGAGATGAAGGCAGTGCCTATAAAATTGCTGTTGCTGGTATGCAAGCAGCATTAAAAGCTTATGATGGGCGTGAGATAGCAACAAGTCTTGTAGAGAGTTTCAAGCAACATCTTAATCTGACAAATATAGAAGATTTAATAGAAGTAATATATCGCCGAAGATGGGGAGTCAAACAGATAGCTGCTTTAGCACCAATTGTAGATTTAGCAGCAGCCGAAGGAGACAAAGTAGCGAATATCATTATTGACGATGCTGTGAAAGAGTTGGTAAAAGCTACATCTACAGTAATTGATACAATTTTTATTCCTGGCTCTGTTTTAGAAGTAGTCACAATAGGAAGCGTGTGGCAAGGTAGAGCAAAAATACATAACAGATTTGCCACATCAATTATCCAGAAGTTTCCTAATGTAAAAGTGATTTTTCCAAGGTATGAACCTGCTTACGGTGCTGGTTTGTTAGCGTTGCAAAGTTTAGATGCAAAATGAGAAATTTCCCTAATTGAAGCTTTAACTATCCACCACAGTCAATTTATTCCGCCAAACTCATGTTAGACTAAATACCCAATATTGTGCCGCTGACGGTGACTGTAAATGCACAATGTGAAGATGGCTATACTCAGATTCTTTGAATAATGAAGTGTATTTCCTGCGATTTTTGCTGTAAGTTTGCAGCGCCCACAAAAGTATAGAATCGCGGCTAAAAAAAGATTTTTGCCATGTCTCACGGTTCCCATTGCAGACTTCTTTTTGTGTCACTACCCGCGAAAGTGTTCGCCGTAATATCCGGCTCATAACTACTGGCCAAGAATAGTCTAGCCAAACAACGGTGTCAGCCTTTCTCCAAACAATATCACGTACTATGCTGTAATTACCGTCAACTACCCAGCTATTACCTAAAAGTGCTTGAGAAACTCTTTCGCGCATGGCTTCATTTGGTACTTCTACCCAATTAGGTTCCCAGTGCAGATAGTCTAGTTCCAAATGGGGAATGGCAAGGCGTTGGGAAATTTGCCTCGCCAACGTCGTCTTGCCACAACCACTAGTACCAACTACAGAAATGCGTTGCATTTTAAGTTGTATACTCGGCGTTAATTTTTACGTAGTCATAACTCAAGTCGCAACCCCATGCTTTTCCCTCACCATGACCATTGCCAACGCTGACGGAGATTAGCACAGTATCTTCTTCAAGATATGCACCCATTGCGGCTTGTTTCAAGTAAGCACTTGCTGCTGCACGGTCAAAGGTTAAAGGTTGACCATTTTCCAGCATTAAGAAATTGCCCAACTTAATTTGTAAGCTTGCTTGTTCAAAAGGCACACCTGCACGCCCAGCAGCGGCGGCGATGCGTCCCCAGTTGGGGTCACGTCCAAAGATTGCAGATTTAACTAAAGATGAACCAGCAATGGTTTTAGCTATTTGGCGGGCTGAGAGTTCGTCGTGGGCCCCAGTCACTTGCACTTCGATGAGACAAGTTGCACCTTCACCATCACGAGCGATCGCTTTGGCTAAATACTGGCATACTGCTGTTAGCATTGCCTCTAATTTTTCCGCTTCTATCCCCATTTCGGTAATTGCCGGGGTGCGGGATTGACCATTTGCTAAAGCTATTAAACTATCGTTGGTGCTGGTATCACCATCAACGGTGATGGAATTGAAACTTCTATCAGCTGCCCTACTTAACATCTGCTGCCAAAGGGTGGGTGAAACAGCTGCATCACAGGTGACAAATGCTAGCATGGTTGCCATGTTGGGATGAATCATCCCGGAACCTTTGGCAATGCCGCCAATTCGCACGGGGCGGTCGCCTATAGTTGTCTCTAGGGCTATGGATTTTGTTACTAAGTCTGTAGTGATAATCGCCCCGGCGGCGGCATCTGAGCCTGTTTCTGATAGTGCTGCCACTAGTTTAGGAATTCCTGCTTTGAGTTTATCCATAGGAATCCGTTGCCCGATTACCCCAGTGGAAGCTAATAACATAGATTCCGAGGGGATGTTTAGTGCTTGGGCTACTGCCATAGCAGATTCTAGGGCATCAACCCAACCTTGAGTACCTGTAGCGGCGTTTGCTTGTCCGGCATTGCAGAGAATCGCCCTAGCACTATGTTTGGTTCGTAAATGTTGGCGACAATAGTCTACACAAGCGGCTTTAACTTGGCTGGTGGTAAATACACCAGCTGCGATCGCTTCTACCTCTGATAATATCAAAGCTAAATCTGGCAACCCTGAAGGTTTGAGTCCTGCGGTAATTCCTGCCGCCTGATAGCCTCTTGGGGCTGTGATGCCACCATCAATTTTCTGCCAATCTGTCATTATTGTTCCCCACAACTATCAGGTTGGGTAGGCGCATTCGGCTGAGGTTAGTCATTCAGTTACTAAATAGCTAACTCTTTTTAATCAAGTATTTCTACTGATGGCAATAATAATGCACCAATTGGCGATTAGCATAATTTTTTTTACCTTTCTTATGACGAAGCAGTATGCAGTGAGAGCATCATCATAATTAGTAATTCGTAATTACTAGCTGTTAAGCTCATCTCACCTCAAAAAGGGGATGGGATTTCATGTTAACTGTTGACTGTTGACTGTTAACCGTCAACCGCCTAAAAAGGCGTCTTTCATCACCTACCGAGAAGGAATGGGTTTTCCCGACGCTTTTTTATAAAAGATAGCTAGTTGCTCTGAAGCTCACCAAAAGATCAAATTTTTGACGATGCCACCTTAAACAGCACAAAAACAAAAAAAAGAGAGCTACTTAGGCAGCTCTCCAGATCATCAGGGTGCATCTACTTACCACAGTATAGCATCTTAGGCATGAGGGTTGTCACCCTTCTTCTTGGTTGTTTTTGTAAACATTTTGTGAAGAAATTACAGGGAAAACACCTGTTTAGAGGTTCTTGTTTTTACCCTTTAGCCTAACTCCAGGACTGGGGATTGGGGATTGGGGACTAGGTATTGGGTATTGGGAAGAATTTAGTTCCCAGGTACTAGTCCTAATTCCTATTCCTCACTTCCCAGCGATGCACTGAGCTTGTCATACCCCTACGCTTAAGCAAGCAAGCTACGCGGAGCGTCTGTCTGCGACACGCTGCGCGAACGCAGAGAAATGTCCCTAGTCTCTAGTCCCCAATCCCTAGTCCCTTTTACCAAAAACTAGGCATTCAATTTCTGATCTACCAATTCGTTAGTCAGCTTCGGATCAGCACGTTTGCCAGTCTTTTTCAAAACTTGCCCAACAAAGAAGCCTTTAAGATTAGTGTTACCGTTGCGATACTTTTCTAGTTCTTTGGGGTTGGCAGCAATGACTTCATCAACGATAGGTTCCAGTACACTAGGATCAGTGATTAACTCCTGACCAGCAAAAGCTTTTTCAGGAGAAATACCACTCAGCAAATCTGGCAGTTTTTCTTTAGCTTGAGCATTGCTAATTTTGCCTTTTTCAATGCGAGTGATCACATCAGCGAGATTGATCGGAGTTAGGGCAATTTCTGTGATCCCAAGTTTTTGCTTATTGAGGTGTGCGGCAATATCTTGAGTAATCCAGTTAGCCGCGGCTTTTGGATTTGCTCCAGCTGCGATCGCAGCTTCAAAATATTCCGATACAGGACGATCTTCTGTCAAGACTCGCGCATCGTAAGCTGAAAGTCCCAACTCACTTTCATAATGATGGCGTTTTTGGGCTGGTAGTTCTGGTAGTTCGCTACGCCACTTCTGTAATTGTTCTTCTGACACCTCAATTGGTGCTAAGTCTGGTTCAGGGAAGTAGCGGTAATCACTAGAACCTTCTTTAACCCGCATACTAATTGTGCGTTGAGCGCCTTCTTCCCACAGACGAGTTTCTTGTATAATGCGATCGCCTGCTTCTACCGCTGCAATTTGCCGCTCAATTTCATAGTCAATCGCCCGTTGAATGGCGTTGAACGAGTTCATGTTTTTAATTTCTACCTTAGTGCCAAACTCCTTTCGTCCCACTGGACGCACGGAGATATTGACATCACAGCGTAGTGACCCTTCTTGCATATTCCCATCACTCACACCGAGATATCGCACAATGCGGCGCAATTCTTCGGCATATTCAGCTGCTTCAAGTCCCGAACGCAAGTCTGGTTCAGAGACAATTTCCACTAAAGGTATACCTGCGCGATTGTAGTCTACCAGAGAATAAGTAGAACCAGAAAGGCGATCGCTGCCTGCATGTACCAACTTTCCCGCATCTTCTTCCATGTGTAAACGCGTGATTCCAATGCGTTTACGAATTGGGTTTCCCTCAGCATCTACCAACTCAATTTCTAACCAACCATGCTCTGCAATTGGTAGGTCATACTGAGAAATTTGGTAATTTTTGGGTAGATCAGGATAAAAATACTGTTTACGGTCAAATTTGCTATATTTAGCAATTTGACAATTCAATGCCAAACCCGCCTTAACAGCATATTCCAGAACTTTTTGGTTAAGTACGGGTAATACCCCTGGTAAACCCATACAAACCGGGTCGATATTAGTATTAGGGTCAGCACCGAAAGCTGTAGAACTAGTAGAGAAGATTTTGGTGTTGGTACTCAGCTGACAATGGGTTTCTAAACCAATAATCGCTTCATACTCAGTTTTTACAGTCGTAGTAGAAGTCATAATATCGCTATTTGGGCATAATTCTGCTTTAGGGTACTATTGTAGCGGTGTCCTGAGTTGCAATGAAGGTTCAAAGCTACTTTAGTGTTTTAGCAACTCGCTTCATTTATCTAGTGTAGCGATTGAGGAACTACTCCTGAGTAAATATCTAGGTTTTCGGTTTCTAAACTCCTACTCTCTGCGTCTCTAGTTTGAAAAGTTCTATCGGCGAAAGCAGACAGCAAGGAGTATGCTGTACAGAATATAAATAATCCTCCCTTATATTCTGTGAAAAGAGGGATATATTCCCCTTTTTCGAGTTGCTTGGGAGGATATTTAAGAGATGAATATCACGAATTTAGATATATCAACTACTAACTTAAATGCATCTGCTGAAGGTTAGGTGTTAGTTGAACCAACTGCTACAGAGCCATCTGGCACAGTGCCGTTATTTAGGATAGGTTGGCGGGTTTTGAGGTCAAATTTATAGCCATTTGGCAGAATATGAAGCTTTGAGCCAAAAATTGCTAAAGGCTCATCTTTCAATATTTCACCGAGATTATTATACGTAGCCTCTGATTCATCTACAATCGTGACTACACCTTCTCCAATCACTTCAATTTGGTTATCGGTAACAACCATAGCTGTGTTTTCGTCAATACCAAATCCCAAAACAGCAGGCTCTTGTAGCAAAGCTGAAATTAAGCGTCCTAAACGTCCGCGCTGGGAAAAATGTTGATCAATTACTACTCCTGGCAAGAAACCAAGACCAGGCCCCATTTCCACAACTTCAATTCGAGGGTTTGTCTGGGAGTCCCCTTCCACAATCATTTTATCAGGCATTACAGCAGCCCCGGCGCTTGTGCCTGCCACAACTATGCCTTCAGAGAAGCGTTTATGAATAGCTGTATCGATTTCAGTGTCTTTGAGGATACTGGTAATCCGAGCTTGGTCGCCCCCTGTAAAAAATACGCCAGTTGCTTTTTGAATAGCTTCCAACGCTGTGGATGAAGTTGCATCTTCACGGGTTTCGGTGTCAATGATGCGAACATTTTCGGCTCCTAGCCGCTCAAATACTCTTATATAATTCTCTCCCACTTCTCTTGGTAGTTCTGTCGCTGCTGTCATAATTACGATGTTTGCCTTCGTACCACCAGCGCGACGCACAAACTCTCTGAGAATTTGGGAATCATTCTCTTTATCTTCAGCTCCTCCAATAATCACTAGTTGCCGTTTGGTCGTACTCTCCACAATAATGCCTCCTGATTTGGTTGATAAATTTCAATAAAGCATGACAATTAAAACTGTAGAATCACCCATTTGGTAGATTACGATACAAAATTTAAGAGTAAAATATGAGGAATAAATTTAGCATGAAAAATTTTAAGGAAAAGAATAAAAATCATCACTTCTTAAAAAATAATTCTTATATACAAAATTTAAATTGTTCATTCAACAGCCTCTAGAACTGTGATCTAGAGGCATGGTTGGTTTTATTTATTGTGAATTTATCAAGGTAGATTTATTGTGCAATTTTGAATAATTTATCTGTAATGACTTTTGCACAATTTCTAATTAGCAAGGTGAAAATTCTAACTAAATTTTGGTATTAATCTTAGCTGACTGTAATTGAATATTTGCAGCTATGTATTTTACTTGCAAACTTTAGTGAGTTTGACTTCTGTAAAGCAAGTTAGTTAAGAAAAGGCGAGCCTGTTCTAGTGGGAGATGTCTAGGTTTACCTTGGTAAACAATTTGATACTCACTTAAATCTGGCCCATCCCCATGCCCAGAAATCAATCTGAGATGAAAAGCTTCCTCAGCAAGTTGTCGAACTTCATATCTTAGACCCGTTTGTGTGCTATTCATAGTTTGCTGTCTTTTTAATAGCCTAAATATTATTTATACAAATTTGAGGCGAGTCTTGCACCTCTCAAAGGTTATATCTTTGAGCACTCCTGATGATTTTATACGCACTGGTATTTATTGTATACTGACTTATATAGGTTGAATTATGCCCTGAGATAGTTGAAAATGCTGAGTATTAGGGTTAAGTTAAGGCTGGCAAAATTAATAGCAAAGCCATCGCTTCCTAAAAAGCAATGTGAATCAATCTACAATCAATAAGTCTAAGTAACTGTAACTCGGCGTTTAAATTTCAGGGTGTTTAGCCAAAGGTTTGCAATCAATGGTTCAACAAAAAAGCGATGCTGTCCGTGTCAATGCGAGAAGAACTGATGTATTCGATATTTTCAACTTCAAGCATTACATTGGGCCTAATTTCTACTTGGATACAGGGGCACTAGTATTTGATTTTGCTCTGACAGAGTATAGAGAGCCTCTGCCCCTAGAGGATTATATTTCGATTATTGGCGATCGCTATCCACATCTGGGTGAGCAAACTTATGAATCTTACGCCCATCTGTTTGCCCAAGTTGTTTCAGAAGTCGGAAAGCTGGACATGGACTTACACCTCAACCGTTGGAGTGTCAAGCCATACCCAGATTTTGTCAGAATCAGCGTTCAATCACTATATGAACGTACAACTAGAGAGGTAGTTTACTTTGTTTGGGATTGGTTTGAAACTATTACCCAAAAAGAAAACTTCCTTTTTGATGAACAGCTTGTGAGACTTCAAAGACGATTCCGACAATCTGTCTATGGCGGCCCCACTGTTTACGCCTTATTGCGAACAGCCTACGAAAAAGGTATTCCCACTTTTTACTTATGGGAAGAAGGACTAATGCAATACGGTTTTGGCAAAAAACAAGTTAGAGGGGTAGCAACAACATTTAACTGTGATAGCCATCTAGATTCAGAATTCACCACCCGCAAAGACGACTGTAAAGCATTCTTAAAAACTTTGGGTTTTCCAGTACCGGAAGGCGACATTGTTGTTTCTGAAAAAGGAGCCTTAGCAGTAGCAAAAGAAATTGGCTACCCAGTCGCAGTTAAGCCTGTAGTAGGTCATAAAGGAATCGGCGTAACAGCAGATGTGCAAGATGCACAAGAACTGATATCTGCTTACAATAGGGCAGTGGCAGCAATTCCAGAAGAACAGTCAACACAAATAATTGTCGAGAAAAGCATTCCAGGAGCAGATTTTCGCTTGCTGTGTGTCGATGGCAAATTCGTCGCCGCCACAGAACGCCGTCCAGCCTCGATTGTCGGTGATGGAAATTCAACTATTGATGAGTTAATTCGCCAAGAAAACCGAAAACCTGGACGCTTGGATACACCCACCTCGCCGATGAGTAAGATTCAGCGTGATGAGGCGATGCAACTCTACCTAGAAGAACAAGGTTTGTCACTGGACAGCGTTATTAAAAAAGACCGTGTTGTTTACCTTCGCAAAGTCGCTAATCTTTCTGCTGGAGGTATGAGCATCAATGCTACAGATATAGTTCACCATGACAATATTATCTTGGCGCAAGACATTGCCCAACACTTCCAGTTAACTTGCCTCGGTATTGATGTTATTACCAAGAGTCTCGCAGAATCCTGGAAAACCAGTAATTTTGCCATTTTGGAAATTAACGCTGCACCTGGTATTTTAATGCATCTTAAACCGGCGGTTGGTGGCAGCGTTGATGTGCCTTCCCATATCTTAGAAACATTTTTTGAGTCGGGTACGGATGCCAGAATACCAATTATCACCTTTAATAAAATCTCAGTTGAGGAGCTGCAAGAAACAATTGATCATATTCTTTTGCAACATCCTGACTTGACAATAGGTGCTGTTTGTCATGATGCAGTTTTTGTGAATCGGTCAAAAAAAGTATTCAGCACAGATTACAACAGCAACGTCCAAATTTTGCTGCGTCATCCAAAACTTGATTTGCTAATAGCCGAGTACAATGAAGACGTACTAGAAAAACAGGGTATGTTTTATCAGAATAGTAATATGGTTGTTCTGAATAATCCTACCGAAATTGAGATGATGCTAGTGCGGGATGTCTTCGACGGTTCTACTGTGGTGATTAAAAAAGAAAACGACATTTCTATCCGTCGCAAAGGGTTGATTGAAGACTACACCTTGGGAGAAGACGAACCATTTACGCGGGTTTACTTGAAAGAAACTGGGACAGTTTTATAGTTTTTTAAACGCAAAGGAACGCAAAGTAAGCGCAGAGGAACACAGAGAAATAACTCTGTCTACCTCTGCGCTGAAAAATTTGATTATTTAAGTTTTTCGTAGGCAGCTAAAATAATTCTTTCAGTTTCTTCCCAATTAATACATTTATCAGTTACAGAAACACCATATTTTAATTCTTCTCGCTTATCAGTAATCGGTTGATTCCCTTCATACAAATTAGATTCCAGCATCATTCCGACTATTGATGTATTCCCATCTACTATTTGCTGAATAACATTTTCTAAGACTTGAGCTTGTAATCTGTAATCTTTATTTGTATTGCCGTGGCTACAGTCAATAACAATTCTTGGTGATAAATTTCCTTCTTTTAATTTCTCTTCTACCAGTTTTATATTTGCTGCATCAAAGTTTGGCTGATTACCACCTCTTAAAATTACATGTCCGTAAGCATTACCTCTAGTTTGAAAAACGCTTACTTGTCCATTTTGGTTAATTCCAATAAAATTATGAGGATTTCTAGCTGATTGCAGAGCATTCAAAGCTACTTGAATATTGCCATCAGTACCATTTTTAAAACCTACAGGCATCGAAAGTCCACTTGCCATTTCACGATGAGTTTGTGATTCAGTTGTTCGTGCTCCAATAGCAGACCATGTAATCAGTTCACTAATATACTGTGGTATTATTGGATCTAATGCTTCTGTGCCAGCAGGCAATCCCAACTCCGTAATTTTTAATAACAGGCTACGCGCAATTAATAAACCATTTTCTACATGGAAAGAATCATCCATATCTGGGTCATTAATTAAACCTTTCCATCCTACAGTTGTTCTAGGCTTTTCAAAGTATACTCTCATAATTAATAGCAGTTTATCTTTGACTTTCTCAGCCAAAGATTTCAACCTCTCGGAATATTCAATTGCTGCTTTTGGGTCATGGATTGAGCATGGGCCAACTACTATAAATTTTCGCCTATCTTGAAAATCTAGTATATGTTCTATTTCCTGTCTGTAGTTTAAAACTGTTTGTTCAGCTGATGGTGTTAAAGGTAATTTTGATTTGATTTCATTAGGAGTTAATAAAACGTGATCATTATCAATATTAGTATTAAATAATTTATTTTGCATGGCCTAGTCCTCATAATAACTTATGCCATTCTATTTTAAACAAAAATGTAATATAGAATTATAAATTTTTTTCAAAGCAACTATTTTGTCTATCTTTTTTGTTATATTCCCGACTTCTTAAGAAGTCGGGAATCTGGTAATCTGGTAATCTTGTTAAGTGACTAATGCCATACAAATACTTTAGCTTCGTATGGGCCCAAGTCTGTCAGGATACCATCATCACCAGCTTCAACATCATAATTACCTGTCCACTCGTGCCATGTACCACTACTAGGAAAGTTAGGAACGTGATAGCCACCCAGGAAATTTTCTGAGAAATTGGTTACAACAACCACACGAGAACCTTCATCATTCCAGCGGCTATAAGCTAGTACCTTAGCCTCTGGATTTTCGTGGATAAAATCAATATTCTCTGTATAGAGAGCATGATTATCTTTACGTAGATTGGTTAAGCCTTTGTAGTATTCAAACAAGCCTCGGTTTAGGTCATTACCTAACAGAGTCCAATCGATTTTGGCTGATTCTGGAGTTTTGGGTTTGTACTCGCCAAATTCTTCACCCATCCAAATCAAAGGAACTCCGACCGCTGTCATGAGAATTGCTGCTCCCAGTTTAGTCCGTCTAAAAGCTTCTTCGTCAAAAATCTCACGATTTCCCAACTCTACCATAACGTGGTTGTGGTCATGGTTAGTTAAGTAATTTACCACATTTGTCGCACCCATAAAACCTTGACGTTTGCAGTCGATGACATCTTTAAGGCGCTCTAAATCAAATGTATCGCCGCAGATATGTTCGAGAATACAGTGATAGAAACTGTCATGCCAGCAACCATCCATTGGCCCGTCTACATTGGTGATGCTGGTAGTTTCTGGAATATGTTCAGCAACATTGTAAAAAGGCTTCATGCTAGCAGTATTTTTTGCTTCTTGAACAATCCAGTGCATGAAGTCGTAGTTGGCAATTTGTCGTGCCGCATCATAACGGATACCATCTATGTGATATTCGCCAACCCAAAAACGGATTGTATCACCAATAAATTTGCGAGCAGGATAAGTGTCTAAATTCTCGTCATAATGTTCGTAATTAAATTCAGGGCCCCAGTTATTGTCAGGGTCACGTGGCTCATGATGATACCAGTAATCATGGTCAATTTGTGTTAAGGGACTGCCTGCTTCTGAATGATTATAAATACCGTCAATAATGACGCGAATACCTCGGCCATGACACTCATCAATCAGCTGCTTTAACTCAGCAGTAGAACCATAACTAGATTCTGTTGCAAAGAAATGGCGGGGGTTATAACCCCAGCTATAATCGCCAGGATATTCTTTGAGTGGCATCAACTCAATAGCATTAATTCCTAATTCAGACAGGTGATCTAACTTTTCAATAACATGTTTATACTTTCCTCGTGCATAGGGGTCATCTTCACCACCAGAAAAGTCAGCTACGTGTAGTTCATAGATAACTAATTCATGGTCAGCCGGGAGAGGTTTATCATCATGTTGCCAGATATATGTATCAACAATTCTTTCACCATCTTTAATTCGTACAACACCGTTATCTTTTCCAGTTGATTCATCAATATCAGTTGCATAAGGATCTGTGACATCAACCCATTGTTCTGGTTCAAAAAACCATGAATTTGATTGAACACGGAATTTATATTGATAAGTGCCGTCTTCTAGATCAACAGTTGTGCGAAAATAACCATCATCACCTTTTTCCATTTGGATTTCTTGCCAATCAGAAAAAGAACCTATTAATGAAGCTCCTTTGTTGTACGGTGCAAATAAGTTAAATTCAATTGGCTTTGCCATAGAAGTGTTAGGAATATAAAATGCTGGGTAGCAGTATTGTCTGATGATAAATTAAATTTGAAAATAGCTCGTCAGAAATAGTTAAGTAAGTATAACCTCTATCTTCAGGAATAATTAGTTAGTTTTTACAGATAGTTTTTTATTTTTAACTAATTTTGGTACTTCGTTATTTAATGTGAGTTTATAAGCCTATTTCTGCCTAAAACTAAGGTTCAAGTCTTTACTTCTCACCCCTTGAAAGTGACGATTTTGCGTAATAAAACCTCTGATAATTATTTTTTTACGGCTCATTGAATAAATATTCTACAATTCGCCGAACTCACACTTGTTTCATTAGCTATGTATATATTAATACGTTTTAATCAATAGTTAGTACTTGAGCAAAAACAAGACTAACTACAAGCTACAAAATATTTTCATTATCAGTTTGTTGCAGATAACTTAATAACCAATTTGCTGCTGTCGCCCTGCGAGTTTGTCGAGGGCCAAACTCACCGATTTTGTAGCCTTTAAAACCAAGTTTTTGTTTTAGTAATTGTTTATTCTCTGAAGGAATAGAACGAGTTAACTTGACTATTGCCGGGCGACTATCTATAAAATCTGGCGGTTGTGGATATTCATGCCGCCATTCAGGATTAACTGCGCTAGTATCCCATGTTTCAGTTGAGGAGTGGTAGCGGTAGCCTAAATAATGCCATATCATCTGGTTGACTATGGCGTCATCAACTTTATCTTCAAGGATTGCCCAAATGGTTTCTGTATTGAGTGGTGGTAGGTTAGACATAAGCAATTTACAATTTAAAAACTGTCAGTTGTTTTGCTATGGATGTGTGTGATTGATAACTGACTAATGAAATGCACAAAAAATACTTTATCACTACTTTGGCAGACTCCCAAAGATAGGGATGATTTTATCTTGATTTACACCTGCTGGAAGATTTATTTGCTACAAACGTTAGACACACTGCTTAAAGTAAGCATAAATAAAAAGACTTGCTAACTTAGGAGAAAAGCTATGGGAATAGGTGATGTGTTCAGAAATATAGTTGGTGGCAAGCAAAAACGACGTGATGATGAATGGGACGATCGCGATCGCCAATCTAGATATCGTGACGATGAAGACGAAGACCGCAAATACAAACGTCGTGACGACGAAGATGAAGATCGCCAATCTAGATATCGTGACGATGAAGACGAAGACCGCAAATACAAACGTCGTGACGACGAAGATGAAGATCGCCAATCTAGATATCGTGACGATGAAGACGAAGACCGCAAATACAGACGTCGTGACGACGAAGACGATGAAGATGACGAAGACGACGAAGACCGTGATTAATTTCGTGAGCTAAAAACAGGTTGTGCATACACAAACTAGGTAGACTGGAAATCGTAAAGAATAGACCAGTGTATGCAGAATTCCACACCACTGCCAAAGTTAATTCGTGCCCATGTATTCATTTCTGGCCGAGTCCAAGGAGTTGGCTATCGCTATGCCACTGTGGATACAGCTAGCCAGTTAGGATTAACTGGTTGGGTGCGAAATCTCCCCGATGATCGTGTGGAAGCAGTCTTTGAAGGGACGCGGGAAGTTGTGGAAGAAATGGTTCGTTGGTGTCACTCTGGGCCACCGGCGGCTGTGGTGAAAGAGGTTGTGGTTGAGTATGAAGAACCTGAAGGATTGCGGGGGTTTGAGGTTGGACGGTAGCGCGATCGCTCATAAGATCGAATAATAAATCTTACAATCTGCTTTCAGACTCCTAATCAATTACCAAAACAGCCGAACCTTCAAATTTACCACTGCGAAGTGCATCCAAAGCTTGATTCGCTTCGCTCAACAAGAAAGAATTTACCTCTGTAAGGATGGGAATTTTGGGGGCTAACGCCAAAAACTCCTCTCCATCTTGGCGAGTTAGATTCGCAACAGACCGCAACATCCTTTCTTCCCAAAGAATTTCATAGGGAAAAGAGGGAATATCACTCATGTGAATGCCGGCACACACTACAACGCCACCTTTCGCTACTGCACGCAAAGCAGCCGGCACTAACTTTCCTAGAGGTGCAAAAATAATCGCTGCATCCAGGGGTTCTGGAGGTAACACATCTGAGTCACCCGCCCAAGTTGCACCTAGTTGACGAGCAAACTTTTGTCCTTTAATATCACCAGAACGGGTAAAAGCAAATACTTGACGCCCTTGATAACGAGCTAGTTGAATTAGAATATGGGCGGCTGAACCAAAGCCATAAAAACCCATTTTTTCAGCATTACCAGTCATTCTGTAAGCACGATAGCCAATTAAGCCACCACATAACAAGGGTGCAGCTTGCAAGTCAGGATAGCTAGGGTCTAGAGGAAAGCAAAAGCGGTAGTCGGCTACAGTATACTCAGCATAGCCACCGTCAAGGTTGTAACCTGTAAACTCGGCATAATCGCAGAGATTTTCTCGACCAGAGAGACAATAACGGCAGCGATCGCAAGTATGACCTAGCCAGGGAACGCCAACCCGCTGACCTATAGTAAATTTATCAACTTGTTCACCTATCGCCTCAATAGTACCCACAATTTGATGCCCAGGTATCAAAGGTAGTTTGGGGTGCGTCAACTCCCCATCAACTATGTGTAAATCTGTACGGCAGACAGCGCAAGCATGAACGCGAATCAGCACTTGCTCAGAATTAGGTTTTGGCACTGGTAAATCAACTAAGCGCAGAGGTTGACGTGGTGCTTCCAAAATCATTGCACGCATAGCAATTTAAAATCTTATAACTAAATGGTGGCAAGTATTCATGCTGAAATCGAAATGCACAGTTACCTATAGCCACACCTCTATATTAGATGAAAAGCTTGATTAGCAACTGTTTCTCGTTGCCATGCTGAGCATGAAAATGAATTAAAGAGGGCTCTTAAGCTAATGCGCGTCTAAATTGCATAACTACTCTTTGTAATTGTTAACTGTTGGCTGTTGACAGTTAACCTTAATGTCGAGATTAATGTGCAATTTAAATGCATAACGGTTTACCTTGATTGTGATAGAAGATTGTGTCCCTGCGATCGCTTAACACAACAAGCGCAGGCGTAATTATAAAAGAAAGCAGTGATTTCACAGATCTGTAATTAGCAAAACGCTCAGTTAGAATTAGTAACACTGCAAAACTAGTAAAAATCGCATAATTTGTATTACTAATTTGCCCTATTGGCGAAGTAAGTTAATATTTGTTTAAGTCGAATTAAAGCCTAAGTTAACTTCAAAAAGATAATCAACAATATCCTTCTAAAGGCGCAAGTAATTCAATGTTTGAGTATAGTAAGTTCTTAATGTCTACTAATTAACAAAAATCTGGATTGTATTAGATATGATTCACAATACTTAAATCATATAACAATCCTAAATTATTTGTGCAATCTTATTTTTAACGCTAGATATTTATCTGGGCAATTTCTTATGCTCAGAAACTCCGCTGAGAATTTGCCAAAATAGTAGTTATTTATTCACATTTTTGCAACAAGTTTATTTATCTCAAGATTCAATATTTTACCAAATATACAAGGGTTAAGAGAACTATGTTGTTATTACGAAATCCCAAGAAAAGACTACTTAATATGCTCATCTTGAGTTTTCTAGTTTCAGTTTTGGTTGTTTCACCTTCTTTATTAGAAAACAATTTTCAGTTATTTAATGCATCATCTTCAGAAATTAGTGTTAACGCTCAGACTCCTGAAATAGAAGCGCAACAGAATAACAGTAATCAAGCTCAGAATTCTGGTAAAGAAAAGGAAAATAATCAGCAGAATCAAGGCGCTGATTCTAAGGAAGAACAAGGAATAAATATTTTCAAAATAGTCACTGGTGCACTAGCTGGACTTGTGCTGTTTTTGTATGGTGTGACGCGAATGGCTGAGGGACTCGAAGCGATCGCAGGCGATCGGGCGAAAAGCCTAATTAGCAAATTCACCACCAATCGCTTTGCTGGAGTAGCAACTGGCACGGTAGCGACAACTATCTTGGATTCATCTTCAGTGACAATCATCATCGTGATTGCAATGGTAAGTGCTGGTTTGCTATCTTTTGTAGAATCTCTTGGAGTAGTTTTAGGTTCCAATATAGGTACGACAATCGGTGCTCAAATTGTCGCTTTTAAAATTAATGAGTATGCGCCAATAGCAATGTTCATTGGTTTCTTATTAATTTTTTTTGGTAAGCAAGAACGCTGGAAGCAAATCGGTTTAATTACGCTTGGCGTAGGCTTACTGTTTTTCGGACTTGAGATAATTGAAAACGCAATGGAACCTTTCAAGGACTACAAGCCATTTCTCAAACTGATGGAAACCTTGGGGAACAACACCCTGCTAGGCGCTGGAGTTGGAGCGCTGTTTACAATCTTAGTTCAATCTTCTTCTGCTACCGTTGCTATTGTCGTTACTTTGGCTAGTCAAGGATTAGTCTCTTTACCCGCAGGCGTTGCCTTGGTGTTGGGCGCGGAAGTTGGTACGTGCGCTGATACACTTGTGGCTACCGTTGGGCGCGAACGTCCAGCTGTGCGAACAGGTATCTTTCATTTACTATTTAATGTTGTTTCTGCCTCGATAGGAATTTTATTTGCCAGTCAGTTGGCTGGATTTGCTCAGTGGGTCTCTAGGTTAACGGGGGCTGGAGATGATGTTGCTCGTGAAATCGCTAATGCACAGTTGATATTTAACTTGCTGGGTGTGGCATTAATTATTGGGTTTCTGCCTTTAATCGCCCGTGGGCTGGAACGACTAATTCCCGATGGAAAGAAGCAAGACAAATCAGCTGAAGCTAAGTCTGGGGTATAGAAGACATAAAGATCTGTCAAAGCTACCAAAGTACCTTTTTAATCTCTTTAATTAAAGTGCAGTAGCGTCTAGGCAGTGCTTTAGTGCCTCTGTTTGTGCTGTGGGAGACTGCTCCGCAACAGATTCTATCACTTGTTCATGTGGTGGCTTAGGGCTACAACAGCCGTCCTTCCACGCTTTCCCCGGTTCGTGCTTACATACTTTCTTGATTTGTTTGCCCATATACAACAGCCATTGTTTAAATTCTGTGGTCTACCTATGCATCATAGTACTAAAAGGTAACTTCCGGCAACAAGCGGTAAAAAATGGCAAAACTCATACACCAAAAGTTGCAGATAATGTTGGCAATCTTTTTTAGGTTTGCCAATATAAGCTAATGCGCGTCTAAATTGCATAACTACTCTTTGTAGTTGTTAACTGTTGACAGTTGACAGTTAACAGTCAACTGTCAACGGCGTCGGGACGTCTTTCATCCATCCCTACAAGGAATGGGTTTTCCCGACGCCTTTTTATAAAAGTTTTGATGGAATACGTTTATATGGCAGTAACAAATGGTCAATCAGTTGGTCACGTAACTCTTTAGAAGAGTAGCTATCTCCTTTAATACATTCTATAAGTAGAGTGTTTGCATAAAAATAATCTTCCAAACTTTTAATTTGCTGTTGTGAAAGTGTTACATCATCAAAGCCAATATGTAAATACAGCCTCATCAACCCTTTCAAATTTTTTGCCCACTCTTGCCACTCCCATTTAGGAGCATTATCAGCAGGAAAACAATCTTGCAAGTACATTAATTCATCTGCTAAATCATCGAAATTAAGTTGTTTAGCGGTAGCGATAATATCTTCTTCACTAATATCAGTTCTATCTCCAGAACTAGCTTGAACATGGAAATGCTCTTTATCAAGCGTGATTTCGCCTTTTTGCTTATTAATGGTAATTACACCCTTTTCTTTATCAATAGTTACTCCACTTTCTAGTAAAGAAATAGCGGCTATATGATCACTAATAGGAAGTTCTTTTCTCAGTAGTTGGCTCATTTTTTGAGGATCAAATTCCTTTTCACTGGCTTTAGCAGCAGCTTTAGCATAAGTATCAACTAAATTAAACGCGAAATTGGATAATTGCGATCGCGGAATCTTTTTTTTCTGTTTCTCGTTTAACTCTCTCAACATTGAAGCGAGTCTTTCAGCTAAAACTAAAGTATAATCATTTTTTGAAAGTCTATTGATGTATAATTCAAACTCCTGGTCAACAAATAGATAGAATGCTCTCCATGAACTAGATTTCACTCCATGTAAGGTAGTTACATCATCTAGCCAAGTCAACATATCTTGCAAGGCTTTACTTTCTACTAACGTATTAATCTCATAAAACATGAGTTTTAAAAATTCATCAGTATTTGCGAGTCGTCCTGTAATCATTAGAAACACTTCTCGCCATTGACGATTTTTTAAGTTGTGTTTGATAATCCTGGCTAAAGTTTCAGAATTCCCGTTCTCTACTACGTACTGAGCTACGAAGTACTCTTGAAAAGTTAGATGTGAGAATGAATATAAATCTTTAGCTTGCTTAACGAGTAACCCATGATTGGCTTCAATCGCTTTTAAAATTTCTTGGCTATCAAAAGCGAGAGTATTAGGTGAAACTTCTAGAATATTTTCAATATATTTCTGAATTAGTTTTTCTAATTCTCTTTGCTGCCAAAAATACTTTTGTGGTTCTTGGTTAAAAGCTTCATAAGCTATCTGACTAAGTAAGTTTACTTTTCGTTGATATGGGAGGTTTAGATTATTAATTGCATCACGATTTATTCGCCTATTAGCATCCCATCTGCGTAAAAGTATATTTACAGCATCCTCTGTCAGGGAGTATCGATTTCTGGGAAATTCATAATTATCTTCAAACACCAAACACAACATAGTTAGGAGTAATGGGCTTGCCGTTAACTCTTTGATAGATCTATTCTTTTCTATTTCTTCTAAAAATTTGTCTTCTAATCTTGGTTCTTCGCTAAATTCAAACCATTTTTTGACAAAATTTAAAACTTGGTCTTCATTAAAATCTGTCATTTCCACTTCTGTGAAGTGTTCAAATATATAATCGGAAGCTCCAGAGCGACAAGTCATCACAAAGTTATTTTTGGAAAATTGTTCTACAAAAGTGATAATATTTCGATATATTCGATCGCTTTCTGCATCTGGAACTTCATCTAAACCATCTAATAAAATCAAGCAACTACCTTGTTCAAGTAACTCCTCAACAATCTGAGATGGCTCAGTCATACATGTAAGAAACTCTCGCTTGATTATATCAATAAGGTTCGGTTTATCGTCTGCATCTGCAAATGCCTTTAATGAAATAAAAATTGGGATAATTTGCTTTCCTAATTCTGTAATACAATGTATAGCTAGGTGCTTGAGAAATGTAGTTTTACCTGCTCCTGGTCTACCCCATAAAAAAAGTTTTTGGTAACGTTTTACTGCATCTAAAGCTACAATATTTCTATCGCTCACCCGATAACTAAGACGGCTAAAACTGATACTTTCGTTAGATATATTAGCCAGCAAATCTTCAATTGTCTTTTGCTTCTTGCTTTTAATACTTTCTAAAACATTTACATTGGCATAAATACTATCTAACTGCACGGGCTGAGTCATAGTGAGCACCTTCATTGTGCCGCACTTTATCCTGATATATTCTTGGTAGCGCTGAAGCCACTCTGCGTTTACATTGTCGTGTATCTGCTCTACTAGTCCTAAAGCTGCATATTGTCTTAAAGCTTCTTGATAGCTTTCACATTCCAATAATACGCCACATAAGAAATTAAGATTCTTCTCTTGCATCTTCATTGGTTCGGGATTATTGAAGAAGTTGCGGATGGTTTTGTCTGAAATTACATCTTTTTGGTTGTTTGTTTTATCTTGATAAACGTGATTCAGCTCAGTAATTAAAAGCTTTGGCGATCCACCAAACTTTTCTGTGTAAGCTTGTTTGAGTCTTTCAAAAACTTTTGGCTCAACTACTGCTGCTGTCATTTTAATTCTCTCTTAACTACTTTAAATATTTGAATATTCTATAAATTAAAGTCTATTTATAGAGCCAATTTTAATAAAAGATTGCTGTAAAATTTAGATATTTACTATTTCGTAAATTTTATGGATGATTATTAACTGTATTTTGAGGTATAAATACTTATACTACTAGCTGACTCTTACCTAACGCTTTACTTTTATATTTACTTTATAAAGAGACTTGTAGCAACGCTTGAGTAGATTGGGTGAAAATTCCAAAAAAATTTACCGAATTTTGGGCTTTTCATCTTTGTGCCTTAGTGTTTCAAACATCAATTTATAACCACTAAGACACCAATAAAAATACATTACACCTTAAAAGGGCTACTTTTTCTTCTTACTACTATACAAAAATTGGTACTTTGTGATATCCCCAGATTTTGAGGGGTGTCATCAAACTTTTCGTGTTGTTACTCCTGAAGATACTGGACAAATCTGCTTATAGAGATAGAGACACTAGTATAAAAAACTTGTAAATTAATAAAATACCGATGAATACCGCTTTTTACCGTTTTTTGCCGTATATTCTTGATATAAGAAGCATGTTATGAGTAATAGTACGAACAGTATTAAGGTACAGGTAGATTACATCAATCAACAATTTGAACAATTTCATTCTCCTCTGTCTAACGAATTCAGGTTGTGTCTCGACTGCATACTTCGTTGCACTCATGTTTTACGCCTGGACAGACTTGATCAAAGGACTACAGTTGAGGCTTTTAAAGTCATTGAGCACAACATCAAAATTCAGAGTCTACTCCTTGACAAACTTTTAAGCTGGCATCTTACTTCCGACGAACTTGACCCTAAACAGCCACTTAATATAGATCGTATTAATCAACAATTTGAACAATTCAAATCTGCTCTCTCGGTTGAGTTCAGGTTATCCTTTAACTGCACACTTTGCTGGATTCATCTTCTGCGTTTAGGTCGCCTGGATCAATGTACTACAGAGCGTGCTTTTAGAGTCATTGAGTACAATGCCAAACTTCAGACCTTACTCTTGAACAAACTCCTAAACTGGTATCTTCGCCAAAACAGACTCGATGCAGTCTTTAGTGAACTATCTAGTGGCGCTGAGTTATGAGACTGAAATTTAATCGTCTGGGTCATGCCCAAATATGTGCAAAAAGGGAAAATCAAGATGTTATGAACATCAATAAAATAAATACTGCCTGTTTTTGGGACTCTGGATAATTCCGTGTCACCAAACAAAAAAGCCCGAACCCAAGTTATGAATTGCAGGATTCGAGCCGAATAGATAATTTGTTTTTTTCAGGATATCACAAAGGCGTACCATTTAACCGTTTTTGTGTTCGGTTAAGCCATAAATCATAACTTGGGCATAGGGATATCACTAGCAAACAAGGAGAAAAAAATAGTGAATCTCAATAGCCGTAATACTTGGATATTCCTCTACTGTGTTTTGTTCGCTACCCTATTAGCTGTGCTGGCAGGGTTTGATGGGAGCGTCACCGTACATGTGACGCCTTTCGGCGGCTTAAAAGTGCTAATAAATGGTCATTCTGCTGACTGTTTAATTGATCCGCAGCTACCAGAGGATAATGGGCAATCTCAACCTAAGTTGCCTGAGCAGAAAATTGCTTAAGATTAGCAATACCTTCGCCAAAAAAAGAGTATGAACAGAGGCTAATGTAGTAGAGTTGTTGTTTTCCAAAACGACAACTCAGAAACCACAAACAGCCCATGTTCGCCATCTTAGCAAGATTACAATGCCTACTACCGCAAATAAGTGCAACTCCAATGTGGCAATTGAATCGAATAATCACGGTAATGCTAGCAATGAACCGGAGAGTAACGATGTTGGGAATATCTCGTTGGCCTGGTAAATGAATAGTACTTGCGGCAGTCGAAAGGATTAGTTTATCTGCCAGCTTCATCCATCTTGAGCCAGTTAGCTAGGTTTGACGCTGCATATAAAATGCTTTAGGAAAATCAGATTTCTATACTGATGAGTTCTTTAGTAATTGTTACAGACAAGAAAGATTGCTTCTCTTGTGCAGTTGTTTCAATTAATTAAGTGATAATTAGTGTCAAATAATCATTATTAGAGCTATAAACCTATGCCAACTGTACTGAAAAATATACAAATTAAAAACCTAATTTCAGTAGGTTTGCTAGCTTTCGTTCCTATTGCCATTGTGGCAGAAAAGCTGAACTGGGACGCATTAATAGTGTTTGGACTTTCAGCGATCGCAATCATTCCGTTAGCAGTTTGGCTGAGTACGGCGACAGAAGAGATTGCCGTGGTTTTAGGGCCTTCTATAGGAGGCTTATTAAATGCAGTCTTCGGTAATGCCACTGAGTTAATTATTGGTTTAGTAGCTCTCAAAGAAGGCTTGGTAGATATTGTAAAAGCCAGCATTACGGGGACGATTATCAGTAATTTACTGCTGGTAATGGGGCTATCTATGCTATTGGGGGGATTGCGCTACAAGGAGCAGACTTTTCAGCCAATGGCAGCACGAGTTAATGGTTCGACAATGACACTAGCTGTGACTGCAATTGTTCTGCCTGCAATGGTGATTACTACATCTAATGTGGTCGAGCAAAGCGCTATTACTAAGCTGTCGATTTTTGTAGCAGTCATTTTAATTGTAGTTTATGGTTTTACACTGTTGTTTTCTCTAAAGACTCACAGCTACCTCTACGATGTTGGGGTTATAGAGCTAGAAGGTAAAATTTCTGAGGATGAGGTAACAGAACAAGATAAACATTCAAAGCCAAACCTGAGTCTTTGGGTTGGTATTTTGCTTGTGGCAACCATTGGTATAGCGTTCGTGTCCGAGATTTTTGTCGGTGCAGTTGAAGAAGCAACAAAAGGACTAGGATTAACACCTCTATTTACCGGAGTAATTTTGTTACCTCTAGTTGGAGGTGCAGCCGAATATGTAACCGCTGTCCGAGTAGCAATTAAGAACAATATGGATTTGTCGGTGTCTGTAGCAATGGGGTCGAGTCTACTGGTTGCTTTGTTGGTTGCGCCAATCCTTGTGCTAGTTGGGCAGGTGATTGGACAACCAATGGACTTAAACTTTAACTTATTTGAGGTCGTTGCAGTGATCATTGCTGTGGTCATTGCTAACCTAATTAGCTTGGATGGCCGCTCCAACTGGTTAGAGGGAATGCTACTACTAGCAACTTACGCTGTACTAGGGGCTGCCTTCTACTTCCATCCTGTTTAAGCCTAAGTAGGTAGACCTAATTAAATGTAAGATAAAATTTTTGTTCGTAGTGAGCGATTTATCGCTCTATATAAAGTTCTTAAGGGCTAGAGCCGCTTACTCTAGCTCTGATTTAATTAAGCCCTTCTACTTAATCTATTGAGATGATGTCTTTTCAACTTCAAATTCAACAAATGATTCCCCTTGCATTAAACTGTTAGAAAAATAGTGACCTAAGTAGTTCTATTGATTAGAAGTGTATGCAAGTAGCTAAGGTAATTGAAACCTACAATCAGGGAGCAGCGGATTATGAATCGATTATGCTGCGTTACTGGAATATTGATCGCAAACCACTTATTGCTTCCTTGCGGCTTCAGCCAGGACAAACTGTACTTGATGCTGCTGCCGGAACAGGTCTTAATTTCCCAGCCTACCCTGAAGGAGTGAGTGTTGTAGGCGTTGATCTTTCAGAGAAAATGCTGGATGAAGCCCGTAAAAAGCCTGTATCCGCAGACATCACTCTTAAAGTCACGGATCTTCAAAACCTTGATTTTCCTGATAATAGCTTTGATGCAGCAGCGTCAGGCTTTACCTTATGTGTTGTTGCTGACCCAGTCCGCGCTCTTGAGGAGATTTTACGGGTTACTAAACCTAATGCATTGATCGCCATTCTCGATTACTGCAAATCGCAAAACCCGGAAGTTCAGAAATGGCAGGAGCTAATATCTGATGCAGCTTTAGAATTAGGCTTCCCAACTGGCAAGATTAAGTGGAATGCATTGATGGATTACGACGAATTAATTTACAACAGGAAGCTTGCGATTGAGGTGCTTGTGGACGAGCGTATAGAAAGCCCCAACCCGTTTTCATGTGGTTGTCAATTACTACTGAAAAACTCGAAAACTTAAAATCGCCTATACTAAGCGCTTTACACAATCGCACCTTAATCAGAGGTGAGGGTATCACTAGTTGCTCTAATAGAGTTAGCCAGTAACAAAACTGCGCGGCGATCGCTACATTAGTAGATATATAAATAAAAATCATTGTTCGTTGCTATTTAACCGCATCACACATAAAACCATGAGTGCAAATGTCATTATTTCCCACAATCCCTTACTCCAGGGCTACGGTTTACCTCTTTTCGCAGAAATTAAACCAGAGCAGATAGTACCAGCCTTCAACCAGCTCCTAGCAGAACTTGACCAGCAGCTTACCACCTTGGAAGCTAATGTACAGCCTACTTGGACGGGTTTAGTAGAACCACTTGAAAAGCTTACAGAAAGGCTTTCTTGGAGTTGGGGAGTAGTAAATCATCTAATGGGTGTAAAAAATAGCTCTGAACTGCGAGAAGCTCATGAAAACGTACAACCACAGGTAGTACAGTTTATCAACAAGCTTGGTCAAAGCCAACCCATTTACAACGCCTTTAAGGCACTCCATGCCAGTGAGACTTGGGCAACTTTGGACTCAGCCCAGCAACGCATTGTAGAAGCCGCCATCCGCGATGCACAACTTGCCGGTGTTGGTTTAGAAGGAGAAGCCAAAGAGCGTTTCAACGCCATTCAGATGGAATTGGCAGAACTTTGCACTAAGTTCTCTAACCATATACTGGATGCCACTAAAGCCTTTAGTATCACCCTAACAACACAAGAGGAAATCGACGGTTTACCCAATAGCTTGTTGAGTTTAGCGTCACAAGCTGCTCGTGCTGCTGGAGCAGAAAACGCCACACCAGAAAATGGCCCTTGGCGGATTACTTTGGACTTCCCCAGCTATGGCCCTTTTATGCAGCACAGCACCCGTCGCGATTTGCGTGAAAAGCTCTACAAAGCCTATATCACTCGTGCTTCTAAAGGCGATTTAGATAACAACCCGTTAATTGAACGCATTTTGGAGTTGCGCCAAGAACTGGCAAATTTACTAGGCTTTAAGAGTTTTGCCCAATTAAGCCTTGCTAGTAAAATGGCTCCTAACGTTGAAGCAGTCGAAGCACTGTTAGAAGAACTACGTCGTAGCAGTTATGATGCTGCTATTAAAGACTTAGAAGAACTCAAAGCCTTTGCAGCGTCAAAGGGAGCAGCAGAATCTCAAGATTTAAAACACTGGGATCTCAGCTTTTGGGCAGAACGCCAACGAGAAGAAAAGTTTGCCTTCACTGCCGAAGAATTACGCCCTTACTTCCCGCTCCCCCAAGTATTAGATGGCTTATTTGGACTTGTCAAGCGGCTGTTTGGTGTTACTGTTACCCCTGCCGATGGTCAAGCCCCAATATGGCATGAAGATGTTCGTTATTTCCAGATTGCTGATGAAACTGGTTCTCCCATAGCCTACTTCTACTTAGACCCCTACAGCCGTCCTGCGGAAAAACGCGGCGGTGCTTGGATGGATGTGTGCATCAATCGTGCCACAATCACAGAAAATGGCGTAACTACCATCCGCTTACCTGTGACTTATTTGATATGTAACCAAACTCCCCCAGTAGATGGTAAACCTAGTTTGATGACTTTCTATGAAGTAGAGACTCTGTTTCACGAGTTTGGTCATGGATTGCACCACATGCTCACCAAGGTTAACTATTCTGGAGCCGCAGGCATCAATAATGTGGAGTGGGATGCAGTAGAATTGCCTAGCCAGTTTATGGAAAACTGGTGTTATGAGCGACCCACTTTGTTTGGCATGGCTAAGCATTATAAAACTGGTGAAGCTCTACCAGAGCATTATTATCAAAAGCTGCTAGCAGCGCGTAATTATATGAGTGGTAGTGGCATGTTAAGGCAAGTTCACTTTAGCATTGTGGATTTGGAATTGCACCACCGCTATCGTGTCGGTAGTGATGAAACGCCTGCTGATGTGCGTCATCGGATTGCCAAGACTACAACTGTTTTAGCACCTTTACCTGAAGATTCATTTTTATGTGTTTTTGGACATATTTTTGAGGGTGGTTATGCAGCTGGCTACTACAGTTACAAGTGGGCTGAGGTACTAAGTGCTGATGCTTTTGCCGCTTTTGAAGAAGCTGGGCTAGAAGATGAAGAAGCTATAAAAGCTACAGGTCAGCGTTATCGGAATACAGTATTAGCACTTGGTGGTAGCAAGCATCCAATGGAAGTTTTTAAAACTTTCCGGGGACGTGAACCGAGTACGGTTGCTTTGCTCAGACACAATGGTTTAGCTACTGCTAAGTAATGAGTGCTGAGTTAGTTCTTATTGGGGGGAAATGAGCAATCGAACAGATAGTTACGTTAAGGCTTAAAAGCCTACCTAAAGCATCGATTCAGTAATTGCAAAAACCCGATTTCTTTTCGGTAAAACGACCAATTATCGTTGACTGTAGAGACGTTGCATTGCAACGTCTCTACTAAAGAATCGGTTGTTGTCGCCCCTATATTGAATACTGAATTGGTGTTCTAGTGCTACTGTGGAGAGTGCTGAGTAGAAATCTTGCAAAAATCTTAGTTTTTTATTTAGAACCACAGATTAACACTGATAAACATCGATAAATTATCTGTGTTCATTGGTGTTTATCTGTGGTTAATTATTTATTCTCGTACCTCAATCAAGTGACAACTACTGTAACTTAGGTAGATAGTTTTACTTTGGAATTAAGCTTGCCATCTTCCATGTGAACGATGCGATCGGCAATGTCTAGGATACGGTTGTCATGAGTAACTATTAAGATGGTACAGCCTTGTTCTTTTGCCAGTTTTTGCATGAGATTGACTATATCTCGGCCTGACTGACTATCAAGAGCGGCGGTGGGTTCATCTGCTAAAACAATTTTAGGATGACTGACCAGAGCGCGAGCGATCGCAACTCGTTGTTTTTGTCCTCCCGATAGTTTATCTGGATAGTAATGCAGGTGATTTCCTAATCCCACCTGCTCTAGCATTTGGGCTGAACGAGTTTGTATCTGTTGTAACCCTACATACTTGTGTAATTCCAAACTCATTTTGACGTTCTGGAGTGCCGTTAAACTACCATGCAGGTTATTTGCTTGAAAAATATAACCGTTATGACGTCGTATCTGCATTAGTATTTCAGTACTAGCACTGCAAAGTTCTCGCCCTAACACCCGCAAACTACCGAACTGGGCGGAACGTAACCCACCCACCAAGGTCAACAGCGTTGTTTTACCAGAACCAGAAGGCCCGGTCATGATAATAACTTCACCAGCGTTAATCTCCAGGTTGATGTTAAAAAGAACTTGTTTGCGGAGTGAACCGTGACCAAAGTAGTGGTCAAGATTTCTAATAGAAATGACAGGTTTATTAGTCATAAGTAAGTTAATTAGTCTTGATGACTGTCATTTGTCATTCGTGATTACAAAGGACTAAGGACAAAGCGAAAAGTTCTGCGGGAGGGTTTCCAACGCCAGTCGCTCATGGGGAGCCACCCCCTTGCGGAGGTTCCCCCTCCGTTGTGGCTACGGTGTACACAGATCTCTGTACAAAACTAAAATCGTTGTAGATCCTCCTAAATCCTCCTTAAAAAGGAGGACTTTGAGAGGTTTTTGCCCCCCTCCGTTGTGGCTACAGTGTACACAGATCTCTGTACAAAACTAAAATCGTTGTAGATCCTCCTAAATCCTCCTTAAAAAGGAGGACTTTGAGAGGTTTTTGCCCCCCTTAAAAAGGGGGGTTGGGGGGATCAAAAGCCTGTGGGACAACTCTAGAAGATTTGTGTGTACACCGTAGCTCCGTTGTGGGGAGTGGCGTGGAGACCCCCTTGGCGCAGCCTCAAAGTAGAGAAGACCGCGCTGGCTCCTCCGCAGGAAACTTTTAAAGACAGGACAAATGACAAATTTCTAGAACATATCAGCAGGGTCAGCACCTTGAAGTTTGCGGGTAGCGATCGCCCCGGAAATTGCACACATCATGATCGTCAGTACTAGCACTTGTAATCCTCGAATTGCAGTCATGTACATCGGCAAATTTGTGGCATGGCGAGTCAACTGGTAAAGTGCCAAGGATACACCCAATCCAGGAAAGAACCCCAATGCTGCTAAAATCACTGCTTCTTCAAATACCACACCTAACAAGTAGTAATGACGATACCCCATTGCTTTGAAAGTGGCATATTCTCTAACGTGAGAATTGACATCTGTGGAGAGGACTTGATAAACGATAATCACCCCCACTACAAATCCCATCGATACACCTAGGCTGAAAATAAACCCAATTGGGGAGTTTGTTCTCCAAAAGTTGTTCTCAAATTCAATAAATTCTGCGTTGGTTAGCACTTTGACATCATCTCTCAAGTAAGCTTTCAAGACTGCTGCTACCTTTTTCGGGTCGTAGCCTGGTTGTACTTGAATCAAACCTAAGCTGACACTGCTTGAGTTTCGTCGCGGAAATAGCCGCAGAAGGTTCTGATCGCTGGTGATTAAGCTACCATCAGTTCCAAAAGAAGCCCCAACTTTGAATAAACCACTAATATTAATCGTACGTCCTTCTATTTCAGTAGTTAGAGTTTTACCTTGGTCAATTTGGGCGATCGCTTTTTGGTATTCTCCTCTAGCACCACGGTCAAATAAAACGGTATTTGGTAGCTTAATCGTTTGCAATTGCTGGTTAACATCTAATAAGTCAAATGCTGGCTTATCTGGATCGAATCCAATCAGTAACACCCCTGTCTCACGGCGCGTTTGGGGATTTTTCCAGGTGATGTAATTAAAATACATTGCTTGTGCAGACTTCACCCCTGGTATATCTGTTGCTTGATACAGTCGCCGACGAGAAAACATAGACAAGCCTTGCAGATTACGAGCTTGGGGACTCATTAAAACAATGTCTGCTTGTAAACTGCGATGTAGTCTGGTGTTACTGTCATACAACGCCGTCTGAAAACCCAGCTGCATAAACATCAGAACATCAGCAAAGGCAATGCCTGACAATGCTACCAACAGACGACTTTTTTCATGACTCAGTTGCAACCATCCTAGAGGTGTTCGCCGCCGCAATTGTTGGAGTAGTCTCATCATACGAGGTGCTGAGTGGAAAGAAGTGGGTAGAGGGGTAGGGGGAGCAGGGGGAGCAGGGGGGCAGAGGGGAAATAAAAGAATTTCTTCCCAGTCCCCAATCCCCAATCCCCAGTCCCCAGTCCCCAATCCCCTTTAATCTCAAAGTTCAATTACCGCTTTAACTTGCATATTGGTTAAACTGGCAGCTTTTCGGCTGGAGGCATCATCAAGCCGGATATAGACTTCTACTACTCTGTTGTCGATATTACTAATAGGATCAGTATTAATTACACTCTGCCGCCGCACTTGTAAGCCTAGACGCTCCACCGTTCCCTCTAATTCAATGGGAAGGAAATCGCCTATTGCTCGCACCCGCTGCTTTGGACGCACCTTGGTGATATCGCTTTCGTATACTTCAGCTATGATATACATCTGGCTAGTTTGCCCAATATCGGCAATACCATTATTTGATACCAATTCTCCAGGACGAGCGTGAATCTCGAATACTTGCCCATCTTGGAGCGATCGCTCCCCCAAGGCCTTGGGCCAACGCACGTAAGCTTGTTGCAAATTTGCTTTTGCCAGATTCATGGCTGCTACAGCCCGATTGACTTCTGCTTGGGCAGCCTCCACATCGACTTTCGGCACATCCGTAATCTTATCTAGTGTTGCTGTAGCTTCTTTAATTTGTTGCTGGCTAGTTGACTGACTGCGATTTAACTGCGCTTGCGCTTCTTGCAGACTTTTTTGGGCAGTTTCTAGAGTTAAGCGCTTGCTGTCTCGCTGGGAAGCAGAAATTGCTCCCTTTTCATACAATGTTTGATAACGTTGTTCTTCGGCTTCGGCGTTATGCACAGTAGCTTGTAATCGCTCAATTGTGGCTGTTTGAGCGTTAATACTGCCTTGACGTTCTGCTTTGAGGCGGGCGATCGCCGCTTGTTGTGCTGCAATCTCGCCACGTTTAGCGCCCGCTTGCGTTCGCATTAGGTTTGCTTGCGCTACCTTTACTTCTTCTTGGGCCTCTTTTAACGCTGCTTGCAAGCGATCGCGACTGTCCAAAACTGCAATCACCTGCCCTGGCTTTACCCTATCACCCTCCTTCACTAGTAACTGTTCTACCCGACTTCCTTCACTAGACGCGGTAGCAGAGAGTTTAATTACCTTTCCTCGCGGTTCGATTCGCCCTAGGGCTGTTACAGTTTTTAACTGTGGTAATTTTGTTATCGGTGTTTGTACCTCTTGATTTGCAGAATTTTGCCAGCGTTTTACTGTATAAAAACCTATCCCGCCAACCAATAAAGATGCGATTATACCGATCAAAACGGATGGACGCAGAATAGACTTAGGGGACAATGTGTACCCTAGTTTTGAGTTTCGCACCATAGATTACCTCTTAACTAGTGGCGCAGAAAAAGACTGAAAATGATAGGCTTTTCTCAGTGCTTATTTGTTAATATTTACTCCTTAGTTAGTGATTGTTGATTTATGGCTTCTAAGTCCATAAAAAAATGAAAATTGTTGAGGATTTACTTAGACAGCGTAATTTAGCTGGAGGAAATAGCAACAAAGTCTTATACCAAATGAGAGAATTATGTTTCTAATGAACTACTTTTGTTTTATGAAAGTATTCAGGTATATTAAACTTTTTCAAAATGATAGGTTGTAACAGCGCCAACAATCAGCCTCAAATTAAGCAAATAGGCAAAAGTATTTGATGTCTTTAGTAGCAAAGCAATACAAAATACTGGCGATCGCGACTATATAATAAATAGTAATTGCGTATATATCACCCTGGCAATAATATAGTTAAATTTAATTATATTTACTTATTTGCTAGATTTAGTAATACTTTTAAAGCATCATAATTTTGTCATGGAAATTTAAAATTATATGCATAGTTAAAATATTAAATTCGTTCTTTTGATGTAGAACTTTATAGAGAAATTTTAGAGGAAAGTAAAAAATTAATAAAAAAGAGTATCTTAAGTCCCTAACTGGAAATATGCACTATCGGTACTAACTAAGATTTAGCTCTGTATTCATAGCTCTCGAATAAACCTAATAATTTTTAGCTTTTATACTTTTTGTATCTCTGAATACTTGATGTTTAAAGCGTCAAGCATAGACACTAATCGTGTCTTTGAATACCAAAATCATGAGAAAAACCAAGCTTTTTAAATTTCTGCTGCCTTCTGTAGCTATAGCCCTGCCTATAGCTCTAATTGGGTATTTACGCCCAACTAAAGCACAATTTTCAAGTGTGCATTTAACGTTAGGCAATCCTAGTAATGCAACAACTAGCGTCTCATCCCCAAATAATTATTTATTATCAAAAGCTCAGTATGCGCTGAGTTACAGCCGTGACAGAGGAACTCCAAATTGGGTGTCTTGGCAACTAAATTCTTCGTGGCTCGGTTCAACACCAAGGCAAGACGACTTCCGCGCCGATACAACTCTCCCTACAGGATGGTATCGAGTAACTGGCTCTGATTATTCTGGCAGCGGGTTCGACAGAGGACACATGACACCTTCAGCCGACAGAACAAGCACAGTAACGAATAACTCTGCAACTTTCCTGATGACAAATATGGTGCCACAGTCACCAGATAATAATCAGGGGCCGTGGGCTTCACTAGAAAACTACTCTAGAGACTTAGTGAGACAGGGAAGAGAACTATATATTATTTCTGGCACATACGGTATTGGTGGAACTGGCTCGAATGGTAGAAAATATACAATTACTAATGGCAAGGTTCAAGTTCCTAATAGAGTCTGGAAGGTAATTGTAGTTAGTAACCCAGGTGTTGGAGCCTCTGGAATTACAACTAATACGAGGGTTATTAGTGTTGATCTTCCCAACACTCAAGGTATAAGAAACAACGATTGGAGAACATATAGAGTTTCTGTTGACTCAATTGAACTCAAAACAGGCTTCAATTTATTATCTAATGTGTCAACATCTGTTCAATCTGTAATTGAATCTAGAGTTGACAATTTATGAAGAAGGGTAAGGGGAAAAGGGTAATGGTAAAACCGGACTTCTCTACGAGACGCTTCCGCGAACGTCCCGCTACGCTAACGCCCGAAGTTAAGCGAAATAATCCTTATATTACGGGGAAGGTAAAAAGCTTTTTGCTATGGTGGGCGACCATTATCATCTCTTTACCCTTTACCCTTTATCCCTCTTGTTTATATAACTTCCAAATTTGCTGCTAGGTTTCCACAACTTTCGTGGAAAGTCCTGCTAAATCTCCAGATGAAGTCTTTCCGATGATATAAATATCAATGTTTATCGTACCTATGCGATAAACTTTGATTTCATTCAGGTTATTTTTAAGCGTCTGGACAAGTGTTTGAAATTTTTTGACATTTTGTTTCTGTTGTTCGTCATGCCACTCTTTTTCATAAGCACAATTACGAAACAAATCATCTAGAGCCACTTCCTCGACTGGTGACTCTTGGGGATGGTTTGTTAGCTGGAGTAGTTTTTGAGTTGTCAGACCGTTAGCTTGACTAGTCCATAAAAAGACCTCAAATGGATATTCTGACTCGCTCATCATTAACAAACCAGCACAAGACTGCTTTAACTTTTCAGTAATTTCGTTAGTCATTAGCCATTAGTGTTTGACAACGCTCATACTGTATCATTCGTGGTTCACTTAAACCGCTGAGACAACAGCCTGGTCATTGACTAGCTTGCCATCTTCCATGTGGACGATGCGATCAGCAATATCGAGAATGCGATTGTCATGAGTTACTAAAAGAATGGTACAGCCTTGTTCTTTTGCCAGTTTTTGCATGAGTGTTACCACATCTCTACCCGATTTACTGTCAAGGGCGGCGGTGGGTTCATCTGCTAAAACAATTTTAGGATGACTGACTAGAGCACGGGCGATCGCAACTCTTTGTTTTTGTCCCCCCGATAAATCATCGGGATAGTAATTGATCCGCTCTTTTAACCCTACCTCCTCTAACATTTGGGCTGAGCGAGTTTTCATTTCTGGCAGAGACATATTTTTGTGCAATTCCAAGCCCATTTTGACGTTCTGGAGTGCTGTCAAGCTAGCGTGCAAGTTGTGCGCTTGGAAAATATAACCATTACTACGTCGCGCCTGAGTAAGTTGTGTTGCATTAGCACCACAAAGTTCTTGTCCCAATATCTCCAAACTACCAGATTGGGCAGAACGCAACCCACCTACCAAGGTGAGAAGTGTGGTTTTACCAGAACCAGATGGCCCAGTCATAATAATAATTTCGCCAGTATTAATCTCCAAGTTAATATCAAACAAAACTTGCTTACGCAGTTGACCCTGACCAAAATAGTGGTCAAGATTTTTAATAGAAATAACGGGTTCGCTAGTCATAAGTAAGCGGATTTCTCGTAATAACCGTCATTTTCCTTAATCCTTAGTATTAACAAATGACAAATGACAAATGACAAATTTTTAGAACATATCTGCGGGGTCAGCAGATTGAAGTTTACGCGTGGCGATCGCACCAGAAATCATACACATAATCATAGTCAGCATTAGTACCGTAATGGATCGTGCTAAAGTCATGTAAAGTGGCAGATTGGTGGCATTGCGAGTTAGATGGTAAAGTCCAAAGGGGACGATCGCTCCTGGTATAAAACCCAATACGGCCAGAATTACTGCTTCTTCAAATACCACGCCGAGTAAGTAGAGATTGTTGTACCCCATTGCTTTAAAGGTGGCGTATTCTTTCATGTGGGCATTCACATCAGTAGAAAGGACTTGATAGACGATGATCACGCCCACTAAAAATCCCATTGTGACACCTAGGCTGAAAATAAACCCGATCGCAGTATTTTCTTTCCAATAATCTTTTTCAAATTCAATAAATTCTTCGCGGGTTAATACTTTGACATCTTGACCTAGATAAGCGTTTAAAGTTGCTTTTATCTGCTTGGGGTCATAGCCTGGTTGCAGATTAACCAAACCTAAACTGACGCTGCTTGCTTCTCGCCCAGGAAATAGTCGCAAAAAGTTTTGGTCGCTGGTGATTAAATTACCATCGGCAATGAAGGAAGCCCCAACTTGAAATAAGCCGCCAATGCTAACCGTCCGGCGATCAATTTCAGTTGTAACGGATTTTCCTTGTTCAATTTGGGCGATCGCTTCTTTATAATCTCCTCTGGAGGCACGATCAAACAGAACGGTATCTGGTAACTTAACCATATCTCTCTGGCGGTTCACATCAGCTAAGCTAAAGGCTTGCTGATCAGGATTGAACCCCATAACTAATATTGTTGTCTTCTGTTGTGTTTGGGGATTTTTCCAATCGATAAAGTTGACATACATGGCTTCTGCCGACTTTACCCCTGGTACATCCATTGCTTGAAACAGTCGCCGCCTTGTAAAGGTGGACATGTTTGCCAAGTTACGTGCTTGGGGACTGATGACAAACATGTCAGCCTGCATACTGCGATGCAGCACAGTGTTACTTTCAAACAGAGCATCTTGAAACCCTAACTGCATGAACATCAGGACATCAGCGAAGGCAATACCTGACAATGCTACCAACAGACGACCCTTTTCGTGACTCAGTTGCAGCCAACCTAGGGGAGTTCGTTGCCGCAATTGCTGAATAAATCCAATCACAGTTCAATTACCGCCTTAACTTGTAGATTAGTAAATTGAGAAGCTTTTTGGCTAGATAGTTTATTCAGTTGCACATGGACTTCCACTACCCTGGCATCAATATTGCTAGAGGGATCACTGTTGATCAGATTTTGCCGCTCCACTTGCATACCAATCCAATCCACCCTTCCTTGTAATTCATTGGGTAGGGAATCACTGCTGATCCGCACCGACTGCCCCTGACGCACTTTATTAATATCACTTTGGTAGACTTCTGCCACTGCATACATCTGGTCGGTTTGACCTAAATCCACAATTCCTTCTTCACCTACTGTTTCCCCAGCTCGTGCATTAATTTTGAGAATTTGCCCAGTTTTGGGAGCGTGGATATATGCTTGAGCCAGTTGCGCTTTAATTTTCTCCACGGTGGCTTGAGCGCTCTCTACTTCTGCCTGTGCGTTTGCTATATCTGTGGGACGGATTTCTGCGGTTTGATTCAGGGTAGCTTTGGCTTCGTTAATTTGCTGTTGCAAGCTGGCGAGGGTTTGGTTTCGGTTGGCTTTGGCTTCGTTAAGCTGTTGTTCTAGGGTGGCTATAGTTCTGGCTTTGGTGGCTTGGCTTTCGATTAACTGTTGAGAAGAAGTTTCGGCGTTTAAACGTCTGCTATCAACTTCTTGACTGGAAATCGCGCCATTTTTGTATAAAGTCTCGTAGCGTTGAACATCTGCTTGGGCGTTTTGCCTCTCGGCTGCGACGCGAGCAACTGTTGCTTCTAGTTGTTGTTTTTGCCCTTGTAGTTCTGCTTCTAGGCGATTAATTGTGGCTTGCTGAGTTTTGGTGTTTCCTTCTAGCTCGACTTCTAAACGTTTTATGGTAGCTTCCCGCGCTCCAATTTCTCCCTGTTTTGCGCCTGCTCTTACCTGGTTAAGGCGGGATTTGGCAACTTGAACTTGTTTTTGTGCTTCACCTAAACTAGCTTGAAGGCGATCGCGACTGTCCATAATGGCAATTACTTGGCCAGCTTTGACGCGATCGCCTTCTTTGACTAACAGTTTTTCCACCCGACTCCCTTCATTAGAAGAAGGTGCAGAGAGTTTTATCACTTCTTCGTTTGGTTCCAACCGCCCCAATGCTGTGACTGTTTTTACTACTGGCTGAACGGCTACTGGTGCTTGTTGCTTTTGATTAGCTTTAGCCTGAAACTGTAGCACCGTGTAAACACTAGCTCCACCTAAAGCTAAAGATGCAATTATGACTAACCAAATATGCGATCGTAAAAAATTTTGGGAAGACCTTAAACTCTCTATCTTCCGGTTTTGCGCCATAGTATTCCCCTCTTACTAGTAGCCAGTTGTACTAAACCGTTCAGTTTGTCATATGCTAAACTGAACGGACTAGTTTAGTCAAGGTATGCAGCCAAAACTACAACTTATTGGATAAGTCTGGAGTTATCTGCCAGAATGCTTATCACAATTGGGATTAATTGCGTAGAGTATTTTGCAGCGTCTATTAAAATTATTTATAGAAGAGGACAATTAATAAATGGCACACATCAAAGTTGGCGAAGTTGACCGAGATAATTCCGTTGATAAAGTGGAACAAATTCTGCAAGGGGCGATGCAGGAGTTTCTCAAACAAGGCTATGCTGGCACAAGTATGGATCGGGTAGCAGTAGCAGCGGGTGTTTCTAAAGCGACAGTCTACAGCCACTTTCAAGATAAAGAAGGACTATTTAAAGCGCTGGTAGAGCAGCTAGCACGCGAAAAGCTTGACTTAATCTTTGGGACGGAACCTCTTGAGGGAGAACCACTAATAGTATTGCGCCAATCAGCCACTAACGCATTAGAGCAGATGACTAAAGACGAAGAACATTGTGCATTTATGCGAGTGTTAATCGGTGAATCTGGTCGTTTTCCTGAGTTAACTCAAATTTGTGTTCGGGGGATGATTAAACCCTTGCTAGAAACGCTCACTCAATATTTGGCTGCTCATCCAGAATTGAATATAACTGACCCAGAGGCAACAGCGAGGATTTTTTTAGGAACATTAGTTCATTTTCATATTACTCAGGATGTGATGCATGGGAAAGATATTATTCCCATGAAAAGCGATCGCCTGATTGATGCTTTGCTCCACTTGATTTTTAATTCTGCCGAGTCACATCAATAAGGGCAGGGGGCAGAGAGCAGGGGGAGTGATTTGTATTTTTGAGGACTACCCAGAATGAGTACCGCAGCTGCTCAAATTCCGGTTAATACAATCATTCCTATATTTACCGCGATTGGCGATCGCCAGTGGCAAGTCTTCAAAGACCTAGAAAAGGCATTAAAATTTCTGCCCTGCATAAATTGAGCGCACTTCGCCATTACGACGAATGACAGCTTCACCGTTACTGACATCTACTAATGTCCAACCACTTGAACCAATACTTTCACCTACATCGACGCGGCGAGTTACACCACCGATTTTAAACAAAGCAGCAGATTTGTTGCCTAACTCTAGCAATCCCTCTAAGGTATCGCTAGGAGCATCTGCAACAGCAGGAGGCAAAAATACTTGGTGTTGGGTGATAGTTGGCGCGGCTTCCGGTGTGGGTGCTGCGCGTAATGGGACAACTGGTAATGCAGGTAGAGGATTAGATGGTTGTCGTAAGGTAATTGGTGCGGTTTTAACAGCCACAGGTTTGAGTTCTCCGCGCACAGCAGCTAACATGTTGACATTTATGGGCTTAGCAGCTTGCTGCACTGTATTTAGGGCGGTTTTCACTACATTAGGTTTAGAACCCTGTGAGGTGGCAACTGGTGGTAATTTCGGACTGCCAGGAATGCTGGGAAGCGCGTAGCGCATTGGCGATGGCGCTTGGTAAACAGGGATGTAGATGCGCTCAACAACGCCTCCAGAACGGTTGGGGGCTGGTGGTATACCGTTAGCTGCTAGAAGTGGTGGTAGATTACCAGCAGGCGCAACACTAGCTGTTTGATTAAGAGTTTCCTGATTAGAGAATCCAGGTCTGACAGATTTTTGGTTTTTTGCCTCTTGCTGCTCTATAACCGCAAGTGCTTCTAACATGTAGTCAACTAACTCCGCCTCAATTTCTGATCTTGTAGGCAACTTTGCCTGTGGTTGCGATGCTGGAAGATCAGATTGGGTCGGTTTGGTATTTAAAAGATGTACGACTCCAGACTGTACCAAGTAAATAATACTAGCGATCGCCACACCTAAAGTTGTACCTACAATCAGCAGCTTGCCTAAAGCACGTCTAGTTTTCTGAGGTCTTCTACTCACTGCGTTTACAGTGGGAGTGCCAACCACAACCGTACTTAATTGCTTGTGCCTACCTTGAGAAGGTTGGTTCAGTGCGTTTGGCAAGACAATTTGCGGCACCGTAACTGTTTGCACAGGCATGTATTCTGGAGGCAGTGGCGCGGGTCGATTGCCTTGTCTAATGGTTTGGGAAGGCAGATTCCTACTACCATCCAGAATGTAGTCTATATCGGCAAAGAGTTCATCCATCAAGCCATCAGCATACATATCTATCGACCAAGGTTCATTGGCGATTAAGTCTTCTGATGGTTCGGAAATAAGGAGATGGGTGCTAGCTGCTTGTGACATAAGCGTTGTGGGTTGTGGCTACTAGGACGGGGAAACGCCGCCCCTATTGCCTCTTAATCAGGATTATTAATCAAATATTCAATCCCCCGTCTTATTTAGACGAGTTGATTGAGCGGTGGTATTAAACTCAACTTTCATCCGAGGGTTGTTGATGATGCCACTACTAAAGTGTATGTCATCTATCATACCAAACCTCCTTCCTACTACTATACTCAGTCTTTATGAAGTTGGAGTTAAGCTAACGCTGGAAATCCTGACTGGCTCTTGGTTTTACGCAATTCTAAATATAATAGCAAGGCATTTACATCCGCTGGGTTTACGCCACCTATACGTGCAGCTTGACCGATAGTGAGTGGTTTTACTTGAGTGAGCTTTTCCCGTGCCTCTTTGGAAAGGGTATCAATTTTTGTATAATCCAGATCCGCAGGTAAGTGGCGATGCGCTTGACGGGAAATCTGCTCAATTTGATGTTGTTGTCTTGCGAGATAGCCAGAATACTTAATGTCGATTTCTGCACCTTCTTTTTCGGCTCGGTTGAGGTTGGGGTTTCCTAGTCCGTACCTGTCGAGGTCAACGTAATGCAGTCCCGGACGCCGTAGTAAATCTGCTAGGGTAATTGAACCTTTAATTGCTTGTTGGGTATCAGATGCGATCGCTATTCCGATTTGATCATGTTCTTTCACCCGCGTGGTGTGCAGCCGTTCTTTTTCTGTGGTAATCTGTGTTTGCTTTTGGGTAAATAAATTCCAACGGCGATCGTCAATTAAACCAATTTCGCGCCCCAAGGGTGTCAGGCGTTGGTCGGCATTATCAGAACGCAAGATCAACCGATACTCAGACCTACTAGTGAGCATCCGATAAGGCTCCCGTAAGTCTTTTGTACACAGGTCGTCAACCAACGTACCGATGTAACTTTGCTCACGTGCGAACACAATCATCTCTTGACCACGAGCAAAGCGAGCTGCATTGATTCCCGCCACAAGACCTTGAGCTGCGGCTTCTTCGTAGCCTGTTGTGCCATTAATTTGCCCCGCACAAAACAGCCCGGAAATCTTCTTAGTCATGAGTGTGGGATAACACTGAGTCGCTGGTAAATAGTCATACTCCACAGCATAAGCCGGACGAAGCATAGTACATTTTTCTAAGCCGGGGAGAGTCCGCAACATTTGCAGTTGCAGATTTTCGGGCAAGCCTGTAGAAAACCCTTGGATATAAAGTTCTGGTATATCTCTTCCTTCCGGTTCAATAAAGATTTGGTGACTTTCCTTGTCAGCAAAGCGCACAATCTTATCTTCAATACTGGGACAATAACGTGGCCCCTTGGCTTCCACCCAACCGCCATAAACGGGCGACAGGTGTAAATTTTCCTGAATCAAACGATGAGTCTCAGTAGTTGTACGGGTAATATAACAAGGCATTTGTTCCCGTTCTACCCACACATCTGGGTCAAAGCTAAACCAGCGGATATCTTCATCACCTGGCTGGATTAACATTTTACTGTAGTCTACCGATCGCTTGTCTACCCTTGCTGGAGTACCAGTTTTGAGCCTTCCGGTTTCAAATCCTAAGCGATTCAGGGTTTGTGTCAATCCCTCCGCCGCAAATTCTCCAGCACGTCCCGCTGGCATAGATTTGTTACCTACCCAAATTTTGCCCCCCAAAAAAGTGCCCGTTGTTAAGATGACTGCTTTGCACTCAAACGCCATGCCAAAGTAAGTTTGAACGCCGATGACTTCATCGTTAGCGCCCAACACCAAATCTGTCGCCATCCCTTCGCGGATGGTCAAGTTTTCTTGATTCTCAACAATCACCTTCATCACCGCCGCATATTCGCGCTTGTCCGTCTGGGCGCGTAATGCCCAAACCGCAGGCCCTCGTGAAGAGTTGAGGATGCGCTTTTGCAGGTAGGTGCGGTCTGCAACTTTACCAATTTCCCCGCCGAGTGCGTCTACCTCATGGGTCAACTGGGATTTGGCTGGGCCTCCTACTGCTGGATTACAAGGTTGCCAAGCGATTTTATCCAAGTTGAGTGTCAATAGCAAGGTACGACAACCGAGGCGTGCAGTGGCAAGGGCCGCTTCACAACCGGAGTGACCTGCACCGACGACAATAACATCAAAAGCGTCTTGGAATTCTATGGAATTGTGCATGGTCATACTTAGAGGATCAGCAAGCTGAGAGTTCTTTTCAATTTTAACTGTTCCAATGGTTTCATGGATGTATCTTTTATAGATAAGGCTAACAAAACGACTATCACTGCTCTGCAAAATTTAAAACTCAAACAATCAAATGATTTTCAATTGATTACGTAATGGACTTAAAGTCAATGCTCATAAATTTAATTTAAATCTAATTTGTTTATTGATTATTTACCGACTAAGTAAATATTATGTCTAGCTTTATCTTATTGACGCTGCTGTAAGTAAGTTTAGGGAAAAGTTTTTAGTTTACAAAAACACTTTTAAGTATAAAAACTGAAGTCAAAAATGTTTGATATATTTATGCTGTGTTACAGGATAAAAAGTATCTAAAAACTTTCTTTTAAAGAGATTAAGCTAATTTTTATGCTGGATAAAATTACTAATAAAGCAGAGTTCTCTGCTTTAGCAATAAACACCATGATTAAGTGGGTGTTAGAAAAACTTCCATTATTAAATGAGGAAGTATATGCCGAAAAACAATCTCCACAAGAATTAGCAATAATTTTAAATAACAATATATTGAATATTGCTCCATATCCAGAAAATGTAAATCCAGATGATGCCAAAAAATTGTTAGTAATTTTAGGTATATTTGGGAGTTCAATAGAAAGGCATACACAGCAATGTTTTATTAAAAAAGAGCTAAAAGCTGTTGAGTGCAGAGAAAAAACTCAACCAGATGTAGTAGAACCAGGAAAAGGTTTAGATTTATTATTGATTCGTAATTCCCAAAGCTTTATTAATTACTTTCAGCAGATTGCAGACATAATAGGTCATCCTTATCGGGATTCATTTTTTACTTTTATAGAATGTAATGGCCCAACAGTGCAGGTAATGCACCCTAAAAATCAAAAAATTATACATAATGTGCCAGCATTATTTTCCGATGGTTGTTTTGTAACGTTTTCTGGTCAGAAAGCTGAAATTGAGTTTATTAGCTTGTTGAAGAAATCTTTTGCGATTCAAGAGGCTGCAAATGAACATCTTGAATATCTTCAAAAAACGAAAGGACTTAACGAACCTCAAGCAATTGAAGCAGCCTTGAATGCTAGCATACTCATGCTCAGCATAAAATCTAATTTAGTAGAATTCATGAAAAAGTCTCAATTTAATACAGATTTTTTTCTTGATATTTTAAGGCAATATGCCTGTTCTTGGTATCCTATTAATCAGTATCTTAAACCTCCTAGTGGAGCAAACGATTATGCAGTATTGCATCGAGATATAATGCTATTTGAGGATTTAATGCCACCTCATGGAAAGTTTATTGGATACAAAAAACATATACAGGAAGTTTTTTCTGTATTAATGCCTAATGCTATCAAAAAGTTAGAAAATTCAATGAATATAGATAGCATTGAAAGCAAAATTTTTCAGGCTTTGGGAATAAATAAAGAAACTTTTAATCATTTGACTGAAAATGTCTTATTACTTCTGCTACAACAGAATTATTGGTTAGTAGCATATTTACAACTATATAATGCCCAAAAAATATTATCTCACGTGCATTATAGTTCAATTCAAAAATATTTAGTTCGCCCTAAGATTTCTAGAGATATTAGTTGCGATCGCAGAGAAGTAATTACAGTTGTTTCTAATTCCTATGGCACAACTGGTATGAGTCCAAAGGGTATATTATGGTTGCTTGATCAAGCAAGAGCTAATCATCCACTGGCAAGAATGAACTCAGGAGTAAAATTAAAGCAAGAAATAAATATTTTATTAAATCAATTTGATTATAAACAATTAAAACATACCGAATTATTAAGTATTTCAAAATTTGACAACTAAATTTAACATAAGGTTATGAAGTTTTCCTCAATTCTCTTTCTAAGAGGTTTGAGGATTTATTTTACCTAAATCTTATTTATAAAGATATCTAGACCTATTTTCAAAAGTACTAAGTATTGGAAACTAAGTTAGGGATTTAACCCATGACTAAATTCTTACCATAAGTTACAGGTAATATGAAAAAGAAAATTTTTTGGCAAAGACAGCGAACTCCCAAAAGGATAATTTTTATTACTACAGTTGTATTGATTATTTTTACTTTGGTGGCAAGTAATGAGATTACTCACCCACAAATATATATAACTGTCCAACCATTGAATGAATGCTTGAATACTGCTTTTGTTTCCTGTAAAAATACAAGTTCATCTTCTATGGTTACGCCATTTATTCCCAACCAGCAATTGAATGATCAAGAGCGTTTTTTGTCTGCAATTGCTAGAAACTTACCTACAATTCCTCAGCCTGGTACTTTTGAATATATTTTGCTACGAGCATACGGCGCAGTATTTGTAAACCCAGATATAGAAATTAAGCTGCCACAAAAAGATATTTTCGCTAACGAACAGGAAGCTCAAGAATTTCAAGATACCCTGATAATGGGTCAAGTTGATGGTACTAAAGATTGTTATTTACAAAAATCGGCGGCTGATGCTTTAAATAAAGCGCGATCGCTACAAAATATTCCGTTAAAATCTGGTTATGGTTCTGGTGATTGTACTCGTAGTTTTGCAACAAATTTAAGATTTTGGCACAAATATGCTAATAATCAAATGTTGGCAAAAGTACAACAGGGTAAAGAAACAAAGATTCTTGGTTTAGTTGCACCTCCTGGAACTTCACAACATCTTTGGGGATTAGCAATTGATTTGCGCGTATCAAATCAACAGCAAAAACAAGCTCTTAATCAAAACGGCTGGTTTCAAACTGTAGAAAACGATATCCCACATTGGACTTATGTAGGTTTACGTGAAGAAAATTTATCTCAATTTGGTTTTAAAAATCATATTGTTCGGGGTATTAGCTATTGGGTGACACCGCTTTAATTGTTAGATGTAATGCAAAGTGGGGAATACTCAATTAAAAGGTATATTGTCAGGGAATAATTATGCCAAATGAAGTTGCTAACCAGAAACAAACCTTCCTGCTCGAATTATTAAAAGCTACTTATCAAAATCAAGAAATATACCCAATTTTGCAACATAACTTAAATAAACTCAATGATGACTTGGCTTTGATATTGCGAAAATGGGTAAGCGATCGCTTTGCTAAAGAACCTGCTAATGCTGTTAATATAGCTCGTGTTATTCTTAAATTAAGTATAATCATTCAAGAATTTACACAAGGGAACCCTGCGAATAATTTAGAAATTGCCATAGCTGGCTATGAAGCTGTTCGACAAGTTTTTACCCGCGAGGCTTTTCCAAAAGAGTGGGATATCATCCAGCAAGCTTTGGTAATAGCTTATCAGCAACGCCAGCAAATTCTCTCTAGAACCGTTGGCGAACTTTGTGAGCAGACTGTCCAAACTCAGACTCAAATCAATACATTAACTAATAAGTTTCAGCAAGAATTACAACAGGCAAAACTACAAGTTAATAACTTACAAGCAGTAATTACGCAGTTTAAACAGCAATCAGTTAGTTCTGAGTCAACTCACGAAATGTCATCTTTAATAGCTGAGTTTAGAGAGCTAAAGCAGTGTCAGAATCGTTTAGAGCAGTTAGCTACTCAATCTAATATTTCAGCTAAAGCTGAGCAGTTTAATACAGCTATTTTTTATGATATCGAAAACTTAACAATGGGTAGAAGCAACCCAAATTTAAATTTTTCTCTTAAACAAATTCAAACAAATCTTGAAAAAATTAGCTTAGTTAATAAAATTGCTATTCAATGCGCTTATGCTGACTGGAGCGATTCTCGATTAAGGCTTCTAAAAAATGAAATTCAAGAACTTGGCATTGAATCAATTCAAATTTTTGATTACAGTCACAAACGAAATGCAGCAGATATGCAACTGGCGATTGATGTTATGGAATTAGCTCAGAGCCGTTCTACGTTGCAAGTTTTCGTTATTGTATCAGGTGATGGTGCATTTGCTTCCTTAGCTAAAAAGCTCCATGAGTATGGAAAGACTGTAATTGGATGTGCTTACGAAGGAAATGTTAATCGTGTTCTCAAGTCTGTCTGTGATTACTTTTTACCTATACCTGCTACCCAAGCAAAAATAGAGGAAGCTCAAATTAATGAAGTAAATAACGATAGCAATTTAAATGATGATATTTTTGTAATAACAAAGAAAGTTTTACAGGCATTGAAGCAGAATAACGAGCAAGCTAGTCAACTTAGACAAGGTGGTATTCATATGTCTCAAATCCACACAATTTTAAGAAAAGAAATACAAAATTTTGACCAGAAGAGACAAAAACATGGCAGTACATTGACAAGTTTTTTGAAAAAAGCTCTTGAAGGAACAGATGTTTGTCTATCTATTGACAACAATAAGTTAATTCTCGAAGACAATACAAACTTGAGTAACTCATCAAATAAGAGTCAGAAAGCTATAATCAACTCTAACGGTAATTTAAAGGAAACTGTTGTAACTGGTAAATCTTAAGTTTGTTGTCTCAACTCAATTGTCTCTACTTAGTTAATTCCTCAACAGTCTCAAGGTAGGCTTGAATAGCATCTTTGATATTTTCTAAAGCTTCCTCTTCTGTCTTTCCCTGCGACCAACATCCGGGTAAAGCAGGACACCAAATAGCGAATCCTTCATCTGTCTGATTTAACTTTACTTTGTATCGCATAATTAAATCACTGTTTTTGTCTGCCCACTCTATCTTGTTTAATCATACAAAAGACTTTCTCATCCATATTAACCATAGGGAAAAACTCAACTTTACTGCGGTCTATATAAACAATGATCGCCGCAGACTCTACACTTTCCATAGCACAATTTTAAGTATCTACAATAGCGTAATCTTTATAATAATTTGTGCTTTTTTTGACAACTAATCTGATTTGATATTCGTAGTTTTTGATTTTTATATCAGCTATTTAAATTGCTTTATAACTGAACTGTTGAAATCTACTATCCGCGCACCATAATAATTACTACAATAAAATAGTTACATACCCGATGTCTGGAGTTCTGGCAGTGGGCTTATTTGATGATTTGAGTCGGTTTCTGGAAAATCGTTTAGAAGAATTCTTGCGTAGTAATCCACATTTGGAGTTAGAGGCGCTGTTAGAACAGCTGCGTGAGCAAGAAGAAGATACTTTAAAGTTAGTAGCAGATTTAAAATTACAGGAAAAGCGATCGCAAGAGGATATTCTGGCCACTGCTCAAGAAATTCAGCGTTGGCATATCCGCGTTCAAAAAGCCAAAGACGCTGGTAGACAAGATTTAGCAACTCCGGCGCAAGAGCGAGAAGCCGCCTTATTGCGCGAAGGAAATCAGCGTTGGGGACAAATGCAAGGACTCAAAGAACGCATTACCCAATCTCAGGAACTACTGCGGAAAATTCAGCAGCGGCGACAGGAGGTGCAAGCCAAAGCTGCGGAAGCGCAGACAGTGCGTGCTCAAGCTCAAGCCCAGCAACGTTTGGAAACTAATGGCTGGTCGAATCAAACTAGTAGTTATTCTAGTGGTTTCGACGACTTAGAAGATAAGTTCCGCCGCTGGGAAACCCAAGATGAGTTGGAACAAATGAAGCGGAATATGGGGAAATAATTACCAAGGCTGGTACAAAATGAAAGCTCAAGAGGAAGTGGGGCAGAAGGGCAGAGGGGCAGGGGGGCAGATTTGCTGCAATTTACTCCTTGCTCTCCCCCATCTCTTTCACTTCTCCATTTCCTCAAATCGGCACGCTTTTGATGCCTACATCTAAGTAGTCCTTGCTCTCCCCCATCTCTTTCACTTCTGCATTTCCCCTGCTCCCCCTGTTCCCTCATCTTCCCTAATTGCGACAATACTGCAAACTAAATGCATATCACACTTAATAACAATTTCATCCTTCCAAAAATATTAAATTTAGATACAAAAGTTTACATATAGACCCAATAAATTTAATATTAAGATGAGCAAAATTGTGATATGCATAGCAGTTTTTGCACTTTACTTCAGGGCAGATAGCGATCGCAAAGCTGATTTTAATGCTCATCAAGGCATTGAGCGAATAATAGAGTAATTGAGGATGTAGAGCAACTAAATTTCTTAATGGAGAAGTTGCCAAAAATCGTCATCCAGCTATCCTAATTCCAGTCTTGCTCCTCTTTCTTCCCGCGACTTTTGTAAATACCTCCCAAGTTATGGATTTGGCGACTTCTCTCATAAAGTTCAGCTTCGCTCAAACCCCACTGCTGTAAGACTTTATCCAAATCTTGTTGGATGTCTCTAGCCCCTGGAAAACCTTGATAACGCATTCGTAGTCTAGCTAATTCTGCTAAATTGTAATCCGTTGCTTCTTGAGCGAGTAAAATATCAATAAGGGGGCGATCGCGATTGTAAAGTGGATGTTGTTGGTCTTTACCTTTGGTTGCTTCAGTCATTTTTTATACCTGTAACTGGACGTGGATTGATTAAGAGTCAAGTGTTAAGAGTCTTTGCATCTCACCTGAATTATCTGAAGACGGCAACTACACCTGAGCTAATACGGCTCTCCCCACTGCCATTCAACTTTAAATAAAGATACATTGTCCTTAAGAAAATACAAAAAACTTTAGATGAGGGTGAATTTTATCTCACCCAAAGTCCAAGCAGCAAGGGAGCAAGAACCCGCTATGTTTGAACACTTCACTTCCGAAGCTATTAGAGTAATTATGCTCGCTCAGGAGGAGGCACGTCGCCTAGGACACAACTTTGTAGGAACTGAGCAAATTCTCCTGGGTTTGATGGGAGAAGGAACCGGGGTTGCTGCTAAAGTGCTGACCGAATTGGGCGTGACACTAAAAGACGCACGTCGCGAGGTAGAAAAAATAATTGGTAGAGGTTCTGGTTTTGTACCACCAGAAATTCCTTTTACCCCCAAGGTGAAAAGCCTCTTTGAGCAATCGTTTAAAGAAGCTCATAGTCTGGGACAAAATTACATTAATACTGAACACCTACTCTTAGGATTAACTGAGGCTGGTGAAGGTGTCGCCGCTAAAGTACTGCAAAATCTAGGGGTTGACCTTAAGAGTGTCCGTAGTGCTGTAGTTCGCCGTTTGGGTGACAATGCCTCTGTATTCGCTGGTAGTAGCGGTGGTCAAAAGCGTACCCAAACGCTAACTATGGAAGAGTTTGGTAGAAATCTTACTAAACTAGCGCAAGAAGGTAGGCTTGACCCCGTAGTCGGTCGCCAAAAAGAAATTGAGCGTGCTATCCAAATTCTGGGGCGTCGTACCAAGAATAACCCAGTGTTGATTGGGGAACCAGGAGTTGGTAAAACTGCGATCGCTGAAGGTCTAGCTCAACGTATTGTAAATCAGGATGTACCTGAAACTTTACAAGATAAGCAAGTCATTAGCCTCGATATGGGGTCGCTAGTTGCAGGCACTCGCTTCCGGGGCGATTTTGAAGAACGCATCAAAAAAGTCGTGGAAGAAGTCCGTACTGTAGGCAATATCATCCTGGTAATTGACGAAATTCACACTTTAGTTGGTGCTGGTGGCACAGAAGGTGGATTGGATGCAGCCAATATCCTCAAACCTGCCTTAGCACGGGGCGAACTCCAGTGCATCGGCGCAACTACCCTTGATGAGTATCGTCAGCATATTGAGCGCGATGCTGCTTTAGAACGTCGTTTCCAACCGATTATGGTAGGGGAACCTTCAGTAGAAGAGACTATTGAGATTCTTTATGGTTTGCGCCAAGCTTACGAGCAACATCACAAAGTGACAATTTCTGATGCAGCAATTGTAGCAGCAGCGCAGTTGTCAGACCGCTATATTAGCGATCGCTTCTTGCCTGATAAAGCAATTGACTTGATTGATGAAGCTGGTTCTCGTGTTCGTTTGCGGAACTCTCAGATTTCCAATAATAAAGAACTCAAGCTTGAACTGACTGGTGTCACCAAAGCCAAAGAAGCAGCAGTACGAGTCCAAGATTTTGACAAAGCTGGACAACTGCGCGACCAGGAATTAGAACTCACAACACAATTACAGGCAATATCATCACAAGACGATAAGCCCGTCAATTCTACCATCGTTGATGAAGAAGACATCGCTCAAATCGTTGCCTCGTGGACTGGCGTACCAGTTAACAAGCTGACTGAATCGGAGTCAGAATTGTTGTTACACCTAGAAGACACTCTTCACCAACGGCTAATCGGTCAAGAACAAGCAGTCTCGGCTGTATCTCGCGGTATCCGTCGCGCCAGAGTTGGTCTAAAAAGTCCTAATCGTCCCATCGCTAGCTTTATCTTTTCTGGCCCTACTGGAGTCGGCAAAACAGAACTAGCCAAGGCATTGGCTGCTTACTTCTTCGGTTCAGAAGAATCGATGATTCGCTTGGATATGTCCGAATACATGGAAAGCCATACCGTCTCCAAGCTCATTGGTTCGCCTCCTGGTTATGTCGGATATGACGAAGGGGGACAACTAACGGAATCTGTGCGGCGCAAACCTTACACAGTGTTGCTATTCGACGAAATCGAAAAAGCTCACCCTGATGTATTCAATATGCTGCTGCAAATATTGGATGACGGACACCTCACCGATGCCAAAGGTCGAAAAGTAGACTTCAAGAATACCCTAATCATCTTGACTTCTAACATTGGTTCTAAGGTAATTGAAAAAGGTGGCAGTAGTTTAGGCTTTGAGTTTGACAATCAACCCGAAGCTAGTTACAACCGCATTCGCACTCTGGTAAATGAGGAGTTGAAAACTTACTTCCGTCCTGAGTTTCTCAACCGTGTTGATGAGATTATCGTCTTCACCCAGCTTTCTAAGGATGAAGTCAAGCAAATCGCTGATATTATGCTTGGTGATGTTTCTACTCGCTTGACTGAAAAGGGAATTACCCTAGAAGTAACAGAACGCTTCAAAGAGCTTGTAGTACAAGAAGGTTATAATCCCAGCTATGGTGCTAGACCATTACGTCGGGCAATTATGCGCCTTTTAGAAGACTCTCTTGCGGAAGCTTTGCTATCTAGTCAAATCACAGATGGAGACACAGCCATTGTTGATGTTGACGATGACGGTCAAGTGAGAGTTCAAAAGTCCGAAAAACGAGAATTGCTATTAGCAAATGTTGGCTAAGATGCATACCTTTTATACCTGATCACTTTTTGCTGTAATATTTGATCAACACTCCAGCCTCTTGCCTAGAGCAGAGGCATAGACGGGGGCATCTCCGGCAAACATAAAGTGAAATGGTATTAATTCTTACCCCTAGTAGAAATGCTAGGGGTTTTCTTCTATCCACAACTCATTGCGATATTGATTCTTTTGCCAACAATTCTGATGTTGCTTCACTCTCAGTTACATTCTCAGAATAACCAGATTTAGCAAAACCATCTATCGCATCTTTAATAAAACCAGCTACAGGAACCGCAACTAGCAAACCTAATACCCCTCCAATATTGGTTCCTGCTAGCAAGGCAATTAATACCCAAATTGGTCTTATCCCTGTAAATTTACCTAAAAGCCGTGGTGCGATCGCCTGATCAATTAACTGGTCGATTATAATAGCTACTGCAAAAACCTTTACTGCTAGCCAAAAGTTGTGTGAGGCGATGATTAAAGTTATGACAACAAGACTAACAACATCCCCAAAGGGAACTAAACTCAAAAGCCCAACCCCAAAACCAAAGAGTAAACCGAACTGGACTTGAAAAGCTAAAAACATTAATGTTTCTGAAACCCCCATCAGCAAGGCCAAAGTTCCTTGACCAATCAAAAAATTTTGAAAGTTTTGCTGAATAGATTGGCTGACCCGCACAGCAAAAGTTCCAGGCAATTTTTTAAATAACCCTTCCCAAAGTCTTGGCCCATCTAACAAAAGATAAAAAGTCAGTACTACTGTGATTAATGCTTCAGATATACTATCAATAGTATCTATAATAATGCCTAAAAGTTTATCAGAAAGATATTCAAATTCATCAGGCAAACCTTCAGTTACTCGTGTTAATATTTGACTGAAATTCACCCTTAATTTATGACTAGCAGCCCAATCATTTAATCTCTGAAGTTTTTCTTCACTAGAATCAATCCATTGGGGAAGTAGCTTAGCCATTTCATGAAATTGCTCTAAAATAATTGGTATTAAAGTAATACCCAAAGCAACTAAAATTACTAAGGCTAATATAAAAACTAAAGATACTGCATAGTTACGTTGAAGTCCCCGCTGTTGGAGAGCTGAAACAGGGTAATTTAAAATAAAAGCAAATAAAGTAGCTAAAATAAGAATTGTTACTAGGGGTTGAAAATTTTGAAATAGCCGAAACGCTAGCCAACCATTGAGAAAGACTAAAGGAAATAGCAGCGTCAAAATTAACCATTTAAGTAGTTGCTTGAGAGAAAAAATCATAAATTTATTCAAAATTCAAAGTTATTCTGATGCCCAAGCATTGCTTAGGCATTAAATATGCTCAGTGTTAGTAATGATACAATATAACAGGCGATCGCTACCCTAACCTTCGTTAAAGGCTAACAATTGCTCATCATTTATTCTTCCTGCTTGATATAGAGTTGTGGTAATTTCCGAAATAGTTAAAACCGCATGGCTACAGTAACCATTATTTTGTAACCTGTCTCTTACTCCTTGTTCATGATCGATAAATACCACAATATCGTTAACATTTAGTCCCGCTGATTTCAACTTTTCTGCCCCTTCCATCACGCTTTTGCCACTGATGAGAATGTCATCAACCACCACAACCGTTTCACCAGGCTGAAAGTTACCCTCAATTACTCTCCGAGTTCCATGTGCTTTCACCTCTTTACGAGGAAAAATCATCGGACAGTGAAGACGCAAGGCTAAACCAGTAGCAGTTGGCAAAGAACCATAGGGAATACCTGCTACTCTATCAAAGTTGAGGTTTTTCAAAATGCCTTCATAAGCAGTGATAACTTGACTAAAAACTTGGGGATTAGAAATAATTTTGCGTAAGTCGATGTAATAAGGAAATATGGCTCCTGATGCTTGGACAAACTTACCAAACATAATGCAGCCAATATCATAAAGTTGTAAAATCAAATCCTGTTGAGGATGCTGATTTAAAAAACAAACATTAGGCAGCCATACAGAGCATGTAGAATTTTCCTGAATAATTTCAGCTTTTATTTGGTTAATTTCTGCACGTAAAGACTGAATTTGCTCAGATAAATCTGTGTTTCCCAACATATCTTGAGGAACCGGAATCAGCAAGCCATCACCACTATCATTCAAGCCTGCTTCTAAAATTTGCTTCAGGTTTCCGCCTTCAGCCCAGATACTACGCGCCATGATAATTCTTTCAGGAGCAACTCCCCGAATGAGCGCCAAAACTTCAGGATTTGTAGTTCCCACTTCTAAACCTAATTGTTCTGGAGTTCCCCAAGTTTTTGATTCTTTTACCACCTGCAAATAAAGAGGTGATTGGTTCGTAGGATATTGTTGTAAAGCTTCTGCGCCTAGATTAGAAGTACAGCATAAAATAAACACTGCTTTATCAGGATATACCAAAAAAGGTACTACATGATCTTGCCCATTATAAGGACTGAGAGTGATTGCATCGACATGCCATTGTGTAAACACAGCGTGAGCAAAAATGCTGCTGGTATTTAAGTCACTGTGTTTAGCATCTAAAATAATTGGGATGTGGGCTGGAATAGCTGCTAAAGTTTTATGCAGCAGTTCTAAACCTGGAATGCCCAACGCTTCGTAAAAGCCAAGTGTCGGTTTATAAGCACAAACAAAATCAGCAGTCTCAGCGATAATAAATTGCAACCACTTCCACAACCCAGCGATGATATCTTGAGATTCATAACGGCTAGGCATCATCTCTGGATTTGGATCAAGTCCTACAAATAGTAAGCTTTGATTTTGTGATATATTACCATTCAATTTATCAAAAAAGTTCATTTTTGTAGTTTATAAAAGGGAAATGCTTAGATGATTACAGCGCTTTTTAGGTAAATTAACTACATGTTTTTCACGCAGAGGCGCAGCGAAAAGTTCTGTAGGCGGGTTTCCCGCCGTAGGAAACTTTTCAAGACAGAGTCGCAGAGAGGGATATAAGAGCGTGATCTAAAAAGTTCACCAAAACATTGATTCTGTAAGTTGGGAACCTCCGGCTTTACGTCCTAATAGAGAGTGAATTACTGTAAAGAGGATAAACAATGGTACTGAGGCAAAGTGAACAATACGCAGTGCTTGCCAACTGCCAAACATACCCACAATCCAAGGAAATTGAGCAGGTTTATACATTCCTATTCCTGTAAATAACGCCAGTAGTAAGATAGGAATAATGGCTGTATAAACAATGCGATGCCACGCGTAAACTAAACGCTGAGGATTTTGAGTTTTTTGCAATGCTTTGAGGTCATTGACTCCCACAAATCGATGTCGCCAACGTCGGGTAATTAAAACATAAATTCCATACCATAAGAGATTGAGCGAGAATAACCACATTGCTGCAAAATGCCAGTGTCTACCTCCCGCAAGCCAACCTCCTAATGTAAATATGGGAGGAATGTGTAAACCTGCGCGTCCACCAAAAACAGGGTTGGCGTTGTAAATTTGTAGCCCACTTGTCATCATGAGCGACAGGCTAACGATGTTACACGAGTGGAAAATCTTGGCTCCTATCGCTTGGATTGGTAACTTCCGAGTTTTAACGGGAACGGTCGAAGTCATAAAATATTGACTGATAAAATTTTCTGTTTATCTGTCTTAGGCAAATAACCCAGCAATTTAGGGGATGAGCATTGCTCACCCTTATTTTCCCACCCTATGATTCAGTTGAAGCTATAAACTTATGCCGTAGATGCGTGCGATCGCATCTCTTTTATACGTAATATATAGTTAAATATATTGCCTGCAAAGCTTACTATGTAAGCTTTGTATCACATTTATTTTGTACGTAAATATAGAATTAAGCACTACACGGCTTCGATAAACCCTATTGGAAAGCTTTACACGCACGCTGTCAAGTCTCGATAGATATAATTCGACTATGTTGATGCTAGGCGTTGCTTATTAAGAGTATGAATTTAGTCGCACGCATAGACGCGGAGCAGCTTCCCGCAGGGTAGGTGAGCCATTGGGGTTCTCCTCGTTGAATCAATTGGCGTCGCAAAGATGCAAACAGAACTTACGCAAAAACTGCTAAAAAGCTTAATGTATCGAACCGCTAAGACGCCAAGAACGCCAACGCGAAGCGTCTAGAAGAGAAGAATTCGTAGAGTGTGCTTGTAATACTTTTAGAGGCTGGGTGAAAACGGATCAGTTTCAATCCCTAATAGGGATTTTAAGTAATTGGAATGACCATAAACAGATAGAAACAATATATGTTGGAGGTTTCAATCCCTAATAGGGATTTTAAGTAATTGGAATTGCGCCGAATACGTTGGCGATCGCTCAAAATGAAGTTTCAATCCCTAATAGGGATTTTAAGTAATTGGAATAATCATGTGCAGGGTGCGAAGCGTAGTTAGGTTTGTTTCAATCCCTAATAGGGATTTTAAGTAATTGGAATCATACACCGCCATTTGTCGCCCGTTGTCCAAAAAGCCTGTGTTTCAATCCCTAATAGGGATTTTAAGTAATTGGAATTCCCAGTGACTTTACCTCAACTTGTAGTTAATGGGTTTCAATCCCTAATAGGGATTTTAAGTAATTGGAATCTTAGTAACTTGCTCTAAGTTATCTGGATTATCCTTAGTTTCAATCCCTAATAGGGATTTTAAGTAATTGGAATTCTAAATCTAAGGGGGTTGTTTCAGAGTTTCCGGTGTTTCAATCCCTAATAGGGATTTTAAGTAATTGGAATAATTTAGGTATTTGATAATGATCACAAATATCATCGTTTCAATCCCTAATAGGGATTTTAAGTAATTGGAATAAGAATAACATCATATACGGATGTCTATGTTAAAGATGTTTCAATCCCTAATAGGGATTTTAAGTAATTGGAATAACGGATTACCGATAATGGTATACTCATAACCCATAAGTTTCAATCCCTAATAGGGATTTTAAGTAATTGGAATATTACCATAGTGCAATGGAATTACTTCTTTTGTAATGTTTCAATCCCTAATAGGGATTTTAAGTAATTGGAATACTTTCATAAAATGAGTATTATATATGAAGTAAGAAGTTTCAATCCCTAATAGGGATTTTAAGTAATTGGAATTAACATCTCCTGAAGATTATGCAGAAATTGAAAATTTGTTTCAATCCCTAATAGGGATTTTAAGTAATTGGAATCCTATTCCATTTACAGTACTAACTACAGCACGTTTGTTTCAATCCCTAATAGGGATTTTAAGTAATTTGAATCCTCCAGGATATATAATTTCTATAAGTGTATCGTTTGGTAGTTTCAATCCCTAATAGGGATTTTAAGTAATTGGAATTTTCTCACACTACCTTTTTGAGCAAACCCATTTTAGTTTCAATCCCTAATAGGGATTTTAAGTAATTGGAATCTTCACATTAGCGATAGCAGATTGTTTGTCAGTAAAGTTTCAATCCCTAATAGGGATTTTAAGTAATTGGAATCCACTTTATTAATATCCCTTCTTCCTTCCACCCCTGGTTTCAATCCCTAATAGGGATTTTAAGTAATTGGAATCCATTAAATGTTGTTCCTAAAACCTGACCAGATGGCGTTTCAATCCCTAATAGGGATTTTAAGTAATTGGAATAACAGTCTATTTTGAAAGCCAAATTGAAAATGAATGCAAAGTTTCAATCCCTAATAGGGATTTTAAGTAATTGGAATGATTACTTATATATTAGCTTCTAACTTTGTAAATGTTTCAATCCCTAATAGGGATTTTAAGTAATTGGAATTGGTTACTTCTTTAGGAACAATTGCGGCTGGTGTGTTTCAATCCCTAATAGGGATTTTAAGTAATTGGAATCCTGGGCGATCGCCTCGCAGCAATCGTCAGCGCGTTTCAATCCCTAATAGGGATTTTAAGTAATTGGAATAATTTTCTTTGTTTCTGTTGTTTCGATAGTTGCTTTTTGTTTCAATCCCTAATAGGGATTTTAAGTAATTGGAATGCTTTGGCGTTAATAGTATAGTTTCAACACGTATTGTTTCAATCCCTAATAGGGATTTTAAGTAATTGGAATTTAACTAGTTTGGCTCTTTTATTTTCCCTTAACTGTTTCAATCCCTAATAGGGATTTTAAGTAATTGGAATTTTACTGACGTGTCTAGCAATCTGGGCATGACTAGGTTTCAATCCCTAATAGGGATTTTAAGTAATTGGAATATACCTGAACCTTTAAAGCCAGCGATGGAAAATGTGTTTCAATCCCTAATAGGGATTTTAAGTAATTGGAATTTGCGCTGTAACTTACTGCTACTTAGCAATTCAAGAGCTGTTTCAATCCCTAATAGGGATTTTAAGTAATTGGAATTGAATTTTCTGAGCCAACGGAGTTGGTACAATAATCAGAAGTTTCAATCCCTAATAGGGATTTTAAGTAATTGGAATTCCTGGGATTCAGGAAGCTGATTTCTGGGTTAATGAAGTTTCAATCCCTAATAGGGATTTTAAGTAATTGGAATTGGCTGTAGTACTCATAGTTTCAGGCGGACAGCTTTGGTTTCAATCCCTAATAGGGATTTTAAGTAATTGGAATGAAAGAGTTGATAATTATGGCGAATGGTATCAAACGTTTCAATCCCTAATAGGGATTTTAAGTAATTGGAATAAGACGTCCAAGGTAATGGCGATTTGTCTGGTGTAAGTTTCAATCCCTAATAGGGATTTTAAGTAATTGGAATCTGACTTCTTCTGAAATTGCTTCTCAATATCAGTTTCAATCCCTAATAGGGATTTTAAGTAATTGGAATTATAATCTTGAGCCTCATACCAAGCTGAAGTAAAAAGGTTTCAATCCCTAATAGGGATTTTAAGTAATTGGAATCCGGTAAATCTTTTATTCAGCTTAAATATGCACTTGTTTCAATCCCTAATAGGGATTTTAAGTAATTGGAATCGCTGGAGGCTGAAAGCCTTGTGTTATTTGGTTTTCAAGGTTCTGTTGCGCGAATAGAGAAATCATAACATAAGCAGTTGTAATTTGGCTAGATGCAAATGGCTAAAAGCCAGTGCTGATAAGGTGCGCGGATGATTTAAAGATGCTACTGTCTTCAAATTCTTGCATACAGAGAGATTCAGCCGTTTTTTCAATCATCTTTTTACCAACACCTACCCATCCGCGCACTGGATACAAAAACTGGTCTTATTCAATGATCGCAAACATTATAGCGATCGCTTACTACCTTGACTGAAGTATAAGCGATCGCAGCTTGGAGAGATTACCATATCTCTCCAGTCAAAAGTTAAATGTTGATTTGAAGCTAAATTACTCCTCCTCTGGTTGTGGAAGCGGGAAGGTTTCGCCAGCCAAATAAGCCTGAAAGTGCTTTTGAAAGTACAACCAGGATGTCATATCTTCCCCTTCTACAAAGGCTTTTGGGGCTTGCTTATACAAAGGAATGCGGTTATTAATTTCGTCTTGCAGCAGTTGGGGTAATTCAGTTAAACCGCTGACTTTACTTCCAAAAGCACTATAGATGAGATTACCAGGGCGATCGCCCATTTTCATCCAAGGAAGCCATTGACCAATTCTATCCCAACTCAACTGAAGTTGAGAAACGGAGGGGAGTGCTGAGTTAAATAAATCTGCGGTTGGCACGGTCAGTTTAAACAATTCCGCTGCCTGATAAATTGGATATGGAGTGTATTCGGCAAATTTGCGATCGTCTGCCAGAGGATTTGGGTAAGTAGGAAATAAATCAAACACAAAGGTTGTGTTGTCTCCTTCTACTTGCGCTGGAAACTTGCCCTGAAATTTACCTTGCACAGGATTATTAGCAACATGGAGTACCGATACTGTCTCACCTGTCCAAGGATTCTCCCATTTGGGCAAAATCTCATCTGTTTCTGGGTTTAGGTAATAAGTCAGTTCCCTAGAGGTAAAATCCCAGCTACCTTCTTGTGTAGGAATACACCTGCTAACGCTTAACCCCAGTATTTTAAACAGGAGTTGTCTCTTCTCGCCGGGAATAAATGCGTAAATTTTACCTTTCCAGGTCAGAAAAGTGGATTGGGAGGGGTCGAGGGAAGAACGAGTTTTTACCCAGTGCTGGGCTTCAAGTTCTTGAGTTTGTGCAACCATCTATAGCATCCTTATTATTTGAATAAAAAAACAATACCCTCTAAATCGCACTGCATTCAGATAAGTGATTAATTAAGGAGTGTTAGTTACCAATTTACACTTATAAATTTATGTTTTTTTAATTAAATTCCAATGAAACCTCTTCTGTGCAATATTTCAATTGTTGGAAAAATAGTTTGAGCTTATACTCATCTAATTTGCCATTACTGCGAACCGCACTACACAAATCAAGTCCAAAAGGAGCGACTTGTTTAACTGCAATAGCGACATTTTCAGGTTTCAAACCTCCAGCTAAAAAAATTGGCACATCTACCTGTTGGCGAATTTTGGCGCTCAAGTTCCAGTCGTGTAAGCGTCCTGTGCCTCCCAACTCTTTCACCAGCAGTGATTGATTGCCAGAGTCCAATAGAATAGCATCTACGTGGGGTGCTACGCTGATTGCCTCTTTCAGAGATTCTTCTGTAGTCACGTGAATTACTTGGACAATGGAAATTCCAGGTAAGGCTGCTCGGATGTCTTGGTAGCTTCCTGATTTTAAATAGTCGCAGATTTGTACAGTATTTGTCCGGCAGTTTCTAACCTGCTGAATAATCTCCTGAGCATCTTGGCTGGAAGTAAGTAAAAAAGTGGCGATAGGGGGTGGTACACAAGCAGCAATTTTCGTAATTAGCTCCTCAGAAATCACGCCAGGGCCACTTGGCATATAAGAAACTAAACCAAGAGCAGATGCACCGTAACGGATAGCAGTCCATGCTTCTTCTGTACTGCTGATACAGCAAATCTTGACTCTTGGGATTGCTGTTTTTTCCATTCTCTCCTAGCTCCTAAAGCTCTCCATTACAGCTATTTTCAAATGCGTAGATATTGTAGGAGCATAATATATTGTGCCCTTACGCGTGTGGTTTATTCAATAGAAATCCTGTGTAAAAGTAGTTGATAAATATGATTTCAAAATACTTTGTCAAATGTCATTATGCTATCTGCTCACAGGTCTACCGGATGTTGTCCATAATACGGCAAAGCCTCTGACCAATGAGGACGCTTTCCTTGCTGCCAATCAAGATAAGCTAATTCCAAGATACTTGTTGTTGTCGATGCTAACCCAGATTTTGCTTCAATTAGCTGATAACTGGTATTCCAGTTAGCTAAAGTTTCCTGCCATGCTTGTGGTGTCAGGACTGTATCTGGTAATAAGGCGATTAATCCACAAGTATCTGGCATCATTTGATAAATAGCTACAAAAATTTTACCTCTTTGTGCTGGCATTTCCACAGCAAAAGTTTTGGCATTTTGATTTTTGCTTGCTTTTGACCAAGCTACCGCCGCTAAAGTGGAAATAGCAAACACAGGAATATTTAACTGTTGTGCCAAAGTTCGGGCAGTGACAACACCTATACGAGTTCCAGTAAAGCCACCCGGCCCTTTTGCCACTGCGATAAACGCCAAATCTGTCCAATTTTGCGGTTTGATAAACTCAATTAAATATTGATGTATATGACTGGATAAATCTCGCCCCAAATTCCAAATATCAGAGCGGTTTTCGCCTGCAAAATTACTAATTACTAAACCCAATTCGGGAGTAGTAGTGTGCAGTGCTAAAGCGTATTTTGTTGGTTCGAGTTGTTCTAGGTCAGTTGTCAAAGTAAATATAGATATCTATTTTTTAAGGCTCAGATTCCCGACTTCTTTAAAAAATCGGGAATCTTGTTTCTTGTTTTGTTTTCACGTTGGTACTAATTCACCCGGACGCAATTTCGACCACTTACCCATTTCTCGTTTAAAGCTGAGACAACCAACAACATCCCACTCCATTTCAATGAAATCGTCTTTGGTACGGATGTTAACATTGATGGAAGGTTCATTCGGATCAAAATCTGGGGTTTCGGTCAAATGGGGCTGTTGGTGCTGCGTTTCTACAGCATTGTAGGTTGCACAGCGGTCTACATAGTGGCAATTCACGCAAATACACATAATAGAACCAACTCCAGGGCCTTTATTGTTAATCTAGCTTAAGCCAAACTGTTATTCATTAACTGCTGGGTTGATTTTTATTACAATGCACGGTTTAGTCCCTTCTACCTTAGCTCCTGAAAATTGGCCTTTTAGCCTGGAATGGTTGCCAAAACCCGCTTACATGGTAGGTGGTGCTGTGCGGGATGCGATTCTCGGCAGAAGTCGCGAATATCTAGACTTAGATTTTGTTATACCATCTGATGCGGTAAAAGTAGCAAGAGCGATCGCTCGTCATTATAAAGCTGGTTTTGTCTTGCTCGACCCAAAACGCCGAATTGCTCGTGTGGTTTTTCCTCACGCCACAGCTGATTTTGCCCAACAGGAAGGAGTTAGTTTAGAAACTGATTTGCATAGAAGGGATTTTACAGTAAATGCGATCGCCTATAATCCCCACACGCAAGAAATCATTGATCCTCTGCAAGGCTATACCGATTTACAACTGGCTACTTTGCGAATGGTATCACCCGCAAACTTAGTAGACGACCCTTTGCGGTTAATGCGAGCTTATCGCCAAGCCGCTCAATTAGGTTTTACCATTGAGCCAGCCACCCAAGCCACAATTCGCTCATTGGCATCACATATCAGCACAGTCGCCGCAGAACGAGTTAGGGTAGAAATTGGTTACTTGCTAGCAAATTCTCAGGGTACTCCTTGGATAACCAGTGCATGGGAAGATGGTTTACTTGCTCCTTTCTTCAAAAATGCCACCCGTGAAAGCTTGATTAAACTAGCAGCGGTTGATAAAGCAGCTAATTTAGTTGCTCAAAACTGGCAACAATTAGGGGCAAAACTGCAAGAGTCTGTGCGCGATACTATTAAAACTACTTGGTTAGGTATTGCCAAACTTGCTTGTTTAGTAAACTCAAATCCAGAATTAGCAGAAATTGAGCTACAAGAATTAACTTATAGCCGTGCGGAAATTCGAGGTGTAACTACATCTTTGAGATTGTTCCCGCAACTCAAGGTAGCTAACATGCCTTTGCGAGAACAATATTTTTTGTTCCGGGACGCAGATATGATGTTTCCTGCTACAGCGGTGCTAGCCATAGCACTTGATAATTTGGTAGAGGTGATGTCTGGCGACAAGCTGCTACACACTTACGCGCCGTTGATCAACCGCTACCTGAACCCTGATGATCTGGTTGCTCATCCCATCCCCTTAGTGAGTGGGAAGGAGCTGATTATAGCATTAGATATTCCGGCTTCACCAACAATTGGCAAATTGTTAGCAGAGATTAGCATAGCCCAAGCTGAGGGGAGAGTGGTTACTGTGGAGGATGCGATCGCATTTGCACGCCAGCTACTTGAGAGTCTAGAGTAGTTTTAAGGAAAGCGCATAACCCACATCAGGTAGATAAAAGATGGTACACAGCTTCATATTCCCACAAGAAACAATTGCCAGCATTCAGGAAAGGATAGAAGTCCTGGAAAGATGCCTAAATGATGCTAATCCGCAAGATAAAGCACTGGCGGAGATACTTGAGTTGGCTAATAGTCGGCAAATATCTCTTAATCAGCTTAAAGAGGAAGCAAGACAAATGCTACATCAGCTTCATAAATTTATGAAGTTAGATAAGAAATTAAAAGAAAAAGAACAACAGGGTGATTTATCTATTCTGCTTTTTGTTAGATACAATTTCCTATACAAAGAAATTATGGATAATTACTGGGACTTTTTTCTAAACCAAAAAGGTAAAGAAGCAGTTAAAGCAATGACCTTGAGCTTAGGCAAGTTTTATATGGAATTGAAAAAAGAATTTAGCTTTAAAGATTATGAAAAAGATGAACTATACATTATTGTGGAAACCCTAAAACACATAACACAATCTGTAATCACGGTTGCATTAAAGATCAATATATTAACTGAAGAAAAATTTAAGGCACTTAACTTGAAGGATATCACTCCTCAAGAAACAGAAACTATGCTAACTTCTTTGGCATCTATGAAAAAATGGGATCAGGTGTATAGAAAACTTGCATAGTCCTAAATTTATTGAAAAAGCAGATGTATTAAGTATACATATAGGGCTAGTATTTGATTTCTGAAAAAAATCCGTACATCTGGAGAGACATAAAATCAAAAGTAGTGTTTTGGATAAACCATTCAAACATCCACTTTAAATGAGAGAATGTTGGAATTAAAGCGCA
>NZ_VJXY01000093.1 GCF_014831675.1 Komarekiella delphini-convector SJRDD-AB1 | reverse complement strand
TTCACAGCACCTATATTCACGACACCTACAAAAAATCGCGATCGCTGCTACTCCTTGACTCATTAATCGCATAAATGCCTGTAATCATTATGGAGCATAGCTTAGAGCTTTTCTTAGTGCCATTCGTCTATAGATAATGAGCCAACCTGATTCAGGGCTTGTTGATACTGTTCTTCTTGCCAGTTTAAATATTGATTTAATTGTGGGGCTTGAGAGTCAAATACTTTACTTGGATCAGATGTTCCACCTGCAAACTCTACTCCTTGGGCTAGATGCGACCAATACTGCTGCATCAAGAATTGCCAATTTTGCTGATTTTCTTACCCAATTGTCGAATTGGAGTTTTAATCTCTTTATCAGCATCAGATGCCAAATTCGCTGTTTGCTCACCAACTTCCATCAGCACTTCGCTAATTTCATGGCCTGTGGCTTTATTACTTTTGAGCAATTGCTTAAGTTGCTTGAGGTGAGTGGCAATTTCTTTAATTTCCGGCTCTTTAGCCTTATGTAATAAGTCATGCCATTCATCAACTAAACTCAAGGCATCCTCGCTTGAGAGTACACTCAAATCCCCATCTAAGGTCGAGCCTAGTGACTCTAGCTTTTGGCTCCAGTCGTCATTATCAGTTTCTATTTCTGCTGCATTTTTCTGAGAAGCTTTGTTATTTGTCTGTTCCTCATGAGTTGCGCTGCGCTTACCTTTCACCAACTATTTCAGCCAAAAACCCAAGTCAAAAAATTAGATGAAAAGACCGCGCTATTAGCCAACCGCCTGACTCCCACTGATGAGCAAATTCGAGATTGGCTGCAATCACCAGAAATAAAACAGTGGCTTGTTAAACTTCCGATAGGAATAACCAATACGCTGAAGATAGAGATGCTTAACACTATCATCAAAAATATTCTTGATAAACCAGATAAAGATTGTCGAGTGCAATACAGTGGTGCAGCGATTGGGATTGATGTCTTACGGTGGCAACTTTGGGCATCTTATAAATTGCCTTATGCTAGCGGTATTAAAGCTCCTGATTGTCCATACACGTTGCAAAAGCATTTGAAACAATCCACTCGTGAACAATCAACAACGAACAAGCATGCATCCCACATTGACTAACGAGCAGATACAACAGCTTTTCCTGGACTACAGTCGAACTTGTAGTATTCTAACGGGCTGCAAAATGACTTTGCACCTGGTTCGCAACTCGTCTGAAATTGAAAGAATACTAGCCGCACAAAAGCTTGCAGCAGAAAGTTTAGCCCCCTTTGAAGACGCAATATATTCTCTTGACGAAGTATTAACCGCACTTAGCGACGCCAATGATCAAATTCTGTCTCAACTCAAATGCGATATTGCTCCAGATGTCCAAGCCGATTTAATTGCAGAAAATATTAAATTCACCGATGTCTGTCATCACGTTCTTGTTCAACTGCAACATCAAAACGAACCTGATTACAATTACGAGTCGTGAAGCGTAAAGCCCCCGTGTTTTTAACCGGGGGATATAAGCGAACGGGATGAATTCATTCATCCATGATGTGGGTCGTTAATGTACTCCAAAACACATGAAGTACTAATTTCCTGGATATGTGCTGAAAATACCAAACAAGTAACACCAGTATATTAGCTTGATACTTGCTTTACGTCTAACTAAAGGTTGAGCTGATAATCCCACTGGATGTAAAAATGCACACCATTTTCCACAAAAATCTCAATTTTCTGTGTCTCAAGTTATAAGACTAAAACTGGAAAAGCTTGATTAAATCAAGTTAGTAACATTCTAGAATGCCCACAGAGCAGCTAGTTTCCACCTAGCTACCTGTAGGACTTCCTCCATAATTGAGTTGGCAACTAAGGAGGCCATATCATCGTGTCAGATCATTACTGTGATCCCTGTCCTGAATTTGACATAAATATCTTTAAAGGTTTGACAATTCTTGTAGCTGATGATACACAAGACAACGTTTTTTTAACTAGATATATTCTTAAAAGCTACGGAATTCAGGTTATAAGTGCATCCAATGCTTCTTCCGCATTTGCTCTCATCAAGCATGAGAGTGTAGATCTTTTAATTAGCGACATTGATCTGCCAGATGAGTCTGGCTATTCTTTAATACACAGAGTTCGTTCACTTATGCCTCTACAAACTAGAGATATTCCTGCCATTGCTTTGAGTGAGAAGACTCATAAGCAAGCTCATCAACAGGCTCTCACTTCTGGATTCCAAACTTATATTCAAAAGCCTTCCAATCCTCTCTCTATCCATAAATATAAGAGACTATTAATTATAGAAATCGCAAAACTGCTATGCCGTTCTAACAGAAACAGTTCTTCACTATTTAGCGACTACTCCTGCTTGCTAACGAAGTAGCTAAGCATCCCCGCTTTCCATAAATTGAATAAACCAACGATTGCCACGATTAATAGTGTTACCAAGACAGATACTCCCAATGCATGGAAAGTTTAATTTATTTTTGCACGGGCCCCTAAGCGGGAAACAGCGATACACGAACATGAGATTTACAATAGTTTTAATGTCGCTTGGGCTTATAATTTGCTCAATAAGTGGTTAATAGCGTGCAATAATTCATAGATAGTGTAGGGCTTCCGTAAAAATGCCTTAACACCAGCATTAGCAGCTTCAAAAAGTTGGTCGTTTGTCGGAATACCACTGACAGCAAGAACTTTGACAGATGGATTCATTTGCTGCAAGATGCTGATCACAGCTAACCCATCCATTGACGGCATCATCATATCCATCAACACCATGTTGATGTTCTTTTGATGCTCGGCATACAATGATATTGCCTCAATACCATTGCTAGCTGTCAGAGTTTTGTAGTTGTAGTCTTCTAAGGAAACTTTGGTAATTTCTACAATTGCGGCTTCATCATCAACAATCAGAATTAATTCTCCATTGCCTAATAGTGATTCTAAATTCTCTGCTAGCGGTTTGGTACTTTCCTCCATAGATGGCAAGTACACCTGAAACTTTGTGCCTTTGCCTACCTTGCTCTCTACATTCACAAAACCACCGTAATTTTTGACAATGCCAATTACAGTGGACAGACCCAGCCCTGTGCCTTTACCTAATTCCTTAGTAGTGAAAAAGGGTTCAAAAATGCGCTCCAAAATTAGCGGGGGTATGCCAAATCCGGTATCCGAAACAGTAATGACCACATAAGAGCCGACTTGAGCATTGAGATTCATCCTGGCAAAGTTTTCATCAACGAAGTAGTTTTCTGCACTAATAGACAAATCTCCACCTTTAGGCATAGCATCACGAGCGTTGATGCACAGGTTCATTAGAACCTGATGTATTTGAGTGGCGTCTGCCAAGATAGTCAAGAACTTATCTTTAGGTAGATTCTTGTTGATTTTGATAGACTTGGGAAATGTGCTTTTAGTAATTTGTTCAACTTCTAATAATAAGGGTTCTATTTGTAAACAAACACCTCTGCCCTGAATTTTAGTTTCAGAACCACGTGCGAAAGTTAGAATTTGCTTGACCAAATCAGCCGCACGCTTAGAGTTATCTTCTAGAACCTTTAGTAGTTGTTTATTGCGTGTATCAATATGCGGCAACTTGAGCGCCAACATTTCAACTGAAGCCATAATTGGCGTCAAGATATTGTTGAGGTCATGAGCAATACCACTTGCCAGCGTGCCAAGGCTCTCCAAGCGCTGGGCATGGAGGAATTGCGCTTGGAGTTGTTTTTTCTCGGTAATGTCAGTGTCAACACACAGAAGAGATTTGGGTTGAAATGCTTCATCCTGCATTAATGTCCAGCGGCTTTCAACGATAATTTCCTTACCGGATTTTGTCAGTTTATGTAATTCGCCTTGCCACGAGCCGCATTCTAAGACATCTTGAAAAGCTGCTTCTAGTTGTGTTGAAGTTTCTTTGTACAAAAACTGTTTCGGATTCTTTCCCAAAGCCTCACTCGCTTGCCAACCGTACAAGCGCTCTGCACCTTGACTCCAAAATAGGATTTTTCCGTGGAAATCTTGAACTAAAATCGCGTCGCTAGCAATGTCAAGTAGAGCGGCTTGTTCTTTGATTTTCTGTTCGGTCTGCTTGCGCTCAGTTATATCTTGTGCTATACCACCACAGTAGCGAACTTTTTTGTGTTGATCATACACAGCAAAGCACCGATCCCAAATCCAACGCACCGAGCCATCTGGTCGTAAGATTCTATATTCTACTTCAACAGGCTGATCATTGAGCTGTTGCTGTAGGGTTTTGCTCATAAGATTGCAATCTTCTGGATGAATCGTGTTTATCCAGTAGTTCTGGTCAAGCAGACTTTGGCAAGAGCGTCCCCAAATCTTCGCATAACCAGGGCTAATGTAGAGGATTTGAGAGAAGTCTGGAGTAGCAATCCAAATTGCTGCATAAATATTCTCTGCAAACAGACGAAATTTCTCCTCACTCTGCTCTAATGCTTCTTCAGCACGCTTGCGCTCTGCGAGTTCGGATTGTACCTGCTCGTACAGTTGAGATTGTTGAATGGCAATGCTTATTTGTGTTGCCAATTGCTGGAGTAAATCAATTTCCCAGGTTTGCCACTGTCTAGGTGCTGTACATTGGTTAGCAACTAACAGTCCCCACAATTTTTCTCCTTGCAAGATAGGGACTACCAAGTTTGCCTTGACCTGAAACTGAACTAGTAAATCGCGGTGACATTCGCTAAGACCTACTGTATAAATATCAGCTACAGCTTGAATCCGCCCCTGTATATACTCTTCGCCTTTCGTTTCCATGAAATAAGTATCTTGGGCTTGAGCATTTAGAATTGAGAGCCAACCTTCACCAACACATTCCACCACCACAGTCCCACTATAGTCTGGTTCAAAGCGATACATGAACACCCGGTCAGCCCGAAGCAACTGGCGTACTTCACTAACAGTGGTGTTCAGAACCTCACTCAAATTCAAACTTTGCCGGATACGTACAGCGATTGCCATCACTAGTCGCTGCTGCTCAATTTGCTGTTGTAGTGCTAACTCCACCTGCTGACAATCTTTAAGCAGGCACATTTGATTAGATTCATCATTGTTCATTTGCAATCTGCCTAACCATTACCATTAAGTTATTGATATCTCGTGACTGTTGCTTATTGAAAACAGCGTTAATACTCTCAAACTTATACCAGATTAGGTAGCAATAATAAACGCAGAGTTGAGAGCTAATGCCTAAAAACCCTGTTCATACTCCAAAGTCTAAGCTCTAGGCAATGAATCATCCGATTTATCTAATAATTATTTGATAAAAATAGACCATTTTTATGAAACTATTTTATTGATCTTATCAAATACTATTTATTAACTAATATGCATTAAATTAGCATTACTTATGATTAGCGAGGTGAGTTTCTAGAAAGATCATATAAAACCTTACTAACGCCTAATTTTGATTTCTAAATTCTCTAAACATCCCGCTCTCCATAAATTGAACTTTCCATGAATTGAGGTATCGGCAGCAATGCGATTTTGTGAGATGGGTAAGCTCTTGAGGCTCTTTAGACAGGGGAAGAGAAAGAAATAAGTGTATAAGCAATCTGTTTCAGTAGTAAAAAGTACTCTTATTTATCTGTTTGCTCCCCCTGCTCCTCTGCTCAAGAAAGCCCCCCTGCCCATTTCACGAGAATCTCACTTTTCGCGTTGCTCCCAGGGTATCTGTCTAGACAACACTATTAATCGTAGCAATCGTTGGTTTGTTCAATTTATTTTTGCTTAACCCTTAAAAAGGTGAAAATTTAATCTTCATCAACTGAAAGTAAGCTTTAAAAGGAGTTCTGATTGAACATCTATCTCCTTAATTGCAGCATAAATGACAATTTCCTACAAACTCCGTAAACTGCACATATGTCTAGTAATGAAGGAAAAAACTTTATAAATCTAGCTTGTGCAAAGCTTTTCTTTGTTTTAACTCTTAAGCTTTAAATTCGGATTTCTGGAGTTGCACCATCTAAGGGGTTAAGCAAAAATAAATTGGTCAGGATCGCGTGACTCTGCTTGGCTCAACTCAGGCACTTCGACAGCTTGCACGGTAATCGTGGTTACGCTTGGGTTTTCTTCTGTTGCCGCGCCCTGGAGTGGTTTTGTGTTGCTCCCTGTTTTCTTGCGCTGTTTTGGTGGCTTGTTGATTATGCCACCTCCAGACTCTGAGCGTTTAAGCAGGTATTAAAATGTGTCATGATCTGAATATCTGATTATTAGAATTTTTGCCCCAGCCCTGATCCGGTTGGGGTTTTTCGTCTTGAAAGCTTATTTTTTGGTAAACCCGTCTGAAATTTACTATGCCCGATATGACAACGTTTTGGGTTACTGTAATCGCCTGATTATGCGAGATTAGCTTTGGTAAGAGTGCCGTATATGATTATTTTACTGATTAATTAAATTAGATGATCACTATTTATTTACATAATTTTCTTTTCAATTGCTCTCACTTAGTTTGGTTTATTTAATTAATAACATGAATCCCAAAATATTAGATATAATTAAATAAATATTCGCCACAAATCATTGAACTTATGTCAAATATAGATGCTCATTTTCACCAACTCTTTCAACCAAAAACCCCAGCTAATAAATTAGATGAAAAGACCGCGCTATTAACCAATCGTCGAACTCCCACTGATGAGCAAATTCGAGATTGGCTGCAATCACCAGAAATAAAACAGTGGCTTAACAAGCAGATGATGGGAATTACGAATACTCTCAAGATAGAGATGGTTAACACTATCATCAAAAATATTCTTGATAAACCAGATAAAGATTGTCGAGTGCAATACAGTGGTGCAGTGATTGGAATTGATGTCTTGCGCTGGCAGCTTTGGGCATCTTATAAACTGCCCTATGCCAGTGGATTAAAAGCTCCTGATTGTCCTTATACACTCAAAAAACATTTGGAGCAGCGAGACTAAAAAATCTGCTTGACTAATAGCGTTCGCAAAGAGAACTTCCCCTTAAAGCATCACTTAAAGGGTTGTCCCCAAAGACTCCACATCTCTTTATTAAACGGGCTATGCTACTTTTGAATCATTGCTTGCTCTAATGCTTGACGCGCTTTTTTTTGCATCGGGGCATCCCACCAAAAACCGATATTCACCGCAGTCTTGATGTCATAGCGATGATTCAGGTCTTGGTAGCCGACTACGCCCACGTTCAACGCGCAGCGTCTTTGAAGAAGAAGGCTGGGGATTTATTTTTATGGATCTCCATAATTAAGCAGGCTATTTACATTATCATATTGAACAAGTCAGAATGTAACCTGAATTTTTTACTAAATCTCCTGGGAGCAAAAATAAAAACAGACACAAGCTCAACAATTACGTCTAATCTTTTCATTTAATCTGATTACTTTCTTCGGCTTAATCATTAAGATAGGTAGAAAAGCTCACAAGCTTTTAGTAATTTTGTAACTTAGATAACTCCAATTAGTTACAACAATCACTCCCGGTGAGACAAACATCACAAATCATTTATGTCTAAATCTTTAGTTTAATAGTTGAGCTTTTTAAATTAATTTGAAAACATCACCTACCTGAAAAGCCAGCTATTCAAATAAAGGATTATTTAAAATGTCTGATATCAACTCTGCCAAATTAGTTGAAATTCTTGACCACTTTGGGTTTACAAATGGAAGTTTTACAGGTGAATTAGAACGCATACTTTACCTCCTACCAGGATATGAAAATTATCGTCTAGGCTTTAGATGGGTTAAAGATGATAATTTTTGTTCCGATGCAATTGAAGTTACTTTAAGTAAATGCTGGAGTGGATTAATCATGGCCCAATGGCGTGTGAATTTATTTTTGTTCGGGCTAGTTTTGAGGCAAGCTCAGATGTTTGCTTCGGAATTGGAATCACTCGATGAAGTGGAGCATAGTTAAAGTTAAAACCTGCTTGTTTGAAGCCCCTAGTAGTTCGCTCTCGTGAACTGAGCTGGGTAAAGGCAAAGAGGTAAAGGTGTTTTATCCCTTTCCACTGCCCCTTAGCTTGCCAAACACCTCGTTGAGAATTTGATTTACTTCGTTTTCTGTCGCTGGAGTATCCCAGGCTCCCGTAGATACCAAACTTTGCGTGTACTCTTGAATCCAAATCTTCAAAAACTCTTTTTGTTCAACTCTGGTTCCTTTGGGTAATATTATTGTGACTGGAAGTTGATTAAAAATTAGACTGCAAGCTTCGCACACTCCTATACCAGGAACATTAATTTTAAAAATTCTGTTGGACATACTGCCCTGTTCCGGCGCAAAAACCAGAAGGGTCAACAACCAATACTGTTCGGTTAAGACATCTCTCCGTTGAGGCAGCACTTGTGCAGAGCAGCAAAAAAGAAAGAATTTATACAAAAACTCTCCTCTGCACAAATGCTTACCTTCTTCTTTCAAAGACGCTACGCGAACACCAGCAAGTTTCTCGTCCGAACCGTATTGGGTCAACCACAACTGCTGTATATTGACACGAAGAATTGTTTCTCTTTCCTAAGAAGTTGTTCAACATCAAAATTACTTGCACTGTTTAGACATTAACTGCAAGTTAGTTTTTGATTTAGTTTAAGGATGTTTTTTTAAACTCAAACCTCAGTACTACAAAACTCAAAACATAGGACTTTGGAACTTGGTTTGAATAAAATAGAGGAATTGGTAATATAAGGTATATCTCTTAATCCTTGACGCTTCCACTCAGGATAAATGTAATTTTGCAACCAGCAAGTAAGTTCCCAAGAATACTTGTTATTTATCTCCTTTAATAGTACTGTCGCGTTATTTATAGATAAAAAGTCAAATTTCTCTCCATACAATTCTAATGGAAAAGCCAGACTGTTTACAAGGCTTTCATATTTACTCACTTGAGAATTTATGTGCGGCTCCAAACAATAGTTAATCACAGAGAAAGCTGCAATACTTAAATTGAGAGCATCATCAGCAAATATAAAACTTTCACCGTCTTTATTTGATTCATAATCTATAGGTAGCCAGAAATCTCTACAATAAAACTGATAATTAGTAGACATAAATTACTTCATTATTTAAAAGGATAGCCAAATTCCACTCTTGTTTCCCTGGACTAATGAATTTAAGTTAAATTGCTTGAGATCGAATAACAATAAGGGGAAACCGCTTTAAAACAGTTATCAGCTATCAGTTACCAGGCGTATCGGCGGGCGTAGGTTTAGACCCACCACCAACGCATTCCACTCCTCTGGTGTGGTGTTTCACCAAGGATTTTACTGATAACTGTTTACTGCTCACTGTTCACTGTCAACTGGGTTAAAAAGATACCAGATGTGTTTATAGTCTCAATCCATGCTGTTAAAAACAGTACCACTATGCCTACTGGTTTCTTTCTATATCTAAAGGAGGAAATCGAAAGAGTTTATCGGAATTTTGAGTTACTTTTTATACGAGACATCGAAAAAATTAAGAAGTGCAGATGCAGCCTTGGTTCAGAAGGCAGCTATGCTGAAGGCAGCTATGCTGAAGTGAACCCACGTTAAAAAACGTGGGATTGAAGTAAGGACGCCTTGTGTCTCGTGCTACGCATCTCGACACAAATGTTCTATACTAGTGGGCTTTAGACCCACAACTAAAGTTTTTATTAATACTTCTTTCCTTCTGCCTTCTGCCCTCTGCCCTCTGCCTTTCTTTGTAAATCCTGCTCAAAAAGCCGCTAGAGGAGTATGAAGACATCCAGCCTTTAATTAAACCCAAGAATAGAGGTGCATATCTTTTACCTGAAGGCTAAGAATGGCTGTAGTTGTGTGAAGATGTAGGAAAAACTATAACCACTTCTTTGTGATACTAACTTACCGGATAATATAACCCCGTATTTTTGTTAAATTCCCACCCCATGCCCGATTTGTCCTTGCCCTTACACCATGCCACAAAAAGCGGTGGGTGCAGCTGATTACGCTGCTCGCGTATAGCTTCTACACTAACACCAAGTCTTGTAGCTAAACTCTCCTCGGTTAGCGGTTGAATTCTTTGAGTAGAGCGTTGATAATATGAATTGTTGTACGATTTCTTGGTTTGCTTGAGTTGGTTGTTCAGATAATCTTGAATTTTAAGAATCTCTTCAGTCAACGGTTTGATTCGAGCTGCCATCCCCTCAATTTTTTGTTCTAAAATAGTGGGATTAGGGATTGCTCCGGCTTCATTGCTATTAGATTCGCTTAACAACTGTGACTCGATTTGATTAAGTCGTTCGCAAATATCCAATATCGTTTGATTCGTAATGTTGGCGCTATTATTGCTAGCAACCAAGTACTCCTCCAAGTACTCCTCAACCCTTGCCTTAATCTTAGAGTCCAGGCGTTTATCTAAATCATTACTGACAATTTTATCAAGATCATCGGCTTTGTTGCATGAAACAAAAAAAAGATACACTAACTCCGTCAAGAACTGGTAATTAATCTTCCACTTTATAACTGTCTGGTTTGCCTAACTGGATCATGCGATTAAGTGCAGCACATTGCAGAAATAACTCAACAGCTTGGTTATCAAAAAAGCGTCGTCTTAATTTACCTCCGAAAATGCATTTGAGTTGAAACATAGCCGTTTCAGACAAAGAGCGTCGATGATATCTACTTTCTTGCTTCCATTGCTGGCGACCAATTTGATGTATCCGACGCAAATTTTCATCTCTAGGATGTGGGGGTAGTTCAGAGTTACTAGGCTGTTGAATCTGGGCATTACTGCGAGGTGGAATTGTGGCTATTGCCCCCCTTGAGGCGATAATGTCATAACAGTCAAATGTGTCATAGCCACCATCACCAGATACTTGCTCTATGGGCTGTTCAATCTGCTCCAATATGTCTGGTAGCACTTCGCAATCAGCCATATCATTAGTAGTAACCACCGCACCTAGAATTTCACCACTGTCCTGATCACAGCCAAGATGCAACTTCCGCCACATCCGTCTTTTACCTACTCCATGTGTGCGGACTTTCCACTCACCTTCACCATACACTTTCACACCAGTTGAATCCACCACCACATGAACAGCCTGATCTTTTGGTACAACTGGTAATTTCACCGACAATTTGCTTAAACGCCTCGATAGTGTGGAGTGTGCTGGTACGGCTAGCTCAATTCCCATGAGCATGAATAACGACTCCAAAAACCCCTCTGCTTGTCGTCCAGGCAAATGAAACACCGATTGAATCGTTCTCATCGTAGCAATCGCTGTATCTGAGTAATAATTCGATGCTCCCTTTGTTCCTGTTTTCTGTTGGTTGTGCCACTGCTCGATTGTCTCTTCATTTACCCAGAAGCTTATGCTGCCTCGCTGCTTGAGTGCTGCATCATAAGCGTTCCAATTCCGAACTTTGTACTGGGCTTTCGTCTTCATCGTTGGGCTAAGGGTTGGCAGAGATCGGATACCGTTGGCGAAATATTGCTTAACAAAAAAACGCCAAGTTTGCCGCGTATTACATGGAGAGGAGAGTTATACTTTTCCGTGCAATACACGGAAAGAAAAAAATTAAGTTAGTTGCCTCAATA
>NZ_VJXY01000092.1 GCF_014831675.1 Komarekiella delphini-convector SJRDD-AB1 | reverse complement strand
CTAAGGCGACTCCTTCCACTAAATCAGTGTAGTGTTTAAATATGGCGTGGATTGAAGTGGAGATTTCTCGGTAGACATCAAATCTTGGTCTGACAAAGATAAGTTCGGGACAACGAGCGATCGCAACTGCTGAAGGCATCGCGGAGTGGATACCAAACTTTCTTGCTTCGTAGCTTGCAGCTGCAACCACACCTCGCTGATTAGGGCTGCCACCGACTACTAATGGTTTGCCTCGATAGCTAGGGTTGTCCCGCTGTTCTACTGATGCGTAGAAAGCGTCCATGTCTACGTGAACAATCTTCCTTATCTGGTTGCCCATTAAACCAACAGAAATTTTCTAACAGCGATCGCTTTTCTCAAAGCAAGCTTCGTTAACAGGGGACGGGAGCGTTAAGCATACTACTACGCAAGAAAACAAGATGCCATACTAACAATCTTATAGTACATTAGCACTACACAATTTGAGAGTTCTGTCATTCAATTCCACTACAAGCAGCCGCATGGAATTGTCGTAGTAGAAAGCGAACGCTTACCTTGATTCATTTATTACAAATGTATTTGCTTATGGTGCAAGTAAAGCCAAGCAAAATTTCTCAGATGCAATTTTTAACACTATTGTTATAAAATTCTCGCTTATATTTATGTATTCTTCACCGAAAAAGTGAAGTTATTAATTAAGCTATAGATATACAGACGATAACTATATTGAACTCTATAAACTAGTCGTAGCTAACGCCTTTACAGATATTTTTGGAGGCGTTTTAGCATTTAATTATATTGCTCATTATTCGTATAATTAAACGTTTTTTTATTCCTTAATTAACTTGTAGTCCCAAGTATAAAATCCAATTTGAGCAGGAACTCTAGTGAATCGTCCTGTGCGATGACCCCGCGATAATTCATTCAGCACCTTGTTCTTGACCTCTCTAACATCAGCCGCATTCAGTTCTCCATAAATTCCGGTAATTACTTCTGCAACACTAAAAATTTTACCCGCATTCTGTTCTAAAAAAGTAGACAAGGCGTCAATTAAAAATTGACCTTCATAAACTTTGAGCATTGGTATATATGAGGGCTGCGGCGGCTTTATTGGTTTATTATTTTTGCGCTTTGCTTGAGGTGATGAATTTTTAGTTTGCTTTTTGGAGAGTAAAGTCAAAGAAAGAGTAAAATACCCCGGTTCTCCAGGGACACTGAACCATTTATTGCTTTCCTTGCCCTGAGTCAGTGATGATTGAACTCTACTTTTAACTACCTTAAATACTTCTGGCTCTAGTTCTCCATAAAGCGATCGCACTATAAAATCAATATGAACACTTGTGCCAATCTCTTCTGCTAATATCTGTTCAATCGCTTCCGGGCGACTTAGAGATTGGTATTGAGGTAGCATGGGAATTTCTACCCCGTGGAGCGAAGGCTGTTGAGTTGATGTCTCTGTTCCTATAATTGGGGATATGGGTTGTGGTAATCCACTGGTATCTTTAGCTACGTCAGACTCTTCATCTGAGCGAGTTTCAAGAAGTGGGAATGTATATGGCTGTGGTGATTCAGGGGACAGCGCTGCATCAGGTTCTTCATCTGAGCGAGTTTCAATGAGCGGGAATATAGGTGATTCTGGTAATTCAGAAATGCCATCATCTGCATCAAGGGCTTCAGATTCGGAATCGTCTAATTTCAGAGGTTCAAGAGGAATATCTTCAAGATCGTCGTCATTCTTAGATTCATCAGCGAGGAATAACAACGACTTTTCTTCTTTTTGAGGGCTGGATGACTCCTGTTCCAGAGAGGAGACAGAAGACCAGTTAGATAACAAAGCTTCGACATGAGTGAGACTATCTTTGGACTGGGTATATAACCTTTCATACTCTTCTACAAGAGGAGCGTAATAATCCCGCAATTGCAAAAGTGCTTCTAAGGCACTTTCGGGAGGCTCTAAAGGCAAGGGAGTATTCATAAAATTTAAAGATAACTACAAGTTAATACACTCATACTGTTATGATATGAAATCAGCATGATTCATGGCCCCACCTTCCCCTTTCTCCTTTCCCCACTTCTGCAAGAAGTCTGAGGTATTTGAGAGTGTCTGCTCATGAAGCGAGATAATCTCGGATCTGGTGTTGGTTACTACGCAAAATATTCATTGCTTTGACTTGGATTTGACGAATTCGTTCTCGACTAAGGTTTAGTCGTTTCCCAATCTGGGATAAATTTAGTTGCTGCCCATCTTCAAGCCCAAAGCGCAAAATTACCACTTCTCTTTGTATGGGTGTTAGGGATGAGAGCATATTAATCATGTCTTGGCGTAAACATTCAAGGGTGATATCTTCATCTAGGGAGACGCTTTCATCATGCAAGAGTTCGCCCAGTTCTGTCTCCTGGTTCTCTCCCACACGCAAATCTAGAGAAAGTGTTTGGCGAGATGCAGTTAGAGCTTCCCGAATTTGGTTCGGCTGCAAGTTCAAATTTTCGGCAATTTCTCCGACATTAGGAAGACGACCTAGTGTCTGAAATAGTTCTCGCTGTGTTTTCTTGATTTTATTGAGTCTTTCGGTGAGATGAACGGGCAATCGAATGGTGCGGGATTGTTCTGCTATAGCTCGTGTGATGGACTGTGTGACCCACCAGTAAGCGTAAGTCGATAACTTATAGCCGCGATTGGGGTCAAATTTCTCAATCCCGCGTTGTAGTCCTAGTGAGCCTTCCTGAATTAAATCAAGCAATTCCATGTTGCGATTTTGGTACTTCTTGGCAATCGAAACCACCAGTCGCAGGTTTGCTGTCACCATCTTCTGTTTCGCTCGTTGACCAAGTTTTAGGATTTGGGTTAGCTCGGATTCAGTTTTCCCTATGTCCGCAGCTAATTCAGAAGTTGTTGGTTGTCGATGCAGTTCTTGTGCGAGTTCAGCTTTGTGTTGCTCAATTGCTACCATTTGCTGTACTTGTCGGGCGTAGGCTATTTCTTGGGAGCCTGTCAACAAAGGGAAGCGACCGATGTCTTGCAGGTAGAGGCGAATCAAGTCTGAAGTGTGGGTGGGCATAAGACTTAATTTACTAAGTGATTGCTGTAATACAAAAGTATAAGAAATAACTGCTAATCATGAGAGTTTTCATCTAAAAGCGATTCTATTTGAGTAAGCAATTTCTCTAAAGTTTTTTGTTTTTTTGGATTATCCCAAATGGAAGTCTTTTGCAATCTGCTTGATGCTTGCTTGTAACGATCCTTTAGAGATATTGGCTTTGAGGTAATTGGCTGGGCTGCTTTAATCCGTTCATTAATTTGTACCAAAGACAAACTCTCTACTATAGCAGCTTCCATAAGTGCTATTCTTTGCGGCGCATCTTTAATACGAGCAATAGCAATAGCTTTAGTGTACTCAATTTTTCCCTGATGTAGTACGTTCAATACATCTTGTGGTAGCTTAAGTAAGGGCAAGCGGCTACTAACAAAAGATTCCCAGGATATTATTCCTAATGTATCAAAAATAGCTTTAATAATTGTATATTCTTCGCTACCCAAAACATTTTGGGTAACTTTACCTTTTGCTTCGTTTTGCATCCGGTACAGCAGCGAAACTATATCATTATTAGTTTGCTTTAACCGCAAGCTTAAAAGTTGAAGTATTCCTTCGGTTTCTTCTATAGGATTTAAGTCTTCCCTTGTCAAGTTTTCAACAAGTGATATTTGTAAAGCTTCTTGATCATTGAAATCTCTTATGACAACGGGTACTTCTTCTAACCCAACCATTTGAGCCGCACGTAATCTGCGCTCTCCAGCAACAAGTTCATATTCTACTCCTTGAAGACGAACAAGAATAGGCTCAAGGATACCGTGTTCTTGAATTGATAGTGATAGCTGGTTGAGTTTCTCAGGATCAAAGTAACGCCGGGGTTGCGATTCTGGCAACTTCACTAAAGCAATAGGAAGATTATGTGGTGAGCCAGCAATACTTTCATTTTGGTCAAAATTTTCACCAAGTAAAGCGGCTACACCTTTTAGATGGCTGGTATAAGGTTTGTCTTTTTTGCTGCTAATCACGGTAATTTTTCTAAACTTGAGGTAATTTTTTTGAGTACGCTGACAGCAGGATGTTTAGGGTTATATAGTGCTAAGGGTAGGCGTGCCTCACTTGCATCTGCAAAGGCAATAGTTTTAGGAATCGGCGCATAGACTGTTGCTAGTGGCGATAGTTGTTCGGAAATAGCTTTCATGGTTCTACTTTCTTGGGCAGTACGTGCATCATACATTGTCGGAATAAAGCCAGCAATCGCAAGTTCTTTATTAGCTCCTTTGCGAAGTGAGGCTACAGTCCTCAATAGTAAATCAGTTCCCTGAAAAGACTTGAATTGACACTGAATTGGAACTAACACATGTGTCGCTGCTACTAAACTAATAACACTGAGTATGCCTAAAGATGGTGGACAGTCTATCAAAATAAAATCATATTTGTCCAATACGGATGTCAGTGCATTTTTTAGACGCATCTCACGCATTAATGCTGCAACAAGTTCAAGTTCAGCGGCACTTAAATTAATGTTTGCAGGAGTCAAACTCATGCCGTGAATTAGTTCAGGGTAAACTGGTAATGGTTCTTCGCCTACTACTGCTTCGTACACAGTGTTGGTAGAATTTTCCGGTTCTAATCCCATAAATGTCGTCAACGACGCTTGGGGGTCAAGGTCTATCAAAAGCACACGATTTTTCTGTTTTTGAGCAAGATGATAGCCCAAGTTCATTGTCAAACTTGTTTTACCTACTCCCCCTGATTGATTAAATAGCGCAATAATACGAGTTTTGCTCACAGTTAGTTGCTAGTTGAGAAGTTTCAAATAGATGCACAGAGAAATTAGACTTCACCAATAAAGCTCTTGATACGGCTGATTTTATCCTTGAACACAGCTTTATACAACCAAAAAGTTTCTGGATTAAAAGCTAAAATACACTCATTTTCCAATTTTGTTTAAGTTTACTGAAATCCAGATGCTATGAAATCTACCCAACGCCCATCAAAGCCACATAACCAGCAGCCAAAACCAAACGACACCAACCTTCAAACAGATTTCACTCCGTTGCTGATGAATCGGCAAAATCTCAGCCAGTTGTTAAAACTGTTGATAAGCCAGTGATATCTGAAGACAAGCCGCAGAACGTCTACACAGATCCACATCAGGAATCAAATCAACAATTCAAACCGCAGCCAACAGAGTCAACCTACCCAGAAAAACCACAACTATCAACAGAGCGCTTTCAGCATATCCAATTCCTGGATTGCAACAAACCAGTAGGGCGCATAGTGTTCGAGTATTGGCACTGTCAGCAGGGGATAATTAGTGAATTTACTGGAGAATCAGTAATGGGAGAATACAAAGGCCGCCCTTCAGTAGTTCAGGTAAAAGTGGAATGTCCCAATTGTGAGCAGACGGCTATCAGGTTGACTACAGGAAAGGTACTTTCGACAACGGCAATACCTTCACCTTGGCAGCAATGAGGGCACACGCCAAGATTAACAGTGATTGGTGAGCGATATTAACTTAGGGATAATGCAAAAGTTGAAATTTTTACTGTCTTTAATGACTGCAATAACAGCGCTTACACTTACCAGTTGCAGCACCGCTACTACTGAAGAGTATGAAGCTACAGCACTTACTAGTTACACCTGGCAAGTTAAATATGCTAATAGCCTAACCAGCGAACCACAACCACGGATTGAAACCCTTGCTAAGACTTCAGTGTTGAATCAAAATGGAGTAAAACCATCAGGGAAAGTTATTGGGCCAGATGACCAAGGGCTATGGTGGCCTACTTTACCGCCGAAACCAAGTGTTGATGAAGTTGAACAACGCAAAAAATCTCAAGAAGAAGCAGGGAAACCCGAATTGTTGAAAGATGTCGAGTACAAACTGACTTATGGAGTAGGTAATGCAAAGAAGACGCTGCCTACTAACTATGATGTTTATCGACAAGTAGTAAAGGCTTACCCGACACGGCAGGCTTTGCAATTGACTTTGGGCGTGAATGATAATTCAGTTGAAAAAGCTGAACCTGTCAACAAGTAGCAACACATTTTTGTTTCGTTCTTCAAAAATTGTGATGGGGTATATATAGGGGTTATATGCACCCTAAAAACTATTTAGAAATTTGTTAATAATTTAACACCTATATATACCCTATATAGGTGATGCTTAGGATACTTTTTGATAACTTATAGTTTGTACCCTACTTGACACCCAACACATTTCTGATAAGCTCTTAAGGTTTAGGGAAACAAGGCAGAACACTCGGCGTAGCTCAGTCGAGCCATTTAGTCACACTCTGCCTAACTAAATCCCCCTGCTCCAATTCTTCTGTTTTCTCCAGTTACCCCAAACAAATAACTTTCACAAATCGAATCATGTTGCCTTTCGCCTTATGTCCAACATTCACACCTTACAAAAAATTTTTGCCGCTGGCTTTGATAACGGTTACGGTAGCCTGAAACTTTTAGTCGATGGTTTTGAAGTCGTTCGTGTCCCCAGCTATATTTCCACAGCAGACATGGAAGATGTCCCCGGAAGAGTCGTTTTCAAAGGTAATGCTTACACTGTGGGAGAATCTGCTTTCCGCACTGGTTATCACTTTGACCGCAACACTGACCACAATGAAAACAAAGTCAATAATGCCCTGTTAATATTATTGGGTGCATTGGCACATTTACCACACCGTAGGGCTTGGCATTTAAAACTGGTCGTCAGCTTACATGATGTTGGTCTAGGCTCACAGTTAAAAAAAGTCCTCAACGGAGAATATCAGCCAATACTTGCTGGCAAACAATCAGACGTAAAGATAGAAGTGCTGAAAGTAGTGCCGGAGGGAATGGGTGCATTGTTTGGGCATCAACTTCCCTCTAAACTAACCGTTTTAGATTTTGGTAATGGCACGACTCTCTATTCTCGCTACAACCAAGGTAAGCGAGAAGTTCACACCCCTTACCCCGCAGGTGTTGAAGTTCTTATTGATGATATTTCGCAAAAAATGAAACATCTTAATGGGGGCAAAATCGGCGATCCTTCCAAGATTCGATTTTGTCTAGAAATGGGACATACCAAATACAGTCGTGACATTGATATTAAAGATATCTACAGTGCTTGTTTGAAAGATTGGTATGATAAATACCTCAAAAAACCAGTCAGTCTCACACTTGATGCCAAACACCAAGGGGATGAAATTTGGGCGATTGGTGGAGGCTGTCTGTTACCTGGATTTAAGAAGCTACTGGAGAAGAACGGGTTTACAATTCTGGACAATCCGGTAGAAGCTAATGTCTTTGGGCTTCTAGAAATGGCGAAAACCATTATGAATAAAAATTCCGCAACCACATTAGGTAAGTGATCGCAATGGCAGACAAACAAGACTTAGCCCCAGAAAAGGTTCGTATCAAAGATAGTTATCGTGAACGTATATTTGCAGAATCGCAACAACTAGGTAAAAGTTACCTGGAGACACTTTACTTTATCGTTGATTGCTACTTTGCTTTTAAAAGGGGTGCATTCCCTATGCAACAACAAGTAGCTGTCCCCTATACACCTACTTTCACCTCAATTACTACTGAGCAAAACAAGCAAGAGCAGCCGACTCCCCAGCCATCTACACAAGAAACTCAACAAGATTCTGATAGCGAAACATTTACCCTTGATTTTGATTTGTGACTATGGAAATTACTTTAATTGAACAATTGGAAGAAAGGCTACGGCAGGCCATGCTTAAAAGTGATGTTTCAGTTTTAGAAGAACTAATTGCTGATGATTTAGTTTTCACCACCCATACTGGTGAATTGCTTGACAAGCAGATGGATTTAGAAGCACATCGCTCGGATATTCAAAAACTTGTTTTACTCCAAGGTCAACAACAGCGAGTACAACTCTACGGTAATACAGCTGTGGTGACGGTTAAAATGGAGGTTGCTGGTACTTATGAAGGCAAAGCTTTCGTCGGCATCTACCGATACACAAGAGTTTGGGTACAGTTACAGCCACAAGGAAATTGGCAAATCGTCGCTGGTCATGTTAGTCAAGTACTGTGAACCTTGCTCTAAAAATCAATTGGGAGCAACGCGATTTTCTGAAGTCGGACAAAAACGAGTGATGATGCTCCCCCTACAGTTGGCGATCGCTACCCAAATACCTAAAGTTATTGAGAATTTACCTATGTAATTGAGAATAAAACCCAATTTCAAAAAATCGCGTTGCTCCCAATCAATTTCACATCCCTCAACAATTCCGTTATATGCCGTCAAGGGTTGAGTTTTCAAATGTGGTGGCAATGAATCATCATCGAAAGTCAGTGTAACAATATGTGTATCTTTAACGGAGAGAGGCGATTTTTGAATATCGCTAACTTTTGCAGCTTGACCGTTGCGCGTACCTATTAAGTACCGCACTGGCTGACCAATTTCTATTTCTGAGAGTTTAACAGTCATCAATCTTAATCGCTAGGCTCATCTTGAGAGTGATTCTTGATTAGTTCTAAGAGAGCTGACCTCGCCTTGTTTTGCCAGCCTGGGATTGCTTTTAACTGTGTCTTCATTGTCTGTGTAAGCCTTAGCTCAATTTTCGCGTTAAGTGGCTCATCTCCGGCGGCTTTAAACTGTGTAGCCTCTCTTATACCTTCAAAAGCTTTACGATTACTCATAAGTTTTACCGTGTCTACTTGGTAAATAATAGCAGAAATGATTAGATAATTATATAGATTTACTAGAGCTAATACCTTGTAGACATGGTATTGTATTAATATAAGGAATCAAAGAGCGATCGCTCACCCTACGAAAGTCTGCGATCGCCCCTTCACCAAAACCGAAAAAGGAAATGATGATTACTACAACATTAGCACCAATTCAATTCGCACAGTCCACTGACGAAAACTCTGTAACTTCTTTGCGACTAGCTTACATAGAAGCCAGAGTTAACTACCAAATCCTTGAGCAGCAAATCAGAAATACTTCAGTAGACCAATTTAACTTGCTAGTGCAACTCAACGAAAAATTAGTAACCGCAGCGCAGAAGATGGAAGCTGAACTTGCTGCTTGGAGTGATGAGCTAGACCGCTTTTTAGACGTGCCAGTAAAGCCAGATACACTACCCACGCCAGGACTGAGATTGATTGACGGATGGTTGCACGACAGTCACGACGGACGCATATTAGTGCTTGATTAACCTCAGCTACAGCTAGAACTCTTGCCCCACAAAGAGTTTTAGCTGCCCTTTGTATTTGATTCGCTTCATCGAACTAACAGAGGTTTTCATCATGGAATTACTAACAGCAGAGATTCGCGCTCAACTGCCAAATCTTGGAGTTCAAGAGGGTGAAATTGACCCAATTACATACGTTAAATTCTTTATGCCGGGTACTAAGTGGACTTGGTACGCAACTGAGTTTGATGGCGAAGATACTTTCTTTGGTTTAGTGCAAGGGTTGGAGTCAGAATTGGGATGTTTTTGTTTAAGTGAATTACAAAAAGTTCGTGATTCCTTCGGTCGGCAAATCGAGCGCGATGTGTGTTTTAAGCCGACACCACTTTCAAAGCTGCGTCGTCAATCAAAAGTCGGTGGCTATTACAAATCATCAGATGATTTCATGATTACCTACGATTTCAATGATGATGACAGCCAAGACCCGACACAGTTTTTCAACTTTATGAGTCAGCTGTTGGGCAGCGGCGACGACTAACCAATCTAAATCCCCGGAAATTACCGAGGGTTCAAACCGCAGATGGAGCGCATGAAATCACTACTAAGTAGGTTTTATACCCGCTCGGCGCTCTCTTCAAAAATTTTCACTAACCACAATAACAAACTGTAAGGACAAGAAATTATGTCTGATGATATTTTGCGCCAAGAAATTGATGGTATCGAATATTTTACTGTTGCCAGTACTGGAGAATCGGGAATGAGCCAACGGGGACTTTCTAGACTGTGTGGGGTGCGACACAGGGCAATACAAAATATGCTGGAAAACCTGGCTAACAAAACCGCTCCCCAATGGCTACAAATCCTTGTAGGAAGCGAGTTATACCTGGCTAACAAAACCACTGTTAAAGGCGGTGAAACTAATCCAATCAAAGCAAATGTCTGCTGGGGTATTCTAAGATATTACGAGCGCAATGGAAAACCAGAAGCAGCTAAAGCTTTAGATGCTATCGGGGCAATTGGTATAAACAGTTTTATCCAAGCCAAGACGGGATGGCTACCAGAGCAATACCAATCATCTCACAAACAGAGGCAGGAAGTTAGCCGTATTCTAGAAACACCACAACCTTGGACACGAGTTTTTGAGGCTGAATTTGAGGAACATCTTGCACGGATCACCAAGCTGCACAAAAAGCATATCAGAAATGGCTTGTATTACTGGGAGCTTGTGTACACTTGGATGACGCCAGAAGAACGGGCCAAGCTTGATATTGTCAATCCTGTTCTCCCAAATGGACGTAGACGGCACAAGATACACCAGATGTTGGATGAAACGACCAAGGAGAGGCTATCTCCACACGTCACATCGGTACTAACTTTAATGCAGTCAGCAAACACAATTGCCGAATTACGGCGATTGATACAGAGACGCTACGGGGTTGACCAGCCTAACTTGTTTGATGGCTGGAACTTGGGATAGTTGAGATACTCATTTGATAGTACAATAGTACTGTAAACGTTGAACTCCTCGAAGGTTCAATTAAAACACACCATAATGCTTCTAGAAAAATTATCTAGAAGCATTTTTTGATGATTTGTTGTTAAGCGATCGCTAGTATTATTGAGGTTAAGTTATAGGCAGAGAGCGAATCAGTTCCCGAATTACGTCGGTTATTGGTCTACCAGTTCGTGAACAGTATTTTTCTATCTTTAGAGCTTCGCCAGATGTCAGATTGATAGTAATCCGTTTGACAGCCCATTTTTTCTGGACTTTGATATCAGTCTTGTTTCCAGTATGTTGTTTGGTTAATGCCAAAATAATTTTCCTTTGTAGTTATATGTAATTGCTTGAGGGTGATTATTCAAGCGTTCTCTACGCTTGATTTCTTTAAGGAGAGTATCCTTTAATTGATGCCGTGAAAGCCCCACTTCTTACTAAATTCAATAAATCACCGACCATTTAAGATAATTTTAACCTGAACGTTATGACCAACTGTCAGAAATAAATAGGGGCAGGCTTTGCCCCTATTTTTAATTATCACTTGCGTTGACGAGGCTTATTCTTATTACGTTCATACTCAGCAAGGATATCCTTTGTTTGTTGCGGAAGAATCACACTTTTGTTGTTGAACCGCATTTGGTATACCAGATAACAGAGACTTTTGGTATTCGGGCAAGAAAGAAAAGTTGGTAGATTAATAATTGTTAACCCCGCGAAAGTTGCAGAAATAAGAACGGCTGATAGGAAAAAGAAAATGCCAGAGCGGCCTGAACCAACCCAATGACCAAGCCAGAATAGGTCAGACTTAAATTTTTCAGCGCGTTGTGCCCTCAACACCCTCTGCTCTTTCTCTGCTTCTACCCACTGCTGTAGTTTCTCAAGTTTTTGATAAGCCAGCTTGGTTGCTTTATCGTCTGATGTTTTGTCTATTTGAATATCAATGGTGCGTTCCTTGGCGGCAACCTCTTGCTTTAGCTGGTAGTAGTCCACCAAAGTTATTTTGACAGGTTGCTCTGTAGGTGAAATAATGGTATGAAAACACTTTTAAAAGTTATGTCAGCTAAATATACTGTTAGCCTAACTCAAGAGGAACAAGATAAACTAT
>NZ_VJXY01000026.1 GCF_014831675.1 Komarekiella delphini-convector SJRDD-AB1 | reverse complement strand
CCCCTGCCCCCCCTGCCCCTCCGCTCCCCTGCCTTCAAATATGAGCCGTTTTTTTATCGCCCTCCTACCGCCGCAGGATATTCAGGATTACGCCAACCAAATTAAGCAGTACTTTGCTGATCAGTATGCCAGTCGTGGCGCACAAAAATCTCCGCCTCATATTACCCTGCAACCACCTTTTGAATGGGCAGATGATAACTTGCCACTGTTAGAAGCATCACTGAGGGAGTTTGCTAGTGAACAAAAATCAGTACCAGTTACACTCAATGGGTTTAGTGCTTTTGCACCTCGCGTTATATACATTAATGTAGACAAAAGTCAAGCACTTTTGACCTTGCAAGCTGATTTGATGGCTTATGCAGAAAGCAACCTAGGAATTGTTGACGAAGTTTCTAAAACCCGTCCTTTTGCTCCCCACATGACGGTTGCGTTTCGGGACTTGACAAAGCAGAACTTTAGAGCAGCTTGGCCAGAATTTAAACAGCGTCAGTTGCATTTTGCATTTACGGCTAACAATTTAACGTTGCTGCTTCACAACGGTAAGCGTTGGAATATTAAATCAGAGTTTGGTTTTTTGGCTGGCAACTAATGATCTGTAGAGACGTTGCATTGCAACGTCTCTACGAAATAATGTGTTTTTTCTTTTGCGATCGCAATAAAACAATACAGCAATTTTCAAATAACTATCTATTCGACCCCATCACAGACTTGCTGCTGGACAGGAATTTGAATGATAAACTCGGTTCCTTTGCCAGGAATTGAGAAACAATTTAACTTACCGCCATGTTTCTCAGTAACAATCTGATAGGTAATCGGCATACCCATGCCTGTACCCTTACCGACAGATTTCGTGGTGAAGAATGGATCAAAGATGCGTTTCTGAACAGATTCAGGCATCCCTATTCCATTATCAGAAATTGCAATTTTTATCCACTTTGAATCAATCATGAAAGTCCGAATGGTAATTTGGCTGGGATTTTCCTGAATCTCCTGATAGGTTCGTTTGATGTTGGCTTCTTCCAGGGCATCAATGGCATTTGCCAGGATGTTCATAAACGCCTGATTAATTTGACCAGGATAGCATTCTACTGGCGGTAGACTACCATAATCACGAATGACTTGAATCGCTGGACGCTCTGGTTTATCTTTCAAGCGATGTTGCAAAATCAACAATGTACTATCAATGCCCTCATGAATATCAACGGCTTTGAAGTCGGCTTCATCCATTCGTGAAAAGTTGCGGAGTGACAAAACAATCTGGCGAATGCGATCAGTGCCCATTTTCATGGAATCCAGCATTTTGGGTAGATCGGTTTGGATAAACTCCATATCAAGTTCTTCCGCCTCAGCTTGGATTTCGGGTGCTGGGTCGGGATAGTACTTTTGGTAGAGTTGCACAAAACCTAATAAACTGTGGGCGTATTCCTGCACATGGGTCAAATTGCCGTGGATGAAGTTGACCGGATTGTTGATTTCGTGTGCCACACCTGCCACCATTTCCCCCAAAGCAGACATCTTTTCGCTTTGTACCATCTGAACTTGAGTGCGTTGCAGTTCTTCTAAGAGTTGGTGCAACCGCGTATTTTTATCGTTGAGTTCTTGGGTTCTTTCCTCAACTTTAGATTCAAGCGTTTGGCTGTAGGTTTCCAGTTGTTCGTTGGCTGTTTTCTGTTCCTGTAAGAGTTGTTGAACAGCGCGAATTAATTGGTTAAAGGCATTGGCAAGCGTTCCAATCTCATCATCTTGCTTAACAGTTGCTTGTAACTCAAAATTAGACTCTTCAGTGGAGCGTCGCGCAACGCTGGTCAGAACTTTAATGGGTTGAGCGATCGCTCGACTGGTCAACATTGCTAAAATAATCGCGATCACAACAGAAAATCCAATACTCGCCACCACAATTTTCTCAACAACTTTGTTCGCTTGTTGCTGTGATTCTTCCGCTGACTCAAGTTCTCGATAGGCTTGATTAATTGAAACCACCAGATCATCTGATATGCCATCAAATTTAAGCGCCAAATCGCTATTGGTAAATTCCAACATTAGCCTTTGGGCTTGCTCAACATCAGTGGGTAATGCAAGATTCAGATTACGAATTCGTTCAACTCGGCGTTTTAATTCCTGTGAGTAGAGTTGTGGCACACGGTCATAAGTTTGCAAGAAAGCTAGAATCGTTGCTTGATGCACATGATCTTGTAGGATCGGAGATGCCACAAATGCTTTAAGTTCAGTCCAAATTTCTTGAATTTCAGCTTGATGCTTCAGTAAATGAGCATATTCATCCTGAAATTTTTCTGGGTATTGCGCCAGAGGGATAAGTTGTTGTTGGTGAGTGCGGGTTTGGAGAACACGAGATTGCAAACGATGCAGAAGCTCTATTTCGTTGCGTGCGTGTTCTTCTCGTTTTTGACCTTGTTGCTGATAATAATGCCCAACTCTAAAACTAGCAATTGTTCCAGACACAGCAATGCCTAAAGCAAGAGTGTATCCTAAACCGATTTTTTGCCCAACTCTGAGGCTAGATAACCGTTGTCCTAAACTCTGCTGCATCATAAAACTTTGCGGATCTATACAGGAGCCTGCATAGGTCTAGGATTCCCAGTTTCCTCACCGGTCTAACTATATTATTATGCATGGTGACGGTAATTCGTAATACTCGCGCCTGGCGTGAGAAGCAAGCTACGTAATTCGTAATTAAGAAAGTCAACCCCTTCGGGTAATTAAAAATTATTATTCTTAAATTTTTAACTTTTATAGAGACGTTGCAATGCAACGTCTCTACAGTGGTCTATCTGTCGCGTTTTTTTCAAAATGGTATCAGTTTTCAGGCTGGCATCTTTCGGTAACGGTTCCCCGACTTAGGGTAACGGTTCCACAACTTATGGCAGCGGTTCCCAAATTTATGGGAGCAGTTCCCCAACTTATGGCAGCGGTTCCCAAATTTATGGCAGCGATTCCCCGACTTAGGGTAACGGTTCCACAACTTATGGCAGCGGTTCCCAAATTTATGGCAGCGATTCCCCGACTTAGGGTAACGGTTCCCAAATTTATGGCAGCGATTCCCCGACTTAGGGTAACGGTTCCACAACTTATGGCAGCGGTTCCCTTAAAATTTTTGTGATTAAATACCGAAAAATTACTGGTATCACCTGAAAAATTTATTAGAAAAAATTGTGAATTACCCTGAACCGGAATACGGTTTAAGCAAGGCAAGCTAGCTCTAGAAGTATTTTAAAAGAATAAATTTATGTCTCGTCCAAAACGTACATCCCGCGTTCTAGAAAAAGCTCAATTAAGATGTGCTGGACTAAAATCAATTGTTCCAAACATCAAATTTGATGAGGAATACAGTCTGGAAAAATTGATTGAGTCAATTGAGCAGTTACGTACCAAAATTGATATTTATAATACTGCTCTATCTGTGGTTGACTCTTCTAAAGCTGAAATTGAAGAGATGGAAAAAAACTTGAGCAGTCTTGCTGAGAAGATGCTGATGGTGGTTGCTATCAAGTACGGTAAAAACAGCCACGAATATGAGATGGCGGGTGGTGTTCGCACAAGCGATCGCATCCGCAAAATCAGGTCGAGCCGTTTGAAAAATGCTATTGCAGAAGCATCAGATGAGAATCCTAAAATTGCTTAGTATTAGGACTTACGCACTGAAGGCTGAAACCTAGATCCCCCCTAGCCCACGCCAGTCGCTCATGGGGAGCCACCCCAAGGCGGAGGTTCCCGACGCTCAATGACTCGCTCTAAGCGTTGGCGCAGCCTCAAAGTAGAGAAGCCATGCCGCAGGCTTTACGGCATGGCTTCGCTTAAGGCGAAGCCTCTGTCTACGACACGCTACGCGAACGAAGAGAAGGCTTGACGCTGCGCTATCCGTTGTGGGGAGTGGCGTGGAAACCCCCTTGGCGCTAGCCTCTCCCTTTGGGAGAAGACCGCGCTGGCTCCCCTTCAAAAGGGGGGAATTTATAAAGCCCCTTTTTGAAGGGGGTTGGGGGATCTGAGTGCGTAAGTTCTGAGTATTAGGGAAGCAGAAAAGTAGGGGGAGCAGGGGGAGATGAAAGGGCATGGGAGCGGAGGATTTTGACTACTGTCTCCTGTCTCCTGTCTCCTGTCTCCTGTCTCCTAAATTCTGCTGTATATTATGGGCGAAAAGCGATCGCAATTCTTTTTTCCAAATGTAGCGAGATAGTAAAGAGCGATCGCACCTTAACAACTTATTTATCAATCCAAGTACTTAGAAATTCTACTTGATTGTGCATTTCTTCTGCTGACCTAGCTGCAATTCGTCTCAAAATACCGCGCATTAGTTTCCCTACTGAGTAACGCTGCTGTACCAAAATCATTCCTGCATGAGATTGTTCTTTGCTCAAAAAATCAGTGTGCAAACGGTAGAAATCTCTAATATTAGAACTATATAAAACAAAACCTTGTTTCGTTGACCATCTAAGCTGTTCTTCATCGATATATCCAAGTCTATTCAGACTTAGACTGGTAGATCATATCTACACCACGATTTTGTAAAGCCACAACCAAAGCGTGTGCGGTAGAATCCTCATCCATGTACAATCGAATTCGGCTTATGAAAGCTTTTCAGTTTTATGCAGTGTCTCTAATCTGTTAGCTTCCGCCTCTTCTACTGCAATGTCAGCATCAATTTCGTCGCGGTTAGCATGATAATAAGCTAAAGCTGCGTAAACTTGTGCCAAGGTCAGATGACTAATTTGCTCTGCAATTTCTTCTGCACTGTAACCTTGTTTGTACTAGATGGCTATGCGGCGTACTGTCACTCCTGTACCAGTAATAATTGGACAACCGCCGTGTATTTCAGGATTATGGTTAATCAGTGTGCCGATATCGGTAATAGTTGCCAAAACTTATTCTCCCAAATGTCTCGCACTAACTATTACTTTCTAGCGTAGCATTGCGATTTCATTGAAAGCGGGGCATGGGGCATAAGGCATTGGGGAAAGGGAGCAGAGGAGTAGATGGTAAGTTGCAGTAAGGCTTTCCCCTCTGCCCCTCCGCACCTCTGCCCCTCTGCCTCTTCAGTCCCCAGTCCCCAATCCTCAATTAGAAGTTAAAAGTAGTTCTCAACGTTCCGATGATCGCATCGTCGCCGTTAGCAGTACTTTGACCAGGATTTGTCAACCAAATCACCCCTGGGGTAATAGAGATGTTGTCGGTGACGCGATACTTATAGAATCCTTCAAAGTGGTATGGTTTATCGCTATCAACACTGCCTAAGTATGGTTGGACGCCTGCGAAGATGCCTAAGACGTTGCCTCTCTTACCGAAGTCGGGTAGGGCTACCCCAAGTCCATAGCTCCAAACTTCACCGTTATCATCAGCACCAAAGCCTGTGATGTCACTGTAAAGTACAAAGCCACTAATTGACAGTTTTTCACTAGGTTTGAAAGCTGCCTCTAAACCGAAAGAATTACTGACATAAGGATTGCCACCGACATTACCGGCGACAAAGTTGGCTTGTGAAGTACCGACTACAGGACTAGCTCCGCCTGCGTTGAATAGAGGAGTGCCTGCACCATGATAACCGTGAACGTAGGTTGCTGCTAAGGTCAAGCGATCGCCAACATTCAGATTTAACTGTCCTAAAGCAGCATAGTTACCCTCAAATAAACCTGAACCAGGGCTAGGATTATTCGCTTCAGATGCCAAGTAACCGAAGGTTAATGAAGGTTTGAAAGTACCACCACCACCAAAGGCTAAGTTAAAGCCGACACCAGCACCGCCACCAATCCGATAGATTGGGCTTTCAGAAGCAAAGGTAGACAAAGCCCCGTTACCACCATCAAAATCCTCAAAGTATGGGTTGACAGTCGGAACGTAATCGCTATGAATACCCCCAGTAGCAGCAAGGTATACTTGGGAGTTGCCGATGGGGAAGTAGTAAGACAACCAGTCTATAAAAGCACTATTGTCAAGACTGGGGGAAAGGTTAAAGGTTTGCAGACCTTCGGCTGTACCACCTGGTAAAGCTAAAGGATTTGCATTACCAGCAGCAATCCGAGTGTGCAGGGTATCTCTACCAGTGAAGCTGGATTGCAGGTCTAAACGCACCCTATTTTGAAAAACAGTGTTGTTATCATCGCCGCTGCCAAAGTTGTCAGTAACAGCGAAAATAGCTTCACCAACCAGCTTAGTTGTAGTAGAAAACTGATTTGCTTCTAGTTCAGCAGTACGTGCTTCTAAAGAATCGACTCGACCACGCAGAGTTGCTAATTCTGCTGAGAATTCTTCTTGCAAACGTTGCAGAGTTGCCAAATCCTGCTTGGTCACTAAATCAGCAGTTGCAGTAGCAATCAGTTCATTAACCCGATCTAAACAAGCATTTAAACCTGCGGCAAACTCATAACGGGTCAGTGCTCGGTTGCCACGGTACGTGCCATTTGGATATCCTGCAATACAGCCGTAGCGTTCAACTAGGGATTGCAATGCTTGGAATGCCCAATCAGTTGGCTGTACGTCCGAAAACTGAGAAACTGATGTAACTTGAGACAGTGAATTTTGGTTATTGGCTTCACTGCTGTATTTGTTAACTTGTTCTAAAACGTTGTTTTCATCAGTCTTTGCTTGAGCAACCAACTGCTGATTAACTTTTAGTTGCTCTGTTTGGATGAATGTAGAAGCTTGAGAAGCTATGGGTGCATTTACTCGACCAACTTCTACCTTTGTATTGTTAGAAGGGCTTAGTACTTTAGCAGCCATTGCCTTAGCGGAAACCAACACCGTCACTCCTAAAACTACTGGACTTAGAGCCAGAGTTTTCCACAATAGATCAGACATTTCTTTATTTTACTTTCCTAAATAAAGTCCGAGAATTATTACCTTCAAGGAAAAAAAATGAGCAGTTATTGCTCTCTTGGAAATGTAATTTGCAATATAGTACACTAGACCACCTTTGATGTAAAGTCTTGCCGAGAGCTTGTTTGCGAACCGGAGGTTTTTGCTTGTGTTTCGCTAGTTAGTCTCTTTTCTAGTTTTTAACTTCTGAATTATTGACCCTAAATTAGGGTAGCTTCCTTTGGTTTTTGTAAAACTAGCAAATTTCAACCAGAATAGGTCGAATTTTTAGATATTCATGCAGTTAGTTAATGACATCATCGACAATTCTAGAGGAGTTTTGTTTTGCATGAAAAAACTCAGCTTCCAAGCCGTAAAATCTTTTTGATCCAAAAGACTGTAAAGCAAGCAACAGGAGTAGTAGCGATCGCTTTCTTATACCTTTATTTGCCAACTTGATCTAGAGCTAGATTCAACTGCAAAACTCAAGACACTTTTCAAACATTCTCTTAGAGTGACAGCTACGTTAACTGAACCATATTACGTATTAGGCTATACTTAGCCTGATACTCTCATAACATGAAAAAACCGTAGCTGGACTACTACGGTTAACTCAGTGAACTACTGAACTCTAGCTTGCTATGAAAAGCTGAAAGTCTTACAACTTAAGCTCTTTTCCTATTTTGTAATCTCTATTCTCTTTGAGACTACACTCTAACTGCTATAGATACATTCGTCATTACTTGTCTAAGATAGTTAGTCTGGTTAAATATTTATCTATCTTATCCGTATTAACTACAAGGCTTTGTTTGTAAGCGATCGCTTAACTCAATAAGCTTAGAAAGCTTGATAGCCTGGACATGTAGAAAATCTCGCAAGCTAATATAACAACCTGTATAACTCTACTCATTGCGTAAGATTGAGAAAGATAAGTTTATTGTTTTCCCAGTAAAAATACGCAAAAAATAAAGCAATAAGATACTTATACAGTAGTATAAACTAGAGGCAAAGTAAAATTAGTGTTCATCTTACAAAAATAAATTTCAGTAATTTACTGGAGATAAAAGTTTTGCTCTGCCTTTGAGACTTGCTCATGTCGCTACCTCATACCAATGCGGGCATCTGCATCCACGATCAGGTCAAAATAGCTTTGGTTAAAAGGTAAAAGTATAACTTAAACTATCTACTGAAGCATCAAATCTTTAATTAGGTGTAGAGAGCAAAACGCCAAAATTCTTAATCACACCCTATATCTGCATGCGTTTAAAAATATACAAATCGAATATCTTGACTTAGCAAAAAAATTTACACTTTTCAACCTAATGGGGCTTTAAAAAATGGATAAACATCCTTTAGGCTGACTTAATACACTTATTGCTCATCGAGAAAGTGCCACATGCGTGATCCACAGAAGAACGTCATTAAAATTGAGCCGGCAACCCTCGTTTTGATTGTGTCTGTCCTGATACTGTTGCCTTTGCTGGTTGTGGGTTTTTTATCACAGTGATTCTCAAACAATACTAGTGCGATCGCTCTTTTTATCAGGTGCGTTAACAACAGAGTAACGCACCAAATCATACCAAAATTACTCAGGTAAAACCTGCCGCAGTGCTGCTAAAAGTTGGTCAACACTTTCTTTGCGACTGTTGAAACCCATCAGTCCAACACGCCAGACTTTACCAGCTAATTCACCAAGACCACCACCAATCTCAATATTATGTTCATTGAGTAACTGCCGTGCAATTGCTTTACCATCTACTCCAGCAGGAATACATACAGTGGTAAGCGTTGGTAGCCGGAACTCTTGCTCAACGTGCAAACTCAGTCCTAAGTCTTCCAACCCTTCCCAGAGATACTCTACGTTTTTTTGATGACGCTGCCAGCAGTTTGCCAGTCCTTCCTCTGCAATCAAACGCAGTGCTTCCCGCAATGCATAATAAAGGTTAATGGGTGCTGTATGGTGATAGGTGCGTTCAGTGCCCCAATATTTGCCCAGTAATGACATATCTAAATACCAATTTGCAACCTTCGTGTGGCGCTGCTGCAATTTCTCAACTGCACGCGGACTCATGGTAAAAGGCGAAGCGCCGGGTGGACAACCCAAACCTTTTTGGCTACAGCTATAAGCCAAGTCAACCCCCCAAGCATCTAAAAACAAGGGGACACCACCTAGGCTTGTGACAGTATCCACCAGCAGCAGAGTGTCAAATTCACGGCACACTTCAGCTATCCCTTCCAAGGGTTGACGTGCACCTGTAGAGGTTTCGGCATGAACTAGAGCTAGAATAGCTGGACGATGAGTTTCTACAGCAGTTCTGAGTTCTTCCAAAGTGAAGACTTGTCCCCAAGGTTTTGTAATAGTTCGCACATCAGCACCATATCGCCCAGCCATATCAACGAGACGATTTCCGAAGTAACCAGCTACACCAATCAAAACCACATCACCGGGTTCTGTAACATTAGCAATAGTTGCCTCCATTGCAGCCGTTCCTGTCCCGCTGACTGCAATAGTTAATGGGTTTTCTGTCTGCCATACGTAGCGCAGCAGGGATTGAATCTCATCCATCAGTTCTAGAAAAGCTGGGTCAAGATGCCCAACAGGGGAAGTATTCATCGCCTGGAGTACTGTAGGATGGGCATTTGATGGCCCTGGCCCCAGTAGCAAACGGGATGGTATTTCTAAAGGCGCAAGTTGCAAGCGCTGACTGTCGTTAATTGCGATTGTCTGCGTCATAATTTATCCTCGTTAGATCATACTTACCGGATCATAGAGCGATCGCAGACTTGGGTGTTAAACTAACAGTCAATTAAAACAATACGCTGATCTAGCAAAGCCTCTTGCATCTACCAAACGTAGTAAAGCAGAAGGCAGGGAAAGTTTCAAAGTATACTCTATAAAGTAAATAATGCGATGTCTAACGACAAGCCTTTCACGGTCAAGATTGCGATCGCCTTACCACTGCCTGTCTAAGCTTCTTAGTGCTATTGTGCAATGTGCTTAATATAATGCACGATCGCTTCTGCTGTTGGAACATTCGTTGCAAGTAAAACTTGATTAATATTACATAACCTCAGCAATGCTTCTTCATTTACTTGACCAGCCTGGGTTTGCAGAAAATCTCTTAAGAAAATAACTGCTAAAATATCTCCTGAGCAAACTAATGAAGCAATTGTTAAATATCCTCCAGATGTTGCTGCTGAGATTTGTTGACTAATAGTTATACCCTTTTGTTGATGTAAAACTTCACTAATAGATGGCCAAGTGATTGTGAAGCTATGCGAGAAAAACTCTTCATACTGAGCAACAAATTCCGCAAGTTCCGATTTCTTACTTTCATGAGCTATGAGTACTATTTTTCTTTGAGTCAGCGTTTGAGAATGGTCACTGACATTTGCTACTTCTGCAATCTCATCAAACAAAGTTTCTTCTGCTGTCTCTACATGAATATTAGTAGATTCAAAGATTTCGCTGACGTTTGTAGGAAAAGAACTGAGATCTATGTCATTAATATTTACACTAACTTCTTCCGTGCCTGGACTACTAAAATCAATATATTGATTGCTAAACACTTCCACAACTTCAGGTTGAGCTTTAATAGTATCATTGCGTATAAGTACTTGAGATTGACTTACTGTCTCAGATGTACCTAAATCTGTAGCTTCAGCGCTAATAATTTCTACAACCGTACTTTCCTCATCAGATTCCTGGCTAAACATATCACCTGACCGTCCGAAATTAGCTTCTTCTGCAAGTGCTATCTCAAAAACTAGAAGTTCATTGTTGATAGCTTCCAGAGCTTCTATTTCATCAACATCTATGCTGATTTCTTCTGCAACTTCGCTTCCCCTCTCTGGCGGTTGAATTATGTCATCAGAGGTGATTATTGCCTCAAACACAGACATAATATCATCAGGCTGAGTAAAAGTAACTTTTGAGCTTTCGCTAATTTCTGGTTGAGCAGTATTGACCATTTCCGAGGTTTCTAATTCACCTGTAGTTTGACTCAACTCTCCAGCAGAGTTATGACTAACTTCTTCTGTTATTAGATTAGTAATATTAGACCTGTTAACATTTTCAGTCATTTGTAAACTAGAAAATAAAGAAGGATCTATAGTTCTAGATATTGTCTCAGGTAATTGCTCAGACAAAAGATTGACTGCTTCCACTATCAGAACATAATCTCCGATCTGGATAATATCTCCATCCTTCAAAATGTATGGTTGATCTTCTTCTGCCTGTTCTCCATTAACTATTGAGCCATTTCTACTACCAAGGTCAAAAAAGTAGTAACTTCCACCTTTAAGCAAGAACTTGCCATGTAGCCGACTGACATCAGGACTGTCCAAGATTACATCAGAATCAGGAGCACGACCTATTACCCACTCTTCCTTTGTTGTATCTAAAACCAGGTCAACTTCATTTACTTCACTTACAGTTGGTGAATAGCTAACTTTTACTTTCATATTAATTTTTGGTTAATTTTATTGATTTCGTCCACCCAGCGCTGATGGGTGGCAATATTAGAATCCTACTAGTTCAATTCTTGGTTTTCTGAAACATCCGACGCCTGCGCCCATTTTCAAACAAGGGTCTTCGTAACGGTACTACCTCAGCCTCACTACTCTCGCGTGCTACCCGAATCAGCAATCCAGCGGCTATCAAGCTGGCAATCATAGAATTACCACCATAACTAAACATAGGCAAAGGTAAGCCCGTAGTTGGTAGAGAACCTGTGGCAACACCAATATGAAGCAATGATTGTCCTACCATCAAAATTGTTACACCGATCGCTACTAGTTGATGCACTGGATTTTTAGCCTTTAGTGCCACAATTAATCCCAGAGTGGCGAATAAAGCTAAAAGTGTTAACAACACCATACTGCCAACAAAGCCAAACTCTTCAGCGAATACGGCAAAAATAAAATCAGTATCCTGAATTGGTAAATAAAACAGCTTTTGTTGAGAAAGCCCATATCCAGATCCCCAAGTCCTACCAGAGCCTACCGCTAGCAAACTTTGCACTAACTGGTAGCCATCCCCTGTAGCGTCCGCCCAAGGATTAAGGAATGACATCACCCGCTTACGCTGATACTCTTTAATACTAATACTGAGGATTGCTAACATTACTCCACCGATTGCCGTTCCTCCTAAGTACTTGTAAGGCAATCCAGCTGCTAGGGCAATTAGCCAAATAGTCATGCCGCAAAGTGCTGTTGTACTCAAGTTAGGCTGGGCAAGAATTCCTAAAAGTACAAAACCAAAAATAATGAGCCAAGTAAAGCGAACTCGCCAACTTATTCGTTCCCACTGACCAAACAGGCGTGCGCTTTGCAGCACTAAAAAGGGTTTAATCAATTCTGAAGGTTGGATAGGAACTGGGCCAATGGCTATCCAACGGGCCGCATCAAAAGCTTTCTTTCCCAATCCTGGTATCAATGTGACGAAAATTAATGCTAAAAACAGCATCAAAAACCAATGGGATGATCCCAAAATTTTGTGTAACGGCAGATTAACAATAATGTTGAATCCAATTAAGGAAACTAAGACCCAAATGACTTGACGCTTGAAGTAGTACAATCCATCATCATGACGGGCGTCAGCGACGGGATAAGATGCTGAAAATAGCATGATTAAGCCGACAAACAGCCAAATCAATGTTAACCAGCGCAACAACCGCGCTTCTAATGCCCAGACGGAGACGGAATTACCAAAAATTGGAATCAGGCTACGTAGATTCACGATCAGTACAGGTAAAAAGTTAGAAATTATGAGTTAGGAATAAAACTCATAAATAATAACTCATAATATGATGCACCGCTTACCTGACATTGAAAAAGGATGCGATCAATTTTGCTAGCGCGGACTCCATTTGTATAGCCGAGGTAGCTAGTTGTTCTCCCAGAGTTTTAGCTACTGCGGTCTATACTTCCTGTCTGAAGGTATCTTGTAGATGTTATGTTCTGATAATTAAACCTGATTCTAAAAATATTTATTTAATAAAACTCAATGATTTCACGCAATTCTCTGCTTGGTTATCCATCAATAGAGGAATTTCAACCCAAAACTCAGTTCCCTGTCCGGGTTCTGATATACATCTGAGTGTTCCACCGTGTTTTTCAACTACAATCTGATAGCTAATTGATAAACCTAATCCTGTACCCTTACCTACGGGCTTAGTTGTGAAAAATGGATCGAATAGCCGTTCCTTAACTGATTGTGTCATTCCTGAACCATTGTCAGCAATTCGGATAACAACACACTTTGTTTCTATAACTTCTGTAGTAATTGTAATTGTATTAGGTTCAGCGTGAATTTCTGTGATCGCCCGTTGACTGTTATAGTTGTCGAGTGCATCAATGGCATTACTAATAATATTCATAAATACTTGATTTAATTGCCCAGCGTAGCAATATACTAAAGGCAAATTTCCATAGTTTTTAACTATTTTAATGCCAGGATGCTCAACGCTATCCTTGAAGCGATTCTGTAAAATCAACAAAGTACTATCCAGTCCTTGGTGGATATCAACTCTTTTCATCTCCGCTTCATCAAGACGAGAGAAGTTCCGAAGGGACAACACAATTTCAGCGATACGCTCGGCTCCTACTTGCATTGAATGTAGGATTTTAGGTAAATCATCTAATAAAAAATTTAAATCAATTGCTTCGATACAGTCTTGAATTTCTGACACAGGATTGGCATAAAACTTCTGGTAAAGATGCACAAGCTTCAGCAGACATTGCGTATAATCTTTTGCATATTTTAAATTACCGTAAATAAAGTTAACAGGGTTGTTAATTTCGTGAGCAACTCCCGCAACTAATTGCCCTAAACTAGACATTTTCTCAGCTTGGACTAATTGGGCTTGAGTTTGCTGTAGTTCCCTGAGAGACTTTTCTAATTTTTTAGACTGTGCCTCAGCAATTTCTGCTAGATTTTCTTTGATTTGTAGCGCACTCTGTAGTTGTGACCTTTGCTGTTTCAGTTCCTTTGTTAATTTTTTGGCATCAGTCAAAGCGGTATTCTGAGCTTGCAGTAGAAAAAGGAAATCTACAATTGGGTCGTGAATCGCAAAGTCTTTGAGTTTGATACCAAAAGGAGCGAGGCTATTCGTATCTGTAATCCAGGGAGAACCCAAAAAAAATGTTACATCCATCTCTGGCAGATACATTATCTGACCCTTTAGCTGCATTCCGTTGTGTAGAAACTCCAATATGAACAGAGCACGGGACTGTTTATTAATAGCATCAAAATCGACTATAATTTTTGGACGATTGATCTGGAAATGCTGCTCAATTAGTCTACCAACTAGTGGTTCAGGACTAATGCGTCCTAAAACATCACCAGTTTGTACAATTTCCCGATTACGGTTAAATGCAAAGTGGAAAGGAAAAGCTTTCGCCAGCAACTCTGGCGAAAGAGTAAGGTGAGGAGGAGCCATGCTGCTGCGCTCAATTTGGTTTATAAAGCACTAAAAACTCATCATGTTCAGCACCCTCATCCCGACTTTGGGTTTGGGTAACATGGACTTCTGTATCAAACCTTGTTCCCAATCCTTTAACCAGACCAAGAATCATTGGTGTCAGCCCTTCTCTACTAGAGCGATAGTGTAAGTTCAGAGAATTGTCCTCCATATCAGTACACTCAAATGATGGGGGCTTAAGTTTGGGAAAACTGACTCCCACACGAGCATGAAGATTGTCGAGGTTTTCTAAAAACTCAGGCAGCGTATCTCCACTCATATCCATCATTTCGCCGTAGCCTTCTTGGGCTGTGTACTGAACCCAGAATTCTCCAAAGGCTTGCATAATCTCTGTGGAAGATAAACCCAAAACGACACTAGCAGCTTTTACTAGCCTGTGGGTGATGTTATCAGGATAGCCTTCCATACTGAGGAAGACATCTACGTTTACCTCTGCTTTCTGCTTAATGTCTTTCCAAATCTCTTCGCCAAAGCGACTGCACACCATGTCTTGAATCGCCTTGTTCACTAATCCGTACATGGAAACCTCCTTCTGCTGCACCTAATTTTGTTTTGTGAATTTGACCAAGATTTAACAGCTAATACCCTAAAGAGGTTAATTAAATTACCAGCTTTTCTGTAGTTAAATCTTGGTCTACCGTATTGAAAGCTTTAAAAACTGGAAAAAGTAAGAAAATATCTCTGTATTTTAGTGCTACAAGTTAGCATATTTGCATCCGTATTTGTACTACGCACTCACAAGAAGCGATGAATTAGGAGACAAGCTATATTTAGAGATTTGACGCTGAATTCCATTAAAGAATTGGACACGGGCATCCATCGCTTCAACAATAGCTAGCTTTACTTTAATATCCTCTTCGCTTGTGCTAATACGAGGTTCAATTACGGCTGCTAACTTTGCTGCATGACTATCATCCACATCAATGTGAACTTCAAAAAAGATTAAGGATTCTTTGGGCAAGGGAGCAGCACCTACAATTCCTTTGTATAGTTGCGTATACAAGGAGCTAACAATACCTTCGGAAGCATAACAGACAGCTCCCAATGCAGCTAAATACCCGTACTGGTGTGGAATCCTTAAGTAAGTCTCAACTAAGGCAAGAGTTTCAGGTGCAGTGGGTAGTGCTGCCAAAGTTTTATCGTCAATACCAAGTGCGCGGGTAAACCGACGAAATAATTCTGGATGGGACTGATTTACGTCTCCTTGTCCCATTTCGTCAAATAGGTTCTCCAAAATGACTAACTGAGTGCTTTCGTCTTGGCAGCAAGACAAGATGCTAGCTAGGATACGATTAAATTCTTTGGAGAATTTATACATTTGAACAGCTAGTAATTGTACGTCTGGTAGAAATAAATTTCCAGTACGACAGCAGGTTAGGAATTCATGATTCCATAGAGGATGATTATCCGTTATTTCACGGAAAGAATTTCTAACAGGAGAAGATATCTGTGTCATCGTGATACTTGTATGGCTAGGTGGAGGGGTTGGTCAAGCAAAGAGCTAAAAAATGATTCATCTATAGCGATATGTTCTGGTGTTACACGCAATTCCTGTAGAATTGGCATCGTATTAAAGCCAGCATTTTTAAGGGCATTAAAGTAATCCTCAAGAGTTTTGTGAATCAATTGAACATTTAGCCAGGAACCGTCTCGTTTCCAAATACGACCCGGAAACTGCTGGTCACGCTTGCTGAAGTAGCCTGTACCGTCTAGTTGAAAATAAAACGGATATGCTGCTTCTCGCATATATGGAAAAGATGGGTGGGGAACGCTAAATACAAATCGACCTCCGGGACGAAGAACGCGTGCAACTTCTGCCATGCATTCTTGGGTCTGAGCAATTGTCAAATAGTTAAATAGAAATACTGCAACAACTAGATCAATTTCGTCATTATCAAATTGCTTGAGGTCGGTGGCACATCCGACTTCATAGCTAATACCCAAAGCATCTTCTGCTTCTTGCAAGCTTGCTGCTGCAATCATGCCTTCAGAAAGGTCTATTCCATGTACTTGTGTAGCACCTCGTTGGCGTAGCTCCCGACTACAATAACCTTCACCACAGCCGATATCGAGTACTCGCAATCCAGCGACAGGCTCGCAAAGTTCTAGTACAAAAGGGCGTGCTGTAAAGTCTGAGAGTGAACTAGGTTCTCCTCTAATCCACTCTGATGCTGTGCGATTATATAGGTTTCTAGTTGAGCTTTTATGGTTCAAAGTTGACATTTTTAATTATTTATTTACATTTCAGTTGTATTTGTCTTGAGCATTCTAGATGCATAGCAATCTCATTGAAATTTTGAGCAAAAGTTCCCTGCTATCAAAGGTGATCAGGATTAAAGTTGTTTGTGTCTTAATTTAAAACACTGTACAAAGAGTAAATACAGCTTCAAAGTTAATTAGTTTAACTATTTAGGTTTTAACATTTGCTGGTTTGGTTGCTAATGTTAAAATTACCGATTTTTAACTAGCTGCTTACTTTGCATCTGAAAGGCAGGGTATTCAAAGAAATAATCAACCTGCATCTGATAATATTATTACTTTCTTAAAATAAAAATGACTAAATATAATTTTGCTTCATGAATTCTTGCTTCATAAAAAATAGCTGTTTTATATTCTGTTATTTTGTTCATAATTTTTGACTTTATCTCAAGTTTACTAATGTTAAGAATAACCCTTTTGCTTGAGAAAAAAATCAGAGCAAAGAGCAGTATATTTTACGATTTATAGACAGAATAACTTTGTTAATTTGTAATAACAGAATTCGTTTTTAAGGCGAACTGTTTTTGAATGTATGAGTTTCTTAGCTAATTTAGAATAACTTTTAGGAGAAATTATGGTAGAAAAACTGTTAGTAGAAGCCTCAATGTGCGATCGCTTACAATATCAACGTGCGATCGCATTCTCTCAGCTAGGTGATCAACTCTTTGATGAGCTTGCTGATAGGATCGCTACAAGGCAGCAGTATCGACTGCTGTTTGAACACACATTAAAGCCTGAGTTATTCCAGCAAATTCGAGTTGCTGCTGCTGGTTATATATGTGCTTGTCTGAATAGTCCCATCATTCTCTCAGAAGCCGAAATGCTTCAACGACTACTAGAAGCAAGAAATTCTTTGCCCAACTATACTGGTACTGGTCTTTTAATGCCCAAGCGAGAACACGCTTTAGCGTTTAATCTCTTTCAAAAGAGTGTTGCTGAAGCTTTTTACCAACTGGGAGCAAATGACCTAATCGATGCAGTGGATTTACCAGTAAATCTCCGCATGGTATATGGTAAGACTGACGCAACTAGGTTGCGTTTACCCTTTGCTAGTTCAAAATGCCATAGTGATGTCTGGGCAGGTGTTGCCGCTGATGCGACTGTGGTGGTTCTGCCACTGTTTGGCGACATCGATAATATAACCATCGAAGCGGGTGAAATGCCTCGCGAGATGGAACTACAGGCTATGCGGGTGATGTCTGACTTCGATGAAGGTCGAGATATTCCAATGGTCGTCTCTTACACGGAAGCCCAACTACAACACGGTACGATGTACTTTAATGATGCTCGTGGATTGCATCAAACAATCAGACGGAAGACTGAAGGTTTGAGAATTTCAGTAGATTTTCGGTTTCGTAGGAAATTCAATGAAGCTTATCGGGCTATGGTAACACCTAGTATTGGTGGTATTGAAGAAGATATGAGTGTGCCCTATGAAGACTGGCTAAAAGTTGGCAAAGAAACGTTAATTGTGTTTGATGAAACTGTTGAACAAACTAAGAATAGACAGAATACTGGCGCTCCAGTTCCGCTTTATACTCGCGGGTATCGCCTTGTAAAGTTGTTTGACTTTTGACTTTCAACAACACATGTAACAAAAAAGAGGTCTTTATTGACCTCTGAATAATTCCCTACAATAATGTTCGATATAAAACTATTACAGCAACCCAGCATTAGCGCCTTGCTTGCCAGTTGCCAGTTCTACCTTGATAATTTTTCCGCCTGCTTTTTGAATGCGTTGCTGTTCGCGGAACCAGTTCTCATAGGGGACTAGCTTGGTAAAGTAGGTATTTTGTAGTTCGCGTTGGGTACGAATTCGGCTTTGGCTAGGAACAAGAGCAGTAATTTTAAACAAACGGGACATGATCTAAGAATCTCCTGTGATGTTTATGGAAACTTTTTTTATCTCAAAATCTTGAGTGCAAATCTTTAATTAATTATTCCAAGGCTGGAAATCAAGCATCAATACTAGACCGCTAACACTCATCACTGATAATTTAACAAGATAAGCAATAAAACGTTCTAGCACTCACAATTGATTTCCAGACCTTAATAAAGCCGCACCTAAATTCTTAAGCGCAAACTAACTAGCTCTTAACTCAAGCCAGAGGAGATATAGTCTAAGTAAACGCCCATTTCCTTACCGGCATCAGAACCTACTAAGCTGGCAGTTACTTCTTTGATTGCTTGGATAGCTTGTACGGTTGCACCGACAGGAACACCCAAGGAGTTGTAAGTTTCTTTCAAGCCATTCAGCACGCGTTCATCCAAGATGGAAGGATCGCCAGCTAACATGGCATAGGTAGCATAGCGGAGGTAGTAATCCAAATCGCGAATGCAAGCAGCATAGCGACGAGTGGTGTACATGTTGCCGCCTGGACGGGTGATGTCAGAGTATAGCAAAGACTTTGCTACAGCTTCTTTAACGATCGCCGCAGCGTTAGCGCTGATGGTGCTAGCAGCACGTACCCGCAGTTCGCCAGTGGAGAAGTAACCTTTTAGCTTCTCTAATGCTGATGTATCAAGATATTTACCTTGAACGTCCGAAGAGTTAATGACAGCGGTAATTGCGTCTTGCATGTTGTTAATTCCTTATTTCCAACCGTATTGCAATTCTTCTGTTTCTTGCCGAGGAAACAGCTTCACCCTACAGTAGGGCGCCAACTAGGTAGTCGAAGTAGTTACTAGCTTCAGCAGCGTCTTCACCAGACAGAAGTGTAGCGGATACATTCTTCAGACCACGGATACCTTCAGCAACACCTTCAATAGGAGTTCCCAAAGACTTGTACATTTCGCGGACACCCACAACACCAATTTCTTCGATGGGGGTGACATCACCAGAAACAATACCGTAGGTGACAAGGCGGAGGTAGTAATCGAGGTCGCGCAGACAAGTAGCGGTCAATTCTTGACCGTAGGCGTTACCACCAGGAGAAACAACATCAGGACGCTTTTGGAACAGTTGGTCGCCAGCTTGCTTAACCAGCCGCTCGCGATTTTCTGTCAAAACTTGAGCAATCCGCAGACGGCGCTCACCACCTGCAACAAAGGACTTGATCCGATCCAGTTCACCAGGGCTGAGATAGCGGGCTTCTGCATCAGCATTCACGATGGACTTCGTGACGATACTCATTAATGGATTCCTCCAATACTAATGAAACCAGGATTTGATTAAACTGGTACGACTTTAAATTTGGTAGACAGAGGTTCTGTTGTCTCGTCTTTTTAGATACAACAGTTAAATAACTGCTATTGCTAATAGATTACGAGTTTGCTTGAGTTAATACAAGTACACAACCTTTTAAACTCAGCTACCTTCCGCAAAATATTTTCCGGCATTCTGTTGAGCATTTATGACTGCTCTTAACAGTTTGTAATATTACTTTTCAGATTTACTGTCTTCACTGCAATCTGAAAGCAGTATTACGAAAGGTTGCGAAGGGAAATTGGGTACTTAGGGATTGGGGATTAGGAAAGTTTTCCCCAGTCTCCAATCCCTGCACATAGTGCTTTAGCGATCGCTCTGACGACCCGATTTCACCAAATCAGCAGCCGCTTGGACACTACCGAGGTAGTTACCTGCTGCCAAGGATGGGAAGCGGTTGTAAGGCACTACGTCTTCTCCAAAGAAGCAAGAATATTCAGGGCTATCCACTATTGCTTCTACAGTAGCTTGCAAACCGCTATCAGCTAGCAACTGGTTGTGCTGGCTAATTTCTCCTTGAGTCGCGGGTGTGCGCCCCAACAGGTGACGGAATAGGAACTCAATCACCTTGGTGTGGGGATAAGGCATGTAAAAGCGCTGGCGATAAATTTCCGAACTTGCTAGTTCACGCACAAACTCCCGCACGGAAATTTCGCCATTTTGGAGTTTGCTGTCTAGGTAAGCCAGACGGAAATCATCAGGCACTTGAGAGCTAGATACATCCAACACCTGACAGTAAATGGCATTAACTACCTGTTGCATTTCTGCTTGGTTTATGCCCTTACTCAGACGGTAAATACGTGCTTTACGGTAGCTTGTACCTACACCCACTTCCGTAGACTGTTTACGACCATTGTTGTAGGAACGACCTAGTTCCGTGAACGAGGGCTTGCCGTTTTCGGTAGCCTTTGTTTGCGCGGCTATATCTGCGATCGCCTGCGCTAAAAGCGGCGTGTTAGCATCTTTGCTGGATTGCACTGGCTCAAAGCTAGGCACAACCACGTCATCATTTTGCTTGGTTAGCTGGTTGTAAAGCTTCTCAGTATTCGGGAAGTTTGCAGCTGGTAGGGTCGGGAAGCGACGGTAAGGCACCGTATCTTCACCAAACACCTGGTTATATTCCACACTATTCAGTAGGGCACTGATAAAGGCACGAATACCTTGAGTAGCCAAAATCTGGTTGTACTTGCGGATTTCTGCCTGATCTAGTGGTGCGCGTCCTAGGAAGTGCTTGGTTCCTAACTCAATCACCTTGGTGTTGGGGTAGGGTGTGTAGAATTCTTTGAGATAAAGGTTGGAGTAACCCAAACCTTCAATAAATTCTTTAACACTGATTTCGCCATTCCCTAGCTTGCTTTCCCACGCTGTGAATTCGTTTTTGGCAATGTATGGTGCAATATCGCGCTCAAAAATCTGGCGGTACGCAGCACTGATCAAAGTTTTGACTGCAACTTTGTCACTGGTGTTCGCCACCAACTTGAAGATTTTTGTTTGTTCTCGTTGCTTGCTGACACCTTGGTTAATTCGGAACTGAATATCTGGTTCTGTCCGATTTTCTGAGACTGTACCCAGTTTCACAAAGCTCTGCGTTTCTTCCTTCTGGATTTTCGCGCCAACATCTTCGCGAATACTGCCAACCCGCAGCTGTCGTAATGCCACACCACCAGGAGTCAGATACCGTTCGTAGGGAACTGTATCTTCACCAAACGCCTCAGTGTACTCTAGGCTGTCAATGATGGCGTCAACCACCGCATAAAAGCCCTTTTTAGAGGCAATGTCAAAGTACTTGTTGAGTTCTTGACGACCGTAGGTCGGACGACCCAATAAGCGACGATGGATGTACTCTATCGCCTTACAAACATACAGTGATGTCCAGTACAGGTTGCGGAATATATCCGACTTAGCCAAAGCACGAACAAACTCCCGCACGGAAATGTTGCCGTTTTCCAGCTTGATTTCCAATACCTTCTGGCGTTGACCTTCGTAGACATCACGTCCGAAAACTTGCAGGTAAGCAGCTCTAATCACTGCTTGCGTTGAGCTTTCGGAGAATTTTACACTTGCACCCTTGGTAGCCTTTTTGCCGATGGTGCCAGGAAGTTGATCCAACTTGAACACCTTGGGCCCAAGAGTACCGGGAGCCTCACCTCGCGCCTTGGGATTACTATTTTGGTTGTTAATGCCTGCCCCTTGATGGATCAGGATGCGTTTAGTATCCTTGCCAAAAGGAGCCGGACTAGTGCTGGGGTTACGAGTTTCTTTCGGGAAAATTGCCCCAAACTGAATTTCTAAGGGGTCATTACCAGAACCGTATGGATGCTGATCTGGTAGTGGTTGTTCGTAAGCAGCAAATGTGGTGATGAACTGAGGTATTTTGCGGAAAGGCGCACTGTAGTTAAACAGGTCTTGTTGCGGCCCCCAGTTGCGACATTCTTGTGCCTCTTGACCCAGACCCCGGAGGTAGGGTACTGTTTCTTCGCCAAAGTAGTCGCCGTATTCTTCAGAATCTACTAAAGCATCGACTAAGGCTGCTAAACCGCCTTGGGAAATAATCGCAAAGTATTTTTGTACTTCTTCGCGGCTACTTGGCCCCCGTCCCAGAATGTGACGGAAAGCCAGTTCGATAACTCGGCTGTTAATAAAAGGCTGGTAAAACTGTTTTTGGTAAAGGGGAGATTTTGCTAGACGGCGAACAAACTCTTTCATCGAGATGTCGCCATTTTTCACCTTGGATTCTAGGTCAGATATCGACAAGCTATAAGCACGGGTGATGTCGCGCTCAAAGATTTGACGATATGCTGCTTTGATTACCTCATTTTTCTCACTAGTTGACAATCCAGGCTTCATCACAAACTTGGGTCGCCGTTCTGCCGCATTAAAATAAATTTGTGGCAGTTGCAACCCTTGCTGATCACCTGAAGGACGTTGGCGCAGTTTATTTGAGGGTGTGGCTGCTTTGAATTCTGTCAGCAAAACATCCATGTACTGAGACACAATCTCTGTAGCCTCAGCATCCCTGCGGAAATATGAGAGTGCCGCAGCTGAGATTTCCTGCAAAGCCACCAATGTTGCTTCACCGGAGCAGGCATTTTCAATTATTTCCCGTAGACCCCGTGTATTCACCGCTATGATGTTGGGGTCGCCAGCAACGATCGCATAGGTAGCATAGCGCAAGAACCAGGATAAGTCCCGTAAACTCTTCGCCATGTTGCTCGGGCCATAACGAGCAACGTTGATTGGTCTGAAACCTGGAGGTGTCGGGCCACTGGGGGATGAATTAAATATTGAGCGTAAATTTTCTAGGAACCCACCACGACTTTCAACGTAGGTGACATTTCCCAGTTTCATCCCCTCTTGAACATTAGTACTACTAGCTACAGCCATCGCTAATTCTGGTTCCCTCGGCTTTTCTAAAAAAGCCATTGGCGAACCACCGACAAAAATCCGGTTGGCAGCTCGAGATACGATAATCTCAGAATTTTCCGTGAGCGTCTGGGCAATTTCTAGACGCTTTGCACCAGATGCAAAATAGCTTGCCAGTTCATTTAGTTCACCGGTTCCCAAAAAGCGGTCTTGCTGTTCCGCTTGGGTAATTGTCGCTACAGCTAGAGTTTGATATAGTTGCGGACGCGCAACTGAGCTTCCACCACTCGCCTTAACACTCATCGGATTTGTAAAACTCCCATCATAATCATTTATGTGTTAAGTCTGGGTTGCTTTGAGGCTTGACACATCGGTATGTTTATGCCTTAAGAGCTTTAGAGTGCCGCCTTCAAAACTGCCAGTAAATTAACCCAGTCAGCTTTTAGATTAGAACGTTTTGCGTTCCTAGGGCTGGTTTATTAAGAAGTGTGTAGAACCTTTAACTTGACAATTTCAAGCACACGATTCTCTAAATCTTCAGCAACCATCAAAAAGTTAAGTTTTTTTCAGTATATATTGAAATATTAATGAAATAATTTGTATTCAAAAATACTTAAATTACGGATTACTACTATGTATAACAGTGATAAATTTAACTTTCTTAATGAAATACCTTGTCATGCTGAGAGCGAAGTGCAAGGAAGCATCTCGGAGATTTTTTCTGCACTGTATTTTGCTCAGAATTACAGTCCTGGATCACTTTTAGCTCAAATCAAACTCTGATTGGTTGTAAATCATTAGAGCGATCGCAAAAGACAATATTATGAAAATTAAACTATAGGCTAAGTAAGCCAATGTAAATAATTAAAGGTTTGTAGTCAGCACTTTAGTGCTAATTTAAGGGTTTTAGCCCTCACTATTAACTACTGTTCACAATGTAAACATAAAGCTTTCAGCTAAGGTTAGACAGTAAGTAGGTCGGCGTTTATAAATCATTATGTTGCAAAGTTATAATCAATATAAAAATTGAAGGCTAAAAATATCATGAATTTAGTTGTAAAAACTTCCTCTAGCAAGACAGCACCAAAGTTAACTTATGATGTGCTGATTGAAAACGAACAAGATGGCAGGTTTAATGCAACGGTGTTAGGCTTGCCAGACTGCAAAATTTCAGGTGCTACAAAAGAAGAAGCTTTAAAAGAACTAATCCAGCGTTTGCAAGCTCGTTTAGAGAAAGCGGAAATAGTTACTTTAGAAATTGATCCTCCTCAAACCGAACATCCTTGGATAAAATTTGCGGGAATGCACAAAGATAACCCTCTTTTTGCTGAGGTGCTGGAATACATAGAAGCTGAACGGAGTCAAATTGACTTAGAGAATGAGACAAAGTGAGTATTATGTGGATATTAGATACAGATCATTTATCCTTATTTCAAAATACTCATCCATTAGTCACACAACGCATAAGACAGCAAAATACTGAAAATTTAGCTATAACAGTGATTACATTTGAGGAAAAAGTTAAAGGATGGTTGAATGTTATCAACAAATATAATAATCAACCTTCTAAGTATGACAAATTAATCTGGGCATACAAAGGTTTATGGGATGAAATAGAATATTTCAAAAATATAATATTACTTGAATTTGATACTAACGCTTGTAATCTTTATGCTGAATTAGTTAAGCAAAAAATTCGCGTTGGTACTCAAGATTTACGCATTGCGGCAATTACGCTGTCAGTAAATGGGATTTTAGTTACGCGCAACCGCAAGGATTTTGAAAAAGTGCCTAATTTGCGTTTAGAAGATTGGACTATATCTTAATTTGTCTCAAGACTAAATTGACCTATTTGTTTATAATTAAAAACTTCAGAGCAATATTATTAGCTTCCCAGTATTCTTTGGCTGAATTTAAAATATCCAATGCTATTATTTAACATCTTTGAGGATTTCCTTAGCTTTTTCATTCCCTAAACTTGCAGCTTTTTGTAAATCTTTCATTCCTTGATACTTATTCCCATCTAAATAATAGCTAGTACCCCGTAAATAATAGGCTTCATCATTATTGGGATTTATCTGAATTGCGTCGTTACAGTCATCTAGTGCGTCAGTATAATCTTTCAATTTAAAATGTGCTGAGCAACGCCTCACGTAGTCTTGATCAACGTTGGGATTGATAAAAGGTTCCCTAATCAGCATTGTGTTTGTATCTCTGAAACCTGGACGACTAATCTGCAAAAAAACTGTAGTATTTATATCACCTTGTATCAAATTAGCTACATCTGTCGCACTCATTTTTGATGTCGGTATGCCATTTATTTCCAATATTTGATCACCAATTTTAAGATTTCCCAATGCTGCTGGAGATTTTTCAAAGACATTAGTAACTATTGGTATTTTAGTTTCTTCATTAACTTGGAATGAAATACCAATACCAATAGTATACTTTTTAATCTTACTGGTGGCTATTTCTCTCAATTGCGATTGAGTTAAATTCTGTGTTGCATCTTTTGCAGAATTAGAATTGTTAGAGCTATAAAATAGATTACCAGTAGCAAAAAATACAAGTGAACCTAATGTTGCTGAGGCTAATACTGAACCAATAATAATAACTTGAGCATAATTTTGAATCGGTTTTTTAGCAGGCAACTGTTGAGGTGCATTGTTTACAGTTGTATTACTTGTCGAGGTTTTCGTAGAAATAGAAGTTCCTGATAAAGAAGCGCTGTTTCCAACAGCGCTTTGAAAAATACTTTGTTTACTATGCTTATTAGGTGATGGTGAATTTGCAGACTGATTAGTTTGCCAAACTTGAGATTGACTTGGCTGGACTGGGTATGAACTAGCTGTATTGCTTGATGATACAAACTGCGAAATCTTGATAGTGTTGTCTCTACTTCCACTCATTAGAGTTTTGCCATCTGGACTGAAAGCTACGGAACGAACCCAGTCCGAATGCACCTGGATAATGCAGATTTGCCCTCCTCTGGTGACATCCCACAATTTGATAGTCTTGTCATGACTTCCACTGGCAAGGGTTTTGCCATCTAGGCTGAAGACAACCGAACAAACCGAGTCGAAATGCGCCTGGATAGTGCGGATTTGCCCTCCTGTTGTCACATCCCACAGTTTAATAGTCTTGTCATCGCTCCCACTGGCAATAGTTTTGCCATCTGGGCTGAAAACAACCGAACGAACGGAGTCGGAATGCGCCTGGATAGTGCGGATTTGCCCTCCTGTTGTCACATCCCACAGTTTAATAGTCTTGTCAGAACTCCCACTGGCAAGGATTTTGCCATCTGGGCTGAAAGCTACGCAATCAACAGAGTTGGAATGCCCCTGAAGGGTGTAGATTTCTCTTCCCGTGCGGACATCCCATAATTTGATAGTCGTGTCATGACTCCCACTGACAACGGTTCTGCCATCTGGACTGAAAGCTACGGAATTAACAGAGTCGGAATGCCCTTGGAGAGTATGGATTTGCCCTTCTATTGCGGCATTTTCTATAATTTTATCTGCGGCAAAAGCTTTAGGTTGTGATGTTGATTTAACAACAGCAGCTTGTTTTGGTCTAACAAACCCAGGAAATATATCAGTACCAAGTTTTATGGCGCGATCGCACCAATAACACTTACCATGAGTTCGGCTGTAGTAGTGGCTGTCTACCTTTCCACAGATAGTTAACTCATTAACAGCAAGTCTGAGCGCCTTTACCCAATCCCCAGCAGTTGGGCGCAAGTTAGGATTTTTATAACCATCATTAAAACATCTGAGAAAACATCGCTGAACCTCTGGGTGAACAATCTCAAGAGGAATTGTCCTTTCTACAACAGGTTGAATCAAACTGTTTGGTGCATACAGCCATAAACCCCGGCGGATAAGTTCATTCATTTCTGGAGTTTCCCCCGCGCCTATCCACTTTCCCGCAAAAGGACTTTGACCACCAAACAACAGTTGATAGATAATGACTGCTAATCGGAAGCGATCGTGTACTTCCGTTTGATCAGTGCTAGCAAAATCTTTACCAATCAGTTCCGGTGGTGTATAGCCGTCTGAACCAACTAGACAACGATAAACCTTACTATTTTTCGGATTCCGAACCTGAAAAGAATCAGTATCAATAATTGAAGGCAAGGCGCGATCGTTAACAAGAATATTTTGCGGCTTGATGTCACCCAAAACATAGCCAGAAATGTGAATTGCTTCAATAATTGAGGCGATATTCAGCGCCGTTGTGTGGAGAAAACGCCAATCAACGTCAAGTTTCAAAGCCTTTCTTTTCTGGGGGTTGTATACATCAATAAGTTCTTTTGCTTCCTTAATTTCCGGCATCAAAAAGCCCACACAATTACCTTGAGCATCTTTCAGTACCGACTTAGGCCAAGCAAAAGAAATATGATTGAGGTGAGAGTTTGGCTCTTTGGGTCTGTGCGCTATCATCACAGCCAATTTTTGCACTCGTTCAGGAGTTTGCGAGTGGTAAATTTTCGCTAAGTAACCATTGTAATTAGTTCGCCAAACCTTACCTTCACCACTATTAGCTATCGGTTCACCTAGCAGAGTAATTGATTTTCCCGTACTGGCACAGGTGAGAACTGTCATCGAATTTTACTCTCTATCAAATAAGCACAAAAGTAAGGTTTTATCATCGTCAGTGCGAGAATTTAGCCGTTCAGAGTTGAGGAATTCTGTCAGATATTTATTTTCCTCCTCTGGATTAACAGGTTCGTGCAAGTATTCTTCCAAAGGTTTAAAGAAAGGTGAAAAGGGTTTCCAGTCGCTCAAGCGAATTGCTACTTTTTCCAGTCCATCAGTGGAAGCACAAATAAACTCTTGTTTTTCGGAAATAACCTCTAATTGCATATCTTTTACTGCATTTGTTGAGGTGATAAAAGTTGTTTCATTGACAAACTCACCTTTATCTGACTGAAACAACAGTTGATATTCTGAATTTTGGGAACGCAGCACAATAAATCCATCTCCGATTTGCATAGCTGCAACCCAGTCAGGAGTAGCCACAAAAACCAACAACGTACAAGCTAAATCATTGGCAGAATAATCTCCTTCATCTGCTTGCTTCTGTAATTCTGTAATAACTTGGTTCACAATCTTAGCAAAAACTTTTTGAGCTTCTTCTTTAGACAGTGCTTGAGAAAAAGCTTGCTTCTGAGGATATTCATTAATATCAGAAAAGCATTTGAGTACCGTTTTTACCGCCAATTTAGAACCAATATCAGAATATTTAGCACTACCAGCACCATCAGCAACAGCACCTACAATCACATCATTAAAGATGCAATAATCCCCATAATCTTGACAAGGCATCTCCTGGTCTTGATGACTTGTTCCAACAGCAGAACCCGCAATAGCTTTCCAATTCACAAAATTTCCTCTAACTAGTAATTTGACCCCATCCCACAGCCGGTAAAGCTACAGCTTGCCCTACTTTGCCACTAGAAACCCGTTTCATTGAAGTAGAAAGCCAGACAAATAGCTCACGAAAATCTAAGCCATTTAGCATAACTGGTGGACGTTCAGGAGGAGAAATTTGTTTGAGGATATTCATATCAGCACCCTGTACACCTACCGCAAAAAATAAAAGTCGGCTTTGTGCTTCTGCTTCTCTCAATCTTTGCGCGGCTGATTGCCAGGAGTCTGTTGGCGCTCCGTCTGTAATCAAAAACACCCAAGGGCGATAATAGAGAATACCGTTGTCTTTATAAGTCTGTTTGCGGTTTTCTAGAAAATCCAAAGCATACTCAATCGCCCCACTCATTGGGGTAACACCATCTACTTCCAATATAGGCGGTATAAATTGGTCAATCGTTACAAAGTCTTGCATCAGCTTAACTATGGGACCAAATGTGATCATGGCCACTTCCAAACTCAGCGATGCTTGAGAATCTTTTAATACATCTTCTTTGAAAATAGCAAGTCCTCGATTTAACTTTTGGATAGGTTGACCTGACATAGAACCAGAAGTATCGAGTAATAGAATTACTGGACAACGATTTTCTGGATTTTCAACGAATTCAGGCAATCCTACAGCCATTCGATGCTCCTGATTGAGTAAATTAGGTTACAAATTATACACGTTAATCTTATTGCTAATAAATACTTCAACAGTAGTGTTTTTATTTAAAGAATCCCTATGTTTACCTAAGTTGAAATAATCCAGCGCCGCATTTGGTAAGATAACTCTTCTCAAATATGTGTCTACCCTAAGTGCCCAGCATTCGCTAAACTCAGAATTGCTGCAATTTTGCCCACCATGTCAGATTCCCAAACCGTCAGTGCTGCTGTTGCTAAACTCTACAACACCTACCCATTTCCGCCGGAAGCCCTACTGGATGAACCACCTCCAGGCTACAACTGGCGCTGGAATTGGCTAGCCGCTTATAATTTCTGCACAGGTCAAAAACCCCAAAAGCAGGATATCCGCATTTTAGATGCTGGTTGCGGTACGGGAGTTGGTACAGAATACCTTGTTCACCTTAATCCCCAAGCTAATGTCGTTGGAATTGACCTTAGTACTGGCGCTTTGGCTGTGGCAAAAGAGCGTTGTCAACGTTCTGGGGCTAACCGCGTTGAGTTTCATCACCTGAGCTTGTATGATGTCGAACAGTTGCCAGGTGAGTTTGATTTAATCAACTGCGTTGGCGTTTTGCACCATACCCCCGATCCGATTCGTGGTATTCAAGCTTTAGCGAAGAAGTTAGCTCCAGGCGGCTTGATGCACATTTTTGTGTACGGGGAATTGGGACGTTGGGAAATTCAACTTATGCAAAAAGCGATCGCTCTCCTCCAAGGTGATAAACGAGGCGATTACCGCGATGGTGTGCAAGTTGGGCGGCAAATATTCGCCTCTTTACCAGAAAATAACCGAATTGTCAAGTACGATAAGCAGCGTTGGTCATTAGAAAACCATAAGGATGCATACTTTGCCGATATGTATGTTCATCCTCAAGAAATTGACTACAACATTGAGACGCTGTTTAAATTAATTGATGCTTCCGGCTTGGAGTTTATTGGCTTCTCAAATCCTAGTTTTTGGCAGTTAGAAAGGCTTTTGGGCAAAGCACCAGAGTTGATAGAACGGGCCCAAGGATTAGGCGATCGCCAGCGTTATCGCCTGATAGAATTACTAGATCCAGAAGTAACCCATTACGAGTTTTTCCTTGGTCGCCCTCCCCTCGTCAAAGCTGACTGGTCAGATGATAATATTTTGTTGACGGCAATTCCTGAACTTAATCCTTGTATTGAAGGATTTCCCAGCCAATGTTTCTTTAATTACGATTACCAGATTGTTAACTTATCAGTAGCAGAGTTTGAGTTTCTGCAAAGATGCGATGGTAATTCAACAGTGGGAGAAATTTTAGCAGGTGTGCAGATGGAACTTAATGAAGTTAGAACGCTCCTCAAGCAACAGTTGATTTTATTAACACCAGCTTAATTACATCGTATTGTCTCACCACACCAGTTTTCTTTGGAAGTTGTGCCTCAGACCTTACAAGAGATGAACGCTGTAAATTATTTGTGTTCTATCAAACTTCTAAGCGCCGACTTGCGGTGCTTAGAAGTTCTCCGTGTGTTTATCCGTATTTCCTTTTTTACTTATTTGCATTTTTGCAATAAGTTTAATTAAAAACCATTGAATTTTTACCTAAAAGTAAAAATCATTATTTTTAACTAGCAAAATGTAGTATCATTTTACACTCTCTTCATAAAAGAGTTGAAAAAAGTGAAGATTTGGAAAATAGTGCTTTTTTGCCCTGCGTATAAAAATATAAAAGAATAAATTCTATTAAAGACTCACATATGAGTTTTTACTGTACTTATCAAATTTTAATTTAGGAGAATTTTCTGATGAAATTAGCTAAACAGCTAAGCATTGCTACTGCTGGTGTTGCGCTTTTCGCTGCTGTTGGTGCTAAATCAGCAGAAGCAGCGAGTGTTGTATTTAAGGGACAAGAAGGCAATAGATTCGATTACACGATTCAGTTTGATTCTGCGAATCTACCTGGTGATTTTGAAAGGCTCAGAGATGGTTCATTATTAACCTTATCAGGCTTATCGGGTGTATTTGATGTAACTCCTGACTACCCAACTAGATTGTCAGTGGAAACCAAAGAACCTGACTTTGTGACTTTAAAATTGATAAACTTTGCTCAGACAGGTAAAGTAGGTACATCATCATTATTCGGTAATTTTTCCCTATTCAGTTCTTTTACTACAGCGGGTCTAGCACAGTGGGATATTATACGCCGAAATCCTCTCGGTAAGGTGGCGACAACTTTTGAGGGTCAAGTTACGGGCCCTGGAACACCTGTCCCCGAACCCTTCACAGTTGGTGGTTCAGTGGTTGCTCTTGGGTTTGGTTTGTGGATGAAGCGTAAGCAAGCAGCGGCTTCTCAGAAGATATAGTAGATTCACTGCTGCCAGTCTGATTAGCTACTAATTCAGGTTTCACACTTAAGATGTATGCCCCTGTGAGCGTGCCTGTAATCCTTTCATAAGGGCATTCTTTTTAATACAGCAAGACCTTCGTGAATACTAACTTATAAAAGTAATTTATACTTCGTGGTGAGAGGCGATCGCTCATCACGCTTTTTGATGACAAGAAGTTAATTGTTTTTTTCTAAAGTATTGTTACCGGAGCGTGATATGATTCAGCTGACTGAATGTACAGTCATCAATAGTTAGCTGTACTGGTTTCAAGTCCCGTGAGCTTGTCAGACGAATCAATTGCACCCACTCCGACAACACAACAAGATGATCAATCTGGTTCTGAGGATACAGAATCAGGGAACTCTATGCAAGAGTTCTATCAACTCTTCCAGCAACTGTTGACAATCACGCTTGTCTTGACGGGGGTTATTTTTATCTCTGTGTGGATTTTTTATTCCTTAAACATTGCCCTGAATTATTTGATTGGGGCGTGTGCAGGTGTGGTTTACTTAAAAATGCTGGCTAAAGATGTTGAGCGGCTCGGTAATCAAAAAACCCGTCTGAGCAAAAATCGTTTGGCTCTGTTTATTGGGTTGATTGTATTGGCAACTCAATGGCATGAGCTACATGTTCTGCCCATATTTTTGGGATTTCTAACTTACAAGGCCACGCTCATCGTCTATACGGTGCAAACTGCGTTCATTCCTGATTCTTAAATCAGGCTCACAAAGACAATACTCCCATCCTCGCTCGTTGGGGAAGATTCTTGCTTGAAGAATGCAAATGCTTAGTGTCTTAAACGCCTTTAATTCTTTTCCCCTCGCCGAATTAGAAGTAGGTCAACATTTCTACTGGCAATTGGGCAATCTTAAAATTCATGGGCAAGTTTTTCTTACCTCGTGGTTTGTGATTAGCATTCTAGTAGTAGCTTCACTAGCTGCGACTCGCAACATCCAGAGAATTCCCAGCGGCATCCAAAATTTAATGGAATATGCCCTAGAGTTTATTCGGGATCTAGCAAAAAACCAACTTGGTGAGAAAGAGTACCGTCCTTGGGTGCCTTTTATAGGCACATTGTTTTTGTTTATCTTCGTATCGAACTGGTCAGGTGCTCTAATTCCCTGGAAGCTAATTAAGCTGCCATCGGGTGAATTGGCAGCTCCCACCAATGACATCAATACGACTGTAGCATTGGCATTACTAACATCTTTAGCGTACTTTTACGCGGGTTTTAGCAAGCGGGGTTTGGGCTACTTTAAGAAATATATTGAGCCAACACCCGTTCTATTGCCAATCGCAATCCTAGAAGATTTTACTAAGCCCCTCTCCCTTAGCTTCCGTCTTTTTGGCAATATCTTGGCGGATGAATTAGTGGTAGCGGTGCTGGTTCTGCTAGTTCCTCTATTTGTACCTCTGCCTGTGATGGCTTTGGGTTTGTTTACCAGTGCCATTCAAGCCCTGGTTTTTGCCACCCTAGCTGGAGCATACATTCATGAGGCCATGGAGGGACATGGTGGAGATGAGCATGAGGAGCATTAAATTCAGTCAACAGTCAACAGTTATCAAGCGTGCGGCAAAGCCGACAACTGATAACTGTTAACTGATAACTGTTAAGCTTCTCAGTTGATAGCACAGTTCCGTCGAGCATCTTCGCTCAAAACATCGCAAAGCGCGATTGAAAGAACTCGGTGCAGCGTGAAAAACACGTTTCTAGTCGTTAACGTACTTTTGTTAGTTCTGTATTCAAAGTAAGGAAAATCAACATGGATCCATTAGTTTCTGCTGCTTCAGTTCTGGCTGCTGCTCTAGCAATTGGTTTAGCTGCAATTGGCCCTGGTATTGGTCAAGGAAATGCTGCTGGACAAGCAGTAGAAGGTATCGCCCGTCAGCCCGAAGCAGAAGGAAAAATTCGGGGTACTCTGCTGTTAACCTTGGCTTTCATGGAATCCTTGACTATTTATGGTCTAGTTATTGCCCTGGTGCTGTTGTTTGCTAACCCCTTCGCGGGATAAAACCTAAAAGTTTTTGCGAGTGTAGAGACGTGATGATTCACGCCTCTACGTCGTCGAAATATTTGAGTATTTCAGTCATTTTGATGTAATTGATTACCAATTTTAGGTTTTGATTGGATTATCAAGAGTTTTCGGTACATGCCCCTAAGCTTGTCGGCAAAACAAATCTAAAATCGTAACTCTAAAATCCACAATCGCTTGACCCTTGTTGGCTATGGGTCTCTAAAATATTAAAGGTTGGATGATCTTGCTAGCCATGAAAACTGCTACTCCAGCCAAAGAGGAGAGAAATGTTTGACTTCAATGCTACTTTGCCCTTAATGGCATTGCAGTTCCTGTTGTTGGCAGCTTTGTTGAATGCAATTTTCTACAAGCCACTGACCAAGGTGCTAGACGATCGCGATAATTACATCCGAACGAATACCCTTGAGGCGCGGGAACGCTTGGCTAAAGCTGAGCGCTTAGCCCAAGAATATGAGCAGCAGCTCGCAGAAGCTCGCAGGCAATCGCAAGCTACTGTAGAAGCAGCTCAGGCTGAGGCTAAGAAAATTACTGCCGAGAAAATCGCTGAAGCCCAAAAAGAAGCTCAAGCGCAACGAGAACAGGCTGCTGTTGAAATAGAGCAACAGAAACAAGAAGCTATGCGTACCTTAGAGCAACGGGTTGATGCTCTCAGCAGGCAGATTCTAGAAAAACTATTGGGATCTACTGTAGTTAGCTAAGCTCACAAAACTGCTTCTATGAAAGCATACGCGCGTCTGGGCGCTAGTCCCAGAGCGCTCAATTCAAGTGTCAAAAAAGGCACTTTTTCCCTGGGGAAAGGATACTTATATTTCCCTTCATGAAAATACAATACTATTAGCAAGCGAGCAGCGCACTTGTAGATGGGTATCATGGGCACATTCTTATTACTTGCCGCAGAAGCGAACGCTGTTCATTCTGAATTGGCAGAAGGCGCAGCAGAAGGTGGTTTCGGTCTAAACTTAGACATTCTAGAAACCAACCTCATTAACCTAGCGATTCTTGTTGGCATATTATTCTACTTCGGACGTAAAGTTTTAAGCAATATCCTGAATGAGCGAAAGTCAAATATTGCAACCTTAATTCAGGAAGCAGAAGGGCGCTTAAAAGAGGCACAAATTGCTCTATCCCAGGCGCAAGATCAGTTAACTCAAGCTCAGGCAGAAGCACAACGCATCCGCAAAGCTGCCCAAGAAAGCGCCCAGGCCTCGAAGGAAGCCTTGTTAGAGCGGGCAGTGCAAGACGTAGAACGCTTGAAACAAACAGCAGCAGCGGATTTAAATAGCGAAACAGAGCGAGCGATCGCCCAACTGCGGCAGCGAGTGGCTACTCTAGCATTGCAAAAAGTCGAATCGCAACTCAAAAGCGGCATTGCCGACGATGCTCAACAAATGTTAATTGACCGCAGCATCGCACAACTGGGAGGCAATGTATGACAAGTAAAGTAGCAACAGCCGAAGTAGCCCAACCTTATGCACAGGCACTTTTGTCAATAGCGCAATCGAAAAACTTGACAGAAGAATTTGGGGAAGATGCGCGTACTTTCCTAAGCCTGCTCTCAGAAAACAGAGAGCTACACAACTTCTTTAGCAACCCGTTTATTCAGTCTGAGAAAAAAAAGGCTCTCATTAGACAAATACTCGGTGAAAATGTCAACCCATACTTACGCAATTTTTTGCTGGTATTGGTAGACAAACGGCGGATTGCGTTCATAGAACCAATTTTACAGCAATATCTGGCGCTGTTGCGGCAGTTGAATCAAACCGTATTAGCGGAAGTGACTTCAGCCGTTCCCCTCACAGAAGCTCAACAGCAGGCAATTATCGAAAAGGTGATCGCCATCAGTAAAGCTCGCCAGGTAGAACTAGAAACTAAGATAGATAGCGAGTTAATTGGTGGTGTAATCATCAAAGTAGGCTCGCAGGTTATTGACGCCAGTTTACGGGGTCAGTTGCGCCGCCTTTCCTTACGCTTAACTAATAGCTAGAAGTTTAGGAGTTAGGAGTGAGAAGTTAGGAGTTAGGAGTTAAGTAATAAAGTAATTTATTTTAACTTTTAACTTTTAATTGTTGTATTTTTAACTCATCATTCCTAACTCTTTGCTCCTAACTAATTACTTCTTCCGTCTCGAAAGCAAACAAGATAGACACATGAGCATTTCAATTAGACCTGACGAAATCAGCAGCATTATCCAACAACAAATCGAGCAATACGACCAAGAAGTCAAAGTTGCTAACGTTGGTACTGTGCTACAAGTTGGTGATGGTATTGCCCGGATCTATGGTCTAGACCAGGCTATGGCTGGTGAGCTGTTGGAATTTGAAGACGGCACAGTCGGCATCGCCCAGAACTTAGAAGAAGACAACGTGGGCGCGGTGCTCATGGGTGAAGGTCTAGAAATTCAAGAAGGTAGCTCAGTCACCGCTACCGGTAGAATCGCCCAGGTAGCGGTGGGTGAAGCTTTAATTGGACGAGTTGTAGACGCTTTGGGTCGTCCCATCGATGGTAAGGGAGACATTAAGTCCTCAGAAAGCCGTTTGATTGAATCTCCAGCACCCGGTATTATTGCACGCCGATCAGTACACGAACCCATGCAAACGGGTATCACAGCTATTGATTCAATGATTCCCATCGGCCGTGGTCAACGGGAGTTGATTATTGGTGATCGTCAAACTGGTAAAACTGCGATCGCCATTGACACGATCATCAACCAAAAAGAAGAAGATGTAATCTGCGTTTACGTTGCGATCGGTCAAAAGGCTTCCACCGTTGCTAACGTGGTGCAAACATTGCAAGAAAAGGGCGCGATGGACTACACCGTCGTCGTCGCTGCAAACGCCAGTGATCCAGCAACACTACAATTCCTAGCACCTTACACAGGAGCAACAATTGCTGAGTACTTCATGTACAAAGGCAAAGCTACCTTGGTAATTTACGATGACCTCTCCAAGCAAGCCCAAGCTTATCGACAAATGTCCTTGCTGCTGCGTCGTCCACCAGGACGCGAAGCTTATCCTGGAGATGTTTTCTACATCCACTCCCGCTTGTTAGAAAGAGCAGCTAAACTAAGTGATGAATTAGGTAAAGGTAGCATGACTGCCCTGCCAATTATCGAAACTCAAGCAGGTGACGTTTCCGCATATATCCCCACAAACGTTATTTCCATTACCGATGGTCAGATATTCCTGTCTTCTGACTTGTTTAACGCTGGTATCCGCCCCGCTGTAAACCCTGGTATTTCTGTGTCTCGCGTGGGTTCTGCGGCTCAAACCAAGGCAATGAAAAAAGTTGCCGGTAAGATTAAATTAGAACTGGCGCAATTTGACGATCTGCAAGCTTTCGCACAATTTGCTTCTGACTTAGATAAAGCCACTCAAGACCAGTTAGCAAGGGGTCAACGCTTGCGGGAACTGCTCAAGCAGCCCCAAAATTCCCCACTCTCAGTATATGAGCAAGTAGCCATTCTTTATGCTGGGATTAACGGCTACTTAGATGATGTACCTGTTAATCAAGTAACTACCTTTACCAAAGGTCTGCGGGAATACTTAAAAACAGGCAAACCTCAGTACACACAATCAGTACAAAGCAAAAAAGTACTGGGTGATGAAGAAGAAGCAGCCTTGAAGGAAGCGCTAACCGAGTACAAAAAAACCTTCAAAGCAACAGCGTAATTAGTCATTGGTCATTGGTGAGCCAATACGGTCTTGGGGTCTCCCCCATGAGCGATTGGTGAACCCCGAAGGGGTCATTGGTCATTGGTAAAGAACTAATGACTAATGACATAGACGCCTTAGCGGCTTCCCGCAGGGTAGGACAAAGCACAAATGACTAACGACAAAGGATAAAATTATGGCCAATCTCAAAGCAATACGCGATCGCATTCAGTCGGTCAAAAATACCAAAAAAATTACAGAAGCCATGCGCCTAGTGGCTGCGGCTAGAGTGCGTCGGGCACAAGAACAAGTACTGGCGACTCGCCCTTTTGCCGATCGCTTGGCACAAGTGTTGTATGGTTTGCAAACCCGTCTACGGTTTGAAGAAGCAAACTTGCCATTACTAAAAAAACGACAAGTTCAGTCCGTGGGGCTGTTGGTCATTTCTGGTGATCGGGGTTTGTGTGGTGGGTACAACAGTAACGTCATCCGTCGTGCAGAAAACCGTGCCAAAGAAATCAAGGCAGAAGGTCTAGACTACACATTTGTGATTGTTGGGCGCAAAGCTACACAATACTTTCAACGCCGCAATCAGGCTATTGATGCCACATACAGCGGTTTAGAGCAAATTCCCACCGCAGCGGAAGCTACTCAGATTGCCGACCAACTACTTTCCTTATTCCTTTCGGAAAAAGTAGACCGCATTGAGTTAGTTTATACCAGATTTGTCTCCTTAGTTAGCTCCCGTCCTGTGGTGCAAACTCTGCTTCCCCTCGATCTTCAAGGTCTAGAAGCACCAGATGACGAAATCTTCCGCTTGACAACCCGTGGTGGTCAATTTGAAGTCGAACGGCAGAAAGTGACAAGTCAAGTTCGCCCTTTTCCCCGCGACATGATTTTCGAGCAAGATCCAGTACAGATTCTCGATTCTCTGTTACCTCTATATCTAAGTAACCAGCTATTACGGGCGCTGCAAGAATCAGCTGCTAGTGAACTAGCAGCGCGGATGACAGCCATGAGCAATGCTAGCGAGAATGCTGGTGAGTTGATTAACACCCTAACTTTGTCTTATAACAAAGCCCGTCAAGCCGCAATTACCCAAGAACTTCTTGAGGTTGTAGGCGGTGCTGAAGCCCTAACTTAGGGAATCTACTAATTGTTAATTGTGAAAAATAGCTGATTGCTAACTGTTTTGAGATTAGCGATCGGCTATTTTTAATATTTGAGATTTTTGAACTATGACCAAATAATTACTAATTCGCTCTGGACGCTCCTGCGTCGAAGAGAGCTGCCAAGCGCGTAATTCGTAATTACTTCGTGTCATAGCCCCCATCAAATCTGCATGGCTTTGTGGTGCAACAATAAGAGCGCAAAGTAAGAGCGCCGGCTTCCGGCGCTCTCAGACGCCAGTGACGCTCCTGCGTTGCTACCGCTACGCTAATGCACAAGTCTCTTAACCCGCCCAAGCAACTGGCTCAACTTTGTAAGAGAGTGGTGGGTTCAATCCTAAGCTGATTATAACTACGAATTACGAATTATCAATTACAAATTATGTTGACATTGACCGCATACGGGCCCTTGTGTACTGAGGTTTATGACATCACCAAGCCTATTGGTGGAGAGTACCCCGATGTGCCCTACTACATTAGCCACTTTTCCCGAATCAGTGGCAGAATTCTTGAGGCAATGGTTGGGACGGGACGACTACTAATACCACTGCTAGAAGCTGGTATTAATGTTGAGGGTATCGATACTTCACCAGATATGCTTGCTGCTTGTCGAAAGCACTGTGTAGAAAGGGGATTGAACCCTGTTCTCCATCAAGGTGATATAGAAAATCTTAATATTCCTGGCAAGTTTAGTGCAATCGCTGTTTCCTTTGGCTCGTTCATGCTGTTAGAAAAACGATCTTCTGCTGTAGCTGCGTTGCAAGCTTTTGCTCGACACCTTGAGCCGCAAGGGCGAATCTTCATAGACTTGGAGTTGCCTATTGAAGATTTTAAGACGGAGAATATCGTTAGGCAGCGAGCGCCAATTAATTGCCCTGATGGCTCAACAATTCTTTTACAATCCACATCTCATATAGACTGGCTCAATCAATCCAACATGAGTGTAATTCGCTATGAGAAGTGGAAAGATAGCAAACTGATTGCCACCGAGTTACAGCACTTTCCTCTACATTGGTTCGGGCGCGATGAATTTATCATGTGTTTACGGGAAAATGGTTACAAAGACATCACCCTATGTGCAAACTACATTGACGATCTACAGCCAAATGCCCACACAGACACCCTGTGTTTTTCAGCAGTACTTGCATGAACTATAAAGACACCAATCCAGAGTCCCAAATCTGTTGTCTCATAACACATTTCAAAAACAATACACTATAATAAAAAATATGAGACATGGGTCCGTCACGGTTTCGACAGGTTGGCGAACGCTGCTCTGTGATTCAGGTCGAGAGTGAGTCGTCTCTCGGAAATCAAAGACTCGAAAAAAAAGTAAATGCGAATAACATCGTTAAATTTGCTCGTAAGGACGCTCTAGTAGCTGCCTAAACACCTCTTATAGGTTCGAGCGTCTTTAGTTTGACTCCGTTAAGGACTGAAGACCAAACCCCAACGGATGCTCTAGCAAGCGTTCTCTGGTTGGCTTGCTAGCTAAGATTAAATCAGAGCATCCTACGTTCGGGATAATGAACGATTCCCGCCTTGAGGGTCAGAAAGGCTAAACCTGTGAATGAGCGGGGGGTCAATACCCAATTTGGACAGCAGTTCGACTCTGCTCGGATCCACTAAAGAACAACTAACAACTCCACCTGATAATTTAATATCAAGGTGGATTTTGTTTTATGGATAGAAGGTAATGTGTAATTTCGCTGACCACTTTCATACAATGGGTTTCATACTAATAAACCACAGTAGGGTGGGCATTACAATGCCCACCTTACAAGCAAGGAACTATTTGCTGTAGATACATACATAGGAAGCCCAGAGAGAGGGGAAGATGAGAGAACAGGGGAAGCTGGATAAGAAAATAATTAATTAATCCTATCTCCATATCTTCTAACTACCAGACATTGAAGTCAGAACAATATAATCCTCCGCAATCAGCTAAGCGTTCTGGTTTTGGGGTTATGTAGGTGTGTTTTCAAACCTTTTTCCTCTTTTTTTTAGTACCCGTCGCAGTCGGTCAGGACTCAAGTTTACTTGGCGCTCAGAAGCCAGTTTTTTTGCTAATTGTTTCGAGTTATAAGTTTGTGGCTCTTGAGCTAAGCAATTTTCCAAATAAACTAAGTCTGATTCCGAATATCGGGGTTTTCCCCCTCGACCAGGAGCATCCCACAACCCTGCTAACCCCATCTTGTCCCAACGATGAAGAGTTTGACGTACTGTTGAAATTGCCCAGTTCAAGCCTTGAGCAATCTGCTCGTTTTTTAAGCCACGAGCATTCAGCAGTAAAACTTGAGCACGATCTTTGGTACGTTGAGGAACCTCTTTAGCTCTCCTTAACTCTTCCAAAGTCTGCTTTTCTTCTTCTGTTAAAAAAATTCTCAATCGGCATCCCATAAGCGCTAGTCTTTCACACAGTCAGTTTTTGGTATTGTTATGTTTATTCATGCCTATATACTTGCTACGCAAAGTATTAAGTAACACACTAAAATGACTGAACTACAATGTTTAAGGATGCCGGAGTCTAGCCTGAAGGCATGTTATGCGAGAAGTATTGGCTTGAAGAACACTTATTAAAATCTGGAATTTATCATCAAGTAATGATTGACTTACAAAATTTGTCCAACGACAAATTGAGCCTATATAGGCTTTTTATCGGATAGCTATAAGCTGAAGCCCGTGGCTATGACGATAAGAGTTTATGAGTGTTGTTCTAACTAAATATCTAAAAATCTACACTAATAGAGTGTAGCATTAAAATTTAGTTGATTACTCGTATTTTTACTGGTAGTTTATCGAAACTTTAAAAATAACTGTTATAAAAATTTGCATTTGCCTAAATAGAAAAAGATATGAAAGTCCAGACTTTTTTCTTAAACTGGTTTTAGCTAATTTGCTTTGATTGTTTCTGAAGAATTGCTGTTTTCTTTACTTTACAGAAAATTTACACTTTACGTGACAAGAAATTTTATCAAGACAGTGGCGTATCTGATGCTTATTAACAAACGTATTAACAACAGCATATTTGATGCTTGTTAAAAGTTTGTTAGGAGTTTATCTTACCTTTCCTGCTTATTATCTTAGGAAGTACGTGAAAAAATGAACTTTTATATCTTAATGAGTTGATACTGAATCGTAAGTCTAATTATAAATTAATGCACTTAAATTACATAATTATTGTACTTTTTTCATAATGATTCTCTAGGTGATGCTCAAGTATTTGCTATCGCAGTTTCTATCCTGCGGGAACGCCAAGAACGAACAATTCGGCTTAAGTTCTAGTTTTAATTATAAATTTTGGACAAACAATAGTGATATGTATGATAGCTTTGGATTAGAAAATAGTGCGACTATTCAGGGTTACTAAATAGTGGATGTGTAGATTGATTTAATTAATATTTGGTAGATTTTTTGAGTAAAAAATATAGCTAAGAAATAGAAACAATTAATACAAGTTAAATTTTCCAAAACATCATATTCATTACAACTTAAAAAAAAATTTCTTGGGACAATGGGGACAGAATAAAAACCTGATGATTTGCGCTCGGAGACGAATAATGGTAGCGATCGCACAGAATATTCAACATCGGCTAACTATACAAACTGTAGAAATTGCCCCTAACACAACAGCGATTCGCTCTCTTGATTGGGATCGCGATCGCTTCGATATCGAATTCGGACTGCAAAATGGTACAACCTACAATTCATATCTAATTAGAGGTGAGCAAACAGTTTTGGTTGATACTTCTCACCAGAAGTTTCGCCAGTTGTATTTAGACACTCTTAAAGGTCTTGTTAACCCCAAAACAATTGATTACATAATTGTCAGCCACACAGAGCCAGACCATAGCGGCTTAGTGGAAGATGTCCTTCAGTTAGCACCAAGAGCCACCGTTTTAGCCTCAAAAGTGGCGCTCCAGTTTCTCGAAGGCTTAGTACATGATCCTTTTTCCAAGCGAATTGTCAAAAGTGGCGATCGCATAGATATCGGCAAAGGACATGAAATCGAATTCGTGAGTGCGCCTAACCTGCACTGGCCGGACACAATCTTCAGCTACGACCGCAAAACCCAAACCCTCTACACCTGTGATGCTTTTGGGATGCACTTTTGTGACGATCGCACCTTTGACGAAGACTTAGAAGCGATCGAAGCTGACTTTAGATTTTACTACGACTGCTTGATGGGCCCCAACGCTCGTTCTCTGCTGAATGCCATGAAGAGAATGGGCGAACTTGGGAAGATTAATATTATCGCTAACGGTCATGGGCCCTTACTACACCATCATTTAGATGTTTTAACCGGGTGCTACGAAAATTGGAGCCAAAAACAAGCTAAAGCAGAAACCACAGTTGGCTTGTTTTATGTCTCAGATTACGGGTATAGCGATCGTCTAGCTCACGCAATTGGTGACGGACTACAGAAAACTGGGGTTGGAGTAGAAGTACTAGATCTGAGTTCTGCTGAGAGCCAAGAAATCCAAGAACTAGCTGGTAGAGCCGCTGGCATCATTATCGGTATGCCTCCAACTAGCGCCGCCGCAGCTCAGGCTAGTATCAGTTCGTTGCTAGCTGTCGCTAAGAACAAGCAAGTGGTTGGGCTATTTGAATCTTACGGCGGAGATGATGAACCCATTGATACACTGCGGAGAAAATTTATCGACTCCGGTATCAAGGAAGCTTTTCCAGCCATTCGGATCAAAGAAGCTCCGACAGCATCCACATTCCAGTTGTGTGAAGAAGCAGGTACAGACCTAGGACAATTGCTAGTGCGCGATCGCAACATCAAGCAAATTAAGTCCCTCGACGTCAACATGGAAAAAGCGCTGGGTCGGATTAGCAGCGGACTGTACATTGTCACCACCAAAAAAGGTAATGTGTCAAGTGCAATGCTTGCATCCTGGGTAACACAAGCGAGTTTACAACCCCTAGGATTCACAATTGCCGTTGCCAAAGACCGCGCCATTGATTCCTTAATGCAAGTAGGCGATCGCTTCGTTCTCAATGTCCTGGAAGAAGGAAATTATCAAGAACTTAAGAAGCACTTTCTCAAGCGCTTGCATCCCGGTGCTGACCGATTTGCTGGAGTAAAAACCCAAACAGCTAAAAACGGCTCCCCGATTCTGACTGATGCTCTGGCATACATGGAATGTGAAGTGCAAACCAGCATGGAGTGCAGCGACCACTGGATTTTATACTGCACCGTCCAAGAAGGTCGTGTCTCCAAAGTCGATGGACTGACAGCTGTTCGTCATCGCAAAGTCGGCAACTACTACTAAGGCAGGAGGAGGGGTCAAGAGTACAGACGCGATTAATCGCGTCTGTACAAGAGATTTATTCCCTTTGTCCCCCCGCTGCTCTACTCCTCCACTCCTCCCACTACTTCCTTAAGCGCTTTAAAAACTGGGCAAAAGTTGCCCGGTTTTTCCAAATTTTTCCCCAACTTTACCAAACAGCTATGACCGACTCCAAACCACGCGACGTACAAGTTCTACCAATTGCTACAAATACTAAAGTTCTCAGAGCACGTAGTTGGTCACGTCTACGGTTTGAAATTGAGTATGCACTTGAAAGAGGCACTACCTCCAATTGCTATTTAATTGAAGCCGATCAAACTGCACTTATTGATCCACCTCCAGAAAGCTTCACCGAAGTTTATTTAGAGGCATTGCGACAAACTTTAGACTTGAAACGTTTGGATTATATAATCCTGGGTCATTTTAATCCCAACCGAGTTGCAACTCTCAAGGCAATTCTAGAACTCGCACCACAGGTAACTTTTGTTTGTTCTCTTCCCGGTGCTGGAAATTTGCGTGCTGCTTTCTTAGACCATGATCTGAAAGTCTTGGTGATGCGGGGGAAGGAAACTTTAGATTTAGGCAAGGGTCACGTTTTAAAATTCTTCCCCACTCCGAGTCCACGTTGGCCAGAAGGACTTTGTACCTACGACCAGCAAACCCAAATTCTCTATACAGATAAGCTATTTGCAACTCATCTGTGTGGCGATGAAGCGTTTGATGATAATTGGGAAGCACTTAAGGAAGACCAACATTACTACTTTAACTGCCTGATGGCTCCGCAAGCGCCTCATGTGGAAGCAGCTTTGGAGAAGATATCTGATTTGCAGGTAAGAATGTATGGTGTGGGTCACGGGCCCTTGGTACGCACCGGCTTAATCGAACTTACGAAAGCTTATGGAGAATGGAGCCGTTCTCACAGCGATCGCGAGATTTCTGTTGCTCTGCTTTACGCCTCAGCTTACGGCAATACGGCGACTCTAGCACAGGCCATGGCTTTGGGATTGACCAAAGGTGGAGTTGCGGTAAAATCGATCAACTGCGAATTTGCCACCCCTGATGAAATCCGCACTAATCTAGAACAGTCGGATGGCTTTATCATCGGTTCTCCCACCATCGGCGGTCATGCACCTACTCCGATTCATACTGCTTTAGGTATTGTGCTATCGAGCGGTGACAACAGTAAACTCGCTGGGGTGTTTGGTTCCTACGGCTGGAGTGGCGAAGCTTTTGACTTAATTGAGGGTAAACTTCGCGATGCTGGCTATCGCTTTGGCTTTGACACCCTGAAAGTTAAATTTAAACCTGATGATGTCACTCTCAAGTTTTGTGAAGAAGTAGGTACAGACTTCGCTCAAGCTTTGAAAAAGGCTAAAAAAGTACGTGTGCCACAACAAGCTGCGACCCCAGTCGAACAGGCTGTTGGTCGGATTGTTGGTTCCGTTTGCGTGATCACAGCTAAGCAAGGAGAAGTATCTACTGGGATGCTAGGCGCTTGGGTTTCTCAAGCCACCTTTAACCCTCCTGGTCTTACCATTGCTATTGCCAAGGAACGAGCGATCGAATCCCTGATGTATCCAGGCGGTAAGTTTGCCCTGAATATCTTACCTGAAGGCAATCATCAAGACTACACGAAGCATTTTCGTAAATCTTTTGCACCAGGAGAAGACCGATTTGCGAATTTTAAAACAGGAGTTGCAGATAACGGCTGTACAGTTCTCAACGACGCCTTAGCTTATCTGGAATGTTCAGTTAGCCAACGCTTGGAATGTGGCGATCACTGGGTTGTGTATGCAACCGTGGACGATGGGAAATTACTCAAGCCTGATGCTGTTACTGCTATCAACCATCGTAAAACAGGCACTCATTACTAAACTCAAAGGAGTTAAAGCGCAAAGCGCGGGATTGGGACAACTCCACTGATAAATCTGGTGGCTTGCATAAGGACGCAGTATTTGTCCCACTGCGCGTTGAAATAATGTATTGGCCACCAGTTCCCTTTTTTGCTCAGGAGGCAGAATATGGAGTTCTCTGTGAATTCTGACTTCTAAATCTTAAGCAAGAATGTATTGTACACAATCAACAATTGCTGTGGTGACTGCTTGAGGTTGGCGTAAGCCTGTCTAAAGTAGCAATGCAGCAGTTTATTTTAGTATATTCCACCCTTCACTCTGATGTATGGGTGGATTTATTTTTTTGGCAACAACAAGGTTTTGAAGTATTAGCCAGTTTTGCTGATCAAAGATGAGGTTTATCAACTCCTGCGTAAGTTCACCTTTATTGGTTATATTTTTAAAAAACTATACAGTATATTTACATAAAATTTACTGAAGCTTTATATTGAGTTAGTTAATTTTTTGACACAACCAAAATATAGTTAATTATAGGTTATGAAAACATTAAAACTCAAGATTAGCCAGTAATTATCATCATTACATAACCTTAAATGGCAATCAATAGATTGCTATATGACCATTGACAATAAGGAGATACTATTGATTAACAAAATAGAGGAACAAGAATTTCAGCTTAAGCCACTTGGGACGTACTTAGTTGAAGCTGAATTGATTACCCCAGAGGCATTAGACACAGCGCTCACGGCACAAAAGTTGAGTGGAAAGCAGTTAGGAGAAATTCTAGCAATGCATGGTTTGGTTAAGCAGCAAACCATTGAGTATTTCATGGATAACATTGTATTGCCAGAGCGACGAAAAATCCTGAAACAACTGTCTCGTTCAGATACCAGCAATAGCAAATATATACGTAGAGTAGAGCCAACAAATCCTATCAAGCCAGAAGATGCGATCGCAGCGTTGCAGTCATCGCATAAGTTAGAAATGTATCTTTCTGCCAACAGAACCCTTAAATTCCTGCTTGGCGTGGTAATATCCCTAACTATTGTCAGTCTTTTGGCGAATTTCAATGTACACTATCTGCCTGACTTCGAGGGAAGGAATAGCTTTAGATATACATTCGACCTTAACACCGAAGGAAATATTCCTTCCCTGTATTCTACGGCAGCCTTACTATTTTGTTCTATTCTGCTAGTGATTATCGCCCAAGCTCAGAAGTTAGCTGGGAATAGCAATTTTTGGTCATGGAGAGGATTATCAATAGTTTTTGCTGGTTTGTCCTTAGACGAATTCATCAGTCTTCATGAAAAACTCATAAAGCCAGTGCGAAATACATTTAATACCAGTGGGTTGCTTTATTACGCTTGGGTGATTCCTGGTGCTATCTTCGTCCTTATATTTTTATTGATGTTTGCGCGATTTCTCGCTACTCTTCCTGCAAAGACACGACACTTATTTTTCATTGCTGGGACAATTTATGTAGCAGGTGCAATTGGTACTGAATTAGTGGGTGGATATTATGCAGATTACTACACAGAAAATGATATGATTTACACCCTCATAACGACTGTGGAAGAGGTACTAGAGATGCTGGGCATCATTGTATTTATCTACTCGCTGTTATCATACATGAGTTGCTATATGAAAGGTGTAGATATAGGAGTCCACATAATTAATATTATGAAGCAACGCCGAAGCTCTTGAGGGTCTCTACGTCACGCTACACTATGTGTAGCTTCCCCTACGGAGAACGCCAAAGTCGATAGCGTAGCGGTAGCGATTCCTGCCTCGGCACGCTAAACTTAGCTTGCTTCAAGGGTACGCCTGAGGTGAATAAGCGTCACGAGTTTCACCCAAAGGGCTTCCTCTGTTGAAGCAAGCGACGTTGTTCCGAATCAGGCGACTAGCGAAAGGTTTTTCCGACTTCAATAAAATTCAAAATTTTCCGCAATTGCCACAAGGACAATTATAAAACTGCGGTGTAATCTTTAACTAGAAAAAAAGTATCTGGCAGTTATTAATACATAGATGCCAATTACTACTACAACGCTTTTATACTATTTGTTGTTCTTATGGCTCCAAAACACACAAAAATTAAATTTCCTCTTTGGCAGTATCTTAACCAGCCCTTATTTAGTTATGATGCTAAATTGATATTGAATCCTCATCGCTTCGCATCTATGTGGCGACTTCAACTTCTAGAACGCTGCTGGTTTAAAGAATGTGACGCTAAAGGACCTCAACAGCATTAGATACTTGAAAACTGCTGCACTGAACTAAATGGTAAATTCCGCCTCGTCCATAGAACGCGGCTTTTTACCGTCAAGTAAAGCACTAACAGTCATGTCTCCCATTACATTAATTGCAGTGCGGCAGCGATCTAAAAACCAGTCTATAGTTACCAGTAAAGCGATATACTGCGTAGGTAAGCCCACGGAAGTGAATACCAGTGTCATTGTTACTAGTCCGGCATTGGGAATATTCGCCGCACCTACCGATGCAAAAATTGATGTTAGAACGACAATTAACTGCTGTCCCAAACTCAGATGTTGCCCAATTAGTTGAGAAATATACAACGCAGACATCGCTTCATAAAGAGCTGTGCCATCATTGTTGAAATTTGCTCCTACTAATGCCCCCAAGGCGGCAGAAGATTCCCTTAAACCAATTTTTGTTTGCAGAACCTCAAAGGTTATCGGCATTGCAGCAGCAGAGGAAGAAGTCGAAAAAGCCGTTAAAAAAGCATCAGAACCGCCACCTAAGAAATTTAGTGGGTGTACCCAAGAACCAAATTTTACTCTGGTGAGATAGTAACAAGCTTGTAATATCAAGGCTACCAACACCGCCACGATGAATGCAGCCAAGGATTGAAAAGGGGCAAAACCTTCTTTAGCAACGGTTTTAGCGACAATTCCAAAGACGGCGAAAGGCACTAAGGCAATTACCCAGTTGAGAACGCGGATCACCGCCTCAAACAAAATCCCGATGACATCCTCAATCGGCTGGTATCCGTTTTTTCCTTGGGCAATTTGTTCGGATTTTAATCCTCGTAGGACGATACCAAAGCTCAGAGCAATAACAATCAGTTGGATGACATTATTATCAACTAAGGGTTTCAGGACAGCTTCGGGTACAGCATCTTTGAGTATTCCCCAAGGGTCAAGACTTTGACCAGTTATTTCTGTAGTTTGTGAGGTAGTTACATCGCCCCAAGTGCCAGGACGCAGGACGTTCGCTACTAAAAGTCCTATAAAAATAGCTATGGTTGTATTTGTTAAAAGTAACCCAGCCAACCGTCGTCCGGCTGTACCAGGAATATTTGTAGTCATTAAAGTATGTAACACCGCTACCAGAATCAGCGGCGTAGCCAAGGCACGGAGAGCCTTTAGCACTAATTCAGCAGGAATTGCTAAGTTGTTAATTAAGGTGGCGTTGGTTGGATTGGGATTCCCCGCACCGAGTGCAATTCCGAGGCTGATAGCAGCCACTAGAGCTATAAGAATTTGTAGCGTGAGAGGGATACGCTGCCACCAAGGGCGGACTTTGGTTTCAAGCGGATTAGTGCTCTCTGTTTGGCTCATTATTTAGATGCTGGTGAACTGATGTAACTATTAAAACTTCACTTTCGGAAGTGAAAATTTCGTAAACGAGTTAGTCTAAGATCCCGTTGCTTTGCAAAATCCTGCTCGAAGGGGTATGTTACCGGGATACCCCTAGAGAAATTGTTGGCTTGTGGTTGGAGACGTATATGTCCTTTGTTCCTTTACATATTCACAGTGACTACAGTCTGCTCGATGGAGCAAGTCAGCTACCAGAGTTAGTGGAGCGAGCGATCGCACTGGGGATGAAAGCGATCGCCCTTACCGATCATGGTGTCATGTACGGAGCGATCGAACTAATCAAAATCTGCCGTAGTCAAAATATTAAGCCAATTCTTGGCAACGAAATGTATATAATCAACGGCGATATTGAAAAACAAGAACGCCGTCCTAAATATCATCAAGTCGTTTTAGCCAAAAATACTAAAGGGTACAAAAATTTAGTCAAATTAACCACAATTTCTCACCTCAAAGGTGTCCAAGGTAAAGGAATTTTTTCTCGCCCTTGTGTTAATAAAGAATTATTAAAAGAATATCATGAAGGCTTGATTGTCACCAGTGCTTGTTTAGGTGGAGAAGTTCCCCAAGCAATTCTTAGTGGTAGACCAGACGCGGCTCGTAAAGTTGCTCAATGGTATAAAGATGTATTTGGTGATGATTATTATCTAGAAATTCAAGACCACGGCTCTCAAGAAGACCGAATTGTTAACGTTGAAATTGTCAAAATTGCGCGGGAACTAAATATTAAAATTGTTGCTACTAATGACTCGCATTTTATATCTTGTTTTGACGTTGAAGCACACGACGCTTTGCTATGTATTCAAACTGGCAAGCTAATTGTCGAAGATAAACGAATGCGTTATAGCGGTACAGAGTATCTCAAATCTGGTGAAGAGATGCAGCAGCTATTTCGTGACCATTTACCAGATGATGTTATTGCCGAAGCGGTAGCCACAACTGAAGAAGTCGCCGATAAAGTCGAGCCTTACCATATTATGGGTGAGCCTCAAATTCCTACACCCCCGATTCCCTCTGGTCATACCGCTGACACTTATGCAGAAGAAGTTGCTTGGCAAGGTCTTTTAGAAAGGTTAAATCGTAAATCCCGCACCGAAGTCGATTCCATCTATAAAGAAAGATTGGAATACGAACTGAAAATGATTCAACAGATGGGTTTTTCCAAATACTTTTTAGTAGTGTGGGATTACATCAAATTTGCTAGAGATAATAATATTCCTGTAGGCCCCGGTCGGGGTTCAGCAGCGGGTTCATTAGTTGCCTATGCGATGCGAATTACCAATATTGACCCTGTACATCATGGGCTACTGTTCGAGCGCTTTTTGAACCCAGAACGCAAATCCATGCCTGATATTGACACGGATTTCTGTATTGAACAACGGGATAAAGTTATTGACTACGTAACTGAAAAATACGGTGCAGATAGAGTCGCTCAAATTATTACCTTTAACCGCCTAACTTCTAAAGCTGTCTTAAAAGATGTTGCCAGAGTATTGAATATTCCCTACGGCGAAGCCGACAAAATGGCGAAATTAATTCCTGTGGTGCGGGGAAAACCAACTAAACTCAAAGTGATGATTTCTAATGAAACTCCAGAACCAGAGTTTAAAGAAAAATATGAGCATGATCCGAAAGTTCGCCATTGGCTTGATATGGCAATGCGAATTGAAGGAACTAATAAAACTTTTGGTGTTCATGCAGCAGGTGTAGTGATTTCTGCCGATCCACTTGATGAAATTGTCCCACTCCAGCGCAATAATGACGGTTCTGTAATTACCCAATATTTCATGGAAGACCTGGAATCAATGGGTTTATTAAAAATGGATTTTTTGGGTTTGCGTAACTTGACATTGATTCAGAAAACCATTGATTTAATTCAAGAAACTAGAGGATATTCTGTTGACCCTGATGAAATCACCCATCAGGAAAGAAAAGCACAAAAGATATTAGCAAAAGGGGAACATAGCACCCTACCAAAAGATGTCCAGCAAGCTTATGCACTATTAGAAGCAGGTGAATTAGAAGGGATATTTCAATTAGAATCTTCAGGAATGCGTCAAATAGTGCGGGATTTGAAACCTTCTAATATAGAAGATATTTCTTCAATTTTGGCACTTTATCGACCAGGGCCATTAGATGCGGGACTGATTCCGAAATTTATTAACCGCAAACATGGTCGAGAAAATATCGATTATCAACACACTATTCTGGAAACAATACTAGATGAAACTTATGGAATTATGGTCTATCAAGAGCAAATCATGAAAATTGCTCAGGATATGGCTGGATATTCCCTAGGACAAGCTGACTTGCTGCGCCGGGCGATGGGTAAAAAGAAAGTTTCTGAGATGCAAAAGCAGCGAGAAAAGTTTGTGGATGGCGCGGCAAAAAATGGCGTGCAGAAAAAAGTTGCAGATGAATTATTCGAGCAAATGTTGAAGTTTGCTGAATATTGTTTAAGCTATGACACGGAAGTATTGACTGTAGAATATGGGTTTATTCCCATTGGTAAGATTGTAGAAAAGCAAATTGAATGCACAGTGTACAGTGTTGATGGCAATGGGAATGTTTACACGCAACCTGTAGCACAATGGCATAATCGTAGGCAACAAGAAATCTTTGAATATTGCCTAGAAGATGGTTCAGTAATTCGGGCAACTAAAGATCATAAATTTATGACTACTGATGGTCAAATGTTGCCGATTGATGAAATATTTGAACGGGAATTAGATTTGTTACGAGTTCAAGGTTTGCCGGAATCAACGTAGTGACTAGTTGCGATCGCCTATCCTCCCATCGACAATCCCAGTATCATGGCTAAGAGATATTGATTTCTCAAGAGTTCTGTATGAGTAAACTTTTTCATTGGTCTGAACAACTACTTCAGTCTCTACGTACCTGGGTAGTAATATGTTTATTATGTTTGGTTGTAAGCTGGTCATCTCCTGCACAAGCCGCTAGCCGCATTACTCCACAACTGGAGGAACAGGTGTTAGAAATTATTCGCGAACATCCAGATGTACTTATTGAATCTGTTCAAGCATACCAACAACAACAGCAACAAAAAATAAAGCAAGCACAGCAAGCATTTTTACAGGATTTAAAAATAAATCCCCAAGCAGTGATTGGTGAGTCTCCCAGCACAGGGTCGGCTCAATCAAAAACTGTACTGGTAGAATTCTCAGACTTTCAATGTCCCTACTGTGCTGAGGCCAATAAAACCCTGAAACAGTTATTAGCACATCAGGATAATGTAAAATTAATTTACAAGAATTTACCTTTGATTACAATTCATAGTAATGCATTGCCAGCTGCAACAGCAGCTTGGGCAGCAAATCAGCAAGGTAAATTCTGGGAATATCATGATGCCTTGTTTACTAATCAAAAGCAACTGAGTGAGGAGTTGTATTTGGATATTGCCAAAAATCTGAATCTAGATTTGGCGAAATTTGAACGCGATCGCACTCTTGCTACTCCCGCTATTGGAAAAGATATCCAGCTAGCTGAAAAATTAGGAGTTTCTGGCACACCCTTCTTTATAATCAATAATCCTGGTTTCTCAGGAGTGGTACAGCTATCAGATATTGAAAGTATATTGGCTAATGCTAAGTAAGTTAGTGTGTTTTGAAATGTGCTTATGCAGGTAAAAGCAATACTTGATTATGGCTGCAATAAGCTTGCCACATATACTGCTTGCAGAAGCTAGATAAAAGGAAAGCTAAAGGGAGCAAGGAAATAAATTTTATCTTTTTCCCTTGCCTAATCTCTTATAAACGGAGCTTTTCTAAGATATCTAATTAATTTTGACCAACAACTAGCAATAATCAAAGATATGTATACTGTGAAACTTTTGTATCTCTGTACTTATGTCTAGAGATAGACTCAATTATTTAACAATAATGTGCGTCTTTAGTTAGAGGATTATTGCATTAGTAAACTGTTCTACTTAAAGCAAGTGTAAGGAGTAGCTGATGAGGAGTAAAGAGGAGAAATTTTCCTTACTCCTCATGTTCTTAAATAGGTGATCAATTAAATCTAAATCAGCGATCGCCTACCAAAAATTAGCTTAATTAGCAGGCAAAATCTCTAATATTTTTCTTGAATCTATTAATACTGATGCTTTTATCACTTAAAAAGTAGTAAAGTTTTTTAGTGAAAATTGTGCATTTTTTAAGCTTATTTCTTTAATTTTTATAAAAAGGCGTCGGGAAAACCCATTCCTTCTCGGTAGGTGATGAAAGACGCTTTTTTAGGCCGTTGACAGTTAACGGTTAACAGTTAACTGTCAACTGTCTTTCGTGTTATCTCATCCCCTTTTAGGGGTGGGATGAGGTTGAATTTATTCATAAATTTTGTAATTGAGTCAGCTAACTCTGTCTAATTTAAAATTTGTTAAGATCGGGTTAATGTAATTACTTAAATAAGTTTACAACTTCCTCATGCTATTAAATGGCTAAAAACCCTACAAAAACTCCATTTACAAGGGGATGGAGTTTTTGGGCATAGGACATGGGCATCGGTAAAAGTCACCAGATGCTCAATACTCAAAGTAGCCGGGTGGCTATACCTCTGTATCTAATGCGGCGACAGAGTTTCTCGCCGACTTTTGATAAAAGGTTCTACAGACTTTCCCCTGCATTTTTATGCTATGCAAGGCTGTACTTAGTTCACTTGAGTAAAAATTGCTATTTACGTTATAGTGTTACTAATGTTACAACATGCATTAAGTGACATTTTTGAAACACTCCGGGAATAAAGAGGATCACGGAGTTATCTATACTCTGAGCGCTTTCCTTGACGAACCTACCAAAATTCTCATCAGCACTCGAAGTCCGAACTGAAAAAGCCGCTGCTGAGATTTCTCAGTGCGCTTAAAATTCTATTCCTTAAACTCTGTGGTGCATCTAATTCACTAAATTAAACCTTAGAAAAAATTGTGAGTTTATTAATGCGTCATATTAGATTTTGGGTACTTTTGCCAGTAACCCTGATAGTCGGCTGCTCAGATAAACTGTTTCAATCTAGCCCTTCTGTGGCAAAATCTACCCCGCCTATAGTCCAGCAAGCGAGTCCAACTTTGTTGACAAAAGCAAGTTACCTTTCGCCTTTGGAACAACAGGTGATAAATGAAATGAACAAAGTTCGGACAAATCCCAAGGCGTATGTTCCGATTATTGAAAACTATAGAAAGCGCTTCCAAGATAACAGAGTCAAAATTTCCAATAATACCTATTTGATAACTCAAGAAGGTGTAAAAGCAGTCGATGAGGCGATCGCATTTCTCAAGTCAGCTCGTCCTGTGGGTGCGTTGAGTGCATCCAAGGGTATGTCTCTAGGCGCTAGAGATCACGTCAAAGACCAAGGGCCAAAAGGTGTTACAGGTCATGATGGTAGCGATGGTAGCAATCCCTTCACTCGGATCAATCGCTATGGTACATGGCAAAAAACCGCAGGCGAAAATATCAGCTATGGGCCAAACACTGCCCAAGATATCGTTATGCAATTAATTATTGATGATGGTGTGCGCGATCGCGGTCATAGAACAAACATCTTTAATGGCGCTTTTAAAGTGACTGGCGTTGCTTATGGGACTCACAAATCATACAAAACAATATGTGTAATTAACTACGCTGGTGGCTATAAAGACAAATAGGTTGAGGGGGGATAAGAAGGAGATAGGAGACAGGAGTCAGCAAACAGGAGGTTATTTATTTCCATGCTTCCCCTGCTTCCCCTGCATATTCAATTTTGGATTTGCGATTTTGGATTTTAGATTGTTCAATCCAAAATCTGTCTTGAAAAGTTTGCTACGGAGGGAAACCCTCCTTACAACTTTCCGCAAAATCTAAAATCTAAAATTCTTCTGCTCCCACTCCCCCACTTTTCTACTCCTTCAATCCCCAGTCACTCCGAAATCTTATTTTCATTCAGTGAAGCTAAATATATATTTCGTCGCTTCTAAGTTGTAAGGTTATTTATGAATCGGATGCAATTTTGGAAAGTTTTAGGGGAAATTCCTCAAAAAGATGTTCCTGAGTTACCACGGGAGCATGGTCTCTCGCCGCTGGAACAAGAAGTGATAACGGAAATGAACAAGGTACGGACAAATCCTAAGACATACTTGCCGATTCTAGAGAAATGGAAACAGCGCTTTCAAGGTAAGCAAGTCAAAATTTCCGATAGTGTTTATTTGCAAACTCAGGAAGGTGTAAAAGCAGTTGATGAGGCGATCGCTTTTCTCAATTCTGCCCATCCTGTAAGAGCATTAAGTATATCGCCAGGTATGTCTTTAGGTGCTAGGGATCACGTCAAAGACCAAGGAGAAAATGGTGCAACGGGTCACTCTGGTAGCGATCGCAGCGATCCTTTTACTCGCATCAGCCGCTATGGGAATTGGCAAATTACGGCAGCTGAAAATATTAGCTATGGTTCTCATACAGCCGAAGATATCATTATGCAGTTAATTATTGATGATGGAGTGCCGTCACGGGGTCATCGCCACAATATTTTTAACGCAGCTTTTCAAGTCACAGGAGTTGCTTTTGGCATTCATGCGACATATAGGCAAATGTGCGTGATTACTTATGCTGGAGGTTATACAGAGAAGTAGGAAAGTATTGCTAGAATCGTTCGCCGCTAGCTCTGTGACACAATTAGAAGAATAATATACAGGAGAACTGGGAGTAATGGGCGATCGCCATAGTTATACCACTACTGGTGCTGCACATCTCAATGTCTACGTCCAAGGTCAAGGGTTCCCCATTCTGGGCTTACACGGTCATCCTGGTTCTGGTCGTAGTCTTTCTGTCTTCACTGAGCATTTATCAAAACGCTGTCGAACTTTTGCCCCTGATTTACGTGGATATGGCAAAAGCCGCTTCGACGGCAGTTTTAACATGCAAGACCATTTAACCGACTTAGAGGCGTTGCTAGACCGCTTTGAGATTGAAAAGTGTCTAGTATTGGGATGGTCACTTGGGGGGATTTTAGGAATGGAACTGGCATTACATCTGCCACAACGCGTTAGTGGACTGATTTTGGTGGCAACAGCAGCAAAACCGCGTGGCAGTCATCCCCCCATTACTTGGCAAGATAATTTGTATACTGGTGTTGCTGCGCTATTGAATTATATAAAACCAAGTTGGCAGTGGAATATTGAAACTTTTGGCAAGCGATCGCTTTTTCGCTACTTAATCCAACAACATACATCTACTGCTTATAATTACATTGCCCAAGAAGCAGTACCAGCCTATTTGCAAACTTCACCTGCTGCCACTCGCGCCCTCTACAGCGCAATTCAATCTGGGTATAATCGACTTTTAGATCTAGAACAAATTGAGTGCCCTAGTCTGGTGCTTGCTGGTGTCCAAGACCGCCACATCACAGTTGATTCCAGCCTAGAAACTGCTCAACACATCAAAAATTGTCAGTGGCAGTTCTACCCCAATACTGCCCATCTTTTCCCGTGGGAAGTTCCCCAGCAGGTACTTAGAGATATTGACCTTTGGCTGGAAGAACATCCACAGGTAATTAGTAATCAGTAGCCCAAAGTGCAAGAATTTCTGACTATTAACCAGATAATTCGTAATTAGAACTCGAAATTACAAATTACAAATTACGAATTACGAATTATATTGACTTTTGCCTAACTTAAATTTGACCGCCAAAGGCAGGCTGTACTTTGCGGTCAAATCTTTCCCCCAAGTCTTCAGCAATCGTTAAATTATCAGGTTTGCAGCGTTTGACATTTACAACAATTCCTTGTGCTCCTTCGACTTCTAAATCTTCTACATAGCCTTTGCTTGCAAATGTTGCATCCGCAGAATTGAGAAATGGCCCAAAGTAGTAAGTACAACGGGGGTTGTGTGTCACTATCTCTACCCACCAAGCTAAGCCGAGTTTATCGAATGCGTTAATTAAGCTTTCCTTGAGGTTATGCCAAATTTTTTTCATGGTTTTCACCTATTTATAAAGGTCGTACAGGGTGTTGAACGATATGCGACTTTTTTCTTTTACATTTCTTTATACTCTTTTACGCTTCTTTTTTCAAAGAGATTTTTTGTAATTTATTTAGGTACAGCGTATTTAACGACCTTTGGCGATAAATCTCATAAAGTGCCATACCCGCTGCTACTGAAGCATTAAGACTGGGAGTCTTGCCCTGTAAGGGAATCGATACTAAAACATCGCAGCAACGCTGGGTTAACATACTTAGACCTTCGCCTTCAGAGCCAATTACCAAAACTATCGGGCCACTGAAATTAACTGTATGCAGGGGTTCGCTTCCGCTTGCAGCCGTGCCGTAAATCCAAAAGCCAGCTTCTTTTAATTCTTCCAAAGCGCGGCTAAGGTTAATAACTCTAGCGACAGAAAAGTTTTCTAAAGCACCTGCTGCTACTTTTACAACTGTTGATGTGATCCCAGATGCCCTTCGTTGGGGGATCACCAGTCCTTGAGCGCCTATTGCTTCGGCAGTACGAATAATTGCCCCCAAGTTATGCGGGTCTGTGATCCCGTCAGCCACTACAATTACAGGATCAGTTAAAGATTTTGCCCGTTCAATCAGATCCGGCAATTCAACATAGTCGTAGGGAGCAGTTTGCGCTGCCACACCTTGGTGATTAGCCCCGTTGGTGATTTGGTCTAAGCGCTTAGGTTCTACTTCATCAATGACTGTGCCATTTTCCTTGGCTTGGAGAAGCAAATGGTGAAAGCTGGGATCGTAACGCAGACGGGTGGTAATCCAGATGCGGTTAAGACCGCGCTGATTTTGCAACGCACTCAATACTGGATGGCGACCGTAGATGAGATCGCTATCTTCTGGTGATTTCGTGGATGGGGATGGATGCGAAAAGTTGCGATGTGAGCGTGAATTGCTAGAAATGGGATTCCCATCTCCATTTCTCGGATTGCGAATAGGATTGGCAACAACACGCTTGCCCTGAATTTTTAGGGGTTGCCCACGATTAGATTCGCCTGAAGTCTTCATTTTTCTTGGTTTACTCGCCATAATGAGTTTTGGGTGTAGCTTATATCTCGATTACCTAAATTTATTGAATTACTCTACTGAATTTAGCGATCGCTCTTTATGAGTTCTCACTGTTGCTCTAGATTGAGTATTTGTAACAGTTCGGTTAAGCGTTGGTAATCGGTGAGATACAGATAGCCAATTAATGTTTCTAAACTTGTTGCCTGTTGATAAATTCCGGGATCAACTCTCTTCGGGCGTCCTGTGGCGGCGTTTCGACCCCGTCGGACAATTTCTAATTCTGTTTCCCTCAGATGAGGAGTTAGCGATCGCAAATGTAGCGCTTGTGTTTCTGCTCTTACCTGTGCCACTACCAGACGATGGTAAGTCTCTGGTCGTTGCAGTGGCAGCAAATAAAACATCCTAACATATAGTTCATAAATTGCATCCCCCAAATACGCAAGAGCTGCTGGAGAAATTTGTTGCAGTTGTGAGAGGGGAATTTGCTGAGGTAATAGCACTGTGTTTGCCAAGAGTGCTTGAGTCCAAGATGAATTCTGATTAGGAGCTGCATCTAGTCCATTTAATAATTCCTCCTTTGACTTCACAAGTGAATCATTCCTTGACGGGCGACATTGTGGGGCATTCTTCGCAAAATAGTGTTTATTCTTTATGAAGTATGCCATGCTAGTATACCTAGCATAATCAACACTATCAAAATTACTTACTAAATTTTATCTTTGTGATTAAGAGTTGACATTGCTAGATCACCGTGATGTAGATAGTGATCAATTTAATTCAACCTGGTTCTTGTGGTATATGCCTAAGATAGGGTAATATTTTGACACTAACATTAAAGCTATTTTTCTAAGTGACTATACTGCCATCTTTACCTGGTAAGTAATGATCTGAAGTATTGAGTAAACCCGGTTTGTAAATCAATCTACTAGCTAAACCACTAAAGCTTTCTCTAACTTCTATCCAATATCATAGCCAACTACACCGCAAAGCACTGGCTGTCTATATCCTTTATTCGGTCAGCTTTAAAAATAAATAATAGCTCAACTGGCTTGCCTCTCCCACAAGGAGAGAGGTTTTCTCGCCAGAAGTTTTAAAAATTAAGCTATCCAGATTAAGCATCGGATAGCTGAATTCAACTCTCGGATCAAGCAATTAAGACGACTTGACGTTTTCTAGAGCCGCTTCAACTGTTGGTTGCAGGGAGAGAAACTTCTCTAAGCGAACAAGCTTGACCGTTTGAGTTACGCGGGCATTCGTGACAATTTGGAAGGTGCCGTTAGCATTTTGAGCTTGCTTGGCTAGTTGTACTAGAGCACCCAAGCCAGAGCTATCAACAAAGTCGATTTGTGAGAGATCCAAAATAATGTGCTTGGGGCCCTCGTCAATCTTGCCGCCAAGTACCTTGCGAAATGTTGGCTCAGAAAAGGCATCTAACAAACCTGTGAGGCGGAATAGCTGACAGTTATCCCGGACTTCACGAGTGCCTCTCAGGCTCACGGTTAGATTCAGTGGCTCAGCAATAATTCCCTCCTCATGAGTGAAAGTGAACGCTCAAGTATAGATGTTTTTTGTGCAAGTTGTCTACAATCTGCTGGAGTAGGAAGGGATTGGGGATCAGGGATTGGGGATCGGGCATCGAGAAGAGACAAGGGAGAAACCTGTTCAATAATTCTTCCTTGTCCTCCTTGTCCCCAGTCCCCAGTCCCTCTAATCTCCATTTTTACCTCACTTCGGCTATTGCAGTTTCGCGTGCTGTTTGCATTGCTTGGACAAATTGCTCAAACAAGTAATCAGCATCGTGAGGGCCAGGACTGGCTTCTGGATGATATTGTACGGAGAACACAGGCAGAGATTTGTGACGTACCCCGGCAACGGTGCGATCGTTTAAGTTTAGATGGCTGATTTCTGCAATTGTTGTGGGTAGAGAGCCTGGATCAATAGCAAAACTGTGGTTTTGGCTGGTAATTTCTACCCTTTGTTGTAAACCCGCAGGCTGATTTAAACCACGATGACCAAATTTAAGTTTAAAAGTTTCTGCTCCTAGGGCATGACCTAAAATTTGGTGTCCCATACAAATGCCAAAAATGGGTTTTTGGCTCAGCAGCAAAGCCTTAGTGGTTTCAATACCTTCGGTTACTGTAGCGGGATCACCAGGGCCATTAGAAAGAAAAATACCATCTGGATTATAGTTGAGAATTTCCTCTGGTGGAGTATCAGCGGGAACCACAATTACCTGGCAACCGTAACTTGCCAAGCGACGTAAGATATTACGTTTGACGCCAAAGTCAAGGGCAACAACAGTAAAGGGTTTTCCCAGATTGCCAGCAGCCTCCGAGTTGAATTCCCAGGCGGGGATTGTGGGATCTGACCATTCATAAACTGTTGGGGTAGTGACTTCGCGAACCAGATTTAATCCTGCCATACTAGGAGCAGCCTGTACCTGCTCTAGCAATTCTGCCTCATCAAGGATGGATGTGGAAATACCACCATTCATGGCTCCGAACATCCGAATTTTGCGGGTGAGAGCACGGGTATCAATACCATAAATGCCTGGTACTTGGTTCTGTTTTAGGTAGTCAGGTAAGGATTGTGTCGATCGCCAGTTACTTGGGCGGTGACAAATATTCCGAGCGATCGCACCCCGCACTTGTGGTCGATCTGACTCCTCATCTTCGGCATTGACGCCAGTGTTCCCCAATTCAGGATAAGTAAAAATGACAATCTGACCGCGATAACTAGGATCGGTCAGAACTTCTTGATATCCAGTCATGCCAGTGTTAAACACCACTTCCCCAATCGCGGTTCCCGTAGCACCGAAAGACCAACCGCGATAAGTGGTTCCATCTGCCAGGACAAGTAGAGCAGGTATTGCGTCAGTCAGAGGCATAGGCGATGAAGGCAAAATGTTTAGGTGTGAGGGTTGGAGAACGGGTATTGGGAAGAGTTTAGTTCCCAGTCCTTAAATACTGCGATTGTTAATTATCCCATGAGTTGGGCAATTAGAAGTTTTCAGGAGAATTAATTAAAAATTAAAAATTAAACATCCAAAAATTATTTAATAGGGGAATCGGAAGTAGAAGTAGATTTGAAGAAGCTTGGGCAGTTAAGATTAAAATTAATTATGCTTCAGTCTTTTTTATCCCGTGCAGCCCTAATTTTCCTGTCAAGTGCCCTGACGGTTTTGAGTGTTGCCTGTAGTGAAGACAACAATCCTGCAACTGGTAGCAATGAATCCGCACCAATCGGGGATTTGGCGGCGGTACAGCCTGCTGAACCAACAACACCAGCTAGACCACAAGCACAATCACCAGAACCATCTGAAATTGAACCAAGTTTTTTTGAACTGGGGCTAGACAAAGCCTCCAGCGCTTTAAGTATCAGCCAATCTGCTCAATCCTCAGAGGATTGGCGCTTAGTCGCGAGTCAGTTTCGAGAAGCGATCGCGCTGATGCAAAACGTGGAGCCACAAAGTCAAGAGTTTGGACTCGCCCAAACAAAAATCACAGAATATGAGCGCCGAATCAAATATGCTCAGCGCAAAGCTAATCCTAGCCCTCCGCCGCCAGTTGTCAAACCCCAGAGGGTAATAGTTACGGTTCCTCAGACAGCAACTACACCAAAGTTCACTCCACCTCTGTCTGCTCCTGTACAAACAAGACCATTACCACCAAAGCCAGTGCCTTCATCAGCATTGCTCACCCAAGAAGAAGTATTTACAGCCCCGATCAGAAGGCGAGTTGGTGGAACACCAATTATTGCAGTTACCTTCAATGGTCAAAAGCAATTTGAGATGATTGTAGATACCGGAGCCAGTGGTACTGTAATTACTCAACAGATGGCGAACGCTTTAGGGGTAGTGCCAGTGGGTAAAGCTAGGGCAAACACAGCTAGTTCCAAGGCTGTGGAATTTCCCGTTGGTTATATTAATTCAATGGAAGTTGGCGGGGTAATGGTGAATAGAGTCCCAGTTGCGATCGCAGGCTTAGAACTAGAAACGGGACTTCTGGGACATGACTTTTTTGGCAACTACGATGTCACTATTAAACGTAATGTCGTAGAATTTCGTCCGCAATCACACTCAGAGATTAATCCCGAAGAAACTGGACTAACTGCTCCAACTTCGACCAAGCGACACCAGTTTGAAGGATATCCTTAGCGATACTAATACCTTGAGCGTGGTCTAACAATGGTATAGCACCAGCTACTTGCAGCGCCAATGATGCATTTAAAGCCACTGCATCCTTTTGCGCCTGAGTTCCCTTACCTTGTAATATCGCTTTGAGAATTGACCCATTCTCTTCGACATCCCCACCCCGGAGCATACCTATGGGAGCAGGTGTTAAATCCAACTCTAAGGGATTGACTGTAGTTAACTGTACCTCACCGTCTGATAACACCGCCAAGTCAGTTAAATCTCCTAACCCAGCTTCATCCAATTTTTCTCGCCCATGCAGAACAATTGCCTTTTGCTTGCCTAACTTATCTAACGCTTGAGCAACAGTAGCCAAAAGCTTGGGAGTATATAGCCCTACCACCTGCCCAGTGGGACGCAAAGGATTCACTAACGGCCCAAGTAAATTAAACACAGTCCGCACCTTCAGAGTTCGCCGCAATTGAGCAACCGCCTTGAGTGCTGGATGCCAACCAGGCGCGAATAAGAAAGTGATCCCTACTTCTTGTAGTGCCGCTTGCACCTTTTCGCTAGAAGCACTTAGGTTTACACCCAAGGACTCCAAAACATCAGCACTTCCCGTGAGACTTGACGCCGAGCGATTACCATGCTTTGCGACCGGTACACCATAAGCAGCGGCAACAAAGGCAACCGCTGTGGAAATATTAAAAGTTGATGACCCATCTCCGCCAGTGCCACAGGTATCTATTACAGTGCTGTTAGCGGATAGCTCTGGTTTAGTCCGTGCTGAGTGCTGAGTGCTGAGTGGCGAAGATTGGGATTGTAATACTTCTGCCATACCAGTTAACTCTTCAGCGGAAACCCCTTTAAAGTTCAGCGCTGTTAAAATTGCCCCCGATAGCTCTGGGGGAATGGCTTCAGTTAACCACCCTTGCATCAATTCAGCAGCTTGAGTTTGGGACAATGATTGTCCATCTATTAATTGTTGCAGCAGGATATACCAACTAGCAGAAGGTTCTAGCGTAGAGATTGGGGAAGTTGTCATAACTCAGGTTTGTGTATTGTAGGGTATAGCTAAATTGAGGGGCATGGGAGCTATCCTACCGAAAAATGGGAGACTAGCAGCAAAGCTTACTTCAAATATCAAGGCTTAACTGCAAAGCTGAATTAACAGAATTCTTGTTATTTGCTTTTTTGTCTACATCATATTGAACTTCATAGTTAGTAATAAATAACTCTTTTCCTTTAGCAGCACCATTCTGCTTGTAGTTATTCATGCCATACTGCAATTCCCACTCTGCAATATTGGCTGATTTAAAGTTTTCTCGAATTTGCAGTGAATTATCGTAAGTTATTAACCAGGGATGATGACATTGATGCAAAAGTTCAGCAAATTTCTGATGGTCAAAAGATGTGTGCAAGTCCCCATCTTTACCATATAACTTTGATTTAGTTGCACCATAATACGGCGGGTCTAAAAACAAAAATACGTTTTTATTTTCTGTATTTAATAGATGACTATAATCAAAATTAGTAATTTGGACATCTTTTGTTAGGATATTCTCTAATTTTTCTAGGCGTTCTATTGAAGTATCAGTAAATCGTTTATGAAAAGCTTCCTGAGAAAAACCACCTGATTCTACAGTTCCAGAGAAAGTAATTCGATTCAAAACAAAAAAGCGCACTGCTCTTTCTAAATCAGATAAATTGTTTACATCTACACTTGTTAATTCTAAAAATAGCAATTTACCATCTGTATATTTATCTTTAATATGACGAACTTCTTTAACTAAATTAGCTATATCACATTGAGCACACTTCCAGAACAGGAATAGCTCACGATTTAAATCGTTAATCCAAAACTTTAGATCAGGAAACTTTTGCTTTAAATAGATAAATACAGAACCACCACCCACAAAAGGCTCTCTAAACTCAGCAAAATTCTCTGGCAAGTATTCAACGATTTGATTTATTGCTTTTGACTTACCACCAGGATAACGTAGCGGACTTTTAATCATAATTCGTAGAAATAGTCACGCTTGGGGTAATAATAAACGTCGACAGCCTTCCTGCTCAAAATGGTGATCGGTGGTTAGCGCGTCAGTGACACCACGCTGACGCATCAATACAAAGCTGACAGCATCGCATAGAGAATAGGTCTTGTCTTGCCGCGCCACTAGAAGTTTAACTGCTTCTCGATGCAATAACTCATTAATCCATACCGTCTCGATATCTGGATTTTCTAACAAATCATTCATAAATATTAGTGCTGCTGTACGTGGGAAGCGACGGACTTGAGCTAGTGCAATAAACTCTGCTAAAACATAGCTGTGAGTTAAGCTCTCACTAACACTATCGAGAAACTCAATCGCTTTTTGATGTTCTGGTTCACCACTGTGGATATAGCAAAGCAGCCCAGATGTATCAAGTAGAAGCACTCAATTTGTTTCCTCAAGCGTATCGTTATATGCTATCGCCAAATCAGCATCAATACTTTCATTGTCTGCTCCTGTAGCGTAACCTAAGTTAATTGCTCCAGCATGACTTCGGAAGCGTTGGCGAGCTGCTTGTTTCTCTATTTCAGTTTGCGACTTTTCATATCTTGGAGAACCATACTGCCGTTCTATAGAAGTAGCTACCCATTCTGCAAGAGATACGCCTGCAACCTCAGCTTGTTGTTGCAATACCGCGTAGACTTCATCACTTAATTCCAAGCTTAAAACCTGACTCACTTCATTAAACCTCAGCTACTATATGTAATTATTGGATGTCATATCAGCTAGTTTATTGACAATACATGACCTTTTAATTTTAACCCGCTATTGTTTAAAATTAATTCTACACTAGGATATTATAGAGGTCTTTTGAGTATACTTTTAATCAAATAATTTTTGTGGTTTTATGCTTAATATCAATTATTTGCATTATCTAGATATTCCTAATAAAAGGAATACTTAACTATCTGTAAAATAGTCTGAATCTATCTTCTTTATTTCATAAACTGATACTGTTGATACACCTACATTGTTATCAATCATCAATTGTGCTAATTCTTGTCCATCTATTAGTACAACCTTTATATCTATTCCTGATACATATCTTTTTGCATCTTGAGTAAAATTAGAAGTGGTAATAAATACTCCTTTTTTTGCTCTTTGCCCATATAACGCGCCAACAAATTTTTGGATTTCTGGTCTACCTATAACATTAGAATCCCATCTTTTAGCTTGGATATAAACAACATCTAATCCTAATTTATCTTCTTTAATTATCCCATCAATTCCACCGTCGCCACTTTTACCAATGGCTTTCCCCGCATCACGCCTTGAACCTCCATAACCCATTTTGATAAGTAAATCGATAACAAGTCTTTCAAAAAAATCTGGTGAAATGTTTTTAACACGTGCAATTAAATCTATTTACAATTCTTTGCGGATTTTTTGATGCCCTAGTTCTATAGATTCTTGGGGAGTTGTTTCCAATATTTCATTAAAATCAGAACTAAGCTTATCATCTTGCTTTTTTAAACTCTTGAAGTTAATAAAGTTAGGAAACTGGCTAAGAAATTGAACATCTATCTCTTTTTGGGATTGTCTAACTACGTTTATACCTTGTTCTGTAATCTCAAAATATCCTCTTTTTGGAGTGACTAATAAACCTGCTTTTTTCAAGTATGTTCTTGCCCATCCTACCCGATTATCAAATACTGGTTGTTGACCGCTAGGTAATAATTCTTTGCGTTCATATTCACTTAAATTAAACTGATCTGCTAACGCTCCAATGACTTCTCTCATAGAGTGTTCTTGACCATCACTTGCATATTTAAGTAAGGGAAGCATTATCTTTTGATAATCAGGTATTGCCATTGTTATCTATTTAAAAGGTTCCAAAACTAAGACTATAGCCAGCAAGTTTTAATAATATTTAATTTTTTTAGCTGTTTGCAGTCTCTAGTATTGGAATCTGAATTGCAAACTCTGCACCATTACCAGGGGAAGATAAACACTGGAATGTACCACTGTGGGCTTCTGTGATTATCTGATAACTAATCGACAGTCCTAAACCTGTACCTTTGCCTTCTGGTTTTGTGCTAAAGAAAGCTTGAAAAACTTTTTGCTGCACTGATTCTGACATTCCAAGTCCATTATCAGAGATGCGAATTGTAACTTGATGGTTATCTGATGTAGTGCAAATAGTGATGATATTAGGATTCTGTTCTAAATAAGCAAAAGTCTTTTCTTGGTTAGATTCTTCTAGGGCATCAATGGCATTAGCTAACAAGTTCATAAACACCTGATTTAGTTGCCCAGGATAACAAGCAACTTTGGGTAAATCACCGTAATTCTTAATAATTTGAATCGCTGGACGGTCTGGATTAGCTTTTAGGCGATGCGATAATATCATCAGTGTGGTTTCAATTCCTTCATGAATATCAACTGCCCTTTTGTCTGAACCATCGTTGCGTGAAAAGTTACGCAGAGATTGCATAATATCTCGAATACGTCTGGTTCCCAAGTTCATTGAAGAAATCATATTTGGTAAATCTTCTAACAGAAAGTCTAGATCAATTGCCTCAATTTCGTTTGCAATTTCTGCTGGTGGATTAGGCAAATACTTCTGGTAAAGATGCAATAGATTAATTAAGTCTTGAACATATTGCTTGGCATGGGATAGGTTGGTAAAAATGAAGCTAACTGGATTATTAACCTCATGGGCAACTCCCGCGACAAGCTGCCCTAGAGAAGAAATTTTCTCTGTGTGGACGAGTTGAGTTTGAGTTTGTTGGAGTTGTGAAAGAGCTATTTCTAAGTCTTGAGATTTTTCTTGTTCTTTGGCATAAAGACGAGCATTCTTGATAGCGATCGCAGCTTGAGAGGATAATATCTTTAGAAGTTCTAAACGCTCAGGAGTAAATGCCCCAGTCACTAGATTATTTTCTAGATAAAATATACCGATAAACTTACTTTGGTAAAAAATGGGGACGCACAATACTGATTTGCATTCATATTGTTGAATATATGGGTCTTTGTTAGATATGGGATCAGTTGTCGCATCTCTGATTACCAATGGTTGCTGAGTTCTTGCTACATAATTTATGAGCTTTTTGGGAATAACTTCACTTTCTTCTACAAGAATTGCTCGCAAGACAATTTGTGATTCATTAAAACTGCTATCAATTGCTTCGATAAATAGTTGATTGTCTTTTTCTAAAATTAGGCAACCTTTTTGAGCACCAGCATTTTCTAAGATGATGTGTAGGAGTGTGCGAGGTAAACTTTCTAAAGAGATTTCGTTAGTAATCGCCTCACTTGCTTTCATCACTGTAACGATGTCCAGATTTTCACCACTGCTTGTAGTAGAGTGTGTGGTCATGGACACATCTGATTTTAGTGTTTTAGCTATGCTGCTTGTAGGAGCGATCGCAGTATTGCTGCGAAGAATTAATTCAGGATGTCGCTTTTCTAAATCTTTGACTTTGGCTAAACTACCCCAACGGTTGTAACTGTAATACGCCTCAGTCATATAAACTTGGGCAATCTTTTTCTTACCTAGTGATAAATAAAATTCTGCGGCGCGTTCATGAGAAAGTGCTTCTTCTTGAATGTAACCGTTTTCTGCGGCTCCAGAGATGGCGCGATCGTAGTATTCCATTGCCTCCATACACTCCCCAAGTACTCGATGATATTCAGCTTTTACTAAACAAAACTTGTGCCAATGATTCATTGGCGCATGTTCTGCCCACTGCTTGAGTTTTTCCTGATTTGCAATTACCCGTAATAACAAGGTTTCTGTTTCTGTCCCTTGTGTCTGCGGCAAAATAGCAAGCTGAGTGAGAGAATCATAAAAGTGGAATACTGGAACCATGAAAGATCCAGTTACCCCATCTAGATAATCTTTGGCATGGTCAGCTACTTCAACCGCCTGGTAATACTCCGCAAATAAGTAGCAAAGAATTAGTTTGTTAATGTATAACGTGCCGATCGCATAGCGATCATTTGCCTTTAAATGTGATGGCAGCATAATTTCTTCGTTGTATGCTACACCTCGCAACTTCCAGGTACACTGTTGATCACTAGTTAAATTTAATACAGATTGCTGAAATACTTTGAGATAGTTATGAGCAACTTCCTGCTTGATTTGATCCAAAGCTTGACTATAGGTTGCGATCTCTGGTTTTAGGGCTATCAGTTCTTTGCCAAGGAAATAAGAAAGGGAGCAATAATTATAAGCACAGTAGGCAGAGTATTCTAGATCGCCTGTTTCCAAACCGCTATGATGTGCATCTAGTAGCGGTATTAGAGACTCTTGAATGTGATGCTTCCAGGGTTTAACGAAGGGGTAAACCATGTTGAAGGTACTAGCTCTGAGTTCCTTACCCTTTAAACGAGATAGTAAACCTAATGCTAATTGACCAGCGCGATCGCCTGCATCAATATCTCCCATGACTCCGCAGAGAATCACTGCATACCAGGCATATGCGAGGGTAGACACTGGGGCATTACCGTATTTTACTGATAACCTCACCTGCTTAAATACAATTAGCGGCAGCAACATCGGTACTGCTTGATATACTGCGGCGGTAACTGTCCCAATAATCCGCATCACTGCTAGCATTTGGGGATCGGTCATCTCTGGGAGGTCAATTAAATCCTCAAAGGACTTTCCTGTAAGTGCGAATTGGGTTTCTTGCAAACTTTGGTTAATGTCTGCTTGACTAGGCTGGTCGGGAAATATCACCCCTAAAAGTTCTAGAACAGTTAGTGCAGTTTTAATACCTTCGAGTTGTCTGCTCTGTGCTACATAAGCCTGAATTTTGACTTCATAGACCTTCACTTTGTCAAGTAACGTGTGAGCATTTTGTAGTACAAGGCTTGTTAACTGCTCCATCTGCTCATAGTCACCACCTAGATAGGCTGCTTCGGCGGCTTCAACTACTAATGTCAAAGTCAAGTCATATTGATCAAGCCAGCTATCTATTGCTAGAAGTTTTAAACCTGTGGTTAAATAAGCGATCGCTACTATATATGCTGTTGCTGCCTTAGCTTTGCGTCCAGCGAACAAATTTAGTTCAGCTAGTTGCTGCTGTTCTGATTGTGTGATCAGGTCAGCACCGACATTTAATTGATTAATAATATTAAAAATATTTTCCTCTAATTGATCAGCGGGAGTGTTTTGCAACAACTGCTGACCAATCTTTAAATGTGTGACTTGTTTTTGATTATCAGGAATTAATGAGTAGGCGGCTTGTTGGACGCGATCATGCAAAAATCGGTAGGTAATATTCAAGTTATCAAATCCTAAATCTGCTAACTCTTCCGTAGCAAATAGTAGAGGTATGCGGTATTCATTCTTATGGGGCAAAATTAAACCTAATTGCAAAGCTGGTTGCAACGCTTGTGCTACCTTTTGTAGAGGCATGGCGCTCACAGTTGCTAATACATCTAAGCTGAAGCGATTCCCAATACACGCCGCTAACTGTAACACTGTTTGAGTAGCCTCTGGCAGCTTTTGTATATTGCTTGCAACTAACTCGACAACACCTTTATCTACAATATTCACTGTTTGGATTTGCTGAATATCCCACAACCAGATTCCTTGGATAAAATCAAATTTAAGTAGATTTTCTTGGTAAAGTGCTTTGAGTAATTGAGTCAAAAAGAAGGGATTGCCCTGAGTTTTGTTAAATAACAGTTCCGCTATTGCTGGAATTTTTTCTAAATCACCTAACGTATCCGCAACTATTTGGTATACATGGGGTAATTCTAATGGGCTTAATACGATATCGTTAATAATTGTGTTTGCTTTTTGGATGTCTTCCAAAGTCCTCATTAAGGGATGGGTGGGACTGACTTCGTTATCTCGATATGCCCCAATTAACAGCAAATATTGACTATCTGGATTAGTCATTAATACCTGAATTAATTTTAGCGAGGCAGAATCAGCCCACTGTAAGTCATCCAAAAATACTACTAGGGGATGTGACTTTTGAGTAAAGACTTGAATGAAAGACTGAAAAACTCGATTGAAGCGGTTAAGGCTTTCTGTTGCACCTAATTGCAGAACTACTGGTTGTTTGCCGATGATTAATTCAACTTCTGGAATGACATCAATGATGATTTGACCATTTTTACATAACGCTTGGAGCAATTTTTCTTTCCAAGTTTCGAGCCTTTCAGTATTTTCAGTTAATAGTTGCTGCATCAAAGATTGAAATGCTTGAATTACAGAAGCATAGGGAATATTGCGTTTAAATTGATCAAATTTACCATGAATGAAATAACCCCTTTGCCTGACGATTGGTTTATGCACTTCATTTACCAGCGATGACTTACCAATGCCAGAGTAGCCAGAAACCAACATGATTTCGCTCTTGCCTTGGCTAATGCGCTCAAATGCTGCTAATAAAGTAGAAACTTCTCGTTCTCGTCCATACAACTGTTGTGAAATCAGTAATTGAGAAGTGCGATCGCGTTGTCCTGGGATAAAATTAGAAATTCCCTTGACTGTGAGTTCCTCAAGACAGAATTCCAAATCAGCTAATAATCCGGCGGCACTTTGATAGCGGTCTTCAGCATTTTTCGCCATCAATTTCACGACAATGGCAGCAATAGTTCCAGAAACCTCTGGATTCAACTGTTCAATTGATATTGCTTGCTTGGCAATATGACAGTGAACTATCTCGAGTAAATCGTCACTCACAAAAGGCAGTTGACCTGTTAGCATCTCATAAAATGTGACACCCAATGAGTAAAAATCACTGCGGTAATCTACAGTGCGATTCATTCTCCCGGTTTGTTCAGGAGACATGTAGGCAAGAGTTCCTTCTAGTTGGCTGGGGTTAGTTAGTTGTGGTGTTTCTTTATCTAAATATGAGGCGATACTGAAGTCAGTAATTTTGACAATTCCCGTTTGTGGATTAATGATGATATTGGCGGGTTTAATATCTTTGTGAATAATTTGCTTCTGATGCAGCCACAAAAGAGCTTTTGTTAGTTGTATAGCAATTTTGAGAAAGGAAACTTCAGACAACTTTTGTTGGGAAATAAATTGCTTGAGACTCACACCACCAAAGTCTTCTGCCACTAACACCAAACTGTTTTGATGGCTTTCTAAGCCATAGGCTTTGATAATACCTTCACAGTTGAGATTTTCTGTAGTTTTATATTCGTGCTTGAAGCGAGTAATCTGTTCAAGAGTGGGATACTCTGCCTTGAGAACTTTGAGCATGACAGGCTGCTGGTTTTTTTTTGCCTGAGCACGGTAAACAATGGTATTAATGCCTTCATATATGATTTCCGTTAAGTCATAACCTGAAATTATCGGATTTAACGGCATAATCTCTCCTTTCCCTGTACTTGAGCGCTCACTTCATATATTTCCCACTGGGAAAGGTAGAATTTCATAATATAGTTATAAAATATACTTTGTAACTATAGAATCTGCCTTTTTGTATGTATTCTTGGTGGTGTGGTTATAGAGCATCAGCAACTACCGTGATGAGCGAAATAGTACACGACCTAGAGATTCTTCTTGATTAATTCGCGCATACAGCCGAAGACAAGTCAAAACTTCCCCTGGAACTCCTCCACAATTTAGTTGCAGGTCATCTTTAGATAAAGCACAGATATCTGCATATAGTCCCGATAATTGACGAATCCGCACTTCATAACCTGCTGCATTTGCCTGATCAGCAACTTTTTTCAAAATACGCCGCGATTCTTGTTGTAGCTTACCCCACCAGGAATAACGCTCAGCAGGTGGTACAAATACTAAAGAATGTATTGCCTCATCCATGTCAATCCAAGCACGCAAAGTTAACAGTGGCTCAGCATTTTCCTCAGCCTTTTGGGTGCGCTCGAAGCGATCGCCTAAAGCATTAATGTATTGATTTTGCTGTTCTGGATTGGAGTACAAAGAGATTACATCAAAGCCAAAAACGCTTTTTAAGGCATGATGTAAATCTGGGTCTAGTTCGATAAATTTTATACAAATTAGCAGTAACCCAGCTAGTAAATATAAATTCCCAGATTCATTATTTTGGACAATTTCCGAATTTGACAGTGCTTTTTGAGATAAACACAATCCCCTAGCTCTAACAGTACCGCTAAGTCCAGGGTAGATAATTTCATCTCGGAAAAAGGGCAGTTGATAGAGATTAGAATTATTCTCTCTTGCACCAGCTTCTTGAGCCAGAGCCAAGCTACGCTGTCGCCAAGATGTAGCCAAATCCTCTGGAACTCGTAGTAACTTGCGTTGAATTTCGTTCCACAAATCTGAGTCAGTTTGGCTTTGTAATGGAGAATTACCCAGATAATAACCAAGTTCTGGGTCAGAATCGAAAGCTTCTCGAAGATGACTTAGTTTTAAAGCATTTGGGAGCGGCATATCTTCCCAGCCAGAGTCTTGTTGTAGAGGTGCAGCTACAGCGGGTTGTAATAAGCTATGAAGTTCTTGCAGTACCTCATCGCATATTTCAGATCCAGGATCTAGTGGAAATTCTGTGCGAGCCTGATTTAAAGTAGCCTCTAGTCCGTACAGACTAAACCGCAGTAATTGAGCTAGTTTTGAGTTTTCTATTTTTAATAACTGATGTAGATGCTGCATGAATGTCACTTTTTTTCTATCTCACGCAGAGGCGCAGAGTCGCAGAGAAAACCTCTGTGTCTCTGCGTCTCTGCGTGAGGCAAGCTTAATGTATGCCGCAAAACGGATCACGTTCTTTATCGACTTCGTTGGGTTGCAAGTCTAATTCAGTATAAAAAACACATCCCTCTTGCTTGAGGCATTCTTGATTTTTCGATGTCCAGTAAGGCACTTCACCAGCGTGCATCCGCAGAATGCCTTTATCATCGAGAGTCACACGATATTGGCAAGGGTAATCTGTGGTAATATCTGGTTTGCTGAGTGCGCCAATTCGCATCCATTTTTTGGTGTTGGTTTCGGCATCTGTTTGATAAACATAAAAAGTGTGCTGGCCAGTTTGTGGGAAATGAGGCAAGGAGTTACTGATTAACCCACTTCCTGATTGCGGTGTGCCATCGCGTAGATAGTGAAATTCTTGGAGCGTACCATCATCATTGCCTACTTCAAACACCAAATGATAGGCATGTGGTTGATCAACGGTTGCTGACTCAATCACATTGACGGCGATATCACCATCATTTAAGTCTTTGTAAGGACGTTCAACTGCGATATTCCACTTCAATTTACCATCGGCAAACAACGCTGATCCTTCTTTCCCGGAACCTGCCATTATTGCTGATCCTACATCAATGCCAGGAACGTCAATTAAATAATGGGGATTTCCTTGACAAAGCAGCACGCTAAACTGAAGTGTTTGATCAATCTCAAATTGGACTTTAATTTTTTTGAGAAATTCAGACTCATTTATTCTAAGTTTCTCCATAAGGTTTCTGCCGTCAAAGCTACCCCAAAGTCTTAAATCTCCATCTTCGTAGTCCTGACGGTAAATGATGTTGGTCAATTGTATCCCTTGCCAAGCAGTCCGAACTTTTGCTACCGCCTCCCAAGGCGCGAGTTGATACAGTTCTTGTCCTGCTTTGAATATTGGTAGCAAATCGTTGGTTTGGGTTTTGCGTTTGAAGTTGCAAGGCAGATAATAAAAGAGGTTTTTGACATCAATTTCTAGCTGGTTGGCTCCCTTACGCAGTAATGCTTTGGATTCTTCTGGATCAAATCTTAGTCTCCGCAACTTCTCGGCATAGCAAGCACCAGCGGATGTGGCTAGCTTAGTAAATTCCAGCACAAAGGTAATCCGTTCTGGATTCCAGACAAAATATGGAGAGTTGCTAAATTCTTGGTAGATTTGGCGTTGTACTAAATCGAGATTGCAAGTTTTGCCAGACAGAATTAACCAATCAACTTTTAGAGAGTTTCTGAAATCTTTGGTAGTATCTTGAGAACGTAAACGACTTTCCATTAGTCCTTTGGCAATACCGATCGCTTCTTTTATTGCTGAAGAAGCAGCTCGTTCAAATTGCTGACTATCTAAAGTAACGCAGATGTTATTTGGATCTTTAACCTGTAATTTAACACCATTTTGGGTGAGCAGTTCCGAAATTTGCTGTTCACAAAGAGTGAACGTCAATAGAGAATTATCTGTGGTTGATTGCCCAAGTTTGAGTTTAGCTGCTTCTGCATGATCCCACAGAGTATAAAAGGTTTGCAAACGTTGAGGTGCTTGTTGCCAACGGGTAGGTAATACTTTCTCGGCAGTATCTAGGGCATCTTTGTAAGCAACGTCACCTTCTGGATTCTCTCTATCTAGACATTTTAAAAGGCTGCCGCTTTTAAATTTGCCTTGTTCTAAGAAACGCTCATTTAACTCTGAATTAATTAAATCTTCTAGCTTTTCGCTTTCGATATCACCTGTTGTTACTGCTACTAACAAAAAGTCAGCGATCGCAACTTTCAATAATCTAAAAATTCGCAGTGTAATTAACTCACCACCCAATTGTAAATGACCGGATGAACCTAACAGTTTCGGTGTAAGTTTATAATACCGTCCTCCCAAACCTCGGTCTTCATAATTGGCAAAAGTAGGGGTTTTATCTTCTAAAGTGAGTTCAATCAAAGCTAAATCTGTTGTTCCCCCGCCAATATCCAAGACCAGAACATTTTGTGACCATTTGTTCCCTTCTTGGCGACAACGGGTTTTAAATGACTCAATACCAATGTTGAGATTACCGCCAAATTCTCGCCACAAAAAGAATATCGCTACAGAAACGGCTTCATCATAAGCAGTTTGCACATCGTCAATCCCCAGCTGCTCAATCAATTCCTTAATTTCTTTACGAACAACTGGCGGCGCGACAGTTGGGTAAGTGACAACTGCTGTTAAAAAATCTCCCTCAGAAAATCTGCGTCTTGCTCGTTGGCGGTAGTCTTCAGTTAACTCAATAAGATGTCCCCAAGCTCCTTGGATTAGCTCGTTAACAGTAATTGTTTCTTCTGCACCATTCAAAATAACTGGAAAAGATCGTTCCTGTCCAAAGTAGCGTTTGGGTGAATGGTGAAATCTGCTGATAATTTCTTTTATTGAGCTGCTTGTACTTTGAGCGATCGCTTTTTTTCTATTGTCTCTAGCTTCTCTACCCATCCGCAGTTTTAAATCCGCTAACTTAAAAATTTCCAACTCGCTAGGAATTTCCGTATCGCGGCGATCAATATCCAAAACCATCGGAATCAAATTTTGAGACTCTAGTGCCGGGACGCGGAACACTTCATGATATATCTGGTAAAGTTTTTTGCTGACAGCGCGGCGGAATCGCTCGCTGTTACCTAGACAAAGTTCTATTTGACGAATAGTTTCCAAAAATCGCTCTTTGTTATCACTTTCAAAAACTTCACTCAAACGACTGGGTTCTATCTCCAGGTTTTTGCTAATATCAGCGATAAACTTTTCCCATTCACTATCGCTAACATCTGGTAGAGCTAACGAAGCGGGAGAACTCAGCCATTGAGCTAAGCAGGAGCGCAACCTGATCTCTTGTTCTTTTGGTAAAATTTCTGCGATCGGCACTTCAATCGGATCGAAAAGTGTAACTGTAGAATTTGAGGTTCCAAAATCTAGGGCAAACCATCCTGGAAATCTTTTTTTTTGCTCACTTGGTTGTTGATCATTATGATTGTTGAATTGAAAAGGGTTCATTGCAGTATCCGTAAGCGCAGAATTCATTAAGTGCTATGAGAAGAACAGGAAAGTTATTAAACCTATTGTAAAAAGCAGTACTTTATGATTGGAAACCACAGATAAACACAAATGCACACAGATGAATTAATTATCTGTGTTTATCTGTGTGTATCTGTGGTTTAAACTCAAAAACATCTACTTTTATCAGATGTTTATTAAAAGTTTCTATCCCAAGCATAATTTTTGCAACTACATAGAAATATCTAAGTAAGAAAATGTGGCAAGTTCTGAGAGAATCTGCAACCAAGTAGGAATTGGTATTTCATCTGGCGAGTTTCCCGCCGCCAAATACCTCAACAACGCTTCTTCTTTTGAGATATTTTGTAAACTGGGAATAATTTGATCCAAAATACCTTCTATTTCTAAATTAACTTGCTGATTAACTTCGCTAACATACTGCACAAGGTGGAGACTAGCGCTAGCAGTAATTTCATCTCGCAGTCGCAGCACTAGAAGTTGGTGGTTGCTACCTCTAGATAAGCCTTGACTTCTTTCTGGTGCCCAGTCAAAAATTTGACCAATGTTGTGTTTGTCGTTTTGACGCGCTAAGGGAAATATAATTTCGGATGTAATCGCTTTGTTTTTACTATTGATTTCGGAGATGATTGCTTCTTTCCATTGATTAGGATCGCAACCCAAGAACAATTTATAAAATAGATCAGCTGCTTCAAAACCAAATTTATCTTCAATATCTCGTTCCATTTCTGGATATAAAATTGCTTTGAGATATTCACGTTCTTGAGCTACATAACTTGATAATTTGTTCAACAAATCTAAAACTGCTTGACGAATGCGATCGCGGGCAAAATCTTCGACTTCCTTAACGGTTTTTTCAAATACTGGATAAAAATCATCACTCTTTGTAGGTAGAGAACTATTGACTCTGTTTCCTCTGTCAAATAGCTTTCCAGCTGCACCTTTAGATTCTGCCAGAGCGATCGTACCATTATTTGCTTTGTTTAAGAGTAAAGTCCACTGGTTCCAATTTAGTATTCTAAAGGTTAATTCATCTTTCACTACATCACTGACAACAACACCACGTTGATCCTTAAGTGGTTCTTTGCCTAAATCTTTTTGAAAGTTCCTGTAGATTTTATCCAAGTTTTCTACTACAACGCACAACTCGACAAAAGCTGGGCTGTCTGCTGTCGGTATGCCTTGCTGATGAATTTCTTCTATGATGTTTTTCAAGTCATCTTGCTGCTGTCGCACAGCATCAGCAGCTCTACGAGTATCTTCATACAGTTGCTTCAAACCGTGAGTAGCTACGTGGCTTTGAATCAATTCTCGTAGTTTACTAATACCCCCGTCTTGAGCAAAGTAACCTAGCTGTCTGCCAAGATGACTCCGGGCATTAGATTCTAGCAAATATTCGCTTAAGCTTGCCCATTTTTGTTGTAGCCGTTTAGACCGATCTAAGTAATCAGGATAGTCTAAGTTAGCCAAAAACTCTGGTGAGCCTGCTTTGACTGTACTAGAACGTTTTGCTAAATCAGCTAATCCTAACAGCGGCGACAAGAGAACGATGCGGTCTTTTTGAGTCGTAAATGCACTTGCACCATCAATAATAGTTTGCAAAACTTTCAGTTTTTGGAAAACAGTCTCTTCCTGTAAAGGATTCTTGACTAGGCTATCTTCAATCAGTTGGTCTAGTTCTCGTTCACCACCCTCACTGTCTAAGGGTAGTTGATCAAAGCGACCTACACCGACCAAAATTAAATCTTTGAGGTCTTGTCCTGGTCGCTGCTGCTGCATCATGGTAAAAATTTTATTAGCGCGATCGCTTCCTGGAGATTTGCCATTCAGTAACACCAAAATCGTCTGTACTTCTGCTAGTTCCCGCAGCGACAAAAAAGTGTCTCTAGCCCCCGAATTAGCAGCCCCCAATCCTGGAAAATCTAAGAGAATAAATTTGTCAGCACCCGCAAAATCCCAAATTTCCCGTGATATTTTCACTTCAATATCTACACGACGGATCAGTGGGAAGCTATTTTGTAATAACTTTGTTGGTAATCTCTGGGGAGGGCTTGGTAATCGGACATGAGTTGGAGGTAAATCCTCAAAGCTCAAAGTTTGGATTGCCATCGGCTGCTCGGCTAGCTGTAAACCTTCACGGGCAGTGGTAGCATCAATCTGGTAGCGCCCATCACACATAGCTTCCCCATAAGAGTGATAAGCACGGATGAACAACACCAATTCCCGTAGCAAATAACGTAACTCCAAGTTATTACTGCTATTCCATGATTCTTCACACCAGCTCAAAATATCTTTCCAAGAGTTGAGTTTCGAGAGCAGTACAAGCGGAAGTCCTGCTGCTGTTGACCTTCTATTTGCCTCTGCTAGCATGAAGTGCAGGCACTCATTCACTCCTTCGTGAGAAAGATACTCTACAGTAAAATTACTCGCTTGTGTTGTGATAAAACCATCTTGCGGTATGATGTGAATGGCGGTAACATTACCTGTAGTAGGATTTTCACTCACTGGCAAGGCATCTGCATATCCAATCAGGCTACCTAAAAGCAGGGTTTTGCCGCTACTAAATTCCCCCATTACACCAATTTTCACTGGCGAAGTAGCAAGTTTTATAGTTTTCTCAGCAGCTTCCCGGAGATCTAAAAGACATTCATCGAGGCTAGTTGGAACCCAATCTTCTTGTTTAGAAGGGTGCTGGGGTATCGAGTCTAATTTACGGAGGATGAACTCGCCGTAATCTTTAAAACGATCCAGTTTTTCTGGTTCCATAGAATAGTTTTTCGCCTAACATAAATTTCTGTGAGCTTTATAACACAAAAAACGTGATCAACAGCCATTCATATAATGTGTTGAAGCTATATTTTGCATTTATCTGAGTTCATTTGCTATTTTAGTGTGGGCTATTTTTATTAGCTCAGAGCATTATGACAAATCTGGTTTAGGCAACAACAGTAAAAAATAAATAAATATTTATATTGGCAAAAATACTTGATCATCGTAAATATTGTCTTATGACGGAACAGCTTTATAAAAAATTATACTTTCCTGGTGAAGCTAAATTAAATGTTTGAGGAGCATAAGAAAATATAAATATTTTAAGTGAGAGATTGCGTTAATATTACTTCCTTTATCTTTAAATGGTTTTCGCTTTATAAAAATTTTAAAATAACCTATTAAAAATTTTAAATAGATAAACTTTTAGTATGCTGAATTTTGCTTCCTCTATATTTATTTAATCAGTATTTAGCCATATTTGTATCGCAGAATACCTTTAAACAGCTTATTAAAGCAAGAGATTGAATCTCACAGTCACAAATTTTTATTGTTTATTGAGATTTAACTTCATCTAGCTTTAGCAAGCAAACAGTCTAATAAAAAGTCATATATTCAATAATTTATCCAGAATAATCAACTAAGTGATTTCACTATTTTTTTAATAAAAAAAATAGCTTATTATTAGTTAATAATATTTATTCTTTTATTTATTTTAATCAACTACAAAATCTCATTATTCGCAGAACAGGCAGGTAAAAGTGTTTCCAGAAAGGGTGCAGGACTCCATAAATCAAATCGACGAAACTGGAAAAACGCTACAGATGATAGATACTGTAATGGACATTAACGATATCGAACGACAAGCCACTTCTGTTAGCTTACAGAAAAGTAAACTACACGCCGCGTCTACAGACTTCTCTTTAAGTTTCAGCATACCAGAAGTAGCCTTAGACGCAACAAATCAAGACTTAGAAATTGGAGTTGAAGAACCAGCAACAGAATTAATTAAAGCACTGGAGCAACTACAATATGAAATCGCGAAACGCCAAGAAGCTGAAGAAAAGTTACATCAAAAAACATTAGAGTTGGCAGCAATTTTACAAGGAATTCCCGATATATATTTACGCCTAAATACTGATGGAACTATCTTAGATTACAAGGCTGGAAAGACGCAGTGCTTGGATAATTTACCAGGATTTGTTTACGGTAAATCGCTGCTAGAATGTCTACCTATTTCTGTAGGAATACGCTTTCGGCAAGCAATAAATCAAGTACTGGATACTAAATCCTTAGTGAGTTTTAAATATACATTACCACTATCAAAAGATAACAGTAATTTTGAAGCTAGGTTATTACCTCTACAAGAGCAGCAAATCATAGTTCTCGTCCGCCATGTCAGCGACAGAATGCAACTAGCATTGATAGAAAATGATGTTAAGTTTCGCAGTATTGTAGAAAACGCTAATAACATTATTTTTGCACTAACACTTGAGGGAGTATTTTCCTATGTTTCTCCTAACTGGACTGACATCTTAGGACATGAGGTTATGGAGGTTGAAGGCAAATCCTTTATTCCCTTTGTGCATCCCGATGACGTGCCAATCTGTGCAGATTATTTCCAAAGAGTTTTGACAACAGGCGAAAAGCAAGACCCCATTGAATATCGGGTTAAACATAAAGATGGTGATTGGCGATGGCATACAAGTAACTCATCTACTATAAAAGATGCTAATGGTACTGCTTTGTACTTCGTTGGTATTTGTCATGACACTACTGATCGCAGACAAACGCAAGAGGTGTTGGCAGAGCGAGCACGATTAGCAGATTTTCGTGCCGATGTAGATGCTGCTCTTGCTCAGAGTCACACCTTACAGTGCATGATGCGCCGCTGTACTGAAGCTTTAGTCAAACATATTGATGCTGCGTTTGCTCGCCTCTGGATACTAAACAAACAAGAGAATGTATTAGAGTTGCAAGTCAGTTCTGGAATGTACACCCATATTGACGGGCCTCATAGACGCGTGCCAGTCGGACAATTCAAAATTGGTTTGATTGCTCAAGAAGGCAAACCCCACTTAACTAACTCTGTATTGACAGATCCGCGAGTGGGTAATCGAGAATGGGCACAGCGTGAGGGGATGGTTGCTTTTGCAGGCTATCCTCTAATTGTTGAAGGTGAGACTGTAGGGGTTATAGCTATGTTTTCCCGGCGAGCTGTAACAGAATCTACTTTCGTAGCCCTAGAATTTGCTGCTCAAGATATTGCCATTGGCATCAAACGTAAACAAGCCGAAAAAGCACTAATAGAAAGTGAGGAGCGCTTTCGCCATCTTGTGGAAACCACTAACGATGGAGTATGGGAATTAAATCGCCAAGGGATTTACACTTACATTAGCCAAAAAATCCGTGACATTTTGGGGTACGAGCCAAAAGAATTACTAGGTAAAACTCCCTTTGACTTGATGCCACCAGCAGAAGCGAGCCGAGTACAAAAAATTTTTCAAGATCTAAGCAATTCCAAACAGCCTTTAAGCAATCTCGAAAACAAAAATCTTCACAAGCACGGACAATTGGTTGTTCTAGAAACCAATGGAGTTCCTTTTTTTGATACGTCCGGTAATTACCTAGGTTATCGCGGCGTTTATCGAGACATCACCGATCGCAAACAAGCAGAGGAAGCTCTACAAGCTCTTGTAGCCGGAACAGCGGCAGTAACGGGCAAAGAATTTTTCTCTGCCTTAGTGCGTCATTTGGCAGATGCTCTGGGAGTCCGTTATGTCGTACTTGCAGAAAGAACCGACGAAGATCTGAGCAGGGCGAGAGTTTTATCATTCTGGGCTGATAACAAGCTCTTAGATACTTTCGAGTATGAACTAGCTAATACGCCTTGCGAAGTTGTGTTGCAAGAGGGGATGCGTTTTTACTCCTCTGGTGTACAGCAACTATTTTCCCAAGACAAGGACTTATTGGCACTCAACGCTGAAAGTTACTTGGGAGTGCCACTTGTGGATACATTCGGTATATCGATAGGTCATCTTTGCGTATTGGATACGAAGCCGATATTGCAAGAGGAACGCTGCAAAGCTATTGTCAGTATCTTTGCCGCTAGAGCCACAGCAGAACTACAGCGCCAACGCACAGAAACCGCTCTGCGAAAATCAGAAGCTAAATTTAGAGCGATCGCTCAGCGGGAAGCACTGCTTAACCGTCTGGCTAGTCAAATTCGAGCTTCTCTAGAACTCAATTACATTTTAGAAACCGCAGTGCAGGAAATCCGCAACTTATTCCAAATTGATCGTTGCGCTTTCTTTTGGTATCGACAAAACACTGAACTACCCTACTGGGAATGTGTATATGAAGCGAAAAATTCTACATTACCCAGTCTACTGAAAGCCCAAGCAACTCATGCAGGAGTTGAACTAATAGCCACAAAAACTTTAAACAGAGAAATCATCCGCATCGATGATGTTAACCAAGAAGGCGATGGCGAAACGCCCACCTCCGGTGAACGCATCGCACGACAATTTTTGCATGATTTTGGTTTCACCGCCTTTATATCATTGCCTGTACACACTCAATCAGGTGAAATTGGAGCATTTAGCTGTGGTTACTGTAGTGGCTTACGACCTTGGCTGGATAGTGAAGTTGAATTACTACAAGCAGTTACAGATCAACTGGCGATCGCAATTGACCAAGCCAAACTTTATACACAAAGTCGTATCGTTGCCCAAACTGCTCAAGAAAAAGCACAGCAGCTAGAAGCAGCTTTGCTAGAACTTCAACAAACCCAAGCTCAACTAATTCAAACTGAAAAAATGTCTAGTTTGGGACAGTTAGTGGCAGGTATTGCCCACGAAATCAACAATCCCGTCAATTTCATCTATGGCAATATCAACCACGCTAGTGAGCATGTCAAAGATTTGCTGCACTTGGTAGAACTTTATCAACGCTACTGCCCACCAGTACCAGAAATAAAACAAGAAATCCACACGATTGATTTAGATTTTCTTAGCCAAGATTTGCCCAAAATTCTAGATTCTATGAATATAGGAGCAGAACGTATTCGGCAGATTGTCCTATCTTTACGGAATTTCTCTCGTCTAGATGAAGATGGCATGAAGCGAGTAGATATCCATGAAGGCATTGATAGCACCCTGCTGCTGTTGCAAAGTCGCCTGAAAGCTAAACCAGAATTTCCCGAAATCCAAGTTATCCAAGAATACGGCGACTTGCCACAGGTAGTGTGTCACGCCGGACAGATGAATCAAGTATTTATGAATCTGTTGACAAATGCGATCGATGCTTTGGAAGAGTCATTTATCACTTGTACTGAGCGACTTGTGCCGAGCGGAGTCGAGGTAAGCCGAAGTATTGGTTATTTGTCATTAGAAAACAACTCTCAACAAGGGATAAAGGACATAGATACTGTTCAAGTTACTTCCCGTAGGTTAGGACAAATGAATTCTCCGCAAATTCGTATTAGCACCCTTGCCCAAGAAGAGTACGTAATAATCCGCATTGCGGATAATGGTCTAGGAATGACCGAAGAAGTTTGCAACCGACTATTTGACCCTTTCTTCACTACAAAACCTGTGGGCAAAGGCACTGGTATGGGATTATCAATTAGCTATCAAATTGTTGTCAAAAACCACCGTGGTCAACTCCAATGTATTTCAGCACCCGGCGAGGGAGCAGAGTTTGTAATTACAATTCCACTACAGCAACAACTCTCTTAAACTTGCACCATTCTCAATAGACCTCTTGCAAAAGTCCCTAGCACCCCACCCCCAACCCCTCCCCTTGCTAAGGCTACGGTGTACACACAAGTCTTTGAGAGTGGCCTCACAAGCTTTTGATCCCCCCAACCCCCCTTAAAAAAGGGGGCAAAAACTTCTCAAAGTCGTCCTTTTTAAGGAGGATTTAGGAGGATCTACAAGATTTTGGTTTGGTACAGAGATGTGTGTACACCGTAGCTTGCTAAGGGGAGGGGAGACAAAGCGTAGCTTTGGCAGGGTGGGGTTCTTATTTTTGATTTATGCAAGAGGTCTAATGAGTCAACTATCCCACCTGAAAATAAATTTTCGTACTAGTAGCTTAACTCCACGCTTAATAGACTCAAGCTTGATTCAGTCTTCTTTAGAAGACTTTTGCTATTAGCCTAGGAATGAATTCCTAGGCGGTTGTTGGAACTTAGTTTTTTCAAAAAAACAATTTAAATCGTGCTAGCTGGCTTTTGATCGCCCCTGTCAGCATTTTACTTAGTTCTTTACTGTCTTGGAATTGCAAAATTTGCTGCGTGGGTAAATCAAAGGGAAATTGCCCATCCAAGTTTGGGCGTTGCATTTGTACTAATAAAATTTGTTCAGAGCGTTTACTTTGGATGGCATAACCAATTTCAATACAAACATTCGGACTAGGAATCAGTTGCAGAGTTTCTTTGCCATCAATGCTAGTAATGGGTGTGATGTCTGCAATAAATAACAAGCTCTTACGAATTTTTCGCATCATGGTGCGGTTGAGCCGTAGAGGAGCATCACTAGGTCGATAGGATTCTACTAATGCTAAAGGGAGACGCGATCGCAAGTTTAAAGTTGCCAAACCTTTTTGCAGTTCTTCTCTGAGAACATCACTAGCTGCGGCATACTCAGTTTGATAGCACAAAAAAATTGTTGGTTCTAACTGAGCTAACACCGCTTGCTTGGTGAAATAAATTTCATGACTTATCAAGTCAATGTTAGCTACACAATAGCCACCGCTACCCTCAATATAAAATTCAATATTTTCTCCTTCCAGATAATGCCTAAACCAAGTTGATTTTTTAACTTCGTCACTTTCTTCTAAAAAGTCTGCTCGCAAACCTGTTTTTAGCAGACTTTTTTTACTTAGGCGAATATCTGGCTGGCGTTTTTCCAGTTCTGGAATCGGCTCATAATCCTGAAGATACCATGCTCTGAGCGCAATAATTGACATAAGGCGCTATTTCAAATGTAAGAATACTATTCAACTTCTGTATAAGCTTACACCCAGAGGAGGCCTAATCTTGGACTTCTCTTTAAACACAACAACACCCAAACCTCTACTAGCTTAATTATTTCCTCCCCTTGTTTATTCTAGCCAGGGATGTACTACCTTTCACCACTGTTGTAAACAAGTAATGAAAACCAGTAACAGCGCCCCCTAATTTTCTACATTTGAGGAAATAACAGTGTTCGCGTTGGGTGTTGCTGGGTTTTGACGAGACAGATTTAAATTAAACAGCGTTTTTTACCTCTTACTACATTTCATCATGCAGCTGTTGTATCTGCCAGGGAAGCTTTAGTTGCTTCAATTATTAAGTTAGCATTTGTAAATGGGATTGGTTTTTTTTTGCAACTAAACTTTACTTTGATGGAATCAGATATAAAATCAATCCTCCAGATATTAGTTGCTTTGTATTATTATAAAACTCCTTATTTTCCATTCAAGTCAATAGACCACAGTTTATAGATGGCTGATAAATCTTTATTTTGCTCTACTACAAATTTTATTAACAATCTTTTGGATGAGTTGAGCAAGTGCTCAGGTAATTTTTAAGTTTTGAAACTTAAATTTTGTCTTCATCCTTAAGGTAGAGACACGATTAATCGTCTATCTGCTGTTGACTCTGGCTAGAGGTTTGAGGGGAATCTCAATCCAGAACTCTGTACCTTTACCGGGTTCTGTGATGCACTCCATTACTCCGCCATGCTTTTCTACAATAATCTGGTAGCTAATTGCTAATCCCAATCCTGTACCCCGACCCACAGGCTTAGTAGTGAAAAACGGGTCAAAAATTAGCTTTTTCACCTCTTCCGTCATTCCAGGGCCATTGTCAGCAATGCGAACCAAGATCCGAAAGTTGTCTGCTGAAATTTTAGTAGAAATGCGAATAGTAGGAATTAGTGAGTAAGATAATTCTTTAGCTTTTTCTACTTTCCCACTCTCCAATTCTTCTCCTTCTTTATCCTGTATCAGAGCATCAATGGCATTACTGATAATGTTCATAAATACTTGATTCATCTGTCCGGCATAGCATTCTACTAGTGGCAATTCGCCATAGTCTTTAATTACTTCAATGCCAGGAAAATCAGCATTTGATTTCAGTCGATGCTGCAAAATTAGTAAAGTATTATCTATGCCTTCATGTAAATCAACGGGCTTGTATTCGGCTTCATCTAGGCGAGAAAAATTGCGTAACGACAGCACTATTGAGCGGATGCGATCAGCTCCTACTTGCATTGAATTCATAATTTTTGGTAAGTCTTGTACCAAAAATTCAAAATCGATCGCATCGATTGCTGAGCGAATTTCACCTTCAGGATGTGGATAGTGTAATTGGTAGAGGTGTAAAATTTCTAGTAGTTGTTCGGTATAGTCATTAGCGTGGCAAAGGTTGCCGTAAATAAAGTTAACAGGGTTGTTGATTTCGTGGGCAATACCTGCCACTAACTGTCCTAAGCTGGACATTTTTTCAGTATGAATTAACTTTGTCTGTGTTTCTTGGAGTTCAAACAAAGTACGCTCTAAGTGTGTGGTTTGAGTTCTGGCTTCAGCTTCCGCAGCACAAGTTTGTTCGTAGAGTTGTGCTTGCTGAATAGCGATCGCTGCTTGATCTGCTAGCTGTTGCAAAAAATCAATTTCCACATCTTGCCAATTTCTCGGAGCCTCACAGTGATGGGCGATGAGTAATCCCCATGCTTGCACACCTATGTTAATGGGGACAATTAAATTGGCTTGTACTTGCATACTTTGCAAAAACTCCTGATGACAAGCGCTCAAAGAAGCCGTTGACACGTTATTAATTGCCCGGACTCTGCCCTGAAAGTATAGACGAGTATACTCATCAGGAAAGCATTCTGGTAGCGCTTTGAACCCCAAAACTGATGGCCAGTTGCCGTTAATCTCTTCAACAATCACCGATGCACTTTCTAGTTGAAAAATTACCACCCGGTCTGAATTTAGTAATGGGCGGACTTGCTGCACAATGGTTTGCAGTGTAGTTTGCAAGTCTAATGTACTGCGGATCTGATCTGTGACTTGCTTGAGTACCTTGGTAAGCAGTAATGATTGTTCAAGTTCAGCAGTTTGCTCTTGCACCCGACGTTCTAAGTTGGCATTTAGCGCCTGTACCTGTTTGTACATTTGCTGCTGCTGAATTGTCATTGAGAATTGAAAGTACAAGGCTTGCGCCAGTGAGATTTCTTCCGGCTTCCACTCAGACGCTTGCCCCTTTTTTTGCTCTCGCCAAACTTCAAAAGAAAGCTTAGGTAGCATTTGTCGCCGATTCTCGTCACATTGTCCTGCCCAGAGGATTTCTGTGTCAAATTCAGAGCGGAAAATGCTCAACACACCAATAAATTTTTCGCGGTAATGTAGGGGAATCACCATGATTCCCCGAATTCGAGTCGGCTGGAATGCTAAAACCAAAACTCGCAAACGTGGGTCTTTATAAAGGTCGGTAATTGCCCAAACATTACCTGGTTTACACTCAGCTATCCAGTTTCGCCATACGGGATGTTGTTCGATGATACTGTTTTCTAATTCATAGGGTAGTATCGGCTGGATACCCGAAGTGTGCAGTTCTCCACTCTGTTCAATGTAAAGTCTGCCACTTACTCCGCCAAAGGCAGTAATAACTTCTTCTAATGCTTCTTGCAACTGGATTGTAGGCAATCTATGCAACAGTGTAGTCACTCGGTTGATAGTGGCTTCTAGCTCTTGCTTGGTACGGGCCTCAGTAAGTAAGTTACTTTGAGCGATCGCTATTGCTACTTGATCGGCAACTTGCTGCAATGCATTCAGTTCCCGCTTTAAAACCGTTCGTGGTTGACTGTGGTGGGATACTAACAATCCCCACAATTCAGGCTTTGCCGATTGTCCTTTGGGGTCGCGATGTAAAATGGGCACTACTACCGAAGACTGTACGCCCATTGTCTTCAAGTAGTGAATATGGCACGGGTCTACTTGCCGATATAGGATATTCTCAGTTTGCAAGCTTTCGCCAGTTTCTTGTGACTGTAGAGGTGATAGTCCGATCTTTCCGTTAGCTACATCCACAATTACACGTTGCCGCGCTGACACAAACATCTCTCTTGCTTCTTGAGGAATATCATGAGCGGGGAAGTTTAACCCTAATAAAGATGGTAGACGTTGCTCATGGATAGATTCGGCAATAACTTCACCGCTACCATCAGCAGCAAACCGATATACCTTCACTCGATCTGTACCCAAAAATGTCCGAACTTCAGCAACGGTAGTTGTTAATATATCTTGTAATTCAAGCGATCGCCTTATCTGTTTTGTCATCAGGTGCAGCAAAGTTTCTTGGTCTAAGCTTTGCTCCAACCCTTTTGGATTATCAGTAAATGTCATTGTTTATGTACACCACAACTGAAGTGTAATTTTTTTTATAATTGTCTTTAATAAGAATTTCTTATTTAGAATTCATTAATTTTCGAGTCTCAAGTTAAGAAAATCTTTATTTGTTGACTTATTAATCTTATATTCTCAATTTTGAAAACATTTCAGTAATATCACTCAAATTATTGTCTTCATTCTTGCCTTACATTAAAAATATTTTTTCTATTTTTATCACTTATTTCAGATGAATTAAGATTTATTGTGGTGAAATAAGCAATTATTTTTAATTTATTTAAAGCTTATTGTCTGGGGGAATGTCGTCATTCCCCACTTACTGCTATTTGATAATTTAATGTAGTTATTCAAACATGGTTATTCAGAAATGACAGACAAAAATTTTAACTTGCGGATTTCTTCACGCACACTCATAAGAATTTTACCGAGATGGTTGTCACCGGTTTTACTAGCACCACAGCCCCAGAAATAGTCAGTTGGAGAATTTTCCACCAAAATTTCATCTTCTGTAGTCAACAGAACTTCTCTAATCTCAGCATGAGTGAGAAACTTTTTAAGTACAGCTTCTCGCATAACTTGAGTTTTGACTAAATCCCAGTCTCGACGGCATTTGCGGGTACTACAACGACCCAAAGCAGCAGCCTCTTCTGGGGTCGCAGCGGCATGTATGAGGGGTATAATCACCTCATCCACACTGCCTACAAACTTTTGTGCTTGATAATAATGCTCAACTGTTGACCAGTAAGTCCCCTGGATGTGGATTCCGTGGGGAGAAAAGTTAGAAAAACAGCCATAAGGCTGCCAAACCTTATAAAAGTAAATGGTCATTTGAAAATTGCTCTTTATATATCAACTTCTATAATGCCCGTAGATGCTGACAGGAAATTCTCTACTTCAGATTGAATCATCGTACTTGCCTCAAGATAGAAGATATTGCTCCCAGAAGAGTTCTATTGTGATAAAAAAGCCTATCTATGAGGTTAATGATGGAGGCCAAGAGTGAAACTATTAACGGAAACACACCGCTAATTGCTGCTGGAATTGTTCTTGGTCTGGGTTTGGGAGGGTTTGTTGATGGTATTCTCTTGCATCAACTACTCCAATGGCATCACATGCTGAGCAACGTTAGACCTCTGACAACCACCGCAAATATAGATTTAAATATGTTGTGGGATGGGTTATTTCATGCCTTTGACTGGGTGATGGTTGTAGTAGGAATAATCTTGCTATGGCGAGCTGGAGGGCGTGATGATGTTGCCTGGTCATCACAGACCTTTGTTGGCTCGTTGTCGATTGGTTGGGGGTTGTTTAATTTGATTGAAGGTGTAATTGACCACCAGATTCTTGGCATCCACCATGTAAAACCAGGGCCGAATCAGTTAGCTTGGGATTTAGGATTTCTTTTATTCGGTGCGTTGCTTGTTGCGATCGGCTGGATAATGATCAAAAAAGATTCAGGAGTTAGGAGTTAGGAGACAGGAGTTAGGAGACAGGAGACAGGAGACATTAATTATTCTCTTCCTTACCCCTCTGCTCCTCTGCTCTCTCTCCTTAAAGTAGGAATTTGTGGCAATGAAGGCTATCAGTCAAACTAAACTCTGACTTGCGGGGAAATTACCCCCTTGGTTTTTCCTAATATTGCGGTTGAAATTGAGCAATTATTAGGAGGGTAAATCTTTTTACTCCTCTGCATCATATTTCCTACCCTAAATTAGAATCAAACTGGTTGAGGTTCTCTTTGAGAATAAAGGTGATCGCAATAGAGTGCCCAGGTAGCTCCAAATAAACCACTTAGAGAACCTGCGATCGCAGCCTTCACGCCCCATCCCATCGGCCCTATCCAGTCTGTAATTTCACTTACAACAGCTGTGGTGGTTTTAGCGACGATATAAGCTGTACCCGTGGCGGCAAGGGTTACTAAACCTAACTGTGCCAGTATATCTAAAATTCCCTGACTGGATAAATCTTCATGAAAATAGATTTTCCAGATAGTTGTGTACATAGCAATATCAGACGCAGTTAACACAATCTGTTTGGGAACTTCGATACCGGGGGTTGGTGTAGCTGAGGCAGTACCACTACCAACAGCATAAGTTGCGATCGCCAAAACAGTTTCTAATCTTCTTTTGTCTAGACTACTCACGTTTTTGTCTCCTGTAACTTTTCTTTTGCAGAAGCAGTATTTACTTGTAAGGTTTACATCAACATTATTAGCTTAGTTGCTTACCCGATTAGGCGATGTCACTTGAATATTCTCCACGATATCTTAAAAGTATCAGGAGTTAATGAACTCTGGAGACTATAATTATGAAAAAAATTATTACAGTTAGTCTAGTAGCTTTAGCCACCACTACTGGATTTGTACTTAACAATCAACCTGCTCAAGCTCACAGGCGTTACTATCACTATCGCCCATATTATACACGTCCATTAAACTACTGTTATCCCATTACTGAATGGCTTGTTGATGAAGATCCTGCCTATCATCCTCAAGCTTATGCTGATGGCTACCGCCAAGGGAAAAACAGCGCTAAAAAAGCACAGGCTTATAAACCGCGTACTGCTGGCGGTGAATTTAGTCGTGGTTTTGATGATGGTTATTATGGCAGAGAATTTGCAGGGCAGAAACAAATAGTTCCTAACATAGTTAAGCCATACTCTACAACACAATGCGGTTGGTTTTAACAGTTATCAGTAAACGGTAAACAGTAAACATAATTGGGTTTAAGGAGAACGACTAAGGGGGCGATCGCTTCCAACTGAACACTAATAACTCAAAGCCAATTAGTGGCAGATGCTATCTGGCAGGTTTAAATTTCCCAACTGTTTACTGTTTACTGTTCACTGTTTACTGATTTAATTCTTGACCTCACGAGCGTGCTGAGTCTTGAGTCTCCGAGGTTCAGATGTCTTTGACAAGCCGCCTACTCTCCGAGAGGCCCTTCGGGTGACGCTCGTTCCTCTCTACAAGACGCTACGCTATTACTAACGCTACGCACGCGGCTGCCTCATTGTTGTAGCAAGTGGCGTGAGACGCCTGCCGTAGGATGCCCGATCGCCTCCGGTCTGCTTGAGGAGAAGGGCTATAGGGCGATCAGAAACTCAGCACTTTAAATTATTTTAGAAATGTTTTGATCTTTAAACAATACTACAGTTAGATACTAAAGCCATCGTGATTAAATGATTCTAGATTAAGGATTCTCAGAATTAAAATTAAGATACAGCACACTTGTGAAGTTTTAGATATATTCTTTATGTCTCTTAATTTAAAAAACTAAAAACATAACATTTCTAACTATTATTATCTGTTGCATCCCATGACAATTAAACGGTCTTCTAAGGAATCTGAATCTAATTCCATTGCATCTCAACCATCCAATGAGGAGCAGCAGGATAATCAGAATGAATTATTTCCGATTGTTGCGATAGGAGCCTCAGCAGGTGGATTGGAGGCGTTCACACAATTGTTGAGCCATTTGCCTATTGATAGTGGCATGGCATTTGTGTTGATTCAGCACTTAAGCCCTAATCAAAAAAGTTTGTTGACGGAGATTCTTTCTAGGACAACCAAGATGCCTGTAATTGAAGTGCACGATGGCATGTCCGTGGAACGGAATCATGTCTACGTGATTCCGCCCAATACCAAGATGATCATTTCTCAAGGGGTGCTGAAACTGATGCCCCGCGAGAAATCTCATGGGATTAATATGACAGTTGATGCTTTCTTTTTTTCGTTAGCAGAGGAGCGGCGAAGCAGAGCGATCGCTGTTGTATTATCGGGAGGCGATTCCGATGGCACACGGGGAGTGGAAACAATCAAGGCTGCTGGCGGTATCACCTTTGCCCAGTGTGAAGACACAGCCAAAGTCAGTAGTATGCCGAACACTGCTGTAGCTTCTGGTTATGTAGACTTTATTCTACCTCCACAAGCGATCGCCCAGGAATTGGCAAAAATCAGTTGTCATCCCTACATCAAACGCCCAACCCCGTTAAAACTAGTTGAGGAACTGCTGGAAGGCGAAGATGCGATCGCCACAATCTTCCATCAGCTGCGGGATGCTACAGGAGTTGACTTTAACCACTACAATCAGACCATCCTAAGAAAGCGCATCTTGCGGCGAATGGTTTTATACAAGATCGAAAGGCTAGAAGATTACGTCCGGTATCTCCAGGAAAACCCGGAAGAAGTGAGCGCTTTGTATCAGGATTTGCTAGTCGCCCTTACATGTTTTTTCCGCGATCCCAAATCCTTTGAGGCTTTAAAGAGCAAAGTATTTCCAATTATTGCCAAGGCTCGAACGCCTGAGTCGCCGATCCGCATCTGGGTCGCGGGATGTTCAACGGGTGAGGAAGCTTACTCCATTACCATTTGCTTGCTGGAGTATCTAGAAGATCAGGGAATCTATCTCCCGATTAAGATTTTTGCTACGGATCTTAATGAGGTGGCGATCGAGAAAGCAAGGATTGGCATCTACAAGCCTAGTCAGCTAGCAGATGTCTCTCCAGAACGTCTAAAACGATTCTTTGTTCCGGTAGAAGGCGGTTATCAGATCAGCAAATCGGTGCGTGAGCTATGTATCTTTGCTAAGCAAAACTTGATCAGCGATCCACCCTTTTCCAAACTGGATCTAATTACTTGTCGAAATGTGCTAACTTACTTGGGATCTCATGTGCAGAAGAAGCTCCTGTCAATTTTCCACTATAGTCTTAATTCAACGGGCTTTCTAATGTTGGGCACTTCTGAAACAGTAAGTGATAATAACTTGTTTACTCTGGTGGGCAGAAAGTACAAGATTTATTCCCGGAAAATGTCAACTCAAAATAATTTTAGGTTGGGTTTCACTTTGTGAAACCCAACCTAAAAAATTTAATTTTTTGGGTTTAACATCAAGTGTATTGACTGAATCTAAACTTGGGGATTAGATGCTAGGGATTCTTGATTATTAGCTCTCTCGTCATCCTTTGGCTGTGAACTGAGTCGATCCAAAATATCTAAAACTTCGCGTTCAAAAGCAACTTGGGCGCGGTTAGTTTTACCACCAATATACAAGCGATCGCCTGTTTGTAATGCCCAAATTTGCGAGTGAGAAAAGTAACTCATCACCACACCCAGCATTAGCAAACCAAACCCAGTATAAACAATGGGTATGCCTGGATCAGCTTTAATTTGTAAGCCAGTGCTACCAATTACATCCAGAATTTTCAACGTTACGCCATTAACTTGGGTAGACATTCCAGTGCGGACAGTATCAACCAATTTACCAGTGGCATCGTAAATTAACACCATACCTTGCAAATCTTTGACTAACAAGGAGACACCTGCACTCAAATCTGGTTTAGTAGGAATCCAAGTTCCCCAAATTCGCCCTCTACCGTTAGTGTTCAATTGTGCAGTCGGTAGCTGAAAAATCGGGCTGTTATTAATGCGGACGCGAACAGCTGAAATTCCCCAATCTGTTTGATAGAAAGTTACGCCATGATAATGCAGAGGTTGGTTAACAAAAATTTTCTTGTGATCAACTTCCTGTCCTTGATTATTCAAGACAGACATATCTGAGTAAAATTGGTCAATGCCACCAGATGGAGTATAGTCAATCCAAAAACGATTGACTCGCACAGACCAATCTTTGGGCATTTGGGCTGCTGCTAAAGGCCCAGCATCGATAATATTTTTCACTTGAAATGTATCACCACTGGCGACCATTTCTTGGGCAAGAAATCCGGTCATCGCTCCCCAAATTCCGCCTAATAAAATAGCCACAATGCCCACATGAACAATGATGGGGCCGATACGTCCGATTATTCCCTTGCGGGCATAAAGAATATTGTCTTTTTCTTGGAAAATTTTATAGCGACGGTTTTGCAATATTGGACTTAGGGAATTGAGAGAACCACTATCTAATTCTGCACTCAAAGCTAACTTTTGAAATTGCCGTGGTTCTTCGTAATATTTCCAACGACGGGCGGCTTTTAAGGCTGGTAACTGGCGGGTAAAAGTGCAAGCAGTCAGGCTAGTGCCAAACAAAATGAGTAATGCTAGAAACCACCAGGTACGATATACATGGTCTAAGCCAACGACTTGGATCACCTTCCAAGTTAGGAAACCAAACAAGGCGGGATGTTCTGGGTAGTTAGCCTGGTAGAATGCGGGTGATTGTCCTTGTTCAATTACAGTACCGCTGATGCTGAAGAGGGCGATTAATAGTAGTAGGGCGATCGCTAATCGTAAATTTGTCAGTATCGGCAAAAACTCCTGCCGCAAGTATTGCCCAGGTATTGACCACCACTTTAATTCTTTGGACGCTGAATTTTCAATAGTCATTTTTATTAATTTGTGTATATAAATCCCTACGAGGAAATGAAACTAAAAACTGCCAAGGGGAATTCGAGAAATTAAGGAAAACACACCAAATCCTACCAACAGCGCCCCGCTAACTGGATTAATCCAACCAGACCAACGCCGCAATTCCAGCAGCTTTTTAATTGAAGCAGTGAAAGTACCTGCCAAAATCAATGGTGCTACATAACCTGCTGTGTAAGAAATTAATAAAACAGCACCTAAAATCAAATCTTGTGTATTCGCAATCCAACCCAGCAAGCTGGCTAAAACCGGTGTGCTACAAGGGGATGCAACTAAGCCGAAAGTCAATCCAATTGCATAAGAACGCACTCCCGGCGGTAAGTCTGGTGAAATCCAATTCGTTTCGCCTAAAGAGGGAAATTGCAGAGGTAATGCTTCTAGTAAGTTCAGCCCCATAAGAATGGCGATGATGCTGACGATAATCGGCAAACCAATTCCTACTTGACCATAGACTTTTCCGACGAAAGCTGCTAATATACCCAGCCCTGCCAAGGTGGTTGCTAATCCCAACGCAAACCACGTTGATTGGGCTGCTGCTTGCAGACGGCTTTTTGCTTCATAACCGCCGATGTAGCCAATAGTAATTGGCAGCATAGAAAGCATACAGGGTGTGAGACTGGTGAGCAAACCTGCTGCAAAGATGATGCCAATACTAAACAAACTCAGATGCGTCAGTTGATTAGAAACAAGAGCATTGGCAAATTGTTCAAGTTGGTAAAGTTGGTTTTGCAGAGTCTCCAGCATGGGTCTTTCTGAGCGGGAAATGCTTAATATGCTTGCATTCTAGCTTACTTTGCTCCTTTGGGTTTAAGCGATGAGGCAAAGCGAATAAGACAGACATCTTGCGTACTTAATCCATATGGATGACACTGGTGTTATCTTTTTTACCGTCTTCCTTCGACTAGCAACTTGGATTAATATATGCAAGAGCAAGACTTTTACCAAGCTGATCCATTAGCCCGCTGGCTAGTTGATAAATTCCATTTGACACCCATTAGTTTAGGGCTGCTCTCCGTCATAATTACATCTGGTTTTTACTTAACAGTAGCTTCAGTAAGTCAGACGTTGATACTGCACGGCGGTAGACACATAGGGTTACTGCAAGATTGGTTTGCCTGGGTGTGGATCAGTTTGCTCAATCCAGTAGTCTTTGGCTACTATCTGTGGTCAGTTAAGGCGATATATAAGCTAATTGAGTACCTCAAACAGTCAGATATTGTTAATGTTTCTGACATAGAAATTAACTCGGCATTGTCTCCATACAAAAAGCCGTGGCGTAAATTCTTGGCATTGGCAGCAGGAATAGCTTTCGGTATTTGGTATTTCTCCTTACAGCACAATGTTAAGAACTGGACAGGATCAGATGGAGGACTCCCAGCTTTGACAGGTGCAATTAATGCTGTTGTCATATTTTACGCAGCTACTATGTTAGTGCTGACCCTAATAACCAATGTTTGGGTAATGCATCAACTCCTTGGCAATAAGCAACTCAATATCAATCCACTGCATCCCGATCGCTGTGGTGGATTAAGTGTTTTGAGCCAATACTCTCTGAATACTGCTTATCTAGCTGCTATATTTGGCACGATGATTACCCTTAGTAATTATCAATTTATTACTCAAGGGATAGCACAGAAATACTGGTATTTTAATTTATTAATTCTGCTATATCTTCCTGTATCGTTAGTATGCTTTTTTGGGCCTCTTCTTGCCGCTCGTAAAGGCATGAAAAAAGCCAAAGAAGGATTAATAAGTGAAATTGCCAAGCAGTTTCAAGCAGATTATGTGCGTATTCACAAAAGTTTGGGTAACGATGTTGAAAGTTTGAAGAAACAAACTGGTAAGCTTCAAGAATTACGCTCTCTCTATACATTGACCAATGAATTTCCAGTGTGGCCTTTTGATGTCACAACCTTTCGTCAGTACTTGCTGTCTGTAATTACACCGCTCATTCCCATACTACTAAAGTTAGGAGAATACTTTTTTAAGAATCAGTTTAAGTAGTTTAGATTCAGTGCGATCGCATTCCTTGGTTATTGACTAAAAATGAATCGGCTATATAGAGACGTTGCAATGCAACGTCTCTACACGCATTTATATTACAACGTTTCTACACGTATTAAATTTGTACAAACAATATTTAATTGAAACTAATTTGATAGTTAAGAAAAAGAGATAAACTATTCCCGAACCTATACCCCGCAAAAAAGAATAATTTTCCTAAAACTCTTATCTAGTAATAGGTTCTTTCATTGAGTACATCTTTAATATTTATTGATAGATGAGAGATGGGTGATGAAATAATATATGCAGTGTTTGTTGAGAGTCAAATTAATAGCCAACAGTTGTCAAGGAAAATCATCACTTTAAATATTAAATTTTAAATTCTAATCTCGAAGGTGTAATACACTGACTTCCTGGCTCTGGCTATTTCTAATGCTGCTTTTCACAGGTTCTCTTTATTCAGTTGAGAAAACCAAGCGATGCCTAGGTTGGGCTACGCCTACGCTATAAGGTGAGACAGGAAGAAAATCATGAACAAAACCTTTGCAACTATCGACGGGAATGAAGCTGTTGCCCGTGTTGCTTACAAATTAAATGAGGTAATTGCCATTTATCCGATCACCCCCTCTTCAGCGATGGGTGAATGGGCAGATGCTTGGTCAGCTGAAGGTCGTCCCAATCTCTGGGGTACTATTCCCAGTGTTGTGCAAATGCAGAGCGAGGGTGGAGCCGCTGGTGCAGTGCATGGAGCATTGCAAACGGGTTCCCTGAGTACTACCTTCACGGCATCTCAGGGGTTATTGTTGATGATACCCAACTTCTACAAAATTGCTGGCGAACTTACCAGTGCTGTGGTTCATGTTGCAGCCCGCTCACTGGCTACCCATGCTTTATCAATTTTTGGTGATCACAGCGATGTGATGGCAGCCCGTGCTACTGGTTTTGCTTTGCTGTGTTCTGCCTCAGTGCAGGAAAGTCAAGACTTTGCCCTGATTGCCCATGCAGTCACCTTAGAGACGCGAGTGCCGTTTATGCACTTCTTTGATGGCTTCCGAACTTCACATGAAGTTCAAAAAGTCAAATTGCTCTCAGATAGCGACTTGCGATCGCTAATTCCTGATCAGCTAGTACTCGCCCACCGCGATCGCAGCCTGACCCCAGACCGGCCAACTTTGCGGGGTACAGCCCAAAATCCTGATGTTTATTTTCAAGGCCGTGAAGGCGCTAACCCTTACTACAACGCCTGTACCGAAATCGTCCAGCGGATCATGGATCAATTTGGCGATTGCACGGGAAGATATTACCAAATCTATGAATACTACGGGGCAGACGATGCCGATCGCGTCATCGTCATCATGGGTTCAGGTTGTGAAACAGTACACGAAACCGTCGATTATCTCAACGCCCGTGGTGAAAAAGTTGGTGTAGTGAAAGTGCGACTTTATCGCCCCTTTGATGTCCAAAGGTTTGTTGCAGCTTTGCCAACTAGTGTAAAAGCGATCGCTGTTCTTGACCGCACCAAAGAACCAGGTAGCGCCGGGGAGCCATTGTATTTAGATGTGGTGGCTGCTGTTCATGAGGCGTGGGGGGAGACGAGGGCAGGGGGAGCAGGGGAGGTAGGGGGAGCAGGGGAGGTAGGGGAGGTAGGGGGAGCAGGGGGAGAATTCCTAACTCTTAACTCCTTACTCAGCACTCCTAAAATCATTGGTGGTCGTTATGGGCTTTCTTCCAAAGAATTTACGCCGGCAATGGTAAAGGGCGTCTTTGACAGTCTTACCCAAGCGCAGCCGAAAAACCACTTTACTATTGGTATTAATGACGATGTTAGTCATACTTCCTTGAGCTTTGACTCTAACTTTTCTACTGAACCAGATAACGTTGTTCGGGCAATGTTCTACGGATTAGGTTCTGATGGTACAGTTGGTGCTAACAAAAACTCGATTAAGATTATTGGGGAAGAAACTGATAACTACGCCCAAGGTTATTTTGTCTACGACTCTAAGAAATCTGGCTCAATGACAGTTTCTCACCTACGCTTCGGGCCTGAGCCAATTCGCTCCACTTATCTAATTGACAAAGCCAACTTTATTGGTTGCCATCATTGGGGTTTTCTGGAACGCATAGATATTCTTAAAACTGCCGTGACTGGAGCAACTTTGCTGCTTAACAGTCCATACAATGCAGATAATGTCTGGGAAAATCTGCCGCTAAAAGTGCAGCAACAAATTATTGATAAACATCTGAAGTTATATGTTATCAATGCTAGCCAGGTTGCCCGCGAAAGTGGCATGGGTGGAAGAATTAATACCATTATGCAAGTATGCTTCTTCGCTTTAGCTGGTGTTTTGCCACAGGAAGAGGCGATCGCCAAAATCAAACAAGCGATTGACAAGACTTACGGCAAAAAAGGCGCAGAAGTTGTCCGTATGAATCTGCAAGCTGTTGATAACACCCTTGCTAACTTGGATAAGGTAGACATACCAAAAACCATCAATAATCAACAATCTACAACTATCAATCCCTTTCCCCTCAGCGCTCCAGAATTTGTCCGGGATGTCTTAGGTAAAATCATGTCTTGGGAAGGCGATGATTTACCTGTGAGTACCTTACCTGTAGATGGCATCTTTCCTAGTGGTACGGCCAAATGGGAAAAACGCAATGTGGCGGAAGAAATACCTGTGTGGGATGCAGATGTCTGCGTTCAATGTGGCAAGTGTGTTATGGTTTGCCCCCATAGTGCTATCCGCGCTAAGGCTTATCAAGCAAGTGAGTTAGTCAATGCACCACCAACCTTTAAGTCAACTGGTGCAAAAGATAAGGACTTTGCCAACCAAAAATTTACCATTCAGGTTGCCCCAGAAGACTGCACAGGCTGCACTATTTGTGTAAATATTTGCCCTGCCAAAAATAAAGCTGAGCCAATGCGTAAGGCGATTAACATGGCACAGCAATTACCTTTGCGGGAGCAAGAGCGGAAAAACTGGGACTTCTTCTTAAGTTTGCCCAATCCTGACCGACGACAGTTGAAACTGAATCAGATTCGCCAACAACAACTTCAAGAACCTTTGTTTGAATTCTCTGGTGCTTGTGCGGGTTGTGGTGAGACACCTTATTTAAAATTATTGACACAATTATTTGGCGATCGCTCCGTAATTGCCAACGCTACAGGTTGTTCCTCAATCTACGGTGGGAACCTCCCCACCACACCTTGGACGACAAACGCCGAAGGACGCGGCCCGGCGTGGTCAAATAACTTATTTGAAGATAATGCCGAATTCGGTTTTGGCTTCCGCCTCTCCTTAGATAAACAAGCTGAATTTGCAGCAGAACTGCTGCAACAATTGAGCGGTGAAATAGATGAGAAGCTTGTATATTCCATCCTCAACGCTGAACAAAAATCTGAGGCTGACATCTGGGAACAACGGGAAAGAGTCGCGCTGTTGCAGCAGAGGTTAAACAAAGTTGTGACTCTAAATCCCAATCTACAATCTAAAATTCAAAATCTCAAATCGATAGCTGACTACTTAGTAAAGAAAAGCGTCTGGATTGTCGGCGGTGACGGTTGGGCTTATGACATTGACTTTGGTGGTATCGATCATGTGCTGGCCAGTAGTCGCAATGTAAATATCTTAGTGATGGATACAGAAGTATATTCCAACACAGGCGGTCAATCTTCCAAAGCTACCCCACGAGCAGCAGTTGCTAAATATGCCGCCAGTGGCAAGCCTGCGCCCAAAAAAGACTTAGGCTTAATTGCTATGACCTACGGTAACGTCTACGTAGCGAGTGTAGCCCTTGGTGCTAGGGATGAACATACCCTAAAGGCGTTTTTAGAAGCAGAGGCTTACGATGGCCCGTCCTTAATCATTGCTTACAGCCATTGCATTGCTCACGGCATCAACATGACCACAGCGATGGAGCATCAGAAATCACTGGTAGAATCAGGTCGGTGGTTGCTGTATCGTCATAATCCTGAGTTGCAAAAACAGGGTAAAAATCCCTTGCAATTGGATATGCGATCGCCCACGCAGTCGGTAGAGAAATCAATGTACCAAGAAAACCGCTTCAAGATGCTCACCAAAAGCAAACCCGACCATGCCCAGCATTTGTTAGAACTGGCGCAAACTGAAGTAAACGCTCGTTGGCAAATGTATCAATATTTAGCAGAGCGTAAACCATCCCAGTGCTGAGTAGAGACGCGATTAATCGCGTCTGTACAAAAGTCAGTATTTATTCTCCCCCTGCTTCCCCTGCCCCCTGCTTCCCCTGCCCCCTGCTTCCCCTGCCCACATCCAAGGGTTTGCTACAGTGAGAATTATTCGGCAACCGTGAGGATTGGCAAATGGTTAGAGAGTACTCACCCCAAACACAATCCAATTCGCCCCAGAAACATCTGCCTCCGCTTGAAAGTGGCGATCGCCTGACTCGTCCTGAATTTGAGCGGCGTTATGCAGCTGCTCCCCATATCAAAAAAGCGGAACTGATTGAAGGAATCGTTTACGTGGCATCTCCCTTAAGGCATGAACAGCATGGCAAACCTCACAGTCGAGTTATGACTTGGTTAGGAGTCTACCAAGCAATGACTCCCGGTGTTGACTTGAGTGATGCCCCGACAGTCAGACTAGATTTAGATAACGAACCCCAGCCGGACGCGGTGCTGTTTATTGAATCTGCTGTGGGTGGACAAACTCAATTGAGCAGCGATGGTTATATTGAAGGATCGCCTGAGTTAATTGTGGAAATTGCCGCCAGTAGTGCCGCGATTGATCGGGGCAGCAAAAAGCAGGTTTATCGCCGTAACGGGGTGTTGGAGTACGTCATCTGGCAATCTTACGAGAATCAAATTGAATGGTTCTACCTCATCGATGGCGACTATCAATTGCTATCTCCTGGTGCAGATGGCATCATTCGCTCTCAAGTGTTTCCAGGGTTGTGGTTAGCTGTGGAAGCACTGCTAAACAATCAGATGGTGCGGGTGTTAGAGGTGTTGCAGTTGGGATTAAATTCAGCTGAACATGAGGAGTTTGTAGAGCAATTAGGGAAGAAATAGGCAGGCGATCGCCTCCATTGAGCTTAGGACACTAAGCCAACAAACCCAAAACTATCGTTATTACTCCGAATAAACCTTCCTCTGTGGTGAATCAGACAAATTTTTGAGTGTGCGATAGTGCAAAAACAACTCGCTTCCCATCTGGCGAGTTTCCACGAGTTCGAGTTGAGGAGCAGCACTAGGAGTAAAACCCTCTCCCTCTACCGGGCTAGGCGCACGCTGTCCCCCATAAATAACCGGCCAAATAGTCAACCACCAATCATCAATTCGTTCCGCCTCCACCAAAGCAGCTATCAAAGAGCCACCTCCCAAAGCCACAACTTTGCGAATACCCCGCTCTGCCATTAAGGTGTAAGCTTTATCCCAGTCTAAGTCTGTATCCCCCAAGTCAATTACGTCAGCCTGCTTTTGCAGAGTCGCTGCATCAGAACTGCGCTCTAAACCAGTGCGTGTTGTAAATATCCATCGCTCAACATCTTGGCGAAAAAAAAGGATATCTGGTGAGAGATTAAGCGATCGCGATACCACACAAGTAATAGGCTGAGGAGACTGTCCACGAACCTGACGCGCTGCTAACAGTTCAGGATTGCGAATTGTAAAGGTTGTCCCCTCAGCTCGAATTGTTCCCGCTCCCACCAGAATTAGATCAGCAAGGGATACTTGATATTCTAAGTGTGCTTGATCGGCTGGATCAGAATCGCGTGGTGCTCTAGGATCTACAGCACTAATTTTTCCATCAGCCGTCATAGCAAGAACCACGGTTGTTTGGATAGCTGTCATGGCTACATTAACTTTACAAGCAACAATTTACAGGATGCCCCAAAAATGAAGGAAGCCTTGACCAGTAAAAGCTTCAATTAAGACAACAGATAAAAAACCAATCATTGCTAAGCGACCGTTCCAATTTTCACTTTGAGGAGTGAATCCAAGAGGCAAAGCATTGGGGTCTTGTGAAGGAGTAGAGGTAGTTTTCTTGAAACTTGACATGTAAAAGCTCCTGTATATTGCGTTGTCTAAGTTGCGACTGTAGGTAACATAGTGCAACAGATAATTAAGAAAATATAGTAGTGAAATCCACCCGTATAGTTTGCCAGGGTATCTCAAAATCAGTAAGCTGTGGCGATCGCGTCAAAATCCCATTCACCTGCTTGGGCGTTGCATGAATACTGGACTTTGTGTTGGGATTTAGTCAAAGTGGGTGATAGGGCGCTGAAAAATAAGCACGAGATTGTTCGTTTTTGTGTCTAATGACTCAGGTAAAAACTGTCCAGAGTTCTGTATGAATATACTGCAACCATAGTTTTTCAAACGGTGTTTCCTTAGCTACATATACAAAACTACTTTGGCTTTAGGAAGCGTCAGTCGTTCGGTGCTGACCCTATAACCTTTTGTTCAGCAGGTAAAACGCGGTTCAGATTTAAGGTAGAAATTCTTTTTGAAAGGAGAATGGTGATGTTAGATATCGATGAAATGAGTTTGAAGGAAATACAAGAGCTTTTAAAAGAAGTGGGACACGGACACCTTGGTTGTGTCTTCAAAGGACATCCCTACGTTGTGCCGATGCACTACTATCTCGAAGGCTCAGACATTTACCTTTTCACCACCGAAGGCATGAAGACGCAAGCGATGGACGAAAATCCAGAAGTTTGCCTCCAGATTGAAGAAGTGCATGACCCAGCACACTGGCGGAGTGTGATAGTAACAGGTCGAGTTGAGCGCATCACCACGCAGCCAGACATTGATCGAGCTATGCACTTTATTAAAGAACGGAATCCAACGCTTTCGCCTGCAATTAATCGTACCTGGGTCGATAGTTGGGGGCGCACGGAGGTGATTGCCATCTTCCGCATTCATTCCAGCGAGATGAGTGGACGGACAACTACTGGAGTGAGTAGCAAGTAAATTGATCGTCGCCGCAGTCTCAGTCCCAACCCAGTTTAAGGAGTTCAATGAGCATGGTGGGCAACTTATTGCAGTGTGAGTATCTTGGTTGGGGGAAATTAGAGCCGTTTCGAGCGAGGTCTTTATCCGAGAATGAGGCGTTAATTTTCACGGCGATTGCGGGAACCGCTCCGGTATTAATTCGAGGATTTCTTAATTGTCTGCGTTCTCCAGAACTCGAAGCAAAAATTCCTCAGCAATTTTCTGAAAATGATGTAGCAGGAGTCATGGTGGAAATGGTCAGAACGCTCCCGGAAAGCCTGTTGCAGCAGTGGGCGAACCAATCCAACACCGATCAAACTATGGTTTGTGCGATCCTACGCTGGACAATAAACTAATGGATTTGCGACCATCAAAGAAAGACGGTTTTCGATTCAATACTAATGGATAGCTTTCAGACTACCGCCCTAACCTGTAACGGGAGCGGCATAACAACTTAGCTTATATGGAATTTTTTCTGGATAATGCCTGAATTGGGCTATTATCGAGGATTTTTTCGAGGTATTTACCTCATAGCGGACATTATTAAGACTTTTTTCGTATGATATTTCTGTTACAAAACATTATCGAGCTTTTGTAGCAATTGTCTTGAAGTTCAATAAATTTCCCCATTCCTCTTAACCTTCAAAACAATCGCTACCCATGTTAAGGATTATTTCCTAGCAATTACCCACACTGCATGAACAATTCCCGGAATATAGCCCAAAAGCGTCAAAAGTATATTAATCCAAAAATCTTTACCTAAACCTACTTGCAAAAATACTCCCAGAGGTGGTAGGAAAATGGCACACAGAAGACGAACTAGATCCATTTGAACCTCCTATTAATCTCAAAAAGAACAGCTTTTTGCCGAAGTGATTTATCACTGTTTCAGCATATTTGTACCTTTCAAAGATAACATTGCCCTTCTCGATAAATATTACCGCCAAGATGCGGTAAACCATACTGATTAACCACCGCTAATTTTGGACTTGTAACCAAGTTTGGTCAAAATCTCAACAATTTTCTGCTTGTGATCGCCCTGAATTTCAATTTCGTTATCTTTGACCGTACCACCTGTGCCGCACTGAGTTTTCAACTGTTTCACCAAATCTGCCAAGGTTTCTGGTTTAGCTTGAAAACCGCTAATTACAGTGACAGTTTTGCCTTTGCGTCCTTTGCGGGAGGCTTGCACTTTGAGATTTTGTTGTTGCGGGGGTAACTCTGGAATTGGTCTTTCTGTAGCGGCGGAGTTCTCGTTGCCAAATTCGCGGTAGACAAAGCTTTTGTCGGAAGATTTGGAATTGGAAGAAGACATAAATCTTTATTAAGAAAAAATCAGAGGTAGTGGAAACCGCTATGTAACCATTCTGCTGGAAAATCAATTTCTAGGCTAACATTACAGACCCATCGCAGTGGATTGAAAAGTTACCCAATCCTGGAAATCAAGCAATACGGTTCGCCTCAGCAGAGGAATCAATATTCAATAGTCAAAAATTTTCCCTTATCTCCTTCATCTCCCCCTGCCCCTCTACTCCTTAGCTTCCCCAATCCCCAATCCCCAGTCCCCATTGCCCCTTATCCCCAGAGGGGGCCCCGAGTTCCCCAGTCCCCAGTCCCTAATCCCTTTTACAAGAATTATTTCTCAGGACTCAAAACCGTTTCATCAGTAAGACATCGTATCCTATATGGTTCAGACTTTCCTATAATAATTAAGTCATTCCTGTGATTTAAATCAGCCTGTGACTACCACTCCCCTATCTCCCAGTTCCCCATCAACTGCCCAGGTTCCCGATATACAAGGACGTTTTGGACGCTTTGGCGGTAAGTACGTTCCAGAAACCCTAATGCCTGCTCTTGCTGAACTAGAAACAGCTTATCAGCAATATCGCAATGACCCTAGTTTTCAAGCAGAATTACAACAGTTGTTGCGGGACTACGTGGGACGTGCGACGCCGTTGTATTTCGCTGAACGTCTTACCAGTCATTATGCTCAACCTGATGGCACGGGGCCACAAATCTATTTGAAGCGTGAAGATTTGAATCACACAGGCGCTCACAAAATCAACAATGCCCTCGGTCAGGTGTTATTGGCGAAGCGCATGGGCAAACAACGGATTATTGCGGAAACGGGTGCTGGACAACATGGAGTAGCAACCGCAACTGTTTGCGCTCGTTTTGGGCTGGAATGCGTAATTTACATGGGCGTTCACGATATGGAACGCCAAGCCCTAAATGTATTTAGAATGCGGCTGATGGGTGCAGAGGTATGTCCCGTGGCTGCGGGAACAGGCACGCTTAAGGATGCAACTTCTGAAGCGATTCGAGATTGGGTAACGAATGTAGAAACAACTCACTACATTCTGGGTTCAGTCGCAGGGCCGCATCCTTACCCGATGATGGTACGAGATTTCCATGCGGTGATTGGGCAAGAAACTCGCGCTCAAGCAATCGAAAAGTGGGGTATGTTGCCCGATATTTTGATGGCTTGTGTGGGGGGTGGTTCTAATGCGATGGGACTATTCTATGAGTTTTTGAATGAGCCTTCTATCCGGTTAATTGGGGTTGAAGCAGCGGGAGAAGGTGTTAATACTGAAAAACACGCAGCTACCTTGACAAAAGGAAAAATTGGTGTATTGCACGGGGCAATGAGTTATTTGCTGCAAGATGAAGATGGGCAAATAATTGAGGCACACTCAATTAGTGCGGGATTAGATTATCCCGGTGTTGGGCCAGAACATAGCTATTTGAAGGATACTGGTCGCGCTGAATATTATAGTGTGACGGATGAAGATGCTTTGGCAGCATTCCAGCGATTGTCTAGGCTGGAGGGAATTATCCCAGCGCTGGAAACAGCTCATGCGATCGCCTACCTAGAAACTTTATGTCCTCAACTTACTGGCAGTCCTCGGATTGTGATTAATTGCTCAGGACGCGGTGACAAGGATGTACAAACGGTAGCAAAGTTTTTGAATCATGCATAAATATACGTAAAATGTCTGAGATGAAACATACATGGATCAACAATTCCAACATGCAATGCTACCGCAACCTACTCACGACGAGTTGGCACGCCAAAACTTTGTCCAAAGTCTGAGAATGCACATTTTCAGGAATCTTCTTCCTGGCAATAAGGTAGTTTATGAAAAACGAGTCAAACCTAAGTTTGAACAAGAACATCAGCGTCCTCCTCAAAACCGTTATGAAATTCGGGAGGTAATGCAGCACGAACCTCACTACCGCTGGTTGAATGCTCTAAAGCGAATAAACCAGGAAATGTTGTGGGAATCCGTCAACGCAACTGTTGACAGACATTTACCAGACTTGATCGAGCGTGCCAAAGATAAGGGTGATGAACTGGGTACTTTAACACTCGACCCAAATTTTCAAATACCCATTTATCAAAAAGCTGTAGACATTCACTGTATGCCGGGAGGATATCACAGTGAATTCACACCTAATGATGTAGCTGCTGGTGCAACCTACGATCGCGGAGTTTATGTTTATGGACTCGGTTGGTTAGGGCCGCTGAACGATGATATGGGGCTATCTATAGTCCAAAACTACCTCCAGCCAGAATATCCCAACTTTCGACCTCAAAAAATGCTCGACATGGGATGTTCTATCGGCAATAGCACATTACCCTACGTAGATGCCTACCCAGATGCAGAAGTTTATGCCATAGATGTCGGCGCACCAATGCTACGTTACGCCCATGCACGAGCAGAAGTCTTAGGTAAGCAGGTACACTTTTCACAGCAAAATGCTGAACACACTAACTTCCCAGATGAATCATTTGACTTAGTGGTTTCTCACATTTTGTTGCATGAAATTCCTCCCCCAGCTGTCCGTAAGGTTATGCAAGAGTGTTATCGGCTTCTAGCTCCCGGCGGCATGATGCTTCATGTTGAAGCACCCTTGTATCGTCACATGGATGCTTATAGCCAGTTCATGTATGATGGGGAAACCGTTAACAATAACGAACCGTTTTGGAGTGCTGTGCGCGATCTAGACTTGGTAGCGCTAGCTGCTAAAGCTGGTTTTGCAGCAGATAAGGTATTTGAGAAGTTTGTGCCTAACGGCGCATGGAAAGCAAAAGTAGCCAATAACAATTCTCAAAATGGTAATTCAGGCAGTCGGGGCACTTGGTTTGTGGTTGCAGCAACTAAGTAGAGGTATTTAGGATGTCGAAGACAGCCAAGGGTAAAAGACCCGTTTACTTAGATGAGCCACAAATTGATCAGATCTTGGCGATCGTAATGGCTTTAACAAGTGAAGTATCCGTGCTGCATGATCGGCTAGATACTATCGAATGTTTGTTGGCAGCTAAGGGTATTTTATCTGCTGCTGATATTGACGCTTATGAGCCAGACGAAGAGGTAGCAAAGAAACGTGAACATTGGCGGGCAGAATATCTAGCCCGGATACTGCGCGTGTTACAGGAGCCGTTAGATACCCTTTAAGCATTAGATGAACATAAGTTGCACATTCCAGCTAGAGAATTAGCTCTCAAGATACATCCTAGCTGGAATTTGTTTAACTTATTCTTACGAGGTGTATTAAATAGAATAACTTAACTAACCAAGAGCTAGTAGTAAATAGTGTAGTCCTTTAAAAGCTTACACAGAGCAATAAATCACTGAAGAAGGATAGAAATTTTGTTTTGCATTTAATTCGTCTACCTAATTGTAAGTGTTTGATTATGAACAGGAGTGTGATTAGATAGTCTCAAAATTTACTTTGAGCAAATGATCCGAACAACAATCTACAGCATTTTAGGAACTCTTGTTCTCAGCAGTGGAGCGATCGCTATTTCTGTACCAAATCAAACTTCTGCGCTGAAGTCTTCAAATGTATCAAGTCATCATCGTCAAATCATTGCCCAATCTAGCATCAACACCACTGCTATAGAAAAAGCAATTTTTCAGCAAATTAATAACTACAGAGGTTCCCAAAAGCTGCCACTTCTGTTACGTAATTCTGCTAGCGACACTCAAGCAAGGATTCACAGTCAAAATATGGCAAGCGGTAGAGTTTCATTTGGACATAGCGGATTTAGGCAGCGAGTTCAAGCAATTGCTATTCCCTATATATCTGCCGGTGAAAATGTCGCTTACAACCGGGGATATAATGACCCAGCTAAGCAAGCCGTTGAAGGCTGGCTCCAAAGTCCAGGACATCTCGCTAACATCAAAGGAAATTACAATCTAACGGGGATTGGTGTAGCCACAGGCCCCAACGGCAGAATCTATCTAACACAAATTTTCCTTCGCGTTTAGTTTCGCAAAATTTAGGTTTTTCTCAAATTTTATGATGAATAATGTAGTATCAACAACATTTGTTTAATTGATACTATATTATTTTTCTAGTAATTCATGAAAATATTAGATTCTCAACAAAAGCGAAAGTTACTCTCATGAAAATGACCTATCCTAAATTTGACAGTCAGAAACGATTATTTGTATTTTCTATGAAGGATATGCAAAGAGTTTCTAAGTTCCTGAATTCTTAACAGTATCCTGGCATATATCTTCAGAACAATAAGATAGAGTATAAGTCTTACATCTCTACAACATTACATAATTATTCATGTTTCGACAAACTGCTTTTGGCATCGCTTTAAGTACGCTTGTCCTTGCTAGTGGATTAACGACCACTCCTATACCAGGTCATACTTCTAGTAACCAATCGACTCATAATCAGCCATTGTCAATTGTTTCAAATCAAGTTGCATTGTCAACAACTACTTTTAAAACTACTGCTCTAGAAAAATCAGTTTTTGACCAAATTAATCGATATCGAGCTGCTAAAGGTCTACCAAAGTTGACCTTAAATGCGAATATCACTAAACAGGCAAGGATTCATAGTCAAAATATGGCCAATGGAAAAGTTCCGTTTAGCCATCAGGGATTTGAACGGCGAGTCAAAGCCATCCCTCTTATTTACAATAGTGCGGCTGAAAATGTCGCTTTCAACCAGGGATATAGCAACCCTGCTGCTGAAGCTGTGACTGGTTGGGTTGACAGCCCCGGACATCTGAAGAATCTTAAAGGAAATTACAATATCACAGGGATTGGTGTTGCTGCGAATCAGCAAGGCGAAGTTTACCTTACCCAAATTTTCATTCGCACTGGTCGCACTGGTATAGTACGGCAAAAATAAACCACCTATTCCAATTAATGAAACGCTTGCTGTGTAGTAATTCCAAATTCTGGATTCCGCATAGCGGTATTAGCTAGATTTAATTTCTAATTTTTGCACAATAATAATGTAGTGTCTGACAAGACTTTTGTCTGATGGGCACTGCATTTATTATTGAGTGATTCATGACATTACAAGATTTTCAGGTGAGCGATCGCGACCTTAGTGACGCAGCTCTTGGACAATATTTAGAATCCGTGGCGATCGCAGTAGATACAGAAACAATGGGATTGTTACCACTGCGCGATCGTCTATGTCTTGTCCAGCTATGCAACCCAGAAGGCAAAGTGACTGTAGTCCGCATAGCTAAAGGACAAGCTAACGCCCCAAATTTAAAAAAGCTTTTGGAAGCGGCTAACATCCAGAAAGTGTTTCACTTTGCTCGTTTTGACCTTGCCACCTTACGATACAATCTAGGGATTCAGGTTCAGCCAGTCTTCTGCACCAAGATTGCAAGTAAATTAGCCCGTACTTACACTAATCGCCACGGACTTAAAGATGTAGTGCAAGAATTAGAACAAGTGGAACTAGATAAAAGCGCTCAAAGTTCTGATTGGGGTAATGCCGTCAATTTATCTGAAGCTCAACTAAGTTATGCCGCCAATGATGTGCGCTACTTACTCAATGTCCAGCAGAAGTTAATAGAAATGCTCCACCGAGAAGAACGCTGGGAAATTGCTCAAGAATGCTTTAATTTTTTACCGACTATAGTTTCTTTGGATTTATTACAGTTTAAAGATTTATTTGAACATTAAATCAACCAGTCAACAGTCAAGATTAGATATCTTGCAAAAATCCTAGTTTTCTATTTAGAACCATAGATAAATACACAGAAAAGTTCTATAGGCAGGTTCCCTGCCGTAGCAAACTATTCAAGGCAGATAAACATAAATAATTTATCGGTGTTTATCAATATTTATCTGTGGTTTAATTTTCCGAAAATTAACTCTTGCAAGAACTCTATTAAACACTTATAACCAAAGGCTAGGGGTGAAAGAGGAGGAATCAAGTGAGGAATTAGAGCATACCCCACTTGATTCCAGGCACACAAATTATTGATTGTATGCAGTAGGTAAAATCGTAAGGCTTCGCCACGAGAAGCTATGCCTCTTTATTAATGTTCTGGGTTATTTTTACCTAAGAACGATTTCCAGACTCATTAATGTCTTCTTTGATATCATTAATTCCTTTTTGAATGCCTTCCTTCAAGTTACCAGCTCCCTCTTGAATGCCTTCCTTCAAGTTACTAGCTCCCTCTTGAATATTTTCTTTGAGGTTACTGGCTCCTTTTTGAATGCTTTCAGTGGCGCTAGCGCCTCCCTTTGGCTGATTTTCTAAGTGATTCTGCATCCGAGCAACTACATTGTAATCATCTTCGCCTGCGGGGGTTCTGGATTCAACAATACCTTCTGTTGGGCCACCAATTGCCTTCCATGCAGCAAGACCGCCTTTGAGTTCAGATACATGTACAAATTGAGCAGAACGAAGTATCTGTGCGGCTTGGGTAGTTTGTTCATCATTTGCACCGTAAACGTAGATATCACGGCTTTTATCTAAAGATGCTACTGCGCGTTCTTCCAATTGATCTATAGGCATCGGCATTGATCCCATGATGTGACCCTGATTGTAGGTCATGCGATCGCGCACATCCAGTATTGTAAAAGCTGGTTCACCCCATTCCAGACGAGACTTCAGGGTATGAACATCAGATTGTGCATCTATTGGTGGTTGTGGAGGAATGATCCCGCCTACTAAGTTATCCATAAATTATCCTTTGCTGATTACATTAAAAGTAATTTAACGAAAAAGACTAACTTAATTGCTCTTTCTTTGGTGTGAATATTCTCAAAGTCTCTCTTCAGATAGACGGAGTTTTTTTAAAGATTCTTACTAATTAATTAGTTTTAAATACAATAACTCTACATTGCAAAAAAGTTAATATTTTGTATCAATCTATTTGAATATATTTAAGCTTTATAAATCAATATAATTTAGTTAAGATTGGATTACCATAAAACTTATCATTGTCGAGAGTACTGACGCTCTTAATCAAGCTACGCCTTAGTTCCGTGGGTAAAAATCTCACCAGATGTTATTGTTCATAGCCAGAGACAACATAAGCATTTACGCAAGAAGTCTATTCTCAATATCAGCGATCGCTAATAGTAATGTCTCCTCAATTTCTTGCCGCACTACTGGAGTTACAAAAGAAGCACTATTTAGGCAATCTACCAACAATTTATTAGCATTGTAATATTGCTGAAGCAACTCTTTTTGCTGTTCGTTGAATTGCCAATTATGACCAATATTGCGATACTTAATCAGCATTTTTCTGAATTGTTCACCCCAGCTTTTACCTTTAGCTTGCCACCAATCACCAAATTTATTTTGATCACTATCTATATAAGGTAGTTGTTTTTTGAGTTTTTGCAGCGCTTGCTTCAATTCCGGCTCAACAACAAGGTCAACAGCTTCGTTAAAGGCAATAGTAAGAGCATGAACATGATCTAAGACAAGAGCATCGTCGAGGGTGTGCTCAAAAGCAAAGTCCAGCTCGTTCACGCAAGCAATAGTACTAGATAAAAACTCATCAAGGGCAAGATCAGGGTCAAAGGCTATATTACCAACAAGGGCGTACTCAAGGTTATAACCAGGAGTGTGAGCGAAAGCGCGACGCCTATGATAAGAGCTTCGCTCAACGCAAACCAGGTAAAAAGCACGGACGGCCACTGCTTTGTAATGAGTCGAGACAGAACTGGATTTTTGATATAGCCAAGTGAGAAAATACTGTAATTTCTCATCATCAGCCAATAGCAAATCAATCTTTTGCTTCATTAACTGTAACATTTCATCAGCATTAGTTAGCATACTAACAGTTAACAAAAATATATCGTGCCAGCGCTTTTCAGTAATATGATTAACCAGATTGTGCCAAGTTTGTAAGTTAGAACTTTCTACAATTTTTTTAGTAGTAAAATACTCTTGAAATGTCAAATGGGAAAATGAGTATATTCCTTGTGCTCTTTCTACTAATAAACCATGTTGTGCCTCAATGGTTTTTAGTAGAGGTTCACTATCTATCTGAAATTGGGTTAACTCTAAACTAATCTCTCTTACTGTGTGTAATTCAGTAATTATTTGCTGAAGCGTTTCTTTTTCAAAAAAATAATTTTCTTGCTCAAAATTGATGGCTGCAAGCTGGAAAAGCAAATTTTTCTTATTCGATAAAGTTAAATTATGAGCTATGCGATCGCGTTTAATGCCTCTGATATCATCCCATCTAAACAGCAAAATATTTAGTGCTTGCTCATATAGTTTAGTTGGATTAGATGGGAATTGCTCTTTCGCGTGGAATACTAGACAAATTAAATGGAGCAGTATTGGTGTGACTGCCAATTCCCGAATATGCTGATTTTCTGGTAGATTCAGTTGATTAATAAATAAATTTCCTAAAGCTTCCCCATCTTCCTTAGATTTCAGAGCTACTGCGACAAACCAGTTTTTAGCATAAACTTCTACTTGAGTGTAATCAAAATCTGCTACTTCAACTTCGGTAAAACCTTGAAATTTATATTTTTGAGCAGCAATTCGACAGCTAATAACAAACTGATTTTTGTAAAAAGTCTGAGCACATCTGCGAATTTCCCCTATAATTCGATCTACATTTTCTGATGGCACTTCATCTAATCCATCTAGCAAAATCAGCATTTTACCTTGAGTAAGAAGATTTATAGTTGATTCTTGTTTAATATCACAACTGAGAAATTCTTGGCTGATATAGTTAAATAAATTGAATTCGTTGCCACCTCTGGTATCCTCAATAAATTCTTTTACCCTGATAAAAATTACTATGTGATTTGGCTGAAAATTACCTTTGTTACACTCAATCGCTAGATATTGTAAAAATACAGTTTTACCCGACCCTGGTTTACCTAACACCATTAGCTTTGAGTGGCGCAATACAGCTTCCAAGCCTGCTAATTTTTTCTGATGTTTATATCCTCCCAGTCGGTTAAAGTTCGATTCACATCTAAAGTCTTTCAACAAATCAGAGATTTCTCGCCATTGCTGACTGTTTATTTTTTCTAAAACATTGGTATTGGTGTAAATGTCCATCAGTTGAACTGTCTGGGCAATATCTATCATTTGCAAAGTACCGCACTGATCTTGAATTTTGCCTTGACGTTTTTGGCGAACTTCCCACACCAATGCATCTATATCTAATTTGTTGGACTGTACTTTAGCAGTTACCTCCGATATTACATCTTCAGGTAAGCCTGCAACTTGTTGCCAAGATAATCCTAGTTGTTGACAAATTTGCACAAAACAAGTGCGAGAAACTGATTCACCTGCAAAAAATTTGGAAACTGGTTGGCGTGTAATACCTAAAGCCGCTGCTAATTTGTGCTGACTCCAAGTTTTGTCTGTTAAAGCTGTTTTTGCTGCCCTGATACCTTCTGGTGATGCTCTCAGTCCTTGGCTTGCCATAGTCTCAGCCTGAAACTTGTAGTATCATATATGCTTAAGAACTTAACTACGCGTTGATGCGCTTTAGGTAAATACTTATGGACTCTTTCTAGAGCACACACTCGTTAGTTAAAGTAAAGTAAGGTATTTAGTTTATTTACGCTTTTTTAAGTGTGTAGAGTTAAGTTTATACTGCTTAATTCTAAAAACATACCAAAATTATACAATAATCATACATTGTATAAGCATTATGATGGCTGAAGTTTTCATAAACTTCATGGAAAATTAGGTGTACACAAGTACTACACCGCTCATACTCAGATGAAATGGGCGTAAATACACTCTCAACAGCAACACGTAAAGCGAAGCTGCCGCAACAGCGAATCGGCAAATCAACAGTAGGCTGCATTATGGTTATGGCTCCCGCGACTACTCCCAATCCCAAGATTATGATCGTCGATGACGACTTCGGCGTCAGAAATCTCGTTTATCGTTTTCTCAGTCGGAAATATCAAATAGAGTCGGCAGCAGATGGTAAGACTGCCCTTTCATTGTTTGAGCAATTTAACCCAGCCCTAGTAATTCTGGATTGGAATTTACCAGATGCCAATGGCTATAGCCTCTGCCAGGAAATGCAGAGTCGCACTAATGTTTTAGTGATGATACTGACCAGCCGGACTGATGAGGCTGATAAAATTAAAATCTTGGCCGCAGGTGCAGATGATTTTCTGACTAAACCATTTAGTCTTGCAGAGGTTGAAGTTAGGGTAGAAGCACTTTTGAGGCGTATACGCTATATCAATCCCTCTCCAACACAACGTCTAATTTTCAAACAGCTAGCAATTAACCCAGAAGGTCGAGAGGTAACACTTAACGATAAACCCCTTGCCTTAACAGCCTTAGAATTTAATATCTTACACTTTTTAGCAAGCCATCCCGGTCAAGCTTGGAGTCGCCCACAGCTAATTCAAAAAATCTGGGGTTGTGACTACGTAGGAGATGGAAGAGTAGTTGATGTGCATATTGGTCAGCTTCGCAAGAAGATGGAAATCGATGCCAGCGTACCGGAGTTTATTAAAACAGTCCGGGGCTATGGTTACAAGTTTGAACCACCTGAAAACACCAAAGTTTGACTTTCCAGATATAAGGAATGCTTCATAAAAACATTAACTCAACTCTGTAAGTATTAGTTTTATCGCTTAATAAATAGGCATTACAGATGACGCATCTAAATACTTTTACTGAGGTTTGACTAGAACTAAGTTCTTAGGTGCGGATGTACTAGTGTAACGTGTCAACTTGATTTTGCAATCAATACAGCCTTTCATTAGCTAACATCCGTACCTATGTAATTTACAATTCTTTTTAGATGTAGAGGTAGACAAAACTGAAAGAATTGTATTCATGTATACTGCCACTGTTTCTTTAAAATTTAGCAACATTATGGCAGCATCTCATTACCAAAAAACATAATCATGCTGAAATAAAAATTGCTAACTAATGCTTAGCAGCAAGTAATATCACCATCACTATCTTTAATTTGTAAGACCAAATCTACCACTGCCGCGACCTTCGGTTTCGACACTCACACAATACTCCTTAATGTCCAAAGCTTCTCAATCCCATCTACAGCACTTACATAGGCAAAACAGGACATTTATTAGAAGAATTGGTGAAAACTTTTGTGCTTGGCTAGGAGATTGAGTTGACCCAATGTTTTCTCAACCAATATGATTTTTCGTTTAACATCAAGACACTTTTGATATTCTCAAATTTATCGCGGCGACCTAGCTAATCATCAACTTACCAGTTCCACTTGAGCTAGTTTGATTCACAACCTCTCAGTTAGTAGAGCGCTTGCGGGAGAAAAATGTCATCGATTTCCAGGAATTAATCTAAATTAGTAGAACGTTGAAATACTACCGAAAGATTATTTGCTGGCATTTGGTAAGTATGCTGCAATGTTAAATGTTGTGCACTGGCTGCTGCCACAACATCATCGAAGTTACGCACACCCCACTCTGGATTTTGGGCGCGTAAAGATTCGTCAAAAGCTGCATTACTCGGTGCTGTATGCTCTCCACCTTGTTTGAAGGGCCCATATAAATAGAGGATACCTCCTGGTGACAAAATACGATTAGCCCCTGCCATTAGCCCTAGACAGGCTGACCAAGGTGAAATATGAATCATATTGATGTTGACTATGGCGACAATTGGTGAAGCACTAAGCCACTCAGTTAGTGCCTCCTTTTCTACGGCCCAGACTGGCTCTATAACATCAAGCTCAAGCGGTGGATAAAGATTATCACACGGAAAGTTTTCAGTCCATGCAATAATACTGGCTCGTAATTGCGGATTTGCATCTGTTGGTAGCCACTTTCGAGGGCTGAGCCTGGGAGCAAAAAATACTGCGTGTTCGCCAGTACCACTTGCTATTTCCAAGATAGTGCCACTCGCAGGCAATACTTGTAAAAGTACTTCTAGAATTGGTTCGCGATTGCGCTGGGTCGCTGGTGCATATTGTCGTGCGTCTTGTGGTGTCTTCATTTCATTTTTAAGCACATACTAATTTTTATCCTATTTGCGATCGCTCAGCATGATCTAGACATTCCTAGTTCTTAATCTTCCATAGCTTGCCGAATATCTAGTAGTCCACCAAAGTTATTTTGACAGGTTGCTCTGTAGGTGAAATAATGGTATGAAAACACTTTTAAAAGTTATGTCAGCTAAATATACTGTTAGCCTAACTCAAGAGGAACAAGATAAACTATT
>NZ_VJXY01000091.1 GCF_014831675.1 Komarekiella delphini-convector SJRDD-AB1 | reverse complement strand
AGTTTCTTCTGATACTCTCTTGTACGGAATTGGCATAGGGCTTACCCCCAGTCGGGTTAGCCTTTCACCCAAATCGGTTGGTCTGCAAAAAGGGTACTGTCACTGACGGTATCCCTGCACGCAACACAGCCGCCGTTGTACCTGCACCGCCATGATGAAATATTGCACTCACTTGAGGTAAAAGCCAATCATGGAGAAATTCCTTGATGACAAACACTCGTAGTGAATCTTACCTGTAGCTGGTGGCGATAGCTCAAACGCCCAAGTCCAGCAATTTGTCGAGATATCCCCCTATTCACAATCAATACTGCGTCATGAACAACCAGACATCCTCATTCATCCAGACATCCGAACCTACCACTCCCACCCAGGACAATTCGACATTATCTGTGGGGGGTTGCCTTGCCAAGGTACAAGTAACGCCGGAAATCGACAGGGACTACTCGACCACAGATCAGGACTTTGGACAGAACAATTCCGAATTATCAACCAGTGTAGACCAGCCATCGCCCTCATCGAAAACCCCACGGGTTTACTCCATCGCGGACTTGCCCAGATTATCCAAGACCTTGACCAAATCGGGTACGTGGGCGAATGGAACTGTATCTCTGCACAAGCAGTTGGACTTTCCCATCATAGAAAACGAATCTTCATTATTGCCTACCCCAATGGCTTATTCCACCAAATCGTCCCGGCCGCCTGGTCAAACCAAATTGGAAATCAAATTGCGCTCCTGCGGCAGTCTCATGAAGTCCGAAGCTTTAAACCCGGAGTTCGTCAGGTGGCTAATGGGGTTCCCGTTGGAGTAGCTAAGGGAATCAAGGGCAATTACGATGCTCGTCGTGCTTATGGATTGAGTTGCTCCCCACGGCAAGCTGCTGTTGCATGGAAGCGAATTGATTATTTGTGCAGTCTAATGATAAATCAGGAGGCGTTCGCATGATTAACCTTGTTCAGAATTTAGAAGAGTGCTGGTATCTTTCACCACCTTGGGGCAAGGAAATCCCGCCTCTGTCCGTTAACTTACTAGAAAGAGCCTATGTCACCACCACCAAATCATTCGGCTACTGCTGCGGGGTCGAATGGTTGCAGGATGATTGGAGCTATGCTGTTGCAGTTGATAATCAGGTGGTTTATACATCAGCGTTACAACTTCGTGGCACAGGAAAACTGCAATTAGGCATAGACAAGCCCGTATTTACATTAGGCCAAAAAGTAGTATTTCGCTGTAATCAAGATGTCAGTAAACTTCGTATTGTCCAAGGCATTCATTTGATAGACGACTTTTGGACTTACACCGTGGAGTGGGTATCTCCAGCATTGACCGAATGCGATGGCAAGCTGATTACATCAGGCGATCGCAGGGCTTGAGTTACAGATACCGACCTAGTAAGGGTGTAGTATGACTATCTATACGTCGCACTACGCTGGGACTATTAAGGGGGAGGCTGTTTCCATCTCGCTCTATCCACCAAAAGGCTTTCAAGGCAGGCATCTACCGTTGTTCGCTCCTACTCCTGAACTGCTCAAATGGTGGAAATCATCAGTAAAAGATGCTTCGGCGCAGCAGGAGTACAAGCGCCAGTTCCGCGAGATTTTGGACTCCCGACAACAGCTGATTGATCTGTGGGTACGCAAACAGCAACAATCGAGCGCAGATATTACCCTGTGCTGTTTTGAGAAAACTGGCGATTTCTGCCATCGGTATCAAGTGGGTGAAGAAATAGTACAAGCTTATTTGCCAGAACAGTGGGGTGGGGAAATTGGTACTTCTCAAAAGCCACAGTTGAAAATCATCCCAGGCGGTAAGGCAATCTATTCACCACAGGTCACGAGTCTCATCGAGAAATGCCACCAGTCGGGTTGTCCAGTGAGATGCGAACGTTTGGAGTGCGGATACTATCGCGTGGCTGTGGGCGAGGAAGATTTAGGCGAATGGTCGGAGTTGGGATTGCTTGGGGTGCTGTCGGGACTGCGACATGAGTTTTACTGCGAGCGGCTGCTGATAACGCTTGCTACTGCTGCCATAAGTGAAGTTTCAGTTACACAAGCGGTTGCACGAAAGCCGTAATCCTCTGAACTGATTATGAAGCTGGGTAAGCTGGACGAGAACGAGAAAGTGGAACAATTAAGCTTGATATAGAAAAAGTGCAAGCTTTTGTAGCCACAACTTTCAAGAAAAAAACTTTGTTTAAAACATAAATGAACAACGCTATGGCAAAATAATTTAAAAAGTAGCAACTATTTAGATGTTTTACTTAATCCAGATTTTTACTAAGCTTGCTGTTAATGGTCGTATTCATCCTGTTTCTACGGGCGTTGAACCTTCGTAAATTGGTAAAGGTATTAATTAGTTAGATAGGTTCTTTGAATCACTCTAGCAGAGCTTGAGGCACATTCACTGCTGTCTCCAAGCCTTGAACGCTTGCCCATGTTGTATTCTCATCCCAAACAATATTGGTTAAATTAGTGCTATCGAAGCCAGCACCGTAAAAGTTAACATCACAAAGGTTAGCGTGTGAGAAGTTAGCACAATGGAGATTAGCAAATGCGAGAACAGATCGTGAAAGGTTAGCATGTGAGAGGTTAGCATGTGAGAGATTAGCGTTTGAGAGGTCAGCGCCAGAGAGATTAGCCTGTGAGAAGTCAGCTCTTCTGAGGTCAGCGCCGCATAGGAATCTAGCGTATTCCCCAGTGCCAGAGAGGTCAGCGCCAGAGAGATTAGCGCCAGAGAGGTTAGCGCCAGAGAGATTAGCGCCAGAGAGATTAGCGCCAGAGAGATTAGCGCCAGAGAGATTAGCGCCAGAGAGATTAGCGCCAGAGAGATTAGCGCCAGAGAGATTAGCGCGTGAGAGGAAATAACCAACAGTTTCTAAAAAAGTACTTACGGTGACACTGTAGCTATATCCAATAATCCGAAGTAATCGCTGGTTATCAAAATTATCGCTGTCTCTTTTCCCGCAAGGATAAAAGACAATATTATCCTTTAGTTCATCTTGAGTCTGAGCATAACGATGTAACTCTAAGAGAAGAATCATTACATTTAGCCCAGTAAATATATCAACTTGTCGCTGGCCTAAATTTATACCTGCCTGTTTTTCTAGATTTCGTGCTTTTCCTTGAGGCAATGTTGTTTCTTCATGTAAATCTATAAATTCTCCTTGACACCAATCTAGATAAAACTTGTTTAATCGCTGCAAAATTTCTTGAGGTTTAAACTCACCGCTAGTCCTTAATAAGGCCATCAAATACTCTATAATTTCTGGTGTTAATCCACCATATCCAAGTAAGTCATAAATTTCCTCACACAGTTCTTTCTCATTAACATTAAAGGTTTTTCCTCCTCTACCTAGTTGAGTCCAATCCTCAATGCTTTGTTTGAGGCGTTCTGCACAGAGAAATTCACTAAAACTTTTATGAAAAAACTCAACACCACCGCTATCATCTGATTTGATGTAAAAAGCACCTAATGCAGTTTTTAGTGCTTCTTTTCCTAGTTGTTCTTCAGCTTTAGTAATAAGTTCTTTTGCTTCATCATCTTGCTCTAGACGGGATTTTACCATTTCCATAGAAGCACTTTCTCCCCCTGACTGCACTACACATACTGCTGCTTCTGCTAATATTCGCCGTAATGCTTCCGGGTTTTGTCCGGTAAGTTCTTTATTTAAATCGGGGTGACGACGATCAGACCGTTGTATGGTTAGTACCCAATTTAATGCTTGTTCGTAGACTAATATTTTAGCCTCTGTACTAGTGGCTTGCTCAAATTTGCTAATGTCTAACTTGTCGTCTCGGTGCATTGCTGTCAACATATACAGCAATAGTGGCTCTTTAGCTAACTCCTTAACTTGGTTTGGACATGATTGAGCATTTTGCAAAAACTGTTGAAATTCTGTTGTTTTATCCGTAGGGAATTGTCTACGCCAGTTATCAAACCATTCGTTTTGCAATTCAGGAGTCATTTCCGCAATTTCTACCCGTTCCAGATTGGGGGGTAAATACTCAATCCCATGTAAAGCCATTGCTCGACCTGTGATTATTACGCGATGTTTTTCAGCATAATCTTCTTGGAAATCTCCCACTTGTCTAATAAACTTTTTTACACTTGAATCATTACTACGCTCGATCCGTAATTCATCAAATCCATCTAAAATAAACAAGAACTGTATGTCATCATCAATCAACCATTCATCTTTTAAAGCAAAATGATACTTTTCTAACCTAGAGCGTAGGGTTTCTTTCAAACTTTGCTGAAAATTTACTATATCCCGTAACCGGATTAAAATAGGTATCCATCTTCTATATAAGTCTCGACGCACTAAATCAGCAAACATCCGACAGAAAATGCTTTTACCTCTTCCAGGCCCTCCTTGAATAAATATTACTTTTCCTTGTGCATTAGGGTCTTTATCTAAAATAATACTCTTAACCCAATTTTCTAAACTAAACGTCTGAAATTCTTCATCGATTTTTCCATTATCATCTACTTTTCTGGCATGAACTTTGACATAGATATCACTATATGTAAAAGCCTCATTAAATACTCTTTCCTTGGGTTTTGGATCAATTTGTTCTTTTAGATATTTTTTAATACTCCAATATTTTTTAATTTCTTTACTTCCCCCATTTTCGTATAACTTAGCTAGAGATTGAACAGAATCACCAGCTAATGCTAATGCTTTCAAAAAGTATTTTTGAGTGTCACGAGCCACTAATTTAGTAAACTCTTCAGCCTCTCCTTGAGATAGCCCTACTAGTTCTAATTTAGCTACTAATACTTTGTTGAAACGTTCAGCCAAGCTAGACTGAGAAAAGGATGCTATCACACTGTTAGTAATTTCATCCGTTAATTCAAAATCATCTAATTTTTTTAGGGCTTTGTCTAATACTTGATTACTATTTGCATCACTACTCCACCTACCTAATACATCTTTGTTATTAGCTAAAACCTGTGCAAAACTTTCTAAATATGCTGCTTGGCTAATAATAACAACACAATCTTCCAGTGTCGGTTCAGATTTATTCTTTTCACGATAAAACTTTATAAGTGCGATCGCAAAAGGTACAAAAGGCAAGCCTGCACTTATGACTTGCGCCTCTGCCGAACACAATATATCTAACAGCGGCTTTGATTCTTTTACTAAACCCATTAAAAAGCCTAAGCTCTTGCCTTGTTCTTGCAGAGTTTTGGCTAATTCCATAAATGATTTGCTAAGCTCTGCCGTTTTCTCTACATTCTCTGTTGAGATAAATTCTTTAGCAGGGGCGATTACCTTTCTCGATAATTCTGATAAGGAGTTAAGCATAAGTTTAAACTTGTACAATTATAAATGATTCATGATCCCTAAAGTTTGCTCTAGCCAGCTTTTGCTCGCAGAAATCTAAAGGCATAATTTAGCTGCTAAATATAAAGGTTTATGCTTGCTACACTTAGAGTATCTGTTTTTATGGACTGTAGCGCAATCTCACGGTTACGGCGGGTAAACAACGCACTACACGAGAATTTCAATTGCTGCCAATGGGTGGAGGCTCTCTTGAAGTCTCTGTATAATGAAAAACTGCCCTGGGCTATGGAGTCCAGAGCAGTGCTTGAAAAAGGAAAATTAAATACCGGGACTTTTAAGCGTTGTCCCTTGGTTTACATATAGTGGCTTTGTTATGTAATACTCTTCAGCTAGAGTTTTGTGTTTTATGCAAAAGTAACCAAAAATCTTGAAACTCCCATCACATAAGAGTTAAAGGCCAGCATCAACGCCGCCCCCAATGTAACCCAAGAAAATGCCTGACAACCATTGGTTTACATTTACCACTCTGCGGCATACCATCATCACCCCGAATAACTCCGCGCTGGGACAATTATGTGCGCGATCGCTCAAAGAGAGTAAAGTGCGCTCAAGGCTGTCGTGAAGTACCGCAGATTACTGCAATGGCGGCGATCGCATATACGCACTCATCACCGTTCATCCCGCAACCACTCCAATCCAGTTTCAAACGCCGTATCAGCACTGTAGTATATTTTTTGTTCTCCGAAGATTCCACCTGTCCGGCTGATGATGCGGAACTGCCAGCACTGCCCTGGTGTGTAAAAGACCATCAGGACACTGCCCTTGATACAAATAACCTCATCAACCTTGATTTGTGACATTTGGCGGGATATCCGCATGGATAACTTTTGCGAGTAGATAAAATTTGTTTTGTAGTAATATTTAGCACTTTGATACATCAATTACCAAAGGAATAAAAGCCTGGAACACGTTGCATACAAATTGAATTAAGTTTTGATAGTTGGTATCCCTGTAGTATCATTCTTAATTGGATGACGCAAGGAGATGTTAATGTGTTGACTACATTTTAGTGATTGATTTTACTAAAATGTAGTTTTGCCTTGTATCTAATAGCAATAATACAAACATGCTTTGCAGCATCGTGTTAAAAGAAGCAAATAGGGATTGAGCCGCTGAAGAGTGAAAAGCCAGAGCAAGCATTTTCTCTATCACTAGAATGATGAATATCTTTGAAATCACAAACATCATGTGACTTGAAAAGATATAAAACATCAAATAGGAGACTGTTGTGGCTGAACAATTCAAAATAGGCGATAAGGTTGAATGGAAAGCTCTACAAGGCGTGAAAACTGGCGAAGTAGTACAAAAGCTCACTTCACCGACGAACTTGAGAGGAAACCATATCGCTGCAAGTGTGGATAACCCAGAGTATGTAGTCAAAAGTGATCAGACAGGAAACGAAGCTGCTCACAAGCCGGATACCCTCAAGAAAGTAGAAGAGTAATGCTTAGGTATAAGTCACAAGTTTATTTGTAAATACTATCTAATGGTGGGCAATTGTCAGATACTCCTTAAAAGCGGTTGTTGATAAAAAATTGGGGAATTGACTTTGTTAAAACAGTGAATCAAGCATTAAAATTTCTAACACTTCAGTTTTGAAGTGTACTAGTGGCGATACTATTACAAACTAAGCAGTTTTATTGATAAAGACTGCACAGGAAAATAGCAAAGGTGAAAACAATGGATGAGCGTCATCGTTACTTACAAATCGCTCTCATTCTTGTCGGAATTGCCTTTTTACTTATTTATCCGCTGACTAAAATCTGGGCATCAGGCTGGTTATGGCAACCAGGTCAGTACGAATATGAACAAATGATCATTGGTGTTTATGCGACGCTTGGTGTCTTTTTGCTGTTGGCTTCTCGACAACCAGAAGCGAACCTCAGTTTAATCTGGTTCACTGTTTGGTCTAGTTTAGTGCATGGACTAATTATGGCGGTACACGCAGTAGGCGTAGATCTGGCGAAGCTGTCATCAAGTGCAAACTAAACGGTTTAGTTTAGAAAAGCTATAAAATTTCATCTTAAGGATTAAGGTTACAAGTAATAAATAACACTAATATTTTTATGACTAGCTTTAAGATTCAGAATCCTTAGATCCCTTATATGGAAAGCCACAGTAAGGACAAAAGCGAAATTTTAATGATGTAATTGGTTCATTACACTGAGCGCAACTATTACGTAAACCAGTTCCGCACAAAAAACAAAACTGCGATCGCGGCAATAACCATATCTCTTCAACGCCTGTGCCTGGAGTCCAACAGTGAGGGCAAAATTTCAGAACATCTGACGCGACTATTGGTACACCGCGGACAACAGCATCAAGGTACTCAGGTGGAATCTGCAATGCAATGGCTAACCCACGCTGGCTTTTACTATTGAGCTTGGTAGTCATGCCTCGTTCAATCTTACCCAAGCTTTGAAGATGAATGCCTGCCTTAAGTGCCAAATCATTTTGACTTAGTGAAAGTAGATTGCGTATTCTTTTGACGTACTCTGCCAACGTTTCTTGAGGTTGGGGGGTATTGTCCATAGTTTTAATATGTACTAAAGTATGTAATTAGTTATTTTATATAAGTGCGTATTTTAGATTAAATATATCACTTTTATTCAGGAACGGGGGTCAAACTTGACAGTTACTTTAGCACAAGTTGCTACAGCTTTTCTTTGTCGGCAAGGATTAGCGACTAGTACACTTAAATCTTATGAGCTAACACTACTATCTTTGCTGAAAGAGCATGGCTCCTTACCTATAGAATTAGTAGACCGCCAACTCTTGAAAGATTATCTTCAGAGTTTAGATAATTTAAGATACACGACTCATAATCGCCACCAAGCGATAATTAGCGCTCTGTTGAATTTTGCTGTCGAAGAAGGATACATTCAATCAAATCCTGTAAGCCGTCTTAGTCAGAGGAAACCTCAAAAAGAACGATTTGAGCATAAGACAGATGAAATCATACGTTATTTCACGCCTTCCGGGTTGGATATTTTGTATGCAGGTGTGAAAAAATCAAATGCAAGGCTAGAAGCGATAGTCTACTTACTGCATCGAACTGGAGCCAGGGTCGGAGAATTACTTGGACTGGAGTTGGCACAGATTTTTCAGGAGCAACGCAAGTTTCAGGTAGTAGGGAAAGGTAACAAGCAACGCTGGTGTTTTTATAGTGAAGATGCAGAAAATGCTTTAAATAACTATATAAGACATTATCGTCATAAGAGTAGTACAGCATTATTCACAGCACAGCACCCAACAACTAAAGTTGTAACCCCAGTCTCGTACAGAACAGTAAATGCAGACTGGCGAGAAGTAATTGACCAATATGAAGAATTGAAAGAAACTCGATTGCATGACTTGCGCCATACGTTCGCCACTGAGCGGGTTGGGTTGATGGCTATTGAAGAATTAAGAGCGCTAATGGGACATGAAAATATTCAAACTACTTTACGCTACCAAAAAGTCACGTCTGCGAGAGCGGAAATAGTAGCTAAAACAGCTTTAGGCAGTTTAGTAAAGTATATATAAGATATTTGTCTAGGTTTAATGTAATTACTTACTTTAGTGGTCTTATTTGATTTAATACAGAGTATTAATACTACTCTGCACCAAGGGAGTGAGAGTTAATGAAACGAAATTGGCAACCAGAAGAACTGGTGGAGTACTGGACACTGCTACCAAACGAAGTAGACCTATTAACCCATAAAAATCCTCAAAATCGCTTGGTTTTTGCTCTATTATTGAAGTTTTTTCAGCTAGAAGCTAAATTTCCGGAATCAGACCAAGAAATTTCTGCTGTAGTGATTAATTACGTCACCCAACAACTCAATATTTCTCCAAATATTTATCGAGATTGTAATTGGCAAGGACGTTCGATAATTTACTACCGCAAGAAGATTAGAGAATTTTTTGGATTTCGAGAAGCTAGTATTAGAGACGCTCAAGAATTAACAGACTGGCTAACAGAACAAGCACTGATTTACGAATTAAAATATGAGCAACTTGAAAGTGCAGCTATATCTCGTTTAAGAGAACTAAAAATTGAGCCGCCAACAGAAAGTCGCCTAGAACGTATCACTCGTTCTGCTCTCTATAGTTTTGAGGAGAAATTTTTTCAAAGAACTGTTGCTCAGTTGTCTAGCCAAACTAAAGAGCAAATAGATAATTTATTCAAACCTCAAAAGATTGAAAATCAATCTGATGAAGTAGTATCTCAGGTAGATGTTGATTCATCAGAGTTATCAGTCTGGAACGAATTAAAATTAGACCCAGGCAGGATTGGTGTAGAAAGTTTTCAAAAAGAAATAGAAAAATTATCAATTTTGCGTCAGTTAGATTTACCTGCTAATTTATTCCCCACCATATCAACTAAAATTTTACAACAATATAAACAGCGTGTAGTTGTTGAATATCCAAAAGACCTACGCCGCCATCCTGAAGCAATTCGTTACACCTTAGTTGCTATTTTCGCTCTTTTAAGAAGTCAAGAAATCATAGATAATTTAGTAGAGCTTATTATCCAAATCGTACATCGTATAGGAACAAAAGCAGAAAAACGTGTAGACCAAGAGTTGCTGAAAGACTTTAAAAAGGTTAATGGCAAGACTAATTTACTCTTTCAAATGGCAGAAGCTTCTTTACAGCAGCCAGATGGAGTTATCAAAGAAGTTATTTTTCCAGTGGTTAGTGAAACAACTCTCAAAAATTTAGTTAAAGAATACAAATCAACAGGTAATGCTTACCGCGAACGAGTTTATACTGTCATGCGATCTTCTTATGGCAGACATTACCGGAGAATTTTACCGTTAATTTTAGAACAGCTTGAATTTCGCTCAAATAATGATGTTCATCGTCCAGTAATTCAAGCACTAGAATTACTTAAAAAATATGCTCATAGCAACCAACGATACTATGACATAACAGAAGCTATTCCTATTGAAGGAGTGCTGCGTAGTGGCTGGCAAGAACTAATCTTGGAAAGAAATAGTGATGGTGATATCAAAGTAAATCGGATCAATTATGAATTAAGTGTACTTCAAGCATTAAGAGACAAATTAAGATGTAAAGAGATTTGGGTAGTTGGAGCCTATCGTTATCGTAATCCCGAAGAAGATTTACCAACAGATTTTGATTCCCAACGAACTGAGTATTTTCAAGCTTTAAAACTTCCATCTGATGTTGAAGAGTTTATTACTGATTTACAGCAGCAAATGCAGTCAGCGCTGATGCAGTTAGAATCAGGATTACCAAAAAACAAGTATGTCAAAATTAAAAACCAAGGAAAATCTCGGATTTGTGTGTCACCTCTTAAACCTCAAACTGAACCGATAAATTTATGGCGCTTAAAAACCGAAATCAATCGCCGTTGGCCGAAGACTAGTCTCTTGGATGTCCTTAAAGAAACAGATTTACGTGTAAATTTTACTGAATATTTTAAATCAGTCTTAACTAGAGAAGTATTAGACTTACAGCTATTACAAAAGCGCCTGTTACTGTGTTTGTATGGTTTGGGGACAAATACAGGACTGAAGCGTTTAAGTGATGAAATAGGAGGCAATAGTTATCAGGAGTTGCTACACGTTAAACGTTGTTATATTCACAAACAACAATTACGCAACGCTATTACCAATATCGCTAATGCTATTTTTCAAGCAAGATTAAAACATATTTGGGGAGAAGGTACGGCTGCTTGTGCTTCTGATTCTAAAAAGTTTGGTGCTTGGGATCAGAATTTAATGACGGAGTGGCACATTCGCTATGGTGGCCGCGGTGTGATGATTTACTGGCACGTTGAAAAAAATTCTGTCTGTATCTACTCCCAGCTAAAAACCTGTTCAAGTAGTGAAGTCGCAGCAATGATTGAAGGTTTACTACGCCATTGTACCGAGATGAAGGTTGAGAAGAATTTTGTGGATAGTCATGGACAAAGTGAGGTAGCTTTTGCTTTCTGCCACTTGTTAGGTTTTCAGTTGATGCCACGTCTCAAACGCATTAATGTTCAAAAATTATATTTACCAATCAATGGAATTAGCAGTGATTATCCTAATTTGCAACCTGTTCTTACTCGGGCAATCAACTGGGATTTAATTCGTCAGCAGTATGACCAAATGATTAAGTATGCCACTGCACTTAGGCTTGGAATGGCAGAAACAGATGCTATTTTAAAGCGTTTTACTAGGGGGAATTTATTACACCCTACTTATCAAGCCATCTGTGAGTTGGGGAAAGCTGTCAAGACCATTTTTCTGTGTCAATATCTGCATTCTATGGAACTGCGTCGAGAAATTAATGATGGGCTGAATGTCGTTGAAAATTGGAATAGTGCTAACAGTTTTATTTTTTATGGCAAGGGTGGAGAAGTTGCTACTAATCGTTTAGAAGATCAGGAGTTGTCTATTTTATCTTTACATCTGCTACAAATTTCTTTGGTGTATATTAATACATTGATGATTCAGCAGGTGTTGTCACAACCGCAATGGATGAAGTTAATGACTAAACTTGACTTGCGGGCCCTCTCACCTTTGATTTGGCTACATATCAATCCTTATGGTACTTTCAACTTGGATATGAACGAACGTTTGCCCATTGAGACAGTTGTATAAACACTTCTGTGCAACCATGCTCCTTGCGTTATGTCCTTTCTACTAAGGATGTCTATCACCTATCAAGGAGTGTGATTGCCTCCCGGAGCAAAGCGATCGCTGCAATAAGTAGTCAGACAGAATTAATTACATAATGTCATTGCGAATGTAGCGAAGCGAAATGAAGCAATCGCAAAGGCTGGGATTGCTTTGCTTCTCTTCGAGATCAGGGCGAACGCTCGCAATGACGGTAAATACTTTTGTCCATCTACTTAGATGATTTATTGAGAATTAGAATCTGAGATACAAAATGCGTAGCCAAGAGAGAAACGTCTATGATTATGCTCCGTTGTTAAACTAAACAGTTTAGTTTGCACTTCATCACAGCTTCGCCAGCTCTACCCCCAGTAATTGATCCTGCTGAACGTGGACACCTGTTTGGTGATGTTCCAGCATTGTTATTAGTGGCAATTGTCCTTGCCTTCCTTACCCCGCGCAAAGTGGTGTCTAGTGTAATTGATGGCGGAACCGCCCCAAAGCTTAATTTAGAGTGAAAAGTACACTGGTTCTACTGAGCAGTTAATAATGTTGATCAATCTCACTGTCTGTAATCCAGGGTGGTTATCTATTTACAAGCTGTAACATCATCTGGAGACGCGATTTTCTACCTGGAGCAATCAGACATTTGCTCCCGGTAGAAGCTCTTTTAATTGCAGATTCCACTTTTTCCTAATTATGTGTAGTAAGACTATATATTGATGGAACGAATAGCTAAGTTGAAGCTTACACCAAACATAGATTTTAATCAATGTACATCAACTAATAATGATGAAATTAATTGCTGACTTGAAGATTGCTTGGATAGGATTTTAACTGGTTGTTATTTAGGCAACAAACCAAAATTTCTGCCAATCAACTTGTCTAGCCAGTGGTTGGGAAGTAGTAAA
>NZ_VJXY01000025.1 GCF_014831675.1 Komarekiella delphini-convector SJRDD-AB1 | reverse complement strand
CCATTTGCTCGACACCTTTATTTCAACGTTAGGACTCTCGCCGACTATAATTAAATCCCATCCTAACTACCAAAACCTACGGTCTTACGGCGTTATTACCGCCTAATTTTGTCCGGAGTATTGATATCTAATATATTAATATCCAGTAAAATTAAATCTTGTGCGATCTCAAGCTATCAAAGCTACTTGTATGTTAAGAGATTTACAAATTCAATAGCCCTCTTACGTAAGTATAGTAGATATTACACGCAGTTTATCTAGCTGCATATAAAAAATTGGTCATTAATTGCTTGAATATTGAGATAAGTTTGAGTAGCAGGTTCCAACTATCATAACTTTGTGAATTTTGAATTGGAGCATAGATACAAAGAAGCTTATCAGAAAATAACGATAGTCATTACCATTGAGGCGCAGCTGCAAGCAACTTGAGAACCAATTGTTGTTCGAGGGGTCTAGAAAATAAATATCCTTGAGCAAAATTACAGTTTAAACTTCTCAATTGAGCTAACTGTTCTTTTGTTTCAACACCTTCAGCGATCGCAGTCATTCCCATTGAGTCAGCAATACCAATCATTGCTGGCACTAATCCCATATTCTCTTGATTTTCCTGCATCCGTTTGACGAAAGATTTGTCAATTTTGAGTGCATTTAAAGGGAAGCTATATAAGTAACTCAAAGAAGAATAGCCTGTACCAAAATCATCCATAATTAATTTAATATTTCGTTGTTTTAATTGCTGAAGAATTGTTTTAATTCCGTTAGTATTTTCCATAATTACACTTTCGGTAATTTCCAACTCTAAGTTAGCAGGATTGATTTTAGTTTCATCAATAATTTGATCAATTTTGGCTATAAAATCGGGTTGAGAAAACAACCTGGCGCTCAAATTAACACTTATAGTTAAGTTTTTTGGTGTTGCTGGGTGCTGTTGCCAAATGCTTAGTTGATGGCAAGCTGTATGCAATACCCAAATATTGATAACATTAATTAAACCTGTTTCTTCTGCAACAGGAATAAAGTCTACAGGACAAACAAGACCACGAATTGGATGTTGCCAACGAACCAACGCTTCAAATCCAGAAATGTTACCTGTAGCGAGGGAAATAATTGGCTGATAGTAAACGATAAATTCTTGCCGTTCAACCGCCCTCCGTAGGTCATTTTCTAACTCTAAAAGCTGGATAGCTTCCTGATACATCACTGGATCAAAAACGTGATATCTGGCTCTCCCTTGAGCCTTAGCACGATACATTGCTGTGTCTGCATCCCGCAGCAAATACTCCGGGCGTTCATAATCTTTGTTGCCCCAACTAATACCAATACTGACATTCATAAAGACTTCATATCTAGATAGTTTAAAAGTCAGTGCTAGCTGTTGCAAAATCCGCTCAGCAAGTTGGATTGCCATGCTAATATCTGTGAGATTTTCTATGAGAATTCCAAATTCATCGCCACCTAATCGTGCTAAAGTATCAACAGGCATCAGACATGCTTGCAGACGATGAGCGATCGCTATTAGCAATTCATCTCCCACTAGATGTCCAAGAGAATCATTAATCACTTTGAAGCGATCGCAGTCCAAAAACAATACAGCAAAATGATAATTGGATTTTTGCTGAGCACGATTTAGAGCTTTTTCTAGTCTCCTAATAAAAAACACTCGATTTGGTAAACCAGTAAGCGAATCATGCAGTGCTATGTCTAGCAATTGATTTTGCAATTCCTGACGGGAACTGATTTCTTCTTGAAGTATTTGCAAAGCTTTTTCTAGTTCCCAAGTACGCTGTTTTACCCTTTGTTCTAGTTCGGTATTTAAGTTTAATATTTCTAATTGTGCCGTCCTCAAGGCCAATTGATTTTGCACACGCACTAAAACTTCTTCAAATTCAAAAGGTTTAGATATATAGTCTACACCGCCAACTCTAAAGGCTTTAATTTTGTCAAAAACATCATCTAAAGCACTAATAAAAATCACCGGAATATCTGCGGTTAACTCACTCGCTTTTAACCTCTGACAAACTTCATAACCATCGACTTCTGGCATCATAATGTCGAGTAAAATCAGATCGGGTAATACTGTTTGACAAGCGGTCAAAGCCATTTGCCAGTTCAAGGCTTTGCGGACATTATACCCCTCTTTAGTCAGGATAGAGGACAAAACCCGCAGGTTGATCGCCATATCGTCAATGATCAAAATATCTTTTTTATCAGAGTCTAATCGCTCGTAATTCATTCTAAGTTTGTTCTAGTCAATTCCATGATTTTCTCAAACTGATAGTTGTTTGCTAAATCCCTGATAAATTGGACAATTTGACTCTTATTTGGTGGAATTTGTTGAAGTAATTCTAAAATTAGGTCGTCGCTACAGCTGGCTGCGGCATGGTGTATCTTTCCCAACCACTCAGGTGACATTCGTGACAAAACTCGCAAAAGTTCGGCTTCGCTAGCAAACACCTTTGCTGTTTGCTCCATAACTAATTGATTTGTAATTTCTGCTTGGTTGATATATTTTACACCCAGATGTTCGCTCAATTTTTCGAGTAATATTTCCTGAGTGTATGGCTTGCGAATAAAATCGTCGCAGCCGATTGACAAAATTTTCTTTCGTTCTTCCTCAAAAGCACTAGCAGTTAGAGCAATAATAATAATAGTACGGGTATTCGGAATTAAGCATTGGGGAGCTAGTTCTATGGGTAAGCAATGCGTTGCCAAGATTCTACCAGTTGAAGCAACTGGTATTGACCTGGTACTATTAAGCAAAATTTCTTTACCATGCGTACTTTGTCGAATTTTAATTACTTTTGTAGCTTCATAGCCATTCATAACTGGCATTCGCATATCCATGAATATTAAATGTGGTTGCCAAAATTCCCAACTAGCAACTGCTTCCTTCCCGTCTGTAGCTTCCCTGACTTCAAAGTTCATAGATGTCAGAATTTTAACTAGTAATAAACGGCTATCTCTGGCGTCGTCAACTACTAAAATGCGATATTTACTTTGATCAGATGCTAAAGTAGAAATCTGACATTTACTTTGATTTATCTGAATTTTATTAGGGCAAGCTAGACCAACCTGAATATCAAAGGCAAATGTACTACCAATACCAGGAGTACTATTGACGGTAATATCTCCTCCCATCAGTTGCACATATCTGCGGCTAATTGCTAAACCTAGTCCTGTTCCCTGTTGTGATTTTCTCCCGGTTTCGGTTTGCTCAAAAGCTTTAAATAACAAGCCTATTTCCGAAGTAGCAATCCCAGAACCAGTATCTTGTATCTCAAAGAAAAGACGAGGGAGTAGGGGAATGGAGGAATTTTGAATTACTTCCTTCCTCTTTTCCTTTCTCGCTCTTTCTCTCTCCTTTTGTTTTTCCCACCTCACATGCAGCCTTATACTTCCAGTATCAGTAAATTTAATGGCATTTCCCAATAGATTAAGTAAGACTTGACGTAGTTTACTTTCGTCAGTTTGTATGTATTGCGGAATATCTTGTGAATATTCAAACACCAGCTTTAAGCTTTTGGATGTAGCACGTAAACGCAACATCTCTTCTAAATTTTCCAATAGATTAGTTAAGTCAAAACTTGTAAGATTCAGTGTGACTCGGTCAGCTTCGATTTTAGACATTTCTAGAATGTCGTTGATTAAATTGAGCAAATGCTCACCAGCCCGATTGATAATTGCCAAGTTTTCTTGCTGTTGACTAGGTAGGGAATAATCTCGGCTCATGATTTGGGTGAAACCGAGAATGGCGTTGAGTGGAGTACGTACTTCGTGGCTCATATTGGCGAGAAATTCGCTTTTAGCACGGTTTGCAGCTGCGCTTCGCGCCGCTTCACGAACAGCTGCTTGTTGTTTTTGGGTAGCGTTTTTTTGTGATTTAATCAGTTTTTGTTGGGTGATTTGCAGTTCCTCAATAACTTGCAGAAGTTCTTTAGTGCGCTTTTTTACTTGAGCTTCTAAGACGTGATTGTATTCTGCTAGTAATTTTTCTGCTTGTTGGTTTTGGGTGATACCAACAAAAGAGGTGATGTCTAAAGACAAGTCGCTACTCTGCGAGAAGACACCTTTCGGGTGTCTATGCGTTAACGCAAAAACATATTTTTGCAATGCTCTCAAAATCGGCTTGATTACCCAGCGTGCAGTCAAAATGCTAATTTGTGTAACCAATAAGAAGGTAACTATGCACAGCAAGATTGTGGCGTGGGTGTTAACGTGAATCTGCTCTATAAAATCACCTTCGGGAATTACTACCACGATTAGCCAATCAAGACCTAGTTCGTCTCTCCAACTTTTGATTTGCACGAAATAACGTACTCCATCGGTGGTAAAACTTAGCTGTTGCTTCCCCACAAAAGACTTGAGATGACCAAAGTGTTTGATTAAATACTGCGTTGCAAGTCGAATTAAAGAATCTTGACTATCTAATCCCGATAGGCGTTTTGCTTGACCATTAATGAGTGTGTATGGTAACTCGGTAGTAGAAGCCACCATTAACCCGGAACGTTCTATAATAAAAGTTTTGCCCGACTTACCAACTTTTAAATTGGCTAAAAAATTGCTAATTTGCGCCAATACAACTTTTACACCAATTACCCCAACTAGTTTATGAGTGCGATCGTAAATAGGATAGCTGGAAGATATAGATAAAACCTCTGGTTTATATTCCCATTGATAGATTTGACTCCACACGGGTTTTCCTACCTTGAGTGCATCTGCATACCACGCTTCTAAGCGAGGATCATAATTTTTGATTTCTTTGATCTGGCGGCGATTCCCTTGGTTGTCTGTAGTGTAAACATAAAGTTTACCGATGCCATGCTTTTTGGTAACTTCATTAATCAACAGATTGCCATTATTTAGGCGTTCAATACCGATAAATTCACCTTTGGGGTTAGCAAAGTTGTTGTAGCTAACATTAAAAACCCGCATTTGTTTCCAAAAGAAATGTCCAGTAGTTTTAAAATCAGAAAGGTTGAGTAAATCTAGCTTGATCGCATCTGAATTGATTTGATTAATTTGCTTAGGGGTTGTTAAGTAGCTATCGAGATGCTGTTCAATGCGATCGCAGATTTCATTTTCTAACTGAGCGGCAAGCTCTTTTACAGCTTTTTGCCCGTTTTTAAAAGAAAGATAGCCCACAAGACCCACTGCCCCGAAAATTTGCAATATGAAGGGCAAAACTAGAACATATCTTAGGGACATCTTGGCATAAACCATGCCAAATAAGTGTTTGAGAGATTTGACAAGCTGAATTTTCGATAACATTGTTGTTTGATTTTCTCCAAGATTAAACTTGGAGTACTTTTGTCATATCAGCTACATTCAATATAAGGGTAAGTACTACCTACTATAGCTAAAAATATGAGTTACTTATAATAATTTAGTATAATAAAGCACTAATTATGATTTCAAGATACTTGTTTTAGCTACTGAATTCCTCCAAATCTTAATCTTCAGACTTTGTTATAGCAATTTATTTTGCCCAGTTTCATCTGACAATGTATCAACATTTATTGGATAAATCGCAAAATGTATTTACACTAATTCACAATATCAACTCTATTTGTTGAAAATTAACTACCAAGCTACAGTACGGGATTATAGGGTACTGGTTGCCATTGGCATCAGACTCTAAATTAAATTCTTAATTGCTGTTTGGATATTTTAGTCTCATCTGCATAAATTTACATTTGACTACAATAATCTTAAAATTGCCATAATCAATAAATAGCAAAAAGTAAAAAAAATCAAAAGATTTTTCACGTTTTCCTTTGGCAAAAGGTTAATTATTTTGAACAAATACCTCTCTATTGAAAAGTTCTGAGCGCCAGAAGTTGGTGCTTGGACTTTACGCAACTTCGCTGCCTATTTGTAAAATTTTCCCGGCTTCTGAGGCAGGTAATCGTGTATTGACACTCAATCTAAAAAAGTGATTAAAACGGGATGAGGCTACCCACTTTGGCAAGGTCGCTTGCCGTTGTTTGACAAAAATCTTTTGAAAGTTTGGGTAAGCTTCCCCTAAATAAGAATCACGTGTTGGAACTACACAACGCTGACAGGGATTAATCCCATAAAAGCAAACATCTCCCACTCGAAAGGAGACTACATCGCCTTGTTCGCTAAATAACCGATCTTCCCAAAATGGTGGTACACCGTCAATTTCGATGTTGGCACGTATCCGGCGGCGCATTTCATCAACACTCAAACCGGGAAACCAGGAAGCAACTTCCGCTAGTGTTGCTGTACTAATTACTGTTGGCCCAGGTGAGTCTGTATCATCAGGAAAGCCCATTACAGAGTTTTGTGCTAATGTGACAGCAAAGCCGAAAAAATCACTCAAAGACGCTTCTAGGGCTTGCCTTTGCTCATCTAGATGAAATTTTTGTGAGTCGCTACCTGGGAATTGTAGTGAGATAGTTCTATTCAAAGGTGTAAATTGCGATGACCCAGGGCTTGCGTAAGACGCCCGCAGTAAATGGATTTTGGCATTACGTTTGCCATTTAGCAACTTCTGATCTTTGTCAAAAATGGCAAACTCTCGATCATGCTGTAGTGATCCACTGGCAAGCACTCTGGCATTCTCAACTTCAATGCCATCAAGTGACTTAATTGGATAAAGTAAAATTCTAGCTAAGTATGGCATTATACCAATTTTGGATTTTCTCGGATTAAAAATTGGTGGTTTGGTTGACGGTTGATAGTCACTAGTCCCCAATTTTAAATCTAAAATCTCAAATTGCTCAGTTACTTGTTTACTTTACCAATATTATTCAAAGGCCAGAAGCGAACTCCGGCACGACCGATGATATTCTCGCGGGGGACAATACCCCAACAGCGTCCGTCATAGCTATTGATGCGGTTATCACTTAGTACTAAATATGAGTTAGACGGTATAGTAACTGGTTGGGATAGGTAGGGTGGCTGTTTTCCTGTTTTGCAAACATCAATCGATGTCCACTCTTCTGAGGTCAGGTATTTATCTTCCCGTAGAGGTTTGTTGTTGACGTAAACTTTGCCATCCTTAATTTCTACTCTTTCTCCGGGTAAGGCGATTACACGCTTAATGAAAGCATCATGGTATTGTTCTCTTTCTAGCTCCTTCGTAGGCGAAAATACCACAACTTCCCCTCGCTGCGGCTCACCAAAGTGGTATCTCACCTTGTCTACAAGAAACTTATCATTAATTTGTAAAGTCGGCTCCATCGACCCAGAAACAATATTGAAAGCTTGTGCCGCAAATGTACGTATACTAAAAGCAAAAATCAGACTCAGCCCAATTGTCTTAGCTACCTCTATCCAGAAATTTTGCTGGCTTGAAGACAGCGATGCTTTATTTTGCCTGCGACTCATTAAAGTATATTTCCCACGTAGATAATCGTTAATTATGGATACAGTGGTGACTTATCAATTCCTCCAATATTATTTAGAGGCCAGAAACGAACTACAGCACGTCCAATAATATTATTGCGAGGAACAACACCCCAGCAGCGGCTATCATAGCTACTATTACGGTTATCACCTAACACTAAGTATGAGTCGGGTGGTATGGTCTGAGGTTTTGCTAAAAAAGGCGGTTGCTGTCCTGATGTGCAAACATCAATTACTGTACGCTGTGCAGAGGGTAGGTAATTTCCTTCCTGTAGAGGTTTGTTATTGATATAAACTCTGCCATTCCTGAGTTCTACTCTGTCTCCAGGTAGGGCAATTATCCGTTTAATAAAAGCATCCTGGTATTGTTCTTTTTGTAGTTCTAGAGTCGGGGAAAATACTACAATATCTCCTCGCTGCGGGTCAGAAAATTTATATTTCAACTTATCGACAATGATTTTGTCTGCCTCCCACTGGTTGGGTGTACCATGTAGCGTTGGTTCCATTGAGCCAGAAGGAATCCAGCGCGCTTCGGCAACAAAGGTACGAATTCCCAGGGCTAGAACGATGCTCAAAATAATTGTTCTACCTAGCTCTGCGATCCAGGAATTGTCAGGTTGTTGGCTAGAGTTGTTATCAGACACTTGATTTTGCATGAAAGTACTTAACTAAAGGAAGGATGCAGGTAATTAACTCGCCTGGGAAGACTTTATTTGTTAATCTTAACGGCAGGGATAACTTTGATTTCCTGGTCATGTGGGCATGTTTACAGAGATATTCATAAATTAAAAATAAACTTTTTTTTAGCTTGCAGCAAAAAATTAGCTACTTAGAGCGCAACCAAGTTTAACCTAAAAGTAGAGTTATCTGTCAGGTATAGCTCTGTGTTGTGACTCTTTTAACGCCATGTCATCTCCAAAAAGTTTACTGATTCGCCACGCTCGCATAATTTTACCCAATGGTGAATTTATGATTGGGGATGTGCTGACGCGCGATCGCCAAATAGTCGAAGTTGCACCAACAATCTCCCAAGCAATAGTAACCACAGAGATTGACGCACAAGGTTTAACTTTGTTGCCAGGAGTCATTGATCCGCAAGTGCATTTCCGGGAACCAGGACTAGAATACAAGGAAGATTTATTCACTGCCAGTTGTGCCTGTGCTAAAGGCGGAGTCACTTCCTTTCTGGAAATGCCCAATACGCGCCCTTTGACAACTACACAGCTAGCTTTAGACGACAAGCTACAACGTGCCTCTAACAAATGCTTAGTTAATTATGGCTTTTTTATTGGGGCAACAGCAGAGAATCTACCAGATTTGCTTTTAGCAAAACCGACACCAGGAATTAAGATTTTCATGGGGTCGATGCATGGTCAGTTGTTGGTCGATGGAGAGACCGCACTGGAAGCTATATTTGCTAAAGGCGATCGCTTAATTGCCGTTCATGCCGAAGACCAAGCCAGAATCAACCAGCGCCGCCAAGAATTTGCTGGGATTCACGATCCAGCAGTTCACTCACAGATTCAAGATAATCAAGCGGCATTGCTAGCAACTCAACTAGCATTAAAACTTTCTCAAAAATATCAGCGTCGTCTGCATATTCTGCACATGTCAACAGCCGAAGAAGCAGATTTGTTGCGTCAGGAAAAACCGAGTTGGGTAACAGCAGAGGTAACACCACAGCATTTGTTGTTGAATACCAACGCTTATGAACAGATTGGCACTTTAGCACAGATGAATCCACCGTTGCGATCGCCCCACGATAACGAAGTCCTCTGGCAAGCTTTGCGCGATGGCGTGATTGATTTTATCGCCACAGATCACGCACCGCACACCTTGGCAGAAAAAGCACAAGAATATCCCAACAGTCCTTCGGGTATGCCTGGGGTAGAAACTTCTCTAGCTTTGATGTTAACTGCGGCGATGGAGGGGCGGTGTACTGTAGCCCAAGTTGTGAACTGGATGTCTAAGAACGTGGCTGAGGCTTATCGTATTCCAAATAAAGGGGCGATCGCACCTGGTTATGATGCCGATTTAGTGCTTATAGATTTAAATACATACCGTCCAGTCCGGCGCGAGGAACTGTTAACCAAGTGTGGTTGGAGTCCTTTTGAAGGTTGGAACCTCACAGGATGGGCTGTAGCAACCATTGTCGGCGGTGAAATTGTTTATGACAAAGGTCAGTTAAATACGCAAGTGCGGGGTCAAGCTTTAACTTTTTCCGCGTAAATATTACTATCGTATTTTGATAATTATTCCTGTATAAATACAGGAATAATTGCACAAAATTATCTTGGCAACCGTGTTAGCTACAGATACAAACATAAAAAAATATTCAATAAAGTTTTATTGAAATTAGTTTATTTGATCGATAATAATCAGTGTTTTTATGTATAGATATTAACTTAGCCTTGGGAATACTGAATACAAGGATAAGTTAGACCACTTATGCAGAACTTGATTGTTGTTTAACTTTTCTCTACTAGCTTTTACTGCTCAATAATCCAGATTGATTCTCTAGATAATTGGAGAAAATCATTCTGATTAAACCAAACTGGCTAAGTTCTGTAACAACTATCATTTAACCCAACAACAGTTTACAAGTCTTTAATTTACACATGATTAAAGTCAGGTTTTAAGCTGATTATTCCTGGCTAAAAGCTAGTAGCTATATCTGCTGTTCAACAATTTTTAGATAATTGAGATAACAATGTTAGCAATTTTTGATGGTGAGCGTGGTAGTGGTAGATAGGACTAGTAGAGACGTTGCATTGCAATGTCTCTACTGAAAATGACATTATATGGAGGCGATCGCTTCGCTAATGGCACAATTGAATGGCGTAATTTCGGCTTGACGAGTACCCTCATGCTGATAAGTCAAATTGATGCTGAGATAACTATCTGGTTTGTAAGGCATTCGTTCTGCCCATTCAATCGCCACAATTCCTGGTATGACCTCAACCCCTTCCCAGTAGGTTTCTAAATTTAGAGCTGCAACTTCTTGTGGTTCTAGGCGATATAAATCCAGGTGGTAAAGAGGAAGGCGTCCTTCAGTGTACTCATTAATCAGGGTGAATGTGGGACTAACAACGAGTTCAGTGATTCCTAAACCTTTGCCAATACCTTGAACTAGGGTAGTTTTCCCAGCGCCTAAATCACCTTCTAGTAAAATTACACTGTCCGCGCTCAGGGATTCACCGAGAGTAATACCTAGGCGTAGCGTCGCCTCTGCATCTGCAAGAAAAATTTTCATGGTGAGTCAGGAGACAGAAGATGGGAGACAGGAGTTAAGAGTTTTAAACAATACGTAATAGCTGATAAACTAGCCTAGCCTGCCTGACGGCTGAGGCTAAGGTTTTCAGCAACCCTGAGAACGGTATCTTGCAAAGAGCAAAACAGCGAACGCGGAGGGTGGGGACTCCCGCGTTAACATTGACAAATGACCAATGACAAATGACATTCATCTCCCATGATGAGCTCCACCGTACCAGCGTAACAACACTCGTGCTAGTTTTTGTGGATTGTGACGTACGATACCCATTTCATCTTCATACAAAACGTTAGCTGGGACAATCCGCCGTCCTAGCTCAGATATAGCTTCTCTATCTATGAAAACGGGATGAGAATTTTGTTGAGCATAGCGGATGAGTGATTGCTCAGAGGGAGATTTTTTGTGTACTAGCACAGCATCAAATAGTCGTCTCTGCCCACAAGCCGCATCAATTGCTCTGATGTGGTCTGCAACAGTGTATCCTTCAGTTTCTCCAGGTTGAGTCATGATATTGCAGACATAGATGCGTGGGGCGTCTGTTTTGGCGATCGCATCGGCAATTTCTGGTACTAACAAATTAGGAATTAAACTAGTATAAAGGCTACCTGGGCCAATGATAATGTAGTCAGCTTCTTTAAGTGCCTTAATCGCTGCTGGTACTGCTGGCGGATTAGCAGGAATACAGCCAAGTTTGACAATTTTTCCTCCAGCTTTGGGAATGCTAGACTCGCCTTCGATGCGGCGGCCATCGGCTAATTCTGCCCAGAGGCGAACATCGCTGAGAGTCGCTGGTAATACTTGTCCCCGTACCGCTAGCACTTTAGAACTAGCTGCAACTGCGCGTTCCAAATCTCCAGTAATGTCACTCATTGCCGTTAAAAACAAATTGCCAAAACTGTGACCGGTTAATCCATCACCAGCACGAAAGCGGTATTGAAATAATTCTGTTAATAACTTTTCTTCATCTGCTAGTGCTGCTAAACAATTGCGAATATCCCCTGGTGGTAGGACTCCAAACTCTTGGCGCAACCGTCCAGAAGATCCGCCATCATCGGCTACTGTGACAATAGCAGTAATATTGGCGCTGTAGGTTTTGAGTCCCCTCAACAATGTAGAAAGTCCTGTACCGCCACCAATCACCACTATTTTGGGGCCTCGGTACAATCGCCGATGCGCCAACAGAACATCAATAAGTTCCTCTTCACCTTCTGGTCTTAATACCCTGGTTATTGAGCCTACGGTGCGAGTTTGCCCCCAAAGCAGCAGCAGAAACCCGCAAAGCAGCACTAAAGGCCCGCTGATATAGTTGGGTAAGATGTTGGTGATTATTCCCAATAAACCCCTAAGTAACTCAATCATCCAAAAAATTGGGGTCAGCTTAACCCAAATAGCCAACCCCAGACTTGCCAGCAGTACACCTCCAACACTGATTAGCAACCAACGTTTTATCGATAGTCCAGGAGATAACCACTTAAACCACTGGTTAACTCGATGGGAAGTTCGAGAGCGCGACTGCTTTTGCAGGGCGTTGAGGGCTTGTCTGAAAAAACCGATTGACATACCTGATTTGGAGCAGTGCTACAAACAATGATTAACAGAAAATGTACACCACCTGATTTAAACACCAAGTGTGGAACTATTATATTTTTCAATTTAGTAGGACTTACGCACAAGTTATGGAAGAATCGAACCACAGAGGCACAGCGAAAAGTCGGAGCGCCGGCTTCCGGCGATCTGAACTTTTCAAGACAGAGGACACGGAGGAATGAGATTTAGAGAGGTATTTTGCGTAAGTCCTATTTAGGTTGACTTTAAAGCAAGTTGTCATGCCAGCCTTCCTAGTTAAACAACAGCCTGGTTTGGTAAAGTGAATCTAATGGAAAAACGAATTTTAGGATTAGATCCGGGACTAGCGATTTTAGGATTTGGAGCAATTACTTGCACACAAAGTTCTACCAAAGTACAACATACTACAGTAAATATGCTGGATTTTGGAATAATCCGCACATCGGCAGATGCAGAAATGGGACAGCGTTTGTGTACCTTGTTTGATGATTTGCACGCCCTGATTGAGGAGTTGCAACCAGATTTGGTTGCGATCGAAAAACTATTCTTCTATCGTATGTCAAGCACTATCCTTGTTGCACAGGCGAGGGGTGTACTTATTTTAGTATTGGGGCAGCGTCGTCTTCCGTATGTTGAATTTACTCCTGCCCAAATTAAACAAGCTTTAACAGGGTACGGTAATGCGGATAAGTCTGAAGTGCAAGAGGCGGTAGCACGGGAGTTGGATTTAGATGAGATTCCTAAGCCAGATGATGCCGCAGATGCTTTAGCGGTAGCTTTGACTGCTTCGTATCAGATGTAGCTTTTTGATCACAAACAATAAAGTTCTTTACTGGCTGAAATTAGCGATCGCACTTTACAAACCCTATCTCATACCACACAGGCTTTAATAGAATTAGGGTAAGTCAATAGTCGTGCTTGAATGAATTATGCCAGAGATTGCAAGGTTTTATGGAATTGTGATTAAGGTGTTTTTTGGGGATCACCCTCCGCCTCATTTTCATGCAATCTATGGTGAGTACAATTCATTAGTGAGCATTGAATCACTGGAAATCATTGAAGGAGATCTGCCAAGTCGCGCTCAGAAATTAGTTCTAGAGTGGGCAACTTTATACCAGCAAGATCTTTTACAGATATGGAATACTCAAGAGTTTCGTAAACTACCTCCTCTAAAGTAGACTAAAAATAGTATGAAATGCCCTCGAATTTGTAAGGCAAAAGCAATTAACGATCGCACCTTGGTGATTGAATTCACCAATCAAGAAGTCAAGAAATATGATATTTTACATCTTTTAGAAAATCCCATGTTTGCTCCACTTCGTCAACCTGCATTTTTCAAGAACTTTAAGGTTGAGCAAGGGGGCTACGGGATTGTGTGGAATGAAGATATCGATCTGAGTGAGTATGAGCTTTGGAAAAATGGCATGACGGTGGCAGAAGGCGATCGCTCAGTTACGCTGTAAGTTGGCAACTCGGTTTTTATATTATTCGTAGCTGCGATCGCCTGGCTACTATAGAACTTTATTGTTTGTGATCAATAAGGAATATAATGTTGTCGTTTTAATAGTTTTAAGTAATGCCACGCATCTTTGACAACATTGACTTACAATTGCTACCGATTTTGAGAGAGACTCTCAAAGTATCTTATCGAGCAGATTTTTGCGTTGGCTACTTTAATCTCAGGGGTTGGCGGGGAATTGATGATTTGATTGAGCCTTATGTCGGCGGCGAAGATTGTTGTTGCCGTTTGCTGATTGGGATGCAGAGTTTGCCTAGTGATGAAGTTCATGCGGCATTTACTCTTGGTAGTGGTGATGGGGGTATTGATAATAGTGCAATTGTTCGTTTGAAAAAACGGATGGCTGCGGAATTTCGTCAGCAGCTTACTATTGGTGCGCCTACTAATCAAGATGAAGCGGGGTTGCGGCGGTTAAGTCATCACCTAAAAACTCAAAAAGTAATTCTTAAATTGTTTTTGCGTCATTCACTCCACGCTAAATTATACCTTGTGCATCGTAATGATGCTAACACGCCAATAGTGGGATTTTTGGGTAGCAGTAACCTGACTCTTTCAGGATTGGCAAAACAAGGAGAATTGAATGTTGATATTTTAGATCACGATGCTTGCAATAAATTGCAAAAATGGTTTGGCGATCGCTGGCAAGATTACGGTTGTATAGATATCTCTAAAGAACTAGCAGAAATCATTGATGGGAGTTGGGCAAGAGCCGAATTAATCCCGCCATACCACATATATTTAAAGTTTGCTTATCATTTATCTCACGAAGCGATCGCAGGACTTTCTGAATTTCGCATCCCCCGCGAATTTAATAATTTGTTTGATTTTCAAAAAGCCGCCGTGCAATTAGCAGCGCGTCATGTCACCAGACGCGGCGGTGTATTAGTTGGGGATGTAGTTGGTTTAGGCAAAACTTTAGTGGGAACTGCTTTAGCGAAAATTTTACAAGAAGATTGTTACTTAGAAACGCTGATTATTTGCCCGAAAAACTTAGTAAAAATGTGGCAAGAATATGCTGATAAATATCGGCTATATGCCAAAGTTATGCCTAGTAGTCAAGTGCAAAATCAGTTACCAGAACTTCGCCGCTACCGAGTTGTATTGATTGATGAAAGTCACAATTTACGGAATCGTGAAGGAAAAAGATATCGAGCGATCGCAGAATATATTACCGCTAATGAAAGTAAATGTATTCTTCTATCGGCAACACCTTATAACAAAACTTATCTTGATTTATCTGCCCAATTACGGTTATTTGTGCTTGAAGATGAAGATTTGGGATTTCGACCAGAAGCTTTACTAAATGAATTAGGCGGAGAATTAGAGTTTATCAGAAGGCATCAATGTTCTGTGCGTTCTTTAGCTGCTTTTGAAAAGAGCGAATATGCTGATGACTGGCGAGAATTGATGAAACGTTACATGGTGCGACGGACGCGATCGTTTATTAAAGATAACTACGCCAACACAGATGAAACAGGGCGCAAATATCTTGAATTTCTTGATGGCAGACGTTCTTATTTTCCAGAGCGCAAACCTCGTACTGTTAAGTTTAATCTAGAAAGTTCTCACGCTGACCCTTATTCCCATCTTTATTCTGAGGCAATTATAGAAGTAATTAATCAACTCAATTTACCTCGTTATGGACTAGGAAATTACATTGCTGCTAAACACAAGCAACCACCCACAGAAGTAGAACAACGCGTACTGAGTGGGTTATTTCGGGGCGGAAAAAGGTTAATGGGATTTTCCCGGACTAACTTATTTAAACGCTTAGAAAGTAGTGGTATTGCCTTTATTCAATCAATTGAACGTCACATTTTACGGAACTTTATTTATTTAATTGCGATTGAAAAAGGGCTTGATATACCTATAGGAACTCAAGAAGCTGATTTATTAGATACCCGCAACTATGATGAGGATGCAGATTCCTTAACAGCAACATTGTTTGATACAGAAATAGAAGATGAGACAGATGTAGTAGATTTAGAAAATCAGTTATTGCAAGAGAAGAATTTCTGTCAACGTGCTGAGTCAGTTTACCAAGAATACACAACTCGATATAAACGACGATTTAAATGGCTGCGGTCTACACTATTTGATATTAAAAAGCTGAAACAGGATTTATTATCTGATGCTCAAGCATTGATTAATGTGCTGCAACACTGTGGTGAATGGAATCCTCAGCAAGATGAAAAACTTGCTGCTTTGGTTAAATTGCTAATGCAAACTCACCCTAATGATAAAATACTAATTTTCACACAATTTGCTGATACAGTCCGTTACCTTGCTGATAATTTGCAGGCACGAAATATCACGAATATCGCGGGGGTAACAGGTCAATCTAAAGACCCAACGGAAATGACAGGAAGGTTTAGCCCGGTGAGTAATGGAAAAATTCCTATCTCGCCATCAAATGAATTACGTATTTTAATTGCCACCGATATTTTGAGTGAAGGTCACAACCTACAAGACTGTGCAATTATAGTTAATTGGGATTTACCTTGGGCGATTATTCGCTTAATTCAACGGGCGGGACGGGTAGACCGAATTGGACAAAATGCTGAACAAATTCTCTGTTATTCTTTTTTGCCAGCCGAGGGAGTAGAACGTATTATTAATTTGCGGGAAAGACTGCGCCAGCGATTGCAAGAAAATGCCGAAGTTGTAGGAACAGATGAAGCATTTTTTGAAGATGATTCTACACAAGTAATTCTCGACCTCTACAACGAGAAATCTGGGCTGTTGGATGCTGATGAGGATACGGAAGTAGACCTGATATCAGAAGCTTTTCAAATTTGGAAAAAAGCCACAGATGATAATCCCGGTTTAAAGAAGACTATCGAAGAAATGTCTAATGTGGTTTATTCTACTCGTGCTCATATAGGTCAACCTGTGCAACCAAACGGTGTATTGCTGTATATAAAAACCACTGAAGGTAATGATTCTTTGGTTTACGTTGACCGCGAAGGTAACAGCGTCACGCAGTCGCAATTGGGAGTACTTCGGATGGCGGCGTGTGATGAATTTACTCCAGCAATTCCTAGAAATAAACAGCATCATGAGTTAGTTAAAAAAGGTGTTGAGTTGATTGCTGAGGAAGAAAAAAACGCAGGTGGTCAATTGGGACGACCATCAGGGGCTAGATTCAAAACTTATGAACGACTTAAAAGTTATGCTCAAGAAATGAAGGGAACGTTATTTATCACTGACGAGCTTTTGAAAGCGATTGATGATATTTATCGTTATCCATTGCGACAGTCGGCTATTGATACCCTCAACCGTCAGCTAAGAAGTGGTATTAGTAATCAACAATTGGCTGAATTAGTAGTAGCGCTGCGGATGGATGACCGTTTGTGTATTGTGAGTGAAGAAGTAGAGCACCGAGAGCCTCAGATTATTTGTTCGCTGGGATTATTTGAGGAATAGGGAGGAAATGGGGGAAAGGGAAGGTAAAAACGTAGTGGTCTATCGCATTAATTTTGCTGGTCATACGTGTTTGTAGTAATGACTTTAGTCCTTGATTTTTTAAGCACTGAAGTGCTTACTACGAACCTCTCAAAACTTTTGCAACAGACTAGTAGTCTGCCAAGGAAACTTTGCATGGTGATAGGCTGAGGAAGCTGGAGAGGCTGGGGGAGAAAAAGCATTATTGAAAAAGAATTCTTTCTCCCCCTGCTCCCCCTGCTGCACCTCTCCCCCTGCTTTGCCTACACGGCAAAATTGGGTTGGTGAACTACTAGTTGATTTATTCTCGCCGACTTGTTTAATAAAAATGAGAAAGCATTCAAGCATTTTGAGAAAGTCAAATGCCTTTTTGCTTGCGGAATATACCAAAATGAGTAAGCATTTAAAGGTTTTGCTTGCGGAATATACCAAAATGAGTAAGCGTTTAAAGGTTTTGCTTGCGGAATACACCAAAATGAGTAAGCATTTAAAGCTTTTGAGTAAGCATTCAAAGGTTTTGCTTGCGGAATACACCAAAATGAGTAAGCGTTTAAAGCTTTTGAGTAAGCATTCAAGGCTTTTGAGTAAGCATTTAAGTATTTTGCGAAAGCATTTAAGCATTTTGATGAAGCAATTAGGCATTTTGATAAAGCAATTCAGCAAATATACTTGATGATTAAAAAATCGCGGCTGCACAAATAAAGTCGGCGCTTAAATAACTTAATAACTTCGGTATATTTTCTCAACTGTAAACAAGGATAAAGGATTTATAAAGTATAGAAAGCATGGTTTAAATAAAAATTTAACTCGTCTAAAAAGAATTTATTAAAGTTCGCTTACGCAGACTTAATTTTAGAGCTACAGATTTATTTTCTGAGTGGCAATCTTTACCATGCTTGGTTTTTATTTCCCAAGCTATTTATGGTAAATTATGTCACTTAATTTTCAACGAACACGTGATTATCTCTATAACTTTCAATTTAATGATTTGTTTATAAAACAGTTAGGTTGGTCACAACCTTCAAAGAAAAAAGCTGTTTCGTTGAAAGTTGACGAAAAGACGTATCACTATAAAAGTATTGCTGAAATTTCGGGAGTTGCTGTATTTGAAGTTTTAGCAACAGATAGCGCAATTCCAGAAGCTAAAGTTAGAGAGAATATTCATAAATAAGTTACTAAATTAATAAATGAAAATCTGCTGATTTTTATTGATGAAGAACGTACACGCAGTCTTTGGTATTGGGTAAAGAGAGAAGACAATAAAAGTTATGTTCGCGACCATTTATATGTGAAAGGTCAACCGGGTGGCTTATTTTTAAGTAAGCTTGGTTCTTTAGTTATTGAAATTGCTGAACTAGAATCTGGTGAGCCGACTGTTATAGAAATTGCCCATAAGTTGCAAAAAGCTCTGGATGTCGAGCCAGTAACTAAGAAGTTTTACAAGGAATTTCAAGAGCAACATCAGCAGTTTTTGCAGTTTGTTAAAGGAATTAGTAATGAGACTGATAGACGTTGGTATACATCGGTAATTCTCAATCGGCTGATGTTTGTTTATTTTCTCCAGCGTAAGGGGTTTATTGATAACCAGAATTTAGACTATTTACAAAATAAGTTAGAACAAAGCCAGCAAAAAGGTGAAGATTTATTCTATGATGAATTTCTTCAGGCGTTGTTTTTTGAAAGCTTTGCTAAACCAGAGACAGACCGAGATTTATCAGTTCAGAATTTGGTAGGAAAAGTTAAATATCTCAACGGTGGGTTATTTCTCCAACATCGTATTGAAAAGGATTATAAGATTTCTATAGCTGATGAGGCGTTTGAGCAAGTTTTAAATTTATTTAAGCAACAGCCGGGAAAAGGAAGATTACCGTTATATGAAGGTAAAATGATTCATCGGTTTACTCATCTATATGCTGAACCAAAGTATTGGGTTGATGAGCAGGAAGGTAGGAAAGCTTTATTAGGACGTAATCAAAGCGACAATGCTCAAAAGTTAGATTATCAAAACTACCGTTTAGGGTTTAGAGCTATAGCTAGGAATACTGACGCTAGAACACTTATTGTAGGTGCAGTACCCAAAAATGTATTTTGTGGAAATTCTATTTTAGTTTTTTCCGAAGTGACTCATATATCAAGCGTCGAAATGGTTTTTACTCAAGCCATTTTCAATTCTTTTGTACTTGATTTCTATGCTCGGCAAATGGTATCTGCCAATATAAATATGTTCTACATTTACCAGCTACCTGTACCGCGATTAACGAAAAGCGATCGCTACTTCAATGACATAGTACAACGCGCTGCTAAACTAATCTGTACCACACCAGAATTTGACGAACTCGCACAAGAAGTTGGGCTAGTTTCTCATGAACAAGGCGTTACGAATGAAACAGAACGCGCTCAACTGCGAGCAGAACTCGACGGCATGATAGCGCACCTTTACGGTTTAACTGAAGAAGAATTTAGTTATATTCTGACAACTTTCCCTATTGTCCCGGAATCTGTCAAACAGGCAGCATTAGAAGCTTATCGCATCTTTGCATTACAACTTACAAATGTATAAATTACGGGCGTTACTGATTAAGAATATGAATTTGTGTCACGCAGAGGCGCAGAGGCGCGGAGAGTAAGAGTTTAGAATGTTTGATTTTTGCACTTAATGCGGTATGAACGTAATAGACTTGGCTAGAAAGTAGACTTTTAAGACAGGTCTATTCAACAAAGGTATTAATGAAATGGTATATTGGCACTTGGCTTAACCAGCAGGCGTTGCAGAATAAAAGTATGAAATTCAGTTTCTCAAACTCCTCTTCTCTGTGCCTCTGCGCCTCTGCGTGACACAAATTCACAGTCTCAATCAGGCTACAAAAGGATAGATATCATAGGTGTAAATGGCATCAGGTCAGATCAACGAGCAAGATTAAAAGCATTGGGAGCGGTTGAAAAAGGGGAGTGAAGCAGGCAGATGATCCAAAAACCTGGGCAAAGTTGGCTTTCTTCACTAGTTAAAGGCGTGCCGTTAAGTCGCGTTCTCGTCGTGCCGTTTTTGCTACAAATCTCGCTAACGGTAGGATTGACTATATATTTATCGCTCTACAATGGGCAAATTGATCGCAATACTCAAACCATAATTTGGTTCTGTTTGGCAGCCTTTGGACTGTCTGCGTTGCTGGGGATTATTACCGCTCGTTGGATAGCTCAACTAATTATCGGCTTAAATACGGCAGCAAAAACTTTAGCCAATGGCACAACTTCAGCCGATTTCATCAATGCAGAAGATTCAGTGATAGTACAAGGCATCGATGAACTGGAGGGGTTGGCTGGATCTTTTAACCAGATGGTGCAGCAGTTACGCGAGTCCTTTGCAACAGTGGCAACTGCGAGGGAAGATTTAGAATTACGAACTCAAGAGTTACAGCAAGAAATTCAACAGCGCATCCAGAATGAACGCAGACTAGGCCAGCATAGTCGGGCACTAGCAGAATTGGCAAATCACAGAGCGGTTTCAGATGGAAATTGGGAAACAGCATTTAAAGTGATTACGGAGACGGCAGCGAATGCTTTAGAAGTAGAGCGAGTTAGCGTGTGGGTCTATAATGGCGATCGCACCAAACTACAATGTGTAAATCTCTACGAACGTAGCAAACAGAGATTTACCGCAGGTATGGAACTCAAGCGGGTAGACTATCCTATCTACTTTAAAGCGCTGGCAACTGCTTGTACGATCATCGTTACTGACACGCGCAATGATCTACGGGTAAAGGAATTACGCGCTAATCTGCTAGAACCGCAAAACATCGTATCTTTAATTGCTACCCCCATTTGGGTTGGGGGTGAAGTGGTGGGGATGGTATTTCATGAACAAGTTGGAACCCCCCGCCAGTGGGAACTGATTGAGCAAAACTTTGTAGGTTCCATTGCTGACTTTGTGGTGCTAACTTTAGAAATATGCGATCGCATCCGCGCCGAATCCGCTCTACGTGAGGCTAAAGAAGTTGCTGAAGTGGCAAATCGTGCCAAAAATACATTCCTCGCAAATATAAGTCATGAACTCCAGACTCCCCTCAACTCAATTTTAGCGATCGCCGCAGCACTGCAAAATGAGGTGTCTGGCCCTCTAAAAGAAGAACAGCACCAGTCCTTAAATACTCTGGAACTTAACGCTAAGCAACTACTGCAACTGATCAATAACATCCTCGACTTTGCCAAAATCGAATCCGGCAAGATAGAATTGCAACTTGCTCCTACTTCTATCCAAGAATTATGTGACTCCAGCCTCAGTTTTGTGAAACAGCAAGCATTCAAGAAAAATATCCGACTGAGTTCACAAGTACCTGAAGGACTGGAACCTATTCAAGTCGATGAATACCGCATCAGACAAATGCTCGTTAACCTGTTAAACAACGCTGTCAAGTTTACTCTAGACAATGGCGAAATCTGGATTGAAGTTCAGCCAAATTCCACAAACGAATATATCTTTATCAGCGTCGTAGATACGGGTATTGGTATTTCTTCAGACGACCTATCTAAATTATTTCAACCCTTTGTGCATATTGATAATGCATACACCCGTCGTCAAGCAGGCACAGGTTTAGGATTAGCAATGGTACAACGAATTGTACAGTTGCATGGTGGTAGTGTCCATGCCGAAAGTGCATTGGGGAGAGGCAGCCGATTTACAGTCAAACTTCCTTGGTCAAGGGGACTGGGGATTGGGGATTAGGGACTGGGGATTGGGGACTGGAAAGATATTAGATAGGTGAACAAGAGTAATTGTTCAGTTACTTCCCCCACTCCCCCTGCTATATATCTCTACTCCTGATTTGTACCAGCAGGTGGTTGTGATTGTGGTTGTTGGCGCAACTGACGTAGAGACTGCCGTAACTTGTTTTGACTTTGACTAGTATTGGTGTTTTCTCTGCGTCGCCGGCGATTTGGGGTTGCTTGTGGCTTTGGTGATGGATTACTCACTCGCTCACGCCGGATGCTGCGTAAAGATTCTCTTGCAGTTCCCTGAGTGCGAGTTGTTCTAGGTTCGGATGTTGAACCTGCGGCATTATTTTCTACTCTGGGACGGCGAATCTGAGGGGTAACTCTAGATTGTACTGGTCTTTCGGGGGGAACATCCACAATAGTAGGTGTTAGCGATCGCCTGCGTCTACGAGTTGTGTTTGTATCGGTGTTTGAAGTCGCTGTTTGCTGGTTTCTCTGTTGCGCTTCTCTGCGTTTTTTCTGTTCTTGAGCTTGGCGGTGTCGCCGTGAGCCTTGGATAGCGTATTCAGTTGCGATCGATACTCCTTGTCTACCACCAGATGCGGGTTTTAATTTCCAGTTACGTGCTTGTCTGAGGGTTTCTTCATCTAAATCGCGGTTTCCACTAGATTTAGCAACCCGCACATTAGTAACATTACCTTTTTCATCAGTATCGACAGCTACCTCTACTCTACCTTCGATTCCCCGTCGTCTTGCTGCCTCTGGATACTTAGCAGCGCATTCGCGGCAAGCTGCACGACCATTACCAGTACCGGAATTGTTGATTTTTGGAGGTGTAGGCGCTGTCGGTGCTGTTACTACTGGCGAACGGTTTCCTGATTGATTGCCCGTACCAATACCTCTACCTATACCTGTACCAGTACCTATACCTCTACCTGTACCTGTATTTAAAGCAACGCCAGAGCCAGAGTTGCTAAGGGTATTTGCTGGAACTGGATTATCACTACCCCCTGGAGTTGGTCTAGAATCTCTCAGTCCGCTCAACTGTTGTCTTAAATTATCGTTAGGTTGAGTAACAGGTGCAGATGTCACAGGAGCTTCTGACCTAGTGACAACTTCCTTTTGCGGAGTATTTATCGGCTGTACTTTTTGTGGTACTGGTGTAATCTTTTCTGGTTGCTGTTGAACTGGTGGAGTTTTTGGACTTTCAACAACCTTTTGTACTGGTTGAGTTACTGTAGGCTGTTTTTTTATTTCTTCTGGAACTTCTTTGACTGGTTTTTCTGGTTCTGTAGTCGGTTCAACGATCGCCAACTCTATTGGTTCTTCTTCTAGTTCAGGCACTCGCGCCAAAAAATTACCTATGCCTGATGACAGTGCGCCGATATGCAGCGCTAGCGAGCCAATCAAACTGTAAGTCAGAAAAGACTTGAGAGCCTCAACTTCTTTGGAACGTTGCTCACCAGTGATGCCAGAAAAGCTCATAGTCTATTGCTACCCATTCTCACTAATTTAGTCATAGTAGGATGTATTGGTGTAAATACGCAAGTAAAAAATTAAATTTTTTTGCGAACTGCATATTTATCAAAAACATCTTTTAACATCAGGGTTTTTGGATAATATTAATTTTTATTTAATGAAATTATTTTTTTTTATATCAAACTCACAAATAGGTAAATAAAAATCATGACTGATTGATTTAAAAAAATTATCATTATATTTTAAATTTAATTGAGAAAAACTATCAGGTTTTCTCAAGATTCTGCTAGTCTGACTGTGTTATTGTTGGCATTTAGAGGCATTACATGGGAATTCAAAATCTTTTTACAGCCGGTGGTGTGGTCATGTGGCCCCTGCTGGGTTTTTCAGTGTTGGCAGTGGGGCTGATAATTGAGCGTGTAGTTTTTTGGGTACGGATTAATAAACGTCAAAGCCGCGTAGTGCGAGATGTTTTGAATCTCTATCGACTCGATAACGTTGTCGGTGCAATGGATAAACTTCAAAAAAATGCAGATTTACCACTTGCCCGTATTTTTCTTGCGGCTTTAGAATTGGAAGGGCCAAATCCAGAAGAATTTCGTTTAGCATTAGAAAGTGAAGCGCAGGCTGAAATACCTGTACTCAAACGCTTCCAAAATCTTCTAGAGACAATCATTGGTCTAGCGCCACTGTTGGGTCTTCTTGGGACTGTATTAGGATTGATCGCCTCTTTTGCTTCTTTAAACCTGGGTGATGTAGGAGGTACTAAAACAGTTGGTGTCACAGCCGGGATTAGTGAAGCTTTGGTATCAACAGCATCAGGATTGATCGTTGCAATATTTACACTCTTATTTGCTAATACTTTCCGGGGACTGTATCAGCGCCAAATCGCATTGATTCAGGAGTATGGAGGACAACTAGAATTGCTCTACCGTCGTCGTTATGAACGAGGAGAAAAAACTTATGCGCCTACAAGATGAACCGGATTTGCCAGCACAGATTAATATTGTGCCGATGATTGACGTGATATTTGCGATTTTGACATTTTTCATCATGTCAACTCTATTTTTAACGCGATCAGAAGGATTACCCGTAAATTTACCGAAAGCAGCCACGGCAAAACAACAGCAAGTTCCTACTAAAATTACCGTTACGGTTGATGACAAAGGACAGATCAGCCTTAATCGTAAACCAGTTGCAATTGATAATTTGACACAGCAAGTAAAAGCTTTAGTTGGTTCTAACTCAGAAGTTTTGGTGATTATTAATGCTGATGAAAAAGTCGGTTATGGCAATGTGGTGACAGTAATGGATCGGGTACGTCAAGTTGAAGGAGCAAAGTTAGCGATCGCCACACAAAAACCATAATGTAGATATTAGCTCATAACAAATAATTGTCGGGCGATTGTGTTAGCGATCGCCCACGTTTGTTTATGCTGCTGGCGCTCGCATCTGTAATTCTTTAGCTATGCTTTTCAATAATGCCGCCTGCTCTGAGTGTATAAAAAAGTGTGCGCCGTCGAACATCTGTAATGAAAAAGCCGCGATCGTTTGTTGTCGCCATGCTTGCAAAGCTTCATAACTGACTTCTTGGTCTTGTAAACCACCAAAAACAGTAATCGGACATTCCAGGGGTGGCTCCTGAGTATAAACATAAGTTTCCACAACTGCAAAATCTGCCCGCAGAATTGGCAAGAACAGTTCCATCAATGCCTGATTTTCTAACACTGCTTCGGGTGTACCGTTGAAATTGCGAAGTTCTTCTAACAACTCCGGCTCTGGTAATGTGTGCAGAGGTGGTTTTGTTAACGGGATTTGCGGAGCAAGGCGAGCAGATATAAAGAGGTGAAATGGATTTAGATTATACTGAGAGCGCAGTAAACGGGTTAACTCGAAGCTAATTAGTCCACCCATACTATGACCGAAAAAGGCAAATGGTTTATCTAAGTATGGTATAAGCTCTGATGCGATCGCCTTTACAAGCGGTTCTAACCGCGTCAAGGGAAGCAACCTCATTAGAGATCCCCGTCCCGGAAGTTCCACAGGACAGACTTCGACAGTTCCAGGTAGACTTTTAGACCAGGTACGAAAAGTTGAAGCCCCACCACCAGCATAAGGAAAGCAGAATAAACGCAAATTTGCTTGAGGATTAGGCCGGGGACAAGTAAGCCAATTGAAGAGTGGTCTAGTTGTCATAATGAAACTTAGATTTGAATAACACGATCCTGCTGGAACTATTAAGTGTATACACGTTAATCTTATGACAGAAATTGAACCTTGGGCAATACAAGCCATTAACGTTTAGCAGTTTCGATTTTTCAAATCCTTTAGGGAAGCGATAGTAAAGTTATAGAAATATATTGGTAAAACCTTGGATGAAAAATATATTCTATCGCGGAGATACCTTTTGATTCTTACTCTAATTCCAGTCTTATTCTTTTTTATAATTTTTTAAAATTGTCAAACTTAGATCAATATTTTAATTATGTATTAATTTAGTTAATTAAGAGTTTTAAGCTCATCCCACACATAAAAGGGGATAGGATTTCACGTTAACTGTTGACTGTTGACTGTTGACTGTTGACTGTTGACTGCGTTGGGGCATCTTTCATCACCTACCGAGAAGGAATGGGTTTTCCCGATGCCTTTTTAGAAAATATTGTTTATTCGGTAGGTATTCCCTATTCTAGAACTTCGTTTAAAAAAACTGAATCTTCAAGGGAATCCTACCTGTTTGTGACAAAAGCGTTACCTATCTATGTATGAAATCATTAGTCGCTGTCGTTATCACAACAGTCTTTCGTGGCTTTCTTAGGGTATCTAAACTCGTGAACATGGTGGTGGTGATGGTGGTGGTGGTGGTAATGTTTCTTTACTCCACAATGTTTGCATCCTCCAGATAGAGACTGCTGTTCTTCTGTGGATAACTCCACAAATGAATTAGATTCCATAACTTGATATGACATAATTTTTGCCTCACTTACTTACAGAGGTTTTACACAAATGAGTAAAGTGTGTAACACCTCTTTTATTATTTCTAAATACATTTTCTATATATTAAATTCCCCTAAAGTTAGAAATAAGTAGGCTAAGATTATTACTTTTGGCTCATGACAAATCTAGTTCTAGTTTCAATAAAAATTTTGCTGAACACTACAAACAATCTCACTGTCTATAGGAATTATGCAAAAATAACCAGTCTGTAAGGTGGGCATTATAATGCCCACCCTACTATGAACTTTTACTTACCTTTGTGATTTATATATTACCTGTGAACACTCGCTCAGCAGATCCAGTCATATAAATACGCTGATCTATTTCTGACCATTCGATTTGTAAAGCTCCACCAGGTAATTCTACGGTAGCGGTGCGATCGCATTTGTTTGTCAATACACCAGCTACCAAGGCAGCACAAGCACCAGTACCACAAGCCAGCGTGATCCCAGCACCTCGTTCCCACACTCGCATTTTTAGGTAGTCACGGCTCACTACTTGAATAAATTCCGTGTTTGTTCGTTGAGGAAAAACTGGATGATGCTCAAACAGAGGGCCGATGATTTCTAAGGGTATCGCTGCTACATCTTTTACAAAAGTAATGCAGTGGGGATTTCCCATACTCACACAAGTGACATTCCAAATTTGCTCTGCCACTTCTAGTGGCTGATTAATAACTTTTTCTTCAGCAGGTGTAAGAGTGGTAGGAATTTCCAGAGCGAGTAAACGAGGTAAACCCATATCCACCTTTACTTGACCATCTGGCATTAGTTGGGGTGTCATCACACCAGCCAATGTATGAACGCGATATCGGTCTTGATTTCGGGATTCGCCCTCTAAATCTGCCAAAAACCCAGCTAAGCAGCGAATACCATTACCGCACATTTCCGGCTCTGAACCATCAGAATTGAAAATCCGCATGGTGTAGTCAGCACCGTTTTCTCCAGGTAAGGCAAAAATTACACCATCAGCACCAATGCCAAAGTGGCGATCGCACAACTTGATAGCTTGCTCTGGTGTCAGTGTAGGCACAGATGACGAGCGATTATCAATCAGAATAAAGTCGTTACCTAGACCGTGATACTTAGTAAATTCGATTGCCATTTCTCGAAGGATGAATTATCAAGGATTAGTTACTGTTAATCGGGTATTAGGTATCGGGTATTAAAGATTGGTTATTGAGAAGAATTCAGTCCCCAGTCCCCAGTCCCCAGTCCCCAGTCCCCAGTCCCCAGTCCCCAGTCCCCAGTCCCCATTCCCTTAATTTTGCATACATCATTACCAAAAATGCTGACAACTGAATTTGATACCTCACTGCCAAGCATTCGGCAAGTGCAACATCTGATTAAAGAAACAACACAGGTGGAATTCAAACTAGTGACAGGCGATTTGCTCACAGGTAGAGTTTTATGGCAAGACTCATACTGTGTATGTATTGTAGATGAGAACAGTCAGCAAACCACTATTTGGAAGCAAGCGATCGCCTATATTAAGCCCAAGAATTAGTCAAAAGTCCAAAGTCAAATCATAACCCTTGTACAGACGTGATTAATCGCGTCTCTACTCCCGTAAATTATCCAAAGGTAGAAACTCTTTAAGCGTTTCTGCCTCACTAGCTTTCACTACTGGGATAGATAGCGACATTGGACTACTTGGGACAAACAACGGTTGTAGTTGATTGAGACTGGGCAAACTACCGCACAATAGTACTTGATCACCCAAGCGTAAATCTATACTGCCATCAGGAGAGCGGATAAACTTACCATCTCGCCGGATGGCTTGCACTTGTCCCCCAGATGACTGTTGGATATCTAAATCTACAAGGGTTTTACCCAAAACTGGAGAATCAGCGTTGATTGTTATCCACTGACAAGCACTATTTTCACCGGGAACAGCCACCTGTCCTTTAGCTAATTCTGCCAAAGCTGCCAGTTCTTCATTTGCACCCACTACCAGGAGGCGATCGCCTTCTTCTAATCTAGTTTGCTCATTGGGATAATCTATTTCATTCCCGTCAGCGCGGCGAATTGCCATTAAACTCGCTCCTGTTAGGTAACGCATATCTGCTTCTTCCAAGCTCATACCAATTAAGGGCGAATCAGATGGTAGGGGATACCAGCGCCGATTTAAATCGCGAGTTGCTTGCTGCAAATCGTAGGAAACTTCTGATGCAGAACGCTCTGGGCGCAATTGTAAATAATGATCGTTGCGGATTTGCTGCATTTCCCGCTGCAAGACATCGGGTGACAAGCCTAAGCCAGTTAATAAATGGGTTGCCATTTCTAAGCTGGCCTCAAACTCTGGTTGCACAACTTCCCTGGCTCCCAATTGGTAAAGCACTTCAATATTTTTATCTTGGGTGGCGCGGACAACCAAATCTAGTTCTGGGCACAATTCTAAAGCGCGTTTTAGGCAAAGACGGCTACTCATGGGGTCAGGGAGTGCGATCGCCATTCCTTTAGCATGGTTGACTCCAGCGGTTTCCAGAACGTGTAAACTGACGCAATTACCATATACATAAGACACTCCGGCATCACGTAACTGCTGAATTCTACTTTCTGATTGGTCGATGACAACTATAGGTAAGTTGTGTTGCTGCAACAACTTGACTAAATTCCTACCGACTCGCCCATAGCCGCAAACTACTACATGGTCTTTTAAGGGTAGTTCTTCTGATACATCGCGTGGCTGATCTTCTTCTAAATACGGTTTCAGCCAAGGCATTGATTCGGCAAAGTTAAATAAAAATGGTACTAACCGCAGCACAAAAGGTGTAAGTACAAGTGTGACTGCTGTGGTTCCCAAAATCAGTAAATATATCTGTCGAGATACCAACCCCAATGCTTGCCCTTCACTAGCAAGAACAAAGGAAAATTCTCCAATTTGAGCCAATCCTAACCCAGCAATTAAAGCTGTTTTCAATGGGTAGCGGAACAACTTCACTAGGGGTGTGATAATCAAAAACTTACCCACAAAAACTAGTGCTACCAGCCCCAAAATCAATTCTAGGTTGTTCCACAAAAACACTGGGTCAATTAACATCCCAATGGCGGCAAAAAATAAACTGGCAAAAATATCTCGCAGCGGCTCTACATAAGTTAGGGTTTGGTCAGCATACTCCACCTCGGAAATCATTAAACCGGCGACAAATGCCCCCATCTCAATAGATAGTCCCAAATACTCTGTTAACAGCGCAATGCCCAAACATAAGGCAACTACGCCTAACAAAAAAAGCTCTCGGCTTTCGGTGCGGGCTAGCATTCGCAACAAAGGGGGGATTAGCCAAATTCCCGCCGCCACTGCGCCAGCTGCAAATAAACCAATCCGCAGCAGCGCTGTTAACACGGCGATGCCAATAGTTTCTGCTGGTTGGTTGAGGGCTGGTAACACGGCTAGCATCAGTCCCAAGGCCAAGTCCTGCACGACCAAAATCCCTAACATTACTTGCCCGTGGGGCGTTTCTGTTTCATTGCGCTCCATCAAGCACTTGAGAACAACCGCTGTGGAAGATAAAGACAGAATTGATCCCAAGAACATACCCTTAGCAGGTAAGGTTCCCCAGGCTCCTGTTACCCCACATACCAAAACCGTGATCAAAATCGTCAGCGCAATCTGAAGTCCTCCGCCTCCAAGAGCGATCGCTTTTACCTTCTTGAGTTCTGCAAAAGAAAATTCCACTCCCAAAGCAAATAACAAAAAGGCAACGCCGAACTGTGCCAGAGTTTCAACTTGAATAACTTCTTTAATCAGCCCCAGTCCGGCTGGCCCTACAATCATCCCGCCAATGAGATATCCCAGTAACACGGGTTGTCGTAACAGCGCCGCTAACAGTCCGCCACAAGCTGCAACGGCGAGAACCAAAACTAAATCAACAATTAGCCTAAAATCTTCTTGCACCAGTTTTTAACAGAACTATTGAGACCCATTAAACTCAGCATACAAAGTTTTATATATCTGAGGAATAGGATGTTGATGTAATACCTTTTGGTTAAGGGGGAAAGGGGAAAAAGGAAAGGCTGAAATTTACCCCTTACCCTTTACCCTTTTCCCAGTCCACAAAGGAGATTCAGAGTACTTATAAGGGAAAGTATTGGATGTTGAGATGGAGACTGCAAAATTTCCTTCCTAGGAATCTAAAATAAAAAACCTCGGCGAAACTAACCGAGGTAGGAGAGAGAAGTCAGAATGACAATTAAAGATACAAATACTGAATTTAATAAATGTTAGTTAACCGCCCACGGAAAACTAAAACATTTCGGTGATGCTATGTACGGACAATTTAGTTACACACTTTGTTTTAATGTAATCAAACATAACAATATTGTTACGATATGTCAATAGGTCTTGACGCTAAAAGGCTAGTAGCGTTACTGAGAGTTGCTTATTAAGGATAAGAAATTCCAAATCTCACGCCTTCAAACTGTGAGAACATCAAAACTTCTTCATATTTCTACTGACGGGGTCAAAACCTCTAGAAAACCTGGTACTTTCGTCATAGCAAGCTCCACTAAGATCTGCTCCATACAACTTGGCATAATTTAGTTTGGCTCCCCGAAGATTTGCTTCGTTCAATTTGACACCGCTTAAATTAGCTCTGGTCAAATTTGCTTTAGCTAAGTTAGCTCTACTCAAATCTGCTCCCCAAAGTTTGGCTTTAGCTAGGTTAGCTCCACTCAAATCTGCTCCCCATAAGTTGATTCCCGGCAGATAAGCTCCAATTAACCTGACTCCAATTAAAATAGCTGCTGGGAAATATCTTTCCCCTGCGGCATAACGCCGCTTCAATTCTGCCGTGTCCATGTTAAGTTGACCTTTTTCATTCAGTAAACAGTGAACAGTAAACAGTAAACAGTTGGGGGATTTAAACCCGCAAGATAGCGCCTGCGACTAATCGACTTTGGGTTATTAATTTTCAGTTGTCAGTACTCGCCCCCTTAATGGTTTCCCCTAAACCCAATTATGTTTACTGTTTACCGTTAACTGTTTACTGTTTTCTACTCGTCAATTTGACCAATTCGACGTATATTCAGAATGTCGCTCATTTTTTTGATTTGGGTAAATACTTGCTCTAATTGAGAGCGATCGCGGATATCTATACCCAAGTCCATTAATGCTGGTTGACCAATAGCGGTTTTTACCTGAGCATGACGTACATTGATCCCTTGGTCACTCAACCGGGACAAAATATCCTTTAACACCCCTACGCGATCGAGTGCTTCAATTTGAATATCTACTGGGTAAGTGTGCGGACGACCGCTATTTTCAGCCGTTGAGTTCCACCTGACTGGTACTAGGCGCTCATACTCAACATTTTCCAGATTATGACATCCTTGGCGATGAATCGAAATTCCTCTACCTCGTGTGACTACACCGATAATTGGTTCGCCAGGAATTGGGGTACAACACCCAGCTAGATGATAAACTAACCCTTCTACTCCAACAATTGGTGAATCAGTGGAGCGGGAGGTAGTTGTAGGCGCATCCCGCAAAGCTTTTGCTGTAGTTGGCTCTTTAGGGATAAATGGGGGTGCAATGGTAACTGGTTGTTGCGTTTTGACTACTTCGCGCCAACGATTTAGCACTAGGTTTAGTGTGACTTCACCGTAACCTAAGCCTGCAAGTAAATCTTCCACACTGTGATAGTTACACTTTTCTGCGACACTTTCCATTGCTGCTGACTTGAGCAGGCTATCAAAACCAGTTTTACCAAGTTCTTTTTCTAACAATTCCCGCCCACGAGCTACATTCTCTTCTCGACGCGATCGCTTGTACCATTGTTTAATCCGATACTTCGCCGCTGAGGTTCTGACAAAGTTCAACCAATCCAAACTCGGATGACTGTTCTTCTGAGTCATAATCTCCACGATATCGCCATTATGCAGCCGTGTTGACAAAGGTACCATGCGCCCATTTACTCGCACCCCTGCACAGTGGTTTCCTACTTCTGTATGAATGCGATAAGCAAAATCTACACTGGTAGATCCAGGACTTAAAGGAACAACATCCCCCTTAGGGGTGAAGACATAAACATCATCTTCAAATAGATTGTCTTTGACACTATCGAGATATTCTTGTGCGTCCTTGAGATCACTTTGCCATTCCAATAGCTGTCTCAACCAAGTAAACTTCTCATCTGTCGCCGTCAAATGGCTATTGTTAGAACCGCCTGTTTCTTTGTACTTCCAATGAGCAGCAATCCCGTACTCGGCGATATGATGCATTTCTATGGTGCGAATTTGTACCTCCAAAGGACGACCAGTCAAACCAATTACTCCAGTATGCAACGACTGGTAGCGATTGGGTTTAGGCAGTCCAATGTAGTCCTTAAATCTACCGGGAATTGGGCGAAAGGCATCGTGAACTACTGCCAAAGCACGATAGCATTCCTCATTGGTTTGGACAATAATTCGCAGCGCTGCCAAATCGTAAATTTCGTGAAATTCTTTTTGCTGCCGCTGCATTTTTTGGTAAATACCATACAGGTGCTTAGGACGCCCACTGATATCCTGACAGCGAATTCCGGCTTGCTGCAAACGCTCCCGCAAAATATCCGTTGCTTTAGCTAATTTCTCTTCCCGCGCTGTCCTTTTTTCGGAAACATGCTGCTGAATTTCGCGAAAAGCGTCCGGTTCCAGGTATTTAAAAGCCAAATCTTCCAGTTCCCATTTAATCCGCCAGATCCCCAAGCGATTGGCTAAGGGTGCAAAGATATCTCGTGTTTCTTGAGCGCTACGGCGGCGGCTAGCTTCTGGCATATATTGTAAAGTTCGCATATTATGCAAACGATCTGCCAATTTCACCACAATTACTCGGATATCTTGCGCCATTGCCAAAAACATCCGTCGGAAGTTTTCGGCTTGGCTTTCAGTTTTGCTTTTAAAATTGATTTTAGAAAGCTTGGTGACACCTTCGACCAATTGCCGTACTTCTGGCCCAAAGCGTTCTTCTATTTCTTCAATTGTGACATCTGTATCTTCAACTACATCATGGAGAAAACCAGCTGCTATCATAGCAGGACTGCCTCCCAAGTCACGCAGCGATCCAGCTACAGCAACCGGATGAGCAATGTATGGTTCTCCAGATTTGCGGTATTGACCTTGATGAAGTTGATAAGCAAATTCAAATGCACTAGCAATCAAAACCGTATCACTATGCCTTCGGTCATCTTCTGCTTCGCTGCTAGTTGCTGATGCACCCTTCAAGCATTTCTGTAACCAGTCTGGAAGGGTAAGATCAATTGAGGAATTTATCGCTATGCTGCTCATACAATTGGGACTAAAGGTGATCGGTAGATAAGCGAGTGATAGACAAAACTGGCAGCATCGCACTTAGAAGATGCTGTTGCCCAGAGATGGGTAGAAAAAGTAGTGTAAGGACGATTATTCAATTGCTGATAGCAATCATCAAGCGCGAGTTTAAAGGATCATAAACTTGAAAATCCATTGATGGCAAACAAGCCTCAAATAACGATTTGAGGCTTTTGATGCTGATAGTAGCTTAGAAAAGTTTATTGTAGAAGAAAAATTACTTGACATTAATACTATCTTAACTAGCACTGGATGTCTTTAAATCTTGAGAAATATCAGGCACTAGCAACATTGCTAGAGCTGTTACGTGCTGATGCTACCACAACTGGACTGGATGCATCTGCGCTGAGGCAGCGTTTGACCTCGGTACAGCAGTTGTTTAGGCAGGAAATTGTACCTTTGACTAATGAAGATTCGCGGGTACAGTCTTATCGAACGGAAATCAGCAAGCAATTGCGCCTGTTGGAAATAGATGTGATGTTTTTCCAAGGAGCGCGACAGGCATCTACTGCACAAGCGAGACTTCAGACTATTAGCGATCGCTTGACAACTCTGATTCAATACTGTAATGCCATTATGCAACAACAAGCGGAGGGAGAAAAATAACAATTGTTCACCTTTTTCTCTGGTTACTCTATCATCCCATTGACGACCTATAGTGGAAAGTTATTTTGGCAACAAGTTGCAACGTCGATATAACAAAGTGCTGAGTTGTGAGTGCTGTTAGCGGATAGCTATGGTTTAGCCCGTGCTGAGTAGAAATCCAGGTAATTCAAGGCTTTGAGTAATCAATATTGTCCTAATCTATACTTCGATTGCTATACATGCGCTTCCACTGACTAACTAGTGTATTGAGAGTAAAAATTTGAGATAAAGTGTAATCTTCCCTAAGTGAAGAATACGTGAAAATACTGTCTTTTTACCTATAGTTAACCTAAAGTATCAATTTACTTAACCTATAACCGATAGTTTGCGGATGTACCTGTAGATGTTGGTTCATCCTACCCTGCGTGATAACTTCCGACAGATTTAATCTATTCGGCAAAGTGACGTAAAAACTCAAAAGGGTTGCATCACAGGAAATTCTTGCGTCTAATCATTTATTGAGATCATGACCATCCACAAGCTTATCGCCTTCATAGCTCCATCCGCCCTTGTGTTGGGAGTAATGGCGGCTCCAGCAGAGGCAATGCTGCTCAAACCTATCGGCACTTATAACACGGGTCTTTTCGATGTTGGGGGTGCTGAAATCCCGACTTATGACCCGGTTACTCAACGGCTGTTTGTCGTCAATGGGGAAACCAGGACTATTGATGTAATAGGCATTAGCGATCCGACTCAGCCATCGTTGCTATTTAACATTGATATCACACCCTTCGGCAATGCAGCTAACAGCGTCGCCTTTAAAAATGGCCTGCTTGCAGCAGCGGTTGAAGCAGTTGACCCGTTAGATTTGGGCAAGGCTGTATTTTTTAACGCTAATGGTGATTTAGTTAACTCCGTTAATGTTGGAGTCCTGCCTGATATGCTGACCTTTACACCAGATGGCACTCGCGTACTGGTAGCGAATGAGGCTCAACCAAGTGATGATTATACTATTGATCCCGAAGGCTCAGTTAGCATCATCAACTTAGCGGACTTTAGCGTAATCAACGCCGGCTTTAACTAGTTCAACAGCCAGATTGATCAGTTACGGGGTAAGGGGGTACGGATTTTTGGCCCTAATGCCACAGTTGCACAAGATGTAGAACCAGAATACATCACCGTTTCTCAAGATTCTACTAAGGCTTGGGTGGCGTTGCAGGAAAACAATGCGATCGCAACGCTTGACTTAATTAATAATACATTTACCAACATTATTCCTTTGGGATTTAAAGATCATAACCTGCCAGGGAATGAAATTGATACTAGCGATCGCGATGACGCTATTAACATTACCAATAGACCTGTTCTAGGTATGTACCAACCAGATGGGATTACCTCTTACACCGTTAATGGTAAGACTTACATTGTCACAGCCAACGAAGGGGATGCCCGCGATTATGACGGTTTTAGCGAAGAATTACGATTAGGTAATGCCCGGTATCAACTCAACCCCGATGTGTTCGCCAATGCCGATGAGCTAAAACAGCCAGAGAATTTGGGTCGCTTGACAGTAACCAATACTCTAGGCGACTTGAATGGCGATGGTCTATTTGAGCAAATCTATGCATTTGGAGCTCGCTCCTTCACGATTTGGGAGTGGGATGAGGCTACCAGCTCACTCAAGCCAGTCTACGACAGTGGCGACGACTTTGAGCAAATTACTGCTCAACGCTTACCCGATTTCTTCAACTCTAACAATAATGAAAACAGCTTCGATACCCGCAGCGATGACAAGGGGCCGGAACCAGAGGATGTAAAGATTGCCAAAATTAATGATCGCTTTTATGCTTTCATCGGACTGGAGCGCATCGGTGGCGTGATGGCATACGATATTACCGATCCACAAAACCCTGTTTTCATCGACTACGTAAACAATCGTGACTTCACGGCTGAACCAACTTTGCCAGATGGGACAACTAACCCGGCGATCAAAGATTTAGGCCCGGAAGGTCTGCTTTTGATCTCTGCCGCAGATAGCCCCAATGGTCAGCCTTTGCTAGTAACAGCCAATGAAGTGAGTGGAACAACAACGCTCTTTTCAATTAATGTTCCTGATGATGTCAAATCGGTTCCCGAACCTGGAGCTATTCTGGGCTTAGTAGCAGTTGCTTCAATGGGAATACTGAAATTTAAGCGAACACGATAGAAAAACTTAGTAAAACAGAGACGTTGCATTGCAACGTCTCTGTTTTACATGGTCTATCTGTCACATTCTTTTTTTAAATTGGCATTAGCACTGGGAATTAAATCTTTTAAGTTTGACAGGTTTAGTCGTAAATTATTTTCTGTTGAGTTAAAGGGTGTAACTTGGAGGAGCACAGGTAACAGCAATCAATAGAATGATGAATAGGCTGAGTATTTAAGGAAATGGCAACTCATGGCACAGGCAATTCTTCAGAAAATACTTAATCAACTTCAGGAGCTTGAATTAGAGGAGCTACAGCAACTCAATCAGGCTATTGACAAGCATCTTGCTGTCAAGCAAGAAACTGCTAATCAGACAACATTTTATCAAGCCTTGTTAAATTCTGGCTTGATAAGACAAATCAAGCATCCTTCTTATGTGCAGACAACTCAGCATAAACTTGTTCAGGTACGGGGAAAGCCCATCTCTGAAACAATTGTTGAGGAACGCCGCTAGATGGCAGTCTACTTTATAGATAGCAGTGCATTAGTGAAGTGTTATGTCAGTGAAACTGGCTCATTATGGGTACTAGGATTATTTGACCCTGCTTTGAGTAATGAAATTTTCATTGCAGCAATTACAAGTGTCGAGATTGTCGCCGCAGTTACGAGACGGGCGCGTGGTGGAAGTATAAGTTCCACAGATGCAACAATGGTGTGCAATCAGTTGATAAATGACTTGCAGACAAAATATCAAATTATCGAAATTACCGAGAACATAATCAGTTATGCAATGACACTGGCCCAAACCTATGGGTTACGAGGTTATGATGCTGTTCAATTAGCACCTGGTCGTGCTGTAAACACACTCTGCACAACTAATAGTTTGCCTCCTGTAACCCTAGTGTCCGCAGATAAAGAGTTGAGTGTAGCAGCCTCAAGTGAGGGATTGTTCATTGAAGATCCCAACAGTTACCTGTAAGTAAGCTCACACGTGGCTATACTTGGTCATCTGAAATAGCAAATGATTGCTAATCTGATAGACTAGCTAAAATTTGAAATTATTAAAGCTGGTAGCTCAGGGCTAATAACTAAGTATGAGTAAAGCCTTATTTTGTATCGAAAATCTGCGAGTTGCCTATCCTCAGCGGAGTGGAGAAGAACCAAGCTGGGCCGTTGATGATGTATCTTTCACTCTGCAACCAGGCGAAAGAATGGGGCTGGTAGGAGAGTCTGGTTGTGGTAAGTCTACCATAGGACGGGCAGTAATGCGCCTGCTACCAAACTCTAGTCGGGTTGAGGGACGGGTGACATTTCAGGGACAATCGGTGTTTGATTTAACGCCACCTCAGTTACGAAAATTTCGGGGGGAAGCGGTGGCGCTGATTTTTCAAGATCCGATGACGCGCCTTGATCCTTTGATGACTATTGGTAAGCATTGCATCGAAACACTCCAGGCGCATTCACCAGAGTTATCGACACGGGAAGCCAAAGAAAAAGCACTGGCGACATTGGAAAAGGTGAAGATTCCTGCTAGTCGTTGGAGTCAGTATCCTCATGAGTTTAGCGGCGGAATGCGACAAAGAGTAGCGATCGCCTTAGCTTTACTGCTCAACCCCAAGTTAATTGTTGCCGATGAACCCACAACTAGTTTAGATGTCACAGTCTCCGCGCAGATATTGCAAGAATTAACTCGACTGTGCGCTCAAGAAAACATGGGATTGCTGCTGATTTCCCACGATTTGGCAATGGTGGCGGAGTATTGCGATCGCATTGGCGTGATGTATAACGGTAAAATGGTTGAAATGGGTGCGACGGAATCCGTATTTAGGCAACCTCAACATGAATACACGCGATCGCTCTTAAAAGCAGCTTTGCATATTCAAGCAGTTGATAATCATGGAGAGTTAGTAATTGCTAATGAGGGAGAAAAGCTATTACCAATTATTAATGAGCAATCTCCAATTTTACACATTACCGAACTCAAGCAATATTACACCATAGAACCTAACTTCATTGAGCGTCTATTTAAGGCACAAGCACAGACAATTAAAGCAGTCGATGGTATTAACCTGGATCTGTATTCAGGGGAAATTCTTGGTTTAGTCGGGGAGTCAGGTTGTGGTAAGAGTACGCTATCACGAACAATCTTGCAGTTAATTCGTCCCACTAGTGGTAAAGTTGAGTTTTTGGGACAGGATTTAACTACTTTGTCGCGCCAAGCAATTCGCACCTCACGGCGACAAATCCAAATGGTTTTTCAAGACCCTCACGCTTGTCTCAATCCAGCCATGACAGTGGGAGAAAGTATCGCCGATCCTTTATTTATCCACAATCTGGCTGATGCTGCTCAAGCAAAAACCCAAGTTTTATCAATGCTTCAGAAAGTGGGATTAACACCACCAGAGGTGTATTATCAACGTTATCCAGCTGATTTATCTGGTGGACAGCAGCAACGAGTTGCGATCGCTCGCGCTTTGATTACTCATCCTAAACTGCTCATTTGCGATGAACCTGTAAGCATGTTAGATGCTAGTGTGCAGTCGCAAGTGCTGGATTTGATGTTGGAATTAAAGGAAGAGTTTGAGCTTACTTATTTATTTATTACCCATGATCTTTGGTTAGCAAGATTTTTGTGCGATCGTATTGCTGTCATGAATGGTGGCAAAATTGTAGAACTAGGCCCTACAAAACAAATTTTTGCTAATCCTCAACACCCCTATACCAAAACTTTACTAGCAGCGGCTCCCTTACTTGCACGCGCCTAACAAAGTCAGTAGACTTCTTGCAAAAGTCGATTTTATGAAAGTTAAACTACAGATGAAGTGTGGTTCTAAATAAAAAACTAGGATTTTTACAAGATGTGCAGAGCATCGATTCAGTAATCGCAAAAACCCGATTTCTTTTTTGACTGTACAGATGTTGCATTGCAACGTTTCTACGAAACAATGGTTTTTTCACTCAGGACTCACAACTTATACCAATTCAATTAATGTAGAGACGTTGCATTGTCTCTACATGTTCTGTCTGTCAAATTATTTTTTTAATTGGTATTAGTATCATCCCCTCCCTCAATTAATTTTGTTGTTTCCTCACTTGAACCATATAGCTCAACAAATCTTTTAAACAGCAACATAGTTTCGTGATTTGAAGCCCTATTTAAGTTGAATGAACGCTCTATATTTCTCTCGGCTAAAGCACGTAAATATGGCAAATCTTCAAAGAGCGTCAAACAAGAGGCAAAATGCAAAACTATTTGTAGCAAAGGTTTCGGCCACTCTAGATCGCTGTAAATATCTATAAAGAATTGATGTTCAGTATCATTTAAAGGGAAAGCATGGAATATGACAACTATTCTTTTGTTATCGTAGACAGGAATATTCAATTCAACAGTATAGGGAGTATGTAAAATTAAATCTACTTCAACAATTGGTTGTCGCCAAATTCGTAGAGGATTGATAGGAGAATCCAAAAGTGTTTTGAATTTGATTATTCCACCAATATTTGTTGGTTGGAAATAGCTAATACTTAGAATTTTTAAGTTATTCAAGCTAAATCCGTGAACTTTTTCCAAATGTTTTAAATTTAGTAGATGGTATATTTGGCAGATATAAGGAAAAGGTAAAATATACTCCTGACTAATCATGTGTCGGTTTTTTAACTTAAGCTTGTCAATTTGAGTCCGATATAAATATTCTTGATATTGATTGGGTTCTAAATCATTGCTATTGAAGCTTTCCCCAGGTTTCAGATATAACCAACTCAGAAAAAAGAAAGAGGCTGTAAATAGTTGAAAAACTTCTATAGGAGATAAATAACCATCGGCAAATGCAGCTATACTTCTATCAGTTATTCCAAAGAGCCAAGATGGTATACCAAATAGCCAAACGCCGTTTTTCAGCTTATCTATAATTAGAGCAATTTCAACTTCTATTGATAGAGTTTTATCTTTATTTGTGCTATGTTCAGAATTATTTTTAACTAGATTAGACATATTAACTCATTTTTTAGAAATTAACTTATAGCACAACATGTATTTGTAGCTAACTTAATTTTAAATATAGATAATAAAGCCAACCTCTACCTTTAGCTGTAGATATAAGTTGCTTTTATCGTTGTTTAACTGCAAACGAACTGTCTGATAATTTGGGTTAAAAAACAATATAGTTCAGTTAGTAATATTGACCCTTTACTTACCTTTTTCTGTGTTAGATACTGCGCGTAGCTGGCTTTGCGGTAAAGATAGGGGACGCTATGCGAACGAAGCTTCGTCTAACTATCATTTTTAAAAAGAGTATAGTTTCTCTTTGTGCAGAGCAAGCCTGAACTAACCTACCTTGGGTTTATACACATCACTATCTTAGTGACACTTTTTGGAAGTCTTACTATTAGAGAGTTTGAAGTTTTAATCTTTGATGCACACTTTAAAAATAACAACTTCGCAAAAATACTACTACAAGAGGATTTCAATAATTGAACTTATAGCCGTATAGCAAAAGACGTATATATTCAGATAAAAAATTTTCTTTTGCTCTACTGCAACTCGTCAGTAGCGTTGCTAGTAAATTGTTTACTGGCTGATGATATTATTGAGCTTTTTTTCATCATATCCTTGAAACTTTGCTCGTTCAGTCTAGTAAGCTACAATCTATATCTTTGAGTAAAAATTAGGCAAGTATCGTTTACGTAATGGTCTATCGCATTAATTTTGATGGTCATACCTGTTTGTAGTAAGGACTTTAGTCCTTGATTTTTTAAGCACTAAAGTGCTTACTACGAACCTCTCAAAACTTTTGTAACAGACCACTAATAGTCTGCCAATCCCAAATTCCGGATATAGGTTGGGGAAAGGTTAAAGGGTTGATATCAGCGATCGCTTTGTTGATCTCCAAGCAAGCCAGTCAAAGCAATCTTTTCCTTGCGAGAAATTAAAGTATGTTTTCCTGAAAGACTAAGATCGATACCGGATAGCTTTCAGTAAAAATAATGAAAGAAATAACACGCCGTAAATTTATCGCAACTGCCACCCTAGCGACGGGTTTTGCCCTTGCAGTACAACCTATTTCTGCCCAAGTCATCACCACCGATGATAATGGATTGGTCGCTGGTGCAGTCAAAATTCCCGTTAAAGATGGCGAAATTCCTGCTTACAGAGCGATGCCTGCAAAGGGTAGCAATTTCCCGATTGTCTTGGTGATCCAAGAAATCTTTGGCGTACACGAGCACATTCAGGATGTCTGCCGTCGCTTTGCCAAGTTGGGTTACGTGGCGATCGCTCCAGAATTGTTTGTACGTCAAGGCGATGTTTTAAAGTTAAGCAGCATTGATGAAATTCGTCCGGTGGTAGCCAAAGTGCCGGATGCTCAAGTATTATCCGATCTCGATTCTACAGTAAACTGGGGCGTGAAGTCAGCCAAAGGTAACGCTGATAAATTGGGAATTACGGGCTTCTGCTGGGGAGGGCGCATTACTTGGCTGTACGCAGCGCATAATCCCAAGGTCAAGGCAGGCGTAGCGTGGTACGGGCGATTGGTGGGCGATAAAACTGAACTGACGCCCAAGCATCCCGTCGATATTGCATCTACGCTGAAAGTTCCCATTTTAGGACTGTACGGCGGTAAGGATACAGGCATTCCTTTGGATACGGTGCAACAGATGCGCGATCGCCTTAAGTCTAGTAGCAGCAAGTCCGAAATCATTGTCTATCCCGATGCACCCCATGCCTTTTTTGCCGATTATCGCCCCTCCTACCGCGAAACAGAAGCCAAGGATGGTTGGCAACGACTTCAGGCATGGTTTAAGCAGTATGGCGTTTCATAAAAAACCACACCCTTAAATCAGTGAACAGTGAACAGTAAACAGTAAACAGTTGGGGAATTTAAACCCGCCAGATAGCGCCTGCGGCTAATCGGCTTTGGGTTATTAGTTTTGGGTTGGAAGTGAGCGTCCCCTTAGTGGTTTCCCCTAAACCCAATTATGTTTACTGTTTACCGTTTACTGTTTACTGTTAAAGCCCTACACAAAACAAGCTTCGGCGTTGGGGATGGGTTTTAAAGCCCTTTTAGTAGAATAAGGGAAACCCACTGTAGGAAACTTTCCAAGACAGATTTGGGATTTTAGTGAATTTGCTGTATCCTAGTATATCCTGCGTAATTTTACCCAAAAGGAGACTTCAGAAAAGCTTTTTACGGAACTCACCAAAGATGCATTAAAAAATGATATTGATTTCTTTGAGAATCAATATTTTGGATGCTATTTTTTTAATGTCCAATTTTTAGAACTTTAAACAAATAATATGAAACTGATCAAAAAATCTGAAAAGCTCCTCCTCGATAAGATAAAGATCATGGAGGAAACTGAAGAACAAAATCTTCAAGCCGATATCGTCAATACTCAAGAGCCAACGCTTGAAGAAAAATCAGAACTGTATTTAGAGAGTAGAACAACTAACTATATTCCATTGATTGATAATCCTGTCGTTCAATCTGTTGGAAATTCAGGATGGCAGGTTTCTGACATTTGGAAGGATGTCAGATTGGATAATTTCTAGTAATGTACATATTTTTCTGAGTAATGTATATTTTTATTGACAAATTTTTCAGAGCCTTTCATGCTCTAAGGAGGGTTAAACCTTCTCTTTAACTGGGGTTGCGATGCCGCGCTTAACTAGACCTGCTTCGAGCTCCCTGATGAATTTAAAGTCTTTCTCTAACAAGGACTGATTTTCTCTTATAGATAAGTCTTCACTCATAGAGGGTTGCTTTTCGAGGAAAGTGAATGCCTGTCGGAATTGACGCGGACTCGCCTTAATTAACGAGTCAAAATGACAAGGAATAATTTGGTGAAAATCCCAGTTAGCAACCTTATCAGCCCAATTGAGTACTTGTCTCGGTGCTTGCGGAAGAATGAGGATTTGCAGAATCGGTGCTACAAATGGACGCCCGTCTCCTCGGAGAGCATCGAATGACTGCTTCCAGTTGTCTTGCCATCGAAATGGAAATAACCCAAAGTATGCTTTTGGCGATTGCTGTGGTGCTTTGAATGCATCGCTGAACATTTGCCCCAGTTTAGATATCTCCAAGGCACTGGGACGAAAGTAAATTGCAAACAGTGAAATACGTTGCCATCCTTTGCGACGGTTTGCTTCGCTGTCCTCAATTATCTCCAAGGCATTGTCTCTAGCGTGAAACAATAAAGGGTAAGGGTCTAATTGGATGATCTCAGGTGGATCTTCTGGTATAGACAATACAGAATCAGTTACTAGTAGAGTGTGCGATCGCTTATGCAAAAGAGCAACTTCTGTAAAAGCCCCCCGTCCCAAGTTGATGTCCAGCACTTCATAGTCGAACTCATCAATAAAGGGAGCAAGGCTTTTATTCTCTGGAAGCACCTGGGTGCGTTTTTGGGGAAAGCCGAGCCAATGCAGTGGTAGGTTTAGCGGGAAACTCCACTGATGGGGAGCAACAAAAACTTGCGCTTGGGGAAAGCGTCTAGCAAAGGGGCCAACGAAAACTTTGTGTTCCAAACCAGAACTGGTAGGCAGGATAATGTACTTAACTTCACCGTGTTTTGCCACCAACTCATTAACTAAACGTACACACTCGGTCGTTGGAGCAACTGGTGCATAGATAAGAAGACCACCTGTTTGTAGCTTGACTATGGTCATCCGAATCGGCACGATTGTGTAGATAATGCCATGAAGCTGATCGAATGTCCAGATAGTGTCTTTAACTATTTCCTTACATAGTGTCCGACGCCTGCCGTAGGGGTAAAGTGGTACAGCAGGCCAGAATTTCCATGACCAGTCTTTTGGATTAGTGCTCGGATGCATCCATATAGTTTATCAAATTAATTTCTCATTGCTGTTGTCCCAGTACTTTGCGAGTGCTTGCTCTGCTTTTAACTGATGAGCAATCCAAACCAAGGTGTTAACCAATAGCTTTTGCACTATGAGCGGCGTCCCAACGAGGATTGTGTCTGCTTTCTTTAGCAATAGCGCAAAGTAAAGCAGATTAGTTGGCATACCCTCATGATTGACTTTACCATCAATTGCTAGACCGAACATTCCTCTAATAAACTGCTCAAATTGTCCCGCAGGTTGGTTTTCGCTCGTAAACGCTACCCAATCATTAGAGGCATTGCGAAAACTGTGGTGCATGAGCGCTGGAACATGTAGACTTTCTCCCGCCTGTAGTGTGCGTTTATTTCCCTTGCAACCAACTTCCATTTCTAAGCAACCCTTTAGCACAGTAAATGTTTCACTCATGTTGGTGTGGTAGTGCAACGGGCTACCTTTTGCTTTGGGTGGTAAGTCAAAACGAATCTTCGCATACCTTTCATCATCATGACTTGATTGCAGGATGGTCATGCGATCGCCTGTAACCGGATTTACAATTAGTTCTGGTTGCTGGGCAGCAATCACGATTGGAGTGGTAGAGTGAGTCTGTAAATTTGTAAGTTCCATTGCAAAAAACTCCTTTTGGTTACAACGTCTGATGCAGTGTTGTTTGACTACACTTCAACGGTAAACTCTGTGCAAAATCCTGAATTAACCTGTCCTGCCAAAAAATTGACCCAAAGCGCCTTTCTAGAATCCTGACCAAATCATGAAAGAAGCCACCTTCTCTGTCTACATCACGCGAGGCATTGTTCAATATGCAGCAAGGTATGGAGTTGATTCTGATAGTCTATGTGCTGCTGTTGGGATTGAGCCTGCTTTGCTGAAAATGCCCGATCAGCGGATTACAGGAACGCTTCATAGCGCGGTATGGTGGGAGGCTCTCAAGCGAACAGGTGATGAAAATCTAGGGTTACATCTGGGTGAAGCTTTCAACTTGGCAACTTTCGGTATTGTTGGTTATGTGTTGGTCAACTGCCAAACATTCGAGCAAGTCCTGGAAAAACTCTCTCGGTACACCCATCTGTTTAGTCAAGGAGCTTACATTCACTTCTCTGTGTCCGAGGGGCTAGTATTTTGCGACTGTGACATTGTAGACCATTTAAAAAACTACCTACTCAAAGAACCTCGGCAGGCGATTGAAAGCACCTTTGCATCATTGCTAACGGCAACTCAGATGTTGACAGGAAAACTGCTTTGTCCGCTAGCTATCTGGTTTCAACACTCCCGTCCTGTTGATATCTCTGAACATGAACGCATTTTTCAGACAAAACTTTACTTTTCAATGCCGAAAAATCGAATTATCTTCGATGCCAATTGCTTGAATTGGTCGGTGCTCTCGGCAAATTCTAATTTACTCTCGGTTTTTGAGCAACATGCAGAAGCAATGCTTGATGCCATGAATCGAGAGGATGATTACACCAGGAAAGTTGTAGAGGCGATCGCCCAAAAACTCAAAGGCGAACTTCCCTCTATAGAAGCGATCGCCCACAGTTTAGCAATCAGCGTCCGCCAGTTGCAGCGAGAGTTACAAGCTGAGGGCACTTCCTATCAGCAATTACTAGATGAAACTCGCAAACAGCTATCCCTGCGACATTTAAAAAATCCCAATACTCCAATTCACGATGTTGCATTTCTACTAGGATTCTCTGAACCGAGTGCTTTTCACCGTGCCTTTAAACGATGGACAGGACAAACACCACGAACTTACCGACTAACTGTTATTTAAAAATCGCTATTTCAAGCTTTTTAAATTGTCCTTGCTTTCCCAGCAAAACGCGATCATTCATTATAAAAAGGCATCAGGAAAACCCATTCCTTTTAAAAATGAAATGAAAGACGCCTTTTTAGTCCGTTGACAGTCAACAGTCAACAGTCAACAGTTAACGTGAAATCCCATCCCCTTTTAGAGGTGGGATAAACTTAAAAAAAAAGAGTGGGAGGAAGCATATCCGTTAGCTTTCAAACTCCCACTCTACCATTTGCCGCTGGAGTGAACAGGATTGTGTACAGATGTTGCCCGTTATTTAGGGGGCTAACGCGTACTTCAAAAACAACACCCATACCCAGTTAATCTTCCTGTTGCAGCAAATGTTAAACTTAATTATTAATATTTATTTGCTTGGACAAATAGTCTGAAAATTCTTGTTATCGATACCTTTCCTCTTCTTGTAAATAATTTGGTAGATAGTGTTTAACGAGAAAAATTTGTTTACCTGGTAGACCCTGATAACAACACCTTGAAGTCGTTTATCTTCTACAATTTAACCAGGTTAATCAAAAGCTGGTTGCCATTTTGGCAGATTTTTAAATTTCCTAATTGCTCAGGTATAACTTTTTGGAAACTATTAAGCTGCTTAGACCAAAACTCCATTTATATATGGTGGTTTGCGCTTCTAATGCAACACAACTGTTAAGCTTATCCCACCTCTAAAAGGGGATGGGATAACACGAAAGACAGTTGACTGTTAACCGTCAACCGTCAACTCTTTCATCACCTACCGAGAAGGAATGGGTTTTCCCGACGCCTTTTTATATTTAAAGATTTTGCCAGAGTAGCTGCACGGTATATAAAAATATTGAATTATGATACAAGTAAGGGCACAGTTATTCCGTGCCCTTGTTGGTAAAAAGTATTAATTTGACAGCTTTTTATCTTACAGTACTATTAATACTTGTGTAAAATTGCAGACAATGAACTCTCTTTGCGAAGATCCATTAAGTCTGCCAAAGATTCTGTGCGTGTATCCAGGCGGTGCTTATGCTCTGGCGGAAGAACCGTTACCAGGTGTGTTTTAGGTGATATCGGCATAACCGGCGTCAGTTGTTGCTGTGGCACAAACACTGGTGGATTTTTGAGAAGACGTGGTTCCAATCTTGGGTAGCGAGCTTGTGCTGAGTGTGCCTCATAGCGGTTAATATGCCTTTGGACTACTTTTTTCGGCTGCTTTGGACGATTGAGCATCCGAAAAATTATCAAGCAACCAGTACCACAGCTGAGGGCGATCGCAACCACCATCCATAAAGGTGTAAGATTGCTATTCTCAGAGGGCGTGTTGAGTGGTTTTTCAACTACAGCTGGGATTTGTTCTGGTTCTTCCTGTGCCACACGGCCAACATGACCTAGGCTGTATAAGGCAAAGGCACCGCCTCCTAGAAACATGGCTAACAACCCAGTTAACAATAGCCAAGGATGATGTGCAACCAGATATATTAAAACATTGGAGCTTTCTAATGGTCTAGATTTACTGTTTGTCAGCTCTTGAGTGTCCCCTATTAGTTGGGTTAGCTCGTACTGTACACTCTGACTATTTTCCATGATTACTTTCAGATTTGTACCCCTCTAGTCCCTGATTGTAATAGAGGAGCCAAGCATCAGGTATCCGTAACAAAGTCACGGATTCAAGTAGCTTTTTTGTAACATAAACATACTAAATTTGACTGATTTTTTCTAAAAATCTGTATTTTTTGTTACTTTTCGCTGTAATTCTCTAAAAATCAATTTGCTCATCCTCTTGGTTAGCCAATAGAATGTCTTTCCAGAGCAAGTTGAATCAACTGATCAACTAATTCTGGAAAGGAAATGCCACTATGCGCCCAGAGTTGGGGATACATACTCGTGGCGGTAAAACCCGGTAAAGTATTGATTTCATTAATCAAAACTTCTCCTGTGGCTTCCACGTAGAAAAAGTCTATTCTTGCTAACCCAGCAGCGTCAACAGCCGCAAAGGCTTGCAAAGCCATGTCTTGCATTTGACGAACGATCGCATCCGGCAGCGGTGCAGGTATCAGTAAATCTGCTCTACCTTCAGTATATTTAGTCTCGTAGTCATAGAAATCACTGTCGTAAGTGATTTCACCTATAATAGAAGCTTTTGGTTGATCATTGCCTAAAACTGCACACTCGACTTCTCTTGCGACAACACCAGCTTCCACAATTAACCGTCGGTCATAACCAGCAGCCTGATCTAACGCTGCTTCTAATTCTTGGCGCGATCGCACTTTGGCAATACCTACAGAAGAACCCAAATTAGCAGGTTTGACAAAACAGGGATAGCCTAATGCCGCTTCAATTTCATCACACAGTTTGGGAAATACGCAAGGATTAGACCAAACTTGTGCTCTAGTTAATGCCTTGTATTTAACTTGCGGTAGTCCCGCTTGCTCAAACGCCATTTTCATGGCAATCTTATCCATCCCCATTGCCGAACCTAACACCCCAGAACCAACAAAAGGGACTTGCATCAAGGTGAGTAACCCTTGAATTGTACCGTCTTCACCGTTAGGCCCGTGGAGAATAGGAAACCAAACATCTACTTCAGAGACTTGTGAGGGAGATTGCCACGGGCTTTGGGCTATCAGATGTCCCTCAGATATTGATTCTTGAGATTCCAGTAGCGGCATACCAGTTCCCAGAACCTTTTGAGGTGCTTCCCCTGCAAGCCAATGTCCATCTTTTTGAATATAAAAAGGTAGGATTTCATACTTGCTAGCATTTTGCTCTGCACTCAAGGCTTTAGCGATCGCCCGTGCTGAGCTTATCGAAACTTCATGCTCTCCCGAACGACCACCAAATAGTAACCCCACGCGCAGCTTAGTCATCTTTAGTACCTCTACATTCCTCAAGCAGATAGCGTATCACAATTGTTCTGGAGGTGTGCGGGAGTTATTAGTTGTCTGCAAAAGAAAGTTTAGGAAAAGAAGATGTAATATATTTTCTTAGTGTCTTTGTGCCTTAGTGGTTAAAAAATTGACATTTGAACTACTAAGACACAAAGGTGAACTACTATTACCGGGAACCATTAAGCTGAAGACTAAATCTACGCTGTTTTGCAGTTTGTTTGATATTCACAATTACAGCCTGTAAATCTTTTGCCTTCTCCTCTGGCAAAGCATTATTGGTAAAAACTCCCCCTGCGAGTTCAGATCCGGTTAGAGTTCGATCAGCTGGATAAAGCTCTGCGTATAAATGCGCTTCGGGATGTATTTTCCCGTCAGTTGGTGCTTGAAACCAAGTCATCGAGCAGGAAAATGGGCATTCTAGCAAACCATCATACTTGAGGGTAACAGTTTTCAACGCTTTAGCAAGTCCCCAGCGTTGTTGTGCAGTCAGTTCAAACAAGCTACTCACTGGCTCAATTGGCGCAATCCAGACTTCATATGGGTAACGAGCACACACTGGCACAAAGGCGATCGCATACTCATCTTGATAAATAATCCGCTTTTTTTGTGCAATCTCTTTTTGAATTAAATCTGTCAGCAAACCTCTGTGGTGCTCATGGTAAAATCGTCTCTGCATTTCCAACATCCGTGCTGGAATGGGCGGTATAAAGGGATATGCATATATTTCACCATGCTGTTGGGGCAAAGTAATACCTACTTTTGCGTCCCTATTGTCAAACGGTAGCACGTACTGAATTTGCTGATTTGCTCCCAGTATCAAGGTGCGATCGCCCCAGACTTCTAACAGCAAAGCCAGGTGATCCAGTTCCAGGGAACTTAGGGATGCTTGCGGATTCTGTGTAAAAACCACAGTCTCACACACTCCATTCGCAGGTAGCGTTTCTACTATGCACTCAGGTGAATCAGATGCAGATGGCGTCATCACGGGAAAGCGGTTATCGAACACAGCTACGTCATATCTACCTGGAGGGAGTTCGGTAGGTAATTGGTAGCCGTTGGACGATGCCAGCAGGTTATATTCTGGGGGCGGTAAAAAAGTCTGTTCTTGATGATAACTTGCATAAACTACCCATTCACCACGCAACGGATGCCAGCGCAGATGAGAGTTTGTCTGGACTAGTTGGTTGCTCGAACCAGTGGCTATGATAGCTTCAGCGATCGGGAATCGGCTGTATAACGTTAGTTGACGACCGTCCGGCTTTAAAAGCTGGTGGGAGTACATAATCCTTCTTCTTAAAGAGTTACAGGTCGGATCGCCTCAAATTTTCCTTGAGGCCTGCGAACTGCGTACAACAACCAGTTAGCTTGTTGAAAGATAACCGTGAACTACGCGTAGCAAAATTTGCTGGGTATCTTAATCTTCTTAGCACTATGCTGTAGGATGAGCTATTGAATTCTTAGCTTTCAGATCCTCCAGTAGTCATGGCTACCCACACGTTGCAAGAATGGTACTTATTCTGGCTCGCGACATTATGGCACACTTAGCTTTAATTTGACATGAGTTTGAACGCTCAATCCTAATATTTTGAGGCTGAGTTTAAAGAACTTGCACAGGCTACAATAGGCAAATTCCCTGTTAATTGGGTAATTTAATGGCGCGGGGGGTGTTACCCCTCATTTGCCTACAGTATCATAATCTTTGTAATTCTAGTTGTCAAAAATATTATGAAAATATTTAATTGCTTGTTCTATAAAACATGTGGTTAACATGATATTAACATAATATTGCACATTGGGTTTAGATAGACAATTATAAAAATATTTAATAAATTAATTGAGCCAGAAAATAAACCCATACTTCACTGAGGTAAGAACCGCTATATCTATGAGCCAACAATTACAAATGTTCGTCACCCCCCTAAGTTGGCAAAGAGGGGTTAGGGCTGAGTTTCTGCTTAAACTATTGATCCTGTAGCCTTTAAGTCAAAAATCTTCTTAATGATATCTTCCACCACTTTATCTGGTGTAGAAGCACCAGAAGTAATTCCCAGAATAATTTCTCCAATAGGCAACCAATTTTCTGTGATTACCAACTGTCCATTTAACTGTCGATGTTCAATGGAATTTCCTGATTTAATGCGCTCAACACTATCAATATGATAAGAAGGAATTCCTCGGTCAAAAGCAATCTGTTGCAATTGAGTAGTATTCGACGAATTAAAACCACCAATTACTACCATCAAATCGAGATTTTGTTGCACCAACTCCAACATGGCATCTTGACGTTCTTGGGTGGCGTCACAGATAGTGTTAAAGCTTTGGAAATGTTGATTTAATTCAGTAGGCCCATACTTCTGCAACATAGTATGCTCAAACAACTTCCCAATTTGCTCAGTTTCGCCTTTGAGCATTGTGGTTTGATTAGCAATACCAACCCGTTCTAAATCTTGATCTGGGTCAAATCCTGCTGAACAAGCTTTAGCGAATTTAGTCAAAAATTCATCACGATTTCCACCATTGAGAATATATTTAGCAACATATTCTGCTTCCTGCAAATTCAGCACAATTAAATATTTGCCAGCAAAGGAACTAGTAGCAACAGTTTCTTCATGCTTATATTTGCCGTGAATAATTGAGGTGTAATCAACTTTTTTGTGTTTCTCTACAGTATTCCAAACTTTAGATACCCAAGGGCAAGTTGTATCGACAATTTTGCAGCCTTTATTGTGAAGTATTTGCATCTCTTGGACGCTAGCGCCAAAAGCAGGCAATATAACTACGTCACCAGTGGCGACAACAGAAAAATCTTTCTGATTTGCTTCAACGGGGATGAATTCTACTTCCATCTCTTGTATCCGCTGATTCACAGAAGGGTTGTGAATAATCTCATTAGTAATCCAAATGCGTTCTGTGGGGAAGTGCTGACGAGTTTCATAGGCAATCGCTACAGCACGTTCGACACCCCAACAGAAGCCAAAGGCTTGCGCTAGCCGGATCGTGACACTACCGCGTTGTAAGATGTAGTTGCGATCGCGGATTTCCTGAATCAAGTTACTTTGATACTCAGATTGCAACTGGGTAGCAACTTCTGCTTGATTACCAAACCCCTTGCGATTGTAGTTTGCTGAATGTTGCAGCGATCGCTTAAAAGCTTTTGTATCCATTAGATTTGCCAACTTAATTAAATCACTAGCTTTTATTTTCTCGTGCCAAGAGGCGATTTATACAGAGTTGTGTTCAAACATATTATAAAAACGCGTCGGAAAAACCCATTCCTTCTCGGTAGGTGATGAAAGACGCCTTTTTAGGCCGTTGACGGTTAACAGTCAACAGTCAACAGTCAAAAGTCAACAGTCTTTCGTGTTATCCCATCACCTTGGCGGGGTGGGATGAGCTTAATTGTTCTTACAAGAATGAAAAAGTAGGGAATTGGGGAATAATTAATAACCCTTGACTCTTGACCCTTCTTCTGATTTAAGGTTTTAACTCCATGTTGCTATAAATCTGCAATGCGGAACGCCAAACTATATAGCCTTCAGAACTGAGGTGTAAGCCATCAGTAGTAAATTCGCGACGGAGATTACCTTGCTTGCTGCTAAACAGGGGATACAAGTCAAGATATTTGACACCTTCATTAGCAGCTACACTTCGTAATTGCTGATTCAACTGGCGAATGCGACTATTGTCAACAGCCAGCAGTTTTTCTCGTCCTTCCCAAGTTGTTTCTTCTCCCCCATGCGGCAAAATCGACTGGACAACAACTTGTGCTGTTGGATGTACCCTTCGCAGATAACTCATAATTTGCCGCTGATTATCTAAAATTACCTCATCGCTCATCCCCCGAATTAGGTCATTAATGCCAATCATCACAAAAATCACCTCTGGCTGAGTGCGATCAAATAAATCCAATCTTTTTAACAATCCATTACTGGTTTCGCCAGAAATTCCCTGATTTAGCCAATTTTTGTTTTCGGGTAATAGCTCAGCAGGAAACCACAGACTTAGAGAATCTCCCGCCAATATAGTTAAATACGGAGGACGTTTCTTAGCGACTACCTCAGCTTCTTTTTTGAGGATGTCCACCCACTGCTGGTAATTGAGTTTTAGACGGGAACCCAAAACAGGTGTAACAGCTTGGTCACTGTTCAGATTGACTTGAGCGAGGGAAGTTGTAGTTCCAAAAAAAGCAGTCAATCTCTGCTGTTGCCAAATTAGCAGGATGACCGCCAGCATCAATATGCCGTTGGTTAACAGCGAGAAAAATGCCCAGACAGGAAAGGTTTTTGCAGAAGTAGGCACGACTAGCGAAATTTACCAATTGTTTGAATCAAATTTTAACTGATTCGCCGTCAGTACTCCGCTTATTGATAAGTAGTCAGCAAAAAAGCAGACAACAGTCAAGGGCCATTATCAATTTTCTATGTTCGCATCAATCAGTACTGAGAGCGCACTTTGAGCAAACGTTGCACCATTGGGTGATTGTTCGATGGTTGCCATTAAACTGGCTCCTCCAATTAGAAGAAGATATTGCTGCGAAAAGGATTCAGGATTTTTAATGCCAGCCTCATCTGCCAAACCCATAATAATTTGTCGAATCGACTCACGTAAATCAACTGAAACCTGATGCGCTTTATGAGAGGCATCGGCAATTTCCAAAACAGCATTAATGAACGGACAACCCCGAAAATTGGGACTTGAGTACCACTCACGCAACACATCAAACGTGGCTAATAAGCGTTCTTTGGGTGTATTACCTCGCTCTGAAACCGCAGTTTCAAACCAGCGCAACCACTGAAGGGCGCGATATTTCATCACTTCCTCAATTAACAAGTCTTTGGATGTAAACCAACGATAAAGTGTTCGTTTGGCAACGCCCGATGCTGCAATGACTTCATTAATACCTACATGCTGAATTCCCTTCTGGTAAAACAGTTCAGAAGCCGTTTCTAAAATTTGTTGCCGAGCGTGACTCGATTCAGAAGTCATAGTTATATGAGTAGACAAAGTTGTCTCCTTTGAAATACAATAGCACCAACTTTAGGTAGACAAACTTGTCTACCTAATCACACATTTCGAGGCAACAACCGATGGAATTTATCATTCACACGATTGATAGCGCCCCTGAAGACTCCAAAGCAACGTTAGTTCACGTGAAACAAACGTTTGGGTTTATTCCAAATTTAGAAGGAATTTTCGCTCAAGCACCTGCATTTCTCAAAGGTTCGATAGCGTTATGGGATTTGTTTGAGACAACAAGTTTCAGTCCAATTGAACGGCAAATTATTTATTTGACGGCAAATTATGAACATGAGTGTAACTATTGCATGGCAGCTCACTCTGGCTTGGCAAAGATGATTGGTATGTCTGCTGAAGATATTCAAGCACTACGCGATGGAACACCACTCAAAGATACAAAATTACAAACATTGCGCCATTTCACGCAACGAATAATTCAAGCACGAGGTTGGATTGAAGATAGCGAAATTGAGGAATTTTTAGCAATTGGTTATGGTAAACACCAAGTACTAGAAGTGATTCTTGGCATCGCAATTAAAGTAATGCACAACTACACAAATCACATTGCTCAAACACCTCTTGACAAACCATTTCAGCCATACACTTGGTCAAAGACTGTAGTTACAGCGTAGAGAGTATTTGACCGAATTATGGTTTAGCATTCAAAGTATTTTTTCTGCCTAGCTCTGTGCAGTTTTTATTTCATCTAATTTTGTGAAATTTATCATTAGTCCTATGAAATGCAAAGCATATTTAAACTTTGCATCTCATAGGCATTTTTTGAGGAAGATAAATTGCCCCATAGAGCAATGCTTTCTAGCTTGTAATTGCTCCTGTCTTCGCTATGCCTGTGGGCGATGCAACCTCAAACTTCGATTAAGAAGATTTTTTACCATCTGTAACAATCCGCGAGAGAAGGTTTCCTGTGAAATCTAGCAACTGATCCAGCAATAAGCCAATGATACCGATGTAGAGTATCATCTCGATGATGTAATCAGTGTTACCAGCTTTATAAGCATCCCAGGCAAGAAAGCCAAGTCCTCTTGTTCCTGTGAGCATTTCTGTAGCAATAACTGTAAACCATGCTACCCAAATGCCAACTTTCAAAGCATGAAATATATGAAAGATAGCTACTCGAAAGTTATTGCCCTGTCTGCGAAAATGCTGTATACCTATTGCCGTATTAATAATTACTGTCCAGAGTGTCCCAATAAAAATTACGCTCACGGCTGCCGGTTCTAGCTCTTTAAATGCTATGAGCGCAATGGGTAACAAGGCTATAGGAGGGATACTATGTGGTATTTGAAATAACCGCCTAAATATCTGATAAACTGGGTCGTTTATACCTATTAAATATCCAGTGAAACTACCTAAAACGGCGGCTGGAATGTAGCCTATAAATAGTCTTTGTAGGCTAGCTAAAAAGTCTAAAAATATATTATTCTCCATGCCTCAGTTCTCATTTATCTTATCTGGGGAATACTGCGGCAGTGACACACCATAGCAAATCAAAAAGTGATTTGAATTACACTTTCTATGTTTCTACTACAAAATTGCCTGTACCATCTCCTCTTAAGAGGTTTCTCAAAAAGCTTAGGTATTTTTACGTTGAGAAAGGAGTAATCCGAAAAAGGTTTAACAATACGGTTAACTAAAATTTATCAGATAAGTAAACCCTGATTAGGAAATTAAATAAAGTTTCAATAATTCACTTGCTTGATAGTTTGAGTAAATATGAATATGCAAAAGTTTTACTAATAAAAACTAGCAAAATCTGTTCTTGGCAATACAGATAATAATTGTGAAATGTTGACGCGATCGCCCCTAAAGCTTGAAAATTTTAGTTAAGCTTATCCCACCCCGCCAAGGGGATGGGATAACACGAAAGACTGTTGACTGTTGACTGTTGACTGTTGACTGGTAAGAACTCCAAAATTTCAGCTTTGAACTGGGAATATCTAGTTTTATACTCAAATATCCAAGCTCAAAGCTCTAAATTTAAACTTCTTTTATATGGCTAACCATGTTTGTGGCTGGGCTATCTAAGATTTACAGGTTAATCTACACTTCATGTCACCAATTGTAGATATTTAGCCCTACCCTAGAATTCTTGTCTTTCTATTTTCCCGTCTCCAGTTGCTCCCTTTGTTTACCATACTCCCGCAGTTGCTTCAATAGGTCTTCTTGGGATGATTTGGAGGTAGATGGACTGGGGATTAGTTGAGAGTCGATGCCAGTACTCTGAAAAGTAGCAGATGAGGAATTAGTTGTGTAGACGCGTAAGGGCTTGTCATTAGGCATTACCTGTTGAGATGGTGCTGTTTTAATCACAGCATTTGTATCAAAAGTAGCTGTTACTGAGTCCAAAATATCAGCAATCTGCCGTTGTTGCTGTGTTATCGCTTTCTGGGTTGGTGCTGGAGTCTTAATCACAGCATTCGGTTGATTCACAGCAGCTTTTATTGAGTCTAGGGTAGTAGCAACCTGCGCTTGTTGCTGCATTTGCTGAGTCGAAGACACCAAACCACTTAGACCATTCACCAATTGTCGGAGATTTTGCCGGAAAGCAGGATCGCCAGTCAACTCATCCAAATCAGATGTAATTTTTTGAGTGTTTTCAAATGTTACCCGTGCTGAATCTAAGGTTTGTTGCAGTAGTACTACGTTATTTGGATCGTTTAAGGTTTTAGTAGCATCGCGTAAGTTGGCTGAGGCTTGCGCTGCATTTGTCGAAAGAGTTTCTAAGTTTTGTAGTAGTTGTCCTTGAGTCAACCGACTTACAGTAGGTGATAAGGTACTCACTGTAACGCGCAGTTGGTTGCTGGTTTCGGTGATGTTGTTCAAAGCGCCAACCAGCGAAGAACGATTTGTTGTCACTAGATTATCTAGGTTACTGAGCAAACGATTCGCTTGATTTGCAGTTGCACTAAATTGACTTGCGGTTATGCCAAATTGATCTACTGTTTTAGCAGTGGATGTGCTGAGTTTATTTGACGCCTGTTGCACAGAATTAGCAGTAGCGGAAAACGTGCCTAGTTGCTGCCTTAAGCTTTTGGTTAAGGCTTGGAGATCCTCACTTAGTTCAGCAAAATTGGACGCTGCGCCTGTAGTGGTTTCTAGAACCCTGTTGACGTTGTTATAAAATTTGGGATTAGTGTATGTAGTGGCTAAGTCAGTTGAGCTGCGAATCAGATCATCAACACTGATGCCAATCTGACCTTTTAACCGAGAACCATTACAGACGATGAGACTGGAATCGCAATTTTTCTCTAGTGGCTTAGCTATGATAACCCCAGCCGGTAACGTTGCTTTTGGTGTGATGTCGATAATGCTTTCGCTAATCAGTCCGCTTTGATTAGCTTCCACTGATGCATTACGCGGGATGATTAGGTCAGGTTGGGCAATTTCAATCTCTACTTCGACGGCATTTGGTTTTGGTTGAACCCTAGAAATATTGCCTACTTTGACGCCACGATAGCGAACTGGTGCTCCCCTTTGCATCCCACCAGCATTGGTAAATTCTACAATAGCTTTGTACGAACTCTGAGCACTAGTAAATCTATTCAACCACAAAAATATTAATCCAAATACCCCCAGTCCTAGTAGGAGTAACAATCCTACAGAACCTTCTCTAAATGTTCGCATAGACGCGAAGCGGCTTGTCATTAGACCTCGCATTTTTTTCTCCACCCAAAAATTACTTCTGAGTCTTTAGTGGTGAGTGAAAATAACTATACTCAAGACTCAGCACGGGCTAAACCATAGCTATCCGCTAACATCAATCAAAACTGATTAGCCGGCTACCTGAATCGGGCCATGCACATTTCCACTGATAAATTGTCTAATCAAAGGATGCTCTGTGCTATCTATTTCACTCACTGTACCCTGCCACTGCACTTTACCTTCATAGAGAAACACAAGTCTGTCAGATGTACGACGTATGGTACTGTCTTGATGCGTAACAACAGCATAAGTACCACAGACTCCTTGTGCACTTTGCAAATAACGGATTAAATCTTCAATCACTGTTGAAGCAATTGGATCAAGTCCGGCTGTTGGTTCATCGTATAGTAAAACTTCTGGAGTTTCTGAGGGGTTATCGGGGTTAGACATAATTGCCCGGGCAAAACTTACCCGTTTTCGCATTCCCCCAGATAGTTCGGCTGGGTAAAGATTTGTGATTCCCGGCAAACCGACCATCTCCAATTTTTCTTTTACCAGTTCTCGGATGCGCGATCGCGGTAATTTTGAGTTTTGGTAAAGTAAAAATCCTACATTTTCCTCCACCGTTAATGAATCAAATAATGCCGCCTGCTGAAACACCATACCAATACCAACTGGGTCGCCACCATCCTCAATCAAACCGTCTCTCCGTACCCCTTGCACGTAAATTTCTCCTTCATCAGGAGCCAGTAACCCCGCCATTATCCGTAAAATCGTGGATTTACCAGTCCCAGAAGGGCCAATAATTCCTAGTGCTTCTCCCCGGTAAATTGTCAAATCTACGTTATCTAAAACTTTATGGCTACCAAAGGACTTAGAAACACCTTTTAGTTCAATCAATGGTTCAGTCATTGGTTATAAATCAGTGGTCAGTGGTCAGGAGTTAGGAGACAGGAGTCAGGAGACAGGAGACAGGAGACAGGAGTCAGTAGTAAAAACAAATGACAAAGGACAAATGACAAAAATGCAAGATAGTGATGTCATTGTTATTGGTAGTGGTATCGGCGGGTTATGTGCTGCTGGGTTACTTGCTCGTTATGGGAAACGAGTTGTTGTATGTGAAAGCCACACAATTAGTGGAGGTGCTGCTCATAGCTTTAGACGGCGCGGATTTGAATTTGATTCTGGCCCCTCCTTTTATTGTGGTCTGACTGATACCCAAAGTTTGAATCCGCTAAAACAAGTTTTGGATGTTCTCGGCGAATCCATTCAAGTTATATCCTATGATCCCTTGGGACACTATCACTTTCCTGAAAGTGCTTTTGCAGTCTATAGTAATGCTCAGCGTTACCGAGAACAAGTTGCTAAAGTTACGCCCCAAGGTGCTAGGGAACTCCAGCAGTTTGAAGAACGCTTGTTAGGTTTATACGAGGCGATGAAAGGCATTCCTACGCTGGCTCTAAGAGCTGATTGGCAGGTAATTCTAGTATTGCTGAGCCGTTACCTGCCATCTTTGATCAAAATACTACCCAACTTGTCGCTTGTCCAAGCTTCTGTAGGCGATGTGATGGATGCAACAGTCCAAGATCCTTGGGTGCGGCGGCTTATTGACCTGGAATGCTTTTTACTCTCTGGTTTAAAGGCACACGGGACGATCGCCCCAGAGGTAGCTTTTATGTTAGGTGAACGCTCTCGCGCTGGAGTTGAGTATCCTGTGGGTGGTAGTGGTGCAATTGTCAAGGCTTTGGTGCGGGGATTAGAACGCTGGGGTGGTAAGTTGCGGATGGGATGCCATGTCGAGCAAATTTTGGTGGAATCTGGTAAAGCCGTAGGTGTCAGGTTGCAAAAGGGTGAAGTTCTCAAAGCGCCTGTGGTGATTTCCAATGCAACGATTTGGGATACCTACAATCAACTGTTGCGTCCTGAAGATTTACCCGCATCTTACCGTAAAGTAGCTTTAAATACACCAAAGGTTGAAAGCTTTATGCATTTACACTTAGGCATCCGAGCGGCTGGCTTGAAGAATTTAACCGGACATCATGTGGTAGTTCACGATTCAAGTCAGGAGATTACTACACCGGGTAATACGTGCATGATTTCGATTCCCAGCGTGTGGGATGCAACCTTAGCACCTGAAGGACATCATGTGGTTCATGCTTATACTCTTGAACCTTATGCTGGATGGGAACGGAATAATAGCTACGAACACAAGAAGCAGGAAAAAGCACAATCTCTATATCGCGCCTTAGAGCGGATTATCCCAGATATTCGCGATCGCATCGTTTTGGAACTCATTGGTACACCCCTAACTCATGCCCATTATCTCCGACGCTATCAGGGAACTTATGGCCCTGCAATTTCAGCAGGTAAGGGAACGTTTCCTAGTACGCACACTCCTATCCAGGGTTTATATCGTGTTGGTGACAGCACTATGCCGGGAATTGGTGTACCAGCAGTAGCGGCTTCTGGTATTTTGTGTGCTAATAGTTTAGTGCAACCACAGCAGACAGCAGAGTTATTAGATAATTTGAAAGGTTAATTGTATCTCCTTCTTTTTGTTATAGCTGACAAATTGCTTTTAAAACTTGTAGCGATTCAATCGCACGGGGAGATTCCATAAAATTTAATAATGGCATTAGCTGATACGTAGATGGATTTCCTTGTTCAATGTACACAAATTGGTAACTTCTGCCATTAGTTGTCAAACCCCAAACTGATTTTTGTTTATCTAAACTTTTATACGCATAAGCTAAGAGTTGGGGCAATCCTATTGATATATCAATTTGGCTGTTTTTAGATTCAATTAAAAGTACCCAAAAATAGGCATTAGCTTTTGTATGTTTAGCTTTGGTTACAGCTAAAATATCCATCCTGCCTTTAATTATTATATCTTCATCTTCAACTTCAATATCAGCGATATCTTCTTCTAAGCGAATCTCAAGAGGATATCTATAGAAGCCAGCTAATCTTAGTAAAGGAGCAACTGCAAGGAACTTGATTTGACCTTTAGAAACTTTGCCTGCTGTGAGGTATCTATTAAAGTCATTCTGAATTTGTTTAAGTTCCTCCTGTTCTGCGTCAGTAAGAGGTTCTAGGGATAATAGAGAAGAGAACGAGTCGTTGTAGTGTTTTTGAAAGCCAAACAAACGCTGAACTTCTTCTAAGGATAAATTACGAGCGTTGAGAATTGTCATTAATTTTTGCTTTATGTTGACAGTAATTACTTAATTATATTGTTGAGCAGCTAAAGCCATTTCCTAAATCACACTAACATTAGGGTCATATAGCTAGAAAACATCAAGTGTCACTTCTGGGCGTGACTTGGAGATTTGCGTAAACTCTTGTTAGATGTTTATAAAAGTGCGACTTCCTAATCCTTTTCATTTTAATATAAGGGATGTTTAGAGAGCCAATCTATTCAAACTTATAGCTAATACCAATTCAGAAAAAACCTAAATTTGTCGTCCAGAAACCTAATTTTTTAAGTCTTGTTAAGAGAAATTTTCTCGTTGGTATAAATGAAATCGACAAGCGATCGCCTGTGGACTATCTTTTTCCTGACCGGAATCGTAGAATTTGGAAGTGTAGCTGAACACTGCCTAGATAACGGGACTTTGGAGGTTAAAATGACAGGCGAACCCACGATTAAATTCACCTTTGCCATTGACGATCCAGAGTTAGATGATGAGAGACGGCAAAAAATAGCTAGCAAGCTGCTGCGGGAAATTCGGGATTTGGATGAGGTTGAGAAGGCAGATCGCGCGGAAGACTTGAACCCTGAAGCAGGAAGTAAGCCATTGTTTGCCACTTTGATCGGAGTGCTAACGGCTGAGGTGAGCATGAAGAATGTCAAAAGCTTTTTAGGTTTTTTGGGCGATCGCCTGGGTGACAAGCCGATGAAAATTAGTGTCAAAGTTGGAGATAAAGAAGTCAATATCGAAGCAAAAAGCCAACGAGAGCTATTAGAGAGTGAGAGAATAGCAAAAGACCTCTTGGCTGCAATGGGTGACGGCAAAAATGGCTAAGAAGATAGCGCTGCTGATTGGAGTCAGTGAATACGGTGAAGATATCCCTCCTCTATCATCTGCTCTCAATGATGTAGAAGCTATGCAGCGAGTTTTGCAAAACCCAAGTCTGGGAAGTTTTGAGCAGATCGAACATCTGCTTAATCCCGATCAGACAGAAATGCGAAGGGCAATTCAAAAGCTATTTAAAGAAGCTAGTAAAGAAGATTTAGTATTATTGTTTTTCTCTGGGCATGGTATTACTAATGATGAAGGTCATCTTTATTTAACAACTCGGATTACAGCTAAAGATGACTTTGAAGCTACTGCTGTAGACGCAAATTTTATTCAAGGACAATCATATAATTGCTACGCCAAACGACAAATATTGATTTTGGATGCTTGCTACAGTGGTGCGATCGCTCAAGGTTGGCTGACAAAAAGTGTCGGTGTCGATATCAAAAAGCAGCTAGGTGCTGAGGGACGAGTTGTTCTCACATCTTCGAGTGCAACTCAAACTTCATTTGAGCAAGAAGGTTTACCGCTTTCGCTCTACACTCAATATTTAGTTGAGGGAATTGAGACAGGTGCAGCAGACACAGACAACGATGGCAATATTCATGTACAAGAACTGCACGCTTACGCTAAGGCAAAAGTTCAAGCAGTAAAGCCTAAGATGATGCCAGATATTATTCTGGATAAGGAAGGCTTTAATATTCTACTAGCCTATGCCCCCAAGAATCCAGAGGCAGAGTATCGCAAGCTTGTTGAACAATATGCCCAAAATGGTGAACTTAGTAAACTTTCCTACTTAATCTTAAAGCCGAAACGCAAAACATTTGGAATTACAGATGAGAAAGCCGAGGAAATAGAAAGCGAAGTAATAGAACCTTTCCGCAGACGGTTTGCAAACTTGGAAAGTTACAAACAAGCTTTTGTTGAGGTAGTTGGGCAAAAATATCCCCTGGATGAACATACTCGTAAGGTACTGAAGGATTATCAACAGGATATTTTAGAGGTCTAAGAAATGAGGATGTAGCGCCAATTGAGTTAGAGATTACATCTGCTAAAGAAGCCGAATATCAAAAATCAGCGGAGTTAGAGAAGCAACAACAAGCTAACCAGGCAAAGTTACAAAAACAACAAGAACAAGAAGCACACAGGCAGCGACAAGAACAACAATCTATTCAAACAACGACGACAAAACCAACGCAGGAGAATGATGATCTCAGTTCTGAGAAGGGCGTAGACTATACGCGGTTGCGCGATTTACTCAAGGCTGGAGAGTGGAAAGAAGCAGATCGAGAAACTCTGGCAGTGATGCTCAAAGCCGCTGACAAAGAACAAGAACGCTGGCTTGATCCCGAATCTATTAAAAACTTTCCTTGCACTGACTTACGCACTATTGACCAACTGTGGGTAAAGTACAGTAATGGGCGCTTTGGGTTTAGTGTGCAGAAAAAAATCTGGCTAGAAGTAAGAAAAAATCTGAATGCTTTTTGGACTCGTGTAGGATGGCAGATATCCGCCAAATGGTTTTTAGGTGGTTGGATAAAAGATGAGAGTATAAAGTATGATGGCACAGCCCCAGTGGGACACCTCCCGGTCTCAAGTGTTGCGAGAAACCTCACCAATCCCTTGGTAAAATGGAATATTTACTCTCGCTATGAGACTTGTAAAAACATATAAGGCTTACAGTAAATTGCAAATTCCTTTGAGAATTTACATTAACATCTATTGAATCGCTGATCCTTGACTATGGTAAGGAACGAGGTATTGAGGGGTTCATTCCATTTCCATTTTCAGACTCAACTCAAATTAAGCGATCGCCTAACCCAATTTAAATTCCTCATTAACCCATCTTAACCCACAGCAAAATCTGTAAACTGTCTTTTATAAGGCGAGTGAAATCCTAATACAATATCTTGTTTAGGAACACCTAGAGCCATTAATTCATCACCAATGTTAGCTTCCGTTCCATTATGCTGAATCCAAATTTTCCCATTCTTAATATCTAAATGTAAGACACAACCATATACACGCCGCTTGTTTTTCCAGCCCACATATACTAATTGATAGTGGTCGTGTTCAGTATCAAATATAGTTTGTAATTCAACTTCGCTATCAGGTTTTTCATACTGACTATATGCTGTTAATAACTCTTTGATATACTTTCTATATTCTTCTAATTTAGCCATTTGACGATAACCTCATTTTCAATGTCATAAATTAGCAAACGTAATTGATATTATTGAATTATAATCTGAGTAAATGGGAGCTTAAAAAAAGTTTCATAGGTATCTAAGGGAACAGCTAAATATAAAATGCGTTCTGGTTGTTCTTGAGAAAGTGCAAATCGATAATTGATAAACTGTCCCAATGCGGTATGAAATTCTGAAATAGTTGATTGACCAAGAAAACTCTTAACCTCTACAGCTATTTTTTGCCCTTCTCTTTCAGCCGCAATAATCTTTTCTGCTCCTAAATCAATATATAATTCAACCAAACCCCACTCTATGTGTAAAGGGTCATCTGTAATAGTCCAGCCATCTTTTTGTAAGCCTAGTTTTACAACATCATGAAATTTATCTTTTGCTGACATAAAATGTTTGTTCACTCTGTTGGAGCTTTCTATCTATATATTATCCACCTTCTTAAGCTGTCTGACTTGATACGCCATAACCAACGCTGATCAACTTACGATCACAGTTATCGAGGGAAGACACTTAAGTGACTGCAACTAACACCAAGTTTGCACAACGCGGCCCTTCAACTGTTGACCTAACCAAGGTGTATTACTAGAAAGTGTATAAAGATTTTTCCTTTCAACTTTCCAGGTTTCTTGAGGATTAAACAAAGTGAGTTCTGCTAGTTGGTTGTGAGTAATTGCACTCACTTTCTGGCCCAAACATTCTGCTGGTCGAGTACTCAAAGCACCCCATAATTCTAAAGCTGTAAATTCCCCAGTTTCTACAAGGTATTGCCACAATAGCGGCAATGCTAACTCTAAACCAATTGCCCCTGGTGGTGCTTCGGCAAAGGCTTGGACTTTTTCTTCGTAGGTATAGGGTGCGTGGTCAATAGCGATCGCATCCACAATACCCGCACGCACCCCCGCACGCAATCCTGCCACATCGCTGGGATTGCCTAAAGGTGGGTCTAAATGCAAGCTGGTATGATAACTTTTAACCGCTTTTGTATCCAATAAAAGATGCATCCAAGTAGTGCTAGCGGTGATGGGTAATCCAGCAGCCTTAGCTGATGCGATCAGTTCCACACTGCGACTTGTCGAGACACGCATGATGTGTACTGGTGTGCTCGTAGCGGCAACTAATTCTAACAAAGCAGCGATCGCAGTAGTTTCAGCACTGACGGGTATAGGTGGTAAACCCAGACGAATCGCTTCTGAACCTTCTCTGATTACACCGTTTGCTGTCAATAGGCGATCGCTAGGCCAAAATGCTACTGGTTTATCCAACGGCTGGAGATATTCCAGAACCCGCCGTACCAGTGCCAAATTTTCCCAAGGTAGACCATCGCTAAAACCAACAACTCCAGCCTTCGCCAAATCTGCTAATTCCGTCATTTGCTTACCAGCTACATCTAGGGTAATAGCACCCCAAACTTGAAGCAGGGGGAGAAGGGAAGCAGGGGGAGACAAATTAATTTTCTCCTTCTCCCCCATCTCCCTCATCCTCCTCATCTCCCCACCTTTATTTTGTAACTGCGCCACTAGAGCCGGGTTATCGATGGATGGAGATGTATCAGGTAAGATGCTAACTCTGGTAAAACCGCCAGCAGCCGCAGCTTGTAAGAAAGACAAGAGGGTTTCTCGTTCTTCATACCCCGGTTCGCCAGAGTGGCTATACAAATCCACTAAACCAGGCCCAAGAACTAATCCCCGACAATCTCTGATTTGAGTATCGGGACTAATGTCAGAAATGTGCGCGGCGATCGCTCGGATTTCATCATTAGCAATTAGCACATCAGCTATTTGGTCAGTTCCAAAAACTGGGTCAATCACCCGTACTTGTTGCAGTAGTTCAGCCATAACAGTTATCAGTTATCAGTTATCAGTTAAGAATTACAGTTATTTATTCTTTGCTCCTGACTCCTGCCTCCTGCCTCCTGCCTCCTGCTTCGTCACTTTTTTTACAATGCCCCGGCTGCTGTTTTATCTAGTACGCCTCCACCTAAGTGAGTGGTAATGTTCATCGCTTGCAATACTGGTAAACCATTTAGACCAGAAGGATAGTCGATGACACTAACTGCACCATTACCTTGGCGAAAATTCCAGAAATTTTCTAGTGGTAAACCGAGAATATGACAAAGCAAAGTTTTATTAGTGGCGTCGTGAGCTACTACCAATACAGTTTTGAATTGTTTAGTTAATGCTACTTCCACAATTGATTGCCAAGCTGCAACGCTGCGCTCCCACACCTGTTGCAAATTTTCTCCTTCTGGCATTTGGACTTCTGCTGGGACTGTTCGCCAGCGGTGCAATTCGCCGGGAAACTCTTGCTCTATTTCTGTTTCTAATCTTCCTTCCCAGAGTCCGTGACCAATTTCTCTTAAACCATCTTGCAATTCCAACCCTACACTAGGATGGTGCTTTAAGATAATCTCTGCTGTTTCTTTGGGACGCAGCATTGGGCTACTGACTGCAAAATCAATCGCTATCTCTTGCAGGAATTCGCCTGTTTTCTGTGACTGTTGTCTGCCATTATCGTTTAGGGGAACGTCAATTTGTCCTTGAAACCTAGTTTGGCGATTCCACTCAGTTTCACCATGACGCACCAACAGCAATCGTACTCCCTGATGATCCGGTCGCAATGAGGGCAGAGTTTCTCCAGTATGTTGTGTTTGATTCAAAGACTCTAGTTGGACTGGTTCCCCTAATCCCCCAGAAAGATTTAGTACGGTGATGCCACAGTTCGATTGCTGGATTGAATGATAGCGACTTGGGGGAATATTGAGCGCTGTGCTAATGAGAGCGCGATTAATTCCGTTATGTCCAACTATGAGAATGGTTTCGCCTTGATGGCGGGGCAAAATTTCTTGCCAAAATTGCTGCGCCTGTTTGTATAAAGCCAGGACAGGGAAATGTTCTTTTGTCCCCTCCGCATCTTTTAAAAGCATCCGCATTTCGTGGGGGCGTTCATGCCAGGTGCGGTAATCTTCAGCAAACTTCTGCTTGACATCAGCACTAAGCATTGCTTCCCATAAAGGCAGGTCAATTTCCAGCAGATGATCAGAAGCTTGGGGGATAGCAGACTGTCCAGCATGAATTGCTAACTCACTGTGGATAATATCTGCTGTATGTTTTGCTCGCTGTAAGGGACTGCTGTAAATTGCATTAAATAAAATATTGCTGAGGGCTTTGCCTAGTTTAGTGGCTTGGTTACGACCTTTTTCTGTTAATTTAGACGCATCAGTGCGCCCTTGAATACGCCGCTCGGTGTTATAGCCGCTTTGACCGTGGCGCACAATGATGACACGAGTCATCTATCTTGCCCTCCTCTATCTAAAGGACTAATTTTACTGCAAAATGTCTGCACAAGTATCTAATAGATAGATTTGGCATTTGAATCAAAGCAGCCAGAAGTCAGAAAAACCTGAGATTTCATCCCATTGATCAATAAAAAACCATACCTACAAGCGAAAAGTTTGCGCGTCCGGGTAACAGGAGCGCAAAACTTTTTTAGACAGCGAAAAGTTCTGTAGGCAAAGAGAAGTCTGTAGCAAAATCCAGCAAGGTGCCCCGACTCCGGGCAAACAGAAGTTCAAGAACTGTAGGGCGATCGCTAACTCAGCACGCTCGTATGGTCAATCTGTATGTCTAATTACTCATTGTCCAGATCCAACTGCAATCGCATTCCTTGATTATCATTCCCCGCTTCAACTGGTACTAAAAAAACAGAACTATCTGGCAGTGGTTGTGAGTCGTTGACACGTAATTTCACTGGAGTAGTATTGTTTCTTCGGTTATTGATGGAGTTACTTCCTAGATTATTTGGCTCGAAAAATATAAGGAAGTCATCCTGGGTTGTTTTACTCTCAATTCCATTTAGAGCATTACCAGTTGTTTTGTATTGTACTGGGTTTGAGTTTGACTCTGATGACTGTGCATACACCGAGTTTCCTAGGCTTGCAAAGATCAGTATCATTCCAAAGGAAGCAATAATTTTGGCGTTCATTTGTTGTATCCAAATTCTATTTATAGTGCTTGGTTTTATTCTTTAAACGAATTATTTTGCTAAACTCTATCATCAGGCTCTATATAAAAACGATTGTATTTCGTATATACATAGGTTGTCAACGATAGCTGTTTTAAGTTAAATAAATTAACTAGACAAAATACCCTTGAAAAAATGTAGCTAATAATGCAAAAATGCAATACTTTATTAATAAAATCTTAAGAAAATTGAATTCGACTTGTAGAGATAATCTAACAGTTGTTCAATTTTCAATCAGACGACAAATAGAATAGTTCTATTACAACTAAAACGTATAATCTTTATCATCCTTTTTGTTTGCGCCTTTGACCTGCTAGCGATCGCTTCTTGAAACCATTTGTATCGATACGAAGCAGTCAGCAGGTTATTCTTGCTCTTGTGAACCGTGAATATTTAGAGGCGACACGCTCCTCAAACAAGTGATTGCCTAATTTATATAGTTAAAAACCGCAAGTCATATTTGTTACAGTACGTAATAACTATTAACTTACTGAATTACCTAAAGTTAACCTAATCCATACCTGGATGTAATCTATCCTTACTTAAACTATTCGTTAATCTTCTACATAGTTGCAATCTAACAAGAGTTTGCAGAAATATTTGTCCATAACCCAGATCTGGAATCGGAGGTCAATTTAATGGTGTCAATTAGAGTACAGCGAATCTCATTTGTAATTGCTGCTGTGCTTTTGAACTGGGGAGTAGGAATTTCAGCCGTAGCGGCCTCAAAAACATTGACGATTTATTCAGGGCGAGAAGAGGAAATTATGGCTCCCCTGATTGAAAAAGCTAAAAAAGATTTGGGGATAAATATTGAGGTGCGCTATGGTGACTCCACTGAGTTAGCGATCGCCCTCCTCGAAGAAGGTAAAAATAGCCGCGCTGATGTATTTTATGCTCAAGATGCTGGTTCCTTGGGAGCTATAGCCAACGAAGGGCGAACCTTATCTATCCCTACCCAATTGTTGAACAAAGTCGCTCAGCAATTTCGCTCTCCCGCTGGGCAATGGATTGGCATCTCTGGACGCGCACGCGTGATCGACTACAACACCAAGCTTGTGAAAGCTAGCGAACTCCCCACAAGTGTGATGCAACTGAGTGATCCGAAGTGGCGAGGTAAAGTCGGTTGGGCGCCTGCTAACGGTTCTTTTTTATCTTTTGTCACTGCAATGCGACTCATAGAAGGAGATCAAAAAACTTTGCAGTGGTTGAAGGCGATGAAAGCCAATGGAGCCAGAGATTACAGCAAAAATTCTGCAATTGTTGAAGCCTTGGGACGGGGAGAAATCGCTTTAGGGCTAGTAAATAACTATTATCTGTATCGGTTTATCACAAAAAATCCTAACTTCCCCGTCGCCATACATCATACACGTGGTGATGCTGGAGCATTGATTAACGTGGCAGGTTTAGCAGTACTAAATACAACCGATCAAAAAAGTGATGCAGAAAAGTTTGTTGCTTACATGCTCAGCCCAGACGTTCAAAAGTACCTGACTCAGAAGTTTTACGAATATCCGTTGGTAACAGGTATCCCTGTATCACATAAGCAAGTTCCGCTCAATCAGCTACAGTCTCCCCAGCTTGATCTGAGTAAATTATCTGATTTGAAGGGAACTATCTCATTACTCCAAGAGGCAGGTTTATTGTAACTACATTGGGGATTGGGGATTGTATACAGGTTATTCCCTACACTTATCTCCTCGATCCTGCCAATTTTTATTAGAAGCTATGCAAGTTAGAGGCGTTAGAAACATAAAAACTCATCATCCACCTTTGTTTCTTGTAGTCATAGCTGGACTAACGGCTATGGCGATCGCGCTGCCTTTAACTTACTTAGTCATACGTATGGCTGGTGTTGGTGGAGAACAGTTGTTGGCTTTGATATTACGTCCCCGCACGCTCGAAGTGCTGTTAAACAGTGTTGGGCTAGCCGTGGTTAGTACTTTACTTTCAGCTGCGATCGCAGTACCACTGGCATTTCTCACAATGCGGACGGATTTACCTTGGCGGCGATTTTGGCTGATTGTTACCACATTACCCTTAGCTGTACCTGACTATGTGGGTGGTTTTGCCTTAATTGCAGCTTTTGGGCCCAAGGGAAGCTGGTTACAACTCTGCCTAGAACCGCTAGGAGTGCAGGAGTTACCAGAAATCTATGGTTGGACTGGAGCAATTCTAGGGCTAACTCTGTTTTCCTATCCATATTTGCTGCTGAGTATCCAGGCTGGATGGCAAGGCGTTGATCCAACAATTGAGGAGGCTGCAAGGAGTTTAGGTTATAGTCAACGGGAAACCTTTTTTCGGATCACCTTGCCGACTCTGCGTCCGTCAATTGTCGCAGGAGGATTGTTGGTTGCGCTGAATGCTTTGCAGGATTTTGGCACAACTTCAGTGATGCGGTTTGATACATTTACACGCGCGATTTTTCTGCAATACAGATATACATTTGATCGCAATCAGGCAGCGACGCTAGCTTTAATGCTAGTGGGTTTAGTTTTGCTAGTGTTGTGGTTAGAATACAAAGCGCGATCGCGGGCTGCCTACTACAGTCGTGCCACCAAATCCTACCGTTTGCCAGCATTGGTTCATCTTGGTGTTTGGCAAGTGCCTGCAATTTTGTTTTGCCTCGTCATAGCTAGCTTAGGTCTAGCATTACCAATAAGTGTCACTTTATTTTGGTTAGTCAGAGGATTAATAAGCACAGACGTAGGTGAAATTATCTCTTTACTGAAACTAATGCAATTAGCTTGGCACTCGATAGTAGCCGCAGGATTGGCCGCCATAGTAGCCACTCTCTGCGCTTTGCCAATCGCAATCCTTGCAGTCCGGTTTCCCAGTCGCATTACTGTCGCCATTGAACGCTGTAGCTATATTGGCTTTGGTTTACCTGGAATTGTAGTTGCCCTATCTCTGGTATTTTGGGGAGCAAATTACCTGCCCTGGTTATATCAGACTTTGCCAATGCTGATATTTGCATATTTAGTATTATTTGTTTCCCAGTCCGTCGGCACAGTGCGGAGTTCCCTGCTTCAAGTCAATCCCCAACTAGAAGAATCTGCCCAAAGTTTAGGCAGAACCCCCTGGCAAAGTTTAAGAGAAATTACGTTGCCCCTGGTGAGTCCGGGGATTCTGGGTGGAGCAGCGTTGGTATTTCTGACTGCAATTAAGGAGTTACCAGTGACATTGCTATTGGCTCCCATTGGCTTTAGTACCTTAGCAACGCATATTTGGAAAGCAACTGAGAGTGTTTCCTATAGTAATGCAGCAGCAGCGGTACTAGTAATGCTAGTGATTTCAATTAGTTCCACATTGTTGGTGTTGTCTCAAAATCGCTTCAAAGGACTTTCTCTAGAGGCATACCGTAGTCTGCAAAGGGAGGTTGATTAAGAGTCAAGCTTAAGAAGTCTGCTACCCGCAAAGAGCAATATGGAGCCGAAGAACTAGAACACCGATTCAGTATTCAAGATTCTTTTGTAGAGACGTTGCAATGCAACGTCTCTACTAGTTTACAGGTATTGGTTCAGGCAAATTAATAGCTGGATTGCGGCTAAAGAATCCTCTAGGAATGAGTTTAAAACCAACTCGGTGAACAGGCATCACAGGCCAATCCTCCGATCGCGGAATATGAGTCACGCCCATTGTGTACCACAACACAATATCTTCACTCATTAAAGACTCATCGTCTGCAATATATTTCGGTAAACCCTGTCCTGGTTTTCCTTGGTTAGGATAATCCCCGCCAGCATAAAGTTCATCTGGCTCATATTTCGTTACCCAGACATGATGAGTTGCAAAGCCAGCCTTTTGGTGGATCTTCGAGCCTTCCACAGGGAAAAATATTGAGTTGCCTCCTGGCATCAGCATATATCCAGGAGCAGCCCCCAGAGAATTCTTTTTGTCTGCACTAACAATCATCCATTCCCGACTGTGTTTCATATCTATATCGCGGACAGCAGCCGTTTCTTTTGCTAGTGGGGTTTGTGCAAGTGCGTAGTTTACCGCCGTAGGCATCGCATTTCCTAAAGGATTTTTCTCATCCATTGGCAAGGCTTTCACATTCATTTCCATCACAGAATTAGCCTGACCATCTACATCCATATCTAGACGGTAGTTGAAAAAGTGCTGGTGATTTACTCCAACGATGTTTTTTGCAATCAACTGACCATAGGAATTATCCTCAGACTGTTTTTCGGCAGCTGTTCCCTGTGCTAGTAAAATACCCGTTAATTCGTTTTCGACCTCCAGCGTCCCATCCTGGCGAAAGATCCAATTGACGCTGTAATCATAGTTGTCGATCGCCGCAGTCATTGTCATGACTAATTCTTGATTACGACGGACATCATTACGTTGAGTATTGTACTCATAATGCTTCCAGAGCATTCCATGATCACGCTCGTAGATACCGATAACCCCCGGTATCACATAAGGTTCTCCCTGCTCATTAGCCAACACAGCATTTAGCAAAAGGCCGTTTTCGGGAATTTCCTTGCCCAACTCCATCGTATTTGCTAACAAACCAAAGTTGTATTCCCCAACATCAAATGCATTTCTAAATGACCACGTAGGCTCAGGATCAACGTAAGGTACTACCATCTCCGATAGACTAGCGCGGTATAACACTGGTCGGATATTTTCCCCGTCGTTGTAATTCACTTGGTACAGCACTAATCCACTGCGGGGATGCATCATATAGCGAAACTTCCAACCTTGCCAGCTAATTTCATTACCGTTGAGCCGGAAGCTTGCACCATTAGGTTGGAGAATTTTCAATGCTTTGGGTGGTGAAAGCAATTTGCCCAAGGACTTGACATCGTAGTTCCAGTTTTCTTTGGAAAAAGGTACTTTTCCTCTATCAACAAAACTGGCGATTTTACCTGTATTCAAATTGACTGTAGCCAGCACGCCTTCAATTGGACTACCGTAATAATTCCAGCGATCGCTTCCAGTGCGCTGTAGGCGATCGCCTCTATAGTAAGATAAAGCTCGGCAAAGACGATCACCTGCGGCTTCTTCCTGTTTACTCAGGGTTCCTGGTGCCCAGCAACTAATTTTAACTTGATTTAAATCTGTAATTCCCCGGCTTTGCATCGCTTTTTGCCATTGGGGATCGGCTTTAACTACCTGAGTTGCCAGTTCATATTCTGGATTAATAATTGCAGGTTGAACAGAGGGGATTTCTTTCCAAGAACTTAAAGTTTTGCTTGTTAAGTCAACGATTCCCTCGTAGGTTTTGTTTTGTAAACGTTCATAAACTACCAAAAAAGCTTTTCGCTGAAAAGTTTTACCAGGTGTAAATTTTAAAACTTCGTTTTTATCTGGTTCTTGCAAAGTAATCAGTGGAAAAGCTGCCATTTCGCTCAAAGTTTTTTCTTTCTTAAGCACCGAAACAGCTGTTCTAATTTCTACCTCCGTTAATGAAGTAAGAGGATGGGAAATCGAGGGCTGCTGAGCAGACAAGATTTCCATAAATCCTAGTGAGATAGCAATGAAGACAATGAGGGTAATAGCTATCCAAAAAAAACGTAGCCTCTTAATCATCCCTTTACATTTTTCCAACAAACGTATAGTTATCTATTTCTGAGCAATAGCCCAAAAACCGATAAATTAAGAGATTAATGCCAAATTAATTTGCTAACAGTAGAGATGTTGCAATGCAACGTCTCTACTACATTTACGCGGAAACTAGACGGCGTAAAGATTCAGCACGGCGTTTAGCAGTAGAGTTGTTGGGAGAATATTTTAGGGCTTCTTCGTAAGTTTGTAATGCTTGAGCAGTTAATTTTTTTCGTTCGTAAGCATGACCAAGATTATTCAAACCTGTTACATAGTCGGGTTTCTTTTTGAGCGCTTCTTTGTACTGACGAATCGCTAAGTCGTATTGCTCTTGGGTAAAGTAAGCATAGCCTAGACCATTGTAGATGGGGGCAATATTTTCTTCACCCTCTTCTTGGGCGGCTTTAAGAGCTTTTTGAAATAGCGCGATCGCTTGTGAGAACAATTTCTTTTCTGAATAAATACTGGCTAACTCATAATATTCTTGAGCCGTACCTTTTTCTTTCTCTAACTTCTTTCGCAATCGTGACAGAGAGCTTTCAAGCTTGCGAGTTTTCAAAATCTGGCGAGAAACACCTACAAGTGTAAATGCTAGTAGGCCCACCAAAATCGCGAGATAAACAACGGCTAGATTGTTATCCATTATCTGCAAATACAATTATTAAAAGTTACTTCTGTATCTATTATCAGGTTTTTGTCAAGGGTCAGGAGACAGGAGACAGGAGACAGGAGTTATTACTCTTTCCTGCTCCCCCCGCTCCCCCTGCTCCCACTCAGCACTAAATTACGGTAAACCCCAGTATTTAGCGCGTTCTTTAAGCCAGCCTTCTGCTAAGTAACGAGCGATCGCTTCATTCACCTCTCGTCTTAGTTCATCGTACTGCAATCCCTTGGGCATTACTACGGACAAAGGTTCAGTAGATAATTTAGTTGGCAGTAACCGATATTGAGGATATTGTTGTACCCAACCACTCAGAACGCTAGCGTCTGCGGCAAAAGCTGTAGCGGTATTGCTTTCTATTTGCTCTGTTGCTTCTTCGTAAGAATTTACTCCCACTAACTCGGCATTTGGCACATAGTACCGCACTTGGGCGATGGTACTGGAGTTGTTAAGTACGGCAATCCTCCGTTTTGCTAAATCGCTTAATTGCTGCACAGAGGCATCTTTTGTAACCAACACTGCGCCATCAAAGTAGTAGGGAACGCTGAAATTAACTAGGCGTGAGCGTGATTCGGTTGCTGTTACTCTGGCGATCGCAAAATCAACTTTCTGATCTAAGACTATAGCTAGGCGATCGCGATTTGCTACTGGTTTGAACTTGACGGCATCTGGTTTGCCTAGTAAGTCACCTGCTAAACGCTTCGCCAGATCAATTTCTAAGCCTTGCAAATTGCCGCTAGCATCTCTAAACCCCAAGGGACGCAAGTTATCTTTAACGGCAATAATTAAATGGCCCCGATGCTTAATTTCTGGTATTGGGGCAGCAGATGCGATGAATCCCGTCGTTAAGATGGAACAGAGAATACAAACAACGGTAGCGGATAATACCAGATGTAACCGATTAATTGTTAGCCATCTGTTACATCGGTTATTCATCCGTTACCACCTTTATCCTTTAGCTTGACTTGCCAATTCAGCAACTTTGCCGAAGCTTGCTGGATCGAGAACTGCCAATTGTGCCAACATCTTGCGATTTAGTTGGATATCGGCTTTTTTCAGGTTGCCGATCAACTGGCTGTAGCTCAAACCGTGTAGCCTAGCAGCAGCGTTGATGCGAGTGATCCAGAGGCGACGGAAATCGCGCTTTTTGTTTTTGCGATCGCGGTAGGCACTCCGTAGTGCCTTCATCACTTGTTGATTAGCGGTTCTAAACAGAGTTGAATGGGAACCGCGAAAACCTTTAGCTAGTTTGAGAATTTTATTGCGGCGTTTACGAGCTACGTTACCGCGTTTTACCCGTGTCATAACTTAATATTCCTGAAGGACTTACAAATATGGGAGCATCAAGCGCACATTATCTTCATCGCGTTCATGTACAAGTGCTGTCTTGGACAGGCTACGCTTTTTGTTGGAAGTTTTATGTTCTAGGAGGTGGTTTTTAAAGGCTTTACGACGTACGATTTTACCGGTGCCGGTGGCACGGAATCGCTTCGCCGCTGCTTTACGGGTCTTTAATTTAGGCATGGGCTGGCTTTAATTCGACACAATCTATCATTATATATTAAGACAATTAAATTTAGTGAATCACTAAGGTCAGAGGTTTTATGAAAGCCGTAATGAAAAAGCTGACTTTTGAGGAGTTTCTCGAACAGTACCCAGACGGGTGTGGTATCTATAAACTCGTGGATGGGGAAATTGTACAGGTGGAAGCAACTAGAGCGTATAAAAACATAGCACGATATCTTGTCAAAAGACACGTTGCATTGCCTGTAGAGACGTTGCAATGCAACGTCTCTAAATAAAATCTGTACAGACAATCCTTAACTGAATTGTAAGTAGGTAGGTATAATTAAACATAAAATAAAACCCTAGTTCGTAAGTGAGATTCATCGCTCAAAATAAGGATTATTTAGGACTAAAGTCCTTACCCTTTGGGTTCGTTAGTCGCTCATGGGGAGCCACCCCCTTGCGGAGGTTCCCTCCGTTGTGGGGAGTGGCGGGGAAACCCCCTTCGCGTAGCGTCTCGTAGAGAAGACCGCGCTAACTCACTACAAACTTTAATTTATTTATATTTACTTATTTAATAGCACTGACTTTTGGATCTAAAACGATTTGTGAGCCAGATTTATTCACATGGTAAGTCCAAGATTGCTCTTTAACTTGGACAATCACTTCCCACCCCTCAACTGGGTTGAACTCTCTAGTACAGATTTCGCCAAAATTGAATTCGCAGGGATTCCCAAAGGTTTTTGGTGTAGCTTGAGTGATCTTTAAATCAGCGATTTCTACCCCAGAACGCTTTGAGGTATCACCCAAAATTGTATCTGCGATCGCTTTTGGTAATTGAGTAGCACCCGATACACTGACTTTCGGATCTAAAACGATTTGCGAGCCAGATTGATTCACATGATAAGTCCAAGATTGCTGCTGAACTCGTACAATTACTTGCCAGCCTTTGATCGGGTTATATTCTCTGGTACACATTTCGCCAAAGTTGAAAATACAAGGATTCCCAAAAGTTTGTGATTTGAATTGAGTGATTTTTAAATTTGCAATTGCTTCTCCAGAACGCTTGGAAGCATCGCGCAACACGGCTCTAGCGACGGCTCTAGGTAGCCTGTTTGAGCGATTTTGGGAGCCTTGGGACAATAATTGTATCTGTTCTGCACCAGGAGCAGCCTCAGCGGAATTATTGCCCGTGGATACAAGTCCCAAAGATAGCAGACTGGTCAAAGCGAGAGTAAATACAACTCTTTTAGGATACTTGAGAGCGTCGTTGATTAACGGAAATAACTTAATGATGGATTTCATTGTTAACTGTTAACTGATAACTGTTAACTGTTAAAGATGGCGCTGACTTTAGCATGGTTCCCTGCTGCTATTGGCTAGTTGTACAGTAATACGCTTGGCATAAGATCATTTGCACGCTAATAACTTTGCTTTTAGAGGATGTTTGAAAAGTTCTTAGTGATGTATCAAATATTTTGAGATCCCCTAAATCCACGACAGTCGCCTCAAGTCGGGAAACCCGACGACAGTCGCCTCAAGTCGGGAAACCCGCCCACGGCGCTGTCTCCCCAACACAGTGGCTCCCCTTCTCAAGGGGAGCCAGCGCGGTCTTCTCTACTTTGAGGCTGCGCCAAGGGGATTTCCACGCCACTCCCCACAACGGATAGCGCAGCGTAAAGCCTTCTCTTCGAGAGGCTTGTCTGCGACACGCTGCGCGATCGCCAACGGCATGGCTTCTCTACTTTGAGGCTTCGCCAACGCTGAGAGCGAGTCTTGTCTGCGACACGCTGCGCGAACGAGCGTCGGCAACCTCCGCCTTGGGGTGGCTCCCCATGAGCGACTGGCGTGGGTTAGGGGGGAGCAACAAGTGCAAAGATACAGCCAACCACTTTTCAAACAACCTCTTAGACGTTGCATTTGCAACGTCTCTAAACGCTAATGCAATCTGATGGTATCGGCTGACAATGCGATCGCACCGACCTGCAAAGATTAACCTATACATTGAGGAAACTGGCGTTTTAAAGCTCCAAATACTGGACAAGGTGCTTGATCTTGTAAATTCTCTGGTTTACTCCACGTAAAGGGCGCTTTCTGTGCCGCTGACATCCATAACAGGCGCTTTGCTCGTGTCATTGCAACGTAGAGTAAACGATATTCTTCAGCAGTTTTTAAGTGTTTTGCTTGTTCCCACGCTTGTGTGATATCCGGTATATTAGATTCTCCGTGGAGAGCGGCGCGAATTTGGGCGCGAGCCACTTCTGATAAAGTAAAGTCACCTAAAAACTGGCTTTGAGGCGGAACCCAAAACCTACCAGGAATCAAGTTTTCGTGCAGAAAGGGAAGAAACACGTAGTCCCAGTCCAACCCTTTAGCTTTGTGCATGGTAATAATTGTTAGTTGACCAGTACGTGTATAACGTGCTTCCGAATCATCAGTTTCCACAGGTTCAAACCGCTCGGAACTGACGATTTCACTTAAGGCTGATAGCATTGCACTCATCGAACTATTGCCAGCTATTTGCTGATTTACCCTTTCTGCAAGTTTGTCAGCAGTCGCCAATTCTGCTTGATCGTAGTTTAATGTTAAGGCGAGGAAGGAAATTAGCTGGTACAGAGGCAGTTCTAAGCGAGCGCGGAGTAAACTGCGACATAAATGCGAGGCTTTTTGTACTGCTTCTGGCTGGGGTGGAGCCAGGGGGCCAGGATACAAAAACTCTTCTGGGAGACTAGCAAGGGCGTTGAGGTCTTGAGTGGGAATTAACTGGCGCTGCACCAAGGCTTCTAAAGCGGCTTTGAGATAATCAGGGGAGTGAGGGCGATCGCAAAATTGCAGTAATGCCAAAATTTCTTGCGGGACATGAGAGCGGCGATCGCGTTCTCCCACATCATAAAGTGTAATTTTATGCTCCTTACACACAGGTGTTAAAGCCTCTGCCAGCCATCTTCCCTGACGATTTTCTCGTACTAAAACTGCTGCGCTGACTTGTGTTGGGTCTTGAGCAAATAATTCAATTACCCTCTGGGACAGCAATTCACTTGTGTGATGAATATCACGAGGAGTATACAGTTCTAGTCCTCTTCCTACTGGTGCTGGGTTGGCATTAGGTTGGGGGTCGCCAAGGTTAACAGGATGAATTGTTTGAGGACGGAAAGGGAGCGGGGTTATGGCGGTATGGGGTGAGTGTTGACTGTTGACTGTTGACTGTTGGCCCTTGACTCCATAAAAGCTATTCACCCATTTCAAAGCAAAGTTAGCAGCTTCGATGATAATTCTAGTACTGCGACCGGCTTGATCCATTGTTGCCAATCGTTCGGCGCGATCGCACTCTTCGCAAAATTGCCGGAAATAAATCGGATCAGCTGGGGTAAATGTAGAGTTAATCGCTTGGTTAGGATCACCAACACGCACCAAATTGAGTCCTGAGTTATTATTCTCCCCCTGCTCCTCTGCTCCCCTGCTCCCAGAGAGTCACTCGCCAATATTTCCAACAGCTGCGTCTGAAGAGGGCTAGAATCTTGGGCTTCGTCCTCAAAGACGGCGAAAACTTGGTTTTGCTCAATGCGACGGGCGCTGTCGTTTTCGAGAACGCGCAATGCGGCTAAAATCATATCGTCGTAGTCGATGAAGTCACGCGATCGCATTAAATTTTGATATTGCTCGTACAAACCAGATGCGACTCGCAAAATTGCATATTCATCTGTGGTTTGTTGACTCCATTTTCGTAACTTTTCTGGCGATATACCAGAACTTTTTGCTTCATGAATTACCGTAATCGCCAATTCTGGCAATACTTCTGTCCTTAGCACCGACTGGCGACGCAATCTTTCTGTTTCTTCACCGTCAAATTGATGACCTTCCAGTAATCGAGAATAACGTCCTGGATTATTAGCAATCCACTGTTCTACAGCAGTACGGATGAAGCGATGGCTTTGGCTTGGGGTGATTAATGTGACATTTTCTAGCTGTAAACCTGACAAGTCAGAATGACGGCTGGCAATATTTAATGCTAAACCATGCAAGGTATAGACAAAAAAGCCAGTCTGAGGTAAAGATAATTGTCGCAAATATTCGCGGATCTTGGCTTTAATATTGGCAGCAGCGGAGCGAGTAAAAGTTACAACCACTAACTGACGACGGGAGGCTGAGCGCACAACAGAACGCTCATACTGACGTGCGATCGCGATCGCCGCCGCCGCCGCCATACCTGTGGATTTACCAGCACCAGGAACGGCGGAAACAGCCAATGGCCCAGATTGCCAGTCAGCCATTTGCTGCTGTCCAGGGCGCAGACTGTTACGGATTGCTAAAGTTTTCTCTCGCAGTAAAGTAACAGGCGATGACTGAGATAATTGTGACTGGAGAGATTCTTGAGCCACAGTAGCGGTAAAATTAGCGTCTGACATATAAAGTTTTAGATTTTGAATGTAATTTACAAACCGCAGAAATCAGTTATCAATTGTCATTGTTCACTGATAACTGTTCACTGTTTTTATAGATTGCTAATAGTTAAATAATGACACGCAGACTTTATCTACATTATCTGGGTTTGGCTGGGGTGATTGTAATTGGTACGCTCTTGCGTTTTTGGCATTTAGGTTTAAAACCTTTATGGATGGATGAGGTGATCACTGCTATTTTCAGCTTGGGTAAAAATTACAATGATTTACCTTTGGATGTTGTGTTTCCCCTGGAGCGCGTGCAGGAGATTTTTACCTTCGAGCCTGGGGTGAGTTGTTCTCAAATTGCCGAAAACGTTACTACCCAGTCTACGCATCCGCCGCTATTTTTTTGCAGTATGTATAGATGGTTAGGGTGGATGACTCCTTTGGGAGCAGAGTGGGTAGAAAAATTGCGATCGCTACCAGCTTTATTTGGTGTGGGTGCGATCGGGGCAATTTATGGTGTCAATCGTATTGCCTTTTCCAAAACGTCTGCAATCATAGCAGCAGCGATCATGGCTGTTTCTCCATTTGCTGTTTACCTTTCTCAAGAAGCACGGCATTATACTATGCCTATGCTGCTCATAACTTTAGCGTTATTAGGGTTAGTCCAAATTCAGCGAGATATATTTGAGCGGCGCATTAGATATTGGGTTTGGCTGTTATGGGCAATTATTAATAGCATTGGTCTTTACGTTCACTACTTTTTTGCTCTAGCTTTCATCGCTGAAATTGCAACACTATTTGTGTTGATATACTGGGGTAAAGCAAAAATAATTAACAAACACCAAGTTTGGTTAGCCTTAATTTTTTCCACTATTGGTATTGTAATTAGCTTCATTCCCTGGTTGCTAGTGATATTAAGCCATGTTCGCCGTTCTGAAACCAGCTGGTTGCCTTCTCCCACTCACATTGCACCTTTGTATCAAACTCTTATTAGCTGGGTGTTAATGGTGATCGCTCTACCTGTAGAAAATCAGCCTTTGCCAATTACAGTTATTTATGGCTTTTTAATGGTGATATTTGCTATCTGGGTAGGTTTTCAAGTTGTCAAAGGTTTAAAACTGTTATGGTTACAAAATACAACTTATTTAACAACATTAACGCTTTTAAGTTTTACTATTTTCGTCTTATTACAGTTTTTTATTATTGTTTATTTTTTAGGTAAAGATATCACTATTGTTCCACGTTATAATTTTGTCTATTATCCCAGCTTTTGCGCCCTCATAGCAGCTAGTTTTGGAATTAAAAATAACCGTAATTCTGTCTTTATATTTTTACTTGTTGGTTTAATTAGTTGTGCTTTTGTTGTTTCTAATTTAGTTTTTCAAAAGCCCTTCCAGCCTGAGCAAGTTGCCCAAAATATGAACCTGGAACCTTCTGTACCAATCATTCTAGTAGTGGGATATAGCAATTATCAGGATGTGGCGTTGGGATTAAGTTTTGCTACAGCATTAGAACAACTCAGGAGTCAAAATCCAAGGGATAAATCCAAAGTCTTGAATTCAGATATTAGCCCTGATAGTTTTGCGTTTTTACAAAAAAACCCTGATTTATCTGCTGTTTGGAAAAACCTTTCCCAACTACCTATACCAGCAACATCTAAGCTAAATTTATGGGTTGTTGGGCCTGGAATCAGAAAACGGGACTATCCGCAGCGTCTAGAACTTTTTGGACAAACTAGTTGCACCATAGACCCCGCGCAGCACTACCGCATAGGTGTTCCCTATCAGCTTTATCGGTGCGGTAATGTTGGATTGCGCTAATTTAAGGAAAACATTTTCCAAAAGCTTGAAGCAATCGCAGCGACCCCTTAATCCGAATTTTTCTTTGTACTAATGCCCAAATAATATTCTCTTCTTTCGCTAGAAAACGCAGCCAAGTATCAGTATCAGCAGTAACATGAATATTGGCTGTTCCAACATGATTATCCAGCACTTGAATTGTCTTGTTCTTAATAATGACTGTTGCCTGACATGCTTCTGCACCAGTAAATGTAAAGTGGTAGATAATATGCAAACCTTTTGATTGATTACGTTGGAATAATAGCGGCAACCCAAATAGAAACCCACGAATAGAATTAGGGTGAATACCATTACCAACTTGTTTAACTTTCTTGTGAGGAAACCGACGTTCTACAAAAGCTTCGGCATCAGAGCCGGGAACGACATAGATAGTTTCTTCTTTATCCTGCAAAGGTTTAACTACTTCTTGAATAAACTCTTTTTTATTTCTCAAGAATTGACCAATCACATCTTCTCCTGCTGGACAAGCAGCCACGCAATAAGCTGCTTTATAGTTAGCTTTAAAACTAAGACTTTGCCACATGGATGCTGATTCAGAATCATTCACTTTTTGACGGTAGTCACGAGCATTTTTACTCTCAGCAATATCTTCAACCCAATCTGTGAATCCTCCCATAAACTCTCGATAATTGTGGGTGTAACAAGCTGAGAAATTAAAGTGACCATCCGTACTAATGGCTCCCACTGGACAAGCTGCTACGCATAATTTGCATTCCAAGCAAGGATTGTAGTCAATTGGTCTGTTATATGCTGTCACTTCAGCATCTATCAAAATTGTCCCTAGTAAAATGAAGTTGCCAAATTTGGGATGAATGACGTTGCGGTGAATTCCCATGTGTCCTAAACCGGCTGCAACCGCTACGGGTTTGTGAGAAACAACCCAAATTTTGCCAGGGAAGCGATCCATTTCCATCGGAAAACCCATTGCTGGGTTTAAGGCGCGAATACCTTTTTGCTCAAGGGTAGCAACAATCTCACGTCCAATCTGGTTGACTTCATCGCCTGTAGTATGAAATTCTACGTTGGCTACCGATCGCGCCGGACTACGGACATTTTCGCGGTTCATCCGGCACACAAAACTAACTAATGTTTTTGTTGGCGGGAAAGCTACAAGGATATCCTGGCGTTGATCAGCAATTTCTTGGCGAGAAATCTCAACAAAGCCAACATCATCCGCTCCCATCTCTAAACACAAATGGCGAAGCCAATCAGCATCTAAAGGAGAAACTGGCGTGGAATTATCAACTGGGTTCTGCTCACGAAATTTTCTCACAGTCTGGTGGTTATCGAATTTAGACATACAGCTTTTCCTAATTCCTTAAATACGTGTATATACACTTTTTACTCAAAAAAAATTTAACTGTCGCGTAGTAATGACACGGTGTCAGATAAACCAGATAACAATGTATTCCACCGCTCTTGCCCTAATTGCTCAACAATTCGAGTCTGTGCTACCTCCCACAAAGGCAATGCTTTCGCTAAAGCTTCTTGTCCTTGAGGTGTTAGACTTACAACCCGCATCCGTTGATCCTGTCCTGGTTGAATTTGAATAAACCCTTGTCTTTCTAGTGGTTTGAGGTTGCGTGTCAGCGTAGTTCGATCCAGGACTAATTCTTGGGCTAGGTGCGTGATCGTCATTGAGCCAACTAAGCTAATTGCAACCATAAGGGTAAACTGATTCACTAATAACCCGCTTGGTTGCAATACCTCATCAAACAGGTGTGTGATTACACGAGATGCTTTGCGTAGATTAAAGCAGGTACAGGTAGTCCCAACTTTTTTGAGTTGGGTTAATTGAGTAACTTGGTCTTCCATAAAATAAGTGTATATGCACTTATTTGCTATGTCAAGAAATTTGGCTGCTATGTAATGACAGCTAAAAATACTGTTGAGCGCTATTCGTCAATCTGCCAAGAATCCTTAGTTAGTTCTTCATCAAGGATTTTCTTAGGACGCACAATGATGATAATTTTGCCAAATAGAGGAATTTCCGGCGCAGTTTCAAACCACTGAAAATCTAATTCGCCAGAGTTTTCAACAACAAAGTAGCTGGATTCATCCCATTGCCGTTGGGCACGATCTATAACTACCAGCACCGGTTGCGGCTGGCTTTGTGTTTGGTTGGGTAGGCGATCGCCATTTGCTAAAATCACTACTGGGTCTTCTGCTCTCAATAGCACTTGCCAACCTGGTATAGGAACCCAAGCTTGCTCTCCAGAAAACTTGACCATGCGAAATGGTTCAATTTCCGTCACCAAAGGTACAGCTTGTAAGTCTTGTGCTGTCAAAGGTAACTCACCGACTACGGGCACTATCCGGGGTAATTCTTCTTCCGATTCCAGGCGGTAAAAGGGTAAAATTGGTGCTGGACGTTTGGGAACAACACTAAAATCAGTTAATAATTGTTCGATTTGTTTCCTAGCATTTGGCGTATGAGCAAAGCGTAAGCCTTTAGCGATTAGGCGCGATCGCTGTTGCAAATCTGTGTTTTGTCGCGCTAGTTTCCAAGCTTGGTAAGCAACGGCATCTCCCGGATGGGCAGAAAACCCTTCTGGCAAAGTGCGAAAATAAGAGAACTCTTTAATTGATTTTGCCACTTCCCGCGCTTCGTCGGCGTCAATTTTGTGGGTGAAGGCAAGTTCGGCGGCGGCGGCACGTTCTTCTTGATTAAGCAAACGTAGTTCGTACAAAATATCACTGCCGCGTGCAGTGTAGTGCGATCGCGTTGCTTCCGATGCCCCGAACTTTTCTAAAGAATTGTAAACTTGGGAACCAACAACCACCTGATTTTGTTGAATCGGTTCAAATCCCGTCGCTTCAAAAATTTCTTGGGGATTGTAACCGTTTTTTTGCAAGTAGGCGATCGCTACTCCCCATTCCACCCAGCTGCCTTGTTTTTGCCTCAGCTTTCGCAAAAACTCTTGTGCTACATCATTATTAGTAGCATCATCAGGATTTTGAGTGTTGGGTGGTAGGTCAGTCATAATCACAGGGCGAACTTTAACTTGAGAGATAATTCATTACCTCATCAGCAAGTCTTATTCTAATCTTTAACTGTCTACCCGAAACTACCATACCGTCAAATTAAATCAGTAAACAGTAAAGAGTAAACAGGAAACAGTTGGGGGATTGAAACCCGCCAGATAGCGCCTCGCCCTAATTGGCTTTGGGTTATTAGTTTTCAGTTGCATAGTGATCGCCCCCTTAGTGGTTTCCCCTAAACCCAATTATATTTACTGTTTACCGTTTACTGATAACTGTCAAATGGGCATGAATAAACGTAACAGCTAGTTATAACTGCCAATTGTCTGTTTTAATCAATACTAAATGCGAACATTTATTTATTGTCAACTTGCATAATTATGTTTATTTACACCTAGTTATAAAAAAGCGTCAGGAAAACACATTTCTTCTAGAGATGGGATGAAAGACGCCGCGACGCCGTTAACAGTCAACAGTCAACGTGAAATCCCATTCCCTTTTAGGGGTGGGATGAGCTTAATTGGTTCTAGCAAAGATAGTTTGAACAGGTAAATTTCATCTGTAGCATTTACGAAGAGAAGATTTAATCAACCTTGACCTATATCCGCAAATACCCGCAAGGCTTATGGATTTTTCTCAACTACGCTTGGTATGGAATATAACAAAATAGCGAATATTTTAAAGGAATCATCTTATGGATAATCCCAGTCTTGAACTTGATAAAGTCCATCATCAATTGATGACTCTGGAACGGCCGAAAAAACTTAAAATCCTGGTAGTTGACGATGAGCCAGATAATCTCGATCTGCTTTATCGTACTTTTCGGCGCGACTTTAATGTCCTGAAAGCCGATAGTGGGATGAACGCTCTCCAAGTATTGGCAGCAGAAGGGGAAGTTGCGGTAATTATCTCCGATCAACGAATGCCAGAAATGAAAGGAACTGAGTTTCTCAGTAAGACTGTACCTCAGTTTCCTGATACGGTAAGGATAATTCTCACTGGATTTACTGATATTGAAGACTTGGTAGAAGCAATTAATGCTGGGCAAGTCTACAAATATATCACCAAGCCTTGGGATCCAGGGGAACTGAAGGCAGTAGTGCAAAGAGCAGCAGAAACCTACGACTTGCTTAAACAACGCACAGAAGAATTGCGCCGTGCTCATGCTCAAATGGCACTGCTGACTGTGTTAGTGCAAGTAACCCAAGCCGCTTCTAGTTTAGAGGAAACTCTCACGCCAATCGCTAGAGCTGTTAATGAAACTTTTGCGGCGGATGGCTGCATTTTGCAACTTACCCAGGGAAATGCTTTAGTTGCGACTCAAGGAAGTTACAGCGATACAGGTACAATAGAAAATTGGCTAGCACAAGACCCACTGACTAGCGAAGCGATCGCCACTGGGCAAATGCAAGTCTCCTTAAATGTACCTAAAGACACCAAGTTAAATAGTATTACCCACTACCAAAATACGGGTGTGCAAGCACATTTAGTTATCCCGATTAGTTATCGAAATGAACTTTTGGGAGTGTTATCACTACAGTGGAAACAACCCTGCACTTTGCGAGAAGATGAATTAAAGCTAATTGATTTATCAGCACAACTGGTGGCGATCGCTCTTACTAGTAGTAGCTGCCATCAAATCACTGTATAGTTGTCGTTTGTCATTTGTCCTACCCTACGGGAAGCCGCTAAGGCGTCTATGTCCTTGGCAAATGACTAATGACCAATGATTAATGACTAATGACTAATGACTAACGAAATTCGTGCCATTTTTAACCGTATTGCTCCAGTTTATGACCAGTTGAACGATTGGTTGAGTCTAGGACAACACCGAATATGGAAGGAAATGGCAGTTAAATGGAGCGCAGCTCAACCAGGAGATACTTGCCTTGATTTGTGTTGCGGTAGTGGGGATTTAGCCTTACGTTTGGCGCGGCGTGTGGGAACAAAGGGACATGTTTACGGAGTAGACTTTTCCCCAAACTTGTTGGAAACTGCCAAAGAACGCTCCCAAAGTCAGTATCCTCAACCTGCTATCACTTGGATAGAAGCCGATGTCTTAGATTTACCCTTTGACGATAACCAATTTGACGCTGCGACAATGGGCTATGGTTTAAGAAATGTTACAGATATTTCTCGCAGTCTCAAAGAGTTATATCGTGTCTTGAAACCAGGTGCTAAAGCTGCGATTTTAGATTTTCACCGACCGAGCAATCCTCAGCTACGCACTTTTCAGCAGTGGTATCTAGACGGTTTTGTCGTGCCAGTTGCCAATCATTTAGGTTTAAAAGAAGAATATGCTTACATCAGTCCCAGCTTAGACCGCTTTCCCATTGGAACAGAGCAAGTAGAGTTAGCTCGTCAAGTTGGTTTTGCAGTTGCCACACACTACCCCATTGTGAACGGTATGATGGGAGTGCTGGTAGTAAGCAAATTTTAGATTTTAGATTCTAGATTTGGGATTGGGGTCTACTGGTAAATAACCAAAGACTCTTGAATCTACAAATCGACATTTCATCTAAAATCTAAAGTCCAAAATCCGAAATCCAAAATCCTGTGGATTGGTCTCATCTTTGGCTTTATGTGTCTCCCCCCATACTGGGTGGAGTTATCGGCTATTTCACAAACGATATAGCCATCAAAATGTTATTTCGTCCCTACAGAGCGATTTATATTGGTGGACGAAGAGTACCGTTTACGCCTGGGTTGATTCCCCGCAACCAGGAACGTTTGGCTCTAAACATTTCCAATACAATCATGGGGTCGCTGCTGACGCCAGAGGAATTACAAAATTTGGCACGGCGTCTGTTACAAACAGAACGCGTACAAGCAGCAATTCTCTGGTTGTTACAACTGGCAATTGAACAGATCAAAACGGATAAGAACGAGAAGAGTGCCAAAATTGTGGCAGGTATTTTGCGGGATTTGTTAGGAGAATCCTTGCCACGTTTGCTCAAGGTTTTGGCGCGACGCGAAGACTTCTTAGAAGCGCAGATCAATCAAATTTTTGACCAGATCTTACTGGAATTTCAACTGAGTGAAGAACAATCCACGCGGCTTGCTGATTGGCTATTGCAGGTAGTTTTGCCGCCAGATGTGTTGCGACAGGTAATAGTTGATTTTTTAACAGATCGCACGATTCAAATAATTGATGAAGGCTTTCGGGAAAAAACCAGTGGTACGTATTGGGTTGTGGCAAATCTGTTTGGTTTACGCAATACTCTCACGAGGCTACGGACATTTTGCTTGGATGAGAAAGAGACTACTAATGAGCGTTTGCAGGAGTTGATTCAAGAGTTGCAAATGCGCGATCGCCTCAAGAAGTTTTTGCAAAGTTTATCTTTACAAAACTTGCCAATTGGAACAGTACGCCAATTACGAAAGACGACACGCGAAAGTGTCCGTCATTACTTACAAACTAGTGGCAGCGATTTTCTGCAAGGATTAACTGATTCTGTTGATTGGGAAAATATTGCTGTATTACTGCTAAATCGGCTTAGTACTTCACCTGTTGTCAGTGCTTCTTTAGAAGTTGTGAGTCAAGAATTGGCTATAATTCTAGATAAGTATTTAGAAAAAGATTTAGAAGCAATTATGGCGCAGGCAATTCCAATTTTGTCGATAGATCAAGTGATTGTTGACCGTGTAAAATCAACTTCACCCGCTGATTTAGAAGCTGCAATTGAAGGAATTGTGAAAAATGAATTGCAGGCTATTGTAACTTTAGGCGGTGTTTTGGGTTTTGTTATAGGGTCGTTTCAAGCAGCATTTCTATTGTTCAGTCAATGATAATTTTTATCCAAATTATGGTCACAAATTGCACATATACTTAAATAAGTGAAGTTGAGCGATCGCCTAATTCAAAATTTGTGCTAAATCCAGCACAAATCCAGGCAATACATCCTCTCCTGACAAGCTAGTAGGGCATTCCAGAACCTCAACATCCTGTCCTAGGCGATAAATTTCTACCCTTTGGTTTTGAGGATCAATTAGCCAGCCCAGACGCACACCGTTATCAATATACTCATGCATTTTTTGTTGCACAGTCTTTAAGCTGTCTGAAGCAGAGCGTAATTCTACTGCAAAATCGGGAGCCATCGGTAGGAATCTTGTAGGGTCTGGATTTAGAGCTTCTAATCGCTCCCGGCTAACCCAGGATGCATCAGGAGATCGATTTGCACCATTGGGGAGCTTGAAGCCCGTCGAGGAGTCAAAAGCCAGCCCTGTACCATCAGCATCAGCCCAAAACTCTAACCTGGCTGTTAGTTTTGAATTCCGATTTCCGCTTCCCCATCCAGTTGGTGGCATGATAATTAATTCTCCCTCTGCTGTGCGCTCAAGTCGCAAATCTCGATTATTCTGACACAGTTGGAAGAACTGTTCATCTGTTAACTCAATTGCAGGACTTAAGTTGAGGATAAGTGCAGTCATTGTTGCCTGGTGAATATCGCTAAATGTAGCCTAGCACTTACCAATCGCTGTAGAGTTTTTCGGCATAAAACATAATCTCTTCATTTGGTAGTCTAATTTTTGATTTTTGCCGAGGATACAAGTTTTCAACTGCACCTGTGTCCTGCTCTATCACTGTGGCTGCTGCTTGTAAAACTGAGTTTTTAAACAGGAATTTCATTAAATGATTGATGTTTTTGGCATACATCAAAATAAACGTTTTAGTTCGTTTTTCTGTTTCAGGGTAGAGAATGTGAATCTGAGCAATATCACCAATAGGTGTTTTAGCAAAGAAGGCTGTAGTTGAAGGGAAAGCGTATTCGAGTGTATTACTGAGTATTTTAGGGAAGATTCCTAAAATAGGATTTTTGACAATTTCTCCTAGGGTATTGTTAGCTCTCATTAAATCTTGTTTTACTGTGGCATAGTATCCTTTTTCTTCAAAAGAACTGACATTACAAGATGTGATTTTAAATAGTTCTTTATGAGTTCCATTTTGGTGATTATAATCATAGTTAACCATTAGGTTACTCAAGAAGTCACCTTGAATGCTTTTTTCTCCAGCTACTCCGATGAATTCATATTCATCTACAATTATTTGATGCAAATCTGGGATGGGTAATTTTGGTTCAAATCCAGCATAAGTCCAGATGCAATCATTGTTAACAACTAGCTCTAATGACTTAGCAATTGGCTGGATATCTTTCTTATCACCTTGGTATAATCTGCCTTGTCCGTCAAACTCCAATGCATGAAAAGGGCAAGTAATTGTATCTTTCTCTTGACAAACCCAGCCATTCGATAAAGGTGCTTGCATGTGTGGACAGATGTTATCAAGGGCAAACACTTCGCCTTTTTGGTTTTGCCAAATGACATAATCTTGCTCATTTAAAGTGATTTTATTAGGTTTATTAACTCCTAGCATCGACTTGTGAGCAATTAACCAAGGTGCGCCAGGTAAAATTGGTTCCATTTTTCCTCCAAGTGATCTAAATTATTTGATTTATGAGATATCTCAAAGTTGAGGATAGGTTTCACATTTCACATAGATTAAATAAGCAAAGCTACCTAGCTCCGGCTCGGCTGACTTTGGACATTGCATTATTGATTTATGTAAAAACTATTTAACTAATTTTTTAGTTAGTTATTAATTTAATCAATCTGATTTTGTATGTCAACTACTAACCAATTTTTTAGTTAAGATTGTTTTCGTTAGTATGATGAAAAAAGTGGGTCGTTCAACACAGTCAAAGCTCTCATCTAAAAAACCGCGTCAGGTGCGCGATGCAGAGGCTACGAAAAAGCAGATTCTCGATGCAGCAGAAGCAGAGTTCGCCAGATATGGACTAAGTGGGGCGCGGACAGAAGCGATCGCCAAAAGTGCCGGTGTAACCACAGCGATGATTTATTACTACTTCGAGAGCAAAGAAGGACTATATAAAGCTGTTTTGCAGCGCCCTGCGGTGGAAATGCATGAAGGGTTCCAGCAGCTAAATCTGGATCAGTTACCACCAGAGGAAGCTTTAAAGGTGCTAGTCAAAGAGGCGATCGCTTACGAAGCTGCTCACCCGCACCGAGGGATGCTTTGGTTCCAAGAAGCAAACCAAAATCAGGGAAAGTATTTCAAACAAGGTAATTGGCAAGAAAATTTCGGGTATCTCATCAGGATTTTAGAACGGGGGATGACAGAGGGTTGTTTCCGTCAAATCGATCCATTTCTTACCACTTTGCATATTGTTGGGGTTTGTAATTTATACTTCAATGCTTACGAAAACATCAAGCATACTAGACCCGATTTGCAACTGCTGAGTCCAGAAATGATTGAGCAGCATACCCACGAAGCGGTTAATTTTATTTTGGCTGGCGTGCAAGCAATCAAAGTTAAAAGTGAGGAGTGAGGATAACTATAATTTTTTGTACAATGTTCCTATCGGTATATAGACAAAATGTTAATCTTTTTAACTTTCTAGCATAGCGCGAATATCTTTTAGCATCAGAAATAAATGTAATGGATCTGTTGGGCTAGGTTCAAAATCAAATTGTTGATACCAGCCACGCGCTTTTTCATCTTTCGCGTGAACTAATAATGCACAAATAGCAATCAGATCAGCTGCTTGGTTTATGCGAATTAAGCAGTTTTTTAGTAAGCCTCTCCCTATACCTTTGTTTTGAAATTCTTTGCTTACCGCTAACCGAGCTAATAAAGCTACAGGGATAGGATATTTTGGTAAACCTTTAGATATACGAGGCGGTGCATTCTCATGAATAACAGACGCTACGGTGATAGTGTAATAACCAATTACATCACTTCCTAAGCAAGCGACATAGGTTGTTGAACTATCAGATTGCTGATTTTTTAAAGCATATTTGTTTAAATGATTGTTTAAATCAGAATTCCCACAATCAAAGTTTTTTAGATCGTGTGATTTTGATAATTTAGTGATACATAAATTGTTAGATGCCACAAGACTACTCAAATACGCTAGGCTCAGTTAACAAACGACGTAAACTTGGTTTTTCAACACATGGAGCATCAAGAGCGTCTTGAAAAGCTTGCCATTGCTCATCGTTTAGCGCAAAAAGTTTTCGATTTGTTAAAGTGTCTTGTGCAGCTTGCAAGCCATGTTCAAGCAGAAATTCACTAACATTTTTATGACTTGCTGCTGCTGCTTGCTGTAAAAGCTTTTTAACGCTAGAGCTAGTACGGATATCAATTCGTTCAGTCCTAGATTCGGTTAGGTGACTCATACTTTTAATTAGGCTATTCTCTCTAAACCAAAGTTAACATACACACATTGTCCTGACAATAAGTAGGTCAACAGGTGTAATAAGCCGTATTTTTACACAATCTTTCTTTAGACATAAATTTTTTTCCTTTGTACTTTTGTTACAATTATTGATATTTTTACTTAAAAATAACACTATGGCTTTATATGCTGAATTACATAGACACCTGGGCGGCTCGGTTGTACCCCGTGTTTTATGGCGATATTTTGAGCGACATTCTTCTGAATTGATTTCCCGCTTTGCTGACTATTCAGAATTTGAAGATTTTTACACCCGGCCACGCAATACCCTAGATGAGTATTTGGAATTGCACACCTTGGTAGAAAGTGTGCAAACTGTAGAAACTTTGCCTTACTTTATCTATCGCTTGGTGCGGGGTGCTTATATTTTTGAAAATTTGGCTTATCTGGAACTGCGCTACACGCCATATTTACGGACACCTGAGCATCTGAGTCAATCGCAAAGAATTGACAAGATGGCAGAAATTGTGGAAGTAGTAGGAAAAGCTAGTCATCCGCCAGAATATCCAATTGTCAGTAGCCAAATCCTGTGTATGCACTCGCGCCTACCTTATGAGGTGAATAAGGCGATTGTTGATTTGGCAGTGCAAAACAAACATTATGTTTGTGCGGTAGATGTAGCAGGTGGTGATAGCTATTATGCCGATCGCTTAGAAGAATGGATTAGTCTATATGATTATGCGCGATCGCAGGGCGTTAACACCACCGGACACCTCTATGAAACCACCGCTGGTTGTTACCCACAACTATTACCCTATCTGATGCGGATTGGTCACGGTATCCAAATTCCCCTACTATATCCAGAGTTACTCAAGGATGTAGCTAGACGTGGACAATGTTTAGAAGTTTGTCCTACAACTTACATCAAAACTGGTACTTTACAGGATATACGTCAACTCAAATTAGTTTTTGACCGATGTTTTGATGCTGGGGTAGACATCGCTATTTGTACGGATAACGCCGGTTTGCACAATGTGCGTCTACCATTTGAGTATGAAAATCTTTTAACTTACGACATTATTAACTTTGAACAGCTGCAAGCTTGTCAAGATGCAGCTTTCCGTCATGCTTTTGCTTGGCCCTACAGTCAACGTCCCGCATCTATGTTGAGTGGGTTGCTAAAACCTGAATCTCCTAAAGTATTAGTGATGGGGGATATTAATTAACAGTCAACAGTTAACAGTAAACGGTAAACAGTCAAGATAATTGGGTTAAAGGGGAACTACTATATTGGTGCTCACTTGTAACTGAACACTAATAACCCAAAGCCGATTAGTGTCAAGCGCTATCTGCCAGGTTTAAATCCCCCAACTGTTTACTGTTTACTGTTCACTGTTAAGGGGGTGCTCACTTCCAACTGAACACTAATAACCCAAAGCCGATTAGTGTCAAGCGCTATCTGCCAGGTTTAAATCCCCCAACTGTTTACTGTTTACTGTTCACTGTTTACTGATTTAATTATGCGCCAACACCTTCTGTAGCACCACCAGCAGTCTTCCAGGCAGAAAGACCACCTTGAATTTCAGCTACTTCAACAAATCCAGATGCTCGCAATACTTGGGCAGCTTGGGCTGATTGCTCATCATTTTCGCCATAAATATAGATATGGCGTTTTGTGTGCAGAGAAGATTTGGCTCTAGATGCCAAGTTATCTAATGGGATAGGAATTGCCCCAGTGATATGACCATGATTGTAGGTGTGGCGATCGCGCACATCAACAATTGTAAAACCTGGTTGACCCCATTCCAAACGGGTCTTGAGATCATGAACATCAGCAACTAAATTATTACTCATAAGCTTTTCCCGCTTATAACCTCACAAGCAATTTATCAAACATCCCCTTTTTATCGAGCTTTCTTTACAATTAATAAAAATTTCGATTGAGGCATAAATAAAATTTCTTATCCTATTCAGTAGTTGAAAAGGAGGATAGGCAATACTTTCCTTCATCAGCACTTCTTATCTCCTTTGTGGTCAGGGAAAAAGTTAAAGGGTAAGGGGTAAATTTCAGCCTTTCCCTTTTGCCTTTCTCCCTTAATCGAAAGGTATTGGGAGGACAGGAGGATAAAGAATTAAAAAATCCCCCCACTCCCCTTGTTCCCAGAAGCTATAAACTATTATTTATGGCATCTACTATTCAGGCTTTACCAACAGAAGTCGTATATCTCATTACAGCTGGAGAGGTAATCGACTCTTTCGCTTCTGTGGCGAGGGAATTGGTAGAAAATTCCCTTGATGCAGGTGCAACGCGAATTGTGGTTTCTTTATGGCCGCAGCAGTGGCGCATCCACGTCGCAGACAATGGTTGTGGGATGAACCTAGATGATTTGCAACAAGCAGCCACAGCCCACAGCACCAGCAAAATTCGCTCTAGTGCAGATTTGTGGAAAATTAACAGCTTGGGGTTTCGGGGTGAGGCGTTGCATAGTTTGACAACGCTAGCAGATTTAGAGATTTTGAGTCGTCCCGCAGGTGGAAACTTAGGCTGGCGGGTTATCTATGGTAATAGCGGTAAAGTTGTCCAAGTAGAAGCAACTGCGATCGCTCCTGGTACAGTTGTTGTAGTTTCTAATCTCTTCGGTAGCTCATCTCGTCGTCAGGGATTGCCATCAGCAGCACAGCAAATGAAAGCTGTGCAAGGGACAATTCACCAAATTGCTCTGTGTCATCCTCACGTTACTTGGCAAGTTTGCCAAAATGACCGTCAATGGTTCACTATTTGTCCCGCGACCACAACAGGAAAATTACTACCGCAGATTTTACCCCAAGTCCGACAGGGTGATTTGCACGAGGTGAAACTCGAAGTCCCCAACCCTGCAAACTCAGAACTCAGCACTCAGCACTCCTGTACAGACGCGATTAATCGCGTTTGTACTCCTAACTCAGCACTCTCATTAGTTGTAGGATTACCAGACCGCTGTCATCGCCATCGTCCAGATTGGGTACGAGTAGCTATCAACGGACGGATGGTAAAATCGCCGGAACTAGAGCAAACGATTTTATCGGCCTTTCATAGAACATTACCACGCGATCGCTATCCAATTTGTGTTCTGCATCTTGCCATTTCTCCCGACCAAATCAACTGGAATCGCAATCCAGCAAAAACCGAAATTTACCTCAATGAACTGAGTTATTGGCAAGAGCAAATAATCCAAGCAATTAACCAAGCACTCCGCATCAGTTCTGCAAATCTTAAAGAAGCTGTCCACATAACACGAGTTGGTAAATTACTCAAAGCCGCAGAAGCAAAAGGCGGTTACAACTTTAATCCTCAAAATCCTAATGAAGGCAACGACACTCAGCACTCACTCAAAGCTATTGCTCAAGTTAGCAACACCTACATTGTGGCTGAGCATCCTGGTGGTATGTGGTTAGTAGAACAACACATAGCCCATGAGCGAGTTTTGTATGAGCAATTGTATGATAACTGGCAACTTGTACCTATTGAACCGCCAATTATTCTTTATCAATTGTCGTCAGCGCAAGTGTCGCAACTACAACGCATCGGTTTGGATATAGAACCCTTTGGCGAACAACTTTGGGCAGTCCGTACCTTACCTACACTTTTACAGCAGCGAGAAGATTGTGCAGAAGCAATTTTAGAACTTAGTTGGGGAGGCGACTTACAAACAGCCCAAGTAGCTGTAGCTTGTCGTAGTGCCATTCGTAATGGTACACCCATGAACCTGCAACAAATGCAGACACTTTTAAATGATTGGCAACGCACTCGCAACCCCCGCACTTGTCCCCACGGACGCCCTATTTATTTATCATTGGAAGAGTCAGCTTTAGCGCGGTTTTTTCGACGTAATTGGGTGATTGGTAAAAGCCACGGGATTTGATTTTCAAATCGAAAGCTTTTTATTAACGCTAGAAGTTCTTGAGGATTCTTGGGGTACTTTTAAATCGGCATCCTCGTTAAAGTAGTAGTAGCTGTAGGGTTCATTTTTAGTAATCACACCATTCACTACCTGTCCCAGCACATTCTGGCCAGATTTTTCCAAAAGTTCTTTAGCAAAAGCTGCATCAACCGAATTAACTACCCCTGGACGAACTACGAACAAAACACCGTCAGCCATTTGACCCAGAGTAGCAGCATCAGCAGCAACGTTTAATGAGGGAGCATCAATAATAACAAAATCGTAGTTGGCAGCAAAAGTTTCCATTAACGCCGCCATACGTTTCGAGTCTAACAGAGAGCCTGGACTAGGAGGCATTACTCCAGAACTCAAAACATCTAAGTTACCCATAACTTTTCTGATAGCTGTTTTGATTTCAGCTTGCCCAACGAGCAAATTGCTTAGACCTTCATTATTCGTCAGTTCCCAAATTTTATGTTGAACTGGACGGTGCAAATCTCCATCTATTAGTAATACTTTACGCTCCGTCTGAGCCATTGCTACAGCCAAATTAGCGGCTACTGTTGACTTACCTTCTTTAGGTACAGAACTAGTGACAACGATAACTTTTAGCTCTTTATCGGCACTCATAAACTTCAGATTTGCTCTGAGCATTCGGTAAGCTTCACTCATGGGAGAACGAGGAGTATCTCTAACAACAATCTGGCTATACGACTCCGGTTCTTCATGACCACGAATAAATTTTTTCGATTTGCTAGCGGCAGGAATTACCCCTAACAAAGTCAGTCCTAGCAATTCTTTTGCCTCATCAACAGTCTTGATAGATTTATCCTTTGCTTCCAAAAGATATATAGTCGCCAGAGATGCCAGACTAGCCAAGAAACCTGCACTCAAATAAGTAATTATTCGAGAAGAACTTGGTTCTTCTGGAACTTCAGCTTCGGATATAATTCTTGCATTACCGATGCTTTGATTTTCAGCTATTCGGCTTTCTTGAAGCTTTTGTAGCAGAAGTGAATAGGTAGATTGAGCACCTTGAACTTTACGTTCTAACTGGCGCTGTTGTTGTTCCAATCTCGGCAGATTGTTCAAGCGTTGCTTATAAGAAAGTTGTAACCTAGATAAGGTAGCAGCCTGGTTTTCCAAACCCAAACGATTTGACTCTAATTCCACAAGCCTTGCAGAGAGTTGCTGTTGCAATTGCCCTAGTTGAAAGTTTTTGTTTAGTTGTGGTTTATTCGTTCCTGCAACCATTGCTATCCGTTGTTGCAACAGCATATTTAAAGACTGTAATTTGTCCTGTAAATCTAAGATTTGCGGATGGCCGTCCTGCAAAACAGTTCGTCTAGCTGCCAATTGCGATTCTATCTGTTGGGTTTCTTTAAGAATATCTTGCACCCCTGAAACCTGACTGAGGGAAGACATTATCACTGCTTGCTGGGAGTTCATACCCAATAACTTGCGAACTTCTTGAGACTGTGCATTAACATCAGCAAGTCGAGATTGAGTTTCACTCAGTTGTTTTTGTAATTCTCCAATGACTTCCACTGCCTTAGTGACTTCTTCTTGTAAAGAAACAACTTGGTACTTTTCTTTAAATCTTGCTAGTTCTGCTTCTGCTCGTCTAACAACTAATTCTGCATTTGGCAGCTGTTTTTCGATAAATTTGCGTGCCGATGCTGTTTCGGCTCTGAGTGAAGATACGTTTTGCTCTAAATAAAGTTCCATCAGAACATTAACAATACTTGCAGCTTTGTCTGGTTCTAAATCTTGATAAGATACTTTCAAAACATCTGTTTTATTGATAGCATTTACTGATAAACTTTCGAGAAAATCTTTAGACTTTAAAGGCAATCCTTTACTGTCTTTAATGTCAAGCTTTTTTATAGTTTTTTGCACAATTGGAAGAGAACGTATGACTTCTGCTTCTGTATTAAGGGGATTAGTTTGATTATCTTCTGTTACTGGTTGTAGTTTTCCAATTTCTGCCCCTAATCCTGTTAATGCCGAAGTAACATTTGTTCTTTGAAACCTGATTTTTCCTTCTGCTGTATATGAAGGCTTCTTGAGAAAATATGAAGCTATAATTGTCAGAAATAAAACGGATAAAAAGACGGTTAATGCAGGTGTGAAACGACGCTTGATAACTTGGATAGTTTTTTCAAGATTTAAAGAGTTTTCTGGAGTTTCCATAATAAATTTTTGATTGATGTTTACTAAAGATGGGGTTGATATTTTTAATTGTTATAGTGAATTGCTGTAATTCCATCAACAACTCTCTCTAAATCTTTATGTGTGAGATTTGAACCAGAAGGCAAGCAAAGACCGTGTGCAAATAAATCTTCGGCTACTACACCACCAAAACATTCGCACTCAGCAAATACAGGCTGGAGGTGTAAAGGTTTCCACACAGGACGAGATTCAATTTGCTGTTTGCTAAGTGCGATGCGTACTTGTTCTCGATCTGCGCCAAAAGCTTTGGGATCTATTGTCAAACAGGTTAGCCAGCGAGTAGCGCGTCCATAATTAGCTTCTGGCATGAATTCTATACCTGGCAGATTTTCCAAAGCAGAGGCATAAATTTCAAAGTTGCGACGTCTGGCTGCTACTCGCTCATGCAAAACATGCAATTGACCGCGACCAATACCAGCCAAGACGTTACTAAGGCGATAGTTGTAACCAACTTCTGAGTGTTGATAATGGGGAGATGGATCGCGTGCTTGGGTTGCTAAAAAACGGGCTTTTGTTACCAATTGTGTATCTTCGGAAACCAACATCCCACCGCCAGAGGTAGTGATAATTTTATTGCCATTAAAGGAGTAAATACCAATACGCCCGAAAGTTCCAGGTGAATGTCCTTTGTATGTAGCACCTAAAGCTTCAGCAGCGTCTTCAATTAAGGGAATGTCATATTGATTACAAGCTTTGAGAATTGGCTCGATATCTGCACTTTGACCATATAGATGTACAAGTACAACTGCTTTGGGTAATTTACCAATCCGATCGCAGTATTCTAGCGCTTCCTGTAACAATTCAGGATTCATGTTCCAAGAAGTGCGATCGCTATCAATAAATACTGGTTTGGCCCCTTGATAAATTATCGGGTTGGCAGTAGCAATAAAGGTAAGGGTAGAACAAAAAACTTCATCCCCAGACTCAACCCCCACTAATCGCAAAGCCAAATGTAAAGCAGCTGTCCCAGAACTGACAGCAGCAGCATAACCGGCCCCTACTACTTGACAAAATTCCTGCTCAAAAGCATCGACATGGGGCCCAACAGGAGCGATCCAGTTTGTCTCAAAAGCTTCTTGAACGAATTTTAATTCGCGATCGCCCATGTGAGGTGTGGAAAGCAGAATAGGTTTAATCATTGTGTGTAAGGGCAATATTCCCAAATGATGGCTGAGGGTTTTACCAGCCCAAATAGTTCACTGCATAATCTAAATTCGTGTGCTATCTAGTAACTTACATTTTCCGTTCAGGCATTTTCCAGTCTCAAGGTCGAACTCATAGTGATGACTAAGACACCGCAGGATTCCTCCCGGTAAAATCTCGCCCACTTCTTGCAAATCAACACCAGCATGAGGACAGTAGCGCTGTATTTTATAAGTTTGTCCTTCAGAGTGAATCGTAATTTGCTCTTGGGAATCCATTGAATTTTCATAATCTTCTACAGCTTGTAAAGATTGAGGACAAGCAAATTTCAGTAGTCCCAGAAGATGGTCGTTATAAATATCTGGATCGCGCCAAGCCACAAATCGCAGCGAGAGAAAGAAGTCTTCCCAAGGCAATCCATGCAATAAAGCTGGTAGCCATCTTGATGCAAAACGATAACCGTAGCTGCACTCTCCGATCTCGTTATATACGCCTTCATAACCAGGTCGAAAATCTACCGCCCATTTGCCACCGCCTGCTCCTGTAATATCGAATCCAACCCTCATGTCGATTTTGTGGTTGAAGTAAGAATTCATTGCCAAAAGACCTTGGAAATACTCGCGGAATGGTTTCCAAAGAGATTCTGTAGGTTCTGGATAGCGAGCTTTAAAGGCAGCGATATGAGTGGCTTTTTGCTGGCTGTAGTTTTTTATGTAAGAGTCGCGATCGCTAAACGAAAAGTCAGCCCAGAAGGGATCAGGCTGTTTAGATTGTTGCATCACATCAAATACATCACCTGGCAGCAAAATCATGGTGTTATTCACGCCCTGGTGATGCAACCAGTTTACTACCTGCTGTTGGTCTGGAAAAATTCCATTTTCTATTTCGGAATTTGCCCAAGCCAGTTCTGGATCGAGAAAACAAGGTGGCCCGGCAAAAGGGATGGCGGTTACTGGCTTTACAGATGCGATCGCTCGCTCTAGATAGCTGAATTTAGCCATACGCTTGCGATCGGAAAGTTCTTGTTTGCGCTCTTGGGAATACTCATAGCATACGGGATACCAAGAAGCCCCTGCGCCTTGTAGTGTTAGAACATCAATGACTCCACCAACTTTTGTACGAATGCTGCAAAGTTGTGCTAACGACAAGCGAGCATCGTTGAGGTTCAGCAATGTCTTCCCATCGCCCACAATTACCACAGCTGCATCGTGGTTCATGGGTGAATCTTCGGTTACGAAAAATACACTTATACCCTCCGCCAGTTGTACTGGTTGCCACTGTGGTATTTCAATAATGTTCTTTAAACCTGTGCTAGCAATTTTTTTCTTTAATATAGGCGAAGGGTAGCACGGAATAATTACTGGTGTATCTGGTGGTAGTTGGGCCAGAAACCAAGGATCAACATGGTCTAAATGTTCATGGGAAAGAGCGATCGCAGTTGGTTGAAGTAATGAGGGTGTTATTAAGTGTTGGTTACTTGGATACTGAAACCATGACCCAAGAAACGTCCCTTCTGGAGATAGCCAAGGATCGATAAGAACTGTAGCATTATTGGTTTCTACCTTTAAACCTGCGTGACCCAGAGAGGTAACTTTCATAGTTTTTACCCAGTAATCAATAGGTTAAATTTGCAGAAATTAGGCATTTTTTAACCATGCTTTTACATTAGTTTCTTTAAATACTTTTAGCAAACTTTTTCTTCTTGTTATATAACTTATTCCTAAAAAAATCATGAATACTGAATTGGAATACACTATTAAAATCCGATAACAAATATTTAATATTTGTATCAGATAAATCGTATTCTAAAGTACCATTAAAGGCATCTTTGACAAACCGTGGTAATTTAGCATAATACTTTTCCTGATAGGACACAGTATCAAAACTAATTTCGTTTGTTAACAAATATAGAAGATAGGGAAAATTTACACCAACTGAAAGAGAACCCATCAGAGATTGCCAAAACCTGGGATTGATTTCAATCACCTTAAAATTTCCATTCTTAGAATCAAATCTCAAGTCTAGATGGGCGACACCACTCCATTTGAGTGCTTTCATAGTTCTGCTGACTATATCAATCACAGAAGAGTTATGGACAAACTTTAATTTATCAATCTTGGGAGAGAATCCTCCCTCTACTCCTAAAGGTTGTTGTATTGTGTAAGCAATTACCTGCCCCTCAAGACACAGAACATTACAATCTATATCGTAGCCATCTATATATTCTTGAACAATATAGACTTCGCTTTTATTGTCAATAACACTCTGAAAACCCTCTTCCGAGAAAGCATCAAACTTCTGTATATTTTTACCACCACTACCATTAGTTGGCTTGATTATTACAGGATACTTAAAAGCGCTAGCGTCTTCAATTGAATTGAGCAAAACTGTTTCAGGTATTGGGATATTATTCTGCTTCAGCGCTAGGCTGAACTTCCATTTATCAAAAGCTGTATCTAAAGCATCATAGCTGGGTAATGCTGCTACCTTACAAAACTTTGATAACTTATCCCTATGTTTAGAAACGAACTTAAAACCTGCTTCCGAAGCCGGAATCACAATCTCTATTTCTGCGTTTTCTATGATTTGAATCACCTCATTTAAATACCCCGGTGAGTTCATTTCATACTTTGAGAAAAGCAAATTATCAATAAAGTTGGTTTTATTGTAAAACACACTCCAAGAATCATTATTAGATACTTGGTCTGAAGCAACAATCATGTTGATATTAAATTCTTGCTTACCTTCCTTCAAACATCTGACAACGTAGTAAGCCAGAGGATTGTTAGATTGATCGGGAATTAAAACTGAGATTTGTTTGGTTTTCATTTACTATAATCCTCCTGAAAAACTTGTAAATCTTGATTGTTTGACTCAGAATAAACGCAATCAATATGAGAAGTAGAGAGCAGAATTTATGATGTTATGAGTATTCAGCATGAACGATAAGCAGGAAAAAAGCCTGACTCTAGCAATGCTGACGCTGTTACTCCCAAAAATTTCGCTCTTAACTTTACCAAGTGATGATATTTCTCTTCATCAGCTATCAGACGCAATGTCATAAATGGGTGAGAAAGTTCAGAAAAACCTGCTTTGAAAATATACAATTTATCTTCCATAGAGCCACCCAATCCACCGCCTAAGTGCAAAAATTCATTCCCGCGTTCCTGGGCCCAGGTTCGTGCATAGTCTGTCTCTAAGCTACTTGGTGATAGGTGAACAAACTGATTTTTTGTACCACCTAGCGTGCTTTGGACAATTCCACAACATTCTGTATACAAACCAGCGCAAGCAACCTGATTTTCATATTCAACAATACATAGATGAAGGCTCGCGCCTAACAAATCATTCATCTGGGTGAAGTATTCAGAATTAAATGAGTAGAATCCTGTTGTGGCACTAACACGTCCCATCGTTTCCTCATAGATGGCAACAAATTCATCTAAATAATCTGAGAATGGAACCATCTTGGCAATCATTCCCATACGCTTACACTTATTAATAGTGCTGCGATGCCCTTTTCTTGTTTTGCTCCATAAGTTAGAAATCCTCAAATCAACTGAGACTGTTTTCCCATTTATTGTCAAAGTTCCTGCTTTAAAAGCTGTGGTGAAATTTTCATTGAGAATCGGATGCAAACGAAAGAAAGCAGAGCATATTCCCCTAGAGCGAAATTCCTGTTTAATATTATCTAGAGCCGCATCTGGAAACCCTGGTGTATTAATAGCTGCTTCACTCAGCAAGATTCCTGCATAGGCGTAGGGTGATAGAACGTCAAAAATTTCCTGTTCATCTGTCCCATCAGGTACTACATCCTCGCAACTCCGTACCAAGTAAGGTACAAAGAGCATCTTCTCTCCGTCGGATATCAAAATAGCCTCAGCAATTGTGCGAAGTCGGTTCGCTTCTAAACACAAGTATTCAGGCAAGTGATAAATATCATGCCGTAACTTTTTTAAAGAGTCTGACCACAAAGGGTCTGATAAACTGATAACTTGAATATCCATAGATTTCTCAAGTTCTTAGAACTTTGCTCAGGTGCTTAAGTAGGGAGTATATGAATAATTCCATCAACCTAATTCATAATTTTGAGTATCTTCCGTCTGACCACACAACAGGAAATACTGCTGGATCATTGTAATCAGGATTGCCGTTAGGTAGTTTCCGACAGATACGGTCAAGAAAGTGATGAATCTGCTCCTTTTTATCATTCCAGAAGGGTTGATAATGGTTGTCATAGTCTTGTAAATATAAAGCAAATGCCAAGCGGGCTGAATTACTGTAGTTAGGATAGCTGCCGTGAATAGTCCAACTATGATGAAAGCTGATCTGACCTTTCTTCATGATCATGGGGACTTGAAAAATCTCTCGTTTCTCTTGAACAAATTTCTTTTCTATCTCTTTGAGATTCTGGTTATTAAAGCAGCGCATATGTTCGTTACCTGACCACTTATGACTGCCATCGATCACAATTAATGGTGCTCTATCAGCACTAGAGTCGTGTAAAGGAATCCAAGCAGAAAGCATTTTATTAGAGGTGCAGTTAGAAGAGTAAGCATGATCGGTATGCCAGCCAACTACTCCCCCACTTTCATTGGTTATAGGTGCTTTATAGACTAACGTATCTTCAAACAGCCGAATTCCTTTAGTTCTAGCTAACGTAGCAGCGATCGCTCCAATAATCGGCTGAAGGGCAAGCTTGCGTAGTTCTTTATTTCGATAAGAAACATGTTGATTATTACGTACAGCATCACCATCTCCAGGCTGCCAATCGCTGTAACCAGTGCTATAAGGAAGATTGTTATCTCGCTCTCCACTATAGAACCTTTTGCTACCTAAAATTGCTTCGTCAATAATCTCATCAGGAATGACTTTTTTGGAAATATACCAACCATGTTCTTCATAAAAAGCGACATCTTCCTCGGTTGGTAAAAGCGCTAACTGTTCTTCTGTTAAACGCCGGGTGAGAATTTTTGTCATCTCAGTTTGTGGGAATTGTGTAGACATGATTTGAGCATGAATCATATATTTTGAGATTTCTAATGTTACTTAAGTTGTCCGATAAATTCTTCTGAAGAAATATTGCCTTCTTGGTCAATTCCTTCTTGTTGCAAGACTTTAAAAATCGTTAAAAACAAAATTTTCAAGTCCAACCATAAGCTCCAATTATCGATATACAAGATATCTAGTTGGAATTTTTTTTCCCAACTAATGCCATTGCGACCCTTGACCTGAGCTAAACCTGTGATGCCTGGTTTCACTTTATGGCGACGTGCTTGTTCAGGGGTATAACGGTCAAGATATCTGACTAATAAAGGACGTGGCCCTACAAAGCTCATGTCTCCTTTAACAACGTTCCAAAGTTGTGGGAGTTCATCAAGACTTGTTTGACGCAGGAATTGACCGAAGGCTGTGAGGCGTTGTTCATCAGAAAGAAGATGTCCTTCGGCATTGCGTTCATTTGTCATAGTACGGAACTTATAGAAGTTGAAAATACGAGCATTCTGACCAGGACGGGCTTGAGTGAATAGAATTGGCTGCCCCATACGGAAATAAATAGCGATCGCCACACTCAGCAGTAAAGGAGAAAGAACAATCAAGGCGATCGCTGCTAAAACTCTATCTAATACAGCCTTGATCAATCTGCTATTCTTTGTTAGGCCATTGCCCCGAAAATATCTAGCTCTCATAGATCCACTCTTTTCTCAAAGAATCAAAACAATAGGGAAGATGATATTTTGTACAAAAATGAGTAAATGCATATCTGCATTTATGTTTCAAAAAATCTCTTGCTCTTTATAAGCAGGACTTACGCAAAATACCTCTCAAACTCTCATTCCTCTGTGCCCTCTGTGCCTCTGCGGTTTGATTCTTCCATAACTTGTGCGTAAGTCCTAATAAATTCAAAGATTTTCTACGAATGGCAAATAATAATTAAAGCTCAAACAAAGCTTATTTAAATTACCAATCATAAACAAAATAACCAAAATTAGATACATAGTCTTGCCATATTGGCACTGTTTTTATTAAACCTTATATTCATTAAATTTTCCTGCCAATTGTTCGCAATCATCATAATATTCCCCGTATTATTAGGGACTGTAGGTAATATTTTCAATTACAAAAACATAGCTTTCTATGGTTTGAATTTCATTTTTAGCTCACTATTAAAGGTAAACTAGCTTTTTTTGATGGAAAATTGCATGAAAAGTAAAATGACCAATTATCGTTGGCTGTAGAGACGTTGTAATGCAACGTCTCTACGCAATGCAACGTCTCTACGAAATAATCGATTTTTCTTGCTGAATCGGTGTTCTAGTAGATGATGCCAACATAGCCTCACTATATAAAGCCTCGTGTTGTTTCAGAATGTGTGAAAGTTCATAATTAGCGATCTGCTTTCGTCCCTGCTTGCCCATGATTCGAGCTTGTTGAGGATTATCCAGCATCCATGCCATCGCCTCTGCAAGTGCTTCTACATCACCCACTTTGACCAGAAGACCACATTCTGCTAGCAAATCTCTAGTCCCCCGAATATTTGTGCCAATCACAGGAGTCTCCAAGCACATAGACTCCATCACACACCTGGGTAAACCCTCTTGTTCAGAAGCAAGTACAGTAGCTACTGCTGCACGTATTAAAGCGGGAATATCCTGGCGCAGTCCCAAAAAGCGCACTTGATTTTGCACCCCCAGTTGGGATGCTAACTTTTGCATCTGGTTGATCAGCGGCCCATCTCCGGCAAAAGCCAAGCAGGCTTCAGGTCGGGCTAGGCGAGCAAATGCTCTTAAAACATCTTGAGGATGCTTTCGGGGGATGAACTCAGCCACCGATAAAAATAGTGGGGTTCCTGATGCTAAACCTAATTCCTGGCGTAGCCGCTTAACTTCAGCTTCCGAAGTAGCATTAGGGCTGTAATACTGTAAATCAACTCCAATTCCCGGCATATACCGAATGTATTCAGCTGATAGCAGCCCTTGGCGCTTTGCCGCTTCTTCATCCTCACGATTAATCACTACTAAATAGTCTGTCCAGCTTCCAGCTAACTTTTCCAGGGTAAAGAACAGAGCATTTTTTAATGGCTTTCCGCCACGATAGAAGTGAAAACCGTGAGCTGTATAAATCACCCGTAGTTTTTTCTGCTTTTGCCAATTCTTGAGGGCGTATCGGGTAACAAAAGCTGCTACTGGTGTGTGGACGTGAACTATGTCATATTTCCCTTGCTGTATCACCTCTTGGATGATGCGCGGAGCAACTACTAGATTAAATGGAGCTAAGGGATTGCGTGACCATTCTACGTCCCAGACGTGATCAAAAGCCTGCAAGCATTCAGCACTAGCGGAAATTCCACAAGCCATTGCATCTACTTGCCAGCCCTTAGCTCGAAAGTGATAAGTAAAGGGAAGGAGAAAGGCTTTTAGGGTATCTGGGATGGTTGTTACCATTAAGAGTTTGTTCATCTTTGTTGTTTCAACCACACTTCTGTCTTCTCACGCACGTAGCGATAGAATGCCAAGCGTTGTCCGCGCAAAACTGCTTTGGTATATTCTTTTGCCTTTTCTAAATTACGAGCAGACATCTGAGCCATGCGCTGTGGATCGTTTACAACTTCCCGAATTTTGTTTGCTAAGGCAGCCACATCACCTGGAGACACCATATCCTCTGGAGGTAGCAGTTCTGGGATGCCGCCCACTGTGGAACCAATTACAGGCAATGCTCGCCCCATAGCCTCCACCATTGCTTTTGGCAAGCCTTCTTGATGAGAAGGTAGAACAAAAAGATCTGCTTGGTCTAATTGATCTCGCACTGCATCACGGCTGGATAATTGACCGCAAAAGTGAACGCGCTCGCTAATTCCCAAATTTTTGGCTTGTTGCTCCAATTGAGTGCGATATTTACCGTCTCCAATCAGAACGAGTTTGAGATCTAAACCGTTTTGCACGCAAACAGCGATCGCAGCAATCAATACATCTGGTGCTTTGTAGAGTTGAGCTAGTGTCCCCACCTGAATCAGAGTAAACTTGCGTAATCCTGGATTGACTGGACGAGACGTAGAAACCAGCATTTCTTGAGGAAGCTCTGCATCAGATACACCCACTGAATAGTGACGACAGGGATAACGCCTCTGCAAAGCTTCTTTAGTAACGTAGAGGGCTGCGGTTGCATCAGAACATTTACGGCGCAGTTGCCGAGGAAACCACCAACGGAAAAAAGGTCTGAGAGGATGCTTAACAGAACCAGGAGCAAAACTATCGTAAGGATCAGCGATGACTTCAATCCCAAATGGTCTTTGGGGTGTTAAGCAATCATAGACTGCTGCGCCAATGGTACAAGGTATGCGTAGCTGAAACGCTTCTGCCTCAGCTACCGCCTTTTCGGCTACACTTTTTACCCCCCGATAATTTTTGATATACTCCCAAGGGCCAACAAAGTAAGGAACTGGCACGGCTTTAACTCCCGGCCCCGTAGTTTTTACCCATCCTAGTGGTGGGTTGGGGTGCAATTTGGCACGACCCATTAAATACACCTCATCGTATACTTCCAAGTAGCCAGCCCATTGGTAATAATCTAGAGTTGCCTTAGCACTCCACAGATGACCATCCTTGGTGATCGCAAAGCGTTCGCTAGCCGTGACTAATACCTTCATAAGTGTTTGCTCAATAGTAATTACATCAAAGATTTGTAAGCCTCTAAGAGTTGATGGGCACTGGTTGCAGTTGAATACTGATTTTTCACCCACCTTTGTCCTGCTTGACCAAGCTGATCGTTATAGGTGCGATCGCTAATCAACTTGACTAGGGACTTTGCCATACCTTGAATATCGTCTATATCATGCAGTAGAGCGGTTTCGCCATCTCGAACTGCTTCCAGCAAACCAGGAATTTTGGAGCCGACGATGGGGAGACTGGCGGCACTGGCTTCAAGTGCCACAACTGGCAAACCTTCGTGCAGCGAAGGCAAGAAAAAAACATCAGACCTACTCATCAGCGATGGTACATCGTCACGCTCACCAAGTAGCAAAACTGATTTAGTAAGTCCCCAGTTGGCGATCGCATCTTCAATTAAAGAACGAAGTGGCCCTTCCCCTACTAAAAGTAGTTTTGTTGTGGGAATATGCTCCAAAACTAGTTTAAATACAGACAAAACACCTAAATGATTTTTCTGTTCGATCAAACGTCCAACATGAAGAATAATAGGGGTTTCATCTGACCATCCAAAGGAATTACGAAAAGCTGTGTATTCTTGTGATGTTGCTAATGGTGGCTGACTAACGCCATAGTAAAGCACTTGAGGAAGCTGCTTGATTTTTGTTCCCTGACCGAGACTTTGAATCACCCCCTGAGAACAACCAGTTAATAGATCGGAATGACGCAGTGCATAACCAATGCTCAACATTCCATAAATTGAACGCAATCGTCGGACTATGGGCAGACGGGTGATAGTTGTCTGCGGAGAAAAGCTGGTGTTATGAAAGGAAGTAATAACTGGGATACCTAGCTGCTTCGCCACCCATACAGCTATTCCACTGTAGGTTTCCGAATGATTATGTAGGATATGATACTGCCCTTCGACTAATATCCGTTTCAATCCTTGTACAAAACCAAAGTGACCAAGACCTAAAGGACAGTGAAATAATTTGGCATCCGATTGAGCGATCGCAGCCAGTGTTCCGATATCTTCTCCCTTGCAACAGAAATCCATTTCGCATTTATTTCTAGGTATCTCCTGAAGCATAGAAAGCAACCATTTTTCAATGCCACCTCTGTTAAAACTGTGTATTAAATGAAGAATTTTTTGCATAATGCAACGCCTTAAATTAAATTACTAGTTTTACTATTTATCCTTTGGTGTTGCTGAGTGAAAGTATGAATTAATATCACGCAGAGACGCAGCGAAAAGTTCTGTTCGCGTAGCATCTCCGTCAGGAGAAGGAGGGTTAGCCCGACCTAGGAAACTTTTCAAGACAGAGGCACAGAGAATAAAAGTTTGAGAGATTAAATTTTTGAGTTTCATACTCATATTCAGCAACACCTATCCTTTTGTAATCATCATTTTTTGCTTCTTTAAAAACGAACTGAAGCAATTATTTGAGAGTATTTTTTTAAATAAAGAAGTCTGAAAACTTCTTTGTCTTAGCGGGCCGTCTTGCCAACACTTGTCCGTATTTTCGATTGGCCCCCACTTTTTGAGCGCTTTTTCAGTGGCAGTCTCAATATTGAACCCAAGCGGCTCACCTTTTTGAATCTTTGCCTTGGCACGCCGAATAGCATTCTCTGCGCCTCTAGGAATGCGATTCTGCCACCAATCCATTGCCTCGCTGTATATCCACACATACTTATCTGCGGTGCGGAGTCCGTAGTAGGTATTATGTTCTAACAACCGTAGTCGGTCATTTGGCGATAGGAAGTGCGGCATTCTGACACCGTACCAATCGTTGTTGACATTGTTGGCAGGCTTTTTAAAAAGGTCGAGCAAAAGATCTATATAGACCGCTTGACCAATCTTCACTTGGCTGTCGTACTTGGTATGGTTCACCAAATCGACAAGCGCCCGCGCGTCTTTCTGAATCATCTTGCGGATAGCTGCAAACCAAGCAGCACAGTAAGAGTAGTATGCTCGTTCGTTGCCATCGATGATGATAGAGTCTGAGTGAACCGCATCGAGCATACCGTTAATGAAGGCCGGCCATAACCCATGACCATCGCTAACGAGCCGCTTTTGTAACTCATCTGCGTCGGTGGTTTCTTCCAGTAAATACTTCATCCAACTCAAAAGACCAAGGTTGAAAACCTCTGTACGAGGTTGCGTTGTTTGCAAGACTTTCATAAATTGGGCCCCGCGCTTTCGCACTTGCTTTTGATATTCTTCAAAAGTTTTGCTGTCGTGCTGGCGTTGTGTCTCATAATTCCACGGATTGTTGGTGTACGGCTCCGGATCGAAAGCAATGCCTTTGAAACGACCAGCTTTGGCAGTCTTAGCAAAGTTGCTAATGTTCTTTTCGGTGGCAGCCCAGTCAGTATCGTTGAACCAGTCCCACCCATACTCCATAGAAGACCACATCAATACGAAATTATCGGTGAGCTTAGAGGAAGTCGTGGCAGCCAGGTTTTTGCGATCTTGCGTAAACGCTGTGTTGGGGTAGGATGATTTTATAAAGACTTCTTTACCCACGTTAAGCTTGACAATTACGCCATCAAATGGGTGCTGCTCCATCTGCTTAATATGCTGCCGGAAAAAATCAGGAGTTGGGACATCCCAGCCATACTCAAGCAATTTCTTGCTAGTTCGTTGGGGTTCTGCTGAACCTATTAGCAGGTGCATCATCAGTGACACCATCAGAAGTATGCAACCTATAAGAAGTCTTGAACGCATTACAGTTCTAAAAATGCGTGGAAATATGCTACGGGCAATACGAGCTATGCGCTGTATATGAGCTGCGATCGCCTGAATTTTGTTTGCCAGAATAGCTACGTTGCTGAGTGTTAACATAATATCTTACTCATATATATAAATTTAAAATTAATATCAGCGTTTATTGTGGTGTATAACTACTCCCATAGACATCATATAAGCCTGGGTCAATGCATTACCTAAAGCGCCAAACATACTCTCAGTCATAGCTATAATCCAAAAGCAAGTTGTAATTATAAATGGTGCGATCGCATAAGCATCATCTTTTGCATATTTTTTAAAATAAGAATAAGTATAATAAAAGCTACTTATTGCAAAACAAGTCATAAAAAATGCTGCCAATATACCATAAACGCCAAGTATATCAATAATAGAATTGTGTCCTCCCATGCCAAAATTTAAGTCAAAGTAATTACTGTTATTACCTAGTAATTGCATATCTTTGATTGTTTGCATCCAAATTTGATCTCTGCCACTGATAGATTCCTTATTTTGAATTCTACTAATTTGCTCTAATAGCAAGGGATTTTGTTGAACAAGATTTAAAAGAATTGTAATAGTTGCAATAATTATCAAAGAAATGCTAAATAAATAATTCGGTTTTCGTAATAATTGCCAACATAAAATTACAAACATAATAAAGAATGCAATCAAAGATGTACGAGCATTAGATAAAAGAATAATAATCAGACTTGAAAATAAAATGAAATTTAGGCTTACTATATAAAATACATTCTTTTTCTTTGATATAGCACCAATTAACAAAATAAAGATGCTAGCCGAAATTGCTGCGCCTGTAGTTCCTAGCTGATTTGAATTATAAAATACACCTCGATATGATTGTGTAGATTGCCAGATAGGATGGAGCCATAAGGAAGTAATAATATAGGGTAATAGTCCCAGTAAAAGTCCCAGTGCAATCAGGAAATTTGCAGATTTATTCATCAGCTTAGGTAGCACAGAGAAAAAAATAATTGGTATAGCAATCATGAGCCATATACTATCTCTGATTATTGTTAAATCATCATGAAAAGAACCAGATAAGAAAAAAACAAAAGAGAATGAATACCAAAAAAAAGTCAGAGTTAAAGGCTTACTAGGAAAATGCCATATTTTAAAGCGAGACATTACTAAAAAAACTAGTAAAGTTATGCCATTCATCAGATGACGTAATTTTAAAATAGATGGATCGATAGAGGAATCTGGATCACCCAAATCCATAAGAGATACCCCGCCAAATAAAACGGCAAGAAGAATAACTATAAAAGTTTCTCGGATGAGAGATTTATACATTTTATTTCCTTAACTTAAATAACAAATTTATTACTAGATATTTTGCAAAACTATAGCTTTTCCTAAGATACAAATCAGACTCCTTGCAAAAAGGCGAATAAGTGAAAAATGAACTACAGATAAATACAGATAACTCATCGGTGTTCATCTGTGGTTAATTACAACTTCTGTGTACCTTACTCAATCGAGAACCGCTATATAAAGCTTTATTTAATTGTTCAACATAGTGAAATTGCAATTGATTCGTGCTTTTACGAATATCAAATTTACTCTTTTGGATAATGGCAAGAGCTTCTGGTTGAGTAATCATTAATTTATTCTGCTTAGTAGTAGCTATTACTGCTTCAGCCCAGATAGAGGCAGGTTGCAACAAGGAAATTCGCTGTACCAAAGGCGCGATCGCATCTGCTTCCTGCGGAACAACGTCTGAAAAGATACAGGGTAGCCCTGCTGCCTGTGCTTCGATTAACACTAAGCCTAAGCCTTCATGAAGGGATGGAAATAGAAATGCATCCATAGCTCCCAGCATGATTCGGGCTACGTCAGGACGAACACCTGTGAAGATGACGCGGCCTGCTAAACCCATCTGCATAGCTTTTTGCTCAATATCTGGACGTAGAGAACCATCACCTACAAGTAAGAGGTACATCCTTGGTTCTCGCTTAATAACTTCTACAGCAATGTCTAAAAGAAACTGATGGTTTTTTGCTTGCTCAAATCTGCCAACATGACCAATTACAAAGGCGTCTTTAGGTATACCAAATTCTGCACGAACTGTGACTGGATCAATAAAAGTTTGGAAGGGTTTCAGGTCAACGCCACAATAAAGTATTTGCCAACGTGGATCGGTTTTCCAAGGCACTCCAAACAAAGCCTCAGCTGCTTTGTAACTACATGCCAGACCTGCCGTTGCATGAAAAGCAATCCATCGTTCCATCAAAGCTAGATACAAACGCTTGTGCCATCGTGCTTTAGCAGCAAGTGAGGAGGAATCAAAGTGACTATGAGCAATGCGAACAGGTACACCAGCTTGCCGTGCTAGGCGGAGGATATAGCCGCTAAAGTGATGGACATGACTGTGAATAATGTCATAAGGGCCGTATTCATCCAAAATACGTCGGAAGTTGCGAGCGTACAACAAAGGTTGCGATGGCTTCAGGCAAGGAATAATTTGTCCGCCGAGAGTGCGAATTTCTTGATCGTAAGCGCAGGGCTTGGTTGTGTGAACCAAAAAATCAATTTGGAAGCGATCGCGATCAATGTGGCGGAGGATATGCATCAGCCAAGTTTCTGTTCCAGCCCGGTTCATCCCACCAACAACTTGCAGAATGCGGATAGAAGGTTTGCTAACTAAAGTCATGATTTTAATTCTCCTTCCTTGTACCCGTGTGGTTTATGCAGTGCATGGAGAATAATTGCCAAACTTAAACCTGCTTGGATAATTGCTGCAATCAATAGTGCGATCGCAGCTCCTAACAATCCCCACTTGGGCAGCAACCATAAACAAGCTATGGCTGAGATACTTGCCACAACGGCAGACAAAGGCATTTGGATGCGGAAGTACCGGGCTGCCGACATTCCATAGCCGAGGAAGGACGATATGTAGTTAATCCCAGCCGCAACCATTAGCCAGATAAACAAATTTGTGTGCTCGGCATATTCAGGTCGATACACAATAGTTAGGATATGCCGCCCAGCCACCACAGCCACTAAAACACCTGCTCCGCCCAATAGAGTAGCAATTCCTACCAGCTTGAGTAGGAGCGTGCGGAAAGCTATGCGATCGCCATCTGCATAATATTTAGACAGGCGAGGAATGGCTGACTCCCCTAGGGCATTTACTACCATACCTCCTACCACCATTAAATAGGCTATGGCTGCAAAAATTCCCAGTTCTCGCTCACCTAAATATCGCTCAATAAAATAGCGGGGAATATTGCTATTAAGTGAAATTAACATCATCACAAGCCCTAAAGGCAAACAGAGCCATATCAGATGCGCTAAAGTTTTCCAATGCCAACGGGGTTGCAATTGTGACCTCTGCTTCAGCATCAAGATCCCACTACGAATGTCGTAGCCAAACAACACCACAGCCCAAGCAAAAATTAACCCAACTACACCCCACAGAATACGGCCGGATATATGTACTCCAATGCCCAGTAGTAGCAGTGCTAAAGGCCCTTTAATCATCAACGATGTCGCAATCCGATCCATGCGCTCATGCTGCTGAATTAGCCCATAAAATACATCGCTAATAGACTCAAACGCCTTTGCCAAACCGATCAGGAAAATAACTAAGGATATTTCCCAGCGATATCCTCCTGACAAACTAATAACTGCAATCACCAGAAGTGCCAACATTGTCGAAATTAGCCTCAGCCCCAGGTAATCGCTAAAACAATACTGTTTTTTAGCGTCTGTTGCTTGGACAATTCGTAGTTGGAGATTTGTCAACATAATTACGGGTGCTGTTACAGCCAGTCCCAAAGTAAACTGACCTACCATTTCTGGACTACCGAGTTTAGCTAGCATTACCAGCATTCCCCACTGGCAAGCTGCATAAACAAAATTGCCAGTGAAAGTCCAGGAGAAATTGCGGCGTAGTGTTAGTAGGTTTTTTTGTTGCATCTGGTCAAAGTGATATTAGCTTTTGCAGATCTACACCGAGCACAAAAACTATTTGATATCCATCCACACAGGCTATCCATTTATCTTTTGTAATCTGGTGAGGATCGATATTATGCATACCAGTTTTATTCCAACCAAATTTGCTAGCTTTTAAAATAGGATTCTCTCTGACTTGTTTTTCTTCATAAGTTGTTGTTGTCAGATGGGTTATTTCAAATGCTCGCACTTGACTACCATATAAATCCTCATCATCCTGGGTATATCGGAAAATTTGACCATCATATACTACTACTCTTCCTCCTGGTCTTGCTATGTTTAGATTGTCTTCGATAATAGGACTTTGAGGATGTTCAATCCAATGCCCCATCAGGTCATCAGTATAATAGAGACGGAGAATATTGCTTTGTGACGACGATGTAAATATCCACCACCTGTCGTTAAAATTAAAAATAGAACTATCTACATAATCTCTGCCATCTATTAAAGTTTTTACAAATGTCCATTGAGTAGGAAAGTCAACTGCTTTGTATAAGCGAATAGAATTAGCTTCATAACTTTCTGGAATTATGTAATATTCATTTTGGAATTTGAACACATAAGGATAAGACAAATGGAAGGGTTCTTTAATTACTATTTGTTTGTAATCCCAATTGAATCCATCATTGCTAGTTGCTAGTCCTATTTCTCCTCTATCATTAAAACTATTCAGCACTTCAAAAAACATATACCAAATGTCGTTATGACGAACCATAAACGGGTCGGCAACAAAGTCGGCTGTTACATCTGTTACATCTTTTGCAGTCAAAACTGGATTTTTGATATTTTCTGTTGAACTGAAATCAAAAAGTGATTCGCCTGTGTAAATTCCAATTGACCATTCACATCTTCTTCTGACAAAAGTTCTTGCCATTTTTTTCAAAGAAGAAAAATAGCTTGAATTCACAACAGATCTGCTATCTAAGCCATGTACTAAGCTGTGACGATTATGAATTACTTTCATATTGGAGTTTTTGGATGAAAACTACATCAAGACAAAGCTCAAATTCTCTAGTTGATCCAGTACCTCATGTTTCTGCTTTCGCCAGCATATTTCCATTGGAGTTTTTGACTAGAGCACTATTTCTTGAATTACCTATTGATAGATTATTTTCCAAGTATTTTGGTTTGTATCCTGATATCAATTGCTCAAGCAAAAACATGATAGAATTAACATCATTTTTAGCTGCTGCTATACACAATGTTTCCACACCTAAATTTAGATTTTTGGGAATAATCCGACTAGCATTTTTGACAACAAATAGTTTCTCGTGCTGAGTTGGTTCATATTCCTCTCCTTTAATAAACAGTTCTTCAAACAACTTTTCCCCTGGCCGTAATCCTGTAAACACAATGTCAATATCTTTGTTTACCTCATAGCCTGAAAGGCGAATCAGTTCCTTGGCTAAATCAACAATTTTGACAGGTTCACCCATATTCAGCATTAAAACTTCACCACCACGACCAAGTACCCCAGCCTGTAAAACAAGTTGAACTGCTTCTGGAATGGTCATGAAATAACGACAGATATCGGGATGGGTAACGGTTACTGGGCCACCTGTAGCAATTTGTTTTTTAAAAGTGGGAACTACACTACCACGACTACCCAAAACATTGCCAAAACGCACGGTAACATAATGCTTTCCACTTTCCCTTGCAGCTTGCAGTACCAACATTTCAGCAACTCTTTTACTAGCTCCCATAACATTGGTGGGATTAACTGCTTTATCTGTGGAGATCATCACAAAATGTTTGACATCATATTTCAGCGCTACTTCTAGTAAATTTTTTGTCCCGATTACATTGTTGGTAATTGCTTCTGGCGGATTTAATTCCATCAGGGGAACATGCTTGTGAGCCGCAGCGTGGAAAATTACATCAGGTTGGAATCGTTCAAAAGCATGTTCTAATCGATATCGAAATCGAAGATCAGCAATAAAAGTGTAAATATGAGGGGTATTTATTGGCGATTTGCCATCATTTTTAAGTACTTGAATAAGTTGTTCTAATTCTTGGTGGATGTTGAATACAGAATTTTCTCCATGTCCAATAAGTATCATTCTGCTAGGCTGGCATTTGAAAATTTGTCGGCAAAGTTCACTACCAATTGATCCACCTGAGCCTGTGATTAATACTGTCTTACCCTTGATAAATTTAGACACTCGCTCAATATCTGTCTGTACGGGTTCTCGTCTGAGCAAATCCTCAATTCTGACATCCCGAATACTATCTACCCGCACACGTTCATTGAGGATTTCATGTATTCCAGGTAAGGTACTAGCCTGCGTTCCAGTTGCTTTACAAATATCTAGGATTTCCCGAATAACTTGTCCAGCAACAGTAGGCATGGCAATGATAACTTTATGAATTTGGAGAGATTTCAAAGTATCAGGAATTTGGTGGCGATCGCCAACTACTGGAATGCCACTAATATGTGCATTTAACTTTCGAGGATCATCGTCAATGAAGGCAACAGCCTGAAAACCCAGCTGAGGATTACGTTGCATATCTTGTACAAGAGAAACTCCGGCACTACCAGCACCAATAATCAGCACCCGCTCCTGTGGGTTAAATACTGCTTGTCGTTGGCTAAATCTTTCCACAACCCGAAAACTGAAACGCAATGCTCCAATGAAAATACACGACAATAACCCATCAATAAATGGTAGCGATCGCGGCAGGTTATTTATAATAAAAGGCTCTGTGCCATGAAGAATATCAAATGTCATGGTTTGGACGATTACTGCACCCACCATCAACATGGTTATATATGTCAGTTCCTCAACACTGGCATAGCGCCAGTAACGTCTATAAAAACCAAAACTCCAAAATACAGTTAGTTGAACCTATCCCACTAATAAAATCCGATTCATCCAAATATGAATTGTGGCTAGAGAAAGAAAAGCGTTAAAGCAGGCAGAAATCCGCTCCCATCGCACAACTAGTCGTCGATATTTCCTTTGATACC
>NZ_VJXY01000090.1 GCF_014831675.1 Komarekiella delphini-convector SJRDD-AB1 | reverse complement strand
TGCGACACGCTGCGCGAACGAGCGTCGGCAACCTCCGCCTTGGGGTGGCTCCCCATGAGCGACTGGCGTGGGTTAGGGGGGATCAACAAGTGCAAAGATACAGCCAACCACTTTTCAAACAACCTCTTACTGCGATCGCAGTAATTATTACTTGCTCTTAGTCAAAAGCAGAAATTTTATCAAAAGTGATTTATTTACGTAATCTTACTACTTACATTGTACTTAAGCGTACTTTACAACAGAAAAGACTTGTGAGCATACTACTTGCTTGCTCACAAGTATTAATTCAGTAATTACTACTACGTTTACTAATTAATCTGCTGCCAAATTTTCAATACTAATATAGGCTAACAATGGTGCAAACTGTGAACCCTTCACCCGGTTCTATAGTCACCTGTCGCAGTCGGCAATGGGTGGTACTACCTTCAGAAAACCAGGATGTTATTCGGTTACGACCGCTTTCTGGAAATGAAGACGAAATAGCTGGTATTTATCAACAACTTTTACAAGAAAAGCTAGAGAGCATTCAATCAGCCACATTTCCTTTACCTCAAGCTAATAGCGTACAAGACCATGCAGCTGCACTTTTACTTATGGATGCTGCACGTCTTTTACTCCGTAGCGGTGCGGGGCCATTTCGCTGTTTAGGACGGTTATCATTGTGTCCCCGTCCCTACCAGTTAGTTCCTTTATTGATGGCGTTGAAGTTAGAGACAGTAAAATTACTGATAGCTGATGATGTAGGTATTGGTAAGACCATCGAAGCTGGATTAATAGCTCGTGAGTTGCTAGACCGAAGTGAGGTCAAGCGAATTGCAGTGCTGTGTCCACCGCACTTGTGTGACCAATGGCAGCAGGAATTACGGGAAAAGTTTCATATTGATGCCGTGGTAGTACGTTCTGGTACAGCTTCTAAATTAGAGCGGAATATACCAAATAATGACAGTGTTTTTAGTTATTATCGTCACCTAATTGTGAGCTTGGACTATGCCAAAGCAGAACGTCGGCGTGCTAGTTTTATAACTCACTGCCCCGATTTAGTGATTGTAGATGAGGCTCACACTTGCGCTCGTCCAAATAAAACAACTACGTCGCAGCAGCAGCGCCACCAGCTAATTACAGAAATTGCCCAAAAACAAGAACAACATTTACTGTTACTTACAGCTACTCCTCATAGTGGGATTGAAGAGTCTTTCTTGTCACTACTAGGGTTACTGAAACCAGAATTTGAGCATTTCAATCTCAATAGCTTAACTGACAAACAACGAGACAACTTAGCCAATCATTTCGTTCAGCGCAGACGAGCGGATGTCAAGGTTTGGCTAGGGAACGAAACTCCTTTTCCCGAACGAGAGTCAAGCGAGGAGCCATACAAGTTATCAAAAGAATACAAAGAATTATTTGATGAAGTCTATGATTTTGCCCGTGGTCTAGTGAAAACGACTACGGCGGACATGACTCATGCTCAACGTCGGGGAAGATACTGGTCGGCCTTGGCTTTGATTCGCTGTGTTATGTCTTCACCTGCGGCGGCGATCGCTACATTAAATCGCCAAGTTGGTAAATCAGGCGATGCCTTCTCTTTCAGAGATGCTACCGCGAACGGCAACCCTAATAGGGAACGCTTACTCAATGATTTAGACGAAGACTTGATGAGTTCTTATGTCCACGATCCCACAGAGCAGGAACAAGCAGTTGATGCATCGCCAACTGTAGTAATCGAACAGGGACAGCAAAGCTATAAGGACGCAGATAAACGCAAGTTAAAAGCTTTTGTGCAAGCAGCAGAAAAGTTGCAAGGTGGCAAAGACCAAAAACTGCAATCATGCATCGCTACGGTAGAATCTCTGCTCAAAGACGAGATGAACCCGATTATTTGGTGTCGGTATATTGCTACTGCAAATTATGTAGCTGATGCTCTCAGACAAAAGTTACAGAAGAAAGGTAGTGAGCAGCGCATTGGGCGGGTTTCCCGACTTGAAGCGACTGCGAACCCGCAGGGACAAATTCGGGTAATTGCCATTACTGGGGAACTTTCAGAGGATGAGCGGGAAATCCGCCTAGAAGAGTTAAAATCTTATCCCCAACGAGTGCTAGTTGCTACAGATTGTTTGAGTGAAGGGGTAAACCTGCAAACACATTTCAGTGGTGTCATTCACTACGATTTACCCTGGAACCCTAACCGCCTAGAGCAACGCGAAGGACGTATAGATAGATATGGACAAACTGCCAGTAAGGTGAAAGCTTGCTTACTTTATGGTCGGGATAATCCCGTTGATGGCGCAGTTTTGGATGTTTTGATTCGTAAAGCTGTGCAGATTCACAAGTCTTTAGGGATTACTGTTCCCGTACCAATGGAAAGCACGACTGTAGCAGAAGCAGTATTTAAATCCCTGTTTGAACATAGTACTGAGGCTATCCAGTTATCGCTGTTTGAGTTTCAAGAAGAATCTGCGGTTGATAAAGTTCATAAGAATTGGGACAACGCACTAGAACGGGAAAAAATCAATCGCACTCGCTTTGCTCAACGTGCTATTAAACCAGAGCAAGTAGAACAGGAGTTGATTGACTCTGACCAGATTTTAGGTAATGAGCAGGATGTAGAGCGGTTTGTTTTGTCGGCGTGCGATCGCATTTCTTGTTCTTTAATCAAGAAAAAACAGGGATGGTTACTCTCACAACCACCAGATTTTCTCAAGTCAACGATAGAGGATAAGTCGCGTTTACTCTCATTTACCACCCCTGCACCAGAAGGCGTGGAATACGTAGGGCGGAATCACTCTTTGGTAGAAGGTTTAGCGCAGTACATCTTAGAAGATGCACTTTCCTATAGAACTGAACCGATCGCAGCACGATGCGGCTTTACTACAACTAATGCTGTACAAAAACGCACGACTTTGCTGTTAGTAAGGTTACGGCATTTGTTAGATAGTTCTAAGCGTAGTACAGAAACCAGAAATACCACACTACTAGCGGAAGAATGTGCGGTTATCGGCTTTAGAGGTTCGCCTTCTAGCCCTAATTGGTTGTCGCCGTTAGAAGCAACTTCATTACTGCAACAGGCCAAGCCTGTTAGTGATGTTGGTAAAGCTATCAAGCAGGTGGAAATTGCTGATTTACTCGAAAGGCTAGAAGAACTCCAACCAGATTTGGAAAAGTTTGCAGGACAAAGAGCAGAAGAACTTTTACAAAGCCATAGGCGCGTCAGAGTAATGACCCAAGAAGGTCGAATTCGCGTTACTCCGCAATTGCCAATGGATATTCTCGGCCTTTTCATTCTCCAACCCGGACGCAAGTAAAAAGCTGGTTGTAGTAGCTCGGTACTACAACCAGCCATTAATTTTTTATTCTTAGAGGATGTTTGAAAAGTCCTCTTGTCGGTATCAAAAGTTCTAGATCCCCCAACCCCCTTCAAAAGGGGGCATTCGATTCCGGTTCCCCCCTTTTTAAGGGGAGCCAGCGCGGTCTTCTCCCAAAGGGAGAGGCTAGCGCCAAGGGGGTTTCCCCCATGAGCGACTGGCGTGGGTTAGGGGGGATCTAAAAGTGCCTAAAGTCACAGCGAAACACTTTTCAAACACCCTCTTAATTCTCTAAATATGAAAACTACATTAACTGCGCTTCAAATTGAAGGAAATTTACTGGCTCCAGATATGACTGCCCAAATGTTAGAAGGCAGCATCAAAGGACAATTACCAGAAGACTTTGGTTTTAATAAAACTGACAAGCTAGCAGATGAAATTGCTACTGCCTGGGGCGATGCTAAAGCATACTGGGCAGCATTCCAAAGAGCATTGGCAAGACTAGATAAAAATAACTCGGCTACAAGTATTACCCGTGAATTATGGGTAGTGCCACTACTACAGAGTTTAGGTTATGAACCTGTATATATTGCCACAGCCGAAGTAGTAGAGGATAAAACTTATGCAATTTCCCACCGTGCGGAACCGGGAGAAAATAAACCACCTATCCACATTATTGGTTGTCGGCTAGAAGTTGATAAACGTCCTCCCAGTGGAATGCCCAGGTTATCAGCACACGCACTGGTGCAGGAGTATCTTAACAAGACAGAGCATCTGTGGGCGATCGCAACCAATGGTTTTCGTTGGAGGTTACTGCGTGATTCTTCGTTGATGACTCGCCTTACTTATGTTGAATTTGACTTAGAGCAAATTCTCAACGGTGAGAACTTTGCTGAGTTTGGGCTATTTTATCGCCTGTTTCACCGTTCCCGCTTGCCTGTAGGTATCGATGATGCAGACAAGTGTTTGCTGGAATATTATCACCAAGAAGCACTGCAACATGGGGGACGAGTACGCGAGAAACTGCGCGATGGGGTTGAAAAAGCTTTAGTTCAGCTAGGTAACGGCTTCATCCAACATCCTCAAAACGAACACTTGCGTCAAAAGTTAGGAATTACTCCACACTACGAAACAGAAATTACAAGTTACGAATTCTATCGCCAATTATTGCGATTAATTTATCGCCTATTGTTTTTAATGGTGGCAGAATCCCGCAATTTATTATTAATTGGAGATGATTTAGAGAAAGCGCGAATCTACCGAGAATATTACAGTATTGAACGACTGCGAGAGTTAGCAGAACGCCCCCATTGGCGGCGGGAAGGTTTTCAAGATTTATGGCAAGGTTTGCGAGTGACTTTTTTGCTGTTTGATGAAAACTGGCGCGGGGAAGTACTTGGTTTATCTCCCCTCAATGGAGATTTATTTGGTTCCGAAACTCTGTCAGCTTTAGATAATTGTGCGATTGATAATTATGATTTACTCGTAGCTATTCGTCAGTTGTCACTGTATCAAGATAAATTCCAGATACGACGGGTGAATTATGAATTCCTAGATGTGGAAGAATTAGGAAGCGTGTATGAAAGTCTCCTTGATTTTCACCCAGAAATCACTCCTAATAATTACGTTAGCGTAGCGGTAGCGAGTCCGCGAGCGTCATTACGAACTTGTGCTGAGCGCAGTCGAAGTATTACGAATTACGAATTAAAATTGGTGTTTGGTAGTGACAGAAAAACTACTGGTTCTTATTATACGCCACCCCAGCTTGTACAACAACTTATCAAAACTGCACTTGAACCTGTAATTGAAGAAAAACTTCGCAATTTAGAAAACAATCATCAATTAGAAAAAGCACTCCTGAGTTTAAAAGTCTGTGACCCTGCTTGCGGTTCGGGACATTTTCTTTTAGCAGCAGCAAGACGTATTGGTAAAGAATTAGCCAAAGTTCGTACTGGTGAAGCTGAACCAGGTAGTCAACCTTTAAAGTTAGCGATTAGAGATGTAATTCAAAATTGTATTTATGGGGTAGATTTAAATCCGTTAGCAGTTGATTTATGTAAAGTAGCATTATGGATTGAAGGCTTCCCTGGTAAATTACCACTTAGCTTTTTAGACCACAGAATTAAGTGTGGTAATTCTTTGGTGGGAGTGTTGGATTTAGATTGTCTGCAAGATGGGATTCCTGATGAAGCTTATAAAGCGGTGACTGGTGATGATAAGAAATTATCTACTCAGTTTAAGAAGCGGAATAAGAAAGAGCGGGAGATAGATAACCAAGGACAATTATCAATATTTGGAAGTTTAGAAACCGAACGTACACACTACGCAGAAAGTGCGCGGGAGTTAGGAGATATTGCTGAAGCTACACCGCAACAAGTGAAAGAAAAGCAAGCGCGATATCAGCAAACTCGTAATGATTCGGGATGGTGGCGAGATTATTCAGCGTGTAATTTGTGGACTGCGGCATTTTTTATGCCATTGACTGAACAGAATTTGCAATTGTTACCGACGACGGCGGTGTTAACTCAGCTTTTGCGGGGAAATTTATCAACAAAAAATATAGTAGATGCAGCAAATAAGTTGGCTGAAGAAAAACACTTTTTTCACTGGTGCTTAGAGTTTCCTGAAGTATTTGAGCAAGGTGGTTTTAATTGTGTTTTAGGAAATCCACCTTGGGAACGGATTAAGTTACAAGAAAAAGAGTTTTTTGCTTCTCAAAATGCTGAAATTGCTAATGCTTTAAATAAAGCAGCGCGGGAAAAGTTGATTAAGGAATTACCAAAGAAAAATCTTGAGTTAGCAAAAGCTTTTGAAAATGCGAAACATGATGCTGAGGCGCAAAGTAAGTTTATCCGCGAGTCGAGTAGATTTCCGTTGACTGCGGTGGGAGATATCAATACTTATGCTGTATTTGCTGAGACTACGAGAAAGTTAATTTCATTGGATGGAAGAGTTGGGGTGATTGTTCCTACAGGAATTGCAACTGATGACACTTGTAAAAAGTTTTTTGGAGATTTGACGCAAAAACAAGCTTTAGCAAGTTTGTATGATTTTGAAAATCGAGAAGGCTTATTTGCTGCTGTAGATAGCCGGATGAAATTTTCACTACTGGCTATTAGTGGTAAACCAATCAAACGCGGTAACTTTGCATTTTTCTTGACTCAACCTAAACAGTTAGATAATAAAGCGCGTCTGTTTCAGCTTACACCCCAAGATATTGCTTTAATTAATCCTAATACGCTCACTTGTCCAATTTTTAGAACTAGCCAAGATGCTGAATTAACAAAGAAATTTTATCAGCATATTCCGGTTTTGGAAAATGAAAAAACAGGTAGCAACCCTTGGGGTATTTTGTTCATGCGAATGTTTGATATGGCGAATGATAGCGGCTTGTTTAAAAATGAGGCTGGGGATGGTTTAGTTCCGCTTTATGAAGCGAAGATGTTTCACCAATTCACTCACCGTTGGGCGACTTATACAGATAGTGGTGATACTCGTGATTTGACTGATGAGGAAAAGGGTAATGCGTCTTTTTCTGTTCAACCTCGTTATTGGGTGAGTCGGGTTGAGGTGGAAAATAAGTTGGCTGGGAAGTGGGATAAAGATTGGCTTTTGGATTTTAGGAGTATTTGTAGATCAACTGATGAACGTACTGCTATTTTTAGTTTATTACCTAAAATTGCTGTAGGACATAAAGCACCACTTGTTTTAATTAATATAAAATTTATCTCATTAATTGGTTGCCTCTTAGCTAATTTAAATTCATTAGTATTTGATTTCGTAACTAGACAAAAAATGGGTGGAACTGACTTTAGTTACTTCATCCTCAAGCAACTTCCCGTTCTTCCCCCAGAAGCATACACCCCAGAAGATATTAAATTTATCAGCACTCGTGTACTCGAATTAGTCTACACCGCTTGGGATATGCAACCCTTCGCCAAAGACATGGGATACGACGGCGAACCATTCATTTGGAACAGCAACAGACGTGCATTATTAAGAGCAGAATTAGACGCATATTACGCCAAACTCTACGGACTCACCCGTGATGAATTGCGATATATTCTCGACCCTGCTGATGTCTACGGCGAAGACTTCCCCAGTGAAACATTCCGCGTTTTAAAGAACAACGAAATTAAGCAATTTGGTGAATACCGCACCCAAAGATTAGTGCTGGAAGCATGGGATAGAATAATTCGTAATTCGTAATTCGTAATTTATGAAAATAGATGCAATTTTCTACGAGATATTTAAAGAATTTCCCAACATCTTTTTTGAAATTATTGGTAAACCAGATACTAACATTAATATCTATGAGTTTATCGCCCCAGAAATTAAACAAAAAAGTTTCCGATTAGATGGGGTATTTTCTCCCCTCGAAGAATTCACTAATGAAGCACTGTACTTTATCGAGGTTCAGTTTTACAAAGATGAAGAATTTTATGACCGACTGTTTACCAGTATATTCCTTTACTTCACCCAATATCAGCCACCCAACCCTGATTGGTTCGCAATACTTATCTATGACAAGCGCAGCAATGAACGTACCTATCCCCAACGTTATCGTTCTTTATTAGAACCCCATCTACGTCGCTTTTACCTAGATGAACTTGACGACGTACCAGATGATTATTTGAAAATGGGAATTGTACGCTTAGTTGTAGAAAGTGAAAATAAAGCCGAAGAATTAGCCAAAACCCTAATTAATAAAGCAAAGGAGGAATTGACAGACACTCTCACCCAAAGAAAAGTTCTAGAATTTATAGAGACAATCGTAGTCTACAAGTTTCCGAATTTAAGCCGCGAGGAGATAGAAACCATGCTGAACCTAAACTTGCTGAAAGAAACTAGAGTTTATCAAGAAGCGAAAGAAGAAGGAAAACTAGAAACAAAATTGGAAATGATACCTATTTTGCTGGAGCTAGGATTAAGTATTCAACAAATTTCTGAACGTTTAGAACTAGAAGTGGAGGAAGTAAGGAAAGTTGTACAAGAGATATAAAAAAATAAACAATTGGCGTACAACAATATCTAAGATTTATTTAATAAATCTTGGATGTGTAATGTAATTTTTACATAATATGAAAACAGATGCAATTTTCTACGAACTCATTAGAGAACTACCGCAAATATTTTTTGAACTGATTGGTAAACCCGAAACAAACACCGAAATTTATAAATTTACTGCACCAGAGATTAAACAGCAATCTTTTCGTTTAGATGGTTTATTTTCCACTCTCTCAGAAGGTGTTTGAAAAGTGTTTCGCTGTGACTTTAGGCACTTTTAGATCCCCCCTAACCCCCCTTAAAAAGGGGGGAACCGGAATTAAAGTCCCCCTTAGAAAGGGGGATTTAGGGGGATCTAGAACGTTTTGCTACCAACAAGAGGACTTTTCAAACATCCTCTTAGAACTAAAAGCGGAGGAAGTAAGGAAAGTTGTACAAGAGATGTAAAAAAATAAATAATTGGCGTACAACAATATCTAAAATTTATTTAATAAATCTTGGATGTGTAATGTAATTTTTACGTAATATTAGGCACTTTTAGATCCCCCCTAACCCCCCTTAAAAAGGGGGGAACCGGAATTAAAGTCCCACTTAGAAAGGGGGGAACCGGAATCGAATGCCCCCTTTTGAAGGGGGTTGGGGGATCTAGAACTTTTGATACCGACAAGAGGATTTTTCAAACATCCTCTAAATGAACTTAGCAATGAAACAGATGACTTTATAGAGATAGGAATTGCAAAACTATTTGTAGAAACCTCCAGAAAAACTCCTGCTACTGCTAAAAAACTTATCAGCCAAGCAAGACAAGAGTTAACTGATGAAAACCTCCGCTTGAGAGTGCTAGCATTTATCCAAACCGTTGTAGTCTACAAATTCCCAGATATGAGCTTGGAGGAAATAGAAACCACGCTGAATTTAGGTGAAGATATAGAAAAAACTGCTTTTTATCAAAGTATTCTCAAAAGAACTAAGTTAGAAGTTGTACCAATCTTGCTGGAAGCCGGATTAAGTATTCAACAAATCGCCGAACGTTTAAAAATAGATGTGGAAGAAGTGAGAAAGATTGCTGAAGAACAATAAATTATGAGTTACGCTTTGGCAGGAAAGACGAAATATGGAGATTTGAAAAACCACATCTGTTGTAGGGGCACAGCATTGCTCATTGGTGTCAACTTAACGTGAAAGCCTAGTCTGATAATCATTTCAAAGTTTTTCGATGTACCACCTAGATTTGAGATCCCCCCTAACCCCCCTTTCCAAGGGGGGAATTAGAATCGAATGCCCCCTTTTGAAGAGGGTTGGGGGATCTGAAACGACGGGAAATTGAGTGTTTGAGCTTAAGTTGACACGTATGAGCATTGCTGTGCCCCTACAGCGCGGGTCTATTTACCATCAAAGAATGATTAATAAAAACCTGAAACAACGTATTTACGTGGACACACAACATGATTATTTTGTACAGTGCGTAAGTCCTACAAATATTGGATTACCCAATATTGCAACAGAAACTATAGGTAGTGCGTTAGCGCAGGAACGCACCATACATATTCAAAATTTATGTGACTTTTATTTTTTAAAAAATTATGGCGATCACTGTAAAGTTAAATGAATTAATACAGCAACCTGAGAATGCTATTTTATCTATTAGCACTCTCTTAGGTCAGAAATTAGCATTAATAGATTGTTCGGGCGTAGTAGCTGTTAATCAAGAACAATTAAGCTTTTTATTTACAGCTATCCCTGAAACTTGGGATTTAACCGAAATTAAAGAAGTTTTCGATTTCTCTACCATTACCCCAACTTTTAACCACCAACTTCAAGAATGGATTAACCAACGCTTAGGACAATCTACAACTAACCCCCCAATTACGAATTACGTTAGCGTAGCGGGGCGAAGTCCATTACAAATTACGAATTATCTCGATATTTTCAACTTCCGCAACGAAGTAATAGGCGATTATCGTCGCTATATAGAAAGCTTCCTGAAAATCCGCGACTCCAAGGTTAAAGAATTTGTAGACGCAGAATTAGATAAAGGACAACTCTGGACTGACCCTCTAGTTCAACTGAATCCCAGCTATAAAAAAGGTGCGACAGTCAAGGAGTTAATAAAACAGCAAACCCTTCATCCAGACAGCGAAAACTACTTCTGCAAAAAAGACGGTACACCTTTTACTTTCCATTACCATCAAAAGCAAGCATTTGAAACCGCACAACGCCAAGAACCCTACGTTGTCACCACTGGAACAGGTTCCGGTAAAAGCATGACTTACGTTGTGCCTATCTTCGATGATTTACTACGTAATCCCGAAATTTCAGGAGTTAGGGCAATATTGGTTTATCCCATGAATGCCTTAATTAATTCCCAAAAAGAAGAACTCGATAAATTTTTACGCCAAGTTCCTAACACTCACATTCGCGTCGAACAATACACCGGGCAAGAAAGTTTAACTAGAAAAACTGAAATTCAAAACAACCCACCCCACATTTTACTTACTAACTACGTGATGCTAGAGTTAATGCTCTCACGCACTCACGAAAATAAATTGGTAGAGTCTGCTAATTTAAAATTCCTGGTACTCGATGAATTACATACCTATCGAGGGCGACAAGGTGCAGATGTTGCCATCTTAATCCGCAAACTCCGGCAACGTAGCAAAAGTAATGACAAATTGCTCTGCATTGGCACTAGCGCCACGATGTCAACAGTCGGTTCGCGCGAACAACGCCGTCAGGTGGTGGCAGATGTCGCCAGCAAATTATTTGGTATAGAAATAAAAGCCAGCAATGTTATTGATGAAACTTTAGAACGTTCAATTCAGCGTTCTATACTCACCACGGACAAACTGCGTGAAAGTATTTCTGAAGGTTTACCAAATGAATCAGAACAAACCCTAGATAATTTTAAGCAACACCCCCTCAGTTATTGGATTGAGATGAACTTTGGCTTAGAAGACAAAGAAGGGCATCTTGTCCGCCGCCAACCTATTACCCTTCAAGAAGGTGCAGAGAAACTAGCCTCTGAGTCTAGTGACATTGTAAACGCAGACGAAGAAGCATTCAAACGTTACTATGAACAATGCTTAACCATCCTCAAACAAATGTTTCTTTGGGGAAGCAAAACAAAAGGACTCGCCTTTCGCCTGCATCAATTCATTTCCCAAGGGGGTAGCGTTTACGCCACGATTGAAAATCGAGAGAAACGCCTTCTCACCCTTGAAGGTCAGTATAAAACTACCGAAGACCGCCTACTATATCCTCTCGTTTTTTGCCGGGAATGTGGACAGGATTACTATGTCGTCCGCTATAACAGCGATAAAGGAATCGTATTACCGCAATTACCTACAGCCTTAGACACTCCTGAAGATGAAGATATTAAAGAAGGCTATCTTACCTTAGATGAACCAGAACTTTGGGCTGAAAGCGATGAAGATAGGCTTCCTGATAACTGGTTCTCTGAAACTAAAAGGCAAGGACGAGTCGCTAAAAAAGACTATAGGCGATTTATTCCTTTAAAAATTAGAGTCCTAGCGAATGGCAAAATTGCTAACTCTGCATTGCAAGGAACAGCCTGTTGGTTTATTCCTAAACCCTTTCTTACCTGTCTTAACTGTGGTGTAGTACATGACAGGAAGCCCAAAGAATTTGCTAAACTCTCCCGTCTCAGCAGTGAAGGACGTAGTACAGCTACCACTCTGCTTTGTCTTTCTACCGTTAGTCGCCTTAAGCCAATTTTCACTGGAGAAAAAGCTAAGGCTGCCAAAATTCTGAGCTTTACCGATAACCGCCAGGATGCCTCATTACAAGCAGGTCATTTCAACGACTTTGTGCAAACCAGCTTCTTACGGGCAGCACTTTTAGGCGCACTTCAGGCAAAAGGAGAACTTACCCATAGCGAATTAGCCAGTGTCGTTGTCCAGCAGATGGGACTGTCTCAAAGTGATTACGCCGAACAGCCTGCTGAATATGGTAGAGGCAAACAACGCAACGAAGAAATATTTCGCAAATTGATTGAATACCGTCTTTACGAAGATTTACGTAGAGGATGGCGGATTGTTCAACCCAATCTCGAACAGTGTGGACTGCTGGTAATTGAATATGACGGCTTGCAGGAAGCCTGCACTGACAATGCCCTTTGGCAAAAATACCGCCATCAAGTCTTACTGCAAGCGACACCTGAAGAACGTTTCATTGCAGCCCAAACCTTGCTTAACCTGTTACGGCGTTCATTGGCAATCAATGCACCACTGTTGCAACAAGAAAAGCGAGAACAACTTAAAAGTGAAGTTATTCCAGTCATTAAACAAACCTGGGCTTTTGATGAAAACGAACAGTTACATCAAGCAACCTGGGCAACTACAGCTAGTGGCAATAATGAGAAAGCCAAACTTAAGCTGACATCCAGAAGTCAAATTGGCAGGTTTTTGCGATCGCCGGAGGCGTGGCGTAGCCATTCGCCTAACGCTTGGTCATTGCGGAGTCAACTTTTAACAGACCAAGAATACACCAGTTTAATCAGTACCTTAATTAATGCCTTGTGTGATGCTGGCTTTTTATACCAACAAAAATCAGAGGTACAGCTACAAATTAGTTGTCTATTGTGGAAAGCTACAACACTCAGCGAAATTCCTTTTGACCCTCTAACATCCCGACGCTTACAAGGCAACGAAAAAACTAAAATCCTTGTTAACAGCTTTTTCAAAGAATTCTATCAAACCAACGCCCGGCAAATCCAAACAATGGAAGGGCGAGAACATACAGGACAGGTAAGCAGCAAAGACCGCCAAGAACGAGAAGATAAATTCCGCCAAGGGCAATTAGCTGCATTATTCTGTTCCCCCACGATGGAATTAGGGATAGACATTTCCGACCTCAGCGTTGTCCATCTGCGGAATGTTCCCCCTAGTAGTCTGCCAAGGCAATTTTGCTAGGTTAAATGCTCGGATATAAACGCTGCATTTTTTTACGTGCATCCTTGGTTTTAAAACCCCAATAGACGCTGGCTTTTTTTTGATTGCGTTCTTTCTC